>CALFNN010000001.1 GCA_937902925.1 uncultured Opitutaceae bacterium
CCGCCGCGGGCGGTGAGGATGCCCTCGGCCGCGATCATGCCGCGGAGGTCCTCGGGCGAGGTCTCGATGCGGACGAGGAGGACCTTTTCGCCCTTCTCGGCGGCGACGACCGCGCGGTCGGCGTTGAGGTAGATCTGGCCGGAGGCCGCGCCGGGGCCGGCGGGGAGGCCGGTGGCGATGACGCCCGCCTTCTTCACGTCGGCGAGGTCGAACACCGGGGCGAGCAGCTGCTCGAGCTGGTCGGCCGGGTTGCGCGCGATGGCGGTCTTCCAGTCGATGAGCTTCTCCTTGACCATGTCCATGGAGAACTTGAGCGCGGCCATCGCGGTGCGCTTGCCGTTGCGCGTCTGCAGCATGTAGACGACGCCTTCCTGGATGGTGAACTCGAAGTCCTGGACGTCCTTGAAATGTTTCTCGAGGTTCTGGCGGATGCGCTCGAGCTCGTGGTAGGCCTTTGGCATCTGCTTCTTCAGCTCGGCGACGGGCTCGGGGGTGCGGACGCCGGCGACGACGTCCTCGCCCTGCGCGTTGATGAGGAACTCGCCGTAGAATTCCTTGATGCCGTTGGCCGGGTTGCGGGTGAACGCGACGCCGGAGCCGGAGGTGTCACCGGTGTTGCCGTAGACCATGGCCTGCACGTTGACGGCGGTGCCCCACTCGGTGGGAATGCCGTATTTGCGGCGGTAAACGATGGCGCGGTCGTTCATCCAGGAGCCGAACACGGCGCCCGCGGCGCCCTCGAGCTGCTCCCATGGCGTGGCCGGGAAGGCCTTGCCGGCGCGCTCCTTGACGAGAGCCTTGAAGCGGACGACGAGTTCCTTCAGGTCGTCGACGGAAAGCTTGGTGTCCTCGATCTCGTGGTTGCCGTAGCGCTCGTCCTTGAGCTTGCCGATGACCACCTCGAACGGCTCGTGGTCCTCGTCGGGGCGTTTCTGGACGCCGAGCACGACGTCGCCATACATCTGGACAAAGCGGCGGTAGCAGTCCCAGGCAAAACGCTCGTTGTTGGTCTTCTTGGCGAGGGCGACGACGGTGTTGTCGTTGAGGCCGAGGTTGAGGATGGTGTCCATCATGCCCGGCATGGAGTCGCGGGCGCCGGAACGGACGGAGACGAGCAGCGGGTTGACGAGATCGCCGAACTTCATGCCGGTCTGGGCCTCGAGGCTGGCGATGCCGGTTTCCATCTGGCCGCGGAGGGCGGCGGGGTAGGTGCGCTTGTTGGCGTAGTAGTAGGTGCAGACCTCGGTCGTGATGGTGAAGCCCGGGGGCACCGGCAGGCCGATGCGGCACATCTCGGCGAGGTTGGCGCCCTTGCCGCCGAGGAGCGGCTTCATCGAGCCGTTACCGTCGGTCTTTTTCCCGAAGAGGTAGACGTATTTGAGCGCCTTCGCGGCGGGAGTTTTTTTGGCGGGTTTTTTCGCTTTGGATTTGGCGGCCATGATAGTGGTTTTCGGATTTAGACTGCGGGGTCCCGTCGGGAGACGCACAGGGAACGAGGGCATAGCCCGGCGGCGGGGTGTGTCAACGGCGCAGCAATCGCCGGCCACCGGGCGCGCAGCTTTTGGCAAAATATGACACAAACTTCGCCCGCCGGAGGGGCCCCGCCGCCGTTAGACGGCGGCGTCGGATACCGGCCGAGCAAACGCGCTTCCGTTTTTTGGAAAACTTCCCACGATGCCGGTTCCCCTCATCACTGTGAGCGATTCCGACGACCATCCCGACCTAGTCGAGCCTGCCGAACCGCCGCCGGCGCGCGAGAAACCCATGGGATTCTGGGGCCATCTCGAGGAGCTGCGCTGGACGCTGGTCAAATGCGCGGTGGTTTTCACCGTTTTCGCCTCGCTGATCGGCATCTATCTGAAGGAGTTCAACGACGTTCTCCTCTGGCCGATGGTCACGGCACAGGCGAAGTATCCCGACGTGGTGATGCAGCTGGGCACGATCACGATCATGGAGGGCTTCAATGTCGTCATCCAGATGTGCGTCCTGGGGGGGCTCGTCCTGTCGGCGCCCTTCATGTTGTTTTTCATCGGTCAATTCGTGGCGCCGGCGTTGACGGAAAAAGAGTTGAAGGCGGTGCTGCCCATCTGCGGGTCGGCGCTCGTGCTGTTTCTCTCGGGGGCGGCGTTCAGCTTTTTTCTGCTGGTGCCGAACACGATCGGCGTGGCGGTGCAGATCAACCAGATGTTCCACTACGCGCTGAACTGGACGCCCGCCAGCTATTACAGCCTGCTGATGTGGCTCGTGCTGGGGGTCGGCGCATCGTTCGAATTTCCGCTCGTGATCGTGCTGCTCGTGTGGCTGGGCTTGGTGACGGTGGAATTCCTGCGGAAATACCGCCGCCACTCGTTCGTGCTTTGCTTCATCATCGCGGCGATCGTGACGCCGACGCCCGACCCGTTCACGCAGACGATTTTTGCGGTTCCGCTCTACTTGCTCTACGAACTTGCGATCATCGCATCGACGCGCGTGGAAAAGCGGAAGCGCCGCGACAGGGTCTAACGCGGCGGCCACTGGCCGCCGACGGAGGCGGGTGAAGCTGCGCTTTCCGCGGCCGGGCGGGAGGCCCGCGACCTACATGCCCTTTTTCACGAAGGCCACGTCAGGGCTGCCGTCCTTGATGTGGATGACTTTTTGCCCATGCGTGTCCTTGCCGATGTATTCGATGCTGGCCGCGACGAGGATGGGCAGGTTCTTGCGAACGTCGTGGCTTTCGCCTTCGCTCGTGGCATCGATGGTCCAGATCTCGGCCGGCGGCCGGCCCTCTTCCCCGGTCTTGTTTTCGCGGGCGGAAAGCTTGAGGTATTTCTCGTAGACGACCGTGGTGACCTCGTATTCGTGGTAGCCGGCCATCTCGGTTGTCGGCGGTTCCTGACGTGTGATGGTCGAGTAGATGGGATTGCCCGCGCGGTCGGTGCCGACCTGAACGGTCTCCTGGTAAATGCGACCGGGGACGGTGATGTAGACGGGCTCGGACACCGTGTCCCGGCGCATCTGCGGCGGGCCAATCCCGTAGTCGAGATCGACGACGACGTCGGCCTTCTGGCCGTCGGGCGCCTCATACATGCCCTTGCCGGAGAGCGCGGTTTTGACGAAGCCGGCCGCCTCCTTGTAACGCAGCGAATCGTCGGCGACCAGCGGATTGGCGTTGTGGATTTCGTAAGAGACCGCGTCTTCCGCCTTGGGCTTCGCGAGGGAGTCGATTTTGACCTCGTAGCTGTTCGCGCAGCCGGAAAAGAAGAGGCCGGCCACCGCAGAGAGGGTGCCGGTTGTCAGCAGACCGGCGGACGCGAGGCGACGACGGGCCGGTGGGCGGTCGGGTTTCATGGGGACTCGTGGATTTGTAGCCAGAAAATCCGACAACGCAACCGGAAGTTGGGTTCCCGCGCTGTCCTGCCGGCGGATCCACGAAAAAGCAAAAAGCGCGCCGGTCCGGGCGCGCTCGAGTTCCGACCGGTGGCTGGCCGGTTATTTCTTGCGGGCCGCGCGCTGGGCGCGGAACACGACGCGAAACATCTGGAGGGCCAGCCAGAAGACCCCGGTCATGCAACCGGCGGTCAGGGCGCCCCACAGCATGATCATGTGCGGATTGGTCGACGGCACGTGGGTGGAGACGACGCTATAGAGGTAGGCGAAAAACGCGATTAAGAGCACGGCGTCGACCGCCAGGCTGGCGGGCGAGGTGAGTTTTTGTTCGGGCTGACTCATGCCCGCAAGGAGACGGACAACGCCGGATTTGTCCACGGAAAATTTGGTGAGGGCAACGGCGACACCGGTCCGACGTGCTGGCGGTCGTGGTGAGGTTCGCATTCCGCGGCAAGGACCTCGCGGACGCACCCTGAGCAGGCTGGGTGGCTCCGGCCGCGTCGCGGCTTGCAGTGGCGCAGACGGACGGCGAGCTTGGGGTCATGCGCCTCGATTTTTCCGCGCTTTCCGCGCGCGACACGTATGGCTGGATGGTGGGAACGATTCTCCCGCGGCCGATTGCCTGGGTCTCCACGATTTCCAGCGAAGGCAGGACCAACCTCGCACCGTTTTCGTTTTTCCAGGGCGTCTGCGCGAACCCGCCCACGCTGATGTTCGTGCCGGTCAATGCCCGCGATGGCACGAAGAAAGACACCGTGCGCAACATCGAGGAAGTGCCCGAGTTTGTGGTGAATCTGGTGTCCTTCGCCGTGGCGGAGCAGATGAACGCCACCGCCGCTTTGCTGCCTTACGGAGAGAGCGAGTTTGAGAAATTCGGGATCGTCGCGACGCCCAGCGAACGCGTGCGGCCGCCGCGCGTGGCCGCGGCGCCGGTGGCGTTCGAGTGCACGCTCGACCGGATCGTGCACATCGGCACAGGCTCGCTCGCGGCGAACGTGGTGTTTGGCCGCATCCAGCTCGCGCATGTGAGCGACGCCGTGGTGGGCGCGGACGGCAAACCCGATGCGGCGAAACTTGACCTCATCGGCCGGCTCGGCGGCGAGGCCTACACGAAGACGCAGGATACGTTCGCATTGAAGCGGCCCGACCGCTGAGCGGCCGGACCACCCGCTACGCGCCGACGGGGCCAACGCCCTCGAAGCGAACCACGGCGCGGTTCGCCGCCCGCGACTCGGCGGGCGAAACGACGAAGCGGGACTCCCAGTCGTTGTGCTCTTCCGGATCGATCAGCATTTGCGCGACCGTCCATTCGCCGGCATCAGAATTTTCGCCCCAATGGGTGTGTTTCGCGGAGCGGCCCTCGGGGTCGAGGCGAAAGCGGACGCGGGCATCAAAAAAGGACTCGAAGACCGCCGCGATCCGGCGCGCCTCGGCCGGCAGCGGCTCGCCTTCCGCCGGCGCCGTTGCTTCACCGGTCGCGAGACGCGACACGGCACTCGCCCAATCGCGGGCCGCCACATCCTGGAGAAAGCCGAGGATCGCCGTGCGCACGAGCCGGCGGAACGCCGCGGCGTCGCGCGTGATGTCGAACGTCGCCGGCCGCGCCGGCTTGTCGACCGCCGGCGCGGCGGCGACGAAATCGGGATTGCGCAGTCGTTCCCATTCCTCGAGCAGGCTCGAGTCGACGCCACGAATCAGTTCGCGAAAGTAGTCCTCCATCTCGACGACCTCGTCGGTCTTGGCGGTTTCCGGGACGGTCTGGCTCAGGACCTTCCAGACCTGGGAGAGATGGCGGAGCAGCAGGCCCTCGGAGCGTTCAAGCCCGTAGTCGCGCACATAATCGCCGAACGACAGATAGCGTTCGAACATCTCGCGCGCGATGGATTTTGGGCGGACGTTTTCCTGTCCGACCCACGGGTGGGCGGCGGCAAAGGCGTTGAAGGTGTCGTAGAGAAACTCGCGCAACGGCTTCGGGTGTTCGACCTCCTCGAGCTTTTCCATCCGTTCCTCATAGGCCACGCCGGCGGCTTTCAACTCGTTGATCTTTTCGCCTTTCAGCTTGTCGACCTGTCGCCGGAGAATCTGGTCGGGGTCCTCGACGATGGCCTCGCAGAGCGTGAGCACGTCGAACGGATAGTCGGGCGAGGTGCGATCGAGGAGCGGCAGCGTGTCGATCAAGTAGAGCGACAACGCCTGGTGGAGGGAAAAGTCGTCCTGCAGTTCGACATTTACGCGCAGCTTGCGGCCGGTGGCCCGGGGCGGAATCCACTCGACGATTTTCCGGTCGAGCAGTGCGCGGAAAAGCTGCCACGCGCGATGGCGCAGCGCGCGTTTCTTGTGGGGTGTCTCGTGGCAGTCGGCGATCAGCCGTCGCATCGCGCGGCAGCCGTCGGTGTCCCGGCTGAGCACGAGCAGCAGCATGCCGTGCGACACGTCGAAGCGCGACACGAGTCCCTCGGGCGGAGCGGTCCGGAGACGCTCGAAGGTCTTCGCATCCCAGCCGACCGCGCCCTCCGGGGCGCGCTGCTTCACGAGTTTTTTTTGCTTCTTCGGGTCGCCCGCGGCCTTCTCCTCGGCGCGCTTGTTTTCGACGATGAAGTCCGGCGCCTGGGCGACGACGTAGCCGCGGTCATCGTAGCCCTTCCGGCCCGCGCGGCCGGCGATCTGCCGGAAATCGCGCACGCTGAGGATGGCCGCCTTGGTGCCATCGTATTTCCAAAGCTGCGTAAAGACAACGGTGCGAATCGGCACGTTGATGCCGACGCCGAGCGTGTCGGTGCCGCAGATGAGCTTGAGCAGGCCCTTCTGGGCGAGCTGTTCGACGAGGATCCGGTATTTGGGGAGCAGCCCCGCGTGATGCACGCCGATGCCGTGGCGCAGCCAGCGGCGCATTTCCCTGCCGTAGGGGCTGCTGAAACGCGCGCGCTCCAGTTCGACCTGCAGGGCGGCCTTCTCCTCCTTGGTGCAGACGTTGAGGCTCATCAGGCTCTGCGCCGCCTCGGACGCCGAGCGCTGCGTGAAGTAGACGAGATAGACGGGCGCCCGCTGATCGGCCAGCAGCGCCGCGACGCGTTCCGTGAGCGGCGTCTCCGAATACTCGAACTCGAGCGGCACCGGCCGGCGGTCGCTGCGCACGGTGACGCTCGGTGCGCCGGTGACGCGGGTCATTTCCTTTTCGAAAAACTCCGTCGCACCCAGCGTCGCCGACATCAGCAGGAAACGCGCGTTCGGCATGGTCAGCAGTGGCGCCTGCCAGGCGTAGCCGCGTTCGGTGTCGGAGTAGTAGTGGAATTCGTCCATGATCACCGCGCGGATGTCACTGTCCGCGCCGCGGTGCAGCGCGATGTTGGCGAGGATTTCGGCAGTGCAACAAAGCACGGGGGCGGCCGGGTTGACGCTGGCGTCGCCGGTCATCATGCCGACGTTTTCGGGACCGAAGTCGCGGCAGAGGGAGAGGAATTTTTCGTTAACGAGCGCCTTGATCGGGCAAGTGTAAACCGACCGTTCGCCGGCGCAGAGCGCCTTGAAATGAAACGCCGCGGCCACGAGCGACTTGCCCGAGCCGGTCGGTGTGTTGAGCACGACGTTGCGGCCGGCAAACAGTTCGAGAACCGCTTCCTCCTGTTCGGGGTAAAGTTCGAGTCCGCGTGCCGCCGCCACGGCGAGAAACCGGTCGAGCACCGCGTCCGCGCCGGAGTCGTGCGGGAGCGGCGCGAGCGGGGCCGAGGACGTGCGTGGCGGCGGCATTCAGCCCACAAGGGCCGCGGTTGCCTCGTGTGACAAGCCCGGCGCGCTATGGGGAAACTCGCGCGGGGTTTCTGCCGGAATATTGCGCGGAATCAGTTCGGCGCGGCCCGCCGGCCGTTGTCGCCGTTCCAGCGCCGCTTTTCTTCCTCGGAAGCGGGTTGGGCCGGAGCGGCAGGCGGTGGAGGGGGCGGCGCGGCGCGCGCTTGCGGCGGTGGCGTGGCCGGAGCGGTATACGCACGGCTCGGCGGGGGCGTTGCCATGTAGGGTGCCTGCCGGGGCGGAACGATCGCATGTTCGGCCGGAGGCTGCCCTGGCACCGATGGCGGATAGCTTGGACGACCATGGTATTCGACCCCGTGGTTACCCGGGTCACGGAAATCGTGCGGAGCGTCACCGCCGCGGCGGTTGGCGAACGCGGGGGCTGCGACAGTTGGGTTTGGCGCGGCGTTGACGGTGGCGGGCACCTGAGGGGGCGTTTGGTTGAGTCGGCTGAAATTCGACGGATGGTCGCTCCGTCCGTCAGCTCGCGACTGCTCGTTGCCGTGCCACTGGCGTCCGTCTTGATGGGCGAACGGCGGCGACTGGGACGAGCGTATCACCGGTGTGGGCCGGGCGATCGCCATGTTGGCCTGATAAAAGGACGACCGGGGCAGGCGCGGGTAGTTGGGGGCCGGTTTCCAAGGGTGACGGTTCGGGTCGCTGACATACCCCGGCCGACCCGGAAAGATGGGATGGCGCCAGTCGCGATGCGCCTGCCAGTTCCAGTGGCGCTCCGCCGTCCAGATAGTGTGGTGCCCCCAGTCGCAATCGAACGAGAGCCAGTTACCCACGGGAAACCCGACGCTAAACGTCAGAAACGGATCCGCATAGTAGCCGGGTTGACTCACGTAGACCACGGCCGGGTCGTAATACGGCACGTAGATCACATTGGGCTGCGCGGGAATGATGCTGACCTCGCCAGCATCGACGACGACCTGTTGCTGGGGCGTGTCGACCAGTGCGCCGCTGGCCTGGGCGCGAGCCCGCAGCCGTTGCACGGCGTTCATCACGTCGGCCGGCTGGTCAAGGAACGCCTCGCCGAGCTGCTTCGTCCAGGTGAGGTTTTCGTCCATCCACTTCAGCACTTCCGGGTAATGGACGAGTGCCGTGACGCTGTCATCCCAAGCGCGGGAAGCCGCCTCGTCGGGATTGCCGTTGTCTCGCAGGTAGCGCGCCGCCAGCACCACGTCCGCCGGCTCGGTGGCCGCGGGTAGAATCAGGGCGACCAGCGCATCCGGGTAGAGCGCGATCGGCCCGAGCAGTTGGTCGAGTTGGTCGGCGGCGAGCCTGGTGGTCGCGGCCGGCGGGACGACCGGAGCGGTATCCTGGGCGGCGAGCGGGAGGACGAGTGCGAGGACGAGACCGAGGTGGAGGAGGAGTTTTTTCATCGTCGTGCTTGAGCCCACGGGTTTCGGCCAAGCGGCGTCCAACGTGTGCTCATCCGTATGACGTGGGGACCCGGCCCAATATTCACCTTGTTTTGGGCAAATAGCAATTTGGGTGCGCCAAGTTCGGACCATGGGCCGCGCGTGGCGAGCTTCACGACTTCGCGACTGATTTGTGCCAACCCGGGAAAATTTTCGGACGGTGAACAAATTTTGTTTCGTGGCGTCCATACCCCGTCATGCCGTCGAACCACGATCCCCAACAAAAAGAAATCCTCAGGGAAGATCTGCAGATCGTGCAGGTCACGCTTGAGACCATCTCGGGCGACGTGCGCCGTTTTTCCGGCCACGCCGCGGACGCCATCGAGGAAGCAGTCGGCAAGCTGGAACGCGCGCAACACGAGTTTGCCCGCGCCAGCGACGCTTGAGCGCGCTTCTTCAAGGCGGTCGTTAACTGGGCTCCGCGCGCATTTTTGGGCGACGGGGCGGGGAGGTTCGCGCACCCCGGCCCCGACGTGAAGGTTGCGAATTGCGCGACTCAAGGCGGGGGCTGGCGCCCGGGCGTTGGGCCATCGACGGCCTGCGGCGGGTTCAGGGAAAAAGACCGATAGGGAGAGAATTTATTCGCGCGCGCCGCCCGTGCGCGTTTGCATGGGCGGAACGTTTGGCTTTTTCACCCTGAGGAATTCGCATGTCCGCTCCACTCTCGATCGCATTCATCGGCACCGGCGTCATGGGCCGCAGCATGGCCGGCCATCTGCAGAAAGCCGGTCATCCGCTGCACGTGCACAACCGCACGAAGGACAAGGCCGCGGCCTTGCTCGCCGCCGGCGCCACGTGGCACGATTCCGCCGGTAGCGCCGCCGCCGCGGCGGATGTCGTCGTCACCATCCTCGGATTTCCGACCGACGTGGAGGCGACTTACCTCGGCGCGGGCGGCGTCGTCGAGCGGGCGAAGCCGGGTGCGCTGCTCATCGACATGACGACCTCGAGCCCGGTGCTCGCCCGGCGCATCGCCGGAGCCGCGGCGCAACGCGGGCTCGCGGCGCTCGACGCGCCGGTTTCCGGCGGCGACATCGGGGCGCGCGAGGCGCGGCTCGTCATCATGGTCGGCGGCGACGCCGCGGCGTTCGCCCGGGCGAAGCCGCTGTTCGAACTGATGGGAAAAAACATCGCGCTGCTCGGCGGGGCGGGCGCCGGCCAGCATTGCAAGATGGCCAACCAGATCGCGGTTGCGGTCGGCATGGTGTCGTGGTGCGAGGCGCTGGCCTACGCGAAGAAGGCCGGCCTCGATCCGGCGGCCGTGCACGCGAGCATCAGCGGCGGCGCGGCGGGCAGTTGGGCGATGACGAACCTCGCGCCGCGCGCCCTGGCCGAAAATTACGCTCCGGGTTTTTACGTGAAGCACATCCTGAAGGATATCCGCATCGCGCTCGACAGCGCCGCCGAGATGAAGCTCGACGTGCCCGGGCTGGCCGGTGCGAAGAAACTCTACGACCAGGTCGCCGCGCGCGGTTGGGAGGATTGCGGCACCCAGGCGCTCTACCGACTCTACACCTCGCTCTAACCAAAACATGAAAGTCTCCGGACAACTTCGCTCCCGTGTGCTCGCCCGTGAATGGGTTCCCGGCACGTGGCTCAACCTCGGCTCGCCGATCACCGCGGAAATCGCGGGCCTGCTCGGCTTCGACTGGGTCCTGATCGACCATGAACACGGCGCGGGCGGCGACGACACCATGCTGGCGCAACTCCAGGCGGTCGCCAGCACACCGGCGGTGCCGATCGTCCGGATCGCGGCCAACGAGGCGCCGCGTTTCAAGCGCGCGCTCGACATGGGTGCGCATGGCATCATGGCGCCGTATGTGAGCACGGCCGCCGAGGCCGCCGCGGCGGTTGCCGCGGTGCGTTATCCGCCGCACGGCACGCGCGGCGTGGCGAAATTTCACCGGGGCGTCGCGTTCGGCGGCGATTTCGAGGAATACTACCTGCACGTCCACGAGTGGCTGCTGACGGTCGTCCAGCTCGAGACGCCCGAGGCGATCAAGAACGCCGACGACATCGCCGCGGTCGACGGGGCCGACGTGCTGTTCGTCGGCCCGACGGACCTCAGCTACAACATGGGCATGCGCGACCAGATCGAGTCCCCGGCATTTGTCGAGGCGCTCAAGCGCGTCGTCACCGCCGCGAAGAACCGCGGCAAGGCGGCCGGCATCCTCGTGCACAACGCCGCGCTGGTGCCGAAATGCCGCGACTGGGGTTTCACGTTTGTCGCATTGGGCAGCGATGGCGGCGCGGTGCGCGCCGGCCTGCAGCAGTTTCATACGGCGCTGCGCGCAAAGTAACGCTTCGCCCTCGTGCGGATCGCGGAGTTTCACATCACGCCGGTCGCACTGGGCGATCCGCCGTTGCTCAATGCCGCCGGCCTTCATGCGCCTTACTGCCTGCGGACGGTTGTCGAGTTGGTGACCGACGACGGCTGGCGCGGACTCGCCGAGGTGCCGGGAAGCGCGGCGGTCGACACCGCACTCGCGGCGGTGCGCGACACGGTGATCGGCGCCGATCCGCTGAACTGGAACGCGCTGCGCGCGAAGCTGGCCGAGCGTTGCTCGCCGGAGACCTCGGCGGCGCGGGGCGACAAGCCGTGGGACGGCCGCACGCGCGTGCAGGTTTTCAGCGCGCTCGACGTGGCGTGCCTCGATTTGCAGGGGCGGGCGTTCGGCGTGCCGGTGGCGGCGCTGCTCGGCGGCGTCGTGCGCGAGCGCGTGCCGTATTCGGCCTACCTGTTCTACAAATACGAGGGCGCGGGCGGTGAACTCGGGTTTGGCACCGAGCCGCGGGCGAGCGGTTGGGCGGCTGCGCGGCAAAAGCCAGCGCTCGATCCGGCGGGCGTCGTCGCGCAGGCGCAGGCGATGGTGGAGGAGTTCGGCTTTCAATCGATCAAGCTCAAGGGCGGCTGTTTCGAGCCGGCGCAGGAGGTCGCTGCGATCAAGGCGCTGCGCGAAGCGTTCGGCCCCGGCGTGCCGCTGCGCCTCGACCCGAATGCCCTCTGGACAGTCGAGACCTCGATCCAGTGGGGCCGCGAACTCGAGGGCGTGCTCGAATATCTCGAGGATCCCGCGCGCGGCCAGGAAAGCATGGCGACGGTGCGGCGGGCGTTGAAACTGCCGCTCGCGACGAACATGTGCACGACCTCGTTCGACGATCTGCCAGGCAGCGCGCGCCACGGCTCGGAAGATATCATTCTCACGGATCACCATTATTGGGGCGGGCTGCGCGCCTCGATGGAGCTGGCCGCGCATTGCCGGATTTTCCACCGCGGTGTCTCGATGCATTCGAACAATCACGCGGGCATCTCGCTGGCGGCGATGACGCATCTCGGTGCGGCGATGCCGAACCTCGGTTACGCGCTCGACACACACTACCCGTGGCAGTCGGAGGAAATCATCGTCGGCGGCCGGATCAAATTCGAGGAGGGCTGCGTGGTGCTGCCGAAGGGCCCGGGGCTTGGCGTCGAGCTCGATCGTGCGGCGCTGGCGCGGGCGCATGCGACTTATCTGCGCTGCGGCCTGCGCGAGCGGAACGACGAGATCGAGATGCAGAAAAAAGTGCCGGGATGGAAGTTTTCCGCGACGCGTTGGTGAACGGGTGACCGTCCGAAGATTCCCGGCTCGAAATGCGCGACGATTCGGGCGAACTTTGCGCAATGCCCCGCCTCGCCGTCCGTGTGGTTTTCGGTTTCATCTGCGCGCTCTGCGCCGGTCGCGCCCAGACGCAAATCAGCGCGTCGCGCATCACGCCCAACCTTGTCACGAACATCGACCGGCCGCTGCGCTACCGGCCCGATGGCGCGGATTTCGTGATCGAGAATGGCGCGGAGTTTTTCAACCGACCGCTTTACGGCGGGAACACGGCGTTCCGTGTCGACGGCGGCGACAAGCCGGAGTTTGTGCTCTACCTGCCGGGTCGCGGCGGCAATTTGCGGCTCGGGTTGCGCTCGGCGACGGGCGCGAAATGGCTGCATGACGCGGCCCGCGTCACCGCGCGCTACCGGCCGGGCGAGTTGCTCTACGAGATCCGCGATCCGTTGCTTGGTGACGGCGGCGTGCTGCATTTGACCGCAATCGCCTACAGCCAGACCGAGGGATTGATCGTGCGGGCGGAGGCGGAGGGAGTTGCGGCGGGCGTCGAACTGGTCTGGGCCTACGGCGGCGTCAACGGCCAGCGGGGCTCGCGCGACGGCGACATCGGGACCGAGCGGGTGCCGATCAGCGAATGGTTTCAGCTCAAGCCGGAGTTCTGTCGCGACAACGCGTTCGAACTCGGGGCGGGCACGTTCACGCTGCGGGCGAAGGCGGCGACGATCATGGGCGCCGTGCCGGCCGGCACGCAGCTCGCCGTGGCCGACGGCGCGAAGTGGGGCGATCTGCCGGGTTTGTTCGGTTCGAGCGCGACGGCGCGGCCGGTCATGACCGGCCGGGTGGCGTTGGGCGACGGGCAATCGCTGCTGCTGTCGCTGCAACGCGTCGCGGCGGACGCCACCGCGACCGAGGACCTCGGCACCTATCGCGAAGTCGGTGCCCCGCAGACCGCCGCGAAGATCGCGCTGGCGCCGGTCTACACCCAAGCGGAGTTGCCGGCGCGGTTCGCCGAGGCGGAGAAACATTTTGCCGATCTTCGCGGCCGCGTGGCGGTCGACACGCCGGATGCATTTCTCAATGCGGCGGTCGGCGCGTTGAACGTCGCGGCCGATGCGGTGTGGGACGAGCCGCAGCAGGACATCATGCATGGCGCGATCGCGTGGCGGACGCGGCTGCTCGGCTGGCGCGGTCCGTATTCGCTCGATGCCTTGGGATGGCACGACCGCGCGCGGAAGCACTTTGAATACTGGGCGGGCCGGCAGAACACGAATCCGATTCCGGGCAAAATCCCGCCCGCCGACGAGAAGGCGAACCTCGCGCGCAACGAGGCCGGGCTGCACACCAACGGCGACATGTCGAACAGCCACTACGACATGAACCTCGTGGCGATCGACGCGCTGTTCCGCCACCTGAAGTGGACCGGTGACCTGGAGTTCGCGAAGCAGATGTGGCCGGTGATCGAGCGGCACCTGGCGTGGGAGCGGCGGTTGTTCCGGCGCGAGTTCGGACCGGACAAGCTGCCGCTCTACGAAGCGTATGCGGCGATCTGGGCGAGCGACGACCTGCAATACAGCGGCGGCGGCGCGATGCATGCGACAGCCTATAATTATTTTCACAACGTCCAGGCGGCGCGACTGGCGCGACTGATCGGGCAGGATCCGACGCGTTATTTGCACGAGGCGCAATTGATCGAGCGGGCGATGCGCGAATATCTCTGGCTGCCGGAGCGCGGCTGGTTTGCGGAGTCGAAGGACTGGTTGGGACTGCAGCGCGTGCATCCGAGCGCGGCGGTGTGGACGTTTTACCACACGATGGACTCCGAGGTGCCGACGCCGCAGGAGGCGTGGCAGATGACCGAGCAGGTCGAGTCGCAGATTCCGCACCTGCCGGTGCGCGGGCCGGGCGTCCCGGCCGGACTCTACACGCTCGCGGAAAGCGACTGGATGCCCTACGACTGGTCGATCAACAACGTCGTGATGGGTGAGGCGGTGCACACGGCGCTTGGGTTTTGGGAAGCGGGCCGGCCGGACGAGGCATGGAAGATCGCGAAGGGGTCGCTCCTGGCGGCGATGTTCATGGGGATTTCGCCGGGGAACGTCGGCTCGATGTCCTACCTTGATGTCTACCGTCGCGAATCGCAGCGCGATTTCGGGGATGGCTCGGGCGTGCTGTCGCGGGCGATCGTCGAGGGGTTGTTCGGTGTGAGGCCGGACGCGCTCGCGGGTGAGTTGCACGTCGAGCCCGGTTTCCCGGACAACTGGGATCACGCCAGCCTGCGGCATCCGGACGTGACGTTTTCGTTCCGGCGCGAGGGCGAGGCCGACTCTTATGTCATCGAGCAGAGATTTTCGAAACCGCAGTTGCTACGGTTGCGGCTGATCGCGCGGCGCGACCGGATTTCGGCCGTGACGGTCAACGGGAAGCCGACCCCGTGGCATGCGATCGAGAGCGCGGTGGGCGCGCCGCGGATCGATGTGCTGGCGCCGGCGGCGGCGCGGCAGGAAGTCGTCGTGCACTGGGCCGGCGTGGTGCCGGCACAGACGGTGCCACTGGGCAGCCGCGGGATGTTCGTCCGGGTGGCGCAAGGAGAAATGAAATGGTGGGCGGCGCGCACACCGGAACGCGTGACAGTGTCGCCGTTCTCCGTGCCGCCGGCGGGCCCGGCGCACTTCGAGCCGGTGACGCTCGCGGACCGGTTCAACGACCGCGTGACGCAGATTTTCAAGAACGAATACCGCTCGCCGCGCTCGCCGTTTGTATCGCTCGCGCTGCCCAAGCAGGGACTCGGCGGCTGGGCGGGAGGCGTGAACGCCTCGGCGGACATCGACGACTCCGGACTGCGGGCGGCGGCCGCAAGGAATGGCGGGCGAATCGTGCTGCCGGATGGCGTTCCCTTTGCGACGCCCGGTCCCGGCAATGAGCGGAACATCGTCTTCACCTCGCAGTGGGACAATTATCCGCACGAAGCCGTCATCCCGCTGACCGGCCACGCCAAGGTCGTCTATCTGTTGATGGCGGGTTCGACCAACCCGATGCAGAGCCGGATCGACAACGGCGAGGTCGTCGTCACCTACACGGATGGCATGACGGCGCGGCTCGCGCTGGCGAACCCGGAGACGTGGTGGCCGATCGAGCAGGATTACTTCATCGACGATTTTCAGTTTCGCGACAACGCGCCGCTGCCGGTGCGCGTGGATTTGAAGACCGGCAAGGTGCGGGTGCTCGAGCGGGAGACGTTCAAGGGCAAGGGCGGAAAGGTTCCGGGCGGTGCGGCCACCGTGCTCGAGTTGCCGCTGGAGCCGGGCAGGGAATTGAAATCGCTCACGATTCGCACGCTGGCCAACGACGTCGTGATCGGATTGATGGCGGCGACGCTGGGGCGGTGAACAGAGGGATTGCCTCGCCGTCGCGTGCGGCGCAATGAGAGGGGATGACACCGCTGTATCAACGTCTCGCCGGCAAATACTCGCTCGTGACCGGGGCGGGCTCCGGCATCGGGCGCGCGATTGCCGTGCGGCTCGCGGCCGAAGGGGCGCACGTGACGATCTTCGAGGCTCGGGCCGAGACGGGGGAACAAACCGCGACTCAGATTCGCGAGGCGGGCGGCACGGCGCGCGTGGTGGCTTGCGACGTCTCCGATACGGCCGCGATGCGGGCGGCCTTTGAGACGGTCGAGCAACTCGACCTGCTGGTGAACAACGCGGGCATCGCGCACGTCGGCAGCGTCCTCACGACGACGCCCGAGGAATTGGACCGCGTCTATGCCGTGAACGTGCGGGGAGTTTATCACGGGTTGCATTTCGGCGTGCCGAAGCTGCTGACCCGCGGCGGCGGCGCGATCGTCAACCTCGCGTCGACGGTGTCGAAAATCGGCGTGGCGGATCGCTTCGCCTACGGCATGAGCAAGGGGGCAGTGCACACGATGACGCTGTCGGTGGCGCGCGATTTCGTCGGACGAAACATCCGCTGCAACTGCGTGTGTCCGGCCCGCGTGCACACGCCGTTTGTCGACGGCTACATCGCCAAGAATTATCCTGGCAAAGAGAAGGAAATGTTCGCCACGCTGTCCGCGGCGCAGCCGATCGGGCGGATGGGCGAGCCGGAGGAGGTCGCGGCGCTCGTGGCGTTCCTGTGCTCGGATGAGGCCGGATTCATCACGGGCTCGGCCTACGACATCGACGGCGGCGTGATTGCGTTGCGGTGAACGCGGGCGGCCCGCGCGGACGGCCGTGGCGTGCTACGCGGAACGCCGGCGGCGCCACGCGCCAAACGCGAGGGCGGCTGCGCCCAGCGACAGCAGCGCCCAAGTGGACGGCTCGGGGACCGGCGTGAAGTCGAGGAAGAGGCTGTTTCCGACCTGACTCACTCCAAAGGTGCCGCCGGCAAGGCTGTTTTGGAACTGACTCGTGCTGAAGTCGAACACGTCCGGCGCGGTCAAGCCAGTGATGCCGGTGCTGGTGACGAATTGCCAGGAATAGGATTGGGCCGGATTGAAGTTTTGGGCGAGCCCCGGATTGTTCGCGCTGTCGAGGGATACCAAGTTGATCACAAACGGGCTCGCGCTGGTGGCCGTGATCGTGAGGGTGCCGCTGATGCTAAGCAGGTCCCAGTTCGTGCCCGGCGAGCCTTGGGCGTCGTTGAGATCAAAGGCAAACGTCGCACCGCCGGCAAAGGTGGTGGGGCCGACCGAAAGGTTGCCGGGACTGTTGCCCGGGGAAACCGTGCCACCGGCGCCCAGCACGAGCGGGCCGGAGATGAACCCCGATCCGCCGAGGATGCCGCCGCTGCTGACGGTGACGGTGCCTGTCCCCGTGGCGGAGCCGCTCGTGTTCGAAACGATGAGCTTGCCACCGGCGACCGAGGTGGGACCGCTGTAGAGATTGGCGGCGGTCAGGGTCGTCGTGCCGGCGGAGGTGGAGAGGCCGCCGGTGCCGGAGATGACATTGCTCACAACCTGACTGCCGGAATTGCCGAAACTCAGGATGCCGTTCGTCGTGATGGGCCCCGAAATCGAACCGCCCGAGGCCACGACGAGCGATGCGCCGTCGCCGACCACCGTGCCGCCGGAGTTGGTGACGCTGCCCGTAAGATTGACGATATCGTTGCCGGCGCCGCTGACCGCAAACACGCCGTCGCCGCTGACGCTGCCGGCAAAAGTCGTCGAGGTGTTGGCCACGGGCATCGCCACGGTGAGCGTCTTGCCGAGGCCGAGAAGAATCGAGGCGCCGCTGCCGTCTGCGCCGGTGAAGCCGGCGATCGTCTGGTCGTTCGCGACATTGAGAATGGAACCGAGCGCGAGCGAAATCTGAGCGGAAGTAGGGAGGGCGTTCGTGACGCCGATCGTCAACGTGCCGCCGGATAGCGTGGTGGTGCCGCCGTAGGTATTGGCGCCGGTGAGAGTGAGATTGCCGCTGCTCTTCTTTTCGAAGGTGCCGGGGCCGGAGATGACGCCGGCGTAAGTGTTGGGGTCCGTGCGGGCGAAGACGACGGCGCCGGAGTTCGCGATGTTGCCGCTGACCGAACCGGCGGCGTTGCCCGGGCTGACCGTAAGCGTGGCGCCGCTACCGACGGTCACATCGCCCGTGCCAGTGCCGGACGAACCGGTGTTGTTGAGGATCAGGTTGCCGGCATTGACCGTCGTGCCGCCGGTGTAGGTGTTCGCATTGGTCAGCGTCAGGGTGCCCGCGCCATTCTTGACGAAAGCGCCGCCACCGGAGATCAGGCCGCCGAAGGAATTGTTCGTGGCATTGTTGAGCGTCAACGTCTGGCTGCCGGCGATGGTGACATTACCGGTGTTCGAGCCGCTCAGCCCGGCGATCAATTGCGACGCGTTGACGACCAGCGCACCGAAACTGACGGCGACCTGGGTGGCGGCGGGCAGCGTGTTGGCGGTGCCGGCGGTCAGGGTGCTGCCTTGGATGATCGTGGTGGTGCCACTGTAAGTGTTGAGGCCCGTCAGCGTGAAGTTGCCGCCGCCCTGCAACGTGAGATTGCCCGACCCGGAAATCACGCCGCCAAACGAGACGGCGTCCGAGCGGGAAAACGCCAGTTCGGCGTTGTTGACCACGTTACCGGCGATGGAGCCCGCGGTGCCGCCGGCGCCGATCTGGAGCGTGCCGGCTTTGACGGTGGTGCCACCCGTGTAGGTGCTGGCGCCGGTGAGGATCAACGTGCCGGTCCCGAGCTTCGCGAGGCCAAGCAGGTTTGCGCCGCCGTTGGGATTCGCGATGGCGCTGGCGTGGGTAAAGGTTCCGCCTGCGGCATTGGACGTGTCGAGCGCGAGGGTGGAACCGCTTTGGAAACCGCCGGTGGCAGAGCCGAGGGCGGCGAACGTGATGAAGTCGTTCGAGGTGAACTCACCCGTGCCGCCGACGTTGAAGGCGGCCGTTGCGCCCGAGGCCACGGTGAACTTCGCCGCGGTCCAGTTCGTGTTCTTGAGCGACGATTCCTGCGCGAACTGGACGGTGCCGGAGTTTATCGCGGTGCTGCCCGTGTAAGTGTTATTGCCGCTGAGGGTGAGCGTGCCGGCGCCGAGTTTCGTGAGCGTGCCGGTGCCGGAAATCGCGCCGCTGAAGGTCGGGGAATCGGAACGATTGAAGACCAAGGCGGCATTGTCGACGATGTTGCCCGCGACCGAGCCGCTCGTGCCGCCGTTCCCAATCTGCAGCGTGCCCGCAGAGATGATGGTGTTTCCCCCGTAGGCGTTGGCTCCGGTGAGAATCAGTGTGCCGGGTCCCGCCTTGGTCAAACTACGCGCGCTGGCTGGCTCGTCGATGACACCGCCCACGGTGAGGCTGCCGCCGTCGATGGTGACGGTGCGATTGCCGGTGAGCGAAACGGCGCCAGTGCCGAGGTTGAGATTATTGGTGCCGCCAAAGGTAAAGTTGCTGCCCCAGGTTTGCGCGTTGTTATTCGTGAGGGTGATCGCGACTCCGCTGGTGTTGTCGATCGTGCCGCCATCGATGATCAAGGTTCCTGTGCCGGGTGCGGTGGCGCTGTTAAGGTTGAGTGTCCCGGCATTGAGCGTGATGCCACCGGTGAAACTATTGCTGCCGGAGAGCGTAAACGTGCCATTGCCAGACTTGATGAAACTGCCCGCGCCGGCTGTGCCGATCACTTCATTGATATTCGATTCCAGCCTCACTGTGCTGTTGTCCGCGAGGCTGACCGTGTGGATGTTGTTGTCGGGGTCGCGGGCGAGCGTAATGCCGAGACTGCTCGCGAAGACAACATCACCGCCGCTCGTGGTGGTGGAAATTATGCCCGTGAGCGTAAACGTGCCCGGGCCGACAAAGGTGTAGGCAGGGCGGGATGCTCCGCTAAACGTAATGTCGTCCAAGGTGAATCCGCCTGACGGCATCTTGATCGTTTGGGCTGTCCCGGCTGCGGAGAAAGTAACGTCCTGATCGAAGGCGCTCGTCGGGACCGAGCTGCCCGACCAGTTGCCGGAATCGGTGAAGTTGCCCGTGGCGGCAGCACCAGTCCAAGTGCGCGAAGGCGGCGTCTGCGCACGCGCACTGCCGATGCCAAGCGCGAGGCCCACCGCCAATACCGCGTTCATCCCGTTCACCCGAGCGACAAATCCCCGGTGCTTACTCGCTGGCCTCAGAAAACGGACAAGCGGCGGAGAACTACTGGAGTCTTCTTTGAAGGTCATGTAAACAGGCGGGTGCGACACCAGCGCGCCTTTTTGGCCAAACCGAGACTCCGACGCAAGGTTTTTGCGTTTTCAATTTTGGCCGCTAAAAAAAGGTGACGGCGTCCATTTATTCACCGTCGAGGCAGGGCAGGCATGGTCTGGTGCGCGTCTCCGCAGGCAAGGCGGCAGCGCGGCATTCGTGGCTGCCGGTTGGGGGTGGGAGAAACTAGGCGTCAAGTCATGCCTCGTGCTCACACTCTCGTCGCGCTGCCTGTGCGCTGCACGGCTCGAAATTATCAGCGTGTCCGTGCCCGCCGTCGCGCGCCGATGGCGAGCGCGCCGAGACCCACGACCAGCAACGTCCAAGTCGAGGGCTCAGGAATGGCGCTGAAGCCGGAAAGGGTGAGGCCCGAGGGGCCGTAGGTAACGAGAAACGAGCTGACGCCATCGGAGGTGAACAAACGGGTTCCGCTTGCGACGTTGGTGAAGGCGCCACTGATCGACGACGCGGTGAGTAGCGTGAAATTGTCTGTGGGCAGGATCGTGGTTCGGGCCCCGTTAACGACATTGAGCGTCAGTGTGCCGCCGAATGTGGCGGTCCCGCTAACACTGAGGAAATCGTAAGTCACACCCTGCGTGGTCCCGCCCAGATCGAAGATCAGTTGCGAGGTGGCCAGCAGGCCGAGATTTCCCTGGATCGTGAGCTGTCCAAGGATACTCCCGGGAGAAAGCGCGGCGGAGTTGGTGACATTGCCGGCGATCGTGCCGGAACCAGAGAGAGAACCTGCGGCGAGATTCAGGCCATTGTCGAACTGCGAAATCGCGCCGGCGGCGAGCAGGATGTTTCCGGCATTCTGCGTGAAAGTGGAGTCGAAGTGGAGGTTGCCGGCGTTGACGAGGATGGTGCCCTGATTCGTGAACGGGATCTCGATCTTCGTCTCGGTGGCGCCCGTCTTAATGTAAGTGCCCTGATTGGTGAACGTGAAGCTGCCCGTGATCCCGGAGTTGGTGATGGCGACCGCGCCGCCGGACGAGGCATCGGTGAAGGTTGCCCCGTTCGCATTGACGAACGAGCCGCTGTTGCCTGAACGAAGACTGCCACCGTCGTTCCAAATGAACTGGCCGTTGTTGACGATCGCGGTCCCGCCAAAATCATGCGAGGCATTGCCGGTGGCGGTGAAAAACGCGTCCGGGGTCACGATCAGCTGGTTCAGACTCGAGAAAACGCCGGCGCCCCAGTTCGAACCGGAGCCGGCCACGGTGAGGGAACTGGTGCCGGTGATGGTCCCACCGGTAAAGAGCAGGTCGTTGACCGTGACGGCAGAAGTGAGGGTGACGGTTCCACCGGCGATCGTCGCGGCATAGGTGGAATCGGCGGGAGTGCCATTGTTCGGGACCACCCCGTTGGACCAGTTGGTGTTAACCTGCCAGTTGGCCGTGGCTCCGTTCCAAGTAGCCAAACCGGTCGGCACCGCGAGGGTGACTGTTGGACCGGGCGCGGTCGTCGCTGGAGATCCGGATTGATCACGGGTGACGCTTTCAGAGCCTAGCGGCTGGAGACCGGTAATGCCGCCAGGGTAGTGGACGCTGAAACCGAACGTGGCTGGACTCGCGGGCACCGGGGTAAGCGCGTATGCCCAACCGATCGTCCCGCTGGCTCCGTTGGACGGAGTGACGTCCGGACCGCCGCTACTGGTAGAAACGTAGGTCCAATTGGCGGGGAGCGTCGTGCTGAAAGCGAGCACGGACGTCGGCGTCGAGTAAATGACCGACGCGTTGAATATCAGCGTGCCGCCGTTCACCAAATCCAACTGCGTGCTCGTCGGTGTGAGGACGACCGTTTGCGCGGCGAGCCGGGTCACTAGCACGAAGGCAACGGCGAGGATCGATTGGCGCAACATGGCTGTTTGGAAGGCAGAATAGCACGGTTTCCTAACGCAGCCCCGCAAAGCGGGGCTCAATAAGCCGTGATGTGCAGATGACTAGCAGAAAATTTGGTCGCAACAAGACCGGAATCAAAGCGCACCCGGGCTATCGTTTCTCAGGTATAGGGCCGCGACCTCATTTCCAGCTCGCAACGGATTCCGGCTTCTGGCTATTTACTTTCAATAACACCATTGAGGCGCCTTACTGCCGCAAAGGTCTTCTGCGAACTTTTCCGCCGCGTCAGAAGATTTTTGCCCAGGTTAGTGCCCGAAAATCGTCCCGCCCGTTCATGCACTCTCCAGCTGATTTGGTCGCATGGTTTGCGACGCACCTGCAGGCTGTCTTCGGATTCTTCGACGGGGATTGGTTCGGGGTATTTTTGCCAGACGAGTCCGCTGGGTTCTTTGCCCGACTGTCGCAACCATGAACCGAACACATCGCGTCCGGTCGTTGTTGGGGTCGTTACTGCTGCTCGCGTTGCCGCTGCCGGCCATCGCGGACCAAGAGGCGCGCCCTGCTTCCGGCGCAAATGCTCCCGGTATGAAGGCGATCGTCTATGGATTTTTCGACGACCGGACCGGCGCGAGGATCGGCCGGCTGCAGATTGAGAATGTCGCCTTGGAATATCAGCATCGTGGTTTCCTTCGCGTGGCGTGGGATCCGCTCGTGGTGCTCGACGGTGTGACGCTCGAGATCGATGCGGCTGCCATCTGGCCGGACGCCGGGGTGAAAATCGTCGATGCCCTGCGGGTCACCGGTCGACAAAACGCGAGCGTGTTGCGGCACGTGCGGTTGCGGCTGGGCGGGGCGCGGCAAAGCGAGATCACGGCCGAAAGCGCGCTGCTCCGCAAGGATGGCGCCCTTGAACTCACCGGAGTGGAGCTCGCGGCCGGCTCGACCGCCGCGACGCTGCCGGCCTCCGGGAGGATGTGTTTCTGGCTGGCCGGCCCGCGTGCCGGTCAACTCACAACGGTCCCGCCGGCGTCCGCGGACATCGCGGCACTTTTCTCCGCTGGAAAAACTTTGGCTCAACCTGCACCATGAAACGAATCTTCGCCGTTTTTCTTGTTCTGTTTGTCCCGGCGTTTGCCCATGTCGGCGGATCCGCCGCCGCCGCGAAGATCGCCGCCGGCCGCGCCGCGCTGGCGACGCACGACCTCGTCGCGGCGCAGGCCGATTTTGGCGACGCCATTTCGCTGGCGGGCACGGAGGAGGACGCGTCCGCCTATCAGACGGCCAGCGCCTTGCTCGGATTCACCCGCGTCTTCGCGTTGGCGGCCGCGGCCAACACCAGTTCGGCAGCCGGCACCGCCACCAGCCAGTTCCTCGACGGTCTCAACATCGGTCCATCGGCGGGCCGCGACGTCTACAACTGGGCGGCGCAACTGCCGCACGATGGCAATGGAAACCTGATCCTCCCGGCGGGTTATAATCTGACGACGGTCGAGTCGTTGTGGCTTAATGTCCTGCTGCCGGCGACCGCGGCGGCCCGCGGAAATCTCTCCGGCGTCACGAGCCAGGGTTTTCTGCTCACGCTCTATCCGTCGGAGACGACGTCGCCCGCGACGCTCAATATCGACTACGGCGATGTGCTCATGGCCCGGGCGAGCTTGAGTGCAGTCGAGTTTGTCTTCCACTTTTTGTCCGGTCAGGATCTTCACGCCAACCTCGATGCGATGAATCAACTGGCGCAGGGCAACATGCTCAAGCTCCAGCAGGTGCTCGCGGCCAATCCCGATTTTCTCAAGGTTGGCTCCACTTCCGAGCGCGCCGCCGCCCTGGCATCCCTGAGCAACGTCATCTCGCTCTATCGCCAGGCGTCGACGTTCATCCGCACCGTGCGGCCGGCGGGAGTGAGCCGGATGTTCATGCTCGATGCGAAGGACCTCCCGGCCGAGGCGGAATTTCGTGCGCAGCTCGACAAGATCGAGCTCTCTTTCACCGAACCCGTGTCCTCCGACAAGGGGAATGCCGCCTTCTTCACCGGACCGCTCTTCGGTTCCTCGTGGGTGATGCGCGACAGGATTCCCGCGTTGAACGCCGTGACCGGCGGCTTCGATCTCGAGTCCATCGTCGACGCGTCACTCGGCGGCATCGCAGCAGGCCTGACGCGCGAGCAGGTCGCCGGGTTGTTCGACCGCCCCGAGCTCGGCTGGACGTGGGTGACCCCGCTGCCGCAGGGCGGCGCACTTTACCGCTATCTGGCTCTGCCGGGTGGCAAACACGTCGCATCGGGCGACGCAGGCATGGTGCTGACGTCGAACGACGGCACGACTTGGGTGACGCATAGCATCGCCCATGAAGGCCAGATCTGGGGTCTCGCCACGAACGGCACCGCCGTGGTTGCATGCACGGACCAGGGTTCGATTTATCTCTCGAACGATTCCGGCGTGACGTGGCAGAAAACGCTGGCGACCGGCTCGGCGTTCTGGGCCGTGACTTATGGCGGCGGCACGTTTGTGGCGGTCGGCAACAATGGCAACACGGCGACCTCGAGCGACGGACAGCATTGGACCGTCAACTCCTCTCCGACCGGGGGGAATTCGTTTTACGATGTCCTCTACACTGGCAGCGTCTATCTCGCGGTCGGTCAGCTTCAGGGGACGGCGGTGATTGCTTCCTCGAACGACGGCGTCACCTGGAATACGAATTTCACCGCCAGCTCCAGCGGCTATTCATTTTTAGGCGTGGCGCAGGGCGGCGGCAAATTCGTCGCGGTGGGAGACGCCAACCACGAGGCCGTCTCGACGAATGGCACGGCGTGGACCGCGGGCACGTTGCTCGCGTCGGGCACGACCACGTTCAGCGGCGTGGGATATTTCAACGGGAAGTTCGTTGCCGCAGGCAACGCGGGCACGATCGCTAATTCTTCGGACGGCGGCAGCGGCGCTTGGACCAGCGGAAATTCAGGCGACTCGGCGGATACTCTAAATACTGTCGGGGTCGGATCGACCGCAGTCTATGTCGCCACGCAGGCGGGGTTGATTTTGCAGTCGACCGACGGGTCGACGTTCACCCGGGCGCTCGATCCGCAGACCGTGGGTCCGCTCGGGACCGGTGCGCTGCTCTCAATCCGCGCGCTTGGCAGCGAACTCTACGCGGTTGGCGGCTCCAGCACCCTGGGCACGATTGTGCACTCCAGCGACGGCCTGACCTTTACCCCGGTCGCCGCTTCAGGCGCAACCAGCACGCTCTGGGGCATTCTCCAGCACGGCGCCACCTACTATGCCGTGGGCAATGGTGGCGCATTGGTGACGACGACGACGCCGTCCGGCACGTGGACCCCGGCGGCGGCGTCCCCGCTCGGCGGCGGGGCGAATCTCCGCAGCATTTCCTATCTCAATAACAGCCTCTACGTCATCACGGGTAACAACGCCACTTTGCTCACGTCCGGCGACGGAGCGACGTGGACTTCGCGCACGACCCTGGTGAGCCACACCGGCTCCGACTTCCTCTACGGCGCGGCTTACGGCAACGGCGTGTATGTCGCGGTCGGCGGCAATAACAACAATCTCAACTATGTGTTCACGTCGACCGACGGGTCCAACTGGACCCAGCGCAGCCTCGGGATTGGCAACACGTTTCGTGCGGTCGTTTTCTATCAAGGTTACTTTACGGCGGTGGGAAATCTGGGCGCGGTGTATCGCTCGGCCAACGGCGTCAACTGGTCCTTCGTCGACGCCGGCACCGAGGCGGATTTCGGCGGCCTCAGCGTGCGCGATGGCCGCTACTATGCCGCGGCGGGTGCCTCCGGTTCGGGCTTTGGGTCCTCGTTTCCCGTCGGACCGCAAGCCGTCATGCTCGTCTCCTCCGATGGCGTGCATTGGGCCCAGACGGATCGCGGCGCGGCCAACAATGCCTACTCCGTGGAGCTGTTCAACGGCCGGCTCTATACGAGCGGCGATAATTTTTCGATCCAGCGTTCCGAGGTGATTGCCGCGTCGTCCGTGCATGCGCCCGTCCCGGTCACCCCCGCGCCCGCGTCATCCGTGAACCAGGGCACCAACCATGTGCTGGCTGTCACGAGCGACACCAGCGGTGGCCAGACCTTTGTCTGGACGAAAAACGAATCCGTGATCCCTGGGGTCACGGGCCCGGCGCTGGCGCTAAAGAACGTCCAGTTTGGCGATGGGGGAACCTATCAAGTGACGGTCACCAATGCCGCCGGGACCTCGTCTGCCGCGAGTTTCAATTTTTCGGTGTCCGAGAGTTCAGCCTCGCCGGCGATAACGCAGCAGCCCGAATCGCAGACGGTCAGCACCGGCTTCAACGCCACGTTCTCCGTGGCCGCCAGCGGAACCGGAAGCTTCACTTACCAGTGGCAGAAGGATGGCGTGAGCGTGAGCGATGGCACGCACGCCAGCGCCGCCACGGTCGCCGGGGCGACGACCGATACGCTGATGTTGACGGGCGTGCAGGGCGCGGATGCCGGCGCGTATACGGTGGTCGTGACCGGCACCGGCACGCCCGCCACCAGCGATCAGGCGGACCTGACTGTGGACAGCAACCCGGCCTACACCTTTTCGACCTTGGCGGGTCTGGCGTTTACCTCGGGCAACACGACCAACGTCTCCGGATCGAGTGCGCGGTTCAACGCCCCCTGCGGCGTGGCCGTCGACTCAGCGAACAACGTTTACGTGGCCGACACAAACAACGGAGCGATTCGTAAAATCACCCCGGCGGGCGCGGTTACGACGCTCGCGTCCGGCACGTTCGGCAGTCCGGTGGGAATCGTTGCGGTGGGCTCGACGCTGTATTTCACCACGGGAGGCCACGCAGTGCGGTCGATCGGCACGGATGGCACCGGGCTGACTTTGCTCGCGGGCACCGTCGGCAGTCCCGGTTCGGCCGACGGGGCCGGGCTGACTGTCGCACGCTTCAACAATCCCCGCGGCATCGCGAGCGACGGCACCTACCTCTACGTCGCCGACACGAGCAACCACACGATTCGAAAGATTGAAATTGCCACGGGGATCGTGAGCACGCTGGCCGGCAGCGCCGGCAGCTCCGGCTTCACCAACGCGAACGGATCGGCCGCGCGGTTCAACGGTCCGCAGGGTGTCGCGCTGAGTCCCGGCGGCGCCAATCTTTTTGTCGCGGACAGCAACAACAACGTCGTTCGCAAGATCGTGGTCTCCTCCGGTGCGGTCACGACGTTCGCCGGGCAGGGTGGCACGTTTGGATTCGGGGAGGTCGATGGGCCCGGGACACTCGCGGCATTTGCCTTTCCGGTCGGCATCGCGGTCGACGCGGCCGGCTACGTCTATGTGGGCGACAACGGCGGGGCGGCGCTGCGCCGGATCGCGCCCGACGGCAGCTACGTTCATACCATCGGCGGCCAGGCGTTCTGGCAGGGCGGCAACGACGGGATCGGAACCGACGCGCGATTCAACACGCCGGGCAGCATCGTGCTGGATGCAGCGGCCAATCTCTACATCGCGGACACGAACAGTCATACGATCCGCAAGGGCGTGCCCTCGGCGGCGATTTCGTGGCCCGTGATCGGCGTCCTGCCGGTGGACCAGACGGTGGCGGTGGGCGGAGCGGCGGCCCTGAAGGTTTCGGCGACGGGTGCCGGGACACTTTCCTACCAGTGGAAGAAAAACGGGGTGGCGATCGGTGGCGCCACGAACGCGGCGCTTACGTTCACCAGCGTCCAGGCTGCCGATGCCGGCAACTACACCGTGACCGTGACCAGCACGGCGGGCGGATTGGCGGTTTCCCCGATCGCGACCCTGACGGTCAACCCGGGTCCCGCGATCACCGGCCTATCCGGCCTGCCGACGATCGCTGTCGGCGCGACGCTCAACCTCGGCGTGTCGGCCCTCGGTGCGCCGGCCCTGGGTTACCAATGGTTGAAGGATGGCCTGCCGCTGACCGACGGTCTCGCAATTTCCGGCAGCACGACGTCGCAACTGACCGTAACGAACGCGCAAACCAGCGACTCGGGCCGGTATTCGGTCGAGGTGTTCAACAGCTACGCCGGCGAGATTTCGAGCCCGGTTACGGTGGTGGTCTACGCCTCCGAGCCTTACTCGTTCAGCACGTTCGCGGGCCGGTCGGCCATCGGCACGGCCGACGGCACCGGCAGCGCGGCGCGTTTCAACCTGCCGAGCGGCGTGGCGCGGGACAGTGCAGGCAATCTTTATGTGGCGGACACCAATGGCCAGACGATCCGCAAGATCGCTTCCGGCGGGGTGGTGACGACGTTTGCCGGCATGGCGGCGGCGCAGGGGAGCGCCGACGGCAGCCTCGCCGTGGCGCGATTCAAGTCGCCCCAGTCGGTGGCCATCGACGGCAATGGCGATCTTTATGTCGCGGACGGCGGTAACGGGACGATCCGCAAGATCACCATGTCGACCGGGACGGTGTCGACGCTGGCCGGGGTCGCGGGCAGTTTCGGCAGTGCCGACGGCGCGCTGGTCAGCGGCGTCAGCACGGCGCGGTTCGCTTTCCCGCAGGCGATCACGATCGATGGCACGGGTAACGTCTATGTCGCGGACTCCTCCAACCGCACCATCCGCAAAATCAGTCCAACGGGGGACGTGACGACACTGGCTGGATCGGCCGGACTCTCCGGGAGCGTCGATGCCACGGGAGGCGCGGCGCGATTCTCCTCGCCCGTTGGCGTTGCTGTCGACGGCGCGGGCAACGTCTACGTGGCGGACAACGGCAACCGGACCATTCGCAAAGTTACGGCTGGTGGCGTGGTCACCACGATGGCTGGTCAGGTCGGGGTTTCCGGCAGCACCAACGGCTCCGCCGGTCTTCCGCTCACGGCGCAGTTCACCAGTCCCGTCGGCATCGCGTTGAAGCCCGATGGCGTCGGTGGCAGCGTGCTCTACGTCACGGACAACCAGACGATCCGCACGATCGCGACCTCGGATGCCTCGGCGATTTCGGCGGGCGGCGCACTCACGGTCGGCACCCTGGCCGGCGCGAACGGGGCCCTGGGGAATCTGGATGCCGCCACGGGTCCGGCCACGACGGCGCGTTTCAATTCGCCGGTGGGTTTGGTGGCCGACAGCTCGGGCAACCTTTTCGTGGCCGATTCGAAGAACGACACGATTCGTTCGGTCACCGCCGCGGGCCTCGTCACGACCGTCGCCGGTTCGCCGATTGCCTTCGGGGCCAACGACAGCCCCGACGCCCTGTTCAATTTCCCGAAGAGCGTCGCACCGGACCTCTTCGGCAACGTCTACGTGGCCGATTCGAGCAACAACACGATTCGCAAGATTGCCGCGAACGGCACCGTGACCACCGTCGCGGGCACGCCGGGCATTTCGGGCAGCACCGACACCGCTCAGGGCAGCCCATTGTTCAACAATCCCACCGGCGTGGCGACCGATGCGGCGGGCAACGTCTATGTCACTGATCGTGGCAATCGCACGATCCGTAAAATCACGTTCGCCGCGGGCCCACCGCCAACGGTGACGGTCACAACTCTGGCCGGCCTGGCCGGAAGTGGCAATATCAGCATCGATGGCACCGCGGGTTCGGGTGGCACGGCGCGATTCAGCGCGCCCAATGGCATCGCCGTGAATGCTCTGGGCACTATAATCTACGTCGCGGATCAGGGTGCCCATACGATCCGCGAGATCGCGTCGGGCGGGGTGGTGACGCTGGCCGGTTTCGCGTTCAGTGCGGGCAACGCCGACGGACGCGGCAGCGGCGCGCGGTTCAACGCCCCGGCGGACGTGGCGGTGGACAGCCACGGCAATGTCTATGTCGCCGACAATTCCAACGGCACCCTGCGCAAAATCACTCCCGGTGGCGACGTCACGACCGTCTTTTCATTCGGAGGATTCCCGAATGGCGTCGGCGTCGATGCCGGCGACAATGTCTACGTCGCGGGCACCAACAGCGTGGTCTTCAAGATCACGCCGGCCGGCACCGTCACGGCGATCGGCGGGCTTTATCTGAATCCGGGCAACGTTGACGGCATCGGCAGCGCTGCGCGGTTCACCGGTGGCTTCGGCGTCAAGGTCGACGGCACGGGCAAGGTCTTCGTCGCCGACGGCAACGCGAACACGATCCGGAAGGGTTTCGCCTTCGCGCTGCCGGCGATCACCGATCCACCCGCGACGTTCGCAAGCGGCGCGGTTGGCGACAGCGTCACCCTTTCCGTCGCGGCGACCGGCACCGCCCCGCTGACCTACCAGTGGCGCAAGTTTGGCCAGCCGATCGCGGGCGCGACGACCGCCACGCTGCAGCTCAACAATCTCTCGGCGTTCGATGCCGGGCTTTACGACGTGGTGGTCTCGAACGGCAGCACGCCGGCGTCCGCGGTCACGCGCGTCACCGTCAACCCGGCGCAGAATCTCCCCGCCGCGCTCACGGCGTCGGCTGGGTTTGCGCCACTGGTCGAGCGTGGCAACGGCGACGTCGTCTGGACCCTCCGGGCCAACGACGGCAAGATCTACGTTTCCGGCGACTTTTCGAGCATGGCAGGGGCGCCTCGCGATGGCTTCGGCCGGCTGAATGCCGACGGCACGCTTGATGCCGCGTTTGTGCCCGCGCGCCCCGACGCGCTCGTGTGGGCGATGGGCGCGCAATCCACCAACAAGGTCGTGATCGGCGGAGATTTTGAATCGGTCGGCGGAATTGGCCGCAGGTTCCTTGCCCGGCTGAATGCGGACGGCTCGCTCGATGCCTCCTTCACCCCGACCTTCGCCTTCCCGGGGAGCGTTTACGCCCTGGTGATTCAACCCGACGACAAGATTGTCGCTGCCGGCGTGCGCGACGGCTCGAACGTCAACATCGTCCGGCTCAACGGCGACGGCACCGTCGATTCCTCCTTCAACGTGGGCACCGGTTTCGACAACGACGTCTATGACATGCGGCGCCAGGCGGACGGAAAGCTCGTCGCGATCGGTCCGTTTACGTCATACAACGGCACCAGCGTGGGCCACATTGCGCGGCTGAATGCGAACGGCTCGCTCGACATCACGTTCAACAACGGTGGCAGCGGATTCGACGGCAGCCCCAACGTCATCCAATTGCAGCCGGGCGACGGCAAGATCGTCATCGGCGGTTACTTCACCTCCTACGACGGCACGGCGCGCAACCACCTGGTCCGCCTCGACGGCACCACCGGCGCGCTGGATGCGGGCTTCGTTCCGGCGGCGAGCGCCAGTTCAAATGTCGGCGGCGTGTGGCAGTTCGATATCCAGACCGACGGCGCCATCGTCATCGCCGGGGAAAGCCAGCTGGGCGGCGAAGTCGTGGGAGGCGGCATCCACCGTCTGACGAGCACGGGCACCGTCGACGCCGGGTTCAATCCCGGCACCGGCTTCGGTGGCGGGGCCGATGATGTGGTCGTGCTGTCCAACGGCCAGATCCTCGCGAATCCGGACAGCAAATCCGGCAGCTACAACAGCGTCGCGATCGGCGCGTTGGTCCGGATCAACAGCGACGGCACGCTCGACGCCACGTATGACTCCGGCGTTCGCATCCCCGGCACGGTCAACACGATCGTTCCCGCGCCCAACGGCGCGTGGATTGTCGGCGGCGATTTTGACCACGTGAACGGCGTCGCGCGGAACGACCTGGCTCGCCTCAATGCCGACGGTTCGCTTGACCTGACATTCATGAATACCGGCACCGGGTTCAACGGCGCCGTCAACGCCGTGGTCATGCAGGCCGACGGCAAGGTGATCGCCGGTGGCGCGTTCACGTGCTTCAACGGGCCGTCCGCCCATCGGATCGTGCGCTTGGACACGGCCGGCGCGCGCGACTCGTCGTTTGGCATCGGAAGCGGTTTCAACGACGACGTCCGCAGCCTGGCGCTGCAAGCGGACGGCGACGTCCTGGTGGGCGGCCGGTTTTCCTCCTATGGCGACAATTTCCAGCAACTCCTCGCGCGGCTCGGCCCCGACGGCACCTTGGATGGGGCATTCGTCGCCAACGGCGATGCCGCCGGGTGGAATGACGGAGACAAGATCGATACGCTGATGGTGCTGCCCAACGGCGATATTTATGCTGGTGGCCGATTCAGGGCCTACCGGAGCGGGAACGTCACCGACTCCGGGCTGATCCGTCTCCATCGTGACGGCACGCGTGACGATGGCGTCGCAGTCGGTGGAGGTTTCGACGGGGAAGTCCTCAGCCTGGCCCTGCAGTCCGACGGCAAGCTCGTGGTGGGAGGAAGCCTCAGTGAATTCTACGACGTGGAGAACGACGATTTTGTCTTCACGGGCGATGTCGCGCGCCTCAATCCCGATCTCACGCTCGACGGTGGTTTTGCCGCCACGGACTTCTACGACGGGAACGTGGCCTCGGTGGTCCTGCAGCCCGACGGCAAGATCGTCGCGGCGGGCAGTTTCGAAGGCTATGGCTCTCCGAGTCTGGCGATCGATGTGGCGAGCGTGGCCCGGTTGAATATCAACGGCACGATCGATCCGACGTTCCGGGTGCCAGGCCTCGCTTCGCCCGTGACCACGATGCAGTTCGGGGATGCGGGCACGCTGCTGATTGGCGGCGGGAGGTTCGACTTCCCCAATCGCGCCACCGCTGGTCTCGCGCTGCTGGAAGCGCCGCCCGATCTGTCGATCACCAACACGGCCGCGGACGTCACGCTTGCCGTGGGCGGCTCGGCCACGCTCAGTTTCACGGGCACCGTCAGCCCAGTGCCGACATTCCAGTGGCTGCGAAATGGGATTGCGGTGGCGGGTGCGACAAACCCGTCACTGGCGATCACCAACGTCACCTCGGCGAATTCAGGCGTCTACTCGGTGGCGATCACGAACGCCGGCGGGACGTTCCTCAGCCCAGGCACGCAGGTGGATGTGCTGGCGCGCAGCCTGCTCAATCTCAGCTCGAACACGACCGTGCCCGCCGGTGGATCAATCGGAGCCAGTTTCACGATCGAGGGCGGGACCCCGAAGCAGATTCTCATCCGTGGTCTCGGGCCGGTGCTGGGGGGCGCTCCGTTCAATTTCAGCGGCGTGCTCACCGACCCCCGGCTCACCTTGTTCGATCCCGCCGGCGTGCAAATTGCCACCAATGACGATTGGGGCTCCAGCCCGTCGGCGGTCGCGACGGCCTTTGCGGCCGTGGGCGCGCTGCCACTGCCGGATGCGAGCAAGGATGCCGCCTTGCTCGTGACGCTCAGCCCCGGCACCTACACGGCTCGACTGGATGCCGTCGACGGTTCGGGAGGCAGGGCCCTGCTGGAGGTCTATGATGTCGATACGGGAGACCTCCCGCGGATCGTGATGCTGACCATGCGCGGCCCTGTGACGGGCGAGACGCCGCTCGTGGTCGGCTTCAATCTCACGGGTGCGCCGGGCGTCGCCCGCAGCTATCTGCTCAGGGCGATGGGTCCGTCGCTCGGGTTCTCTGCCGGCGTCTTGTCCGATCCGGTGATGGCGGTCTATGACAGCAAAAATGTCGACCTCGGTTTCAACGACGATTGGGGTAGTCCGACGGCCGAAGACTGGCGCCATGAGGAAGTCTCAGTTGCACAACCGCCGGTGAGTGGATCGGACATTAGTGCAGTGGTTGCCAATGTGGGTGCGCAGCCGTCCAACCATTCCTACGACTCGGCCCTGTTCCTCAAGCTTGCTCCGGGCACTTACACGGCCCAGATCGAGCCCTACAGCCCCGGCTACGAGTCCGGCGAAGTGGTCTTCGAACTATTCGCGGCCGACAACCAGCGTCCGGCGACAATCTCCCCGGCGATCACCTATCTGGCGCGCAACCAGACCGTGTCGCTCGGCGACACGGCTTACTTGGGCGTAAACACCGTGGCGAAGCCGGCGGCGACCTTCCAGTGGCGCAAATATGTCAACGGCGCTCCGGTCGCGATCAACGGGGCGACCGGTCCTGTCCTGGCTCTCGGCTCGATCCAGGCGTCCGATATCACCAGCTACGACGTCGTGATCTCGAACAGTGTCGCCACGATCACGAGTCCGCAACGCGCGTTGATTCTCCTGTCCAGCTACCACTCCGCCGACATCGACAAGGACAGCCGGATCGATCTGGTTGAACTCACCCGTGTCATCCAGCTCTACAAATATGCGACGGGCGCCGTGCGCACGGGCGAATACCACACGCAGACGGTTCCCGCCACGGAGGACGGCTTTGCCCCGGGTCCCGGCGCCATCACGACCTATCATTCGGCCGACAGTAATCACGATGGCCGGATCGATTCCGCCGAGCTTTCACGGGTGATCCAACTCTATGACTATTCGAATGGATCGGCCCGCACGGGCCAGTATCATTCGCAGAGCGGCACGGAGGATGGGTTTGCCCCGGGGCCCAACCAGACGGACTAACGTCGTCCCTCGTATTGCCGTGAGGTTCTGGTTCACCGCCTTCGCGGCGCTCATGGGAAGCGCCGCCGTCGTCGCGCAGACCGCCACCCTGGCGCCGGGTGCGACCACGCTTGGTTCCAGCGGCGGAGTCGTCACGCTTTCCTTCAACGTCACCTACCCGGCGCCGCCGGCGACGTTCGCGCTCGATGTCGTGGTGCCGGCCGGCTGGACCTATCAATCGGGGACGGGCGAACCCTCGCTCAAACCCGACGTGGGGGCGCAGGGGACGTTGAGCTGGCTCAACATCAATCCGCAGGCCGGCCCGGTGCAGTTTTCGTTTGTCGTGGGCTATCCGTCGAGCGTCGCGGCGGCGACCGTCACTTCAGCCGTCGTGCTGCACCAAAATTCGACCCAGCCGGTCGACCCGAAGAATCCCACCGGACCGACGCACGTGGTCGACGTGACCACTCATCTTACGCCGACGGCCATTGCCTTCACGGTGGCCTCGACTGGCGGCGGCGGCGTTGGCTCCGGTGGCGGCGGCGGTAGTTCGGGCGGCGGCTCTTCGGGCGGTGGGGGAGGCGGCGGCGCGTCGAGTGTCGTTCCCGTCATCGCAACGCAGCCCGCCAGCCAGGCGGTCGCGATCGGATCGACCGTGACGCTCGCCGTGTCGGCGACCAGCACCGCGCCGCTGAGCTATCTTTGGCGCAAGAACGGACAACCGGTGGATGGGGCCACGACTTCGACGTTGACGCTTTCGAATGTGCAGCCGTCGGACGCCGGCGGTTATTTTGTCGTCGTGAGCAATTCCCAGGCATCGGCGACAAGCGTCACCGCCGTCCTCACGGTCGGGTTGCCGCCGACGATTCTTACCCAGCCGGCGAGTCAGACCGCGGCCGCCGGCACGCCGGTCCTCCTGAGCGCGACCGCCTCCGCGCCCGCCGGCGGGGCCGCGCCCACTTACCAATGGCGGCGCGATGGCAGCGATGTTTCCGGCGCCACTGCCGGGATGCTTGCCCTCGACAACGTGCAGCCGCTCGATGCGGGCATCTACACGGCCGCCGTGACATCCGTCGTGACCACGACCAGTGCGCCGGCCGTGGTCGGTGTCTCCACCCTGAGCAAGGTGATCGGCGCCGGCGACGAGATCGGTGTGAACATCGTCCATCCGAACGGCAATGTGTTCGACCAAGTGTTGCTCACCGGGCCGGCGGAGGCGATCACCGCGGACTCCGTGCTCAACCAGATCACGCGGACATCCTTCATCGATCCCAACGACGACATCGTGCAGGTGGAATTGAGCGGCCCCGGGACGCTGTCGCTGGTGCTCGATGCCTCCTCCGGGCCGGCTGCGCCCGCGAACTACAACCAGCCGGCAGTCGCCTACATGAAAGGGCGGGCGCGAATCGTTGTCACCGGCGCAAACGCGAACACGAACCTCACGGTTTTCACCGTGGGGCGCGCCACCGCGTTCGATCCGACGGGCGCCTTCAACATTCTCCTCCCGATCAGTTCCACGAACAATCCGGCGAACAACGGCAGTTCGCTTTTTGCCGGACACACCGCGACCGTCTATAACGGGATCGCGGACATCGCCTACATCGCGATTCTGAGCACGGATGGGAAATTCGGCGGCCTGCGGTCCGCCAACGCGCGTTACTCTGCCGGCGCCGGCCTGACCGGCATCTACGCACCGGGCGTGCAGTTCCTCGGCCCGCTTTATCTTGGCGACATCAGCGCGACCGGGGCGGCGAGTCCGGTGATTGTCGTCGGATCCGCTGGAGACGCGCGCATCACCGGTGGCAGCCTCCTGCAGGCGAACGGCCAACCCGTGCAGGTGACCGGCGTCACGCAGCTCAAGTTTACCTCGGGACAGGATTCTGGCGGGAATGTCCTCCCCGCCCAGGCCAACCGCGCGGTGCTGCAGCAGAACGGTGTCGATGTGACGACGACGCTGGTGGTGAATCCCGGCCCGTAGACCGCGGACCGCCGGTGTCTCACCCCGACACGAGGTTCGCCGCGACGTAGTCGAAGCTGATCCGCAGCGACTCGAACGGGTCGCCGGGGCAGGTGTCCTGCTCGACGATGAACCATTCGCAACCGCCGTGCTCCGCGGCACTGACGATCTTCGGCCAGTTGAGGGTGCCGCGCCCGAGTTCGCACCACGTCGGCCGGCGGTCGGCGGTCAGCCCGTAGTCCTTGAGATGCATCGAGCGCACGCGGCCGCGCAACTTTTCGATCCACTCGAGAATGTCGCCCCCGCCGTAGTGAACCCAATACGTGTCCAGCTCCGCGGCGACGTTTTCCGGCCGCGTGTGCGCATAGAGGTAGTCGAGCACCGGCGCGCCCTCGAACTGCGCGAACTCGAGCGCGTGGTTGTGATAGCCGAGCACGAGGCCCGCCGCGCGGAACGCGGCACCGGCGGCATCGAGTTTCCGCGCGAGGCCCCGGACCTGTTCCGCGTTCGTGAGATCGACTCCCTTCGGCGAGGGATAGGCGGCGAACGAGCAGTCGAGCCGGCGGAGTCGTGCGATGCACGCATCCGGGTCGTCGAGGATTTGCTGCGGCGGCTCATGCGTCGCGCAAATCCGCAGGCCGGCCCCGTGCAGGATGCCGGCGATTTCCCCGTCGGGCATCGGCCCGAACCCGCTGACCTGCACCGCCGTGTAGCCGATGGCGCGGATTTTCCCCGCGGTGACGGCAAGGTCGGCCGCGGTCTGGCAATGGGCCCGCACGGTGTAGAGCTGGGCGGCGACTTGGGAGAGTTTCATCAGGATGGCGCGGCTCGCGTGACTGCGCAGTCGACGCCGCGGCGCAAGCCCCGGGTGCGCGACTCCGGCGGCGTCACGCCACGGACTTCTTCAGATCCGCGGCCGGCGATGCGGCCCGGACTGGGTTCGGTTTCGAGTCGGCGATTTTCTTCGCCAGCTCCCGCTCGTAGACCGCGCCGTCGACGGGTAACTCGACCGCGCGGCTGCCCGTCCACGCCGAGAGCAGGATGGCGTTGGCGAGTTCGACCGAGTGGATGCCTTCCTCCGCCGGTGCGATCAACGGCACGCCGTCGAGGATCGCGTCGACGAAGTTCTGGAGAATCGCGACATGCTGGCCGCCGTGGCCGTCGGCGGGGACGGGAACGATCTCGGTGTCTGGCCGGCCGAACGGATCCGGCGAAGAGCGGCTGAACTCGCCCCCCGGCGTCTGGTTGCGGAGCCACGCGATCCGGTCGTCCTCGTAGACGAGCCGGCCGCGCTCGGCGGCGATCTCGAGGCGGTTGGTGCCGGGCGCCTCGCCGGTCGACGCGATGAAGGTCGCGTGGCAGCCGTCGGGATATTCGAAGTAGGCGGTGACGTCGTCCTCGACCTCGATGTCGTGATAGCGGCCGAAGGTGCAGTGACCGGTGACGCGGCGCGGCATCCCGAAAATCCACTGGAAGAGGTCGAGGTTGTGCGGGCACTGGTTGAGCAGCACGCCGCCGCCCTCGCCGGCCCAGGTCGCGCGCCAGCCGCCCAGGCCGTAGTAGGCGTGGGTGCGAAACCAGTTGGTGATCGTCCAGCTCACGCGCCGGACCGCGCCGAGCTCGCCGCCCTGCACGAGCCGGCGGATGGCCTGATAAAACGGATCCGTGCGCTGGTTGAACATCGCGGCGAAGACCTGGCGGCGGTCGCGGTGGGCCGCGATGAGCCGGCGGGCGTCGGCGCGGTGGACCGAGACGGGTTTTTCCACCAGCACGTGCAGCCCGGCCTCGAGCGCGGCGATGCCGATCGTGGTGTGGGCGTAGTGCGGCGTGGCGATGAGCACGGCGTCGACGTCCTGCGCCGCGAACAAGTCCCCGGGCGTGGCGAAGCCGTGCAGTTGCGGAAATTTTTCCAGGCTGGCGGCCACGGGGTCGCAGGCGGCGACGAGTTCGCAGCGGGCGACTTTGCCGCCGAGGAGGTTGGCGGCGTGAAACCGGCCCATGCCACCGAAGCCGATGATGCCGAGACGAATTTTGTCCATGAAGCGGGGAAGGGGAGCGGCGCCGCCGCCGGAAGCAAGACGCGACGAACGTTTTCGAAACCGACGGCGCGCGCGAGCCGATTGTGCGGCGATTTCAGCGGAGCGTCCGGCGGGAAGGGTGGGCGCGTTCGACGCGCTGCGCGAAATGTTCGGCACGCACCTGGCCACCTGTCCGGGTTGGACGGGGTCCGCACACGTGACAGCGGCTCGGAAGGTGCCCGAGGGAGCGAGGACGCAGGCGAGGGGGTATCTAACTAGCCTCTTCGGCGCGGCTGGGGTTGGGCGAGCGGAGCGTGCGCGCGCAGCGCGCCGCCCGGAGCCCACCCCGCGCGCGCCTTACCTTGTCATATATCAAACGGCGCTCCAACGTTATCATGCGAACGAGTTGGCGGACTTTTTCTCGGGTTACGCATGCGTAATCGAATCCGAATACAGGCCGGAATGGCCGCTGCTGAAAGTTACGCAAGACGGTGCAGGGCAAGGAAAAAAGGCATTGACAGACGCGGTAGGACGTGATTGGATACATGGTGACGAAATATGCTCAGTCACCAACAACCAATCCAATATTATGCAAGCACCCATCCTGCCGCCGAAGGACCCTCTCCTTACCGTTAGGCAAGCAACCCAATATGTCGGCTTTAGTCGCCGCTCTCTCGAGCGGGAGGTCGCGAGTGGGAATCTGCCGCCTCCCGTCAAGCTCCGGGGCAAGTCCATGTATTTCCTCTCTGATGTCGTTGGCTACCTCGCCCGCCTCAAGTCGCAACGCGACGGCTCCTTTTCCATGACGTGATCTGCTCCTTGTTCAAACGCAGACGACGCCTTGACGGCGTGCTCACCGAATCGCGCCAATGGTTCGGGCAATTGCGCATGGACTGGGAACACGGTCGGCCGAAAGTCTGGAATCTAGGGACGATGGATGAGCGGGAGGCAAGGCGTCTGCTTCTCGAAGCGGCCACCAAGGCGGAAAAACGGCACAATGGCATGTTTGCCCCCCCCCGAAGAGTGCGAGGAGGCGCGGGAACAGGCCTTAAACGAGCTCCTAGAGGGCTTCCTTGTTCAATTGCGAGCGAGTGGGCGGACAGAGGCCACAATCAAGAAATACCGCAATCTTCTGGTTCTGTTCAAGCGCTGCGGCTGGCAGCGGCTGGCGCACGTGACAGACCGCAGCTTTTGCGCGTGGCGGGCCGGCAGCAAACTGAGCGGGGAGAGCAAAAACGATCTGCTCAAGAACACCTGCAATTTCTTTGGCTGGATGCGTCGCGCCCGGATGGTGTTGGTCAATCCCCTTGAGTTTGTCGAACCGGTCAAGGTCACTTATCGGCAATGTCGTCGGGCACTGACCAGAGAGCAGGCGCAATGTTTGTTGCGGGTTTCTCCACCGAAGCGGGCGGCGCTTTATCTCATGGCCTTGAGGACGGGCCTGCGGCGAAAAGAGTTGGGAGGACTGACGGTGGGCGATTTTGCTTTTGATGCGCCGAAGCCGTTTGTGCGTGTCCCGGCATCGATGACGAAGAACCGTAAAGAGGCCATGCTTTGGCTGCCCGATGAAGTGGTTGCGATGATACGGGCAACCCTCCCCGACAATGCGTTGCCCTTTGAACGGGTGTTCCCGTGCGTGCCACGCATCCGCACGTTCAAGAAAGACCTGGAGCGTGCCGGCATTCCGTTTGAGGATGCAAGCGGACGCCGGATCGACCTGCACGCGCTGCGGGTCACGTTCTGCATGGATGCCGGCGAGGTGTGCGACGATCCCCGGGTGGTTCAAGCGCTCATGCGGCACAGCGATATCCGGCTGACGATGAAAGTTTACACCGATGCGTCGTTGCTGCCGACGGCGGCGGCTGTGGCCAAGTTGCCAACGCTCTTGGATTCCGGCACACAAACCGGCACACAAATAAGCACACAAACTGGGGACGCAGGCGGCTTCAGCGAGTCGCAAGCTGTCGCGGGAGGGCGCAAATGAAACTCTTGCAACTTCCGGTAGCTGTCGCAATTAGACGCTTTGTGGCGTCGTCAGTCATAATTTGCCAAACGGGGAAAATGGTCGGGCCGGCACGTTTGATCAACGAACTTTAGTGGTGCTTATTTTCCTGGCGTCCTTGAATTTCGAGAGGAAAAGCGGTCTACCCGGCGGCGAGAAACCGTTAAACGCGGAGCGAATGAACCGGTCGATGCGCGAGGCGAATTGACTATTCTCTCGATTTTTAAGCACCAATTGCATCAATTCTCCACGGAGAGCGCGGCAATTCAAACGCCGGATGCTCGTGCCCAATACCTTCGATTGGGAAACGCGCGATTCTTAACCCACGGCGAGCGCAATGACCAGGGCACGTTTTCAATTTGAGGGTTAGGGAACGTATTCCTCCGTAATGGTCGCGTCCTTCACGCCGCTCAGATGAACTGCGATCCGGGTTACTCCGGGATTCGCCGCCTCCTTTGGCGGGTGCGGGCTGCTGGAAAGCGCCCTCGCCGGGGCCATCTCGAAACGCGCACCTGCGGGCTCCAAGAGCTTCAACGTCATGGTTTGTCCCGCTTGGTTCAGCGTCAGGATTCGCCCGTCCTCTGACGCGGTGGCGATTGCGCCCGTTTGGATGAAGGACCAGACCTCGCCCGGCTGGCGCAATCTAACTCTGTCCGTCACGCGGAGGCTCGAGCTTCGCTCATACGCAAGGGCTCTGACCACTTGCTCGGCGTCCCGATACACGTCGGTCAGGTCCGCGGTCAGGTCGACTCCGTGCGGGGTGCTGCTGAACGCGGTGATCCGACCCGCCCGCTTGTCGTCCTGATCCGGGCCCGCGCCGGGATTGAGCACAAGCGTGTTGTGGCCTTCCGCCCGAAGCCGATAGTAATTCCAGCGCGGTCCCTCGTCCTTGGCGTAACCGGGCAAGTCAGGATCGTCGCGGCCAAGGTCCAGCGCCCAACGCACGCCCTTGGCATCGAACACATAGGTGCCGATGTCCAGATGGTTGTGGCTTTCGTCCTTGTTGCCGGCCTTGAAGCCGACGAACCACGCCTGCGGATCGCCCCAGCGGTCGCGCATCGTGGCGAGTTCCACGCCGCGGAAATACCGGTCAGTCGGGATCGTCTGCCAATCCTGATGCGCCGCACCCGCTCCCCAGACCACATCGAGCACCTGCATCCGCCCATTGGGATGATCCATTTCAAATTGCGCGTAGCGCGGCTCGTGGTAACGGGTTGCCATCCAGAAAAGCTGCGGTCCGGATCGGATTTCACGATCGTCGCCGGCGTCACCGTAATTGAATGGCCCGTTGGGTGGGTCGTTCACGTAGAGCGGAAACCAGCCGGTCTCGCGCAGCCCGGGGATGTCGCCCAAGCCGAAATCCGTGCCGCAGGCGGTTTCAAGGGCGTCCAAGCAGAGCGCGGTGTATTCGGTCTGGTAGCCCCAATAGCTCGGCCCCTCCGGCCATGCTCCGTCCGGGCCAAATTGCTGCAAGGAATGCGGCGCGGAGGCGAGAGCCCGCACGAGGATTTGTCCGGCTATGGCCGGTTCTTCGTCGGCAACGGCGAGGGCGCCGAGCGTCAGTCCTCCGTTGTCCACGATGTTGTGGTTGTCCCGTTGGTGCTCCCAGTTTTGGTTCTGATACGCCCAGAGCCCGGACTGGAGCCCGCGCTCCACGATTAGTTTTCGCAACTTCTGACGCTGGTCAGGCGTCCACGCGTCGTATAGCCAGTCGTAGCCGAGGGCAAAGGCTGCCGTCATCTCCGCCGTGTCCAGGAAATGAGCCCGATGCCAGTCGGGAAAGTGCGCCGCGGCGTCGAGTTCAAGCCAGCAGCGATCCAAGTAGCGGCGATCGCCGTCCAGTCGATAGAGTAAAGCCAGCGTGGAGACCCGGTCCAGGACTTGCCGGCTGCTATCCACCAGCCAATCAGTCCCGTGAAACTCATATTTGCTCGGAGGCTGTGTCAGGAAGCGGTTGGCGCGTTGTTGCAAGTCGCGATGGTGCCGCCGCAACCACTCGTTCTTCGGCAGATCGGCGCGAATGGCTTCAAGTGTCTCCGTGGTCATCAACAGCCGCGGATGTCCCGGGCGGATTCGGGCAATAATATCGTCGGCGGACGAATGCCGTGCGCAGGCGCCCAACAACAGCAAGAAACCGAACGCGACGGCGGTCGACACGAGGAGGCGCAAACGGTCACCGGTCGGCAATTCCATCCTCTGAGCCTAGGGCCGGCAACTATTTCTGGCAAGCAACGCCAGTGATATGACCGAGAACTTCCTCACGGCATGACTTGGCGTGATTCTAATCGGACCGGTTTAGCAACGACGCCGCGGCGGGCGCGCGTTCGAGGTAGGGATT
>CALFNN010000002.1 GCA_937902925.1 uncultured Opitutaceae bacterium
TGGCCGCCGCCTTCGCCGCAGCCGACGCGCTTCTTGCGGTGCACGGCACCGGCGACGTTTTTAAGTTCGTGGAGTTTCATGATATTTCCTGGGAGGGGGCGCCCCACCCTCCGCAACGCGCAGGGTGGAACTCGGATTTGAAAAAGAGGCTCAGTTCGTCTTGCGGACGGCGGCGATGTTCTCGGCGAGCCGGAGCTGCAGGAGACCGTTGAGCGTCGCGTGCACGACGGCGATGTGGTTCGAGGAACCCATGGACTTGGTGAGGATGTTCTTCACGCCGGCCGCCTCGAGGACGGCGCGCACGCCGCCGCCGGCGATCAGGCCGGTGCCGGGGGACGCGGGCTTGAGCATGACGCGGCCGCCGTCGTATTCGCCCATGACGTCGTGCGGGATCGTGTCGCCCTTGAGCTTCACGTTGACGAGGTGCTTGTGGGCGTTGGCGGTGCCTTTCTTGATGGCGTCCGGAACCTCGTTGGCCTTGCCGTAGCCGATGCCGACCTTGCCCTTGCCGTCGCCGACGACGGCGAGCGCGGCGAAACTGAAGCGGCGGCCGCCCTTCACAACCTTGGCGCAGCGGTTGATGAAGACGACCTTCTCGATCATCGACGGACCGTCGCCGTCCTGGGGCTTGTCGCGGTTGTCGCGACGCGGGCCGCGGGGACCGCCCGGACCGCGATTGCCACCCTGGCCGCGATTGAACTGGCGGGGGGCGCGTTGTTCACGTTGCTCCGGGGCCGCGGCTGGTGCAGCGACGGGGGCGGCTTCGGGCGCGGCGGTCGGAACGGTTGCCGCCGGCGCGGGTGCGTTGGCGGACGGCTCGGAAGCGGAAGTGGGTTCGGTGCTCATGCAGTGTTTAGAATTGGAGGCCACCTTCGCGTGCAGCGTCGGCGAATGTTTTGACTTTGCCGTGATAGGGCGCGCCGCTGCGGTCAAACACGACCGAGGCGATGCCGGCGGCCTTGGCCTTGGCGGCGAAGGCGACGCCGAGCGTCTTGGCGCCAGCGATGTTGGCCTTGAGCTTCTGCTTGCGCAGCTCGGCATCGAGGCTGCCAAGAAAAACGAGCGTCGTGCCGGTGTCGTCGTTGACCGCCTGCGCATAGACATGCTTCGCGGTGAAGCGGACGCAGAGGCGCGGGCGGGCGGCGGTGCCTTGGACTTTCTTGCGGATTCTCCAGCGGCGTTTCTGGAGGAGGAGGGCTTTGGAAGTGCTCATGGGATTGGTCCCGGAAAGAATTACGATGGTGAAAACAACACTTAGGCGACGGTCTTGCCTTCCTTGCGGCGGACGCGTTCGGCGTGCTCGCCCACGATGCGGACGCCCTTGCCCTTGTAGGGCTCCGGCGGGTAATAGGCGCGAATCTCCGCGGTGACCTGACCGACGAGCTGCTTGTCCGCGCCCTCGATCTTCAGCTTGGTCTGATCGGTGACGGTGACCTTGATGCCCTCGGGGATGTCGTGGAGGATCGGGTGCGAGTAGCCGAGCGCGAGATCGAGCTTGCTGCCCTTGAGGTTGGCCTTGAAGCCGACGCCCTGGATCTCGAGTTCCTTGACGTAGCCCTCGGACACGCCCTTCACCATGCCGGCGATGACGGACCGGACGGTGCCATACATCGCCTTGGCGAAGCGGCTGTCGTCGGCGGTCGGCGAGACCGTGACCTTCTTGTCGGCGACGGTGACTTTGACGACGGGCGCGAAAAGCTTGGAGACTTTGCCCTTGGGCCCCTCGACGAGGACGGTGTCGCCATTGACGGTGACCTTGACCTTGTCGGGGATGATGACGGGTTGTTTGCCGATGCGGCTCATGGTGCGGTGCTCCTTACCAGACGTTGCAGATCATTTCGCCGCCGGCCTTGTTGCGGCGGCAGTCGGCGTCCTTCATGAGGCCCTGCGAGGTCGACAGGATGCCGATGCCCAGGCCGTTGAGGACGCGGGGAATCTCGGTGTAGCCGTAGTAGAGGCGGCGGCCGGGCGACGACACGCGGGTGATGCCGGTGATCGCGGGAGCGCCGTCCACATACTTCATTTTCACGACGAGGGTCTTGTGCCCATCGGCATCGAGGCTGTCGCTGTAATCGGCGATATAGCCCTCTGTCTTGAGAATCGCGGCGATGGCAGCCTTGAGGGTGGAGTGCGGGATCACGCAGTCATCGAGCTTCGCCTTGGAGGCGTTGCGCAGGCGCGTGAGAAGGTCGCTGATCGGGTCGGTCATTGGCGGATGTTTTTTAGTGGTGGCCGTGGGTCATATCCGGTGCGCCGGAAGCGCATAACCCCCGCGGCCGGGAGAAATTTACCAGGAGGATTTGGTGACGCCGGGAATCTTGCCGGCGAGGGCGAGTTCGCGGAACTGGATGCGCGAGACGCCGAACTTGCCGATGTAGGCGCGCGGGCGGCCGCTCATGGAGCAGCGGTTGCGGATGCGCGTGGGCGACGAGTTGCGCGGGAGCTTCTGGAGCTTCTTCTGCGCGGCGTAGAACGCGTCGTCGGCGGTGGCGGGGTTCTTGAGGATGGCCTTGAGTTCGGCGCGCGCGGCGGCGTGCTTGGCGGCGAGAGTGATGCGCTTCTTGTTGCGCTCGATGGCGGAGGTCTTGGGCATGGTCGGTGAAGCGGGTTAGGCGGCGTGCGTTTTGGGTTGCGCGGACGGCGGCTCGGCGCGGCGGAACGGCATGCCGAACAGCTTGAGCAGTTCGCGGCCTTCGTCGTCGGTCAGGGCGGTGGTGACGATCGTGATGTCGAGGCCCATCGTCTTCTTGACGTTCTCGACGGTGATCTCGGGGAAGATGGAGAAATCGGTGACGCCGAGGTTGTAGTTGCCCTGGCCGTCGAGCTTCGACGGGACGCCGCGGAAGTCGCGGATGGTCGGGAGCGCGACCGCCAGCAGGCGGTAAAAGAACTCCCACATCGCGGGACCGCGCAGGGTGACGCTGCAGCCGACGACCTGGTTGGGCTTGAGCTTGAAATTGGCGATGGCCTTGCGCGAGCGGTTGAGGATCGGCTTCTGGCCGGCGATGAGGGCCATGTCGCGCGCGATGTCGGCGATCTGGTTCTTGTCGGCGTCGGCATCGATGCCCGTGTTCAGGTTGATCTTAACCAGCTTCGGCACCTCGTGCTTGTTCTTGTAACCGCGCGATTTCACGAGCTCGGGCACGATTTGCTCGAGATAAAGTTTTTTCAGGGAAGGAACGTAGCTCATTGTCGTGGCGACCGGATTACCGACCCGGCGGCGTTGAGGATGGTTGGCAGAATGGAAAAGGGTTCAATGACGCAGGCGCGCCGGCGGATTGGCAAGCGTGCAATGCAGGCGGCTCAGGCGGTGGCGGGTTTCTTGCGCTTGCTCGCGTCGAAGACCGACTGGAGCATCAGGTTGGAGATGTGGATGGAGCCTTCCCGCTCGGCGATGGTGCCCTGCGGATGCTCCTGCGACTTCTTGAGGTGGCGCTTGATCAGGCCGACACCCTCGACGCGGGCGCGGGACTTGGCGGCCAGCACTTCCAACACCTTGCCGGACTTGCCCTTTTGGGAGCCGGCGATGACGACGACCTGGTCGTTCCGTTTGACGTGAAATTTTTGCATGGTTTTACGAATTGGCGCTGATCGCGAAGCGGCGCTTCAGAGCACCTCCGGCGCGAGCGAGATGATCTTCATGAAATTCTTCGCGCGCAGTTCGCGGGCGACCGGGCCGAAGATGCGGGTGCCCTTCGGGTTGTTGGTCGCGTCGATGATCACGATGGCGTTGCTGTCGAAACGCAGGTAGCTGCCGTCGGCGCGGCGGACCGCGGCTTTCGTGCGGACCACGACGGCCTTGGCGACCTCGCCCTTTTTCACCGTGGCGTCGGTGGTGCTTTCCTTGATGTGGACAGTGATGATGTCGCCGATGCCGGCAGTGTCCGTGATCTGGCCCATGCGGGAGATCATGGCGGCACGGCGGGCGCCGGTGTTATCGGCAACGTCGAGAATGGAGCGCAGTTGAATCATGGCGGGCCTCCGGGGAGGGTTGAATGGTTATAAAATCAGGCCTTCGGGGCGGACTCGGCAGGTGCCGGATTCGCCTTCGTGGTCTTGGTGGGCACGGTGGCGGCGACATCCGTCTCGCTGATCGCGACGGCGTCGGTGGTGACGGCTTTCTGGACGATGGCAACGACCCGCCAGCGCTTGAGGCGGCTGAGCGGACGGGTTTCCATGACCTCGACCTTGTCGCCGACCTTGGTCTCGTTCTGCTCGTCGTGGACGTGGAGGACGGTCTGGCGGTTGACAACCTTCTGGTAAAGCGGATGCGGTTTCTTGTAAGCGACCGTGACCTTGACGGACTTGTCGCCGGAACGGCTGGAAACGAAACCGATCTGGGTGCGGCGCGCGCTGCGCTGGCCGGGAGTGGCGGTGGAAGACATGATGGAAGATAACAGTTAGGCCGGCGGGCTCAGGCGGCGGCGGGGGCCGCGGACTTCTTTTCGTTTTGGATCGTGAGGAGGCGCGCAACATCCTTGCGGAGCGTGCGCAACTTGTCGGTCTTCTCGACCTGGCCGGTCTGCTTGCGCAGGCGGAGCTGGAGAAGTTCCTCGCGGGTTTCGCGAAGCTTGGTGGTGATCTCGCCGGGCGAGAGATCGCGGATTTCTTTGGAAGTCATGACGGGACGTTTTTAAATTTCAGCGCTCAGGCGACGAAGGTCTCGCGCTGGATGAAGCGGCAGTGGAACGGCAGCTTGGCGTCGGCGAGGCGGAAGGCCTCCTTGGCCACGGTCACCGGCACGCCGGCGAGCTCGAAGAGGACGGCGCCGGGCTTGATGACGGCGACGTAAAACTCGACCGGGCCCTTGCCCTGGCCCATGCGCACCTCGGCGGGCTTCTTGGTGACCGGCTTGTGCGGGAACACGCGGATCCAGAGCTTGCCCTTGCGCTTGAGGTGGCGGGAAATGGTGACACGCGCCGCCTCGATCTGCTGGCCGGTCATCGGGCCGCGCGTGAGCGACTGCAGGCCGAATTCGCCGAAGGCGAGGGTGTTGCCGCGCTTGGCGTTGCCAGCGCGCGAGCCTTTCATCGACTTGCGGTATTTGGTGCGGGCGGGAGAGATGGCTGCCATGGGAGGATGCTCCTAAATTATGAAATGCGCGCGGACGCGGCTCAGTTGTTGTCGGCTTCTTTTTTGCAGATCCAGCACTTGACGCCGATCTTGCCGTAAACGGTCAGCGCCTCGGCGAAACCGTAGTCGATGTTTTCGCGGAGCGTGTGCAACGGCACGCGGCCCTTGCGCTGCCACTCGCGGCGGGCGATGTCCGCGCCGCCGAGGCGGCCGGAGCACTGGATGCGGATGCCCTCGGCGCCGAGCGCCATGGCCATCTCGACGGCCTTCTTCATGGC
>CALFNN010000003.1 GCA_937902925.1 uncultured Opitutaceae bacterium
AGCAGTCCGGGCGAGTCGGGCAGCAGCGACGACGACGGGACGATGGTGTGGCCGTGCGACGCAAAAAAATCGAGGAACGACGAGCGGATTTCGGCGGAGGTCATTGCGGAGAAAGTTGTGCCGCGGTGTTCCGCAGCGGCGGGACATCGAAGGACAGGGAGGTCAGAAGACAGAGGTCAGCGAGAGCGGAGGCAAGAGGGGAATTGGTGCGCAGTCCCGCTTGAGGTTCGGGGAAATCCGGGTATATTTGCGCCAGGCGAATTCGTGACCCCGCCCGGCAATTGTCACTCATAGTCTGTTGAGATGGCTGATATACTCCTCGTCGCAAGTGGCAAAAAGACACGATGTTCCAAAACCGGAGACCGACCTACAGACCAGGCTTGGGGTAGTTGTCCGCATGTGCCGGCAGCGGCTCGGGATCACGCAGGAGGAGTTGGCGTGGCGGGCGAATATTCATCGCACCTACATCGCGGACATCGAGCGCGGCGCCCGCAACATGACCCTGCGGACGGTCGATAACCTTGCCAAGGCGCTTCAGCTCACCGTCGGCAATCTCCTGATGTATGCAGCCGACCCGACCGACGGCGAATCGAATGGGGGCATCGCGCCGGCACCGCACCAGCCGAGCGAGATTCTGTTGATCGAAGACAACGCGACGGATGTGGCGATAACCGCGCGGGCGTTCAAGCGCGCGAGGATCGCCAACCCGCTAAAGGTCGTGCGCGACGGGGAGGATGCCATGGTCTATCTGTATGGGTCCGGCCGCCGCGATGGCCGACAGGCGTCCCGTCCCCAGCTGATTCTCCTCGATCTTAATTTGCCGCAAATGTCCGGTGTCGAGGTGCTGCGAAGAATCAAGGGAGACGAGCGCACGGCGGATATCCCCGTCGTCGTCCTGACCGTTTCGCAGCACGACCGGGTCATCATCGAATGCGGCCGGCTCGGCGCCGAAAACTACATCGTCAAACCGCTGGGTCTCGAGAGCCTGGTTAAAGTCACCCCAAAACTGAACCTGCATTTGACACTCGGTCCACCGGCCGGCGCGCAGCCGCGTGGCAACCGTTCGTGAGTCGCCGCTGCCGCGCGTCGCCGGCGGGTCCGGGACGAAAAGCGATAGGTGAATTCGCACCTACCGGCGGGCGCTTGCACCGCTTTCAAATTCCAACATACCTCCAGCCAGCGAGTTTCCCCATCGTGCGAAGCCTCGCCTCCAAGCCTCCGCCAGTTCCCGCTGCGCGGAGTTGGTCGCCCGGCCTCGCTCCCAACCGAAGGCAACCATCGTGACCTCGACCCCGGGCGTCATGCAGGCCGGCTACCGGAATTCCGGTAGGCGGGATCCTTGTGACCCGGCCGGGCGCAGCCTGATCTGTGCGCACGTGGCAACCATACCCTACCCGGATCGCCCCTGCGCGGCACCGAGCCCTTGACCGGCATGCAAGCCGAACGACGACTGCAGGCGACGTTGAAGGAGGTCGAGGACTTGAAGGCGGCGCTCGACGAGCACGCGATCGTGGCGATCACGGACCCGCAAGGCGTGATTCGCTACGTGAACGAGAAGTTCTGCGCGATCTCCCAGTATTCCCGCGACGAATTGCTCGGCCAGGATCATCGCATGATCAACTCGGGTCACCATCCCAAGGAGTTCATCCGTCAACTTTGGGCGACGATCGGCCGCGGGCAAGTGTGGCACGGCGAGATCAAGAACAAGGCGAAGGATGGCTCGTTCTACTGGGTCGACACGACGATCGTGCCGTTTCTCACCGAGCAGGGAAAACCGCGGCAATACGTGGCCATTCGCACGGATATCACGGAGCAGAAACGGGCGGGCGAATCGGTGGCGCGGCTGGCCGCCATCGTGGAATCGTCCGACGACGGGATCGTCGGCAAGGATCTCCAGGGAATCGTCACGAGCTGGAACGGCGGGGCGGAGCGGATTTTCGGTTACACCGCCGCCGAGATGATCGGGCAGTCGATCACCCGGCTGATCCCGCCGGACCGCCGGGACGAGGAGGAGAGGATCCTGGCGCAGATCCGGCGGGGCGAAAGCGTCCGGCATTTTGAGACCCTCCGGGTGCGCAAGGACGGCGGCCTGATCGAGGTGTCGGTGACCGTGTCCGCGATCAAGGACGCAACCGGACGGATCATCGGCGCGTCGAAGGTCGCGCGCGATATCACCGCCGCGCGGTGGGCGGCGGAGGAGATCCGGCAGCTCAACGCGACACTCGAGCAACGCGTCGCCGAGCGCACCACGGAACTGGAGGCGGCGAACAAGGAGCTGGAGGCGTTTTCCTATTCGGTTTCGCACGACCTGCGTGCGCCGTTGCGCGCGATCGACGGTTTCTCGGATGCGGTGCTAGAGGATTTCGGGGCGCAGTTGCCGGCCGAGGGCCGGCGCCAGCTGCAGACCATCCGCGACGGGGCGCAGCGCATGGGGGCCCTGATCGACGACCTGCTGGCGTTCTCGCGGCTGGGCCGCCAGGCGCTGGCCAAACGAACGGTGGACACCGGCCGGCTGGTCCGGGAGGCGCTGGCCGACCTGGGCTCGCCGTGGCCCGACCGCCAGGTCGAGGTGCGCGTCGAGGAGCTCCCGGAAAGTTACGGTGACCCCGTGTTGTTGCGCCAAGTCTGGGTCAACCTGCTCGCGAACGCCCTCAAATACACCCGCAAACGCGAGTTCGCCCGCATCGACATCGGCAGCCTGGGGGAGCGGGACCAGCTCGTGTTCTTCGTGGGCGACAACGGCACCGGGTTCGACATGCGCTACGCCGGGAAGCTGTTTGGCGTGTTCCAGCGCCTGCATCGCGCGGAGGACTACGAGGGCACCGGCGTCGGGCTCGCGATCGTGCAGCGGGTCGTTCACCGCCACGGCGGCCGCGTCTGGGCCGAGGCCGCGGTGGACCAGGGGGCGACGTTTTTCTTCAGCCTGCCGGGGCCCATTCCTTCATGAACGAAGCCAACGTCGTCGAACTTCTCCTCGTCGAGGACAATCCGCAGGATCTCGAGCTCGCGCTGCGCGCCCTGCGGAAGGCGAACCTCGCCAACCGCATTCACGTGGCCCGCGACGGGGCCGAGGCGCTGGAGTTCATTTTTTGCGAGGGGGCCTTTGCCGCGCGCCATCTCGCCGACGGGCCGAAGGTGGTGCTGCTGGATTTGAAACTGCCGAAGATCGACGGGCTTGAGGTGCTGAAACGCCTCAAGGGCGATCCGCGCACGGCGTTGCTTCCCGTGGTCGTGCTGACGTCGTCGCGGGAACAGAGCGACCTGGTCGAAAGCTACCGGCTCGGCGTGAACAGTTACATCGTGAAGCCCGTGAACTTCGAGCGCTTTGCCGCCGCCGTGCGGGATTTGGGCATGTATTGGCTGTTGCTCAACCAGGCGCCGGACACGGCCGGCTGAGTTCGCCCATGCCCCAACGCCTCAATATCCTGATCGTCGAGGACAATCCCGCGGATGCGGAATTGCTGGTCCGGGCGTTGCGGCACGCGGACTTCGAGGCGAAGTGGCGGCGCGTCGACACCGCAAGCGACTTCCGGGATGCGCTGCGGGACCGGCCCGACCTGGTTTTGTCCGACTACGAAATGCCGCAGTTCAACGGACTCCGCGCCCTGCAAATCCTGCGGGAGACCGGACACGAGATCCCGTTCATCCTGGTTTCGGGGACGATCGGCGAGGACACCGCGGTGCTCGCGATGAAACAGGGCGCCGCCGACTACCTCCTGAAGGACCGGCTCGGAAGGCTGGGCCAGGCCGTCAACCAGGCGATGGATGCGGCCCGCCTGCGCGAGATCGGCCGCCAGGCGGAGCAGGCGATGCGGGCCAGCGAACTGCGGTTCCGGTCCACGCTTGAGAACCTGATCGAGGGCTGCCAGATCATCGGCCGCGACTGGCGTTACCTCTATGTCAACGAAGTCGCCGCCCGTCACGGCCGGCGGCCGGCCGCGGAACTCACGGGTCGAACCATGGCGGAGGTCTACCCCGGAATCGAAGGCACCGCGCTCTTCGCGATGCTGGCGGAGTGCATGACAACGCGCACGGCGCGCGGGATCGAGAACAAGTTCGTCTATCCCGATGGCACGGCGGCGTGGTTTCAACTGATGGTGCAGCCCGTGCCGGAAGGCCTGTTCATCCTCTCGCTGGATATCACGGATCGGAAACGCGCCGACCAAAACTTCCGGTTGTTTCGCGAACTGGTGGATCATTCCAAGGACGCGTTTGAAGTGGTCGACCCGGACACGGGACTGTTTCTCGATGTGAACGATCGCGGCTGCGAGGCGCTCGGCTACTCGCGCGCGGAACTGCTGCAGCTCGGCGTGGGCGACATCGACCCGACGGTGGCCGCCGCGGGCTGGCCGGAAACCGTGGCGCGCATTCGTGCCACCGGCGAGATGAGCGGGGAAGGGCGCCACGTGCGGAAAGACGGCACGTCTTTTCCCGTGGAGTTCAACGCGCGGTGGGTCTGCCTCGACCGCGACTATATCGTGACCGCGGTGCGCGACATCACCGAGCGCCAGCGGGCGGCCGAGTCGCTCCGCGCCAGCGAGGAACGGTTCCGCCAGGTCGTGGAAAACATCCGGGAGGTTTTCTGGATGAGCGACGTGGCAAAGAACCGCATTCTCTACGTGAGCCCCGGCTACGAGGAAATCTGGGGCCGGTCGTGCGCGGATCTTTACGTCTCGTCGCGAGCCTGGCTGGAGAGCATCCATCCGGAGGACCGCGAGCGGATCGTGGAGGCGGCGACGCAAAAACAAGCCGCCGGAAGCTACGACGAGACCTACCGCATCGTGCGGCCGGATGGGGCGCTGCGCTGGGTGCGCGACCGGGCGTTTCCGGTCAAGGACGCGGCCGGCGTGGTCTCCCGCATCGTGGGCGTGGCGGAGGACATCACGGGTCGCAAACGGCTCGAGGAGCAGTTTCTCCGCGCGCAACGGCTGGAGGCGATCGGAACGCTGTCGAGCGGCATCGCGCACGACCTGAACAACATCCTGGCGCCGATGCTGATGGTCTCGCCGCTGTTGCGGGAGAAGTTGGCCGATCCCCATGACGTGGAGCTGCTCGACATGGTCGAGCAAAGCGCGCGGCGCGGGGCGAGCGTGGTGAAGCAGTTGCTGACCTTCAGTCGCGGGGTCGACGGCGATCGCGGCAGTGTGCAGGTGCGGCATCTGCTCAAGGAAATGGCCGCCATCATGCGCGAGACGTTCCCGCGGGACATCACGATCGTCGAGTCGATCCCGTCGGCGACCCATCCCGTCGTGGCGGACCCGACGCAGTTGCACCAGGTGCTCATGAACCTCTGCGTGAACGCCCGGGACGCGATGCCGGAGGGAGGACGCCTGACACTGGCCGCCCAGGATGCCACACTGGGCGAAAAAGAGGCGCAGATGACGCCGGAGGCGAAGCCCGGCTCCTACGTGGTGCTGAGCGTCGCGGACACGGGCCACGGGATTTCCCGCGAGCTCGTCGACCGGATTTTCGAGCCGTTCTTCACGACCAAGGAAATTGGCAAGGGCACCGGGCTCGGACTGTCGACCGTCCTCGGCATCGTGCGGAGCCATCGCGGGTTCGTGACCGTCTACAGCGAGCCGGGCCGCGGCAGCAGTTTTCGAGTCTACCTGCCGGCGGCGGGCGATCCGGCGGCGGCGCCCGGTGCGGCGCCGCTGGCGACGGCGCCCGGTGGCCGCGGTGAATTCATTCTCGTGGTCGACGACGAAAAAACCATCCGCGACGCGCTGCGCCACGTGCTCGAACTGCGTGGCTATCGCGTGATAACGGCGGCCAACGGCAAGGAAGGCTTGGAAGTTTTTTTGGAAAACCGGAATCGCGTCCGCCTCGTGATCACCGACCTCATGATGCCGGCGATGGGTGGCGTGGCGTTTATCCGGGCGGTGCGCCAGGTGGAACCGGGGATGCGCTACATCGCGATGACGGGGCTGGCCGACCAGAGCCGCCAGGCGGAACTCGCCGCGCTCGGCGTCTCGGAGATCGTCATGAAACCGTGCGATGCGGAGGAACTGCTCCGGGCCCTCCGCCGTCAGCTGGCCGGCAGCCGCTGAAGCGACCCGGGGCGGCCGCCACGGCGCACGCGAAACGAAGCGGCGGTCCGCCGCCGAAACGAATTCGGGCAAACGCGCCCCGGTTTCGCTCAGAGCCGGGCAATGATCGCGTCGGCCATCGCCTTGGTGCCGACGCTGGCGCCGCCGAAGGCGATGTCGCCGGTGCGCGTGCCACCCGTCACCGCCTGCTTCACGGCGGCCTCGATGCGGGTCGCGATTTTCTCCAGCCCGAAACTGAACCGCAGCATCAGGGCGACGGACAGGATCTGCGCGCACGGGTTGGCGATGCCCTTGCCCGCGATGTCGGGGGCCGTGCCGCCGGCGGGCTCGTAGAGGCCGAAGGGCAGCCCGAGGGAATTCTTCCCGGCGCCGAGCGAGGCGGATGAGAGCATGCCGAGCGAGCCGCAGATCACCGCCATCTCGTCGGAGAGGATGTCGCCGAACATGTTCTCGGTGACGAAGACGTCGAACTGGTTGGGATTGCGCGCGAGCTGCATCGCGGCGTTGTCGACATACATGTGGCTGAGCTCGAGGTCCGGCGCGTGCTTCGCCACATAGTCGGTCACCGTCTTGCGCCAGAGCACGGACGTTTCGAGGACGTTGGCCTTGTCGACCGAGCAGAGTTTTTTCTTTCGCGCGCGGGCGGCCGTGATCGCGGTGGCGGTGATGCGTTCGATTTCGCTTTTGCGGTAGACCATCGTGTCCACGGCCTGCACATCGCCGTCGGGAAGGGTGGTCGTCTGCTTCGGCAGCCCGAAGTAAACGCCGCCCGTGAGTTCGCGGATGCAAACGACATCGATGCCGTCGGGGATGCGCTCCGTCTTGAGCGGCGACGCGTCGGTCAGCTCGCGGTAAAGCAGGCCGGGCCGGATGTTGGCGAAGAGCGTGAAATGCTTCCGCAGCGGGAGGAGCGCGGCGCGCTCCGGCTGCTCCTTCGGGGGAAGCTTTTCCCATTTCGGGCCGCCGACGGAGCCGAAGAGAATCGCATCGGACTGCTCGCAGAGCCGGAGGGTGGAGTCAGGGAGGGCTTTGCCGTGATTGTCGATGCCGGCGCCGCCGACGTCGGCCTTGGTATAGGCGAGGGTCAGGCTCTCGGCCTTGGCGACGTGTTCCAAGACGCGGAGCGCCTCGGTCATCACTTCGGGTCCGATGTAATCTCCGGCAAGAACGGCAAACTTGAGGGTCGGCATGGGAAAACGGCCAGATTGGCCAGCGCCGCGGGCGCGTGGCAAGCCGCCTTTGCATTGGGAGGCGGACACCACGGGTTTCCGGTTTCGCTGCGTAAGTGCAGGTTGCCAGCCCGCTGGCGCGGTCTGGGCGCGCGCGAGTTCGCGGCCTGGCTGTCGAAACGGCAAGGAGCGAATGATTGCGCGGCGGAGGAGCACTTCTTTTGTCGGCCGCAAATTTTTCAGGCGGGCTGCGGCAGCGCCGAACCGAACGCCTCGTTGCGTGTCTGGGGGCGGGCGTGTTTTCACCGCAGCCGTTCTTCCTTGCCCGAACTATCATGAAATTCCCATGCGCGTTGCGCTGCCTGCTGTTGTCCTTCGGCCTTGTCGTTTGTCTTCCGGCCCGCGCCGCGACTCCGAATGGAGTTCCGCGGCCACCTTTGCCGGACTATGTCCAACGGGAACTGGACATTGTCAGCACGGCACGCGCGGCGGTCCTTCGGGGCGACTTCGCCGCCGCCGGGTTGGCGCTGGCCGCGGCACCGGACGCGCGCTTGAACATTGGCACGAGTGCCGCCTTGCCCCGTCGCGCCGTCGAAGTCTGCGCCGGCTTCCGCAATCGGAATCAATATGGCCTGGCGATGAAGCTCGCGACTCAGGTCCTGGGGCAGCTCGACACCATGACCGAGGCCTCGGACGCAGACCGGGTGGAGCGATATTATTGGAGCGCCTATCTGGAGGGGGAGGTTCTGGGCCGGCCGGCCCGCGCCTTGGAGTTGTTGCAGGTTGCTGAACAGATCGCGCCTGCGGATGAGCGCGTCGTCGAACTCAAGCGGCGGATGACCGCCATCGTGTCGTTTGGCTATTGATTCGCCGCCAACGGAACCCACGGCCTCTCCCGCCATGAAGAATTTTTTCGCCACTTTCACGCTCCTCGGACTGATCGTCAGTTTGCACGCGCAGCAATTGGACAATCCCACGACGGTGCAGCTCAGCTACTATGCGAGCGCGCCCACCAATCCGACCGGCACCAGCACGATTACCATCGGCCCGCGGCCGGATTTCCCCGGCGATGGCGTCGCCCCGGCGAGCGACATGATCGTGAGCACCGATCTGGAAACCGTGAGTATCACACCCGGCAAGGAATACGATATTACCATCGACAAGACCAACTGCGGCAACCTGACGATCAATTTTCAGCCGCTGAACGGGGAGGAACTCTATCTTAACGGCGTTCGCCGAACCAGCCTGACGGAAGGGGCAAGCAGTTATTTGCTCAAACTCCGGGTCGAGCGCATCAACGACATCACGAGCAGCCTCGCGGGCAAGCGTGGCGGCGAGTGTTCCTCGTTCCCGGAGGACAAGCCAATCTGGTATATCGGCCTGGGTTCGCTCCGGAACGGCAGGTTTGCCGGGGCGGTGGGATTCCGGATGCCCACGATCACGTCGGACCTTTTCAACACCTCGTCCCTGATCCCCGACAGTGTCGATGTTGGCGAGGTGACCGTCACACGGGATGGCGGCGGCTACATCACGCAGATCCAATCGCGGGATGTCGTGCTGGAGATGGACCCTTACAACGCATCGGGCACCTCCTACAGTGTCCGAGCCTATATGCCGAACGACATGAATGCGCCGTTCATCACCTACACGATCAGCAGTTACAACGGTGGTGCGGGCGTCCGCGTAGACAAAGTTGAGGACGGGGTGACATGGTCGACTGCCCTGCAACTGGTGGGCTCGAGTTGGACCCGTTACGACTGGCAGCAGTCTTCCGTCTTTCCGGCCGGAAACATCACGACCACCACGGTCAGCGGGGCCACCTCGACCGTCGACTACGGTTCGGGCAGCGGGATGATCGAGAAGCAAAAGACGTATTCAGGCGGCGAACTTGCCACAGCGACCTTTGGTCCGGGCCTGTCGTTGCCGCAGACGAACGCCTACACCTATTACCCGTCGTCCGCCGGCAATGGCTGGGCCGACGCCATCGAGTCGATCACCGACCCGACGGGAAAATGGGTCAAATACGACTATTACAACGCGTGGGGCGACACGCGGGCCGGGCAGATTTCGAAGATCTACCGGCCCTGGCTCGACGCACCCACCACCTACAGCACCGCCAACACCACGAATTGCCTGGTGGCAAGCTATGACTACGCCGCCAACTTCGATGGCGCCCTCACGGCGCCGGCTTCGAGGGAGGTGTCCGTCAACGGGACCACGGTGGCCAAAACCACATGGACTTACAACTGGGCCTACACCACCGCCAATTCGCTTCCGATCACGCAAACCGTGCGGAACGATTTCTCGTCGTCCAGCGATTCCCTGACCACCACAATCCTCGCGTATAGCGAAGATGAAGACGATGCGGACACCTACTTTCGCGGCAAACTGCACTCGGTCACCCGGCCGGACGGGACCAAGGATGCCTACGCGTATTTCAACGGCACTTGGAATGCCTCGACCAATGTCTTCAGTGCCTATGCGCCCGGCGGCGCCCGGCAGATGCTGATCTTCCACGGGCAGGCGACGGCCGGCGCCGGTGGCACCGCGGTCTCCTCTTGGAACTCGTGGACTTTGGACACGGTTTATCTGGTGCCAAACCTTTCCACGGTGACGGAGATCGTCGTGAACACGAACGGCCAGCTCGTGTTCTCCGGCGAAAATGTTTACACCGGCGGTTCGAACATCGAGCGGATCGCCGCGCAGGCGAACACGTTCGATCTGCACAACCGGCGCGTCGTCCAGAAGGACCTCGTGCGCAGCGTCCCGGGCGGCGACGTGGCCGTGAATTTTGCCTACAATGCCGGCCTGATGACTTCGAAGACGGGTGTCGACGGCGCGCAGACCGTTTGGACCTACGACGACTACCTGCGGAACGTCACGCTCACGACGGCGTATGGCGGTTCCGGCAGCTATCCGGCCAAGACGCAGACGTTCACCTATTACAACTCGAACCTCAAATACACCGCTCAGGAGTGTTCGTGCGCGCCCGGAGTCGTGACCACTTACGTTTACGATTCGGCCGGACGGGTGACGACGGTGAGCGAACCCAAGCCGAACGGCGGCACCTTGGACACGACCTACAGCTATCCCAGCGCCCGGGAGACCCAGATCACGCTGCCCACTGGAGCGACCAAAATCACCGATCTTTATTACGACGGGCGCGTGAAGTCCGAGACCGGCGACGGGCAGGTCGATACGCGTTACGGTTACGCCTACGACTCGAGCTACGTCTACAAAACCACGCAGCATGGCGCCACGACGGCCAACGGCTGGATCGAGGAAAAGACCGACTGGCTCGGACGCCCGGTCACGCAGCGCGCACCGCAGGTCGGGTGGACCAGCGGTTCGAGCAAAGTGGTGCGGAAAACTTACAACTACTCGGAGGCCACCGGTCAGCTCCTCTCGCTCTCCACGACCGACGAGAACGCCGGCTCCGCGAAACTCCTGCCGGACCACATTTACCAATATGGGGATTTGGGTTGGCTGACCGCCGAAGGCGACGACGTGAACGGAGATGGCCTGCTCAATGACACGTCGAACGACCGGCTGACGACTTACACGCGGTCCTATCTCAAGGAGACGAGCGGCTACTTGGGGTGGCTGCGACATGACCTCGCCCAGGTCCGCACGACATCCAGCTCCAGCGCGGTTGCCACGGTGGTCGATCGGACCACCCGGCTGACGCAGTTCAACGGTGGCAGCCTGTTGGGATCGGCGCGAGTTCTCTCCGACGTCGTCGACCTCGATTCGAGCGGTCGTGACACATCCACTTGGGAATGGGTCGACCCCGCTGCGCGGACGCGGACCCGCTACGTGTCGCAGGAAGGCGCGTCCCAGAATGCGCTCACCGTCTGGCAGGACGGCTACCTGAAATCGGAGCAGTCGATCGGCGGGGTGACGAAAACCTACACCTACAACGACGAAGGGCAGATGACAGGCATCACCGAAGGCACGACGAATGCCGCGACGACCTACTCGTATTTTCCGAGCACAAAATACCTGAGCAGTGCCACCCAGACGATCGGTGCCTCGACCACGACCACCACAAACTACACCTATGCGTGGAACACCGGCAGCCATTCGCGCACGGTCACGGCGACGGACCAGGCCGGCAACGCCTCGAATACGGAATACGATGCGCTCGATTTGCCCTGGCACATCTGGGGTGCGGCGGTGCAACCGACGCTCTACACTTACGATTCGTATGGCCGGCGCACGAATCTGACGACCTGGCAGACCGGCAGTTTCACCGGCACGACCTGGCCGGGCAGTCCGGGTGCCGGCAATGTCGTGACATGGAATCTCGATCCCGCAACCGGCGCGGTGACCAGCAAGATTTACCCCGACAGCAGTTCGGTGGGCTTTACCTACAACGCGCGCGGCCAGACGAAGACCCGAACCTGGGCGAGGACGCCGACGGTCACGACCACTTACAATTATTTCGACAGTTCCGGCAACCTGACGGGCGAATTGCAGAACATCGATTACAGCGACAGCACGCCGGACGTGAGTTTCACCTACACCCGCTTTGGCGCGCTCGCCACCGTGGCGGATGCCGCGGGCACCCGCACCTTCAATTATCGCAGCGACCTGAAACTCGACAACGAAACCTTTGGCGCGTTCTACAACTCCAAGGTGCTGACGATGACCTACGACACGACCCCGCCAGGCCGGCCGACGGGTTGGTCGTTCAACGGCAGCAGCACGGTCGGCGAGACGATCGGCTACGACGGCGCGACCGGCCGGCCCAGCACGATCGGCGGTGGCTTGGGCGGATCGAGCACGACTTTTGCGCTCGGCTATGCGGGCGGCACCGACTTGGAGAGTTCGGTGACGAACGGCTCCTACACGCGCTCGACACCGCTCGTGTCGCGCTACGATGTAGTGGCGAGCGCGACCACGAGTTGGAGCGGCAACGCGCTGGGAAGTTTCACGGCGAGCTACACCGACAATCGCGGGTGGCGCAATGGCCACAGCAGCGGCTCGTCCGGCGGCACGCCGGCGGGCTCCTGGTCGAAACTGCTCAACCTCGGCGACGGCGTGACGGCGAGTTTCTCGTTCGACGGTTCCGGCGAACTCACCGGCGAACCGTCACCGTCCTGGCAGAATGCCGCCGGCACGGCCGACCTCGGCGTGCGGACGTGGGGTTGGAGCTATGACCTCGCAGGCAACCGCCTGACCGAAACGAACCTCAGCCCCACGCAAACCACGAGCTACGCGGCCGATTCGCTCAACCGGTATTCCTCGATCACCGGGCTGCGCGCGGAACCGACCTACAGTTACGACGCGGACGGCAACTTGACGCAGGACGGAACGTGGACGTATTCCTACGACGCCGAGAACCGGCTGATCTCCGTGACCAAATCCGGCCAAACTTTGAATTTCGTCTACGACTACCTGGGCCGGCGAATCCGCAAGACGGTCACCGGCACGGGTGCAGTGGACCTGAAGTTTCTGTGGAACGGGTGGACGCTCGCGGCCGAGTTGCAGGCCGACGGCTCGACGATCGTGCGCAGCTACATCTGGGGACCCGACCAGAGCGGCGGTGGCGGGCACCATGGCGCGCTGCTCGGGACTTATAATGCCGCGGGGTCGTTGAGCTACGCGATGCCGGATGCACTCGGCAACATTGTCGGCTACCTGAATTCGAGCGGTGCGATCGCAGCGGCGGTGGAGTATTCTCCCGTGGGCAAAGGCCTGAACGTTTATCTCAACGGGGCCACGCTCTCGGATTACCCGATCGGTTTTTCCGGCGAATACATGGACTGGGAGACGGGGACCGTCTACTACGGGCTGAGGTATTACGCCCCGAAGCACGGCCGGTTCCTCAATCGAGACCCGATCGAGGAAACTGGCGGCAACAACCTCTACGGCTTTGTCGGAAACGATCCCGTGAATGCGTGGGACCATCTTGGGATGGTAGGCATCGACATCCAGAAAACAAAGGCACAGGACAGCAGCGGCGGTGGGGACGTTAGCCATGAACCGCCTGTCGTGCTGTCTCCCTTCGAAGTGCATGAGAGCCGGACCGACTGGCAAAACTACGCCGGTGTGACCGACATCCAAGACGACGCCCTGCGCGACAATGACCTCCAGGGCCAATCTGGCGGAGGCTCCACCGCGACGATGGCTCCGACCAAGGCCCCAAACAATTCATCAGATTGCGCCAAGTTGAAGGCGCGAGTTGCGATTGCGCAGAAAATTTATGACAGCAACGCATCGAAGATCTCGCTAGGTGGAGAGTTCGCGGGAGGGGTCGATGTATCGAAGATGGACTTGGCGTCCATTGCCAATGCGGCGACGGGACTTGGTCTCGGCCTTCATGGCCTCGATAAGTATTTCAGTTCGCCTTGGAGGCCAGGCCGCTTCCCCTGGGTTAACATAGACAATCAAGGAGACTTACGCGGAATCGGTGAAATTGGGAAATACTCCACCTATGCTGCAATTGGCATCGATCTTTATCAAACTGGCGCGGCAATTCATGAGGGCGATACGACCGGAGCATGGCTGAGTGGCGCAAATGTTGGTGCCGACACGGCGGGTCTTGGCTTAGCCGCAATCGAATACTCTTGGACTGGCCCAGTCGGCGCGGTCGTGCTGGGGACTGGGCAACTTGCGGTCAACGCGTGGGTTTTCAGCGCTACGACGGCCGACAAAAAAGAAAGCCTAAAGGCAAACGCAGACAACGCGTATGGCAGATCGCAGAATGCGCTGAACACGCTCAAAGGTATCAATCAACAGATGAAGGATATGGGGTGCCCACCATGAACAAACTAAAAATCGCATTCGTGGTCGGCGTTTTAATCGCATGGTGCGTCGCAGGGGTCTTTCTCTTCAAAACTGAGATTTTGCTTTTGACGTCTAGGAGCTATAGCGCAGCCGCATTGGTTTCACCGATCTGCCTGATGCTGATCTGGGCCGTATGGGTTGTCATCAAGATGCTGGTCCGCGCGGTTCGCAGCGGTGACAACGGCGGCGGTAGTCCGAATTGAGCTACAGCACAGCGCGCCGGACGTGAGTTTCAAGACCAAGCGAACGGACCAAGCGAACGGGGTCTGGCTTTGTAGTTTGTAGTGCCAACGCCCCCAATCATCCCCGCGTCACTCGGTGAATGCGGACGGCAACTTGACGCAGGACGGAACGTGGACGTATTCCTACGACGCCGAAAACCGGCTGACCTCCGTGACCAAATCCGGCCAGACTCTGAATTTCGTCTACGACTACCTGGGCCGGCGAATCCGCAAGACGGTCACCGGCACAGGCGCAGTGGATTTGAAGTTCTTGTGGAACGGGTGGACGCTCGCGGCCGATCTGCAGTCAGACGGCTCGACGATCGTGCGCAGTTACATCTGGGGCCCGGACCAGAGCGGCGGCGGCGGACACCCAGGCGCGCTGCTGGGAACTTACAACGCTTCGGGGTCGTTGAGCTACGCGATGGCGGATGCACTTGGCAATATCGTGGGCTACCTGAACGCCAGCGGTGCGGTCGCGGCGGCGGTGGAATACTCGCCCGTCGG
>CALFNN010000004.1 GCA_937902925.1 uncultured Opitutaceae bacterium
AGCCGGCGGCAAACTTCGTAGCCGTCCATTCCCGGCATCATCACGTCGAGCAGGATGAGGTCGGGCGCAGTTTCGGCCGCGAGCTGCAAGGCCGTCGGGCCGTTGGCGGCCTCGACGAGCCGGTAGTCTTCCGTTTCGAGCAGTTCGCAAAGTGTTTCGCGGTTGGCGGCGATATCGTCGACGAGGAAAATGATCGGGAGTGTTTTCATGAGCGGAAGCATGGAGGGTTCAGATTGGTGGCGGGCGCCGTCCATCCAGGTGTCGGCGTGGTTCGGCGCCCGTCGCGATTATGGGCCGCCGGTCCCGCAGGGGTGCGGCGGAGGGCTCTGATCCTGGCGTTGATGCGAGGGTGGTTCATGGCGTCTCGATTCAAGTCCCAGCGATCGACTCGGGGCGCACACACGGGACGGTCAATTGCACGCAGACGCCCGGTCCAGATTGGCGATTTCGGACGTGGCAGATTCCGCCGGTTTGCCACAGCGCTGTCGTCACGCTCGCAAGCCCCAACCCCATGCCAGGCGTTTCGCCCGTGAAACGCTTCTCGCCTTGGAAAAAAGGCTGGCCGGCCCGGGCCAGCTGCTCCGGCGACAGCGTCACCCCGTCGTCGGTCACAGCCAAGATGGCCTCGGAGGTCCCGGTCAGATGCGCGCTTACTTCCACCGCCGGCGCGTGGCGAGGGTGAAACTTCTTCGCGTTCCCCAGCAGCTCGCTCAACACCCATTCCATCGTCTCGGGGCGGCATGCGATACTCGACGCACTCGATTTCGCGTCCACGGCGACCGACACGGCTGGCAGCGACAGTCGCGCCGCGATGCCCTGCACCATCTCTTCGAGCCCCGAAAGTCGAAACGGTGCATCCGCGGCGGGAAGTTTCGACAATTCCGCGAAGCGCAACACGTCTTCAATCACCGCGGTCAGCCGGGTTGTCTCTTCCTGCGCCATCGCGACATACTCGGTGATTTCCTCCGGCGAAAGATTTGCGGCGTCGGTCAGCAGCTCCAAGCCGCCGTTCAATCCGTTGAGCGGGGTGCGCAGTTTGTGTGAGATCGTGGTCTGAAACGAACGCTGATCTTGCTGCGTGGTCAGGCGCTCCGTGGCATCGTGCAACCGCAGCAACCGGCCCGCCGAATTTTCATCGATCGACACTTCGAGAAAAAACGCCCGGGCCTGGCGGGATTCGGGCCGGACAAGCAGCCGCCGGTGGGACAGCGTGTCCGGCGGAACCGCGGGCCAACCCTGCCACAGCTCAGCCGGCTGTCCGGTGAAAATCCGGCTGGCGGTGGCGAGAAAACGAGCCGGTGCCCGGCCAGCTTCGTCCGCAGCCGGCAGACCGAGCCAGAGCCGCGCCCGGGCGTTGGCGTAGAGAATCTCGTCCGTGGCATTGACCATCACGAAGCCGTCGGTCGCTTGCTCGACGATCCATTGGAACTGCCGGCGTTGTTCGTGGAGGCGGCGATAGCGGTTGAGCCGGGTGATGGTGCGCACCCGGGCGCGCAGTTCGGCGCGGTTGAAGGGCTTTGAAACAAAGTCGTCCGCCCCCGCCTCAAGGCCGGCGAGCCGCGACACCTTGTCGTCCAGCGCGGTGACCATGATGACGGGCACTTCGGCCAACCCTGCATCCGCGCGCAGCCGGCGGCAGACTTCGAAGCCGTCCATCCCGGGCATCATGATGTCGAGCAGGATGAGGTCGGGCGGTGACTCCGCCGCGAGCCGCAATGCCTCGGCGCCATTAGGCGCCTCGATGAGGCGGACGTCCGGCGCTTCGAGCAACGCGACGAGCGTCTCGCGGTTGGCGGCGACGTCATCGACGATGATAATGGTGGCGGGTTGATTCATGCGGAAACCGGGGCGGTCACGTGGCGGGTGGTGGCGCCGGATCCGCCGGCTTGTTTTGGGTGCCCGCGGCCTTGCAACGCAGCAAGGCCTCGGCCAGCGCGGACGGCCGCACCGGTTTGCCGAGGTAGTCGTCCATGCCGGCGGCAATGCATTCCTCGCGATCGCCTTCCATGGCATTGGCGGTCATTGCCACCAACCGGGGGCGCGATTGGGCCGGCCAGAGACGGCAGATTTCCCGGGCCGCCTGCAGGCCGTCCATCTCGGGCATCTGCACGTCGAGCAACACGACATCATAGGGCTGGCGCTCGAGGGCGGCGAGAACTTCCAGCCCGTTGGCGGCCACATCCGCCCGGTAGCCCATGCGCGCGAGAAGCAGAAGGGCCACGCGCTGGTTCACGACGTTGTCCTCGGCGAGGAGGATGCGCAGTGGAAGTTCACGGGCGAGATCGGTGATGGCCGGCTTGGCCGTATGCACCCGACCGTCCTCCGCGTGACCGAACCACACCCGCTGCAGGGCGTTGAAGAGGCTGGACGCCTTGAGCGGTTTCATCAGCACCAAGGCTATGCCCAGTTCCGGCGGCGGCGGCCGGTTGACCCCCAGCGATGTGAGCAGAATCAACGGCAGATCGCCTTCCCCCCGGAGCCGCCGGATGTTTCGGGCAAGGTCGAGTCCGTCCATGTCCGGCATCTGGAAGTCGACAATGGCGAGGTCGAACGGATCGCCCCGCTCGATCCACGTGAGCGCCTCGGCTCCCGAGGCCGCCGCCCGGGACTGCAGCCCCCACGACTCGGCCTGGAGAGAGAGGATGCGACGGTTGGTGGCGTTGTCGTCGACAATCAGCAGGCGGCGGTCGGCGAATCTTCGGGCGGTGCCGCGAAAAAAAGTGCGTGCCTGCTCCGCGGTCGGCACGGCGGGGATTTCAAACTGGAAGACGGAGCCTTGCCCCGCCTGGCTCTCCACCCAGATGCGGCCGCCCATGATTTCCACCAGCCGCTGGCTGATGGCGAGGCCGAGCCCGGTGCCCCCGAATCGGCGCGTGGTGGAGGCGTCGACCTGACTGAAGGCTTTGAACAGCCGCTGGCAGCCCTCCTCGGAAATGCCGATGCCGGTGTCCTTGACGGAAAAATGCAGGCGCAAGCGCCCGGCTTGGTCCGGATCCGGCCGGGCGGCGACGGAGATCAACACCTCGCCGCTCGCGGTGAACTTCACGGCATTTCCCGCCAGGTTTACCAACACCTGCCGCAGGCGGGTGACATCGCCCAGCACGGCGGCCGGCACCGTCGGTTCCATGTTATAAAGCAGGTCCAGCTGTTTTTCCGCCGCCCGCGGCGCGACCAGATCCAGGGTCGATTCGATGCAGTCGCGCAAGTCGACGGGCACGTTTTCCAATTCGAGCTTGCCCGATTCGATCTTGGAGAAATCGAGGATGTCGTTGATCAGCGTCAGCAAGGTTTCGCTGCTCTGTCGGACGGTGTCCGCAAACTCACGCTGTTCGGCCGTGAGGGATGAATCCAGCAACAGCCCGGTCATGCCGACGATGGCGTTCATCGGCGTGCGGATCTCGTGGCTCATGTTGGCGAGGAACTCCGCCTTGGCGCGGGTGGCGGCCTCGGCCGCCTCACGGGCTTTCGTCAACTCCGCCTCGGCTAGCTCGCGGCTGACTGCCATGGCGTTGAACGATTGGGCGAGCCGGACGGCTTCGCGGCCTCCGCTCGCCGAAACGCGGGTGTCGAGCCGGCCGGTGGCAAATTGCTGCAGAGCGGAAGCAATCGACTCAAACGGGCGGGCCATGCGACGGGCGACCATGATGCTGGCGAGCGCCGCCACCGCCAGCAGGCCGGCGAGCAGCCCGATCAGTTCGCGCACCACTTGGGTGGCCGGTCCCATGACCTCGTCATAGGGCGCAGTGGTCACGACGATCCAACCGCCGTGCTGGCCGCCCAGCGGGGGCATTTTGGCCAGGGCGGCGAACACGTTGCGTCCTCGGTGGTCCCGATAAAGAAAGACGGCATGCGAGCCTCCCGCCTCCCGCAAGGCGGGCTGCAACGCCGCCCAATCGGGATGGAGCCGCAGCGGGACCAGATCACGGTTGGAACTGGCCAGCACCCGGCCATCCGGCGCCAGGAGACAGGCCGCGTCGTCCCCGGCGGTGCGCACGTCGAGCGCGACGAGATGTTGTTTGACGGCGGCCGGGTTCACCACCGCCATGATAATGTTACCCAGCCCGCCCCGGTTGTCCACCAAGGTGGCGAGCAGGCTGAGGGAAACGTCGGTGTTTGGCAGGGCGATAAAATCGGAAAGCATCACATCCAGGCCGGGCGTTGATCGCATCCGGGTCAGGGTTTCTCCGAGTTGGGGATAAAGCTCCGTCAGCCCGCGCCCGTGGGCGGTCGGTTCGGTCGCGACCAGCACCCGGTTCTGTAAATCCGCGACGTAGAGGGTGTCCAATCCCTGGCTGGTCCGGACGAACTGATTCAGGCGTGCGGTGTTATCCGTCAGGCTTCCAGCGGTGAGATCAGGATCGTCCGCCAGCACGCGCAGGGTGTTCATCTGGTAGTGGAGAAAATCACTGAGATCTCCGGCCGTCAGGTGCACGCTCGCCATCAGTTCGTTCCTGACATCGACCTCGAGGTGTCGAATAAACACGTGCCGCACCATCAGGATGGCGCTGACCAGCGAGACCAGCGTGGTGGTGAGAAATCCGGCGAGCAGTTTTTTGCGGAATGTCATTACGAAGAGGGGCGATTGATGAGGAGAGAGGAACGGTTCCGTTTTCGGTGTGATGGATCGTTTCAGTGGGCCATCGGTTCGGACAGCAGCCGCTCTAGCATAGCCGCCAGGGCTTTCAGGCCCACCGGTTTGCTCATGTAGTCCGTCGCGCCGGCGGCGAGACAGCGCTCGCGATCGCCGGCCATAGCCAGCGCCGTGAGTGCCACGATCGGGACATGCTTGAGATTCGAATCGGCGCGGATTTCCTGCATCGCGGTCAGTCCGTCCATCACCGGCATCTGGACGTCCATCAAAATGAGCGCGGGCCGGAGTTCCTGCGTCTTTTGCACGGCCTCACGGCCGTTGTGGGCGTAGTGCACCGAATAGCCCTTGTTCTCGAGATAGCCGCCGATGGTCTCGCGGTTCGCCGCGTTGTCCTCCGCCAGCAGGATGAGCGGGCCGCTCGCGGGAGCCGGCATCGCGCACGGCGCAACCGGCAGCATCATCTTCACTTGCGTGCGCTGGAGAAATCTCGCGAGCTGCTCCCGGGTGACCGGCTTGGTGAAGTGGCCCGCCGCGCCGAGCACCCGGGACTTCTGCGGCTCGTCCACCACCGAGATGACCACCACCGGTATGTCACGCGTGTCGGGGTCTTCCTTGAGCTTGGTCAGGACGACCCAGCCGCTCTCGTCGGGCAGAATCACATCGAGCAAAATGACGTCGGGCCGTTCCCGCCGCACCGTGTCGACGGCTTCCTTCCCCTGCGGGTGCAACGTGCTCTTCACGCCCAACTCGGCGAGGTAGCGTTTGAGCTGATCGCTGGCATGGGGCTCGTCCTCGATGATCAGGGCGCGACGGTAGGACCTGCGATCCGGCTCGACGGGCGGGGTCGCATCCGGTTGCGAACCCGGCCAGGGCCGGGTGATCAGGGGCAGCGCCACGCTGAACCGGCTGCCTTTCCCCGGCACACTTTCCAGCTCAACGCTGCCGCCGTGCAGCTCGACCAGCTTCGCCACCAGCGCGAGTCCGAGCCCGGTGCCTTCCTGCCCGCGAGTCAGGCCCGAGTCTATTTGCGAGAAGGAGCGGAACAATTTCGATTGGTCCTCCGCTGCGATGCCGACCCCGGTGTCCCACACGGTGAATCGCAAGGCATCCCCGTCTTCCGGGGCGGCGACCGTCAGGCCCATGCGCCCGCCCTCCGGCGTGAATTTTACGGCGTTGGTCAGCAGGTTGACCAGGATCTGTTTGAAACGCTTCGGATCGGCGGAAAATGTATCGGTGCGCCCGTCCGGCTCGAAAACGACGTTGATGTGTTTGTGCATCGCCTGGGTTCGCACGAACACGAGGCAGCTTTCGCAGAACTCGTGCAGATTCAGCCGCTCGGCGTGCAATTCGAGCTTCCCGGCCTCGACCTTGGAGAGGTCGAGGATGTCATTGATCAATTCGAGCAGGTGCTGACCGCTGGTGGAAATGGTGGTGACGGACTTGATCTGGCGGGGCGTGAGCTTGCCGCTGACCTGCTCGAGCAGCGCTTCGCTCAGGCCAAGGATGGCGTTGAGCGGCGTGCGCAGCTCGTGGCTCATGTTGGCGAGGAATTCGTCCTTCAATCGTGAGGCCTGGGCCAGACCGTCGTTGGCGCGGTGCAGCGCCTCCTCCATCTCCTTGCGCGCGGTGATGTCTGCCTGGATCGCGATGTATTGCTCGGGTTTTCCCTCTATCCCTAACAGCGGCACAATGGTCGTCTTCACCCAATAAATCGTGCCGTCCTTCGCGCGGTTCTTGATCTCGCCACGCCAGACGCGCCCGCCGGAAATGGTTTCCCACAGTTCGCGGATGAAGGCCTTCGGGTGATGGCCCGAGTTGACGAGGCGGTGATCCTGCCCGAGCAACTCCTCCCGGGCATACTTGGAAATCGCGCAGAACTTGTCGTTGGCGTAGGTGATTTTCCCTCGCGAGTCGGTGATGGCGACGATGGCGTGCTCGTCGAGGGCCGACTTGAAATCGAGCAGCTCCGCCTCAGCTTCCTTGCGCTCCCGCACCTCCAGTTCCAGCCGGCGGTTGGTCTCGGCCAGCGAGTGGTTGATGGCGCGCAGTTTCTCCTCGGCTTGGCGCAGCTCATTGTTGCGCAGGATCGCGGCGTCGTAGGTGGAAAGCAGCAAATTGAGAATTTGCAGGCGGTCCGCCGTGATGAAATGAGCCTGGCCGTTGAATTGAATTTCCACTCCCATACCCGCCCGCTCGGACACGCGCATCTCGCAACTGCTGATCGCATACCGGACACGTTGCAGCAGGATGCCCGGTTCGTAGGGCTTGAGCAGGAAGTTGTCGGCGCGGCATTCCAGCCCGCGGATCACGCCCTGGGGATCGGACATGGTGGTGACAAGTATGACCGCGATATCGCTCAGCGTGGGGTCGGTCTTCACCTGACGGCAAAGCTCGTAGCCGTCCATTTCGGGCATGTTGATGTCGCTGATGATGAGTGCTGGCTTGTGCCGTCGCGCCGTTTCGAGCGCGACGCGGCCATTGGGCGTCAGCGTGACGCGGTAACCCTCCTGTTGGAGAAGGTGCTGGAGCCGCTGGGCCTGGGTGGGACTGTCCTCGGCGACGAGGATTTGCACACCATTGTCGGCCGGTGGGATGTCGGTGTTCATGATGCTCTTTCAGGAAGCTGGGCTGGGCCGTTGACCAAAGAGGAAAGCAAGCCGGCGATCCGGTCGGCGGGCAGGACATGGGTCGCCCCGCCGAGTTTGATCGCCTCGGCGGGCATGCCATGCACGACGGAGCTCTCGCGGTCCTGGGCGATGGTGACGGCGCCGCGATCCCGCATCAGTTTCAGTTCGGCGGCCCCGTCCGCCCCCATGCCGGTGAGCAGCACGCCCACCGCCGCCGGACCGAACGTTTCGGCCAGCGAGCGGAACAGGTGCGCAACGGCGGGCCGCAGCCCGTTTTCCGGCTCCTCCTTGGTCAGCAGAATGCGGCCGGCGGCGTTAAGGCCGAGATGGAAATTGTCCGGCGCCAGATAGACATGGCCGGGCATCGGCTCGACCCCGTGGGCCGCGATATGCACGCGAAAGCCGGTGGTCTGGCCCAGCCAGTCGGCCATGCCGGGCAAGAACCCGTGCGCGATATGTTGCACAATCAAAATGGGAGCCGAGAAATCCTTGGGCAGGCCCGCCAGGATGGTCTGCAAGGCCGGCGGCCCGCCAGTGGAAGTGCCGATGCCGATAAACCTGATCCGAGCCTGGGCATTTCCGTTGATTACAATGGGCGCGGTTGAGCCGGAGCCGACCACAGTCGGTGAACGCGCCCAGCGCCGCACGACTCGGACTTCGGACATCGATTTTACCGTCTGGAGGATCTCTCCGGCCCTCTTTTCATAATCGGCATGGTCACGACCGACCGGTTTTTCCAGACACGCGACCGCACCTGCTTCCATGGCCCGGAAGGCGATGATCGCATCGCCGGCCCGGGCTGTGGCACTGCAAATGACGATCGGCAGCGGCTTCGTTTCCATGATACGCCGGGTGGTCTCGAATCCGTCCAGCCCCGGCATATGGAGGTCCATCAGCACCACGTCGGGCGTGGTGGTCTGGATAAAATCCAGCGCACTCTGGCCGTCAGCCACCGCCGCAATGACGCTGACCCGCGGATCGGATTCCAACAGATGGACCAGCAGCATGCGCTGCACGCTCGAGTCATCCACCACCAGCACGTTGATTTTCTTATCGGTTGTCATCGGGATTATCGCAGTCGCGTCATGCCAGTCGGCGGACCGCGTCCAGCAGGTTGCTTTCATCCAGGCTGCTCTTGACGATGTAGGCGCTGGCGCCGACATCGATGCCATGTTCGCGGTCCTCACGGGTTTCGCGCGCGGTCACGAGCACCACGGGCAGTTCCGCCAGCTTCTTGTCGGCCCGGATCCGGGCCGTGAGGTCGAAGCCGTTGAGGCGCGGCATTTCGACGTCGGACACGAGGAGGTCGAATTTCTGCTCCCGCAGCCGGGCGAAGGCGTCCAGTCCGTCGACCGCGGTCGTCACCTTGTAGCCGGCGGACTCGAGCATGCCCTTGATCAACATCCGGGAGGTCGCCGAATCGTCCACCACCAGCACCAACTTGGCCCCGGGCGCGACCGGCGTGACCGCGCCGGGGGCGGCGGATGAACCGGGGCGGCCAAACTGGCGGGCGGATTTCAGCAGTTCGGTCGCGCTGAGGACGGGCGCCACCCGGCCGGAGCCGAGGACGGTCGCTCCGGCGATATGGCGGACGCGCGAGATTGGCCGGCGGAGCGGCTTGACCAGCACTTCCTGCTCGTCGAGCACCTCATCCACCACGAACCCGATCCGCTGCTCAGCGAGGCCCAGAACGACGACGGTGCGGGTGGCGGACTGTTCGCCGCCGGCCACCGGCGGAAGCCCCAACACCTCGGCCAGGCGCACCATCGACGCGGCTCGTCCGCCCAAGGCGATGGTTTCGCGGCCCTCCACCGTCTTCACTTCGTCCGCCCTCACCCGCAGCACCCGATCGACCCGGCTGGTGGGCACGACGAACCGGCGCCCGGCCGCCTCAATCAGGACCCCCCGGAACGTCGCAAGCATCGAAGGCAGCACGATGCGAAAACGGGTGCCGGCGCCGGGCTGGCTCCCGACCGACACCGTGCCCCCCAGCTTCTCGGCCCGCTCGCGCACGATTGCCATGCCGAGTCCGCGGCCGGAAACCCGGGTGATGAGCGGAGCGGTGGAAACTTCCGCGTGGAAAATCAGGTCGCGGGCCGCGGCCCCGTCGAGCTGCCGGGCGGCTTCCTCCGAAAGGAGCCCGTGCTTGAGGGCGGACGCCTTGATTTTTTCCAGGTCGAGGCCCGTGCCATCGTCAGACAGGATGATTTCCACGTTGCTGCCGTCCACCTGCGCCACCGCGAGGGTTAGCGTGGCCCGGGCGGGCTTGCCCGCACCGACACGCACGTCGGGAGTCTCCACCCCGTGATCCACGCAGTTGCGGAGCAAATGCACGAGCGGGTCCTTCATTTCTTCGAGGACCCGTTTGTCCACCTCGACGTCCTCGCCGTGGATCACCAGATCGGCTTCTTTCCCCAGGTCGCGGCTAAGGTCGCGCACGAGTTTGGGGAACGGAGCGGTGAGCGTGGCAAAGGGCAGCAGGAGCAGATTCTTGGAATCCTCCAGCAGATCGTCCACGAGCTTTCCCACCAGCCGGCGATCCTGCCGGGCGGTCTGGGTGAGACCCGCCACCCCCGTTTCCAACGATTTGAGATAATCGCGGTTCCACTCAAGGAACTCCAGCACCCGATTGACTCCCGGATGGAAACCGGCTTCGGCCGTCGACGGCTGGGTCAGCGACTGGGCGAGGCTCCGTGCTTGCGGCTCAACCGAGGCCCACTCCTTATGCCAGGTCCCGAAGCGTTGTTCCATTTCGCGCAAATCCTCCACCCGCTGGTTGGTCAGCATTTTTGCCGTGAGCATTTCCTCCGCTTCCACCAGCCGTGCGTCGAGTTTGCCCACGGAAATCCGCACGGTGTCCGGCACGACCGCCGCTTTGGGTTCCGCCAGGAGCGCTTGATTGGCGGAGGCTGGCGGGAACACGGTCGTCGGGACGGCTTCCGTAGGACGAGCGGCAGGCATCGGTGGCAGGCGTTCGTCTGCCTTGCCGGGGCTGGCCTTCACCGTCGCTCCAGGGGCCGACGGTGCGGGCCGGTCTCCGAACCCGGACAAAATGGCGGTGATCTCATCGAGCTTTTGATGTGCCTCGTCGAATTCGGCCGCCGTGGGGACGCCGCCCTCTCTCTTCCAAGTGAGGAAGCGGTCCTCGAGGGTCTGGCAGGACGACTCGATGTCTTGGAAATCGACCGCCCGCGCCGCGCCCTTGAGGCTATGCGCGGCGCGAAACACGGTTGCAACGATCTCCGGCTGCGCTTCCGCCGCCGGGGATTTTTCCAGGGCCAGCAGGCCGATGGCGATGGCCTGCAAGTGCTCGTCGGCTTCGACCCGGAAGGTCGCGCGGAGCATCCGGAGGAATTCTTCTTCGTTGGCGCCCATGGGAGGTCTGTTGGTCAAACCTGGTATTTTCCTACCATTTGCTTGAGGCGTGCCCCGAGTTCGGCGAGGCCGCGGGCTGCCGTCTCGAGCTGCTTGGCTCCCGCCACATTCTGGCCGCTGGCCTGTTTGATGCTCTCCATCGCGGTGGATACCTGATCCACGCCGGCCAGTTGCTGCTGGCTCGAGGCCGCGATCTGCATCGCCGCCTGCGCGGCCTCGTTCACGCTGCCGGTGAGCGCGGCAATGGCCTCCCCGGCTGCCGCTGTCTGTCGTTCGCCGTTGGCCACCGCCTTGCTCCCCTGCTCGGTGGCCATGACCGACGCCGTGGTGGCCTTCTGGATTTCGCCCAGAAGGGTCCGCACCTGGTTGGTCGCCTGCCGCGACTGCTCGGCGAGGCTCTTCACCTCTTGGGCCACGACGCCGAAGCCCTTGCCGTGCTCGCCCGCTCGGGCGGCCTCGATGGCCGCGTTGACCGCGAGCAGATTGGACTGCGCCGCGAGGTCGTCCACCGCCGCAACGATTTGCCCGATGGCCTGGCTCTGTTCGCTCAGTCGCACCATGCCTGCGGCAATCGTCTCCATTTGCTGGCGGATCTGGGTCATGCCGGCGACGACCTCTGCGATCGATTTGCTGCCGTTCTTGGAAATCTGGGCTGCTTTCTGGGCGCTGTCCGAGACGGCCTTGGCCTTCTGGCTGGCCACCTGCGCCGTCTGCCGGACTTCCTCCACCGTGGTCGTCGTCTCGCTCACCGCCGCTGCTGTCTCCGTCGAACTCGAAGCCAGCTGCGTCGTCGAAGCCGCCAGTTCTCCCGCCGTGGCCCCCAGGGTGGTGGCGCCCTCGGTCAAATCCTGAATCTGCTGGCGGAGATTGGCGGCCATCGTGCCGAACGCGCGGGACAGATCACCCAGTTCGTCCGCGCGGTCTTCCTGCACCATGCCCACGGTGAGGTCGCCCGCCGCGATGCGCCCGGCGGCCGCTGAAACCGCCCGAAGCGGCGCAGCGATGATGCGATTGAGATAAAGCGCGATCACCAGTCCCAAGAGCACGGCTGCGACACCCAAGATCACGAAATACCGGACGATCTGGGTTGTCTGGAGCGTGGCCTCCTCCACCTTCGCCCGGGCGCTGGCCTCTGCCTTGTCGCCCAGTTCGGTGGCAATGGCACGGATTTTGATAGCGCGTTCCCGCTGGATTCCGTTCATCAGCGCCAGCGCCGGTTCGAGGTTGCCCGCGTAGATTTGGGGAATGATCTCGTCGTCCCGGGTCTTCGCATATTCAGCCTCCGATGACTTCAGTTTGCCGAGTTGAGCCAGCATCCGCGGATCGTTTTCGTTGCGCTTCAGGAGGTCCGTCAGGCTGGTGGCGATCTCGCCGGACTGCGTTTTGATGTCTTGCTCCGCTGTTTCCTGGGCGCGACGATCCTTGGTCACGGTCATGCTGAACGTCGCCGCTCGTGCCCCGTTGATGTCAGAGCGCACGTTCAGCAGGTCGATGGCATTCGCGAATTGGACATCGTAAAGTGTTTTTTGCGACGTCTGGATCCGCGTGATGCCGAGATAGGCGATCACGACCACGAGACCGAGAAAGGCCGTCATGATGCCGAATCCTGTCAGCAGCTTGGCGCTGATTTTTATGTTCTTGAACCAGTTCATAAGGGTCCTTGGTTGATTGTAATGGGTTGAAATTCAGGTTTCTGCTTCATCGTGGATGATGATTTTCGGATCGGTCAGGATGCGGTCGAGATCGAGCACCGCGAGGCGGTCGGCCGTCACTCCCTT
>CALFNN010000005.1 GCA_937902925.1 uncultured Opitutaceae bacterium
TTGCTGGCGGTTGCGCCGGAGCACCAGAAAGACGGACACGGGCGCGCGTTGATGGCCGAGGCGGAGCGGATCCTGCGCGGCGTCGGCTGCGCGAAGATCAACCTGCAAGTGCGCGCGACCAACACGAAGGTGATCGCGTTCTACGAGCGGCTCGGATTCGTGGCGGACGAACTCGTGAACTTGGGCAAGCGGCTGGAACGGGACTGAACGTCGCGGCGTGGCGGTCAGCGTGCTGCGAGCGCGTCGACAGCGGCTTGCTGGAAATCGTGGCGGACCTGCGTGTCGTCGCCGTTGCGGTAGCCGGGCGTGCCGAAGGTGGCGCGCTGGATCATGAGGATGTAGGCGACACCCTTCACGGGATCGATCCAAGCCTGCGTGCCGAACGCGCCGCCGTGGCCGAAGGTGCCGGGCGAAAGCATGGCGGTGACGCCCTGTGGTTTCGTGACGACACCGACGCCAAGCGCCCAGGCGCTGCCCGGCACGAAGCCGGCCTTCAAATCGCCGGTGCGGACCGTGCTCAGGAATTTCACGGTGCCGGGTTTCAGGTAGCGGCGGCCGTCGAGTTCGCCGTCGTTGAGCAGCATCTGGCAGAACCGGGCATAGTCGGGACCGGTGGAGTAGAGGCCGGCATTGCCGAGTGGCGGACGGTCGCGCGAGAGGAGGTCGGCGCGCGGTGGCTCGGCTTCGAGGGCGCCGGTGGTTTTGTTTTTCGAGTAGAGAGTGACGACGAGCGGCAGTTGGGCGGCGGTCGGGTAGAAGGTGGTGTGCTTCATCCCGAGCGGATCGAGGAGATGTTGTTGGACGAACCGGTCGAAGGACATGCCGCTGACGACCTCGACGATGCGCGCCATGGTGTTGATGCCCGACTGGCAATATTTCCAGCGGGCGCCGGGCTCGAAGAGCATCGGGCTGGCGAGAAACTGCGGGATGAGGTCGGCAAGCGTGTGCGCCCGCTGGGCGCCGGGGCCGCCGCTTTCGCCGAGTCCCTCGCCGAGGCCGGAGGTGTGGGTGAGCAGGTGCGCGAGCGTGAGATTGGCGGGTTTGCCGGAGGGAGTCTTGAGGGCGGCAAAGCCGGGGAGGTATTTCGCGACGGGATCGTCGACGGAGAGTTTGCCTTCGTCCTGGAGCATCATCACGGCGACGGCGGTGACGGGCTTGGTCATCGATTTGATCCAGAACATCGAATCGGGCGTCATGGGTGTTTTTGTCGCGAGGTCGGCGAGACCGATGGCCTCGAGGTCGAGGATCTTGTCCTTGGTGACGACCGCGGTGACGGCGCCCGGGATGTTGCGCGTGTCGATGGCGGTCTGGATGGCGCCGGCGACGCCGGGGAGTTTGGGGCTTTCGGCCAGGGCAAGGGCGGGAAGCAGCAGTGCGAACGAAAGTCGGGCAAGGCTCATGATTGGAGGCGGGGCGGGGAAAGAAATGACTCAATTACTGGACGGGGCGCGGCACGAAAAGTTAACCGGCGCAACGATTATATCCTTAATCGCCGTCGGACGGGTTGCGAATGGTGTGTGAACAAACTTTCCGGTTTTTCCATTGCGGGAGCCGGGGGCCGTCCTTCAATGGCCGGTTTCAACCCTGCATGTATCTCAAGGCGCTCAAGCTTCACGGCTTTAAATCTTTCGCTGACAACACGACCCTGCGCTTCGAGCCGGGCGTCACCGCGGTGGTCGGGCCGAACGGTTGCGGGAAGTCCAACATCGCCGATGCGATCCGCTGGGTGCTGGGCGAGCAGAGCGCGAAGGCGCTCCGCGGCGGCAAGATGCAGGACGTCATCTTCGAGGGCGCCGACACGCGCAAGGCGGCGCAGCTCTGCGAAGTCGGGCTGTTGCTCACCGACTGCGAGAAGCAGCTCGGGAGCGAGTTTCACGAGATCGAGATCATGCGGCGCGTGTCGCGCGACGGGCAGAGCGAGTATTTTTTCAACGGGCAGGCGTGCCGGCTGAAGGACATCCAGAAGCTCTTCATGGACACCGGCGTCGGCCGGACGAGTTACTCGATCATGGCGCAGGGCCAGATCGACCTGATTTTGTCGTCGAAGCCGGAGGAGCGGCGGTCGGTGTTCGAGGAGGCGGCGGGCATCACGAAATACAAGTCGGCGCGGCGCGAGGCGATGAACAAGCTGGCGCTGACCGACCAGAATCTCGCGCGGGTGGCCGACGTCATCGGCGAAGTCTCGCGGCAGATCGGCAGCCTGCGGCGGCAGGCGGCGAAGGCGATGCGTTACCGGCGCGTCAACCACCGGCTGCGTCACCTCGCGCTCGCCTGGAGCGGGCACCAGCACGCCGAACTGACGGCGACGCTGGGCGCGCTGGAGGCGAAAGTGACGGCGCTGCGCGCCGAGGCCGAGGCGCGGCGGCACAACCTCGAAACGCAGCAGGCCGCGCTCGACGAGCAGAAGACGCACCGCGGCCGGCTCAACCAGCGCGTGCAGGACGCGCAACAGGCGGTGTTCGATTTGCGGTCGCAAAAGGAAGCGGCGGAAAACGGGGCGAACCTCGCGCAGATCAAGCGCAGCGGACTCGAGGACCGGCTCGCGTCGTCGCGGGACAATCTCGGCGAACTCGAGATGCAGTTGCGCGAAGTCTCCGAGCAGGTGGACACTGGCGCGCAGGACAAGCAGCTCCAGCTCGGGTTGCTCGGCAGCAGCGATGCGGTGTTCCAGCAGCGGAATCGCGACCTTGCGATCGCGGAGGGCGAGTTGAGCAAACTCGAACAGGAGCTCAACCAGGCGAAGTTTCACCTCCTGCAACTCGAGAGCACGGTCGCGCGGCTGCGGACGGACTGCTCGGGCTACGAGGTCGACCAGAAGACCAGCGTGCTGCGGCACGAGGGGTTGGCGCAGGAACTGGAGCAGGTGCGGGCGCAACAGACGGCGACGGCGCAGGCGGTAGCCGAGGCGGCCGCGCGCGTGGCAGCGGCGCTGGAGGAAAAATCGCGCACGAACGCGGAGTCGGCGGCCGCGCAGCAGACGATCACGGATTTGACGCGCGAGTTTCGCGAGGCGCAGCGGAAGCTGTCAGAGATCGACCGGCAACTCGCGCAGCGCACGGCGCGGTTGCGGCTGCTCCAGCAACTGCAGGAAAGGTGGGAGGGCTTCGGCGAAGGCGCGAAGGCGGTGCTGCAGGGCCGGCTCGACGGCGCGCTCGGCGGGGCGAAGGCGTCGCCGATCCTGCAGGGGCTCGCGGTGAAGCCGGAGTTCGGCAAGGCGGTCGAGGCGATCCTCGGCGCGGCGGCGGAGGCGATCAGCGTGAGCGACACCGACACGGCGCGGCGAATTTTGGCGCAACTCGAGACGGAGCAGATCGGCTCGGCGGTATTGCGGGTGGGCGAGCTGAGAGCCAACGGTGCGGCGGCCACGGCGGACTTGCCGGCCGGACTCGTGCCGGCGGTGCAGGCGCTGGGCGAAATCGATCCGGCGCATCCGGCGGTCGGTGTGCTGGGCGAATGCTTCGTCGCGGACGATCTCGGGGCGTTCTTGGATTTTTGGAAAGCCAGCCCGACATTCGGGTTTCTCGCTGTCGCGACGCGCAAGGGCGATCTCGTGGACCGGCGCGGGTTGATTTTCGGCGGACATCACAGCAGCAAGAAATCCGCGAACAGCATCGTGCAGCGCGAAATCGATCTCCGTGAAACGGCGAAGGCGCTGGCGGACGATCAGAAGGCGCACGACGAACAGAAGGCATCGATCGACGGATTGAACGGGCGGCTGACCGCGGCGGAACAGGCGCTGGAAGAGCGGCGGGCGGACGTGCTCACGGCGACGCAGACGCTGGCGGCGGTGCAGGCCGACGAGCGCGGCGCGCAGCGCAACGCCGACGAGGCGACGAACCGGTTGCGCCGGATGGAGACCGACCTCGCGGCGCTCGAACAGGCGCGCAACGAGGCGCATGCGCGCTGGGAGAAAGCGCAGGCCGGGCTGGCCGAGGCGGACGCCGCGGCGGTGCAGCAACGGGAAAAAATCAACCGCATCGAAACCCGCATCGCGGAGGTCCGCACCGACCGCGACGTAAAGCGCGACTCGCTCGCGCAGGCGCGACTCGAGCTGGCGGAGCGCCGGCAAAAGGTCGAGGTGCTCGACCGCGGCCTCGGTGAAATGGAACGGCGGCGCCAGCAGCTCAGCGAGCTGCTCGTGCAACGCCAGCATGAGATCGAGGTCTGGACGGAGCAGACGGCCGAGCTGGAGCGCGAAACCGCCGAGCTGCGGGCGAGAGCCGGGCAAATCGCGGAGACTTTTGGCGTGGCGCAGGAGCAGGTGGAAAAAGTCCGCGTGGAATTGGTGGAGGTCGAACGCACGATCGGCGGGCTGGAGTCGGCGCAGGCGGCAGTGCGCGAGGAGTCCGAGACGGCGCACGACGACCTGAGCGCGCACGAGATCAAGCTCGCCGAGAACCGGCAGCGGGCGCAATTCCTCGTCGAGGAAGTGACGCGCGAGTTTCAAGCGGACGTCGCGGGCCTCGACTGGCGGCAGCAACTCTGGCGCGCCGACGACGAGCCGGAAGGGCTCAAGCCACTCGACCTCGATGAGGAAGAGGAGGAAGAGGGAAACCAGGAAGCCACGAAACGGAAGCGGAGGGCGAAGGCGGCCCGGGGCGAGCCAACGGCGGAGGATCTGGCGGCGCTCGACGCGACCGACTGGACGGCCGTCAAGGTCGAGGTGGACGCGCTCCGCCAGCGGCTCAACAGCATGGGGGCGGTCAACCTCGTCGCGATCGAGGAATACGCCGAGCTGAAGCAGCGGCACGATTTCCTTTCCACACAGGTCAACGACCTGACGATGGCGAAGGCCGAGCTCGTGAAGGCGATCGACGAGATCAACCAGACGTCGCTGCAGCAGTTCCAGGTGACCTTCGAGCAGATCAAGAAGAACTTCGAGTATACGTTCCAGACGCTGTTCGGCGGCGGGCGGGCGCACCTCGAGCTCGTGATGGCGGAGGACATCCTCGAAAGCGGCATCGAGATCGTGGCGCAGCCGCCGGGCACGAAGCTCAAGGGCATCACGCTGCTCTCGGGCGGCCAGAAGACGCTCACCGCGGTGGCGCTGCTGTTCGCGCTCTACATGGTGAAGCCGTCGCCATTCTGCCTGCTCGACGAACTCGACGCGCCGCTCGACGAATCGAACATCGGGCGGTTCACGGACCTGTTGAAGAAATTCGTGAACGAGTCGCAGTTCATCATCATCACGCACAACAAGCGCACCGTGTCGGCGGCGCAGGCGATCTATGGCGTGACGATGGAGGAGCGCGGCGTTTCCAAGACGGTGTCGATGCGCTTCAACCAGGAGCGCGGCGAGGCCGAGGTCCACGCGCCGAATCTCGCGGAGGCGGTGACGGCGGCGAAGCCGGTCGTGGCGGGGGCGTGAGAACGGGGCGATGCCGATGCGTCGCGTCAAGTTCGTCTGGGGCGGGGCCAATGTCATCAAGGGACGGTGGTATCTCGGACTGGTCGGCTTTTACGGGCGGACCGAAGGATCCCACGACGATGGGCTGGCGATCAACCTGAGGCGGTTGTTGCCGTGCGTGGGGCTGGGGGCGATCGCGGGCTACGTGGCGGCGGCGGCCGTGCTGTTCTGGTTCTGGCAACGGAATCCCTACAGCCTGCTGGCCTACTCCGACGCATTGCTGCGTCCGATCCGAGGCGGCGTGGTGCATGACAAGCAGGGTCAGGCTTTCATCGCGCAGGGCACGGATGCGCTGCGGGGCAAGCGGTGGGGAGAGGGCAAGAGCCTGCTCGAACGCGGGCTCGCCCTGCATCCGAACGACCTGCGGGGCCGGATCGTGCTGGCGCAGTTCTACGTTGCCGCCAACGAGCAGCCGGCGGCGTTGCGCGTATTGCAGGACGGATTGAAGGCCGAATTTCCCGGGCGGGCTTATTTAACGGTATTGTTCGACGCGGCAGAGCAGGGAGACGACTACGGGCTCGTGACGAGGACGTGCGCGCGCTACCTGCCCCTGCTGACCGGGGAGACCGTGCTGCGCGACCGGCGGTGGTTGCTGAGGCGCGAGTTCGGGGCGCTGCGGGCCGCGCACCAGTTTGCCGAGACGCTGGTGCTCGCCGACGCGGGCGGTCCGGGCGACGTCACCGGTGAAAACCGGGTGCTGGCGTTGCTCGGACTCGGGCGGCGAGAAGAAGCGCTGACGTTTCTCGAAGGCTGGCGGCGGGAACCCGGGGTGGATGCGGGGCAGGTCCTTCGTTTGAAGGTGCGCGTGTTGCGCGAGCTGAACCGCTTCGAGGAGATGGAGCGTGCCGTAACGGAGCTCCGGGAGATGTCGCCGGCGGATCCGCAGCCCGCGGTCTACGGCGTCGTGCAGTGCGCGCTGGCTGGCCGGGCGGAAGCGGCCAAGGCGGCGCTCGAGGACTATATTTTTCGCTTCGGCGGATCGGCGCAGAACATCCTTTTTGTAGCGGAACCGCTGGCGGAAACTGGGGACCTGGCGCTGCTGGAGCGCTGCGTGGCGGCGGCGACCGAGCGCGGATACGGACTGCAACCGTTTCAGGTGTTGGTGGTGCAGACCGAGATTCAGCGTGGGGACTGGGCGGCGGCGAGACGTGCGTTGGCGGCAATGGCGTCGCCGGCGGGGCCCGAGGCGGCCGCGGGCAAGGCTTGGCGGGACTGGATGCAACGGCTGCTCGATGCCGCGGCGGGATCGGGCGACACGGCGCCCGTCGAGTTGTTGGAATTCTTGCGCGGCCGCTCGTGGACGATGATTATTTTCCGCCGGAGCATCGCGGCCCTGCGGCTGGCCGGCCGGGAGGAGACGGCGCGCGATGTCGTCAGCCTGGCCGAGCGGCAGTTTCCGGCGAGCGAATGGCTGCAGGCGCAGGCGGAGGAAGTGACGCGGGCGTGGGCGGCGCGCGACACGACGGTGACGCCGGTGCCGGGCCGGCTGCCGCCCGAGCGGATATTCTTCCAGCAACTCGAGGCCGCGGTGCGGGAGGGGAATTGGGCGAAGGTCGAGCCGATGCTCCGGGAGGCACGGGCGGCGCAGCCCGCGCCGGCGTGGATCGCGACGCGCGATGCCGACCTGCGCTTTGCGCAGCTGGAACTGGCCCAGGCCCGGGGAGCGACGCCGGAGATGCTGAGCAACGCCAGGCTTTATCTCAATGGCGCGCCGGAGCGGGCGAAGAAGGTGCTCGACGTTGCCCGCGCCAGTTACACGGCTGGCGATCGAACGGGTGCGATGGCACTGGTGCGCGAAGTTCTGCGGAGCACCGCGCATGCGACGGAGGCGCAACGTCTCCTGATCGAGTGGCAGCAGACCCCGGCGAGCGAGCCGCCGGCCGCGAAGTGAAAACGGCGCGGGGCGCGGCTACAGGATCAAGTCGGGCGGCACGTTGGCGAGCGCCTCCTCGATCGTGGTGAGGCCCATCTTCACCTTGAGCATCGAATCCTGGTGGAGCGTCTTCATGCCGCTTTTCATGGCGATGCGCTTGAGCTCGGCCACCTCGAGTTCCTTGTTGATGCCCTCGGTCAGCTCCTCGCTGTTGGTCATCAGCTCGTGGATGCCGACGCGGCCCTTGTAGCCGATGCCGCCGCAGGTCGGGCAGCCCTGTGGGTTGGCCTTGTAGACCTGACCGCTCCAGCCGAGGGCCTTCTCCATGATTTCCTTTTCGCGGCCGCTGGGATCGTAAGGGAGCTTGCAGTTCTTGCAGACGCGGCGGAGGAGGCGCTGGGCGCACACGCAGACGAGCGACGCGGAGATGTTGAACGCCTCGACGCCCATTTCGCCGATGCGGGCGACGGTCGAGGGCGCGTCGTTGGTGTGGAGCGTGGACACGAGCAAGTGACCGGTGAGGGCCGCCTCGACCGCGATGCCGGCGGTTTCCTCGTCGCGGATTTCGCCGACGAGGATGATGTCGGGATCCATGCGGAGGTAGCAGCGCAGGGCGCGGGCGAACGTGAGCCCGATCTGCCGGTTCATCTGCATCTGGTTGATGCCGGCGAGCGTGTATTCGATCGGATCCTCGGCGGTCTGGATGTTCACGTCGGGCGTGTTCACCTCGCCGAGCGCGGAGTAGAGGGTCATCGACTTGCCGGAGCCGGTCGGCCCGCAGTGCAGGATCATGCCGTAGGGCTGGCGGATGCAGTCGCGATATTTCTGCAGATTCTCCTCGGAGAAACCGAGTGCGGGCAGCGGCAGCGTGGACTTCTGCTTGTCGAGAATACGCATGACGACCTTCTCGCCGTCCTTCATCGGCCCGGTCGCGACGCGCAGGTCGAGGTCCATGTTTTTCTTCGTGAAATTCTTGAACACGATGCGTCCGTCCTGCGGCAACCGGCGCTCGGAAATATCCAGGTTGCACATGATCTTGAGGCGGGCGACGAGACCGCCGGTGACCTGTTTGGGCAGGCGCAGCTTCTCCGCCAGCAAGCCGTCGACCCGGTAGCGGACCACGAGATCTTTTTCCTGCGGCTCGATGTGGATGTCGGAGGCGCCCGAGATATAGGCGTCCTCGATGACGCGGTTGGCGAGCTGGACGATCGGCGCGGACTCCTCGCTCTCGAGATCCTTGGCGCTGATCTCGGCCTGGGTGCCGTCGGCGCTGTAGGCGTTCTGGATGACCTCGGTGACGGAACTGATGTCGACATCGC
>CALFNN010000006.1 GCA_937902925.1 uncultured Opitutaceae bacterium
GCTAGGGCCAACCCAGGTCGGCTCGGAGAGACGACCCTGCGGATGAGCGCCGTCGGCAAAGGCGCCGGTCGGAGACCGGCACTACTTCGACTTCGCGATCTCCACCGCGTAGACGTGCGTCGTCGCGCGCCGGCCGGGGCCGGGGTTGCTGTGAAAATTGCCGCTGAAGACGATCCACTTGCCGTCGGGCGTGAATGCGAGGTTCGGCTCGACGCCGGTTTCCTTGCTGTAGTTGTGATTCGACATGTCGACGAGCCGCTCCGACTTGAAGTAGCCGACGTCGATCAGGTCCTTCTTGTCGCGGAACGAGCTGCCGGAGGTCATCACGGGGCGGAAGAGATAAATCCACTGGCCCTGACCCTGGATGTCCTGCCGGTCCATCGTGCGGGCCGCGACGCTGGTCGGGCCGCCGCCGTCGCCGCAGAAGAGTTTGCCGTCGAGCGAGACATTGTAGTGCACGGACCACTCGTCGCGTTGCAGGTTATACCACGTGCGGTGGCCGGTCGCGAGGTCGACGCCCGCGAGCCAGAAGACTCCGCTCATCGGGGTCTGGAGGTCATACCACACGGTCTTGCCGTCCTGGCCGAAGAACTCGTGGCCCGCGATTTCCATGTTCATGGTGCGCTCGTGGAGGAGGCGGGCGGGACTGCCGTCCGCGCGAATCGCCCAGCTGCGGTCGACATAGTGCCAGGGACCCTCGTGGGCGAAGAGGAACTGGTCCGGATCGGTGGGCGAGCACTGGAGGTGGTTGGTCCAGTTGTTCTCGTGGCGGAGGACCTTGAACTCGCCGGTCTTCACGTTGACGGTGAAGATGCGCACCGGATTACCGGCGGCCCAATTGGGTTCGAGCGTGCTGCCGGCGGGATTGCCCGGCGGCGGGGTGTGGGGCATGACCTTGCCGTCGGGATCGGCGCCGATGCCGACGATGAGCGACTCGTCGCAATTGATGATGGCGGAGCCGCGGGCCTCGGCCGGCATCTTGACGACGGAGCGGATCGCCTTCGTGTCGACGTTCACGGCCATGAGCGTGCCGTCCCGCAGAAAATAAGCCTCGCGCGTGCGCCACGCCATCGCGATGGGATTCACGTCCGGGAGAACGACCTCCGCCTTGGGCGGAGATTTGCCGAGAGTCGACAGGTCGACGACGGTGATGCCGCCGGCACCGCGGATGAGCATCTTGTCGCCCTCGGGCGTGAAGCGATGATCGTGAAAATAAAGCGTGGAGCCTCCGGTATCGGGCGAGAGGCGGATGACGCGGTGGCCGGTTTTCGGATCGATCCAATCGGAGGCGGGCGCGGACGAAACCTGGGCGCGGCCGCCGCCGCGTCCGCCCCGGCCGGCGCCGCGACCGGTGGCGGGAGGATTGGCGGGGGCGGTGGACTGGGCGGTGTCGGCGGCGAAAGCGTTGAAACCAAGCAACGCGAACAGCAGGGCAAGACGAGTGGGGTAACTCATGGGGAGAAAAGCTAGCGGGCTCGACGCGGCGGACGAGCGCGCGATGCGACGATTGGGGGCGGACAGTCCGAGGTGGCGGCGCCGGTTTCTGACCGGCTTCTGCGCCAGTCTAAAGGCTGGCGCTACTCTTGGGGGCGGGGGCGAGATGGCCGGAGTCGACGAGTTCCTGGATCAGTTTCTCGGCGTGATGCCAGAGAGCGACAGAGCCGTCGGCGATGTGGCGGTTGCGGGCGACGACGCGGTCGTGGGTGATGCCGTGTTTTTTCCAACCGCCGCCCTGCACGCGGCAGTTGAGCAGCATCGGCTGGAAGCGGTCGCAGGCGGTGGCGAATTTGGCCTCGGGCGTTTCCTTCGCCTCGAATTCGTCCCACAGCCCGCGAAACTCGCGCGCCTGGTCGGCGGGCAGCAGGCCGAAGATGCGGTCGGCGGCGACCGCCTCGCGCTCGTGCTGGTGGACCATCGCGGCGTTGTCGTAGGCGAACGTGTCGCCGGCGTCGATTTCGACGAGATCGTGGACGATGAGCATTTTCAGGACGTGGAGGACGTCGAGGCCCGGCCAGTTGGCGTGCTCGGCGAGCACGATGACGCAGAGGCAGAGATGCCACGAATGCTCGGCGTCGTTCTCGGCGCGGCGGCTCTGGGTGTTGAGCGTCTGGCGGAAGATTTCCTTCAGCTTGTCGCACTCGGCGATGAACCCGACCTGGCGGACGAGGCGGGCGGCGGGGGATTCGGCGGGACTTTCGGAAGGAGGAGCCACGAAACCCACGAAAGACACGAAAGGAAAACGGGCAACGCTGAAGCGGGGCGCATGGCGCACCGCGCGGCCCGACGTGGGCGTTCCAGCTTGAGAAAACGGCGGCGTGATGACACGGTTGGCGCCATGGAAATCGCACTCACGAAGGAACTCGAGACGTTCATTGGCGAGAAAGTGCGCAGCGGTCGCTATGTCGATGCGAGCGATGTGGTGCGCGATGCATTGCGCGAGTTGCAGGAACGTGAGGCGTTCGACTCGCCGGAGTTGGAGGGCGCGTTGCGGGAGGGCGTGCGCAGCCCGCACGAACCCTATGGGGCGGACACGCTGGAGCGGGTTCGGGCGATGGCGAAAGCCGGGCGATGAGTTTTAAACCGGTCGTCTCCCGTCGGGCGGAGATCGATCTCGCACGCCAGTATCGCTGGTATTTGGATAACGCGGGTGGAGAAGTTGCGGAGCGTTATCTGGCCGCGTTTGACGCGAGTATGGCAGAAGTGGCAACTCATCCGGCGCTCGGCAAGGCATGCCGCTTTCGGTCGCCAGAGCTGGCCGGAATGCGCTGGCGGTCAGTCGCCGGAACGTTTTCCGCGCACTTGTTTTTTTACCGCATCGTGGACGGCGAGGTGAGTATTGAGCGCGTGATGCACGGCGCCCGTGACTTGCCGCGGCGCTTGATGGAACCGCCGGAAGGAGGCCGGGCTACCTGACCGAATCAGCCTGACGCGCCCAGCGATGAACCCGACCTGGCGGACGAGGCGGGCGGCGGGGGACTCGGCGGAAGTTTCGGAAGGAGTAACCACGAAACCCACGAAAGACACGAAAGGAAGACGGGCAACGCTGAAGCGGCGTGCGGGTTCACTGCGCGGTAGCACACGGTCTGTTCGCTAACTCCTCGCTATGCGCGGATAATGTGTTGAGGCACGACAGCTAGGCCTTTCTTTTGAAGCCATGTGCAGCACGTAAATAGTCGAGATATGCCGTCGGATCGTGTGTTCCGCGATAGGCTGGCCGGACAAGGCGAACATACCATCCTTTCGGGTTCCAGTCGGGTGCGTAGCAAATGTCGCACATGAAATCGAACCACGAGATCATGCCCGCCTCGGCATCGAAAAAGAAAAGGTGCGGATAAATGTCGAAGCCTGATTCGGGCCAAAGGATTCTGGATGCCTTCGGAAAATCGATTCGCGGCACAAGCTTCACAATCCCGGCATACAACAAGCATCCGCCGTCGCGGCTGACACTAGGAGCAAAGAAGACGACATCGCCGCGCTTTGTGCGCTCAAATGGAACACGCGCTCCTACAGGCACACCCCAGACATTGAATTCCCCATCAGGAAAGGCATCGCGCAGCTCGGCGGACTCGAAATAGGAGCGCTCTGCACCACGAGAGAGTTTGCTGGCGACCTCGGAAATGGAGCGACGCTGGGCGAGCGTATAGTCGAGATCGATGGCATTGCGCTCACCAATGTGTGCCAGGAAAGAATTCACGGCTTCTTGGCTAGCGCCTCGTCAGGACTTTCCTTCTTCCTGGACGCAAGATAGCAAGATGCTGAGCTAACGAGAAAAAGAACGCCGAGTGCGAGCTGGCTCCAGCCGGTCGTTGGGCCGGACCTATTCGCGCTGGTCCCTCGCAATTCGCTCATTGGCCGACTGGAAAAGAGCGGGCTGGCCACAGCAAACAGACCCAAGCACAGAAGACCCATGCTCCAACGACGGGCCGACCTGTTGCTTCTTCCTTTTGGTGGCTCCACATGTGCCGCAATCGACGGAGGCTTTGTGTGCGAACATTTCATCTTTGCAGAACAGCGTTATTCGCCGTGTCTGAGTGCGGTCGAATCCTTGCCGGCGAAAGACTCGTCCGCCCGGCGGCGTCCGGCGAGCTTTACTTCGCGGTGCCGGCGGAGCCGGCGAACTCCGGCAGCGACTCGGCGTCCGCGGGCACGGGGGCGGGCGTGACGTATTTCGTGAACCGCTCCATGTAGAGATAGAACACCGGCGTGATGTAGAGCGTGAGCAGTTGCGAAACCACCAGGCCGCCGACGACCGCGAGGCCGAGCGTGCGGCGGGCTTCGGCGCCGGCGCCCAGGCCGAGCGCGATGGGCAGCGTGCCGGCCAGCGCGGAGAGAGTTGTCATCATGATCGGGCGAAAGCGGACAATGCAGGCCTGGTAGATCGCCTCCTCCGCGGACCGGCCGCGTTCGCGGCGTTCGGCGAGCGCGAAGTCGATCATCATGATCGCGTTTTTCTTCACGATGCCGATGAGCATGATGAGGCCGACATAGCCGTAGATGTTCAGCTCCTGGCCGAAGATCAGGAGCGTGACGAGCGCGCCGAACGTCGCGGCGGGCAGGCCCGAGAGGATCGTGATCGGGTGGACGAAGTCCTCGTAGAGCACGCCGAGCACGATGTAGATGACGAGCACGGCGACGATCAGCAGGATGCCGAGACCCTGCAGCGAACTGGTGAAGGCGGCGGCTGTGCCTTGAAAGGTCGACTGGACGGTCGGCGGCAATTCGGTTTGGGCGAGCCGCTGGATGGCCGTGGTGGCATCGCTGAGCGAGACGCCGGGGGCGAGGTTGAAGGTGATCGTGACCGACGGGAGCTGGCCGAGATGCGTGACCGAGAGCGGGCCGACGTCGCGCCGGAGATGGGCGACCGCCTCGAGGGGGATCAGCTTGCCGCTGCTGTTGCGCAGGTAGAGCAAGGACAGCGCCTCGGGGTCGCGCTGGTAGCGGGGGTCGATCTCGAGGATGACGTAATACTGGTTGGTCGGCGTGTAGATGGTGGAGACTTGGCGCACCCCGAACGCGCTGTAGAGCGTGTCCTCGATTTGTTGCGCGGAGATGCCAAGCGCCGAGGCCTTGTCCCGGTCGATGTCGACGCGCAACTGCGGGCTGGTGACGAGCAGGTCCGAGGTCACGTCCGTCAAGCCGGGCAGTGCGCGGACCTTTTCCTCGAAGGCGGGTGTGACGCGGAAGAGCTCGTTGAGGTCGGTGCCGTAGAGTGTGAATTGATAGATCGACGAGGACTGGTGCCCGCCGATGCGGATCGACGGCGGCACCTGTGCGAGGACCCGCACGCCGGGGATGTCGCTGAGCTGGCGCCGGAGATCCTGGGCGATGGCGGCGGCGGGCGGACGTTGGTCGCGACCGATGAGGGCGATGTTGAAGCGGGCGCTGTTGCCGCCGCTGCCGAATCCACCGCCGGCCGAGGCGTTGAAACCCGCGATGTAGGGGTTGCGGCCGACGATCGGGGCGGCGGCCTGCACGTAGCGGGTCATCGCCTCGAACGAGGCGTCCTGCGCGGCTTCGAGCGTCAGGCCGATCCGGCCGGTGTCCTCGGTCGGGATGAAGCCCTTCGGCACGCGGACGATGAGCACGACGGTCAGCACGAGCGCCAGGGCGGCAATGCCCATGACGATCACCCGGTGGCGCAGCGAAATCCTGAGGGTGTGTTCGTAGCGGTCGACGATCCACTGGAAGGCGCGTTCCGTGGCCTGGTAGATGCGGCCGTGGTGCTGGCCGTGGGAAATCGGTTTCAGGAACCGGCTGCAAAGCATCGGGGTGAGCGTGAGCGAGACGAAGCCCGAAACGAGGATGGCCGCGCTGATCGTGACCGCGAATTCATGCAACAGCCGCCCCAGCACGCCGCTCATGAACAGCACCGGGATGAACACCGCCACGAGCGAGATCGTCATCGACAGGATGGTGAACCCGATCTCGCGCGAACCGCGCAGCGCCGCCGTCATGACCGGTTCGCCGTGCTCGATGTGCCGGATGATGTTTTCGAGCATCACGATCGCGTCGTCCACGACGAAGCCCACCGAGAGCGTCAGGGCCAGGAGGGAAAGATTGTCGACGCTGAAGTCGCAGAAATACATCACCGCGAACGTGCCGATCACGGCGATCGGCATCGCGATGCTGGGGATGATCGTCGCGGGGACCGACCGGAGAAAAAGAAAGATGACGAGGACGACGAGGCAGATGGCGAGGATCAGCGTCGTCTTCACATCGTGCACGGATTCGCTGATCGCGATCGACCGGTCGACGAGAATGTCGAGTTTCACCGCGGCGGGGAGCTGGGCGCGGAATTCCGGCAGGATGGCCTTGATGCCATCGACCACCTCGATCGTGTTCGTGCCGGGCTGGCGCTGGATGGAGAGGATGATCGAGCGCTCCTGGTTGAACCAGCCCGCGACCTTGTCGTTTTGCACGCTGTCGATGACCTTCGCGACGTCGCCGAGGCGGACGGGCGCGCCGTTCCGGTAGGTCACGATCACGCGGCGATAGGCATCGGCGCTCTGGAGCTGGCCGCTGGCCTGGACGGTGATCGAGCTGTGGCTGCCGCTGAGCGTGCCGGTGGGGAGATTGACGTTCGAGGAGGAGAGGGCGGTCTTGACCTCGTCCATCCCGATGCCGCGCGAGGCCAGCGCCTGCGGGCTGAGCTGCACGCGGACGGCGTATTTTTGCGACCCGTAAACCTGCACCTGGGCGACGCCGTTGACGCTGGAAATCCGCTGCGCCAGGAGAGTCTCGGCATATTCGTCCACTTCGTCGAGCGGCAGCGTGGGCGAGCTGACCGCGAGGAGCAGGATGGAATCGTCCGCGGGATTCTGTTTCCGGAAGGACGGCGGATTCGGCATGTCCTGCGGGAGGCGGCGCTGCACGGCGGAAATGGCGGACTGGACGTCCTGCGCAGCGCCATCGATCGTGCGGTCGAGGCTGAACTGCAGGGTGATGTTGGTGCTGCCGAGGGTGCTGGTCGACGTCATCGAGTCGATGCCCGCGATCGTGGAAAACTGTTGCTCGAGTGGCGTCGCGACCGAGGACGCCATGGTCTCGGGACTCGCGCCGGGGAGGTTGGCCGAAACGTTGATGGTCGGAAAATCGACGTTCGGCAGGTCGCTCACCGGCAGCGAGCGATAGGCGATCAAGCCGAAGATGGTCACCGCCGTGGTCACGAGCGTGGTCATGACCGGCCGGCGGATGAAGAGCTCGGGAATGTTCACGTTTCTTTGCCCTTCCCTTTGCCCTTGCCTTTTCCTTTGCCGCCGCCCTTTCCGCCGCCGGGCGAGGCGCCGGCGGGGCTGGTGCCGTCCGCCTGCTTGATCTCGACCGGACCGCCGGGCACGACGCGAAGCTGGCCGTCGGTCACGACGGTATCACCCTCGGTGAGGCCGCTGGCGATGACGGCGTCGTCGCTCGTGCTGCGTTCGACGACGACCTTGCGGAATTGCGCGGTGTTGTCGGCGTCGACGACGAAGACATGCTGGCCGTTCTGGTCGTTCTGGATCGCCGAGGCCGGGACGGTGAGCACCTCGGGCGAGGCGAGCAGGATGGTGATGTTCGCGAACTGACCCGGCCAGAGCCGGCGGTCGTCGTTGGGGAAAGTGGCCTTCAGCTTGATGGTGCCGGTGGTGGAATCGACGGTGTTGTCGATGAACGTGAGCTCGCCCTGCTCGCTGGCCGGGTCGGCCCCTGGAGGCGTGGCTTTCACGGCGACCGTGCCCTCGCTGCGATAATGGTTCAACGGGCCGAGGTATTGTTGGGGCACGCCGAAGGTCACATAGATGGGATTGAGCTGGTTGATGGTGACGAGCGTCGTGGTGGCGTCGCTGGCGCGCACGAGGTCGCCCTCGTGGACGCCGAGATTGCCGGTGCGGCCGGCAATGGGCGCGCGGATCGAGGAGTATTCGACCTGCAGCCGGGCGTTGGCGATGGCGGCCTGGCTCGCCTGGGCCTGGGCCTTCAGCGCGCGCTCGTTGTCCTGAATCGTCTGGAATTGCTCTTTCGAAACCATCGAGTCGGCGCTCAGTGCCCGATAGCGCACGACTTGGGATTCGGCGTTTTCGAGTTGGACGGCGGTCTTCTGTGAATCGGCGATGGCGGACTGCAGGGCGTTTTGGAAGGGGCGCGAGTCGATCTCGAACAGCAGATCGCCCTGCTTCACATCCTGGCCCTCCTGGATCGCGATCTTCATGAGCGTGCCGGTCACCTGCGAACGGAGTGCGGCCGTGCGGATTGGCTCGACCGCGCCGATGGCATCGAGGGTCAGCGGCACGATCTTGCGCACGGCGCGGCCGACGAGCACCGGGGCCGGCCCGCCGCCACCGCCGCGCCCCCCGCGACCGCCACCACCTCCGCCGGCGGCCGCCGGCGCTGCGTCGCGGGAGCAACCGCCAGCCAGCAGGCCGAGAATCAAGCCCAGGGTGGCGCATCCGGCCGGTGATTTCAGGGGGCGAAGGGAGATCGGAGACATCATGACAAGATTTTGGAAGCGGCAGAAGCTGTGCCGGATGCATCCTGCATCGGAGGAGATAGGTTGGGCATGACCGCCAATCGGGTTGGTTTCGACAGGCATGACGCAAGGAAAGAGAAAAGTGTGCGGGATAGGGCGATTCGCCGCCAAGTTTTTTCTCGCGGACGACGAGGATGGACGCCCCCGGGTGTCCGTTAAAAATGCCGCACGTTTTCCTTGCTAGCCGGGCGCACGGACACTTCCCTCGGAGGCTATTTTGTCCACATGAAAGTCCTCGTCGCTGACAAGATCTCACCCAAGGGAGTAGCCTATCTGCGCCAGCAGCCGGGCTTCGAAGTCGTTGAGGCCTACGGCTCCTCGCCGGAGAAGGTGCTTGAGCTCGTCAAGGACGTGCATGCCATCGCGGTGCGCTCGGAGACGAAGATCACCGCGGCGGTCTTCGCGGCGGCGCCCCTGCTGAAGGTCGTGGGCCGGGCCGGCGTGGGCGTCGACAATGTCGACGTCGAGGCGGCGACCGAGCGGGGGGTGATCGTGATGAACACACCCTCGGGCAACACGATCGCGACGGCGGAGCTGACCTTTACGCATCTCCTCTGCGGAGCACGCCCCGTGCCGCAGGCGGCGGCCTCGATGAAGGCCGGCCAGTGGGACCGCAAGAGCTTCTCGGGCATCGAACTTTTCCGCAAAACCCTCGGCATCGTCGGGCTCGGCCGCATCGGCGGCGAGGTCGCGAAGCGCGCCCAGGCGTTCGGCATGCGCGTGCTCGCCTACGATCCCTATCTCGCGCCCAGCCGGGCGAAGGCCATGCAGGTCGAGGGTGTGGCGCTCGACGAACTCCTGAAGCAGTCGGACTACATCACGGTCCACATGCCGCTGACCGACGATACGAAATACATGATCGACGAGGCGGCCTTCGAGAAGTGCAAGAAGGGCCTGCGCATCTTCAACTGCGCGCGCGGCGGCATCATCAAGGAAGCCGCGCTCATCGCCGCGATCAAGGCCGGCAAGGTCGCCGCCGCCGGCCTCGATGTTTACGAGGACGAGCCGCTGGCGAAGGACAGCGAGCTCCGCACGCTGCCCAATGTCGTCCTCACGCCGCACCTCGGCGCCTCGACTGCGGAGGCGCAGGAGTCGGTCGGCATCGAGATCGCCGAACAGATCGCCGACGTGCTCAACGGCGGCGTCATCCGCAACGCCGTCAACGTCCCCTCGATCGACGCCGCGGCGATCAAGATCCTCGGGCCGTATCTGGACCTCGGCGCGAAGCTCGGCACGCTCGTGCAGCAGATCGCCCCGGCGCAGATCGCGAGCCTCCGGATCACGTATTGGGGCAAGATGGTCGACCTCGACGCCAACGCCGTGACCCGCTCGATCGAGCGCGGCTTCCTGCGCCGGATCAGCGGCGAGGAGGTCAATTTCGTCAACGCGCCCGTGCTGCTCGAGCGCCTCGGCATCCACGCCGAGGTGACCAAGTCGAACAGCAATTCCGATTACACCGAGTTGATGCAGGTCGAGGCCGTGGCGCCGGATGGCGCGGTGTTCTCGGCCGCCGGCACGCTCATCGGCAAGGGCAACCAGCCGCGCATCGTCATCATCAACGGCCGCGACGTCGAGGTGGCCGCCGAGGGCAAGCTCCTGGTGCTCGAGAATCTCGACCAGCCCGGCATGGTCGGCGAAGTCGGCACGATCCTCGGCAAGGACAAGGTCAACATCGCTGACATGTCGCTCAGCCGGCTTACGCCGGGCGGCACCGCCTACATGGTGGTGCGCGTCGACACGGAGCCGAGCGATGCCGCGCGGAAGGTCATCAAGGGCCATTCCGCGATCAAGCAGGCGAAGTTCGTCCAGTTGTAGACTGCGTCCATGCTCACCCCGCTCCTCATCGCTGCGGTCGTCGGTTATCTGCTGGGCTCGCTGCCCTTCGGCTATCTCGTCGCGCGCGCGAAGGGCGTGAACATCTTCGAGGTTGGCAGCAAGAATCCCGGCGCGACCAACGTGGGCCGCGTGCTCGGCAAGGGCCTGGGTCGGCTGGTGCTCGTCCTTGATGCGCTCAAGGGAGCTGCGGCGACGTTCGCGCCATGGGGCTGGCGGCTGGTTTCCGGCCGCCCGTCCGGGGGATTTGACCAGCAGCAATACGGCGAGTTTGCCGTCGCGGGTCTGGTCGGGGCGCTGCTGGGGCACAGCTTTTCGTGCTTCACCGGTTTTCGCGGCGGCAAGGGCGTGGCGACCGGTGCGGGAGGGTTCGCGGTATTGTTTCCGCCCGGCGCGCTCATCGCGATAGCCGTGTGGCTCGTGACGGTCGGCCTCTTTCGTTACGTCTCGCTCGCATCGATGCTCGCGGCGGCGTCCTTGCCAGTGTCGGCGTGGTTTCTCGGGCGCTCGCTGCTCCTGATCGTGGTCGCCGGCTGTGTCGCGCTGTTTGTCGTCATCCGCCATCGTGCCAACATTTCCCGCCTGCTGGCCGGCACGGAAAGCAAGGTCGGCGGAAAAAAAGCTGACGCCTCCTCCCCATGAGCGCACCCATGACCGTCAACATCGGGCTTTGCGGCCTCGGCACCGTCGGCCAGGGCGTGTGGAAACACATTTCCGCGAATCGCGCGGACCTCGAGTCGCGCGTCGGCGTAAAACTCAACCTCGCCCGCGTCGCCGTGCGGAATCCTCGCAAGGCGCGCGCCGTCGCGATTCCGGCCACGAAGCTCACGACCGACCCGCTCGCGATCGCGAACGATCCGGACATCCAGATCGTGTGCGAGCTGATGGGCGGCACCACGCTTGCGCGCCAGGTCACGCTCGCCGCGCTGCGTCGCGGCAAGATCGTCGTTTCCGCCAACAAGGCGCTGATCTGCAAGCACGGGGCGGAGATCTTCGCGGCGGCGCAAAAGCATGGCGGGCATTTCTTTTTCGAGGCGTCGGTCGCCGGCGGCATCCCGATCATCAAGGCGCTGCGCGAGGGCCTCGTGGCGAACCGTTTCCCGCGCATCTACGGAATCCTGAACGGCACCTGCAATTACATCCTTACGCAGATGGAGGATCGCGACGCGCCCTACGCCAGCGTGCTGGCGGATGCGAAGCGCCTCGGCTACGCGGAGGCCGACGAGTCACTCGACGTCGACGGCTGGGACACCGCGCACAAGGCGTCGGTCCTCGCGTGGCTGGCGCACGGCGTCTGGGTGAAGACCGACGACATGATCGTCGAGGGCATCTCGCGCATCACGCCGGCGGATTTCAAGAATGCGGTCACCCTCGGCTTCGGCATCAAGCTGCTCGCGGTCATCACGCGCGACCTCGCCCGCAACGAGCTGTGCGTGCGCGTGCACCCGACGCTGCTGCCCGAGGGCAACGTCATCGCCAACGTCAGCGGCGTGTTCAACGCGATCTCCGTCACGGGCGACGTCGTCGGCACCACGCTCTATAGCGGTCGCGGCGCCGGCCAGGACGCGACGGCGAGCGCCGTCATCGGCGACATCGCGGACGCGGCCGCGTTGCTCAAGCACGGCAAGGGCGCGCACCTGATTGGTGAGGCCACGGCACCGGCGCGCGACGAATCCCGCCTCGCGCCGCCGGAAAAGATTCACTGCCGGTATTATCTCCGGCTCACCGTGAAGGACCAGCCGGGCGTCCTCGCACGAGTGGCGTCGGTGATGGCGAAGCATCACGTCAGCATCGCGAGCGTCATCCAGAATCCCGCCGAGCGCCCGGGCGCGGCTTCGCTCGTGCTGACGACGCACGAGAGCAACGAGCGGGCGATGGGCGCGACGCTGAAGCGACTGCGCGGGCTCGCCAGCGTGCTCGACGATCCGCTGCTGCTGCGCATCGGGGATTTCAATGACTAGTGTTTGTTGAAGGTTGAAAGGCGAAGGTTGAAAGACCCGAGCCGGACGACTTTCACCTCTTTTAAGTTTCATCTTTCAACCCTCAACCCAGGCAATGGCTCGAATCGTCCAGAAATACGGTGGCACCTCCGTCGGAGACCCCGCCCGCATCAAGAATGTCGCGGCACGCATCAAGGCGATCCGCGACGAGGGTAACGAACTCGTCGTGGTCGTCTCGGCCCGCGCCGGCGTGACGAACGAGCTCATCGCCCGCGCCAAGGAGGTTTGCGCCAACCCCAGCGAGCGGGAGATGGACCAGCTTCTCGCGGTGGGCGAACAGGAGACGATCGCGCTCACGGCGATGGCGCTTCACGGGCTCGGCGTGCAGGCGGTGAGCTACACCGGTGCGCAGGCGGGAATCTTCACCGACAAGGTTCACACGAAGGCGAAAATCCGGACCATCGACGCCAAGCCGCTCGAGAAGGACCTGAACGCCGGCAAGGTGATCATCGTCGCGGGGTTTCAGGGCATCAACGACGAGGGCCAGACCACGACGCTCGGCCGCGGCGGCTCCGATCTCACCGCGATCGCCCTCGCCGCCGCGATCAAGGCCGACAAGTGCGAGATCTACACGGACGTCGACGGCGTCTACACGGCCGACCCGCGCGTCGTGAAGAACGCCCGCAAGCTCGACGAGATCAGCTACGACGAGATGCTCGAGCTCGCGTCGCTCGGCAGCAAGGTCATGCAGACCCGCTCGGTCGAGTTCGCGTCGAAATACAACGTCGTTTTCGAAGTCCGCTCCTCTTTCAATCACAACCCAGGAACCATCGTGAAACAAGAAGTCGCCTATATGGAGAAGGTCGTCGTGCGCGGCGTCGCCGTCGACAAGGACCAGGCCAAGGTCGTCGTGAGCAACATCCCGGACAAGCCCGGCACGGCGGCGAAGGTTTTCCGCGCGCTCGCGGACGCGAACATCAACGTCGACATGATCGTGCAGAACGTCGGCCGGCAGGGGGTGGCGAACCTCACGTTCACGGTGCCGCAGACCGAGACCGCCAAGGCCGAGCGCACGCTGGCCCCGGTGCTGAAGGAAATCGGCGGCGGCAACGTCTCGGTGGACGAGAAGATTGCCAAACTTTCGGTCGTCGGGGTGGGGATGCGGACGCACAGCGGCGTCGCCGCGACCCTGTTCACGTCGCTGGCCGACGCCGGCGTCAACCTCGAGCTGATCAGCACGTCCGAGATCAAGATTTCGGTGGTGATCGCGCGCGACCAGGCCGACGAGGCGGCGCGCGTCGCGCACGCGGCGTTTCACCTGGACGAGATCTGATGTCGCGCCGGCTTCCCGGCGCCACCCATGCGATTCATCTCCACGCGCGGCCAGACCCCGGCCCTCGGATTCTCCGATGCCGTCGCCACCGGCCTCGCGCCGGACGGCGGGTTGTTTCTGCCGGAGACGCTGCCGGATTTCAGCGGCGATCTCGCACGCTTCGAAAAACTCGGTTACGCGGAACTGTGTTTTGAATTCCTGCGCGTCTTCGCGACCGACATTCCGCCGGCCACATTGCGTGGCCTCGTCGACGCGAGCTACACCCGCTTCGCCGACCCGGCGATCGCGCCGCTGAAGCCGCTCGCGAAGAATCTCTACGTCCTCGAGCTCTTCCACGGACCGACGCTCGCGTTCAAGGACTTCGCGCTCCAGCTCCTCGGCAACCTCTACGAGCACCAGTGTGCCGTCCGCCGGCAGACGATCAACGTCCTCGGCGCCACCTCGGGCGACACCGGGGCGGCGGCGATCCACGGACTGCTCGGCAAGCCGGGCACCGCGATCTTCATCCTCTATCCGGACGGACGCGTGTCGCCGTTGCAGGAGCGGCAGATGGCGTGCACGGGCGCGACCAATGTTTTTGCCCTCGCGGTCGACGGCACGTTCGACGACGCGCAGAACGCGCTGAAGGAAATCCTCGGCGACCAGGCGTTTCGGACCCGGCACCGGCTGTCGGCGGTGAATTCGATCAATCTCGCGCGCGTGCTGGCGCAGTGCGTTTACTACTTTTACGCGTGGTTGCGACTGCCCGCGGCGGAGCGTGGGAACGTGGAGTTCGTCGTGCCGACGGGAAATTTCGGCAATGTTCTTGCCGGCTGGATGCTGCAGAAAATGGGCGTGCCGATCCGGAGCTTCCGCGTTGCGACGAACCAGAACGACATTCTCTACCGGATGTTCACGACCGGCGAGTATCGCATGGGCGCCGTGTTGCCGAGTCTCGCGCCGTCGATGGATATCCAGGTGGCGTCGAACTTCGAGCGGTTCATCTACTTCGCCGTCGGCCGCGATCCGGCGAAAGTCCGCGAGGTCATGCAGACCTTCAAGGCGACCGGCGGCTACACGTTCGCGAATTTCAACCGCGACACGTTCACGGCGTCCCGCTGCACGGATGCGGAGATTCCCGGCATCATCGCGCGCGTTCATCGCGAACACGGCTACATCGCCGATCCGCACACCGCGTGCGGCTTCCAGAAACTGGCGGCGGGCCGCGTCAACGTGGTTCTGGCCACGGCGAGCCCGGCGAAATTTCCGGACACCATCCGGACCGCGATCGGCATCGAGCCGACGCACCCGAGCCTCGAGGCGCTCAAGTCGCGTCCGGTCGTGAAGCACCGGCTCAGGGCGGAAGCGGCCGCCATCCGGGAGTTTGTCGAGCGGCGCGCGGTCTGACCGGCGTCGCGGCGGTGCCCGCCCGGCCGTCGCCGCCCTGGGTGGAGCCCTGGCGCCGGACGAAAAACGGGATGGACACGGACGGCGCGGGCGTTTTTCCTCGCCCTCCCTCAGCATGAACTCCGCTCCCGCCATCGTTCGCGCGATCAGCACCATTATTATTGGTCGCTCGCCCGGGCGCGGAAAAATGGCGTGAGTTCACCCTCAATCGTCGTTTCTCTCACCCCGGGCTTTTCGCCCGGGGTTTTTTGTTTTTAACACCCATGAGCAACTCCAACGTCAAGATCTACGACACCACGCTCCGCGACGGCACGCAGGGCGAGGGCATCAGTTTCTCGGTCACCGACAAGCTCCTCATCGCGGAACGGCTCGACCAGTTCGGCGTCGATTACATCGAGGGCGGCTTTCCCGGCTCCAACCCGCGCGATATCTCGTTTTTCAAGGAGGCTAAAAATCTGCGGCTCAAGCATGCCCGGCTCGCCGCGTTCGGGGCGACACGCCGCGCCGGCACGAAGGCGGCCGACGATGCGCAGCTTCGCACGCTGCTCGACAGCGGGATGCCGGTCATGACGATCGTCGGCAAGACGTGGACGTTGCACGTCACGGAAATCCTGCGGACGACGCTCGAGGAAAACCTTGCGATGATCGAGGACTCGGCCCGCTACCTCGTCGCCCAGGGGCGCGAGGTGATCTACGATGCCGAGCACTTTTTCGACGGCTACAAGGCCGACCCGGACTATGCGCTGAAGACGCTGGCGGCGGCGTTGCGCGGCGGGGCCAGCAACCTCACGCTGTGCGACACCAACGGCGGGACGATGGTGGATGAGTTCAAGGCGATCGTCGGCCGGGCGGTGAAGGAGTTCGGCGGGGAGAAAGTCGGCGTCCATTGCCACAACGACAGCGGCGTGGGCGTGGCGCTGTCGCTGGCGGGAGTCGCGGCCGGCGCGACCCTCGTGCAGGGCACGATCAACGGCTACGGCGAGCGCGTCGGGAATGCGGACATCGTGACGATCATGCCGAACCTGTTTTTGAAGATGGGCCGCACGGCGCAGTGCGCGCCGAACCTGGCGCAGTTGCGCGACCTCTCGATGTTTTTCGACGAGCTCGCCAACCTCCGCCCCGACCCGAAGGCGCCGTTCGTCGGGCAGTCGGCCTTCGCCCACAAGGGCGGGTTGCACGCCAATGCGGCGAACAAGGTGGCGCGGAGCTACGAGCACATCGATCCCACGCTGGTCGGCAACCGCACGCGCGTGCTGGTTTCCGACATGGCGGGCCGGACGAGCCTCGCGCTCAAGGCGAAGGAGATGGGACTCGAACTCGACGAGAAGCGCCCGGAGATGAAGGGTCTCATCGAGGAGCTGAAAGAGCGGGAATTTCGCGGCTACGAATACGAGGCGGCCGATGCGTCGTTCAAGCTGCTGGTCGCGAAGGCGCTGGGCCAGCGGAAGGTGTTTTTCGAGGTGGAGAGTTACCGGGTGATCATCGAGCGCCATGGCGAGGAGCTGTGGGCCGAGGCGACGGTGAAGCTCCACGTCAATGGCGAGGCGGTCCACACGGTGGCCGAGGAGACCGGCCCGATCGGCGCGCTCGACAAGGCGCTGCGGCTGGCCCTGGAGAAGACCTATCCGCAGATCCGCGACATGAAGCTGCGCGACTACAAGGTCCGCATCCTTGAGGGCAACAGCGGCGCGGGGTCGCGCACGCGGGTGCTGATCGAGAGCGGCGACGGCCAGGCGATCTGGGGCACGGTCGGCGTCAGCGACAACATCATCGACGCGAGCTGGGAAGCCCTGCGCGAATCGGTGGAGTTCAAGCTGTCGCTGGGCTGAGCGGGCAGCGCGCGATCAGTTCGAGCGCACCGCCATCGAGCCAATCAGCGCAATCAAAAACGAGGCGTGCCCCGGCAGTTCGGCGAGGGCGTCAAGGGCCGCGACGGTCTGCTGCCCGGCGATCCGGCGGGAGGCTTCGAGCCCGTGGAGCTTGACGAACGTCGTCTTGTTGGCCCGGGCATCCTTGCCGGCGGTCTTGCCGAGGCTCTTGGTGCTGCCGGTGGCGTCGAGGATGTCGTCGATGATTTGGAAGGCCAATCCGAGGTGGCGGCCGGCGCGGCGGAGCGTGGCGAGGTTGGCTTCACTCGCGCCGCCGACCAGACCGCCCATCACGAGGGCGGCCTCGATCATCGCGGCGGTTTTGTTGAGGTGGATGAATTCGAGCTCGTCGGGCGTCGCGTCGGATTTCTTCTCGGCCAGCAGGTCCTCCATCTGGCCGCCGATCAGACGGCGGCTGCCCGCGGCGGCGGCGAGTTCGCGGACGAGCGTGGCGGCGAGCAAGGGCTCGGCGGCGTAGTTTTCGGCGAGCACCGCGAAGGCGTGGGTGAGGAGCGCATCGCCGGCGAGCAGCGCGGTGGCCTCGTCGAACTGCTTGTGCGCGGTCGGCCGGCCGCGGCGGAGGTCGTCATTGTCCATGCACGGCAGGTCGTCGTGGATCAACGAGTAGGTGTGGACGCACTCGATGGCGACGGCGGCGGGGAGCGCGCGATCGTCCTCCGGTGGCATGCCAAACGACTCCGCGGCGGCGAGCACGAGGACGGGGCGGAGGCGTTTGCCGCCGGCCTCGAGCGAATAGCGCATCGCCGTATGCAGCCGGGCCGGCCGCATGCCGGCGGGTGGCACAAATCGGTCGAGGCCGCGTTCAACGCGGGCGGTGTGGCGCTTCATTTCGGCGGCGAAATCCATGGGGGCGGGAGGCGGAGGTGAGTGGCGCAAACAAACTAAAGGCGGGCGGGGAAAGCTCCAAGCTCCAACATCCAAGCACCAGAGAAACTCCCGCACCGGGGTTCGAGGTTGGGGTGCTTGAAGTTGAACGATTCATTGGAGCTTGGCGGTTGGATCCCGGGGCTCGGGATCGTCGCGCAGAAACACTCTCGCCAACGCGCGCGGGTCCGCCCATAACCGCGGACGTTCCTGCCATGCCCACCTACGAGTATGCCTGCCCCAAGTGCGGCCACACCTTCGAGTTGTTCCAGTCGATGCGCGACGAGCCGCTGAAGAAGTGCCCCAAGTGCAAGAAGACCGGTGTCAAACGACTCATCGGCGGCGGGGCCGGGCTGATCTTCAAGGGCACGGGATTCTACATCACGGACTACAAGAACAAGGACTCCGCGGCGAAGGAGAAACGCAAAACCGGCACCGATTCGAAGCCGGCCGAGTCGAAGCCCGCCGACGCCAAACCGGCGGCGCCCGTGGCGGCGGGCAAATCGACCGCGACCGCGCCGGCCCCGGCAAAGAAATAATTTTCCCCATGAGCGCAAAACAACTTAGAGGAGCCCACGAACCCAGCTGGACCGAAGTAACCCTCGGGGCCGTCCTGAGCGTGGCGCTGGGCATCGTCCTCGGGGCGTTGCTGCTCGCGTTGCGGCCGGTGAACACGGTCAAGGAACTGCCGAAGGAGGCGGACCGCGTGCCGGGTGCCGTGTATTATGTGGAAGGGTCGCACGACAGCGGCAAGGCGCGGCAGGCCGCGGCCAAGCGGAAGCAGTTCGCGGGTGGCGCGACGGTCGCCGCCAACGAGGACGAAATCAATTCACTCGTGCCGGCCGCGGCGGCCCCGGCCCCGGCCGCCAAACCCAAGACTGCGGAGAAGGCCAAGGCCGGCGACAAGGAGGCTCCGGCTGCGTCCGCCCCTTCGGGCGATCTGATTTCGCCGGGAGCGCCGAATTTCCGGATTCGCGACGGTGTGGTGCAGATCGGCGTGCCGGTGACGATCAATCTTTTCGGGCTGATCGAGCAAAAAGTGATGGTCGTGGCGCGCGGTGGATTTGTGAAGAAGGGCGATGGGTTCGCCTTCGATCCCGACACGCTCTATCTGGGCTCCTGCCCGGTGCAGCGGCTGCCGTTTGCCGCCGGTTTCGTGGCGAAGAAAGTCCTTGGTTCGATTCCGATCCCGGAGGACATCGCCGCGGCGTGGCCGAAGCTCGCCGACGTGAAGGCCGAAGGCAACACGCTGACGCTTGCCATGCCGTGAGGCGGGCGCGGGCGCTGATCACCGGCCTGGTCGTCGCGCTCGTGGCCGCGCGAGTCCATGGCGCGGGTCCTGCGCCGGTCTTGTTCCAGAGCGGACCGGGGCGGTTCGAGGTGGCCGCGCTCGATGCGACGGCGGCGGGGATGGTTGCGTCGACGGCGGAGGACATGTGGCGACTGCTCGCCGCACCGCTTTCGCTGCCCGACGGGTTTTCCTCCCCCGTGCTCGTGCGCCTCGTGCCGGGGTCGGACTGGAGAGACGCGGAGGCGTTTCGCGCGATCGTGGAAACAGGCGGAGTGGTTTCAGTGCGGATCAGATGGGACGAGAAAGTAAAGGCGGCGGACGTGCGCCACGCCCTCGCGCGCGGGCTGCTGCTCCGGCTGGCGGCCGCCCGGCACGGCGCGGGGCCGCGATTGACGGCGCCGCGCTGGTTGGAGGAGGCCTGCGTCGGTTGGTGCGAGACCCGGAGCGACGCGGCGCAACTCGACGCGCTGAAGCAGGAGAGTGCGCGGCTTGAGCCTCCCGGGTTGGAGGACCTGCTCAGCTGGAGGCGGAAAAGCGAAAACACGCGGTCCCTTGCGACCGGGGCGGTGTGGCTGCTGGCGTTCCTGCAGGGGGAATCGGGCCGGGCGGGCGAGTGGCCGGCGTTGCTCAACCGGCTGGTGGCGGGCGACGAGGCGGGCACCGCGCTCGCGGCGAGCTTTCCGGGACGTTTCGGCAACGAGGGCGAACGCGAACTCTGGTGGGAGACGGGCTGGCATCACGTGCGTCGGGCGCGCGCGCTGCCCGTGCTCGAAGCGACGGAATCGCGGCGCGAGATCGCGGCCCTCGCGCGGTTCGTGTTTGCCGGGGACGAGCACGATGTCGTGGTGCCATTGCGTGAGGTGCTGGCGCATCGGAGCGAACCGCCGGTGGCGGAGGATCTGGGCCGGCGGGCGGCGGAGCTGAACCGCCTGCTGCCGTCGTTGCATCCGTTTTATCGCAATGCCGGCCTCTCGCTGGCGGAGGCGCTCGGGGCGCACCGGCCCGAGGCGGCGCCGACGGAGATGCAGTGCGCCGCTTTCGACCGGGACTGGCGGGACGCCAACGAACTCGCCGCATCAACCGATGACGCGCTCGATGCGCTGGAGCGCGAGAGCGGCGCGGCGGGCATCAAATGAGCGACGACTCGGCGGGTCGGGAAACAACCCGGCGGTCGCGCGGGTTAAGGTCTTGCCCACCGCCGCCGGCGACCCGATAGCTTCCCGCGTGTCGAAGAAGCTCCAGAATATCGGCGTCGTCTCCCTGTTCACCGTGATGTCGCGGGTGCTCGGGGTGATCCGCGATCAGCTGCAGGCGAGGGTGTTCGGCGAGAGCGTCTTCATCGATGCGTTCGTGACGGCGTTCACGCTGCCGAATCTTTTCCGGCGACTGCTCGGCGAGGGATCGCTTACGGCGGCGTTCATTCCGACGCTGCAGGAAGTGCTGCGCGACGAAGGCGAGCCGGGGGCGTTCCGGTTGCTCGATTTGGTGGCGACCTGGCTGGCGGTCGTGACGGGCGGTCTCGCGGCGGTGGCGATGGTCGTGTTCAGCCAGGCGCGCCGGTTTCCGGGACTGGACTCGAAGTGGTTTCTCGCGGCCGACCTCGCCGTGCTCATGTTTCCCTACCTCGCGCTCATCTGCGTGGCCGCCGCGTTCAATGCGACGTTGAACGTGCTCGGGCGGTTTACCGAGCCGGCGCTGTCGCCGATCTGGCTCAACGTCGCGATGATCGTTTCGCTCGGGGGCGCGGGCCTGCACTACGCCGATTCGCCGCTGGGCGAGCTCCACTGGCTGTGCGCCGGCGTCCTGGTGGGTGGGTTTCTGCAGATGGGGGTGCCCGCGGTGGTGCTGATGCGCGCCGGCTGGCGGCCGCGCCCGGCGCTGGGGCTGACGCCGCAGGTCCGCCAGATTGCACGCCTGATGACCCCGGGGTTGTTCGGCACTGCGATTTACCAGATCAACGTCACCGTGTCCCGACTGCTGGCGTTTTCGCTGCCGACGGCGGCCGCGCTGATGTTTTACGCGAACCGGTTGATGGAGCTGCCGATCGGGGTGTTTGCGATCGCGGTGTCCACCGTGGTCTATCCGCTGCTCGCGCGTCACGCGACGGAGAAAAACATGGCGGGGATGGCCGAGGATTTTCGCAAGGGCGTGCGGTTGATCCTCGTGATCAATGTCCCGGCGGCGGTCGGGCTCGCGCTGCTCAGCGAGCGGATCGTGCGGTTGATCTACCAGCACGGCAAATTCACGGCCGGGGACGCGGAATTGATGGCGTCGCTGTTGCGGTTGTTCGCGATCGGGCTCCCGTTTTTTTCCGTCGTGAACCTGACGGTGCGCGCGTTTTACGCCGTCAAGGACACGGCCACGCCGGTCCGCGTCGCGGCGATCGATTTCGTCGTCAATCTTGTCCTGAGCCTGGTGCTGATGCGCCCGCTCGGCGTGGCCGGGCTCGTGATTGCCAGCACCACGGCCATCATCCTGCAGGCGTTCCTGCTCCAGCGGGCCCTGGTGCGCAAGCTGCCGGGCATGACTTTCGCCGCCTTGTCGTCGAGTCTCGTCAAGGTGGTCGTGGGCGCTGCAATCATGGGCGTGGCGGTCGGGGCGGGCGATCGGCTCCTCGGGGCGCTCCTGCCGGGCCGGCGGCTGGCCGACTGGCTCGCCGTGGGTGCATTGGTGCCGCTGGGGGTCGGCGTGTATGGCGTCACGCTCTGGGCGTTGCGGATCGAGGGACGCGAGGATCTTGCCGCCGTCCTCGCGCGGATGCGGGGAAAGCGAAGCGGTGGGTAATTCGTCGCGATGAAATTCAAACCCGACTGGTTCCTGCTCGGCATGGTGGCGGCCATGGCGCTGGCGTGGGCGTTTCCGGCGCCGGGTGCGGCGGGCGGCTGGATGCATCCGACGCTGGTCACGAAGATCGGCGTGGCGCTGATTTTTTTCCTGCACGGCGTCGCGTTGTCGTTCGGGGCGCTCAAGGCGGGCGCACTCCGCTGGCCGCTGCACGCGCTGGTGCAGAGCGCCACGTTTCTATTGTTTCCGTTGATCGGCCTCGCGCTTTACGCGGCGCTTGGCGCGAGCGTGTCGCCGGAGCTGAAGCTCGGATTGTTTTTCCTCTGTGCATTGCCGTCGACGGTATCGTCGTCGGTCGCGATGACGGCGGCCGCGCGGGGCAACGTCGCCGGCGCGGTCTTCAATGCCACGTTGTCGGGCTTGATCGGCGTGTTTTTCACGCCGCTATGGATCGCCTTCGTGTTGAAGACCAGCGGGCAGACTCAGCCGCTCGGCCCGGTGATCCTCGACTTGCTGCGCTGGCTCGTGCTGCCCCTGGCGGTCGGCCAGCTGTTGCATCCGTGGCTGGGGGCCTTCGCCGGCCGGCACAAGGCGGGCATCAACGTCGTCGACCGCGGGACGATCCTGCTGCTCGTCTACACGTCGTTCTGCGACTCGTTCAAGCAGGGCATCTGGTCGGGTCACGCCGGTCAGCTCTGGCTGGTGCTCGCGATCGCGGTGGTGCTGTTCACGACGGTGATGTGGCTGTTGTCGCTCGTGGCGGAGGCGCTGCGATTTTCCCGCGAGGACAAAATTGCCGCGATGTTCTGCGGCACGAAGAAGACCCTGGCCTCGGGCGTGCCGATGGCGAAATTGATCTTCGGCGCGCATCCGGCGCTCGGGATGATTTTGCTCCCGATCATGATCTACCATCCGCTCCAACTGGTGATCTGCGGCGTGCTGGCCGAGCGTTGGCGCAAGCAATGACGGATTCCGACGCGTGCCGCCGGCCTCGTGAGACGGATGGCGGGCGCGACTGTCCGCGATCGATCAGCCCGGCGATCCGGTCAACGTGCCGGCGGCCGGCGTCGTGTGGCGGACGCGGTCACGCAGCACCGCCAGGACAAGCTGCGCGGTCGCGACGGGGGTGAAGTGCGTGGTGTTGATGACGAGGTCGTAGAGGCGGGGATCGTCGATGTCCTGGTCGAAATGCGTGCGGACGTAACGCCGGCGGGCGAGGTCGGTCCGCTCGAGGTGCGCGAAGGCGGCGGTGTGACTGCAGCCGAGCAGGGCCGCGAGTCGTTCCGCCCTCACCTCGGGCGGCGCGACGAGCCGGAGATGCAGTCCGCCCGGCAGGCGCCGGGTGATCAGGTTGGCGGCGCGGCCGGCAAAAATGACATGGCCGACATGGGCGAGCTGCAGGATGGCTTCCGCAATTTTCTGCTCGAGGGTCCAGAGCGAGGGGTGCAGGCCGACGAGTTCACCGATCGCCGCCTTCGTCTCGGAAATGCGGTCTTCGGGAAGAAACGCGGCGAGCCGTTCCGGCAGATGATGGTGGGTCAGCGCCTGCGCGAGGAGGTCCCGGTCGAGGAGCAGCCATTCGTGGCCCTCGCGGCCGAGTTCGCGATCCAGTAGCGGCAGCAGCAACTGGCCGAGCGTCGTGGCGCCGGCGCCGGTTTCGCGCGACAGGGTGATGAACGGGTGGGCTTCCACATGGGGTCCGGTCGGGGCTGGCAGGACGGGAGACTGGAGCCGCGTATGAAGAATCGACAGGCCGTGCTCCAAATAAGTGTGCGGAATCATGTGGCACCTCTTGAGTGGCTCGGGAGAGGAGCGTCGCTCCCCGGCGGGGTTTTGTTTTTTTGGGGACGGGCACGACGCCTGCCCTTGAAGGTAGTTTAGACCGCACGGGCGCGGTGGCGAGTCCCGGCGACACGGTTCGCATTTCTCTTCTAACCCGAATCAACTTTTCTTCGTGCAGCCGGCGGGTCAGAACGAGGGCGATGAGCCAGCCCGGGACGAAGCCCTTCGATGTGCAGCACAATCCGGCGGAGAGCCGGTTCGAACTCGTCGTCGACGGACACCTGGCGATGGCGGAATACCGGCGGGAAGGCGGGCAGGTCGTTTTCACGCACACGTTCGTGCCGCCGGAACTGCGCGGGCGCGGCCTCGCAGAGAAGCTCGTGCGTGCGGCGCTGGCGTGGGCGCGCGCGGAGAGGCTGCAGATTCGACCGGCGTGCTCTTATGTGGCGGCGTTCATCGAGCGCCACCCGGAGTATCGGACGCTGCTCGGCGACTGATTGGGAGCACGACAGCAACCGAACCCCTCCAAAAGATTTTCGAAGAAAGGGCTTGCACTAGACAAACAGTCAACTATCTGTTTCGCCCATGGGAAGAACCTCAGATGCCAACGAGCGGTTGATGGACGCCGCGCTCGACCTCATGTGGGAGGAGAGCTATGGGGCCGTGAGCATCGACGACATCTGCAAGCGGGCTGAGGTGAAGAAGGGGAGTTTCTATTATTTTTTTGCGTCGAAGGCCGAGCTGGCCGTCGCAGCCTTGGAGAAGATGTGGCGCAACGACTGGAAGCCGTCGCTTGACGCGCGGTTCTCTTCCTCCGTGCCGCCGCTTGAGCGGTTGACGGGCTATCTCGACGGGATTTACACCAAACACCTCGAAAACTTTAAGAAGAAGGGCAAGGTCTTGGGCTGCCCGGTCTGCTCGGTCGGATCCGAAATCAGCACGCAGGAGGTCGACGTCAACGGCAAGGTCCGCGAGATCATGTCGCGGAAGCGGCGCTATTACGAGTCGGCGATCCGCGATGCCGTTGCCGAGGGGGCGATCGAGCCCTGCGATCCGACCGAAAAAGCGATGGCGCTGCTGTGCTTGATCGAGGGTGCCATCAGCCAGGCGCGAATCATGAACGATCCGGAGCCGTTGCGGAACCTCGGCACGGCTGGGCATGATCTGCTGCGAATGAAACCAGGCGCGGCGGTCTCTGCGGCGGCGGCCCACTGATCTCGAATTAACGGACTCCCTGCGTTTTCCCACGCGCTCTCGAGCGCAATTTTTTTGGCCTCAAACTAGCTAAACAGTCAACTATCAACGGCATTTCGCCACTTTGCCATGAATACTCAACTCTCCGTCTTCGCACCTTCCGCCGGTCGACTCTCACGGCCGCAGTTCTCCCCCGTGGGCCATCAGGGCATTCGCGGCTCGGTCGCGCACGGCGCGACCCGCGCCCGTTCCTTCGCGGCGACGCTCACTGGGGTCGCATACACTCCACGTCTGGACCACGTGCCGGCGTGGCACCGCAGCTTCCTCGACCGATTGCAGCCGACGGTGACGCGCTACCACGAATAGTCCGGCACCTCTCTGGGCCGTCTTCGCCTGATTTATTTCAACACCGACAATATTATTCCCATGACCAAGTTTGTCTCCTCCTCCGTCCGTTTTCTCGCGCCGCGCCGCCGCGTCGCTTTTGCGGCTGCGAGCCTTGTGCTTGCCGCCGTCGCCGTCCTCCATTTTACGAGCCGCGTCAACGCTGCCGGCTCTCCCGCCGCCCCGGTCGCGCCACCGGCGCCGGCGGTCACCGTCGCTCCAGTCGAGGAGAGGCTCATCACCGAATACGAAGACCTGACCGGGCATGTCGACGCGACCGAGACCGTCGAGCTGCGTGCCCGGGTCTCCGGGCACCTCGAGGCCGTCAGTTTCCAGGCGGGCCAGCTCGTGCAGAAGGGCGACGTCTTGTTCACGGTCGATCCGCGCTGGTATCAGGCGCAGTTCGATCTCGCCCGCGCCCGCGCCGATGTCGCCGGGCGCGAGGCCAAACGTGCCGACAACCTGCTCGCCGCGAAGGCGATCTCCGCAGAGGAAGCCGATGCCCGGCGCGCCCGCGCGGCCGAGGCGCGCGCCGAACTCGCGACGGCGCAGCTCGACCTCGAGCATACCGCCGTGCGGGCGCCGATCGCCGGCCGGGTGGGGCGGGCGCTCGTGACGACGGGCAATCTCGTTTCCGGTTCGCCGGGCAACGCCACGCTCCTCACGACCATCGTGTCGACGGGCGAAGCCTACGTTTACGCCGATCTCGATGAGGGCGCGTTGCTACGATTCAACCGCCTCGTCCGTGAACACCGCCTCGCGACGAACCACGGTCGCGTGCTCGTCGACATGCAACTGGCCGACGAGTCGGACTATCCGCACCACGGCTACATCGAGTCGGCCGACAACCGCCTCGATCCCGCCACCGGGTCGCTGATGCTGCGGATGATCTTCCCGGACGCCGATCAGTCGCTCGTGCCCGGCTTGTTCGCCCGCGTGCGCGTGCCGATCAGCGCGCCGGAGCGGGCCTTGCTCGTCAGCGAGCGCGCGATCGGCACGGACCAGAGTCAAAAATTTGTCCTCGCGCTCGGCGTGAACAACACCGTCGTCTACCGCACGGTGAAGCTCGGCGGCGTGATCGAGGGCAAGCGCATCGTCCGTGACGGTCTCCACGCCGGCGACCAGATCGTTGTCAATGGCCTCCAACGCGTCCGACCCGGCATGACGGTCGCACCCGAACTCGCTGTTGCCACGCCCTCCGTCGAGCACACGGCGCAACTCGCCAGCCGCTAAGTCTGCCTTCGCCTGTCGCCGGCCGCCACGGCCGGTTTCGTTCCCACTCCCACGTCGCCTCCCTTCGCCCGGCCGCGCCCAGATCCGCGGCTTCCGGCCACTGCCTTGCCCATGAACTTCTCCGATTTCTTCATCAAGCGCCCGATTTTCGCAGGCGTGCTTTCGATCATCATTTTCCTGGTCGGTGCGATCGCGCTCACGCGCCTGCCGATCAGCGAATATCCCGAGGTCGTTCCGCCGACCGTCGTCGTCCGCGCCGTTTACCCTGGCGCCAATCCGAAAACCATCTCCGAGACCGTCGCCGCGCCGCTCGAGCAGGCGATCAACGGCGTCGAGAACTCGCTCTACATGTTCTCGCAGGCGACGAGCGACGGCGTGATGACGCTCACCATCACGTTCAAGATCGGCACCAATCTCGATAACGCACAGGTGCAGGTCCAAAACCGCGTTTCGCAGGCGGAGCCCAAGCTGCCCGAGGAAGTCCGCCGCCTCGGCGTCACGACGACGAAGACCTCGCCCGACCTCCTGATGGTCGTCCACCTCTTCTCGCCCGACAATCGCTACGACGACATTTACGTCCGCAATTACGCGACGCTGCAGGTGAAGGATGTCCTCGCCCGCCTCAACGGTGTCGGCCAGGTGCGGGTCTTCGGCTCCGGCGATTACGCGATGCGCGTCTGGCTCGATCCCAACAAGATTGCAGCCAAGGGACTGACCGCCTCGGACGTGGTCGCCGCCATCCGCGAACAAAACGTCCAGGTCGCCGCCGGCGGCGTCGGCCAGCAGCCGACGTCGCGTCCCGTCGACACCGAATACCTGATCAACACGAAGGGCCGGCTCACGAGCGAGGAGGAGTTCGGCGCCATCGTCGTGAAAACCGGGCCGCGCGGCGAGCGCGTGCAGTTGCGCGACGTCGCGCGGATCGAGCTCGGCGCCTCCGAATACGCGCTCCGCTCGCTGCTCAACAACAAGCCCGCCGTCGCCCTGCCGATCGCGCAGCTGCCCGGCTCGAACGCCATCGCAACCTCCGACGCCGTGCGCGCCACGATGAAGGAGCTGAAGAAGAATTTCCCCGACGGCCTCGACTACAACATCGTCTACGACCCGACGATCTTCGTCCGCGAGTCCATCCGCGCCGTCGTGCACACGCTCCTCGAGGCGATCGTGCTGGTCGTGCTCGTGGTCATCCTGTTCCTCCAGACCTGGCGCGCGTCGATCATCCCGCTCGTCGCGGTCCCGGTGTCGCTCGTCGGCACGTTTGCCGTGATGCACGCGCTCGGGTTCTCAATCAACGCCCTCTCGCTGTTCGGCCTCGTGCTCGCGATCGGCATCGTCGTGGACGACGCGATCGTCGTCGTCGAAAACGTCGAGCGCAACATCGCCCTCGGCCGCACGCCGTTCGAGGCGACGCGGCAGGCGATGCGCGAGGTGACGGGCCCGATCGTCGCGACCGCGCTCGTGCTCTCCGCGGTGTTCATCCCGACCGCGTTCATCACCGGGCTCACCGGCCAGTTCTACAAGCAGTTCGCGATCACCATCGCGATCTCGACCGTCATCTCCGCGTTCAACTCACTCACGCTTTCGCCGGCACTCAGCGCGCTGCTCCTCCGCGATCACCGCGCGCCGAAGGATGCGCTCACCCGGGGAATGGATTTCGCATTCGGCTGGTTCTTCCGGCCGTTCAACCGCTTCTTCGACTGGGCATCGCGCAAGTATTCCGGTGGCGTCGCGCGCCTGCTGCGGCTTTCCGCCATCGCGTTGGTCGTCTATGCAGGATTGCTCGCGTTCACCGGGTTCTCGTTCAAGAAAATCCCGACGGGCTTCGTGCCGACGCAGGACAAGCAATACCTCGTGGCGTTCGCGCAGCTCCCGGCCGCCGCGTCGCTCGAACGCACCGACGCCGTGATCCGCCGGATGAGCGAGATCGCGCTGAAGCATCCCGGCGTCGCCAACGCCATCGCGTTTCCCGGGCTCTCGATCAATGGCTTCACCAACTCGGCCAACAGCGGCATCGTGTTCGTCGGCCTGAAGCCGTTCGAGGAACGCAAGGCGAAGGAACTCGGCGGCCAGGCGATCGCGGAGGCGTTGCAGGCGGAATTCGCGCAGGTGCAGGACGCCTACATCGCGATCTTCCCGCCGCCGCCCGTGCAGGGTCTCGGGACCATCGGCGGCTTCAAGCTCTACGTCGAGGATCGCGGCGACAACGGCCTCGATGCGCTGTTCGGCGCCACCCAGTCGCTCATCGGCAAGGCGGCACAGACTCCCGGGCTCGCAGGCGTGTTCTCGAGCTTCACGATCAACACGCCGCAGCTCGACGCCGAGGTCGACCGCGTGAAGGCAAAGACGCAGGGCGTGCCGCTCCAGAACGTTTTCGAGACGATGCAGATCAACCTCGGCTCGCTCTACGTGAACGATTTCAACCGTTTCGGCCGCACCTATCAGGTCGTGGCGCAGGCGGACGCGCAGTTCCGGGAAAAGCCCGAGGACATCCTCCGCCTCAAGACCCGCAACGCCGCCGGCCAGCTCGTTCCGCTCGGCTCGCTGGTCAGCGTCCACGAAGCCTACGGCCCGGACCGCGTGATGCGCTACAACGGCTATCCCGCCGCCGAGATCAACGGCGCGCCCGCGCCCGGCTACAGTTCCGGCCAGGCCGAGGCGATCATCCAGAAACTCGCTGACGAGAATCTTCCGCGCGGCATGGCGCTGGAGTGGACGGAGCTCACGTTCCAAAAAATCCTCGCGGGCAACGCCGGCCTCTGGGTCTACCCGCTGAGCATGCTGCTCGTCTTCCTCGTGCTTGCGGCGCAATACGAGAGCTTCCGGCTGCCGTTCGCGGTGATCCTCATCGTGCCGATGGCGTTGTTCTCCGCGATGCTCGGCCTCTGGCTGACGCACGGCGAAAACAACGTCTTCACGCAGATCGGCCTGATCGTGCTCATCGGTCTCGCGGCCAAGAACGCGATCCTGATCGTCGAGTTCGCGCTCAAGCGCCGGGAAGAGGGCGAGAGCATCGTCGACGCCGCCCTCGACGCCGCCCGCCTCCGGCTGCGGCCGATCCTGATGACGTCGATCGCGTTCATCGCGGGCGTGTTTCCGCTCGTGGTGAGCACCGGCGCCGGTGCCGAGATGCGCCGGGCGATGGGCGTCGCGGTCTTCGCCGGGATGATCGGGGTGACGTTCTTCGGCCTCTTCCTGACGCCGGTCTTCTACGTCGTCCTCGAAAAACTCGGCGTCCGCAAACCCGCAGCCGCCGCGCTGCCCACAGCCGCGCCACAGTCCGTCTGACCCGCTCCTTCACTCCCACCGTAACTCAAAACTCAAAACCAACATGTCCACGATCACACCAAAACTTTCAGGAAAAGTTGCTCTCGTCACCGGCGCCTCCAAGGGCATCGGCGCTTCCATCGCCAAGCACCTCGCCGCCGCGGGTGCGTCCGTCGTCGTCAATTATGCCTCGAGCAAATCCGGCGCCGACAAAGTTGTCGCCGAAATCACCGCCGCGGGCGGCAAGGCCGTCGCCATCCGGGGCGATGTCGCCCAGCCGGCCGACATCGTGCGACTCATCAGCGAGACGAAGGCCGCTTTCGGCAAGCTCGACATCCTCGTGAACAACGCCGGCGTCTACGAGTTCGCGCCGCTCGAAGCCATCACGCCCGAGCATTTTCACCGCCAGTTCAATATCAACGTCCTCGGCCTGCTCCTGACCACGCGGGAGGCGGTGAAGCTTTTCCCGGCGACGGGCGGCAGCGTGATCAACATCGGTTCGGTCGTCAGCGCTGTCACTCCGCCGGCGAGCGCCGTCTATACCGCCACGAAGGGCGCGGTCGACGCGATCACGGGCGTGCTCTCCAAGGAACTCGGTCCGAAGGGCATCCGCGTCAACGCGCTCAACCCGGGCATCGTCGAGACCGAGGGCGCGCATGCGGCCGGCTTCATCGGCTCGGACTTCGAGAAGAACGCGCACACGCAGACGCCGCTCGGCCGCACCGGCCAGCCGCAGGACATCGCCCGGATCGCCGTCTTCCTCGCGTCCGACGATTCCGGCTGGCTGACCGGCGAGAAACTCCGGGCCGGCGGTGGCATGCACTGACCGCCCCACCGGGCTCCCTGCGGTCGCCACAACCGCGGGCCAAAGATCGTCTCCCTCAATTCTCGTTCCCATGAATTTCTGGACCAAACTTTTCTATCTCGCGCTCGGCGCGTTCGCCATCGGCACTGAAAGTTATGTGGTCGCCGGCGTGTTGCCGACGATCGCCGCGGACCTCGGGGTGACGGTGCCCATCGCCGGGCAGCTCATCACGGCCTTCGCGCTCACCTATGCGCTCGGCTCGCCGCTGATCGCAGTCGCCACCGGCGACATGGACCGCCGCCGGCTCCTGATCCTTTCGCTGACGACGTTCGGCGCGTTCAATCTCGTCGCCGCTCTCTCGCATTCCTACGCGCTCCTGTTTGTCGCGCGCATTGGGATGGGTTTGTCGGCGGGGACATTCATGCCGGCCGCCAGCGCTTATGCCGTGGCCGCGACCCACGCGGATCATCGCGGCCGCGCGCTTTCGATCATCTATGGCGGTCTCACGGTCGCGATGGTGATCGGTGCGCCCATCGGCGTGCTGCTCGGCGAACATTTCGGGTGGCGCGTCATCTTCGTCGGCGTGGCGGCGCTGACCGGCGTGGCGCTGACCGGACTCGGGTTCACACTGCAACCGATCCGGCACGCCGCGTCCGCGACACTCGCAGAACGCATCGCGATCGCCCGCCGGCCCGACGTGCTGGGCACGCTGGCGGTGACGGTGATCACGATTTCCGGTGCCTACACCGTTTATTCGTATCTCGCCCCGTTTTTGCAGCAGACCTCGCATCTCACCGGCGACGCCGTGGCGTTGGTGATGTTTCTCTTCGGGTTGGGCAGCACCGCGGGTAACTTTCTCTCGGGCGCGGCCGTCGACCGGATCGGACCGCGCCGCGTGATCGGCACGATCTTGACCGGGTTGATCGGACTCTTTGCCGCGCTTTCGCTGGCCGGCACGCTTTTTCCGCCGGGCGTCGCCCGATGGATCATCGTGCCGCTCATCGCGCTGTGGGGTTTCGTCGGCTTCTCCTTTCCGTCCGCGCAGCAGGCCTACATCGTGACGCTCGCGCCGCGCCTCGCGCCCATCACGCTTTCGCTTAACGCGTCCGCGATCTATCTTGGCGCCTCGCTTGGCGCGGTGCTCGGTTCCCTTGTCGTGGCCCATCGCGAAGTCGTCGCGCTCGGCTGGGCTGCCGCGGGGTGCGAGATCGTGGCCGTGCTCGCTCTGCAATTCACGCGCCGGCGTCGCGCCGTCGCTGCGCCCGCCGCCGAGCCGGCGGAGGAACCGCTCTCAAAGGCCGCGTGATTGGGTTGGATTCGAATCTCAAAACCATGAAATACGCACTTTATCTTGTCGCTTCCGCCGTCTCCGCCGTCGCGGCGCTTCCGACCGTCGGCCCTGACTACACGCGTCCGGCGGTCACCGCGCCCGCCGCGTATCGTGACGCCGATAGTCCCAACACGTGGAAGACCGCCGAGCCCGCCGATGCATTGGCCCGCGGCGAGTGGTGGAAACTCTTCGGCGATTCCACGCTCAACGCCCTCGAGTCGCGTGCGCTTGCCGGCAGCCAGGATCTGCGCGCCTCGGCCGCCCGGGTCGAGCAGGCGCGGGCCGCCGCCGGCGCCGTCCGCGGCGCCTACTGGCCGCAGGTGGCCGTCGGCGGATCGGTCACGCGCGAACAGACGTCGTCCACGACCGCCAACGTGTTTCCCGCTCCGTTGACCACGACCTACCGCACTCCGCTTGCTGCGGCGTGGGAGCTCGATCTTTTTGGCCGGGTGCGCCGTCAGACGGAAAGCGCCCGCGACGACGCCGAGGCGAGTGCCGCGACGTTTGAGTCCGTGCGACTCGTGCTCACGGCGGACGTCGCCGCGAATTATTTCACGCTGCGGGCGCTGGACCGTGAGGTGGCCTTGCTGCAGGACACGGTGGCGCTGCGACGCCACGCGCTCGAGTTGGTTGACGCCCGCGTTCAGAACGGTGCCGGCGCCGAGCTCGACACGGCGCGAGCCGAGACCGAGGTCGCGGCGGCCGAAGCCGAGGCGGCGGCGGTTGCAAACCGGCGGGCGACGGTGCAGGACGCGCTGGCCGTGCTGGTCGGCGAACCGGCGCCGAGCTTTGCGCTCGCGGCGACCGACGGTCAGCTCGCCGTGCCGCCGGCAGTCCCGGCCGGACTGCCGTCCGATCTGCTCGAACGCCGTCCGGACGTCGCCGCCGCGGAGCGCGAGCTGGCTGCGGCGAATGCCCGGATCGGCGTGGCGAAGGCGGCCTTCTTTCCGGCGATCTCGCTGACCGGCACCGCTGGATTTGCCAGCGGCGACCTCGACCGCCTGACCAACGCGGATTCACGCATCTGGTCGATCGGGCCGAGCCTCTATCTCCCGATTTTTCAAGGCGGACGCAATCGCGCGAACCTCGCGCGTAGTCGCGCCGCCTACGACGAGGCGGTGGCCGCTTACCGGCAGCACGTGCTCGTCGCGCTGCGCGAGGTGCAGGACGCGCTCACGGCGGGCAAGCTGCTCGCGGAGCAATCGGCGGCGCAGGATCGCGCGCTCGCCTCCGCCCGGCGCGCCGCGGCGCTCGTGCAGACGCGCTACGATGCCGGCTACGTGGCCTACTTCGAGGTCATCGATGCGCAACGCACCTCGCTCGCGACGGAACGCGCGTCCGTCGAGCTGGCCGCGCTGCGGCTCAACACGGACGTCGCCTTGATCAAGGCCCTGGGCGGCGGCTGGGAGAATCCGTTTCGCGCGGCCGCTGTGGCCCAAAAGTAACCTACCCTCCGGTGATGCCGCCGTCGTCATGATCCCCGTTATATTGGTGCTCGTTGCACTCGTGGCCTTCACCGCCTGGGACGCGGGCGAAAAGGACCGTTTCTAAGACCGGCGCCGATTTTTCCGCGACGGCTGGCACTCGGCGACGGAGTGTGTTTACTCCGGCGTCGTTCGTTTCCCTCAACCCTCAATCATCAACCCATCGATCCCATGAAACGCAAAGCCTCCGCTGTCTGGCGCGGCGACCTCAAGTCCGGTCGCGGCACGATCTCCACCGAAAGCACCGTCCTCAAGGACGCGCAGTATTCGTTTGGCACCCGTTTTGAAAACGGCCCGGGCACGAATCCCGAGGAACTCATCGGCGCGGCCCACGCCGGCTGCTTCAGCATGGCGCTGTCCGCCGAGTTGCAGAAAGCCGGGTTCACGGCTGACACGATTTCGACCACGGCGACCGTGACACTCGAGAACCATCCACAGACGAGCTGGACGGTGACAACGATCCATCTCGAAACGGCGGCGAAGATCCCGGGCATCCCCGCCGACAAATTTGCCGCCATCGCCGCCGGCGCGAAAGCGGGCTGCCCGATCTCGCGGCTGCTCAAGGCCGAGATCACGCTCGACGCCAAGCTCGTGTGATTTCCTCCATGCCGCACCTCTTCGAGCCGCTCACGATCAAGTCCATCACCCTGCGTAACCGGATCGGCGTCTCGCCGATGTGCATGTATTCGTCGGAGGACGGGGTGGCGACCGACTGGCACCTCGTTCACCTCGGGGCACGGGCGGCGGGAGGAGCCGGGCTTGTCATCGCGGAAGCCACGGCCGTGTCGCCGGAGGGGCGGATCACCCCGGGCGACGCCGGCATCTGGTCGGACCACCACGTCGAGCCGATCGCGCGGATCAACCGGTTCGTGAAGGCGCGGGGCGCGGTGCCCGGCATCCAACTCGCGCACGCGGGCCGCAAGGCGGGCGCCGCGCGGCCGTGGGAGGGCGGGGCGCATCTCGCCGACGAAGCGGGCGGCTGGACGCCGGTGGCGCCGAGCGCGGTCGCGTTTGGCGGCGCTTTGAGCCGGACGCCACGCGAGCTTTCGCTGGCGGACATCGGCCGCTTGCAGGCGGATTTTGTGGCGGCGGCGAAACGCTCGCTTGCGGCGGGCTGCGAGTGGCTGGAACTGCATTCGGCGCACGGTTACCTGGCGCACGAGTTTCTCTCGCCGCTTGCGAACCGGCGGGCGGACCGTTACGGCGGCGGGTTCGAGAACCGGATCCGGTTCCTGATCGAGACGACGCGGGCCGTCCGGGCGGTCTGGCCGGAACAATTGCCGCTGACCGTTCGCCTCTCGTGCACGGACTGGACGGACGGCGGCTGGACGATCGACGAGAGCGTCGAGCTCGCGCGACGATTGAAGTCCGAGGCGGTCGACTTGATCGACTGCAGCTCGGGCGGCGGCGTGGCCGACGCGCAGATCCCGGTGGGTGCGGGCTATCAGGTGTCGTTTGCCGAGCGGATCCGGCGCGAAGCAGCCGTTGCGACGGCGGCGGTCGGAATGATCACCGATCCGATGCAGGCGGACCAGATCGTGCGCAACGGCCAGGCCGATGTCGTGCTGCTGGCGCGCGAGCTGCTGCGCGACCCGAACTGGCCGCTGCGGGCGGCGAGGGCGCTGCACGTGAAACCCCCGGTGGCGCCGCCGGTGCAATACGCGCGCGCGTGGTGACGTAGCGCCCGTCGACGACCGCGCGATTTTTTGCGTAACGTTTCGCGGCGCGCGCGGTTCTTCCCGTGCCGCCATGCTGTCCGATCTGCGCCACGCCGTCCGCACGCTGCTGAAAGCCCGAGGGTTTGCGTTCATCGCAATTTTGACTCTCGCGGTCGGCATCGGCGCGACGACTGCGATTTTCAGCACCTTGCGGGCGCTGGTGATTTCGCCCTTCCACTATCCGGCGGCCGACCGCTTGGTGCACGTTTGGTCCGGTGATGGCTGGCCGCTGTCGGCGGCAGACTATCAGGATTTGCGTGCGCAGATGACGAGTTTCACGGCGTTCGGCGCCTATCAGCGCACGGCGGTCAACGTCGGCCGCGAAAACGCGCAGGCGGTCAACGCGGTCAACTGCACCGCGGACGTGTTGCGGGCGTTTGGCGTGGCACCGATGCTTGGGCAGTTTTTCGAAGCGGCTGACGAGGTGCCGGGCGCGCCACCGCGCGTCATTCTGAGCTACGCTTTGTGGCAGCAGCTGCTGGCGGGCGATCGCGAGGCCCTCGGCCGCAAGGTGCGGTTGAACGGCGATGATTTTACCGTGATCGGCGTGATGCCGCGGGACTTCGAGTTTGTAAGCCCGTGGGGCCGGACCTCGGAGCCGCAGCTCTGGATGCCGCAGACCTTTCGACCGGCCCAACTGACCGAGCGGGGCAGCCATTATCTGCTCGGCATTGCGCGGCTGCGCGACGGGGCGACGATCGCGACGGCGGATGCTGAAGTGAAAACGCTCGGGCGCACGCTTACGAAACTCTATCCCGACTCGAACACGGGGAAGGCCTTCCTCGTGCGCTCGCTGCATTTCGAGGTCACCCGAAACGTCAGCCAGCAAGTCTGGCTGCTCTCGGGCGCGGTTGCGCTCGTCCTGCTCGTCGCGTGCGGCAACGTCGCCAGCATGCTGCTCGCGCGCGGCGCCCGGCGGCAGGGGGAGTTTGGTGTGCGCGTCGCGCTGGGCGCGACGCGCGGGGCGCTGGTGAAACTGGCGCTGGCGGAAAGTGGGTTGCTCGCGCTCATCGGCGCCGCCTTGGGAATTCTTTTGGCTTTCGGCGGCGTCGAGGTGCTCAGAGCGATCGCGCCCGTAACGCCGGCGCGGAAAGCGGCCATCGTGTTGGATGGATCCGCCCTCGCATTTGCCCTCGGCGCCGCCGGTTTCACCGCAATGCTGGCGGGGCTGCCGTCGGCGCTGGCCGCGATGCGCACGTCGCTGTCCGGGGTGATGCGCGCCGATGCGCGCGGTGCGGTCGGTTCGCGGTCGCGCCACCAGATGCTGCGCGCGCTGATCATCGCGCAGGTCGCGGTGGCGTTTGTGCTCGCGAACGGCGCGGTGCTTTTCTCGACGAGCTACCTGAAAATCCTCGAGGAGAACCGACTGCTGGACACCGACGCGGTGCTCTCGGCCCGGGTCGTGTTGCGCGGACCGCGTTACAAGGAGGACTCCGACCGCGTGCGCTTCTGGTATGCGTTTACCGAGCGGCTGCAGGCGCTGCCCGGCGTGACGAAGGCGGGCCTCACGTCGAAGCTGCCACTCGACGGCGGCAACAACACCAGCGTGCTCGTGAACGATGAGAAATATGATCCGACGCAACGGCGGCTCAGTATCGAGCGCTCGTCGGTGACGGAGAGTTATTTCGACGCGATGGGGATGCGTTTGCTGAAGGGCCGCAACCTGCAACCGGAGGATCGCACCGGTGACGTGCGCGGTTACCTCGTAAACCAGGCGTTTGTCGCCAAGGCCTGGCCGAATAAGGATCCCATCGGCGAAATCATCCGCAACAATTCGAACAAGCCGGATTGGACCGCGCGAGTGGTCGGTGTCGTCGAAGATGTGCGGCAGTGGGGAGCCGCCGCCGCCGTGCAACCGGAAATGTATACGACGCCTGAGGGCCACTGGGGCAATACGATCAATCTGCTCCTCCGCACTCCGGTGGCCGCGGCCCAACTCGTGCCGTTGGTGCGGCGTGAGCTGGCGGCCCTCGACGGTGAACTGGCGTTGAAGGACGTCCGCACGATGCACGAAGTCGTGAGCGACTCCACCCAGAGCCAGCGCGCCGTCGCCGGCCTCGTGAATTTTTTCATGGCGACGGCGCTCGGCCTGGTCGCGGTCGGCCTCTACGGCACGCTCTCCTATCACGTGCAGCAGCGCACGCGGGAGATCGGCGTGCGCGTCGCGCTCGGCGCGTTGAAAGGCGACATCGTGCGACTGGTGTTCGCGCAGGGCAGCCGCTGGGTAGCGGCCGGCCTGGTGCTGGGCCTCGGGGCCAGCATCGCCGTCACCTCCGTGCTGAAATCGCTCGTCTACCAGATGACCGGGCTGACGGTGCTGCCGCTGCTGCTCGCGATGGTGGCCGTCGGCGTCGCGGCGGTCGTGGCGTGCTGGCTGCCCGCCCGGCGCGCGGCGCGACTGGACCCGCTCGAGGCGTTGCGGGCGGACTAGGCGAGGATTTCCGCGCGTTCGTCCGCGGTGAGTCCGCGCCATGAGCCGGTCGCAAGGCCGCCGAGGGAAAAGTTGCCGATCCGCACCCGGATCAATCGCAGGGTCGGGTGACCGACGGCCGCGGTCATCCGGCGGACCTGGCGGTTCTTGCCCTCGGTCAATTCGAGCGACAGCCAGCAGTCGGGCACATTTTTCCGGACACGGATCGGGGGATCGCGCGGCAGAGGGACGGGTGCGGGGTCGAGGAGCCGGGCGCCACAGGGCAGGGTGCGATCTTTCCCGAGTTCAATGCCGCCGTGCTCGAGGCGGGCGAGCGAGGCGGACGAGGGGATGCGTTCGACTTGCGCCCAATACTCGCGGCGGTGGCCGTGTTGCGGATCGAGCAGACGGGTGTTGAGCGCGGGTTCGTCGCTCAGCAGGAGCAGACCCTCGGAGTCGGCGTCGAGCCGGCCGAGCGAATAGACGCCTTCCGGCAGGCCGAACTCGGCGAGCGTCCGCCAGCGTGACCCGGGTTCGGGCGTGAATTGCGAGAGCACGCCGTAGGGCTTGTTGAAGGCAAGAAGCACGGGACATGTGTTCGGCGGCGGCGACGCGGTGACAAGGTGAAAGACCGGGAAACTTGCGGCGCGGCGTTCTCTCATCACAGTCAGGCGTCATACTTCATTCGTTCGCCATGCGCGCCCTCCAGTTTTCCGCCGTCAATCAACTCGCGATCGTCGATCTCCCCGAACCCCACGCCGGGCCCGGCGAGGCACTGGTCGCCCTCCGGGCCGCCGCACTCAATCACCGCGACGTCTGGATCAAGGCCGGGCAATACGCGGGGCTGAAGTGGCCGTGCGTCCCGGGCTCTGATGGCGCGGGCACGGTCACGGCGATCGGCCGGGGCGTCGACAGCGAGTGGACCGGGCGCGAGGTCATGATCAATCCGAGTTTTAACTGGGGCGGGAGCGAGCGCGCGCAGGGCGAAAAGTTCGCCATCCTCGGTTTGCCGCGCGACGGGACGATGGCCGAGAAAATTGCCGTGCCCCTTTCCCAGCTCAGCGTGAAGCCGGATCACCTTTCCTGGGAGGAAGCGGCGGCGCTGCCGCTCGCCGGGTTGACGGCGTATCGCGCGCTGTTTTCACGGGCCGCGTTGAAGCCGAGCGATCGCGTGCTGGTCAGCGGAATCGGCGGGGGTGTGGCGCTCTTTGTTTTGCAGTTCGCCGTCGCGGCGGGGGCGGACGTCTGGGTGACGTCGAGCTCGGCGGAAAAAATCGCGCGGGCGGTCGCGCTCGGCGCGGCGGGCGGGTTCGACTACACCCGGGCGGGGTGGGCAACCCAGGCGGCGAAATCCCTGGGGCCGTTCGATGTGATCATCGACGGCGCCGGTGGCGAGGGATTCGGCGACCTGATCGACGTGGCCGCGCCGGGCGGGCGCATCGTTTCCTACGGGGCCACCCGGGGCGCCGGTCCGGCGTTGGCGATGCGGAAAATATTCTGGCGGCAGCTTTCGTTGCTCGGCACGACGATGGGCTCGCCGGCGGACTGGAGTGCGTTGATGGAATTCGTGGCGCTGCACCGCCTCCGGCCGGTCGTGAGCGGCGTGTTTCCGCTGGCGCAGGCCGGGGAGGCGCTGGCGCTGATGGAGCGGGGCGGGCAATTCGGAAAGATTGTGGTCCGAATCGCGTGACACGGACGTTCGAGCTTGGCGCGGGCGCGCGCTTGGCGGAAACTTCCCGGCGGATGACGAAGAATTCTCACTTCTATGCCTGCATCATGGCGGGCGGCAGCGGCGAACGATTCTGGCCGATGAGCCGGGCCCGGACGCCCAAGCAACTCATCAAGCTTTTCGGGGAGGCGACGCTCCTGGAACAGACGGTGCACCGGCTCGATGGCGTCGTGCCACGGAAAAACATCTTTGTCCTGACCAACGAGGCACAGTTGCGGGCCGCGCGCGCGGCGCTGCCGATGCTGCCCGCCGCCCAGATCGTCGCGGAGCCGGCCAAGCGCGACACGGCGCCCGCGGCGGCGCTGGCGACCGCGCTGGTGCGGGCCCGCGATCCGCAAGGCGTGATGGCGCTCCTGTCCTCGGATGCGATGATCCATGACGGCAAGCGCTGTGGCGCCCAGATCGGGGCGGCGCTGGCGCGGGCGGCGGACACGCCGGCGTTGCTGACGATCGGCATTCCGCCGGCGCATCCGGCCAGGGGTTTCGGCTATCTCGAGCTGGGCCGCGAACTGGCGCGTGGCCCGGAGGGCAGCGTCATCCGGCAGGTGAAGCGGTTCGTCGAAAAACCGGATCTGGCGACGGCGAAACGTTACGTGAAGAGCGGAAAATACCTGTGGAATGCCGGCATGTTCGCGTGGAGTGTGGAATCATTCCTGGCGGAAGCCGCCCGGCACGCGCCGACGCTCGCGGCGTTCATCGGGAAGTTTCCCCGAAAAAATCCCCGCGGCTATATCGCGAAGACTTTTCCGACCCTGGGGCCCAGGACGTCGCTCGATTTTGCCATCATGGAGAAGGCGGGCGCGGTCGAGACCGTCGTGGCCGAGTTCGACTGGGACGATGTGGGCCTTTGGACCGCGCTGCCCAAGCACATCGCGATGGACGCAACGGGAAACACCGCGAAAGGTCCGGTGGTGGTCGCGGGTGCCTCGAACAACATCGTCATCAGCAACGGCCGCACGATCGCATTGTGCGGCGTGAAGGATCTCGTGGTGGTGGAGACGGCGGACGCCGTGCTCGTGTGTCACCGCGATTCGGCGCAGGACATCAAGTCGCTGACGAAAATGCTGCCGAAGGAATTACTCTAAGGATGCCGCCGCCGGCGCAGCCGGCTAGCGGCAGTGGTAGGCGAATGCGGGTGGCAGGTTGGCCCAGACGATCGGAGTCGGGGTGACCTGGCCAAAGTTGCGTTCGAGCTTGCGCTTGAATTCGCGCGACGAAGGAAAGCCGCCGGCGTGCACATAGGCCATGGCGCTGAAGAGGCCGCCGGGCTTCAACGACCCGAGCACGGCATCCAGGATCCGGTCTTGCAGCGGACCCGACATGCTGCCCCAAGGCAGCCCCGAGACGATGCAATCGGCAACGCGACAGCCGAGGCGGTCAAGGTGGTGGCGCAGATTCTCGGCGGAATCGCTGATGACCTGAAGATCGCGAAACCGCTGCCGCAGCCTTTGCGCCGACCCACCCTGGAGCTCGACCGCGATCAGGCGGGTGCGGGGACCGACGCGCTGGCGGAGGGTTTGGGTGATGGCGCCGGTGCCGGCGCCAAGTTCGACGACCGTCCCGGCGGACTCCAAGTCGATCGCCGGAATCATGGCCTCGGCCAGCCGGCGCGAACTGGGCGCGATGGCTCCGACGATCAGAGGGCGACGCAAGAACCCGGAAACAAAATGCCAGTAGTCCCCGGCCCGCGAATGCGGGGAACGGGTTCGTGGCGCCGCGACCTTGGCCGGCGCCCCGGCTTCCTGGCGTAACAATACCCGGGGCGGGGCCGATTCCGGCCAGTGTCCTTGCACGCCCGCGCCTCCCTGGCACGGCGCGTAGTCTGAGATCAATTCGGCGGGGTCGTCGCGATGCGCGGGGGGCACGGCACGATGAAAATTGGTCAACTCATCCGTGGCGATGGAATTGTTCATGGGATGATTTCGACGGCGGCGGGCCACCGCCAGTCGGGTCCCGCGGCAAACCTGGACGAACGGGAATCGGCGGGCCGGACAACATTTCGCAGTTAACTACGAAATGACCGGATGGCCAGCGCCACCAAACCGGCCAAAGCGCAGTGCGAGGGTGGGCAGGACGAGCAGGTTCAAGGTGGCCGAGGTCGCGAGCCCGCCGAGGATGACGAGCGCCATCGGTCCCTCGATCTCGCGCCCCGCCTCGCCACTGCCGAGGGCGAGGGGCAGGAGGCCGAGCGCGGTGACCGTGGCGGTCATCAGGATCGGCACGAGGCGTTCGGAGGCGCCACGGATCGCGGTCGCGATGTTCCATTCGAGTCCGTCCAGCGTGACGAGATGTTCGTAGTGGGACAGTAGCATGATGGCGTTGCGCGTGGTGATGCCGAAGAGCGTCACGAAGCCGATGAGGGAGCCCATGGTCAGGGCGCTGGCGCCGGGTTCGCCAAACACGCTCGTAAAATAAACGGCGAGCACGCCACCGGTCAGTGCGAGTGGCAGGTTGACGAGCACGAGCAGCAGGTTGTGCCAGTTGCCCAGCACCACCGACAACAGCAGCAGGATTCCGACGGCGGCGATCCCGGCGTGCAGCAGGAGTTGCTGGGTGGCTTCGCGCGTGGCCTCGGCGGCGCCGGCGTATTCGACATACATGCCGGCCGGCAGGCTCACTTTTTTCGCGATGGCATCGCGCGCCTCGGCAACGAACGACTCGACGTCGCGACCCGCGGGCGGGCTGCACGTCACCGTTTGCCGCCGCCGTGCGCCCTCGTGCAGAATGGACGAGCGACCGCTGGTCAGGTAGACATCGGCGATCTCGCGGAGCGGCACGCGCAGGCCGGTGGCACCGATGAGTGGAAGGTTGCCGACATTCTCCGGGTCCTGACGACTGGCGGCGTCGAGAATCACCGCGACGTCGGTGGTCTGGCTGTCCCGATAAACCTGGGTCACGACCTCGCCCTCGTAGGCGATCTGCACCGCCTCGAGCACCTCGACGGGTCGGAAGCCGAGCTCGGTGAGTCGTTCGGGGCGGAGTCTCACGCCGATGCGCGGTGCGCCCGGCGGGGCCTTGACCTGGACGTCCTCGGCCTTGAGGTCGGAAAGCGCCTGCTTCACGTCGTTCGCCTTGGCGTCGAGGGCGTCGAGGTCCTCGCCGAAAAGGTTGACCACGATGGGAGCGGTCTCGCCCCCGATGGTCTCGCCGATGCGGTCGCCCAGGAACGTGAGCACCTCGAACTGGATGCCGGGAACGTCCTTCAAGACGTCGCGGATTTCGTCCTCGACCTGCGCCTGCACGCGGCCGGGCAGGTCGGGTTTGAGTTCGACATGGAATTCGCTGCGATTCGGCGGCCAGGTGTCCTCGCCCTGCTCGGCGCGGCCCACCTGCTGCTCGACGGTGGCGATCTGGTCGATCTTCAGCAGCTCGGCGGAAATCTGCCGCCCGATGCGCAGCGTCTCGGTCAGCGAGCTGCCCGGTGCGGTCGAGACGCCGAGCACGAAATGGCCTTCGCGAAACTCCGGCAGGAATTCGCCGCCGAGAAACGGCAATCGCGACAGCGTCAGCAGACAGATCACGGCTACCGTGCCGACGACCGAGACCGGATGCCGCGCGACCCACGCCAGAATGCGCTCGTAACCGTGGCGGAGGACGCGTTGCAACCGCGGGGCTTCGGCCTCACCGGCGCCGCGGGAAAAAAACAACAGGGTGAGGGCCGGAGTGACCGTGAGGGCGACAAGCAGCGAAGTCAGGATCGCGAGAATGTAGCTCCGGGCGAGCGGGGCGAAAAAGCTGCCCTGCAATCCGGTGAGCGTGAGCACGGGCAGAAACACGAGGGCGACGATGAACGTGGCGTAGACGATGGCCTTCCGGACCTCGAGGGAAGCGGCGAGAATCACGACGAGCGCCGGCCGCGGGGTGGCGAGGAGCTGGTTTTCCCGGAGGCGGCGGAGGATGTTTTCGACGTCGATGATCGCATCGTCGACGACCTCGCCGATCGCAATGGCCAGGCCCCCGAGCGTGATTGTGTTGAGCGTCACCCCCAGACGGTCGAGCACGATGATGGCGCCGAGGAGCGACAGCGGAATCGCCGTCAGCGAGATGAAGGCCGTGCGGAAATGGCCGAGAAAAAGAAACAGCACGAGCGCGACCAGCGCGGCGCCGAGGAGCAGCGAGTGGCGGATGTTGCGGAGCGACGCCTCGATGAAGGTCGCGGGACGGTGCAGGGCGGGATAGAGCGTGATGCCCTCGCGGGCGAAAACCGGCGTCAGGTCGGCCAGGGCCTTTTCGAGTGCGACGGTGACCTCCATCGTGTTGGCGCCGTATTGGCTGGCCATCGTCATGAGCACGCCGGGACGCCCCATCACCAAGGCATCGCCGAATTTCGGGGCCGACCCCTCGGCGACGGTGGAGACATCGCGGAGCCGGACGGGCACGCCGTTCGCGCTGGTCGTGACGACAATGTTGCCGAGGGCGGCGGCCGTGAGCGTCTGGCCCTCGGATTGCAGGACGATGCGCTGGTTGGGTGTCTCGATGAACCCGGCTCCGCGCACGCCGCTGGCCAGCCGGCTGGCGGCGAGGACGTCCGAGAGAGTCACGTCATGCGCGGCGAGGAGATCCGGATGCACCTGAATCTGCCATTGGCGGACCTCGCCGCCAAACATGTTGCAGTGGGCGACGCCCGGCACGGCCAGCAGCCGGGGCTTGAGCGTCCAGTCGGCGAAGGTGCGCAGGTCCATCGGCGACAACCGGTCGCTGACGAGGCCGATCTTCAGCAGGTCCATCGTGGCCGAGGTGAGCGGCGACATCTTCGGGGCACTGACGCCCGCAGGCAACGCGCCGGCGGTTTCACCGAGCTTTTCCGCGAGGAGCTGCCGCGCCTCGAGGACGTTGGTGCCCTCCTTGAAAACGATGGTGATGACGGAAAGGCCCTGGATCGATTCGGAACGGAGCGACTCCTGGTTGCCGAGGCCGTTGATGGCGGTCTCGACCGGGCGGGTGACAAGCTGCTCCACCTGCTCCGGCGCGAGACCGGGGGCCTCGGTTTGGACCGTGACCTCGGGCGGCACGAAATCGGGAAACACGTCGAGCTTGGCGTGCATCGCCACGAACACGCCGTAGGCGAGCGCGAGACAACCGAGCGACACCACGATGCCGCGAAATCGCAGCGAAAAGTGAACGATGGCCTGCAGCATGCGATTAGTCCGGTTCGCCGCCGCCAGTCGCGGCCAGCAATTCGGTGGAGAGCAGTTGCTGTGCGCCGGTCACGACGACCTTGTCCTTTTGCTCGACGCCGTCGGAGACAACGACTCCGCCGGCCAGGGGCGGACCGAGCGTGACGACGCGGCGTTCATAGCCGCCCTGGTCGGTCTGCACGTAGACGAACACGCCGCCTTCGTGGCGCACGAACGCACCGCGCGGCAGCACGAGAACTTGTCTGGCTTCGCCCGGACCCGGCACCGTGGCGCGCAAGGCGGCCCCGACCGGGAGGGCGTGCTCGCCGAGCAACGCGAGAAAGCCGGTGCCCTGAACCTGGGCGTCGGCGGTCGGCGCGGGCCCGAGGATCGTGGCATCGAACAGGTCGCCGCCGGCGAGCAGGCCGACCCGGGCGGTCTTCGGAGCGGCGGCGGCCGGCTCATCCGCGGGAACGTCGATCCGGGCGAGAGCGTGGCCGTCGGCGAGCGCGGCGATGAGACGGGAAAAATCCGCCGGGGCGGCGAGATCGCGGCCCACGGTGGCGACGACGCGCGCGCGGGCGGAGTCGACGGTGGCGCGGTCGCGTTGGACGGCGGCCTCGGCGGCTTCGACGGCTTGGGCGGAGGCGTTGGCGTTGTCGGCGTGAAGTTTCTCCACGCGGCTGAACTCCTTCTCGGACGCGGTCAACGTGGCCTGCGCGGTGGCGAGATCGGCGTTGAGCGCGAGCAGCGGGGTGGGATCGAGCACGCGGCCATAGGCGGTGACCTCGGGGGTGAGGGAGGCGGCTTCCGGCGACGCGACGGCGAGGCCCATCGCCGCGAGTTGTTTGGTCACCGCGGCGCTGCCCGGGGTGATTTCGGGGCCGGGCGCTTTTTCTTCCGGCTTGTCCGCGGGTGGCTGGCGCAGCACCAGCCGGGTCACGGCGCCGCCGAGGACGAGACCGAGGAGGATTCCGGCGAGGATTTTTTTCATGGTGTGCGGGGTTGAGCCGCTTCGCGGGAGAGATTGGCGATGGCGTTCAGGTTGGAAAACGGCACCTGCAGGGCGTCCTCGAGTTCGCCGGCGGCGAGTCGGCTGGCGGCGTCAGCATCGGCGACGGCAAGTTCGGCGGTGCGAGATTCGAGCTGGGCGGACTGGGCCTCGAACTGGTCGGCGCCGCCGGCGGCGAGGAGCGCTTGCACCCGGGCGGCCTGCTTGTCCAATTCGGCGCGAACCTGGCGGGCGTGATCGAGCTGGGCGAGCGCGGCGGTTTGCGCCGCGACGGCGTTGTCGATCGCCACGATCACCTGCGCCTGGGTGGCGTTGAGCTGGGCGGCGGCTTCGGCGCGGCGGGCCGCCGCCTCGGCGATCGGCCCCTCGTTGCGATTGAACAGTGGAAGCTCGATCGTGAGGCCGAGCGACCATTTGTTCTGGCCCTGATCCCACTGATAGCCCGGGCCGAGATGGATGTCGGGGTAACGTTTCGCCGTCTCGAGTTGGAGGGCGGCCTGCGCGGATTCGTAGCGGGCGAGGGCGCCGAGCACATCGGCCCGGGACTGGAGCGATTCACGTCGCGCGGCCGCCAGCGCCGTTTCGTCGAGTGGCGCCGCGCCGGGCACGAGGGAATCGTCGAGCGCAAGGTCCGTGATTCCGGCGACCGGAATGCCGAGCGCCGCGGCGATGTGACCGCGAGCGATCGTGAGCTGTCCGCGGGCCTCGACCATCGACGCGTCGGCGCGAACGAGCGCGATGCGCGCCGCCGAAACCTCGCCGGCGGCGATGGAACCGGCGGCGACGCGCTGCTCCAACAAATGAACGAGTGTGCGCTGGGCTTCGGCGACGGCCTGCAGCAGCGGCAGGTGGTGCGAGGCGTTCACCGCTTCGAGGAGGGCGCGGCGGAGATCGCCGCGCACCTGCCACGCCGCCGAGAGCACGGCGAGCCGGGCGGCCTCGGCGGAGAATTTTTCGGCGGCCGTGCGCTGCTCACGCTTGCCGGCGGTCTCGAGCGGAAAATCGAGCGAGAGCGCGGGAAACCATGGCGAGGTCCCGCTGGGAGCGTTGGTGCTGTATCCGGGGACGATGCCGACGGTGGGATTCGGCCGGGCACTGGCGGTGGCCTGCGCGGCGCGGGCGACCGCCCATTGGGCGCGTGCGACCTCGAGCGACGGGTGATAGTAGAACGCGACCCAGGAAAGATTCTCGAAATCCCAAGTCGCCGGCTCGCGCCCGAGATTTTCGACCAGGAAGCGATGCAACCCCGGGTCATGAAGGTTCCGGTCGGAAAACGCGGTGGCTGTGTCCGCGAGCGAAAGCGGCGAGGAAGCCGGGCCAGGGTGGAGGCATCCCGCGACACCGATCGCGATCCCAATCAAGGCGAGGACGCCGCGGCGCCAGGCGATGGACGGGTGAGACGATGAAGGGAGCATGCCGCGGATTATAAATTGTAGGAGGGGAGCCGCCGGTGGCCGGCGAACGAGCGAAGTCGTGCAGGCTAGCTTTCGGAGATTACCCGGCGATGCCAAGATAGATGACAATACCGTAATTCGCCGGCGGCGGATGCGGTCATGTTGGTTGAATAGCCTGACACGTGTTTCCCGCGTTTCGCGGGAAAATTCACCGACCCGAATCGCTCACTTATCATGAAAAAGCTGCTTCATTCCCCGCTTGCCGCCGCCGCATTCGCGTTCGTCGCGTGCCTGGCCACCGCGGCCGACGACGAGAAAGAAATGGCAGCCCCGAAGGGCACAATCCATCCCAAGGGAGACTTGAAGCCGGCCGAGCTCGTTGTCCTGGCGAAGGTCGCACCCAAAAAATACATTGCATGAAGCTGAACCGGAATTTCCTCGTCCCACTGTTTTGGGCCGCAACGCCATTGCTGGCGCAAAAGCCCGACCCGGGCACGGTGTCCGGCACCGTCTTCGACCAGGGCGCCGCGCACCCGGTGGAATATGTCGCACTGGCGTTGAAGACCGCGGACGGGGCGACAACGGTGCGCACCGCCGTGACGGATCCCCAGGGCGCGTTCACTTTGGAAAAAGTTCCGTTCGGGGACTACCGGGTCGCTTATGGACTGGTCGGATCCGACCCGCAGGCGACGCCCGTCTTTACGGTCGATGCGCAGCACCCGTCGCACGACCTCGGGCGGCTGATCCTCGGCGATGCCACGGTGAAAATGGACAAGGTCCAGGTTACGGCGCGCCAGGAGGCGTTCTACAATTCGATTGACCGGAAGGTCTATAATGTTGGCAAGGACATCCAGAGCACGACCGGTTCCGCGAGCGGCCTGCTGCAGAATATCCCGTCCGTGCAGGTCGACATCGAGGGCAACGTCAGCCTGCGCGGAAATTCGAATGTCCTGATCCTCATCAACGGCAAAACCTCCACCCTCATGAGCGCCGCCAACCGCCCGGATGTGCTCGAGCAGATGCCGGCCGACTCGATCGAAAAAATCGAGGTGATCACCAACCCCTCGGCGAAATACAAGCCCGATGGCACGGCGGGCATCATCAACATCGCGCTCAAGCGCAAGCAGGAGCCCGGCTATTCCGGGGTGTTGCGTGCGAGCATCGGGAACGACAGCCGCTACAACCTTGGGCTGACGGCGAACTACCATCCGGCCAAATACAACCTCTTCGGCTCGGTCAGCCTGCGGCAGGACGATCGCCTGCGCTTCAGCCAGGATAACCGCAGCCATCTTGACGCGGCCACGAACACCTTTCTCACGACCGAACAGAAGACCGTCGAGCACATGCGTCCGCTCTCGCGGCTGGTGCAGACGGGGGTGGATTACAACGCGGACGACAACACGAAGATCGGGGCGACGGCGAACTACAATTTCCGCATGTTCTTTCGCGACGCGACGGTCAGCAACCTTTCACGCGATGCCGCCGGCGTTGTCACGGGCGACTACGACCGGCGGCGCACCGACCCCGAATGGCAAAAGACGGTGGAGTTGGCGGCCACCTACCAGCACAGCTTTGCGAAGGAAGGGCAGGACTTGAATATCGAGCTGAAGCGCGACCGGCATTGGGAACAGGAGGACAATCACTATTCCAATGTCTACCGCACGCCGGTGACGCCGACGTCGTTGGACTACACCCTGATCAAACCGACCGAAACGGGCAGCGAGTTGACGGCCGACTACACCGATCCCTTGAGCGGCGACGCGAAGCTCGAGGCGGGTTTTTCCCACGAGGACAACAAGGACGACATGGATTTTCGCGGCGGCTACTTCGACCCGGCGGGCAACACCTGGATCGTCGACACGACGCGGACCAACCGTTTCATCTACCAAGACACGATCCACGCGCTCTACGCGACCTACGGCCGCCCGGTCGGCAAATTTGGCTTGCTCGCGGGCGCGCGCATGGAACAGACCGACGTTCACACGAATCAGGTGACCGCCCGGCTCACCGGCAAGAACGACTACTTCCGCGTCTATCCCAGCCTGCACCTCAGCTATAACCTGACGACCGCGGGGCAGCTGCAGTTGAACTACAGCCATCGAGTCCACCGGCCGGAAAGCGACGATCTGAACCCGTTTCCGGAATATCAGGACCCCTACAATCTCCGCGCCGGCAATCCCAATCTCCGCCCCGAGGACACGCACTCGATCGAGGCGGGTTACCAGTATCACCAGGACGACACCACCTACCTCGCGACCCTTTATTATCGCGACACGTATCACGGCTTCACGACCGTCACCCGCTACATTGACGCCACGACGCTGCTCACGACGCACGAAAATCTCGCGTCGAGTCGCTCGGGTGGGGTGGAACTGGCGGCGACCACGAATCTCGGTCCGGCGTCGTTGAATTTCAGCTCGAACATCTATCGCAACGACATCGACGCCGCGAATCTCGGCTACGGCTCGCGCACCTCGGCCGTCGCGTGGGATGCCAAGTTGAACCTGAACTACCGGCTCGGAAAAGCCACTCTGCTCCAGCTCAACACGAACTACACTGCCGCCCGCCTGACGCCGCAGGGCGAGCGCCGGCCGACCTACGTGGCCAACATCGGTTTGCGCCGCGACCTGGCGGACAAGAAGACCTCGCTGGTGCTCACGGTCTCGGATCTCTTCGATTCGCTGAAAGAGCGTTCGGTCATCGACACGCCGATCCTGCACGAGGATGTCACGCGGCGGCGCAGTGCGCGGATCGTCTACGTCGGGCTGATCTATAACTTCGGCAAACCGGTCAAAAAGAAGAAGGACGATTCGCTGCAGTTCGACAACTCGCTCTGACCCCCGCGGCGAAAGACGCCGGGCCGGGCGGGTGTTTTCGCCTCGTCGCAGATTCCACTTCGCGTAAAATCTTTCCCCGATGCGCCTGCTCCTCGTCGAAGACGAAAAGAAAATCGCCGCGTTTGCCCGCAAGGGACTCGTCGAGGCGGGCTTCAATGTGCTGGTGTGCCATCGCGGCGACGATGCGCTCCAGCTCGCCACGACCGAGCGGTTCGATGCGCTCGTGCTCGACATCATGCTGCCGGGCCGGGACGGGCTGAGCGTGCTGCGCCAGCTGCGCGAGCAGCGCAACAACGTGCCGGTGATCCTGCTCACCGCGCGCGGCGGGCTGTCGGAGCGGGTGGAGGGACTCAACCTCGGGGCCGACGACTACCTCACGAAACCGTTTTCCGTCGAGGAATTGATCGCGCGATTGCGGGCGGTCTGGCGCCGGCTGACTGGCGAGGGATTGAGCCTGCTCCAGTTCGAGGACCTCACGCTCAGCGTGACGACGCGGGAGGTGCGCCGCGGGAGCCGGAAGATCGAGCTGACCGCGCGGGAGTTTGCGCTGCTGGAATTTCTCATGCGGTCGCCGGGTCGCGTCTACACGCGCACGCAACTTTGCGAGCATGTCTGGGACTATCACTTCGATCCCGGCACCAATCTCGTCGACGTCGGGATCCAGCGGCTGCGGCGGAAAGTCGACGACGGTCACGCCATCCCCCTGGTCCAGACGGTGCGCGGCGTGGGCTACACCCTGAAGGCGGGCGCATGAAAGCGCGATCGTTGCGCACGCGACTGACGCTGTGGTCGGCGCTGGTCACCGGGCTGGCGCTGCTGACCCTCGCGGCGGTGACGACAGTGAGCCTGTATTTTGCGCAACTGGAAAGCGTGGACGATCATCTCGCGGCCGAGGCGGAGTTGTTTTTCGCCGCGATGCCGTCCGGAACGGGCGAAGCCGGCGGCCCGGCCGGGCCGGAGTTGCTGCGCAAGCACAACGAGGTGCTGCATGGCTTCGCCATCGGTCCAACGCTGGGGCGTCCCGCCCGCCTCTACCCGGCGGACGTGAAACCGCTCGCCGAGAGGTGGCCGCCCGCACCCGGAATCCGGATGGCGAGGCTCGGGCGGAAATATGTGCGCCTGGGCGTCTTCACCCAGGATGGCCGCACGCTGCTGCTGGTCGCCGATCTCGAGTCGTTGCGGGAAGTGCTGGCCGGTTTGCTCGGGGCCTACGGCGTGGCGCTGCCCCTCGTGCTCGTGGTCGTGGCGGCCGGCAGCAGTTGGATCGCGCGGCGGGCTCTCCGGCCGATCGTCGAAATCACCACGGCGGCCGGCACCATCACGGCCGAACGGCTCGACGCGCGGCTGCCTTTGCCGCCGGCCGACGACGAAATTGGCCGGCACATCCGGGTGCTCAACGACATGTTCGACCGCCTGCAGCGAAGTTTCGAGCAAGCGACGAGATTTGCCGCCGATGCCTCGCACGAACTGCGCACCCCGCTTACGATCCTGCGGGGGGAGATCGAAGAGGCGCTGCGCTTGAGCCCGGGCGAGGGCGAGCAGGAGCGGCTCCTCGTCAGCCTGCTCGAGCAGACGAGCGGCCTGCAAAAGATCGCCGACAACCTGCTGCTCCTCGCGCGCTTCGATGCGGGGAAGGCGCCGCTCGATCGCGCTCCGGTGGACCTGAGCACGTTGGTGACCGAGGCGGTGGACGATGCAGAGATGCTCGCGACGCCGAACTCGATCACGGTCCAAGCCGCGATCACGCCCGGTTTGGCGGTGAGCGGCGACGAAGTCCTGCTGCGCCGGGTCCTGCTCAACCTGATCGACAACGCTGTGCGCTACAACCGGCCTGGCGGCGAGGTTCGCTTCGCGCTCGAGGCCATCGGGACCGACGCAACACTGAGACTCTCGAACACCGGGCCGGGCATCCCCGCCGAAAAACGGCCGGAGCTGTTTCAGCGTTTCTTCCGTCTCAACGGCGACCGCAATCGCGGCACCGGCGGCAGCGGATTGGGGCTGAGCCTTTGTCGCGAAATCGTCACGGCTCACGGCGGCTGGATCGAACTGGAGGACGGCGGCGACCGCCGCGTCGAATTCGTGGTGCGGCTGCCGCAGCTGCCAGCCGGGATCACTGGCCGGCTCAATCCGACGACCGCTCAAGCCGAGGGTTCGGTGCCGTAGACGAGAATCTTGAAACTGCCGGGGACCATCTGCGGCCGGCCGGACTTGGCGCCGGCGGCGGGGGCAAGGTAGCTGGCGGCTCCGAGGTAGATCCGGTGCGTCTTCGGATCGATGGTCATGGTCCTCGCGCCGCGCGTCGTCTGGAGGACCTGCACGACGGTGAGTTTGTCGGGCGAATCCTCGTGCGCAATCGTCACCGTGCCGTCGCCGCCGCAGGATGCGAAGGCGAGCTGGCTGGCGGGATCGAAGGCGTTGGCGTCGACGCCGTCGCCGATCGGCACGCTGGCGACGACTTTGCCGCTGGTGCTGTCCATCATCACCATGAGCTTGTTCCCGCACCCGAGGAAGAGGCGGTGGTGCGCAGCGTCGAACGCCATGCCCGAGGCCTCCTCGCCCGGGGCGATCGGCCAGCGGCTCACGACCGTGTGGGTCTTCGTGTCGATCGCGACGACTTCGCTCTTGTCCTCGAGATTGTCGTAGACGCGGCCCGCCTTCGAATCGGCGGCGGCGAATTCCGGTTTGCCGGCCAGTGCGACGGTTGCGACGACGGTGCCGGCCCTGGCGTCGATCACGGTGGCGGACTGGCCGCGGCCGTTGAAGGCGTAGACCTCCTGCGCGGCCGGCTCGTAAAGCATGCCGTCGGGATTCGCCCCGGTGTCGACCTTCGACAAGGTTTTCAGCGTCTCGAGGTCGACGACACTCACCTTGTTTTCCCGGCCGTTGGTGGAAAACCCGCGTTTCAAATCCGACGCGACGGCCAACCCGTGAACACCCGGCGTATCGGCGATCTCGCCGACCACGGCATTTTTATCGAGGTCGATGACGATCACCTTGGTCGCGTGGCTGACGTAAAGGCGGCGGGCGCCGGAATCGACCGAGAGATAATCCCAGCCGCCGTCGCCGCCGACGGGGATCTCCTTGAGGAAGTAATACGAGTCGGCGCCGAAGAGCGGGGCGCAACCGAGGAGCAAGGCGACGAGGGTGGCAAGAGGACGAGGAGATTTCATATCGGAGGTGGACGTTTTTTTTCGGACAAACGCGATGACGCGCCCAGACAGCGAGCAGACGCGGGCGGCGCGGGCGAGTGTGAAGGTGGGCTGTAATCGAAATGTAATCCCTCGGAGAGCCGGTCGTTTCCTGATTCACGGAGTTGCCGGCAATCCAAGTGGAACGAAAAAGGCGGGGTGAAAAAAAAAGGGAGACGGGGTCGCTGTAAGTGCAAGGTATGCCGTAAGGTGTGCAAAAAATGCGGAGCGGCTTTAAGCAGATGTAAAAGAACGCGGATTTGCTAAAGATGTGCTCCGGAAGGTCGCTGGGATGAGAGTATCATGAAGATCATCCGCTCAGTTGCCTTACTGCTCACGACGGTCGCCACGACGGCGCCGGCCGTGCGCGCCGATTCGCTCGCCCCCGAGAGCGCCGCCCTTGCCGGGGCGATCACGGCAGCGATCAAGCCGCGGCCAACCCGGCGCGGTCAGGATCTGACGCCATCGTCGCAGCTGACGCGTGACCAGGCGCAAATGCTCGCCGGCGCGCTGTCGCGCGTGAACGGGCGGGATATCATCGTCTGCTCGGTTGCGCCGACCGGCAGCATGCGTCCGTATTTCGACGAGAATGCGCTTCTCCTGTTGGAGGCAGCGCCGTTCAGCGAATTGAAGCTTGGTGACGTCGTCACATTTCTTCACCCGCGACTCCACAAGCTGGTTGTCCACCGCTTGGTGGAAAAACGCGGAAACGTGTTCTGGTCGAAAGGGGATCACAACGGGTCGATGGACGACGTTTACGTGACGCCCGAAAACTACCAGCGGCGGCTGGCCGGAGTGGTCTACATGCAGCCCGGTCCCAACGCGGTTTTACGCGCGCCCGTGGCCGCAGCCGAGCCCAACTAGCACGATGCGCGCGGCGGCGCGGAGCACTAGGCGCTCTTGCCGGAACGTTCGAACTTCCGGCGCTCGGTCGCGCTGAGGATCCGTTTGCGGAGGCGCAGGTTCTTGGGCGTGACCTCGACGAACTCGTCGGCGGCGATGTATTCGATCGACCGTTCGAGCGACAGCTTGGTCGCGGGAGTGAGCCCGGCGGCGACGCCCTCGCCCTGGGAGCGGAAATTGGTGAGCTTCTTTTCGCGCACGGCGTTGACGGAGATGTCCTCATTGCGGGGATTCTCCCCGACGATCATGCCCTCGTAAACCTGCTCGCCCGGGCCGACAAAGAGCTTGCCGCGCTCCTGGCACATCACGAGGGCGTAGGCGGTGGTCTCGCCGGCCTCGGTCGCGATGAGCGTGCCGGTGATCCGCGTGAGCACCTCGCCGGCGTAGGGGCCGTATTCCTTGAACAAGTGGCTGAGCACGCCGCGACCGCTGGTGGCATTGACGACATCGATCTCCATGCCAATGAGACCGCGCGTCGTGATGGTCGCCTCGATCATCGTGGAGTGGGACAACTTCTCCATGTTCGTGAGGAGGCCCTTGCGGTTGGCGAGATTCGACATGATGGCGCCGACGCACTCGTCGGGCACCTCGATCCAGACCGTTTCGAAGGGCTCGTGGCGGGCGCCATCGACGGTCTTTTCGATCACGGTCGGGCGTGAGACAAGGAGCTCGAACCCCTCGCGGCGCATTGTCTCGACGAGCACGGCGATTTGCATCGCGCCGCGCGCCTTGACGTTGAAGACGCCGGCCTTGTCGCTGTCGTCGATGTAAATCGAGACGTTGGTCTTGAGTTCGCGGAAGAGCCGCTCCCGGAGCTGGCGCGAGGTGACGAGTTTGCCTTCCTTGCCGACGAGCGGACCGTCGTTGACGCAGAACTGCATCTCGAGCGTCGGCGGATCGATCTGGGTGAAGGGCAGGGCGTGCTGCTCGTCGCTGACCGCGATGGTGTCGCCGATGTCGATGTCCTCGAAGCCCGAGACGCCAACGATGTTGCCGGCGACGCCGGCGGCGGATTCCTGCGTGCCGAGGCCGGAGTATTCGAAGACCTTGGTGATCTTGGCGCGGATGCGTTTGCCGTCGGCATGCCGGATGGCGAAGACGGGATCGCCAACCGCGACCCGGCCACCGAGAATCTTGCCGATCGCGATGCGGCCCACGTAGTCGCTCCAGTCGATGTTGGAGACGAGCATGTGGAAGGGCTCGTTGGGCTTGGCGAACGGCGGCGGGATGTGATCGAGGATGGTCTCGAAGAGCGGCGTCATGTCCTTCCGCTCGTCGCCCAGATGATACATCATGTAGCCGTCGCGGCCGGAGCCGTAGACGACCGGGGCGTCGAATTGCTCCTCGGTGGCGTTGAGCTCCATGAGAAGCTCGAGCACCTTGTCATACATCTTGGTGGGTTCGGCGTTCTCCCGATCGATCTTGTTGATGACGATGATGACCTTGAGGCCGTGGGCAAGGGCCTTGCGGAGCACAAAGCGGGTCTGGGCTTGGGGCCCGTCATAGGCATCGACGACCAGCAACACGCCATCGACCATGCGGAGGGCGCGTTCGACTTCGCCGCCGAAATCGGCGTGGCCGGGGGTGTCGACGATGTTGACGATCTTGTCCTTCCAGTGAACGGACGTGTTCTTCGCCTTGATGGTGATGCCTTTTTCCTTCTCGAGGTCCATCGAGTCCATGGCGCGCTCCTCGACCTGCTGATTGGCGCGGAAGACGCCGCCCTCCTTGAGGAGTTTGTCGACAAGGGTGGTTTTGCCGTGGTCGACGTGGGCGATGATGGCGATATTGCGGATGCTCTGGTTCATTGGCGGACGCGGTCGTGTGTTGGAAAAAGAGGCCCAACGTGCGGACGCGTCTGCCCGAAAGCAAGGCCGAAGGGCGGGAGAGACGCAACTCATGGCTGGCTCGGGAGCGGATGGCCGGCGGAATTCGGTCCGGCTGGCCGGCGGACGTCCGGTCGCGTGCTACGCGGCGACGGACTTCATGACGGCCAGCGCAGGCAGGTAACAGGTGAAACGCGTGCCCTCGCCGACCTCGGTCTCGACGGCGATGAAGCCATGGTGGCGGCGGATCACGCGCAGAACCGTGGCGAGTCCGAGGCCGGTCGACACTTCGCGCGGCTTCGTGGTGAAAAATGGATCGAACAGTCGCTCCCGGACCTCCGGAGACATACCCGTGCCGCTATCGCCGACGCTCACCGTCACAAAATCCCCTGCCTTTGCGTCCGGGGCGATGGTCCGCGCGTCGTTCGCACTGAGCGTGACGACGCCGGACTCGAACTGCATCCGGCCGCCGTCCGGCATCGCGTCACGGGCGTTGACGCAAAGATTCATCATCACCTGATGAAGCTGGCTCGCGTCGCCCATGACCGCGGGGAGATCGGCGGGCGTCACGACATCCAGTTCGATCTTCCCTCCGAGGAGTTTGCCGACGATTTCCACGGTCTCGTGCATGACCGCGGCCACGCTGACCGGTTTGAGCGCCTGGTCGGCGCCGCGGGCGAACATCAGGATGCCCCGGAGCAACGTGGCGCCGCGCTCGGCGCTCTGCTGGATGAGGCGGGTGCGATGACGCACTTCGGCGGGTGCGTTTCTCTCCAGGACCTCGGCGTTGCCGATGACCGACATGAGCAGGTTATTCACGTCGTGCACGACGCCGCCCGCAATCTGTCCCAGCAGTTCGATGCGCTGCAGGCGGAGGATTTGTGTCTCGAGCTGCTTGCGTTCGGTGATGTCGCGCAGGATGAATTCAAAAATCGCGCCGTCGGAATGGGGCAGGCGGACCACGGTGACGTCGGCATTCGCGCCGGGCGCGGCACAGAGCGCCAGCGGCGTCTCGAACGATTCGACGCGCCGGCCGGTCGGGTCCCGCGCGGAAAGCCGGGCCTTCAGAACCTCGGCGGTGGCGCCCGGAAAGCAGTCGAAGATTCGGGCCGGCACCTGCCCGACGAGCCGCACGAGCGCGCCGTTGGCGTGGAGCAGCCGGCCGTCGGCGTCGGTCAGACCGATCGCGTCGGGCGAATGCGCGACCGCGGCCTCGAAGCGTTCGCGCTCTTCGCCGATCTGGCGGAAACGATTGAGGTCGGTGATCGTGCGGACGCGGGTGCGCAGCTCGATCGGGTCGACCGGTTTGGTGAGAAACTCATCGGCACCGGCTGCGAGTCCGCGCAACCGTGACGAGCGTCCTTCGAGAGCGGTCAGGAGAATGATGGGAATCTGGCGGAGTGCCGGGTCCGCGCGAAGCTTCCGACAGACCTCGAATCCATCCAAATCCGGCATCACGATGTCGAGCAGCACGACGTCAGGCAAAATGCGCTTGGCGAGTTCTAGCGCCTGAAATCCACTCTTGGCGAAGAGCACCGCGTAACCTTCGGACGCCAGCAAGCTCTGGAGCAGCTCGCGGCTGACCTGGTCGTCGTCGACGACGAGCACGGTGCTGGCTTTCGGCATGACCGGCAGACTGCATCCGCGGCGGACGAAAGCCGACGCCTTTTGCTGGTCATTTCTTGCCATTCGTTGCGCTGAATATGACCGGAAGCACGGAGCAGCCGGATCGGGCATAGATTTTTTGCCGGCCCCGCCCCGACAAGCCGGCCGGCGGAGATCACCTGAGGAAATCCCGTTCTTTCAGCCAGTAGAGGCACTCGTCGGCCCACGGCGGAGCGGGATGCCCCGGGCTACCCAACCCGAGGCCGTGAGAACCTTTTTCGTAAACGTGCAGCGAAAACGGAACGCCGGCCTTCCGGAGGGCGGAGGCGAAGAGCAGGGTGTTTTCGACGGGGACGGTCTTGTCCTCGAACGTAGCCCAGAGAAAGCACGGTGGCGTCTGCGGGGTGACCTGCAGCTCATCCGACATATCCTTGACCAATTCCGACGAAGGATTGTCGCCGAGCAGGTTCTTTTTCGAACCGGCGTGCGTGAATTCCCCCATCGTGATCACCGCGTAGCAGAGGACGCCCAAGTCGGGGCGCGAACTTTCGCGGTCGATTGGATCGACCGCAGCGGGGTCACCCGCGTCGAAATGCGTGAGCAGGGTGGCGGCGAGATGGCCACCGGCGGACGAGCCGATGATCCCGACCCGCGCGGGATCGAGGCCGTCGCGCCTCGCAAAGGAACGCACCATGCGCAATCCGCGCGCGGCATCCTGCAGCATGGCGGGATGGTGATAACCGCTGGTGCCGAGCCGGTATTTCAGCACGTAGGCGGCAACACCGTGGGCGGCCAGCCACCTGGCGTAACCGGCGCCTTCGTGGGTCGCGAGATTGGCGTAGCCGCCGCCCGGCAGGACGAGCATCGAGGTGCCATTTCGCTTGGCGGGGTCGGGAAGAAAGGCGGTGAGCGTCGGCATGTCCTGCGGGCGTTCGCCCAGGCTGCCGGGCGCGTGGCCGGTCCAGAGGGGAATCGCCGCTTCCGCTTGGACCGGCTCGGGCGCGGGAGTCGGGTCGGCGGCTTCGATGGCGACCGGCAAAGCGAGCAGCGCGACGACGGTGAACAGCAATTGAGGTTGGCGCAGGGGCGTTTTCATCGCGGGCCAGCACAAGGAATTCCGCCGGCGGAGGCGAGGGGAGTTTGCGGAGAAAAAATAAGGCCCCGGGACCTTGCGGTCCCGGGGCCAAATTTTGGGGGTGGGCGTTCGTCACACGCTCTTTCCCGGCGGCACACGCTTGGACGCGCTCGCTTTCGCGGGCGGTGTGCTTCCCGACGCCACTCTCCGCGGCATGCGGATGTCTCGGTCTCATGGCGGGACCGTCCTGACCGTTGCCGGTCGGGATCTATCGAGTGAGGCCTCTGCGCCCGGTTCGGTCGCTCCCTGCCGGGAGCGGCGCGCCGGACGTGGTGCTGACACGCCTGCAATACCACTGTCTCGCGTCGGCACCGTTGCCACGGGGACTGCACCAGCTTGTGGCTGGCCGTTGGCCCCGCGTTACGGGTCTGACCTCTTAACTCTCAGGTTGCTTTCGCTTTTGCAGCGGGGTGACGTGCTTTTTCACGCCGCCCCAGTGAGGAGGTTGGCGGACTTTGCCAGGTCCGTTCGCTCCCCGCCGCCGCGCCGTCCTTGCGCGCCTTGCTCGTGCGAACGAGCGAGGCCTTTTGGCGGGGTGGGCCCGCCGGACAACGCGACTGCGTTCTGGTCTGCGCAGTAGCAACCTAAACCCTCTGGGGTAACTGCGTCGGCGCACGGGTCGAAACGCCCCGTGGGCCTGACTCGGTTCGCGCGCGGTTTCTAATCGCGCCTTACCGCTCAGCTCCTGATTCGTGAAGACTGACCGGACACGACTCCGGCCAGAGGAACTGGTGATATGTGCCTGCCAAACCACTGACGTGGTTTGAAGGGGAAGGCGGCACCAGCTGCCACCAACCTTTCCCCGGTCGCCCGGGATTATCCCAGTCGTGCTCTCGGCGGCTTTTTTCAGGCCGCCGCGCTGCGACTGTTCTATCAAGGAACGTGGCAGACGCTGCGCGCAGAATTGAAAAAATGAAGCCTTTGTTCTCCACAATTTTTTCACCGGCCAAAGCGGTGAATAACTTGGGAGCAATCTGATTCACCGGTTATTCACGGGCTTGCCACCGCCCGAAACGCCCGGACGCTCTCTCTCTCTCTCTCTCTCTCTTCCCCGAGCATGGCCCCCCGCGAACTGCCCATCTACGAACTCGAAGACGCTGTCGTCGCATCGCAGCGGGCGCAGGGCCGGTTGATTGTGCAGGCGCCGACCGGTTCGGGGAAATCGACGCAGATCCCGCAGATGCTGCTCAAGCACGGGCTGTTGGGTGCGAAAGGCGAGGTTGTGGTGCTGCAACCCCGGCGGCTGGCGGCGCGCCTGCTCGCGAAACGCGTGGCGGAGGAGATGGGTGTGACGCTGGGAGAGGAAGTCGGCTACCAGATCCGGCTCGAGTCGCGAGTCAGCGAGCGGACACGGATCCGGTTCGTCACCGAGGGCATTTTGCTGCGGCAGATGTCCTTCGACGCGGGGTTGCGCGGAATGGCCGCGATCGTCTTCGACGAATTCCACGAGCGCCACCTCTATGGCGACATTTCGCTGGCGCGTGCCGTGCAGATCCAGCGGACGACGCGACCCGATCTGAAGTTGATCGTGATGTCGGCGACCCTCGATGCAGGCGCCCTCAAGGCTTACCTCGCCCCGTGTGAGGTGCTGGTGTCCCAAGGCCGGAGTTTCCCCGTGCGGATTCAATACCTGCCGAAGCCGGTGAACTTCGAGAACGATCCGGTGTGGGACGTGGCCGCCCGCGAATGCGAGCGGGTGGCGATGGCCTCGCACGGAGACATGCTGGTCTTCATGCCGGGGGCGTATGAGATCGGCCGGACCGTGCAAGCGATCCAGAGTGCGCGGGCGCTGCGGGATTTCGTCTGTTTCCCGCTGCACGGCGAGCTGCCGCCGGAGCAGCAGGACCGGGCGGTCGCACGCTACGACGCACGCAAGATCATCGTGGCGACGAACGTGGCCGAAACCTCGCTCACGATCGATGGCGTGACCACGGTGATCGACGGCGGGCTGGCGCGCATGGCGCGGTTCGATCCCCACCGCGGCATCAACACGCTGCTGATCGAGAAGATTTCCGTGGCGAGCGCCGATCAGCGGGCGGGTCGGGCCGGCCGCACGGCGCCGGGCGTGTGCGTGCGGTTGTGGGCGGAGCGCGAACACGCGAACCGCGCGCCCCAGGAGCTGCCCGAGGTGAAGCGGCTGGACTTGTCGGAGATCGTGCTGACGTTGAAGGCGGGCGGGATCGACGATGTGGCGAACTTCCCGTGGCTCGAGAAGCCCGATGCGGTCGGGTTGGGGCGGGCGGAAAACCTCCTGGCGGACCTGGGCGCGCTGGCGGGCGAAAAAAAATCGATCACGGAAACCGGCCGGAAGATGCTGCGGTTTCCGGTTCATCCGCGCTATGCCCGGATGCTGCTCGCGGCCGAGGACCGGGGATGCGTGCGTCCGGTGGCGCTGATGGCGGCCCTGACGCAGGGGCGGAATTTTCTGCTGCGCGGCGTGCCGCGCGAAGTCGAGAAGGCGCGGGAGGACGCGCTGGGCGAGGAGCACGAGAGCGATTTTTTCCTGCTGATGCGGGCGTGGCGTTACGCGGACCAGGCCAGCTATGCGATCGAGGCGTGCCGGCGACTGGGCATCCACGCCCAGGGCGCCCGGCAGGTCGGGCCGTTGTTCGAGCAGTTCCTCGCGATCGCGAAAAAGGAGGGCCTCGACACCGCGGAGCGCCGGACCGACGGGACGGCCGTGCGGAAATGCGTCCTCGCCGGGTTCTCCGACCAGCTGGCGCGGCGGCTCGACGCGGGGACGCTGCGTTGCGAGCTGGTCCACAACCGTCGCGGCGTGCTCGCGCGGGAGAGCGGGATCCAGCAGGCGAAGTTGCTCGTCGCCGCCGAAATCAGCGAGATCGGCCGGGGCGACGGCGAGGTAAGCACGTTGCTCACGCTCGCGACCGCGATCGAGGAAGCGTGGCTGAGGGAAATCTTTCCCGACGACTATCGCGAAGTGCGCGGGGCGACCTACGACGAGGCGATCAAGCGAGTGGTGTCGCGACGCGAGCGGCGTTTCCGCGACCTCGTGCTGGAGGCAAAAGTGAGCAGCGACGAAGCGCCGCTCAACGAAGCGGCGGCGTTGCTGACCCGCGAAGTCGTGGCGGGACGATTGAAACTCGAAACCTGGGATGACGCGGTCGAGCAATGGATTCTGCGCGTGAACCGGATGGCCGAATGGTTTCCCGAGTTGGAGGTCAACCCGATCACGGACGCGGACCGTGCGACGCTCATCGAGCAGATCTGCTATGGCGAACTCGGCTACCGCGCCATCAAGGACAAACCCGTGATGCCGGTCCTGCGCGACTGGTTGACGGCGGAGCAACTGGCGGTGATCGACGACTACCTGCCTGAGCGCCTGGTCATGGACAACGGACGAAAAGCGCGGTTGACTTACAACAAAGAAGGCCCGCCCGTCTTGAGCGCCCGTATCCAGGAGCTCTTCGGCATCGGGGGAAGATTCTCCATCGGCCACGGGCGCGTGCCCGTAAAAATCGAGGTGCTCGCGCCCAATCACCGGCCGATCCAAGTGACCGACGATCTGACGAATTTCTGGCGCGAGCAATATCCGAGAATCAAGCCCGAGCTGGCGCGGCGCTATCCCAGGCACGAGTGGCGGTAAGCCCGACGGACCGGCGGGTGGTAGCGGCCCGCACGCCGGCCGGGTCACTGCGCCGCCGGTTGCGCGGCGCCGGTTATCCGCCGGAACACACGGAATTCCGAATCGTGCTCGAGCCAGGCGCGGCCCGGCAGGAACGCGATGGCATCGAGCCGGGGGCGTGCATTCCAGGTGCGGACGAGACGGTAACTTCGAAGCGCGGCGTTTTCGGGAAGGCGGGGGTCGGCGATTTCAAACGGGCGGAGCACGAGCCAGGTCGGGTGCAAGCGTTCGATCAGGCTGGCGAACCGCACCGCGCCGCCGCGCATGGCGGCGACCACTTCCGGCGAACTCAGTCCCGGCACGTCGAATGTTTTTAGCCCGGAATAGTAGCCGATATAACCGAGCGGCTCCAGGAACACGGTGTCCCCGGGCGCGGCGGTGGCGTGGAGCCACCGGCCGATCTCGCGCCGGCCGTCGTTTTCGACAAGCCGCTGTTGAATGCGCATCTGCCAGGCGGCCGCCAGCAGGACGGCGACCTGCACGCCAACGGCGAGCGAACCCACGACGCGAGTGACGGACGCGAAGGAGGGATGGGACAACCGCCGGGCGCGGGCGAGGAGGTCGTCGAAGGTGAACGCCAGCGCCAGTGCGGCGAGCGCCGTCCAGGGCGGCAGATACCACGGAAACGGAATGATCGCGCAGACATAGAACATCCCGCAAAACACCGACAGCGACGCGCGGCGCGCGGGCCCCGGCAAGGCGGGGCAGAACCAGGCGAACGCGGCCGCGACACTCAGCACGTGGCCAAACAAATGCAGCAGCGACGGCCAGCCACCGTAATACCAGTAGGTCGGTAGAAACAAATCCGTGAGGAACGAATCCCCAATCAGCGTTCGCCACGGCAGGAGCAGAAACTCGTGGAGTTGAAAGCGCGGGGTGATGACGGACTTGGCGACGATGGTGTGCGGGATCGGTGAACCGTAATACCACCAGGCGAAGACAAACCACGGCAGATAGAGCGCAGCGCCGAGGAGCACGCCGCGCAGCAGCGGCCGCCACGGGCGCGGACGGACCGTGGTTCCCCGGCGGCGGAGAAAAAAATGGGGCGCCATGAGTGCGGCGCCGAGGATGAAGGCGTCGGGACGGGTCCACATCAGCCCGGCGCAGGCGATGGCAATCGGGAGGGCCCGCGGAGCGACCGGGGCCTCGAGTTCACTCCACAGGAGCAGGACAAAAAAAACCAGGATGCCGGTTTCCATGCCGTTACTCGCAAAGTCGGCCAGCTTCGCATCGGCCGCCAGCAGGCCAAAGAAAACGAAGCGACCGAACCGGCCGAGACCGAGAGTTTCGCTCCGACGGCAAACAAACAGGGCGGCGACCGCCAGCAAACCGGCGTTGATGAAGCGAAAAAACCACAGCGCGAGTGATTCATGCGAAGCGCCGGCGAGCCAGCTGCAGAGGGCGGGCAGGAGCACCCCCAGCGGCGAGGTGAAGGTGTGCACCCGTTCGCCGGAGTTGAAGACCAGGCCGTTTCCCTCGACGAGATTCCGGCTCGTGCGCAACGTGATGAAATAGTCCTCCCACGCGTGGCCGGTGAACCACGCAAATGCGAGCGGCACCGCGAGCATCAGCAGGATAACCGGCCAATACCGGCGCAGGTGAGGAGTCATGTTCGCGCGAGCGTGCAATTCGACCCCGGCCAGACAATCACGGATTTTGCCTCCCGTCGGCCGGCGTTGCCGGAGCGGGTGAGGCGGGAAAGTTTCACGAGCCGACCCGAGATCGACGGCGGCGGGGTGTGCCGATGGCACGGGTTAGTTTCCGGCAGCCCGCACGCCGGCGCCGTGGCGCACAAGTTCGGCCACGGCGCCGACCGGATCGGCGGTATAGGCGTAGGGCAGGGCGCTGCGGTCAGGCCAAGTCCAGTCGGCGGGCGGATTGAACCGGAGGTGCGGGCGTTCCACGCTGCCCTTGAAATTGTGATCGATCTCGAACTGGACGTTGGCGCTTTCCGGCGGGCTTTGGGCTGCGCGCGGCTCTTGATTCAGGCTGTCGACGATCGCGATCGTGCCGCCGTGTCCCTTCGCGATGGTGTCAGCGGCGTGCGAGTAGGTCGTGGCAATCCGGGTATCGCGATAGACGCAACGCTCGACGAGAGTGACCGCGTCGGTCACGGAGATCGTGGCATTTTGGGCGCCCTCGATGAGGTTGTTGAAGGCATGGATGTTGCCGAAGCGGGCGCGTGGGGCGCGGTCGTCGATATTCACGAACCAGTTGTGATGCAGCGTGACGTTGAGCCGGCCGCGGTCGGTGGCGGCGGCGCTGGCGCTCGAGGAATGGCCGATCAGGGAAACCTTTTTCTGCGGGCCATGGGTGTCGCCGGCGAACCGACACCAGGAGATCGTGACGAGATCGGAACCGTGCGTGATGTCAACCATGCCATCGTAGGCCTTTTCAAAATCGCAGTGGTCGATCCAAACATGATGACTGTGGGTCTGGCCGGAATTGACAATGCGGATGTAATCCCAGCCGAGGCGGTCGTATTTGCCCGTGGGATCGGGCTCCCAGAGATCGCGGAAGCGGAGATTTTGGATGATGACGTTGTGTGCGCCGTGGACCTCGAGCGTGCCGTGGTGCAGCGTGGCGGTGGCGCCGAGGCCGCGGACGGTGACTTTGGAGCCGACCTGGATGACGCCGACCTGCTTGATGACCATGCCCCGGGTGTCGGTCGCGAGCGGACCGAGGTCGATATTGCCGTCGACGAGGACGACGCGGGGCGTTTCGGTCCGCGCCGCCCTGTCCTTGATGTCGCGCTTCTCGACGGCGTCGCGCAGTTCGAGGGCGCTCCGGACGATGACCGGGCTGGCGGAGCCTCCGCCGGTTGTGATGGTGACACCCTCCGCAGGCACGGCGGCGAAGCCCACGGGCGCTGGAGAGTCGGCTGCAACGCCCGCGTGAGCCGACCACGCGAATACGCCAAGGCTGAGGACGATTTGAACAGGATACAGGGACACGACGCCCAGCAAACGGCTCCGGTTCCTGGGTGTCAGCGGCAATCAGGCGGAATTGGTGCGCGCCGATCCGAGTCGGTCGCAATCAATTCCCGTTGGGCGAATGTGCGCGCGGCGTCTCGCCCGGTTTGGGCGGAGCCTCCTCGATGATCACGTTCTGGTAGGTGACCGTGCCGGAGTTGACGAGGCGGTCGGGACCCTCGATGCCGGTGAACTTGGAATTCGCGATGCGCACGTTCTCGACGACCGACTTCGGCGTGCCGAGGATCGAAAGGACACGGGGTGCGGACTTCACCGTGACATTTTCCATCAGCACATTGCGCACGTTCGGCGGATAGGGGCCGTCCTGCACGCCGCCGTAGACCAAGTCGATAGTGAGGATCGAATCGGAGACGCGGCCAACCTCGATGTTGCGGAAGAAGACGTTTTCGTGAAAGCCGCCGCGGCCGGAGTTGGTTTTCAGGCGCAGGGCGCGTTCGAGGTTCGGGCTGTCCATTTTGCAATTCTCGGCGAAGACGTTGCGGACGCCGCCGGAGTTTTCGGACCCCATGACCACCCCGCCGTGGCCGTCCATCATGGTGCAATTGCGAATGATGATGTTTTCCGATGGCACGTTGACGCGGCGGCCATCGGCGTCCTTGCCGGACTTGATCGCGATGCAATCGTCGCCGGTGTCGAAGACGCAGTTTTCGATCAATACGTCCTTGCTGCTGTCGGGATCGCAGCCGTCGTTGTTCGGTCCGTGACAGTGGATCTGCACACCGCGGACGGTGACGTTGGTGCAATACACGGGATTCAGTTCCCACATCGGCGAATTGATAATGGTGACATCCTCGATGAGAACGTTCTTGCAGCGGAACGGCACCCAGAAGTTGGGCCGGAGGCGGCGTTGCGGTGGACCGGCATAGGGTCCCGCGGGTTCGGCGGGTGCGCCGCGGCCTGCTCCCGCGCCACGCCCGCCCGGCCCTCCGCCCGGTCCGCCGGCCCCGCGGCCGCCAAAGCCGCCGCGCGCGCCGCCGCCGCGACCCCACCAGTTGCCCTCGGCGTTGGAAGCGGAGCCATCGAGCGTGCCTTTGCCGGAGACCGCGATGTTTTCCTGATCGAGCGCGTAGATGAGCGGCGAATAGTTCATCACCTCGACGCCCTCGTAGCGGGCGAGGACGATGGGGAACTTGGTTTTGTCGGCCGTGAATTTGAGCGTAGTGCCCTCGGCGATGTTCAGGTTGACGTTGCTCTTGAGATGCACGGGTCCGGTAAGAAACACGCCGCCGCTCACCACGACGCGGCCGCCGCCCGCGGCGTTGCATGCGGCGATTGCCTGGCCGACGGCCTCGGTGCAATCGGTCGTGCCGTCGCCCTTGGCGCCGTAATCGGTGATCGGGAAATCACGGGCGGGAAATTGCGGAGCCTTGATGCGCGCGAGGATTTCGGGCACCGCATCCCAACCGGTGGCAGCCGATCCGGCGGCGCGGAGTGCACCGGCTGGATTCGAGAGCGCAACCAAACCGGTCAGGGCGAAGGCGGTGACGGGATGAATGAAACGATGCGAACGTGGCGGGAGGGGCAGGAGGCGAGCGTGCATGGAAAGAGAAGCTGGCGCGTCAAGGTCGCGGGCAGGCTGGGGTGTGCGGCATGACGGCTTGGGCAGGTTTCCGTTTCTGGAAAAAAGAGCAACCCCTGGCGCGCGTCGGCGGACGGGGCGAGGCAGGCGGTTTTGGCCGGGATCAGGCCCCGGCTTCCCTGCCGGGTGCGGCCGCTAGTGAAAATCGTAGGAGACCTGCGCGGGCAGACCGGCCGCCCGCAGCGGTTCGATGCGCTCCGCCTTCACGTGAATCACGCCGGAAACCTTCTGCAGGCGGCCGGTGATTTTCAGCGCCGGCTCCTGTGTGATCACGAGGCGGTTGGCCTCGAAGATCGGCGGCATCACAACGGCGTTGGCGATGCCGGTCTCGTCCTCGAGGCTGACGAAGACGACGCCCGAGGCGGTGCCGGGGCGCTGCCGGCAAATGACCGAGCCGGCAATCGTGACGACGGTTTTGTCGCGGGCGGATTCCGATTTGAGGTCGGCGGCACTGCACACCCCGGCCAGATGCGGGCGCAGGAGCGCCATGGGGTGCCGGCCGGTCGTCAAACCGGTGTGGCGGAAATCGGCCCCCAGCCGTTCGGCGAGCGTCATCGGCGCAAGGGGCGACCGGCCGGGTCCCGCGTCGGCGAACTGCTTGAACAACGCCTCGTCGTCCGACCACGCCGCCTCGATCCGCCACAGGGCGCCGCGCCGGTCCGTGGCAAAGACATTCAGCGCGCCCACCGCGGCGAGCGCGCGGCGCTCGGTCGCGGTGAAGACCGTGCGGCGCAGGAAGTCGTCCATCGACGCAAACGGTCGCTCGTGACGTGCCCCGAGCATGGTTTGCACCGCAGCCTCGCGCACGCCTTTGACGTAGCGCAGCCCGAGGCGGATCGTCTTCGGGTCGACGACGCTGCAGGCCCACCCGGAGTGCTGCACGCATGCCGGCAGGGCCTGCAGGTCGCGGCCGGCGCGTTTCGCATCCTGCAACAGCGTGGCGGGCGAATAAAAACCCATCGGTTGGTTGTTGAGGAGGCAGGCGTAGAACTCCGCCGGGCGGTGAATCTTCAGCCACGTGCTGCCATAAGCGAGTATCGCAAACCCGATGGCGTGCGACTCGGGGAAACCGTAGGCGGCGAACGACGTCGTCGCCTTCACGACCTTGTCGACCACGGTTTCATTATGACCCTGGGCGCGCAGGGCGGCGGTCAGCTTCACCATGGATTTTCCCATGCGGTCGTGATTTTTGGTGAAGCCCATGGCGCGCCGGAGTTCCTCGGCCTCGGCGCCGTTGAATTTTGCGAGCGCCATCGAGAGCTCGAGCATCTGCTCTTGAAAAAGAATCACCCCCATCGTGCGTTCGAGGATCGGTTGCACGATTTTCTCCACGCTCCGGTCGATGTATTCGACGGCCTCCTCCTTGTCGCGGCGCCGAATGAGCGGGTGCACGAGGTTGCCGGTGATGGGGCCGGGGCGGATGATCGCCACCTGGATTGCGAGGTCGTAGAGATCCTTCGGTTTGAAGCGCGGCAACGTCGACATTTGCGCGCGACTTTCGATCTGGAAAACACCCACGGTGTCGGCCGCGCGGATTTTTTCGTAAGTGACCGGATCGTCGGGCGGGATGTCGTCCATCGTGCGCGGCCCGTCGGGGCGTCGCGCGCAGAGTTCGATCGTCTCCTGCATCACGGCCATCATGCCCAGGCCGAGAAAGTCGATCTTCACGATGCCGAGGTTCTCGCAGTCCTCCTTGTCCCACTGGCAGACGCTGCGGTCGGGCATGGTGGCGGGTTCGAGCGGGACGACTTGGTCGAGCTGGCCCTGACAGATGACCATGCCGCCGGAATGCTGGCCGAGATGGCGTGGCAGGCCGCGCACGAGATGGTTGAGCCGCACCATCGCTTCGGCACGCGGATGCTGCGCCGCGATGCCGGACATTTTCAACTGTTCCTGCAGGCCGAGTGTCTCCGGGAAATCGCCGTTGGCGTAGAGACTCGAAAAGCGATCGAGCGCGTCGGCGCCGAAGCCGAGCACTTTCCCGATCTCGCGCGTGGCGCTGCGGCCCCGGAAGCAAATCACATTGGCGGTCATGGCCGCGCCGCGGCGCCCGTAGCGCTGGTAGACCTGTTGAATGACGCGCTCGCGGCGGTCGCCGCTGGGAAAATCGAGATCGATGTCGGGCCAGGAGGGCTTGCCGTCGCGGCCGACGCGGCTGTCGTTGAGAAACCGGTCGAAGAGGAGCCGGTGCTTGAGCGGATTCACCGCGGTGATGCCGAGCACGTAGCAGACGGCGCTGTTGGCGGCACTGCCGCGGCCCTGGACGAGGATGTTTTGCCCGCGCGCCCAGCGGCAGATATCCCAGACGATCAGAAAATAGCCGGAGAACTTGAGGCGCGCGATCAGCTCCAGCTCGCGGTTGAGCTGCGCGGCGAGTTCGGGCGTGACGGGGCCGCCGATGCGGGCCGGCGCGGAATCGAAGGTTCGCTCGCGCAGGAGTTGGTCCATCGTCACGCCGGGTGGCGTCGGGAAGACGGGAAATTCGTAGCCGAGATTCTGCAGGGTGAAGTCGAGCCGGGATTCGAGGCGGACGGAATTGTCGAGCGCGGCGGGGAGATCGGCGAAGAGCGCGCGCATCTCCGCGGCCGACTTCACGCGGCGCCCGGCGTTGGGCTCGAGGTGACGGCCGGCGGCATCGAGCGTGAGGTGGAGGCGGAGGCAGGTGAACACGTCGGCCACCATGCAATCGTCGCGGGTGGCGTAATTCACGCCGCCGGTGGCAAGGAGTGGCAACCGGCGCGCGGCAGCAAGGTCGCGCAGGAAGCTTATTTCGCGATCTTCGCCACGGATGCGGTGGCGCTGGAGTTCGACGAAAAGCCGCGAGTTGGCGGGATCGGAATCGCAGCCGAAGATGGCGGTGAGTTTTTCGAGCGCGGCCCGGGCGGCTGCAGCGCCCTGCGTGCGCCAGGCGCGGCGCACGGGCCCTTCCTCGTCGCCGGTGAGCGCAACGAGGCCGCCGGAAAACCGCTCGAGTTCGGCCCACGTGGCGAAGCAGGGACGCTTGCGGTCGCGGGGAGTGGCGCCGGCTTCCGGCCGGCAGTCTTCGGCCGGCCGGCTGGAAGCCGGCGTTACCTGGCGCTCGGTGAGCTTCGCCGCGGTGATGAGTTGGCAGAGGTTTTGATAACCGGTGCGATTTGCCACGAGCAGTGGGACGACACTGCCGTCTTCCATCGTGATTTCGGCGCCGGTGCGCGGGCGAACGGCGAATTTGCCTTCGTGCGCGCTTTGGTAAAAACGCGGCGCGCCGTAAACCCCGTCACGATCGAGCAGCGCCATCGCGGGCACGCCCATGTCCTTCGCCGCGCACACCAGGTCCTCGGGAATCGAGCCACCACGCAGAAAACTGAACGCGCTGCGCGCGTGGAGTTCGGCGTAACGCACCGGATTATCGGGGCACGTGGCGCGCGGAGTGGAAATGAATCGAACGACGGCCGTGGCCGGGCAGCCGAGCGGCCAGCGCGCGACCACCCGGTGCCGGTTTTTGCCCGCGATGCTGTGCACGAGGACATATTCGGTCACGATCCAGCTGATGGGCGGCACGGAGTGTGGGGCGATGGGAGCCGGATCCCAGATCAGCGTCATGTGCGGTGTGAGCGACCGACGCACCAAGCCACCGAGGCCGTGCTGGCGCATCGCTTCGCCCAGGAGGCGGTGAAAGGCCACCAGTTCGGTCGCACCCTTTCCGCCACAAAGGACGAACGGTTTTCGATCGCCACTCGACTTGAAGCTCATGGCTTCATCGAAGGTCACCCCGAAGGGAGCCAGCGATAGGCTCGCGGCGGCATCCCGCGCGGCCTTGAGGATGCCTTCGGGCAACACCGGGCCACCGCCGATCGAGTGCAAGCTCACGTGCAGGTTTTCCGGCTTAAGTCGAAAACCCCGCAGCCCATGCAACGTAGATATCTCTTGTTGGTAGCGGATGGCGGCCTCGCGGGCGGCATCGGTGGGTTGGAGGGCAAAGAACCACTGGTCGGTGCCCCGTTTCGTCGAAGCGGTGCGGTCGTCAGCCTGGGAGAAACCGCCGGCGACTCGCGTGGCCCGCGATGCACGATGCCGGGGCAACTCCCCGGGAGCATCGAATGAAAGCTGTGTTTCCATGTCTGGGTTGCGCCGATGGCGGAGTAACGGGAAACGCTCTCAGTCGTATTCGCCCTCGATGAAAAAGGCGTTGTCGGCGAGGAGCAGGCGGTAAAGGCCGCCGCCATCGAGTGCGATGTCCCACTCGTGGCGCGACCACGCCCGGTCGGACTGCCACCAGTTGCCGTCGCTGTGCAAAGCCGGCGAGCAAAAGGAGACTTTGCCCTCGACGCGCTCGGTCCAGACTTGGAGCGAATGATCGGGGTTGAGTTTCACGCGGGCAGCCAGGGGCGGACGGAAACGACGCAGCGGCAGGCCAAGCGGGGGATGCAACGGCGGTGGCAGCGGCGGCGGAATGACGGCGGGCGGCGGGATGAGGTTTACGGCGTCGGGGCGGTGCGTGTCCTCGAGCCGCGGCGTGCCGACGCGGTCGGGGCCCACGAGCGCCACGACTTGCGCGAGGGTCTCGGCAAAGCCATGGGGATCGCGCAGGCCGGATTCAAAGATGCCTTGCTGCCGCACCAACGGACGCGTGGGGATGAGGCGCAGTTCGACCGCGCTGATCGCCGCGGTGGCGGTGAGCGAGTCGAGGTGCGTGTGCAACACGCGGAAAAGAATCCCGGCGTCGGCGGTTGGTTCGGGCAGGCGGAAACTGCGCGGGTAGCGCGTGTCGTCCTCGAGGCGCAGGGTGAGTTCGAGTTCGGCGGCGACGAATTGCGCGGCGGACAGCTCGAGGGTCAGGCGGTCGAGGAAGCGGCGGAGGATGAAGAGCAGCGGCTCGAGCGTCTCGATCTCGCTTTCGAAATCCATCGCCGCGGAAAAATTTTGCGGGAGCGTGACCGGGCGCAGCGGGCGTGGGTCGCCCCCGGAGGCGCGTTGCCACAGGGCCAGGCCTTCGGCGCCGAATCGGCGGACGATTTCGTCGCGCGGCAGCGCGGTGAGATCGCCAAGCGTGCGCAGGCCCCAGTCGGCGAGAACGGAAGCGAGCTCAGGCGAGGGATCGGCCATCGCGAGCGGGAGCGGTGCGAGGAAATCGCCTTCGTCGACGACTTCGAGCACGGGATCCGCCGTGCGCGCCGCGTAGAGCGCCAGGAGGGGCGTGCGGGCGAGCCCGGCGGTGGCGGGGAGGTCGGATTCGGCCAGCGCCATGATGACCATGCGCGCGGCCGGGAGATATTTTTCCCGCGTGGCGCCGCGCAGATCGATGGTGCAGACGCCGGGCGCGGTGTCCTCGACCGCGGGCGAGAGCATGAACGCCAGGGTGAGCACGGTGGCGCGCGCCTCGGCTTCCATCGTGGCATTGGGTGCGCGAATGAGCAGCGCCGGACAGCGCGCGACAGCCTGCGGTGCGGTCATGCCGCGCTCGACACCGGCGGTGCGGGCCGCGGGGTTGGCCGCGAGGACGAGGGATTTCCTACCCGTGCCTGAAAACAGCGCCGCCGGCCGGCCGCGCGATTCGTGTTCGGTGCGCAGCACCGCGTGCAGGGCGAAATCGGCGAGGTGGAGGACGGCGAACACGGGCGGGGAGCGAGCGGCAGGTGACGGGGAGCGAGTTCACGCGACGGCAGCATGGGCGAGCAGGCGCTGGCGTTGGAGCGCAGGGGTGAGCGCGCTGGCGAGGGCGGCACGCTCCGTGTCGAACGATTCCGCCGGATGCGCGGCATCGAGGACGAAGCGCATTTGTGCGCTCGGCACCGAGATGCAGGGCGTGAAGACGACCAGCGCGAGATCGGTTGGGCCGACGGCGCGTTGCAGGCGATACCAGGTCGTGGCTGGCGTGCGACTCAGTTCGGCCCCGGCATCACGGCGCAAGTCGAGCACGACGAGACCGAGATTGGCGTCACGCACGAGCAAGTCGGTGGCTGCGAGCGCGGTCGAGCTGGTGCAGCGAATCCACAGGAGATGCATGAGCAGATCGCAGGGAAACGAGGCCGGGTCGAACGAGTCGGCGGCGTCGACCAGCGCGACCCGCGTGCGGGTGGCGCGGGTGGTGGCGAGCAGTTGCTGGAGCAGGAGGTGGCTGCCGCAGCTCGGCGCGGCGCCGACGAACTCGGTTACGGCGCCGAGGGGAAGGCCGCCGGCGGCATCATCGATGGCGGCGAGGCCAGTGGGCAGCGCACGCGCGGCGGCGCGCGGTGCGGCGGGGAATTTTTCGGCGAGTTGGCGCCGGAGCTTCGCCAATTGTTCCGGCGTGGCACTCATGGGAAAGCAGGACGGCGGCCAGCGAACCGAGGACGGCCGACAAGGCCTTGGAGCCAGAGTTCACCCCGAGGTTCAGTCCGCAAAATCCCGATCGGCCCCGAAGTTCTCGCGCAGCGGCGTCCAGAGACGGAAGAACGAATGCGTGCGAAAGACCTGGATGACTCCGGCGGTGTGGAGTTCGAGCAGGGTGAAGCGGAGTGGGCGGCGAGGGGCGGGCTTGGTGAAGAGTTTCATGGGAGAATTTTTTGGGGAAGTGCTGGAAGAATACCGGTTGAATTCAGAAGCCAGGAAGCCACGACGATGAGCGGTTATGTTTTGGCTTCATGGTTTCTGAATCGCCCGGGACTCCGCGGATCTCGCGAAGCCTGATGGCCGCTCAGGAAGTGCCGGTGCGGAGGAGGCCGATCATTACGCCTTGGATGGTGAGCTCGGTGGTCGGGAGGAGATCGGGGTAGCGGGGATTCTCGGCGCGGAGGAACGCGCGGCCGCGCTGGAGCAGGAAACGCTTGAGGGTCGACTCGCCATCGATGAGGGCGGCGACGATGTCGAGCGGACGCGGTTCGCGCGGCGTGAGAAAGACGACGTCGTTCTCGACGATGTTGGCGCCGATCATCGAGTCGCCGCGGACACGGAGGGCGAAGAGCTTGGCGTTGGCGCGGACGCCGAGCGCGGCGGCGTCGACGGAGATGTGGCTGTCGGCTTCCTGCACGGCGTCGGTGGGCAGGCCGGCGGGAATCACACCGTAAAGCGGGATGCTCAGCAGCGCGCTGCCGGGATGATGCGCGGGGTGGAGGAGGCCACGGGCCTTGCCGGCGAGGCGGTGGAGTGCGCCTTTTTTCGTGAGGGCGTCGACGTGGCGCTGGACGGCGAACGGGCTCGCGAAGCCGAAATGCGCCTGGATCTCGCGGAGGGAGGGCGAAACGCCTTGCTGGCGCTGGTGGGCCTCGATGAAATCGAGGACCTGCTGCTGGCGGGTGGTGAGGATCTCGGGCATGTGTTCAGTTGAACACTAGTCCCGGGAAATGCAAGCACCGGAAATAAAAAAACGATTTTTCCGGGAGGAAACGAGGGGAACGAGGAAAGAGGGGTTTAATTCTGAAGCCAGGAAACCAGGAAAGGATCTCCCGATCGGCTCATGGGTTTCTGGCTTCTGAATTATTTTTCCGGCACCCCGGTCTTTTGCGTCCAGGCGATTATTTCAAGCCGACTTTGTCGCGGAGCAGGGCCTGAGAAAACAATGATCGGCGCAGACGATCGGCAACCACCGCGATTTCTCCCAACGGAAACGGAGAGGGGAAAATTTAATTTTGAAGCGAGGAAACCAGGAAAAGATTTCCTGATCGGTTCATGGCTTCCCGGCTTCTGAATTATTTCAGTCCGGTCCGATCGCGGAGCAGGCCTTGGAGAAAATAGTAATCGGCGTAGACGATCGGCACGTCGATTTCGCCGCCTTGCGGGAGGTTGCCGGTGCTGTGCATAAGCAGGAGGCAGCCGTCTTCGCCGGGCTGGGCGCGATAGGCGGGCGAAGAGAGGCTGCGCAATTGCTGCTCGGCGAAGGCCGTGTAGGCGGCGGCTGTGGTGGTGTCGACGAAGGTGCGGAGTTCCAGCAACGCGGAGCTCATGATCGCGGCGGCGGAGGCGTCGCGGGGCTCGTTGGGAATGCCGGGAGCATCGAAGTCCCAATAGGGAATCTTGTCCGCGGGGAGGCGCGGATGATGGAGGAGAAATGCGGCGATCTTTTGCGCCTGCGCGAGGTAGGCGGGCTTTTTCGTTTCGCGGAACATCATCGTGTAGCCGTAGAGACCCCAGGCCTGGCCGCGGGACCAGGCGGAGCTGTCGGCCGCGCCCTGATGCGTGACGCGCGCGCGGATCGCGCCGGTGATCGGATCGTAGTCGACGACGTGAATGCTGCTGCCGTCGGGGCGGTAATGATTGCGCAGGGTCGTGTCGGCGTGGGCGATGGCGATGTCGCGGTAACGCGGCGTGGCGCCGGCGCGGGCAGCCCACGTGAGCAGCTCGAGGTTCATCAGGTTGTCGATGATGACGGGGAATTTCCAACCATGGCGTTCGTCCCACGACTGGATGCTGCCGACGACCGGGTTGAAACGCGTGCTGAGCGACTCGGCGCCGGTGAGGAGAACGTCGCGATAGGCGGGGTTGCCGGTGAGGCGGAGGCCGTTGCCGTAGCTGGTATAAAGAACGAAGCCGACGTCGTGCGTGCTGCGGTTGAGCTTGGCCGCCTCGAGGTTGGCGGTGTATTTCGCGGCGGCTTCGCGCCACTTGGCGTCGCCGGTGGCCTCGAAGAGCAGCCAGAGCGCGCCGGGAAAAAATCCGCTGGTCCAGTCCGTGGGTTTGACGAGCTTGAGCTCGCCCTTCTCGAACGAGCGCGGATGACCGGCCTGATCCGGCAGCCGGTCGAGCAGGCGCGTGTATTGGGCTGCGGCGAAGGCGAGGTCGTCGCGGATGACATCGGCCATCGGCGGCTCGGCCGACGCGGAGCGGAGCGCAGTGGCTGCGAGGAGGAAGGCGAACCGGGGCGGAGTGAGGCGTTTCATTCGGCGAAGCGGAAAGCCACGAATCAGACACGCGTCCGCGCCGGCGGGCAACGGGTTCGTCGTTTCTATTGTTAAGCGAAGCCACGAGGAGTCGCCGGGGAATCGAGGACGACTTACCGCGAACTCGGATCAGGAGGTGGCGGGAATCTTTTCGGAAATCGACGGGCGAATTCTCCGTGCCCGCGCTTGGCTTTCCACGGTTTCCCTGCGTGGCTGCGCGACGTGTCACGCGCCCTGGCCGATTTCAGTCTCGCGGAGCTTGAGCAGCAATTCGCTGCGTGGGGCGCGAAGCCGTCGCATGCGGCGCGGGTGCTGCGGGAGTTTTATGCGAACGGCAGTGGCGTGATTGACGAGATCGAGGACACGGGACGGCCGGCGCTGCCGGAGGGATTGATGGGCCGGCTGCGCGACGAGCTGGCGCCCGGCGCGGCGGAGCTGGCCGTGCGGCAGGTGGCGGGGGATGGCACCACGAAGCTTTTGCTGCGGCTCGGCGACGGGCGGACGGTCGAGTCGGTGCTGATGCCGGATTTCCGGGCGGACCGCGCGGCGGGGTGTATTTCCTCGCAGGTCGGCTGCGCGATGGGCTGCGATTTTTGTGCGACGACGAAGGCCGGCTTCGAGCGCAACCTGACCGCCGGCGAAATCGTGGAGCAGTTTCTCGCGCTGCGCCGCGAGGCGCGTGTCACGGGGCGGCGGCTGCAAACGGTCGTGTTCATGGGCATGGGCGAGCCGATGCTGAATCTCGACAACGTGATCGAGGCGGTGCGGCGCATTGCCGACAACAAACTCGGGGCGCTCGGCTGGCGGCAGGTGACGGTGTCGACCGTCGGCATCGTGCCCGGCATCGACGCGCTCGCCGCCGCGGGGCTGAACGTGAACCTCGCCGTTTCGCTCCACGCGCCCGACGACGCCACGCGCACGCAACTCCTCCCGATGGGAAAACGCTTCGCCATCGCGGACATCCTCGCCGCGGCCGATCGGTTTCAGGAAAAACGCGGCCGGCCGGTGACGATCCAATACTGCCTGCTCAAGAGCGTGAATGATTCTGCCGAGCACGCGCGGACGCTCGCGTCCGTCCTCGGCGCGCGGCGGATGCATGTGAACCTGCTGCGTTACAACCCGACCGGCCTCAGCCTGCGCGGGATCAGCTACGAACCGGCAACCGACGAGACGGCCGCGGCATTCGTGGCCGAGTTGCGCGGCCGTGGCGTCGTCGCGCACTTCCGCCGCTCGCGCGGGCCGGACATCGACGCGGCGTGCGGGCAATTGCGGCGGCGGGTAGCGTCGCTGGTCTGAGGTTTCTTGTAAGGCGTCTGTCTTGCAGGCGCCGTATGAAATCCCAATCTCGCCGCACTTGTTTGTTTAGTTTCCTTCGAGCTTGGCCCCAAGGTTGATTGATTCGTGCCGAATCTTCAGTTGAGAACCGAAATGCTCCATCCTCGCCATTAATTTTTCATATTCTTGTCCGTTCCGCCAAAAGCGGAGCCACCGCAGCGGATTAAATGTGTCCCTGATTCTCACTTGCTGGCCCCATTCGATGCGCTTGATGAAACTTAGATGTGCATCGCAGAGCGCGAGTAGATATCCCTGAAGATTGGCCAAGTAATCAGCGTGAGCTTTACTCTCGAAGCTCAGTCTCTCGGGGAAAACCTTTCCGACGAGCGCTCGTAGCACTTCCAAATCTCCTCTGAGCGTTGTCGCGCGCTGGAGGTAGTCTGACCAAATGGCCGGAGACACTTCGCCGGCCCGCAATTGAAGATTCAACTCTTTTCTCATTTCGGAGTGCTTGATCCTTTGTTCGGCGGCTTCATGGCCAAAAGCCAACAGCGGATCGGGGGCACTCATGACGTTTCAATGGCCTAAGCCTCCTTTTTCCTGCTACCTTTCGCCTCGATATTCAGATAGGTTTTATCGAGCATCTGGCTTTCGTAGAGTTCGAGGAAGCGGACGCCTTCGCGGGATTCAAATCCCAAGTTCGGCCTTCGCCTGCTCCCACGCGATGCCGGGTTTTCCGGCGTTGCGCGTGATGGACTCGTTGAGTTCGCGGAGATCTTCGAGTCCTTCCACGCGAGTGCGCAGTTGGGTGAGTTCGCGATGCAACGCGCTCAAGCTAGGCCGCACGGTTCCACGGGCAGCGCGCTTAGTCGTAGGCTTCTTTGCGGTCTTCATTTATGTCCGATATCCGACGGAAGCGGTTCCCGGTTCGTTCAAGGCCCGTGTCACTCGAATGCCTTCGAACAACAGGACCGTGATAAAGTTCAGCTGCCTCGCGGCGTCAATCTTCTAAACGTTCACGCCTTCTTCTTCCGTCCGTTCTTCGGCTCGATGTTCAGGTAGGTTTTATTGAGCATCTGGCTCTCGTAGAGTTCGAGGAGGCGGACGCCTTCGCGGGGCTTCACCATGTCCTTGCGCGTCGCGGCGTCGATCTGGGCCTTCATCTTCCGGCACAAATCCTCCTGCTGGTATTGCACGCCCTCGATCACGTCGGCGATCCGGCTGCCGCTCAGCGCCTCCTCGATGTAGAAGCCGTTGGGCTCGTCGTCCTCGAGGAAGACGTGGACCTCGTTCACGCGGCCGAAGAGGTTGTGGAGGTCGCCCATGATGTCCTGGTAGGCGCCCGTGAGGAAAATGCCGAGGTAGTAGGGCTTCTGGTTCAGCGGGTGCAGCGTGATGTAGTCGCGCACGTCCTGCAGGTCGATGAAGCGGTCGATCTTGCCGTCGGAATCGCAGGTGATGTCGACGAGGATCGCGTTGACGGTGGGCTTTTCGTTGAGGCGGTGGAGCGGCGCAATGGGGAAGAGCTGGTCGAGGCCCCAGTGGTCGAGGAGCGACTGGAAGACGGAGAAATTGCAGACGTATTGGTCGGCGAGGAGTTTTTCGAGGTCGTGCAACTCCTCGGGCTGGTAGCCGGCTTTCTTGCTGACCTTCGCGATCTGCTCGCAGATCTGCCAGAAGAGCGACTCGGCGGCGGCGCGGTTCTCCAAGTCGAGGTAGCCGAGGTTGAAGAGGGAGAACGCCTCCTCCTTTTTCTGGAGCGCGTCGTGAAACCGCTCGAGGAGGCCGAGCTTGGTCTTGTTCTTCAGCATCACCTCGAGGTCGGTGACGACCTTGTGCTTCTCGTCGGGCTCGTGCTGCTGGCCGAGGGATTCGCGCTTGTTGATGCGCTCGAAGACCTCGACGACGAGCATCGAGTGCTGCGCGACGACGGCGCGGCCGGACTCGCTGACGATGTCGGGCACGGGAATGCGGGAGGCGGTGCAGATTTCGCGGATGTTGAAGACGATGTCGCGCGCGTATTCCTCCATCGAGTAGTTCATCGAGCTCTCGAAGTTCGTGCGGGAGCCGTCGTAGTCGATGCCGAGGCCGCCGCCGACATCGAGGTAGCCCATGGGGAAGCCCATCTTCGCGAGCTGGCAGTAGAAGCGCGACGCCTCGATGACGGCGTTCTTGATCGTGATGATGTTCGGCACCTGCGAGCCGATGTGGAAATGGACGAGGCGCAGGCAGGACTGGAGCTTGGCGGCCTTGAGCTTTTCGCAGGCGAAGAGGATTTCGGCGGTGTTGAGGCCAAACTTGGCGTTATCACCGGTCGAGGTGGCCCAGCGACCCTCGCCGCGGGTCTGGAGTTTGGCGCGGAAGCCGATCATCGGTTTCACGCCGGTCTCGGCCGAGAGGCGGATGATGTCGTCGACCTCGGAGAGTTGCTCGACGACGAGGATGATTTTCTTGCCGAGCTTGCGGCCGAGAAGGGCGAGGCGGATGTAGTCGTGGTCCTTGTAGCCGTTGCAGATGATGAGGCGCT
>CALFNN010000007.1 GCA_937902925.1 uncultured Opitutaceae bacterium
CAGCAGGCGCGCGCCGACCGCCATCGTCACCGACAGCACCGTCGGCATCGCCACGGGGATCGCCGCCACAGTCAGCACGAGGGCAAACTGCAGTGTGGTGAGGATGGGGTCACCGCGATAGAGGGCGAAGCCGATGATCACCGCCACCAACGCCACCGCGAGGATGATGAGGTAATTGCCGATCTTCAGGACCGCTTTTTGAAAATGGCTGACCGTGTGCGCCTCCTGCACCAGCTGCGCCGTCCGGCCAAAATAGGTCTTCCCACCCGTCGCGTAGACGAGCGCGCCAATCTCACCCTGGCGGATGATCGAGCCGGAGAACACCGCGTCGCCGGACTTGCGCGTTGCCGGCAACGACTCGCCCGTCAGCGCGGACTGATCCACCTCCACCGGATCGCCGTCCAGCAGGCGGGCGTCGGCCGGCACGATATCGCCGAGGCGCAACCGGATGATATCACCCGGCACCAGTTCGCGCGCGGGCGGCGTGAGCCACTTCCCGTCGCGCCGGACCCGCGCCTTGACCGCGAGTTTGGCCTTGAGCGCGGCGATGGCGTTGCCCGCCTCCTTTTCCTCCCAAAAGCCGACGCCGGCATTGGCCGCCAGCAAAAGCGAAATGATGAAGAAATCGGGCCAGTGTCCCACCACGCCCGAGAGGATCACTGCGATCTCGATCATCCACGGAATCGGGCCCCAGAAATACGAGAGGAATTTCAGGAAGAGATTCGTCTTCTTTTCGGCCAGCTCGTTCGGCCCGTATTGGGCGAGCCGTTTTTGCGCCTCGGCCTGCGTGAGCCCGTCGGGCGACGATTCCAGCCTATTCTGCACCTCCGGCAGCGGCAGGGTTTTCAAATCCTCCTTCGGATCCGGCTTGGCGTCAGGTTTCGCCGCCGTATTCGAATCCAGCCGGGCATCGGCTTTGACTCCTGGTTTGGATGCGGGAGCAACAGGCTTGGACTCGGGACCCGCGGGCGGTTCGATTTTGGGGTTCATGGTGGAGCAAGGAGTCTGGCGCGGTCGGCGGCGTTTTTTCGCGACCGATATTGCCGGTCGCGACCAGGACCGGGCAGGTTCAGCCGAGTCACTGCGACCGAGGCCGTCAGACCTCGTTCAACCACGCTCGTGCATCGGCGGCGTTGGCGTGGTCAAAGTATCGGACCGCCGCCTTCGTGAATGGCCGGCTGAATGTCGCCATGCCATGCTGCCATTTCGTTTCGCCGATCATCGCTAGCCGCTCGATATCCGAGAAATGCTTGAGGCCGAGCTTGAGGTCCTCCCACGCGGCCCCCGGTTCCCAGCCGTGGAAGGCGGTCATGTCGAAGAGGAGCCGGATTCTCCCGTGTTTGCGGATCAGCCGTTCGAACTCGGGCGCGAACTGCGCATAGTCCGTCTTGAGGAGCTTGCCGCTGACGTGGACGACGAGAAGTTTTCCGCCGTCTTCTTCCGTAAATTGAATGGGCATTGCGGGCCTTTCTTTTGGTTCCATTTGAGACCGTCCCGGCTCGCAAAAGGTCCACGGAGTCGGTTGGCTGTCTCGGCAGGCGCGTTGAAATAGTCCGATTGAAAGGACGAACGTATGGCGTGTCACCCGGCCGGAACCCGTTTCACCGACGGTGACCCGGCAAAACCGGTTCAACTTCCGCCGGGCGGGGCTGGGCTGCCGCATCCAGCCACGGACGAACGCTCACCGGCAGAAGGGACAGGGACGGAGGTGCAGACGCCGGCCTACTTGACGATGAGGTTGTTTTTCACGGTCCTCACGCCCACCACCGCCGAGGCATCGCGGCCGGCGGCAGATTTCTGGGCCGAGGTGTTCACGAAGCCGCTCAACTGGACGACCCCCTTGACGGTTTCGACACTCACCGCGAATGACTTGACGACATCGTCGCCCAGCAGGGCGCTTTTCACCTTGGTGGTGATGACCGTGTCGTCGACGTATTGACCGGTGCTGTCGCTGGTCGCGGTTGCCGCGCAGCCGCCCGCCAGGCCGCCCAGTGCGACGGCGGCGGTCAACGCGACGAGCGATGCCAGCTTCGAGAATGAAGAGATGTTTTTCATGTGCGGGGTCGGCCTAGTTTCCAAGCACCTGTTCAATTTCACCGATTTTCTTCTGGATCCGGCCTTCGTTACGTTGCGTTTTACCGGCGGCCTCGAGTCGGGGATTTCCGACGGCCTTGCCGGTGGCCTGCTTGATGGCGCCAGTGATGTTCTTGGCGGTTCCCTGTGCCTTGTCGTGAGTGCTTGATTTCATGTTTGGTTTTTTCAGAGCGTGATGACGAATTTCGTCGAAGCGGAAATGGAGTTGAATCGCGGGCGAATGGGCGGCAGGCGGTCGATTTTTGCCGCCTCGGCGCTCAGGTCAGCCGGGTCAGTTCTTCGTGCGGAATCCGCCCATGAGGTAGATGACGAGGCATACCAGCAGGATCAGGCCAAGACCGCCGCCGCCAATGGCAGGACCGCCGATGTAAAAGCCGCCGCCGCCGAAGAGAAGAAGCAGAACAAGGATTAGGAGGAAAAGGTTCATGGCCGGAAGATAACCTCTGGCCGCCCGCGCCGCCATGGGGCCTTACCCTCCCACGGGATTTCCGGCGTTGCTCGCGCCCCATTTCCAATTTCGGATTTCCGGCAGGTCCTGGCCGTTTTTATCGATGTATTGCTTGTGCTCGATCAGCTTGTCCTTGAGTTGCAGCTTCAGGTAGACGCCCTTGTCGCCGGTCTGCGGCAGCCGGTCGATCGCGTCCATCACGAGGTGAAACCGATCCAATTCGTTCAGCACCGTCATGTCGAACGGCGTCGTGATCGTCCCCTCCTCCTTGTAGCCGCGGATGTGGAAGTTGTCATGGTTCGTGCGGCGATACGTCAGCCGGTGGATCAACCACGGGTAGGCGTGGAAGGCAAAGATGACGTGTTTGTCTTTCGTGAAGAGCTCATCGAAATCCGTGTCATTCAATCCGTGCGGATGTTCGCTCTGCGGCTGCAGCTTCATGAGGTCGACGACGTTGACCACGCGGATTTTCAACTCAGGCAGATGTTCGCGCAGGATGGAAACGGCGGCGAGGGTCTCCAGCGTCGGCACGTCGCCACAGCACGCCATGACCACGTCGGGCGCCATGCCCTGATCGTTGCTCGCCCACTGCCAGATGCCGATGCCCGCGGTGCAATGTTTGACGGCGGCGTCCATCGTCAGCCACTGCGGGGCCGGATGCTTGCCCGCGATCACGACGTTGACGTAGTGCCGGCTGCGAAGGCAGTGGTCCATGACCGACAGCAGGCAGTTCGCATCCGGTGGCAGGTAGACGCGGACGACGGACGCCTTTTTATTTACGACGTGATCGATGAACCCGGGATCCTGGTGCGTGAAGCCGTTGTGATCCTGGCGCCAAACGTGCGAGGCGAGCAGGTAGTTCAGCGACGCGATCTTTCGCCGCCACGGCAGGCCGGCTGTGACTTTCAGCCACTTCGCGTGCTGGTTGAACATCGAATCGACGATGTGGATGAAAGCCTCGTAGCAGTTGAAAAGACCGTGGCGCCCGGTGAGCAGGTAGCCCTCGAGCCAGCCCTCGCACTGATGCTCGCTGAGCATCTCCATGACGCGACCGGCCGGGGCGAGAAATTCATCGTTCGCGAGCGTGGCCGTGTCCCACTGGCGGTTGGTCGTCTCGAAGAGCGCTTCCAGGCCGTTGGAGAGAGTCTCGTCGGGACCGAAGACGCGAAAGTTTCGCTGGTCGTCGTTGAGCTTCGCAACGTCGCGCAGAAATTTTCCCAGCACATGGGTGTCACCGATGCCGCGCACTCCGGGCGCGGGGACGTCCGCGGCGTAAAGGCGGAAATCCGGCATGCGCAGATCGCGGAGCAGTTTTCCGCCGTTGGCGTGAGGGTTCGCGCCCATGCGTCGATCGCCCTTTGGCGCGAGCTCGGCGAGTTCCGGTTTGAGGCGGCCCGATGCATCGAAGAGTTCTTCGGGCCGGTAGCTGCGCAGCCAGGATTCCAGAAGCTTGAGATGTTCGGGATGGGACCGCGGGTCGGAGATGGGCACTTGGTGGGCGCGAAAGGTGCCCTCAATTTGTTTGCCATCGACGATCTCCGGTCCGGTCCAACCCTTCGGGGAATGGAGGACAATCATTGGCCAACGCGGACGCGTGAGGCTGCCGCCGACCCGGGCGGCGTGCTGGATGCGCTTGATTTCCGCCGTCGCGCAGTCGAGAGCCGCGGCCATGGCCTCATGCATCAGCGCCGGCTCGTGACCCTCGACGAAGATCGGCGCCCACCCGTAGCCGCGAAACAACTGTTCCAGCTCCTCGTGGGTGATGCGCGCGAGAACGGTGGGATTGGAAATCTTGTAGCCGTTGAGGTGCAGGATCGGCAGCACGGCGCCGTCGGTGACGGGATTGAGAAACTTGTTCGAGTGCCAGGCCGTCGCAAGCGGACCGGTCTCCGCCTCGCCATCGCCGACGACGCACGCGACGACGAGATCGGGATTATCAAACACCGCGCCGAATGCGTGGCTGAGCGAATAGCCCAGCTCGCCTCCCTCATGGATCGAGCCCGGGCACTCCGGCGACGCGTGGCTGGGGATTCCGCCGGGAAATGAAAACTGGAGAAAAAGTTTCTGCAGCCCCGCCTCGTCCTGGCTGATGTCCGGATAGATCTCGCTGTAAGTGCCCTCGAGGTAGGTGTTGCCCACGACGGCCGGACCGCCGTGTCCGGGACCGGATACGTAGATCATGTCGAGGTCGTATTTCCTGATGACCCGGTTGAGGTGGGCGTAGATGAAATTCTGCCCCGGCGTGGTGCCCCAGTGGCCGAGCAGCATGTGCTTCACGTCCGTGAGTGCCAGCGGTCGCTTTAGCAGCGGATTATCGAAGAGATAAATCTGTCCGACCGAGAGATAGTTGGCGGCGCGCCAGTAGGCGTCGATCCGGTTAAGAAACTCCGGCGTGAGTATGGTGGTTTTCATGAATTCGGATTGGACCGATGCCTCGGCCGTGGTGCGCGCAGCCACTTCCAGGAAGCTCGCCTGATCAAGGCGACCAACAGCCCCACCACGTGGGCATGCTTCTTCGCCCCGGCCTGCGCAGGAACCTCGCGATGTCGGCAGATGCTACAACCTACCCCGCCGCTTATCCATGGGGCATAACCCTATGGTGCATTCGCGATCCGCGGTCGCCCCCACGCACGGTTCGAACCGGCCGTTCTGTTCACAACACAACGTTGAGCGCCGTGCTTCGAGTCGGGCCCTCCGTGCCGACGGCCGGGCAAGCGATCTGGGACGGAGGCCGGCTATGAAGCTTGTTTGAGCGCCACGCTTTTCTTTGCGATCACGTCCATCAATTCCTGCCAGGATTTCACGAAGGATTTTGCACCCTCGTCCTGAAGCTGCGCAGCCAGGGCGTCCACGTCGATGCCGGCCTCGACGAACTGCGCCAGCACCGCTTCGCCGTCGCCGCCATCGGCCGCCATGATCGAGCCGACATCGCCGTGATCCGCGAACGCGATCAGCGTCTTCTCCGGGATCGTGTTCACCGTGAACGGCGCGGCGAGCGCCTTGAGGTAGAGCGTGTCGGGCGCCTTGGGATCCTTGGTGCCGGTGCTGGCCCACAGCAGGCGTTGCGGCCGGGCGCCGGCGTTATACGCCCGCTGCCACCGCGCCGAACCCAGCAGGTCGCAATAGGCCTTGTAGGCGCGGTTCGCGATGGCGATGCCGAGGCGATTGGCCAGCGGGTCCGGGACCTTGCCCGCCACGGCGACATCCCAACGGCTGATGAAAATCGAGGCGACGGAACCGACCTGTGGATTGAGCCCGGCGGCCATGCGCCGTTCGATGCCGCGCATGTAGGCGTCGGCCGCCGCGATGTAGTGTTCGGCGGAAAACAGCAACGTCACGTTGACCGGCACCCCCGCAAAAATCGCCTCCTCGATCGCCGGCAACCCCTCCTTCGTGCCGGGAATCTTGATGAACAGGTTGGGCCGCGCCGCGCGCGCCGACAGGTCCTTGGCGGCGGCGATGGTGCTCGCGGTGTCATAGGCCAGCAAGGGCGACACCTCGAGCGATACCCAGCCATCCACGCCATTCGTGCGGTCGTGCTCCGCCCGGAGCAGGTCGGCGGCCCGCCTGAGGTCGTCCAGCGCCAGGTCGAAAAAAAGCGCCTCGCCGGTTTTCCCCTTTGCGAGCTCCGCGCGGATCGCCGCATCGTAGGCTGAACCACCCTTGAAGGCATGATCGAAGATCGTCGGGTTCGAGGTCAGCCCAGTCACCGACAGGTCGCGGATATAGTGCTGGAGCGTGCCGTGGTCGAGGAGGTCGCGGGTGATGTTGTCGAGCCAGAGACTCTGGCCGAGGTTGTGCAGTAGTTGGGTGGCTTTCATGGGCGTTGTTTCCTTAAGTGAAAATAGCCGGACAAGAACGCAACACCGAGCGCGCAATCATCCGTTCTTCGTCCGTGCGAATGACGCGGACGGCGACGCGGCCGGCGGCCGCGGAAATCACCGGCGCGTTCTTCGCGTTGCGCTTCCGGTCGAGCTTGATGTCGAGAAAGCCGAGTCCGTCGCAGATTCTTTTCCGGACGACCGGCGCGTTTTCGCCGATGCCGCCGGCGAAGACCAGCGTGTCCAACCCGCCGAGCGCCGCCGCATAGGCACCGATCCATTTTTTCGCCTGATAACAAAACAGCGCGAGCGCGTCCGCCGCGCGCGGATCGCGTTTTTCCCGCGCGAGCAGATCGCGCACGTCGGAACTCGTTTCGGAGACGCCCAGCAGGCCGGACTCGTGGTTTACCATGTGCTCGAACTGCGCCGGGGTCATTTTTTCCCGGCGCGCGAGGAACGAAAGCAGTCCGGGATCGAGGTCGCCGGAGCGCGTGCTCATGACCAGGCCGGCCGCGGGCGTGAAACCCATGCTGGTGTCGAGGCTCTTCCCGCGCCGCACGGCGGCGAGGCTCGCGCCATTGCCGAGGTGCGCGAAAATCACGCGACCCGTCGCCGCCGCCGGATCGAGCCGGCGGAGTTCCGCGAGGAGATAGGCATAGGACAAACCGTGGAAGCCGTAGCGTTCGACGCCCAGCTTTTGGTAGCGCCGCGGAATCGGCAGCCGTCTGGCGACGGCGGGCATCGTGCGGTGAAAGGCCGTGTCGAAGCAGGCCACCTGCGGGAGCCGGGGGCGCCGCTTTCGAATGGCCTCGATCAATTCAATCTCACGCGGCAGATGCTCGGGATCATACGGCGCGAGGCGGTGCAGCGCGGCGAGGAGCTGGGGGGTGATCCGCTCCGGCGCGACGTGCTGCATTCCGTGCACCACGCGGTGGCCGACCGCCCGGAGGGACGGGAAGCGCGGCTGCGCCTCGAGCCAGTCCAACAGAATCCCCGCAGCGGCGTGATGATCGGTGGCAGCGGCAAGCCGGCGCGGCGCCTGGCCCGCGGGATCGGTGAGGAAAAAAGTCGCGGCCCTCGAGCCGAGACGATCGATCTTGCCGGCGAACAACCGGCGCAGGGCTGGACCGGATTCATAGAGGGCGAACCGGATGCTCGATGATCCGCCGTTGATGGCGAGGACGCACGGCGACTCGCGTTTCGCCGATCGAGTGGTGGTGGTCACGTCTCACCCTGCACCAGGATCGAGGCGGGCGCAATACGGTGACCAACCCGGGCTAATCCGGACGATGCGGTTTGCGTCGGGTTTCACCCCATAGCCCGGCCGTTCCGTTGCGGGCATGCTGGGGCTGAAAAATGACACCCGCGGTTCACGCGGCTGCCTGAGCCCGCCGCTTCACGCTTCTCAAAGACATGAATTCGACCGCCTCCCTCACCGGCTCCCACCTGCGAACCTATCAGACGATTTTTCAGCATCCGGTTTCGCATAATCTCGGCTGGAGCGACGTGCACGCCTTGTTCCGCCAGATTGGCCAGGTCGACATCGAGCCCAATGGCAACCTGCGGGTGACGCGCAACGGTCAGCTGCTGATCCTGCACCCGCCGCGAACCAAGGACGTGGCCGAGACGGACGAGCTCATGGCGCTGCGCCATTTTCTCGCCCGCTCCGAGCCGGCGGCGGTCGACGCGACGAAACGGGATCTCCAGTGGCTGGTGGTGATCGATCATCGGGAGGCCCGCATTTATCGTTCGCTCGAGGCCGGCGCCGTTCCGCAGCAAATCCGACCCCATGCGCCGGAGGATTTCTTCCGCCCCGCGCCGCATGCGAAGGACTTTTCGCGCGGTCGGGAAAGACCCGATCCGAACGGCTTCTTCGAGCCGGTCGCCAGCGTGCTCAACGGCGCGGGCCAGATTCTCGTCTTCGGTTCGGGCACCGGCACGAGCAGTGAGATGGAGCAGTTCGTGGCCTGGCTGCAGGAAAGCCGCCCGCTCGTGGCCCAACGCGTCATCGGCTCGGTCGTCGTTGACGAACATCACCTGAGCGAGGGACAAGTCCTCGCGAAGGCCCGGGAGTTCTTTTCCACGCGGGCCCGCCCGTTACCCGAACACTGAGCGACGCCCGACGACTTCCCGCGATGCAGGCGACCCCGGAAAAGGACAATCGGAACGGCGGTGCGGACGAACCGGCAACGGGGTCGGTGGCGGATTTGGATCATTTCAAACTTGCGCTCGACGACCACGCGATCATCGCGGCGACCGACGTCAAGGGGCGCATCCGTTACGTGAACGATCGGTTCTGTGCGGTTTCCAAGTATTCGCGGGACGAGCTGATCGGCCAGGACCACCGCCTCGTAAACTCGGGCCATCATGCGAAGGAATTCATCCGCGAGCTCTGGTCGACCATCGAGCGCGGCCAGGTCTGGCACGGCGAGATCAAGAACAAGGCGAAGGACGGCTCGTTCTACTGGGTGGACACCACGATCGTGCCGATCCTCAACGAGCAGGGCGAGCCCCGCGAGTATGTGGCCATCCGGTTCGATATCACCGGGCGGCGAGAGTCAATCGAGGGCCTCGGGATTGCGAGTGCGCAATTGCGCCAGTTCCTCGAGCACAGTCCCGCGGTGCTCTATGCGCTGAAAGTGGACGGAGACAAGGTCGTCCCGCATCTCGTCAGCGAAAGCATCACGACGATGCTGGGCGTCACGGTGGCGGAGGCGATGGGGGCGGATTGGTGGGCGGGCCGGCTGCATCCGGAGGATCGGGCGCGGGCGATCGCCAGTGTGGCCGAAACGATCCGCACGGGCGTAAACCGCACGGAATACCGGCTGCGCCACGCGGATGGGCACTATTGCTGGGTGGATGATTCGCGACGGTTGATGCGCAACGGGTCCGGTGTGCCCGTTGAGCTGATTGGCGTGTGGACGGATATCACGGAGCGCAAACGGGCGGACGAAATCGTGCGTGAGGCGTCGGGGCACGTGGCGCGGGACCGCCGAAAACGCGTGGGCTTCGAGCTGGCACTCCTGCTGATCGCGACCGCCGCAGCCTACGTGATGGCCGGTCGCATCGACTGGATCACGGAGGCGGAACGCAGCCTGCGGACGCAACCGTTCGAGCCGGTCATCGATCAGATTCTGAGCGCGGGCGTATTTTTCGCGGCGGGACTGGCAGTGTTTGCATTTCGCCGCTGGAGCGACGCCGAATCGGAGTTGACGAGCCGCCACCAGGCGCAGGCGGCGCGGCGGCTGTTGCACGAGGAGCTCGACCGGCAGGTCCGGCAACGCACCCGCGAGTTGAGCGACGCGAACCTCGCGCTGCACACCGAGGTCACGGAGCGCCGGCGGGCCGTCGATGCCCTGCTGCGGGCAAACCAACGCACCGAGTCCGTCCTCGCGGGCATGGCGGATCTATATTTCGTCATCGATCGCGAGTGGCGCTACCTTTACGCCAACGACGCCGCGCTCGCGGCCATCGGTCGGACGACCGTCACGCCGCGCGGCGAGATACTGGGCCGCACCTTGTGGGAAGTCTCGCCAGCCTTCGTTGGCACGGAACTCGAGCGCCAGTTCCGCCGCGCGATGAAGGAAGGCGTCGCGGTCAACTTCGAGTTTCACCACGCCCCGCTGGACGCGTGGTGGCATTACCGCCTGCATCCGGCGGCGGCCGGCGTGGCGGTCTTTGCGAGCGACATCACCGAGAGCAAGCACGACGTGGAGTCGTTGCGGCGGAGCGAGCGGGATTTCCGGGTGCTGTTCGACGACAATCCCCGGCCGATGTGGGTCTACGATCTGGAAAGCCTGCGCTTCCTGGCGGTGAACGACGCCATGGTGACGCATTACGGCTATACCCGCGCGGAGCTGCTGGCCATGACGATCAAGGAAATCCGGGCGCCCGACGAAGGCTCGCGGTTTCTCCAGCCGGCGCGGCTCGATTCCTCCGCGTCGCACCACACGGGCGAATGGCAGAATCGGAAAAAGGACGGCGCGATCATTCTCGTCGAGATCGCGTCGCACATGATCGACTTTCAGGGGCGCCGGGCCGGCATGGTGCTGGCGCACGATGTGACGAGCCAGCGCGCCGGCGAAGCGCAGTTCCGGCAGGTGGTGGAAAACATCGACGAGGTCTTTTGGACGGCCGATCCGCAATTCAACCGGATCCTCTATGTCAGCCCCGCCTACGCAGCGATTTGGGGACGCAGTTGTGAGAGCCTCTATCGCGAACCCGGCGGCTGGCTGGAGAGCGTTCATCCGGATGACCGGAAACGCGTGGGTCAGGCGATGGAGACCAAGCAGACATTGGGCGACTACGACGAAACCTTCCGCATCCTGCGCCCCGATGGCACGGTGCGTTGGATTCATTCCCGGGCGTTTCCCGTCCGCAACCGAGCCGGGGCGGTGCATCGCATCGTCGGGGTGGCCGAGGACGTCACGGAATACCACACGATGGAGGAACAGTTTCGCCAGGCGCAGAAGATGGAGGCCATCGGCACGCTGGCCGGCGGCATCGCGCACGACTTCAACAACATTCTGGCGGTGATCGCCGGCTATGCCGAACTCTCCCAGATGATCCTGCAGGAAAACCCCGCCGTGCGCGCCCATCTGCGTTCGGTGTTGCAGGCGACCAGCCGCGCCAGCGATCTGGTGCGGCAGATCCTGACCTTCAGCCGCCAGCAACAGGTGGAGCGCCGGCCGATCCGGCTGGAGCCGGTGGTGACCGAGAGCCTCAAGCTCCTGCGCTCGAGCCTGCCGGCGACGATCGAATTCGATATTTCGCTCGCGCCGGATGCGCCCACGGTCCTGGCCGACGCAACCCAGATTCACCAGATTCTGATGAACCTCGGCACGAACGCGTCGCACGCGATGAAGGACCAGGCCGGCCGGCTGCAGGTGACCCTGGAGCGCTGGGTCGTCGATGCCGCTCAGGCGACCACGCAGCCGCGGGTGCGACCCGGCGTTTATGCGCGCGTGTCGGTCAGTGACAGCGGCCGCGGCATGGATCGCGCAACGCTGCGGCGGATCTTCGAGCCATTCTTCACGACGAAACCGGCCGGCGAAGGCACGGGCCTGGGTCTGGCGGTCGTGCACGGCATCATGGACACGCACGACGGCGCCATCACGGTGGAAAGCCAGCCCGGGGAAGGCACGACATTCCGTCTCTATTTTCCCGTGCACACGGGCGCGGCGATGCTGGCGGATCTCAAGGAAAAAGTGGCGCCGCGCGGACGGGGCGAACGCGTGCTCGTGGTCGATGACGAGATTCTGCTGACGGCGCTGTTTCAGGAAGCGCTCGTCGCGCTCGGCTACGAAGTGGAAGTCGCGACGCAATCCGTCGCCGCCCTCGACCTCGTGCGGGCCGATCCGGCGCGCTTTGCCCTCGTGCTGACGGATCAGACGATGCCCCGGATGACCGGCTTGATGCTCGCCGCCCACCTGCGGCAGATCCGGCCGGGGCTGCCGATCATCCTGATGACCGGCTACAGCGCGTCGCTGACGCCCACGCAACTCGCGGAGGCGGGCGTTCGCCAGCTTTTGCTCAAGCCCATCACGCTCAGTTCGCTGGCGAGTGCCGTGCAGGCGGCCCTTTCCGAATCATCCGCCAAGGAGTTCCTGCCGGTTAAAAGTGCATCCGCGGGCGACGAAGGCGGCGACCGCTCATAGCCGGCGAAAACATTCAACCCATGGCCCGAATCCTTCTGATCGACGACGACGACAACGTGCGGAGCACGATCAGCTGCGTGCTGGATCGGCATGGCCATACCGTGATTGAAGCGCGCGACGGTGAGGAAGGGCTGAAACTCTATCCGACCGTCAAAGCCGATTTGGTGATTACGGACATCGTGATGTCGGGAAAGAGCGGACTCGATGTGCTGACCGAACTGCGCGACAGCCATTCGCCGTTCAAAGCGATCGCGATTTCGGGCGGGAGTTTGTGGGGCCGCGAAGACGGCTTGCGGCGCGCCCGGGAACTGGGCGTGACGCGAGTCCTCGCCAAGCCCTTCACCTGCGAGGCGCTGGTCAACGCCGTCAACGAATTGCTTGCCCCCGGCACATCCGATTCCCGCGCGCCGGCGCCGTAGGCCGCCGGTGCCATGGCCGTTAAATTCCAAGATTACTATGAAACGCTGGGCGTGGCCCGAACCGCGACCGCGGCTGCGGTCAAACTGGCGTTTCGCAAGCTTGCGCGGATCCACCACCCGGATGTCGCGAAAAACAAGGTCACGGGCGAGGCGAAGTTCAAGGAGATCAACGAAGCTTACGAAGTCCTGAGCGACCCGGAAAAGCGTCGGCGCTACGACGAACTCGGCCCGGACTGGCAGGACGGCGGTCAGGGGGGCGCCGCGCCCGGCGGTCCGCGCGGCGGGAGCCACCCGCCCGGCGGCGAGCCGGATTTCGAATTCGGCGGCACGGGCTTCAGCGATTTTTTCGAATCGTTTTTCGGTCGCGGGCGCGGCGGCTTTGACCCGCGTCATCCTTCGGCGGATCGCGCCGGCAGCGCCGAGTCCTTCGCGCAGCATGGCCAGGACGTCGAGGCCGACCTGCTCGTCACGCTGGAGGAGGCGCTCCGCGGCTCGCGACGCAAGGTGACGCTGCGGCGGCCGGGCCACAACGGCGATGCCGAACGCACCAACACCTACCAGGTGCGCATCCCGCCCGGCGTGCGTGACGGCCAGCGGATCCGGCTGGCCGGCCAGGGCGAGGGCGGCTTCGGCGGCGGATCGGCGGGCGATCTCTATCTGCGGGTGCGCCTCGCCCGCCACCCGGATTTCAGCGTGCAGGGTGCCGATCTCCATTGCGACCTCGACGTCGCGCCCTGGGAGGCGGTGCTCGGGGTGCAGGCGAAGATTCCCACGCTCGACGGCGCCGCCTCGCTCCGCGTGCCACCCGGCACGGCGGCCGGCAGCCAGTTGCGCCTGCGCGGCCTCGGTCTTCCGCGGGAGGACCAGACGCGTGGCGATCTCTACGCCACCATGCGGATTCAAACGCCGAGCCCGGTGTCGGCGGACGAACGGGTCCTGTGGGAACAACTGGCCCGCGTCTCAACGTTCAAACCCCGGAGCGAATCATGAGTGAGCCCGCCTTTACCGGACGCTTTGCCCTGACGCTGGTGCGGGTGCCCGAGGTGCGGCCCGCGACCTATGCGCTCGAGGACGCCGCCCGCCTGGCGGGCGTGCATCCGGAGATGCTCCGGTATTACTGCCGGCTCGGTCTTTTCGGCGAGGCGCGGGCACGCTCCGGGGCGGAACAGGCTTTCGACGACGATGCACTCTACGAATTGCGCCGGTTCGAGCATTACCGCCGGCATCACGGGGTGAATCGCAAAACGCTCCGACTGATCTGCGACCTGTGGCGCGAAATCGCGCAGTTGAAAGCCGAGCTCCGATTCCGACGCGGTCCATGAACTGGGCCACGGTCGGCGACGGCGGCCACGAACCGTGCCTTCCAGGCACCGATGCCGCCGCAATCGGGCGCGATGTGCGCCGTCGCAACCGACAGGAAGACAGCCAATCGGGTTACACCCCATACCCTGCGCACCACTTGTCGCTTATGCTTCGGTGATGACACGCCGTGGCTGCTCTCCCCACCTCCCGGTCCGCACCACGGCTGCGGACACCATCCCATCAAAGTCTCGATCCAAAAAAATCCGATGAAACAGAACCTCCTCCTCCTCACCGGCGCCATCGTCGCCAGCACCGTCGCGCTCCCGATATGGGCGCAGCCCCAGCCCGCCATCGAACTGGCCCCGGTTGAAACCACCGCCAACAAGGACGGGGTCGGCCCCGAGATCCGAAGCGACGTCTTTATCAATGTTCAGGTCAAGAATCTCCAAGACGAAAGCCTCGGCCGCATCAAGGACCTTGGCATCGACCTGATTAATGGGCGCATCGTCGAAGTGCTGGTGCGCTCCGACGATTCGCTCGAGGTCGGCAACAAGGTCGTAGCCGTCCCGCCGCTCGCACTATTGCCCGATGGATTGAACCAGGTTTACCGGCTCGATATAAGTGCCGAACGTTTCAAGACCGCCGCAGCCATCGATCTCTCGAAGTGGGAGGAGTTCGGTCGCAGCGCGCGCGTCGCGGCCACCTACCATCTCTTCGGCCAGGAAACCTATTTCTTCGAGGAAGGCGCTCGCGCCAGCACGACGGATTCGCGGCCCAAGGTTCCGCTGGGCTATGTCGAGCGCGCGAGCAAGATTGTGGATCTCCCGGTCGGTAATCGTGCCGGCGAGAAATTCGGGAAAGTCTGGTCCCTGACCATGGACATCCCCAAGGGACGCATTCGTTCCGTGATCGTGCTCGCTCCCGGCAATTTCCTGACGAAGAGCGTCGTTCCCGCCATGGCCCTGAGTTTTAACCCCGCGCGCGATGCACTCGTGCTGGACGACACCAAACTGGAATACGCCGATGAACCGCGCTTCGTCTACACGGCCGCGGCGTTTGGCCAGGACGCTTACTCCCGGGAGGAATCCTACAAGGGTCCGCTGACCTCGGAGGTGCTCGTGCAAGGCAGCAGCTATCGCGACATCGACCAGACGGTCCACATCAATAAGGAAATCCGTGCCGCGAAACTCAACAACCGGCATGTGGAGGTCGGCACGATCAACGATCGCGTCACGCTGCGCGGCTGGGTGGATACGAACGAGGATAAACGCCGCATCGGCGCGATCGCCATTGCGGCAGCCCGCCTGGAACTCGTCGACAATCAGATCAAGGTCGGCAAGCCGGTCACGAACGACTGAGGCGAACACGTGTCCGACTCCGTCCCAATCGGCGCTCCCGCGCCAGCCGCCACGGCAACTTTTTCCGCGCTGTATTGTGCGCGGAATCGCTGCACGCCCCGGCAGTTCCGTCCAAGGGTTTTCTGGCGAACGCTGCACTGGCATGCGCTGTCGCTCGCACCGCTGCTTCTGCTCGGCGACTATTTCGAGTCCGACCGCGCCTTGATCGACGCGTGTGGCCGGGCGACACGCATGCAGCAGATCAACGAGGAAATTGAAGATCATCCCTGGCATCCCGAGAACATTGGCTGGCTCCGCCGGGGCGTAAAACTCCGGGTTTCGGGACGGCGCCTGCGCAAGCTGGCCGCGCGCTACCTGGCCATTCAAATGACCACGCCGGCGCCATGGAACTTGGTGACCAGCGCGCGCACCGTGAATGCGGCCAACCCGCGCCGCGAGCGCGAACTTCAGGATTCGGATTTCGTTGGCGTCGATCGGGCCGCTCCCGCCCTTAACGCAGATACCCTCTCCGGCCGGGAGGAGTTCACGAAACCTCCCGCCCCCACGACTCAACGCCAACAAACTCCGTGCTAAACTGGGCCCTCCCCCTTTTCGTCGCGGCGATTTTCGGCTTCACCGGTCCGCGCTCTTCCGCGTCAGGCGCGACCGTCCGTTGAAATAATCCACTCGCCGGCAAGACCCGCGCACGTCGTCCCCGGTTTTCGTCAATCCCGATCAATCATCATATGAAAAGCACCACCTCCCTCCTGCTCCTCGCGGCCCTGAGCCCCGCTATTATTCTGCAGTCCAGCTGTGCCAAGACCGACAAGGTCGATCAGGCCGTGCAAAGCACGAAGACCACCGCCAGGGAAGTTGCCGTCAACGTCAAGGACGCCGCCGTCGCGGTCAAGGACGCTGCCGTCGACTCATGGGACAGTCTCAAGGACTACACCTTCGACAAGCGGGAAGACTTCGCCGCCGGGCTCGACCGCATGGCCGACAAATGCGACGCCGGGGTCCGGGCGATGAATGCCAAGGTCACCGGTTTGCCGGACGCCGCCGCGAGGGAACAGGCCAGCGCCGTCAAGGAATTCAACGAGGCTCGAGCCTATTTGAAATCCAAGTTGATCGAACTGCGTTCCGGCACGGCGGACACGTGGGATGACACGAAACAACAAGCCGTCAACGCATGGAAGCGCACGCAGGCCGCCTATGACAAGGTCAAGGCAAGTTCCACATCCTGATCGTCGCCGGCCGCCCGGTCGTCAATTCGCCCCGCCAGTCGACGCCTCCTGATAGCGCCACGATTTCACCGCGGCCACCAGGAATACAGAGTCCGTTTCACACGGGCTCTTTCTTTTTCTCGTTCCTCCCCGGCGCTGCGCAGAGCGGAGAGTGACTCGGAATCCGGTGAGGTAGGTCATCACCCACTAGGGTGCGGCGCACATCCCGGCTAGTATTTTGACCGTCCACGATCGCCCTCGCTCGCCGGCCCAACCACCCCACAGCCATTTTCAACGTGAAATACAAACTTCCGCTCCGGTTAGCCGTTTTCGCACTCGCCGTCTGGCCGTCGCAGGCTGGGGCCCAGGTGGTGGTTGACCTCGGCGCTGCGGCAAACTTCGCGGCGGTGGCGGGCGCGACGATGACCGTCTCCATCGCGACGGCGCACACCACGACGATCACCGGAGATATTGGGGCGACCGGAGTCATCTCAGGTGGGAGCGCCTTTGATTTCGTCACGGGGGCGAATCACGGATCCGATTCTTTCACGCAGGCTGCGCAAAATGACCTGGCCACCGCATATACCAGTGCTGCCGGGCAAACCCCCACCCACATTTACGCCGCGATCTCCGAACTCGGAGGGCTAACCTTGGGGCCCGGCGTTTACAACGACCCCTCCTCGTTTTCGATCACCATCGCAAATCTGACGCTCGACGCCGGGGGCGATCCAAACGCTGTCTGGATTTTCCAGGCCGGGTCCACCCTCACGACGACGCAGAACATCTCGCTTATCAATTCCGCAAATGCCGCCAACGTCTTCTGGCAGGTCGGGAGTTCCGCGACGATCGGCGCCAGCACTTCCTTCAGCGGAACTGTTATCGCCCTTTCGGACATTACCTTTGGCGCCAACGCAACTTTGGACGGCCGACTGTTGGCCCAAACCGGCGCCGTGACGATCGGTGGCAACAATGTCGTCAGCATCCCGAGCGCCGTCCCCGAGCCCGCCACTTACGCGTTCCTCGCCGGAGGTGGTGCCCTCGGTCTTGCCTTCTGGCGGCGCCGTCGCGCGGCGTGCTGAGCTGGTTGCGGCATATTGATTCATCGCTCGCCGGCGAGCGGAGCGAAGCATGCGGGCGGTTTTCGCCCCGCTCCTCCACACCACCAAGTCATGTCGTCTCGGACGTAGGACCGCCCTCGCGACAAGGCTCCGCGTGCCGCAGGCAAAGCCGCGGGCGTTTTTGAAATCCGCCCGCCGCTTCCAACAGTCATGGAGTGAGGGCTTGCCTGCGGGTTACGACCCATATCGCCGGCACGGCTTCTCGCCTATCCTCAGGCGACGAAAAGTAGTGGGCACGACGAGAACGACCTTCCTCCAGGCGTAACGCGGAGTGCCCCATCCGGGCGCCAATTCGCACCTCCGCATTTCGCCAGGAAAGACCACATATGAAACTCACCACCACTCTCGTCGCCGCCTTGGCCATCACCGCCGTCCCCGGTGCCGCCTTGGCGCAGTTTGTCGATACCTTCAACACCATCGACCCGGCATGGGTGGCAAACCGCTACGCCCCCGCCGGCTTCGCGTCGGTGATCTTCGACGGCGATAGCCGCCTGCAACTCACCATCGATCAGAGCGGTAGCACTGCCAACCGCGACATCACCTTCAGCAGCGCGTTCTACAACACGCAGGGCCTCCAGCGCCCCGGCGGCATCACCGGCGAATGGACGCTCAGCACGCAGGTCTATGTTTCGTCCGACTTTGACACGGTGACGGGTGCGCTCGTGAGCAGCGATCTCTGGGGTCACACGGGCGCCACTCCTGGCGGCGGCGACTATGCGATCCTCGGATTCACCAACGCGAGCCCCACCGACACCCTCAACGCCGCCGCGGCCGACCGCTCGTTCCGCTTCGTGGCGTTCGACGGCAACACCGGCAACTGGTTCAATCTCGGCGTGCCCGCCGGCTTTGCCTTCGACGCGTGGCACACGCTCTCGGAGACATCGACAGGCACCTCGTTCGAATACTTCATCGACGGCAGTCTTCTCCTCACCAACTCCACGACCGCGGGCAACGATCTTATGAGCGCCATGGTCCAGGGCTACAATTTCGGCGAGACGCCCGGCTACGCCGTTTACTGGGACAACGTCAGCGCGAGCGCCATCCCCGAGCCCGCAACTTCCGCAATCATCGCGGCGGTTGCCGCCCTCGGTCTCGTCTTTTGGCGCCGCCGTCGCCCGGCGCGCTGAACCGCTTCCGCGGTTTGTTACATTGCCCGCCCCGGCGCACGCGCCGAAGTCTTTCGATCACCAGGAGGCATGCACTTTCTTCGTCGCCGCGCCCGACTCCTCGCGGTTTTGCATTCGTTGGCAACGATAAGCGAAGGACGCCCCGCACATACTTGCGGGCAGGTCGAACGGCACAGGTTTCACATCTCGCCGCACGGCGATCTCCTCCCTGCCCGCCAGTATTGCACTTGACCGCTTTATCAGTGGCTTCTCGTGACCCGGTCGGGGCTGCCATCGTGGTCCCATCCATCCGTCTGCTCCGGGGCACCGGCGTGACCGCTCCCCAGTCGCGGTCGATTTTTCCGGGTGCCTGTATTGATCGTCTCGTGAGGCAGCGACGGGGCATCGTGAAAATCCAAACGCACCGAAGGTGAATTCAACAATGCTTCCGCCGGAACGTGCGGCATGCCCGCCCGGGCCACCCACAAGTTGCCTTGTTGATAAACATATTGGCGGCGGTTGCTACTATAGTAGAAACCGAAATCGGGATAATAGTCGTAGTCGTCCGTCACGGCGGAGGGTGCTGAGAGGAGGGGCTGCCGTTTCGCCGAGACGTTCTGGCCGAAAGAGGCGCTCGTCATAAAGGCCCAAAGCGTCAATGAGCTGCCGATAAAGATTTCGAGGACGCGAAGACTTCTAGTTATCATGATGGCAGCTTACTCCCGTCCATGACCCGGCGATATGGGGTGTAGACAGGCCCGCTGGCCGGCGCGGCCGATCTGGCAGACGACTGCGCGTTCGTTCCCTATAACATTCCTCGCCGACGCCGGAGACCCCGAATATTTCGCCTCGTCCGAACTTTGGTGAAACGAGCGGGAACCTCGGTATCCCTTCCCAGCCCACCAGCTCACGTTATTTTTCATCGCGTATTGGCCGACGTGACCGGCGAGAGACCGATGCGTGTTCGCTGAACACCCCATAGCGGCGGACCGGCGCCACTGCTACCCTTGGCCCGCGGTAAGATCCAGCCGGCGATTCGCCGACGCCATCAGATTCACCGCGCACTTCGCAACCAAAACCAGTTCCTATGAAAAACAACACCGCCACCACCGCCCAGAACTCCGACTCTCTCCTGCACGATCTCCGCACCCTCGTTTCCGAGGCCGAACAAATGATGGGCAGTGGCGCCGGCGAGCACAGCGACGAAACCGTCGGCGCGCTGCGCGCACGATTCGATGCCGCGCAGGAACGATTTTCCGAAATCTACTCCGGCGCGAAGAAAAAAGTCGTCGCCGGGGCCAAATACACCGACACCGCAATCCGCGCGAATCCCTACCAATCGCTGGCCATCGCCGCCGGCGTGGGCCTGCTCGTTGGAGTGCTGGTCGGGCGCCGCAACCAGTCCTAATCCGGCACAACCATGGAACAGGAATCGCCGCCGGCGGGAGGCTTCGTCGAATCGCTCCACACCCTCGGCGCCGGTCTCCTTGCCAGTGTCCAGGAACGGATCGATCTGCTTTCCGTCGAGCTGCAGGAGGAAAAATTCCGCCTGATCCAGATCTTCTTCTGGATCAGCGCGGCGGTCTTCACGGGCATGATGGCGATCACGTTCGCCAGCCTGACGTTCGTTTATCTTTTCTGGGAGAGCGCCCGGCTCACCGTGCTCGGCGGGCTCGCGGCGCTCTATACCGGGGCGCTGGTGGCGATTGTCTTCGCCTTCCGCCGTTATCTCGCGCGCCAACCGCCGCCGTTCGCGGCGACGCTACAGGAGCTCGCCGAGGACCGCGCATGTTTCCCCTTGAAGAACTGAGGACGCTCGCCGGGAACAAGACGGCGCTCCGCCGGCAGGTCGGAAGGCGGCGCGCGCAATGCGTGGCGGCGGCCGCCCGGGTGGCGCTGCCGTTTGCCTGGCTCGATCGGGCCCTGGCCCGGTGGCGGCGGTGGTCACCGTTCGTCAGGTTCGCGGCGCTGCCACTCGGCTGGCTGCTGGCGCGACCTTTTCGACGTCGACGCCGGCGCACCCGCTTGCTGCTACGCTGGGCGCCCCTTGTGGTGGGCGTCGGCCGCACGTTGTTTGCCGCGCGCCGTCCGGCGGCCGGCCGAGAATAAATCCTGCAGTTTTCCAGGTTTGCCTCTGCGCGGCGACGATTAACGTTTGAGGCTAGGACGAGTTCTCGTCCGGCCGACGAGATGCGCGGTCCATCTGGCTCTGCATGACACGCGGTTGACCACACGAAATCCATTGTAACCGCGGCACGTCTCAAGGCGTGGCGTCACGCGGTGCAGCATCACGCGGACGCGGTCCCGCCGGTGTTTTCATGGGAATCCGGCTGCGGGTAGCTTCCTTCGCCAGGGCTCGATGCCTCGTGCGGAAATATTCGCTGAGGGCGATCCAGCCGAAGTTGCGTCCCCCGCGTGTCGCCGGATCGAGTTATGAAGAGACCTAATTCCCCCGCGGCCGGCATGATGGCCGAATAGTTGCGCGATTGCGGCATTGTAGTAGTCGTTTAGCGGCACGATCGCGCCGAACGTTAGGGGTGACGTGGAGCGCCCGAAACGCCCGACAACGGCCTTCATTGACCGCGGGAAGTGCTCCCGTCGAAGTTCTCGAACGCGATTTCTAATGGGACGTTTTGCCGCCGGATTGCTCGAATTCGCCTTCCCAAGGCTCGCTTCCGCTTGGAACGGAGGAGGACGAGGCTATGCTTTGGAGCGTGACTCAATCCGCTCCATCGATTCGCCAGCATGCGGGATGACCAGCATCGCTTTCTCGGGCTGCTTGGGCAGCCTCCCGCGCGCCTCACCGCCGAGCAGGCGGCATGGCTGCTCAACTGCCAGCCCCATGACGTTCCGGTCCTCGTCAGCGCGCGGCTCCTCAAACCGCTCGGCAGCCCGCAACCGAACAGCGTGAAGTATTTCGCAACGGTGGAGCTGCTGGACCACGCGCAAGACCGCGCATGGCTCGCGCGCGCCACGCACGCCCTGAGCGAGCACTGGCGGGAAAAGAATCGGCACAAGAAGGCCCGCGGCCCGCTTTTCCCCGAACTCGGACCGCCCGGGGAAATCGGCCGCTCGTAGCGTCGGCAGAGGCTCAACCCGCCGCCGGCAGGGGCAGCGGGATGACCGGCGCCTGGCGGGCGTTCTTCTCGTAGTCCTCGAGCGGAGGCAGGGTCACCTGCGCCTTGCGGGCATAGGCGCGGTGGACCGCCTTGCTGTTATGGCCGAGCGCGAGCTGGGCGAAGCGTTCGGGGTAGCCGACGGTTTTCGCCCGTTCGGCCCACGCATAGCGATAGCTGTGCAGGGTGACGCCCCGGATGCCGAGTCCGAGACAGCGCTGCCGGAATTCGGTCGCACGGTGTCCGGGTTCGACGTTACGCAGATACGGGAACAGCGGCCCGGTTTTTGGCAGGTTTGCGAGGATCGCCTCCACCTCCCCGCCGAATCGAATCTGCGGCGGCTGCTGGCCGCGCCACGCCGTCTTCATGCGGACAAAGCAGATGATCCTCGCCGTCCAATCGACGTCCTCGGCCTGCAGGTGAGCGAGGTCGGACTGCGACGCCCCAAGATGCCACGCGAGCTGGTAGAACGCCTTCCGCTCCGGATTTTTCTCGCGCCCGACGATCCGACCGTGCTCCTCGCTCGTGATCGCGCGCTTCTCCTTGAAACGAATCCTCGGCCACTGCCGCTTCGGGATGATCGGCCATGGCAGCCAGCTCATGTCGCAGCAGAAGTTGTGCAGCCGCCGGAGATAGATGTTGGTCGATACGCAGCCGACCTGGATCATCTTCAGCAACGATTCGCCCTTGGTTTCAATGAGCACCTGCGGCCACAGCGGGGCGAGCGCCTTGTCCTTGAGCACCGTTCGCCAGCGTTTCTGATTCCCTCCCTGCTTGGTCGCGGTGAGCGACTCGACCGCGTCGCGCCAGGTCCGGGTCGTGGCGCCGCTGTCGGTGCCCGACAGGTAGGCCCTCGCGATCTGGAGGTTCAGCGCCGGCTGGCGCTCGGCCTGGTTCTTCGCGAGGACGACCTGTTCCGCGGCGTCCACATCCGCGGTGTTCAGGCTGGTGCGCCGGCCGGTCACGGAGTCCACGCAGTAGAGCGTGTCTCCCCGGCCGCCCCGGCGCGTTAGGCGGTAGCGTGTTTTCATGTTTTGAACGCAGCCGCGACGATAGATGAACCCCTTCCGGAGCGTTAGCGGGCAGCCGGAGCGTTAGTCCGGGTTACGCCAAGTTCTCGCAGAGTCGTGTTTTTGGTGTCCGTTTTGGTGTCCGTTTGCGACCCGCGACTCCAAACCACCTACTGCACACGCAGTTGTTTCTTGGAGGCGCGGGCCGGAATTGAACCGGCGCATAGAGCTTTTGCAGAGCTCGGCCTTACCACTTGGCTACCGCGCCATACCCCAAGAGCGGCGGAACTTGCAGCAAAAGAAATTCGCGCGCAAGCGCCGAAATGCGCCCGCCGCGACACGACGCTTGCGGCCCCCTGCCTTTCGCCCTTAGCCATGGAGTCGCGCTCATGCCCACCACTGTCTTCACCATCGCCAACCAGAAGGGTGGCGTCGGCAAAACCACCACGGCCGTCAACCTCGCCGCCGCGCTGGCCGAGAAAAAAGTCCACACCCTCCTCATCGACCTCGACCCGCAGGCCAACGCCACGAGCGCCGTCGGCATCGAGAAGCAGGCGGGCAAGAGCCTCTATGGCCCGATTCGCGGCGAGGGTTCGGCGCTCGAGATGATCACGCCGACGGCCTACGAACACCTCGCGCTCATCCCCAGCGAGGAGGACCTCGCGGCCGCCGAGATCGAGCTCTCCCAGATGGAGAACTACCTGATGAAGCTCCGCGGCGTGCTCGCGCCCGTGCGCGCCTCGAACGGCTACCGCGCCATCATCATCGACTGCCCGCCCGCGCTCGGGATGCTCTCGATGAACAGTCTCGCGGCCGCCGACCAGCTCCTCATCACGCTCCAGTGCGAATACATGGCACTCGAGGGCCTCGGGCAGATTCTCCGCAATGTCGACCGGCTGAAGAACGCCCATATCAACGACGGCCTCAATCTGGGCGGCGTCGTCATGACGATGTTCGATTCGCGCACCAACCTGGCGAAGCAGGTGGTCGACGAGGTGAAGCAACACCTGCCCGACAAGATTTTCCACACCGTCATCCCGCGCACGGTCCGCCTGAGCGAGGCGCCGAGTTTCGGCAAGCCGATCTTTGCCTACGACCCGTTCGGGGTCGGCGCCGTCGCCTACCGCAGCCTGGCGAAGGAAGTGATCGAACGTTTCGGGCTCATCGCTTGAATCCCTTGGGAGATGACAGCGGAAATAACGGGGTGAGCCGGCTCGCGTTTCTCCGTTCGCTCCATTCCGTCGTGTAAGATCCAAAATTCCGGCATGCTCGCCTCGTTCCACAAATACCGGCACGCGTTCCTCATCGGACTGCAGAGCAATATCGTTTACCGGTGGAACTTCGCCGTGCGCGGTTTTTTCTCGCTGTTCCACCTCGCGGTCGTGTTCATCCTCTGGGGCGCCGCGTTCGCGGCCACGCCGAACATCGGCGGCTTCGCCCTGGGGCCCACCCTCACCTATTTCGTGGTGCTGCTCGTCCTCCAGTTCTTCATCGGCGCGTTCAACGAAGATTACCAGATCAGCGAGGAAATCCGCAACGGGCTCATCAACCAGTTCCTGTTGAAGCCGATCAATTATTTCGTCTACCGGTTCAGTATTTTTCTCGCCGCGCGGCTGGTCTCCGGCGCGCTCATCCTCGTGCCTCTCCTGCTCGCCTTCCCGGCGATCCGGGGCTATTTGGCGTTTCCCCACGAATGGTGGCGGCTGGCGCTCGGCGTGCCGGCGCTCGCGCTCTCGGCGCTGCTCCAGTTCAGCATCGCGTATTGCTTCGGGCTGCTGACGTTCTGGTTTTTGGAAATCCAGGGCTTCGTCATCCTCTCGATGGCGGTCGAGTCGGTGCTGGGCGGCCAGATGTTTCCGCTCGACCTGCTCCCGGCCTGGGTTTTCCACGGCGCGCAGTTCCTGCCGTTCTATTACCAGATGTATTTTCCCGGCGCCATCATCACCGGCCGCCTCAATGACCCGCATGTCATCCTCCGCGGCATCGGCCTCGAGGCCTGCTGGGTGCTCGTGCTCCTTGCCATCGCCCAAACGCTCTGGGTCCGCGGCCTCCGGCGCCACACGGCCGTGGGCGGCTGAACCCGGGCTTTCCCTCGCATGCTGCGTCATCTCGAAATCTGGCTCGCCTGCGCCCGCTACTCGGTCGTGCGGACCCTGATGTTCCGCGGCGACTTCATCGTGTGGTCGCTCGTCGAGTTTTTCTGGATGAGCGTGAACCTCCTGCTCATTTCCGTCATCTACGATCACACGACCTCGGTCGCGGGCTGGAGCAAATACGAGATGATGCTGCTCGTCGGCACCGCGATGCTCATCCAGCGGTTTCTCATGGGCTTTTTCTGGAGCAGCCTGTTTGAAATGGGCCGCAACGTCCGCACGGGCAACTTCGACTTCTTCCTCGCCCAGCCGGGCAACATCCTGTTCATGGCCTCGACGCGGAAGCTCGACCCGGACGGTCTGCTCAATTCCCTCGTCGCCGGCGGGGTCGTGCTCTATTCCGCGCACAAACTCGACCTGCACCCGGGCCTCGCCGATGTGGCGCTTTACGTCTTCATGGTGCTGTGCGGCCTGGTCATCCACTACAGCATCCTCGTGATCTCGATGTCGGCCGCGTTCTGGCTCACGAGTGCGCAAGGCATCGAGGGCGGCTACTTCACGCTGACCGAGTTTTCCCGCCTGCCCCGCGAAGCCTTCCGCGGCGTCGCCCGGTTCCTCTTCGTCTGGTTGCTGCCGACCGTCGTCGTGAGCAACGCTCCGGCGCAAGCCATCATCCACGGTTTCAACCTGCGCTGGGTCGGATGGCTCATCGCGATCGCAATCGGCTGGTTTGGCGTCGCGATCTTCGTTTTCTACCGGGGCCTTCGCCGCTACACGAGCGCCTCGTCATGACTGACGCCCGTCAACTGCTTCAGGCGCGTCTCGCCTATGCGTTTCGCGACCCGTCGCTGCTCGAATGCGCAGTGACGCACCCCTCCTTCGCCGCCGAGCATCCGGAGGCCGGGAACAACCAGCGGCTGGAATTCCTCGGCGATGCCGTCCTGCAAATCCTGCTGGCCGACGCCCTGTTTCGCCTGTTCCCCGACGATCGTGAGGGTTTGCTGAGCAAACGCCGTGCGTTGCTGGTGAACCGGGCCTTTCTGGCCGGGCTCGCCCGGGAAATCGGCGCCGAGTCGTGCCTTCGTCTCGGCAAAAGTGAGGCCAAGACCGGCGGACGCGACCGGCTGTCCGTGCTCGGCGACGCGTTCGAAGCCATCGTCGGTGCCATCTATCTCGACAGCGATCTCCCGACGGCCCGCCGCGTCATCATGGGCGTCTACGGCGATCTCACGGCGCGCCTTGCCTCCACCGAGGAAGCGGACAACCCCAAGGGCCGCCTGCAGGAACGCGTGCAACCGCTCCACGGCAACGACGCCCTGCGCTACGAAGTCGTGCGCACCGTCGGTGAGGATCATGCCAGGGAATACGAGGTCGCCGTGTTTCTCGTCGACCGCCCGCTGGGCACCGGTCGCGGCACGTCGAAAAAACTCGCCGAGGAGGCCGCCGCCCACGTCGCGCTGGCGGCGCTGGCGGCCGGCCAGCCGTAGCGCGGCATCCTCCCGGGCACGGAGCGCCGTGCCGGCATCGCCCCGCCGGGATCGGGCTGCGCACATCGGGTTTGCTCTTCCCGGCTTCCTGGTTTCCTCCTTTTCCCCTTCCCGGTGTCTTTGCCCACCCTCGCCCGTCACAACCTGACCGGCGTCTGCCCGCCCGCTCGTGGCGCGGTAGTCGCGGAACTTTGTCGCGCCCACCCGGCGCCCGTCTGGCTGGTGGTCGCGAACGATCTCCGGACGGCCGAGCACCTCGCGGAAGACGTCGCATTTTTCCTCGGGGCCTCGCGCGACCCACGCCCTCGCCAGACCCTGGTCTTTCCGGAGTCGATGCCCGACAACCGCGACTTGCGCGAAGCCTTCGCCGCCTCCAGCGACCGCCTGACCGTGCTCTCGCGCCTCCGCGCCACCCGCGCATTCACCTCCGCGCCCGATGCGTTGATCGTGGTCACCACGCCGGCGGCGTTGCTGCAGCCGGTCCCGGCGCTGGAGGAATTCGCGACACGCGAGCTCATCCTCGCCCGTGGCCGGCCGCAATCGTTCCACGGCCTGCTCGAGCAACTGCAGAAACTCGACTACGACTCGGAGGCCGTCTGCGAGGCGCCCGGCCACTATGCCATCCGCGGCGGCATTATCGACGTCTATCCGGTCACGGCCAGCACGCCTTACCGGCTCGATTTCTTTGGCGACGAGATCGAGGAAATCCGCGAGATCGACCCGGTCACCCAACGCTCCGGCGCCGCGGTCGCGAGCATCGCCCTCGCGGCGTCGCCCCGCGTAAAACTCGACCCGTCGAAGACCGGACTCGCCGATTATCTGTCGACCGCCACGCGACTCGTGCTGATCGAGCCCGCCTCCCTCGAGGATGAATTCGGCGCCTTTGCCCGCGAGGTTTTCCCGGCCGAATCCGGCGGCAACGGACTCACCCCGCTGCTCGAGAAATGCGCCGCCGCCTTCGGGGTGAGCGATCTCGACGAGGCGAGCGCCGTGTTCGAAACCGGCGCCAGCGAATCGACCTGGGACACCGAGAGTCTGGCTCATCATCGCAGTTATCCCGGAGACACGCTGGTCGCCCACGAGCGGCTTCAGGTGGAGGACGACGCCCGGCGGAAATTTTTGCTTCAGGTCGCGGCGTGGCGGAAAGCGGACTATGACGTCGCCTTCGTCGTGTCCAAGGAAGGCGAGGAACAACGGGTCCGAGAAATCCTCGCCGAGAACGACCGGCTGGCCGTGGTCAAGCCACGTTTCCTCCGGGGAACGCTGAACGAGGGGTTTCGGGTGACCTATCGCGGCGTGGCGCGCCTCGCGGGCGAAAAACCCGCTGCCGCCGGCCTCGTCGTCGTCACCGAGACGGAGATCTTCGGCCGGCAGCGCCAGCGTCGCCCCGCGCTCCATCAACGGGCGGTCGCCCAGCGCGCGCAAATCGACCAGCTGCTCGATTTCTCCGAGCTGGTGGAAGGCGATTTCGTGGTCCACCTCCAGCACGGCATCGCGCTCTACCACGGGCTCACCAAGCTCGACACGGCGCAGGGCGTGCGGGAAGTCATTTCGCTCGAGTTCGACGGCCAGGTGACCCTGCACGTGCCGTTGCAGGAATCGCATCTCATCAGCCGCTACGTCGGCCTGAGCAAGACGCGGCCGCAACTCGGCCGGATCGGCTCCGGTCGCTGGGAAAAAGCCCGCCAGTCCGCCGAGCGCGCGACGATGGATCTCGCCGCCGAACTGCTCCGGATCCATGCCGCGCGCGAGGCGGAGCCCGGCCACGCGTTCCCGCCGGACACGACCTGGCAGAAGGAGTTCGAGGCGTCCTTCCCATTCACCGAGACCCGCGACCAGCTCCGCGCCATCGCCGAGACGAAGGCCGACATGGAGCGCACCCGGCCCATGGACCGACTCATCTGCGGCGACGTCGGCTTCGGCAAGACGGAGGTCGCGTTGCGCGCCGCGTTCAAGGCCATCCAGGGTGGCCGGCAGGTCGCGCTGTTGGTGCCCACGACCGTGCTGGCGCAGCAGCACTTGAACACCTTTCGCGAGCGGATGGCCGGCTACCCGATCGCCGTGGAGATGCTCAGCCGGTTTCGCTCGCGCGCCGAACAGAAGAAAATCCTCGAGGCCACGACCCAGGGTCAGGTTGATCTCCTCATCGGCACGCACCGGCTGCTCCAGGCCGACGTGAAGTTCCGGGAGCTCGGGCTCGTCGTCATCGACGAGGAACAGCGGTTCGGCGTGAAGCACAAGGAAGTCTTCAAGCGGATGCGCGCCACGGTCGACGTGCTCTCGATGAGCGCCACGCCCATCCCCCGCACGCTTTACCTCGCGCTCACCGGTGCCCGCGACCTCAGCGTGATCGAGACCGCGCCCACCAACCGCCACCCGATCCAGACGGTGGTAAAAACCTACGATGAAAAGGTCGTCCTCGACGCCGTGCACTACGAAATCCGCCGCGGCGGCCAGGTGTTCTACCTGCACAACCGGGTCGATACGATCGAGCTCGTCGCCGCGCGCCTGCGCGAATTGCTGCCCGGCCTCAGCATCGGCGTCGGGCACGGCCAGATGGAGGCGGGCGAGCTGGAGCGCGTGATGACCGAGTTCGTGGCCGGTCGCTATCGGGTGCTCGTCTGCACCACGATCATCGAGAGCGGCCTCGATATCCCGAACTGCAACACGATCCTGATCGAGGGCGCGGACCGTTTCGGCCTTTCGCAGCTCTACCAGCTCCGCGGGCGGGTCGGCCGTTTCAAGCACCAGGCCTATGCCTACCTCCTGCTGCACCGTCATACCCGGCTGCTCGAGATCGCGCGCCAGCGGCTGACGGCGATGCGCCAGCACAATCAGCTCGGCGCCGGTTTCCGGATCGCGATGCGCGACCTCGAGCTGCGCGGCGCCGGCAATCTCCTCGGCGCCGAGCAAAGCGGCCATATTGTCGGCGTCGGCTTCGAACTTTACTGCCAGTTGCTCCGCCAGTCCGTCGCCCGGCTCAAGGGCGAAAAGACCGCCGCCGCGATCCGGGCCAACGTTAAACTCGATTTCGTCTTCGTCGGCGACGGCTCCGGCGCCGACCCGGGCGCCGTGCGCGGGCGCCACGTCGACGGCTATACGGCGCTGAAGGACGCCGAGGACGACGCCGCGGGCGGCGAGGTCGCCAGGATCCAGGCCCGCATCCCGTCAACCTATCTCGGCGAAACGCGCCTGCGCATCGATTTCTACCGCAAGCTCGCGATGGCCGACGCGCTCCCCGCGCTGAAGCAGATCGAGGCCGATCTGCGCGATCGTTTTGGAAAATTTGGCGAAGAGGTGAAGGCGCTGCTGTTGGTGACCGAAATCCGGGTCCGCGCGGAACAAAAAGGGATCGTTTCCGTCGAAACCGGGAACAACCGCCTGAAGTGTCTCCGCAGCAGCGGCCGCCGCGATGACTGGGTGCAGGTCGGCACCCGGTTTCCAAGGTTGACCGCCCCCAAGCCCCTCCTACGGTTAAGGGAAATTATCTCATTCTTGAACAATCTGCCGAATCCATGACGTTCCGCCGCAGTCACGCATTGCTCCTTTTCCTCGCCACCGCCGGTCGTGCCGTCTTCGCTCAGTCGGCGTCGTCGAATCCCGCGGTCAGCGCCGCGGACGACATGAATCTCCGGTTCGCCAACGGCATCGTCGCCGTGGCCGAGGACAAGATCATCACCGTCGCCGACGTCAACCGGGTGGTCATGCCGCTGCTGCCGCAGATGCAGAGTTCCGCTACCAGCCAGAAGGACTTGGAACAGAAGATCGCCAACCTGCAGGATCAGGTCATTCAGGACCTCATCGACAAGGTTTTAATCATCAAGGAATTCAGGAAAAAGAAGGACGGCGATCAAGAACGCCACATCCCCGACACCTATATCGACGCCGAGATTGCGCGGGTCGAGTCCGAGCAGTTCGACAACGACCGCTCCAAGTTCCTCGCCTATCTCCGGGCCCGCGGCACGACCATCCGCGAGTATCGGAAGGAGACCGAGGAGGAAATCATCTATCACTACATGCAGGGGCAGCAGCAGAAGTCGGCGAGCATCGTGAGCCCGGTTCGCATCGAAACGTTCTACAACGAGAACAAGGACCAGTTTTACGAGGAAGATCGCGCGAAACTGCGCATGATTCAGCTCACGCGCACCGACGGCGAAACCGATGCCCAGCTCAAGGCCGAGGCCGACGTGGTCATCGCACGGTTCCACGCCGGGGAAAAATTCGAGGACCTCGCGAAGGAATTCAGCCGCGACGGCCGCCGCTCCAAGGGCGGCGACTGGGGCTGGATGAAACGCTCCGATCTTCAGCCCGCCTACAGCGAGCCGCTCTTCGCGCTAAAGAAGGGCGAGGCCACGGCCCCCATCATTCTGCCCGAGGGCGCGTTCATTCTTTACGCCGAGGATCGCAAGTATGCCGGCATCCAGCCGATCGACGACGTGCGCGACCAGATCGAGCGCATCCTCGCCTCGCAGATGTCCCATGCGAGTGAGGATCGCTGGCTCGAGCGGCTCCGTCGCAACGGCTACGTCAAGCGCTACTGACCGCCCGACGCGCCGCGGATCGCGGCGAGCGAGGCGAAAGCCAGCGCGTCGTTGGCCGGCCTTCCCTCGGTCGCGCCGGTCGCCGCCAGTCGCGGCGCGCCGGCCGGTTTCGCTGGCGCGTAGGCCTTCACCACCAGCCCGATTAGATTGCCGTAGCGGACCCGCGTGTTGTCCGCCTCGCGATTTCCAAGACCGATCGCCCGCCAGCCGCGCGCGGTTCTCTCGATCAACACGTGGGCCACCGGGCGGCCCCGGTCGCCGATGAACACGACCGTCATGCCGCGGCGCAACTGTGACGTCGCCACCGGCTGCACCACTAAAACCGTGCGATCGCGGTAAAGCGGAAGCATCGAGTCGCCGCTCCCCACCACGACCTCGCTGCCGGGGTGACTTGCAACATACATCTCGGCGAGCCGCCATGCATCGCGCGGGCTCACGAGGTCGGGTTTCGGCGACAGTTCCGCGGTCACCGGTTGCAATGCCCGGTGCGTGGATGGGGGTAAGGCACAACCGCTCCACATCAAACCCATCGTCCATCCTGCCGCCAGCCCAGCCCAGCAACCTACGACTCGGAGGGGCGGCACGAGAAGCATGGCGCCACGCTAAAGCGCAAATCATGCCGTTGGGAATAGAAATTCATGGCCATGGCATGAGGGAAAAGCCCGACCGCGGAACGCATTTTGCCCGGCGGATCGCGCTCATCGAGCGCCCCTTTGCGACAGAGAAGACTGGCAGTCGCCGGAAATCCGTTCAATGCAATCCCGTGCCCGACGCCCCCGAGTATCCGACGCCCAACCGTCTCCGCGAAACGGCGATCGGCGAACGCCCCCAGGAGCGCCTGGAAAAATTCGGCGCCACGGCGTTGAGCGACACCGAGTTGCTCGCCATGCTCCTGCGCAGCGGCACCCGCGGACAGGATGTGCTCACGCTCGCGTCCCGCCTCATCGTCGAGGCGGGCTCGCTCGCCGGCCTGATCGCCTGGCGCGCCGCGGATTTCCAAAAGCTGAAGGGCATCGGGCGCGTCAAGGCCCTCCAGCTTGTGACCGTGATGGAAATTGCCCGTCGCGTCATCGGCCAGCAGGCCGGGGACGCCCCGCTGCTGGGTCGCGCCGACCTCGTGGCCGCGTATTTTCAACCCATCGCCTCCGGGCTCGAGGTCGAAAAATTCTGGGTGCTGTGTCTCAATCGGAAAAACCGCCTGGTGAAGCGCGTCGAGATCACCTCCGGCACGGCCACCGCCGCCCTCGCCCACCCGCGCGAGGTCTTCCGCGCCGCCATCCGCGAATCGGCGGCCGCGGTCGTGTGCGTGCACAACCACCCGAGCGGCGATCCGGCGCCCAGCGCGGCGGACTTGCAGGTGACGCGACAGCTGCGCGAGGCCGCCCGCGCCGTCGACATCGCCCTGCTGGACCACGTGATCGTCGGCCGCGTCGGGGCCGATCCGCTCGCCCGTGGTTTCTACAGTTTTCGCGAGGCCGGACTCGTCTGACCGGCCTACGGGCGCGCCACGGGCGTCGCAGCCTGCGCGGCGCCCAGCAGCATTTCCTCGGTGTCCGCCACGCTTTTTTCCGTGTCGCCGGCGAAGACCTCCGGGCCCACCTCCGCCCGGAACTGCTCCCAGCGCTGCAGTAGAAAATTCCGGACCCCGGAGACCTGGATTTCGTCGACGCCCTGCGCGTGATCCCGCAGTTGCGGGATGCCGGCGTCGTAAAGCCGCTTGGTCTCCTCGAACAGGAGGTCGAACTGGACCTGCGCGTCGGCCAGCGGCAGTGCACTGATCCGTGCCACCCATGCCGCATAGTTGGTGGGTTGCAGCCGGGGCAGCGGCCGCACGCTGAAGCCGCTGTCGACAAACATCCGCGCCTGCGTGTCGGCGATCTTGTTCGCAAACCCGACCTCGGCGTCGACGGCCTTCGCCGCTTCGCCCGCGAGGTGGAACGCCTGCATCGCGGCCTCGGAATAGGTGTTCGCATGCGGCACGTATCCCGCACAGGCCAGGTTGCGCACGTTGCCCAACGAGCGCGTGAACTCGTCGATCTTCTGCGCAAACCGGTCGACGCAACGGCTCCAGTCCTCCTTCTGGTTGAGTGTCGCCAGGGCCTTGACGTATTCGGGGTTTTCCTCGCGCAGCATGACCTCGATCCGTTCCTCGATCAGCTTTTTCAACCGCGGCTCGATCCGGTCGAGGACATTCATGCCCTGGCGCAGGACGTCGACGATCTGCTGCGCCGCGGCGACCTGCGCCTCATATTCCGCGCGGGCCCGTTTCGCGAACAGCGGCATGAACTTCGGCTTCGCGGTCTGCACCGCGCGCAATGCCGCCTCCTTCTCCGCCCAGATCGGCTTCAGCTGCCCACGGCTCAACCGCAGGTGCGCCTCGCGCACCAACAGGTCCTTGAGCGCTGGATCGATACGAGACATCGGAAAAATCGTCGCCGCGCCACCGGCGCGACCGTGGCGAGATTTAACCCCTCCGCCCCGCCCCTCGCAATGGCGGTTTACACTTATCGGAGCCCCGCCGAAATGCAATCGTGACAACCGCGGACGCCCACGGGCGCGAGTCGAATGGTGGTAGGACCTGGATTCGAACCAGGGAAGGCGTTAGCCAGCAGATTTACAGTCTGCCCTCGTTGGCCACTTGAGTATCCTACCAGACAAGGAGCGCGGAAGTTCTCGACTCGCTGGACCGGGGGCAAGGTTTTTTTCGAGTGGCCTTGCGTCTTTTCCCCACAGCCCTTGTCTGGCACCACGCCATGCTCGAAAAACCGCGCGAACTCTTCGAGCGGCTCGTCGCCGACGGCATCCTGCTCCACGTCTTTTCGATCGGGGGCTTCATCCTCGCTTTTTTCCTGGTCGCGCGGTTGATGAGCGAAAAGCGCGCCCCGGCCAACACCCTCGCCTGGTTGCTTTCGATCGTCCTGGTGCCTTACGTCGGAGTCCCGCTTTACCTGATTCTGGGCACGCGGAAACTCCGCCGCGTCACTGCTCGCAAATCCACCGTCCGCCCCGCTTTGCCCGCCGCTGCGGCCAGGCCCGCCCGCTTTGCCCAGGCTCCGATCGCCCACACGATTGTCTCCGCCGGCGCCGGCCCCCCGGTCGCGGGCAACACCATTCGCTTTCTCACCACCGGGGAGGACGCCTACGCCGCGCTCGAAAAAAACATCCTCGCCGCACGGCACACGATCCATGTCACCACGTTCATCCTCGGCCGCGACGACACCGGCCGCCGTCTGGTCCAGTTGCTCGCCCAACGGGCGCGGGAAGGCATAAAAGTCCGCCTGTTGCTCGACGCCGTGGGATCCGTGTTCACCAGCCGGGGCTTCGCGCGCCCGCTGCGCGAGGCCGGCGGCGAGGTCGGCCGCTTCCTGCCCGTGATGCCATTCACCTCGCGCGGATCGGCCAATCTCCGCAATCACCGGAAAATCGCCGTCTTCGACCATAGCACCGCCATCGTCGGCGGTCACAATCTCGCCCGCGAATACATGGGTCCGCGCCACGATCCCAGACGCTGGCACGATTTCGGTGCCGTCGTCACCGGGCCCGCCGCCTCCCTGCTCAACGAGGTCTTCATCGCCGACTGGTGCTTCGCCACCGGTCAGGCCGACGCGACCCTTCGCGCGGAGATTCCCGCGAGCGTCGTCGACTCCCGCGGTGAGTCCGAACTGCAGGTCGTCGCCAGCGGCCCCGACGTTCCCGGCGACCCGCTTTACGAGGGCATCGTGGCGATGATCCAGCGCACCGACCGCAGCATCTGGATCGTCACGCCCTACTTCATCCCGGACGACGTGCTGCTGCGCTCGCTCGTGGTGAAGGCCCGCTCCGGTGCCGATGTCACGCTGATCATTCCCGCCCGCTCGAACCACCCGCTGGTCGACCTGGCCCGGCGCCACTATGTCCGGGAACTGCGCGAGGCCGGCGCGCACGTCCTGCTCTTTGCGCCGGGGATGCTGCACAGCAAGGCCGTGATCGTGGACGACTGCGTGGCGCTCCTCGGGTCGGCCAACTTCGATCTCCGCAGCCTGTTCGTTAATTTTGAAATCGGTGTGTTCGTGCACACCGCCGCGGACGTGCAGGTCATGAAGGCATGGGCGCTGGAACTCACCCGTCACTGCCACGAATCGAAACCCCGCCCCGCGAAAAAATTCCACCCGTTCGGCAACCTGCTCGAGGAGCTCAGCCGCCTCCTCGCGCCCCTGCTCTGAGCGGCCGCCTCGCGTCAGCGTCCGCGCCGCAGCCTGGCGCGCACCCGCTTGACCAGCCCGCGGACCCGGCTGGCCGGGGCGTGCCCCCGGGTCATGAGCCACTTGCGATGCGGCAGCACCGTGCGCGCCAAATCCTCCGGTGCGGTGTTTTTGGCGGCGATGCCGGCGGCGAGATCGATGCCCGCGCCGTCAAATACGTGCCGCACAAACGCCGAGCAATAAAACGCCTGCTCGCGGGCGAGCAGATTCTCGCGCGGCCGCCAGGCCGGGTGGCGCAGGGCCCACGCCGTGCCGGCGATCTCCCGCAGCGAGTAGCGCGTGCCCGCGGCCACCAGTTCCAAGGCCCCGGACAACACCCGCCGCTCCTGCTCCGCGGTCAGGCTGAAATCGAGCACCGCCAGCGCGGTGGTTTTCGTGGCGTCGTAATATTTCGCCACGCGGTTCTCCTGCACGCCCAGCCGGATGTGCTTGCGCTTGATCTCGAGGTCCGACTCGACGAGCCAGTGATGCCCGTCGTGCCGGCGGCCCTGGAAGATAAACGCGTGCGACCACCGGCTCCATTCGCCGGCGACGTCGATGTGCCGCTGCGCCCGCCCGATCAACCGGTTGATCAACTCGGGCCCGCCGATGAGCCCGACTCTCCCCGGCCGGGCGTGCTGTTCGAAAAATTCCTCGTTGGTCAGCCCCTCGACGATGATCGTGTCCGGCATGGGGCATGGTGGGATTGCCCGCGTCCGGCTCGCAATCACGAACCGCCACCGCGACGCACCCCGCCGGCCGGGGCCTTACTTCGCCGCCGCCGCGTTGACGAGGTCGACGAAGCTGCGCGCCTCGAGGCTCGCCCCGCCGATCAGGCCACCGTCGATATCCTTTTGTGCGAGCAACTCGGGGGCGTTGGCGGGCTTCATCGAGCCGCCGTAGAGGATGCGCACCCGCATCGCGAGCGCCTCGCCGAACAGCTTGGTGAGCAGCCCGCGGATGAACCCATGGACTTCCTGCGCCTGCTCCGTCGTGGCAACCTTGCCCGTGCCGATGGCCCAAACCGGCTCGTAGGCCACGATGATGCTCGACGCGAGCTCCTTGCTCACGCCGTCGAGACCGGCTTCGAGTTGGGTCTGCACAACCTTGAGCGTCGTGCCGGCCTCGCGTTCGGCGAGCGTTTCACCCACGCAGAGGATCGGACGAAGCTGGTTCTTCAACGCGGCGAGAAGCTTCTTGTTTACGAGCGCGTCGGTCTCGCCGAAGTAGGCGCGCCGCTCACTGTGGCCGAGGATGACGTGGGTCGCAAAGAGCGCGCGCAGCATCGGGGCGGAAATCTCGCCCGTGTAGGCGCCGTTCGCCTCGAAGTGCATGTTCTGCGCCCCGAGCTTCACCGAGGAGCCCTCCAATACCTTCCCCACCCCCTCGAGTGCCGTGAATGGCGGACACACCACGACATCGACGTCCACCTGGCGGCCGATGGCGCCGACCAGCTCCTGGACGAGCGCGACGGCGTCGGCCGACGTCTTGTTCATCTTCCAGTTGCCGGCGATGAGTTTCTTGCGGGAGGCCATGGGAGGGACGGAGTTCATGATTCGAGAAAGGCTACGCCTGGAAGCACTTTTCCTTCCAAAAACTCGAGGCTCGCCCCGCCGCCGGTGGAGCAGTGGGTGACCTTGTCAGCGACCTTGAATTTCTTCGCCGCCGTGGCGGTGTCGCCGCCGCCGACGACCGTCGTCGCGCCCTTCGCGGTCGCCTCGGCGACTGCGGCGGCCATCGCCTTCGTGGACCCGGCGAATTTCTCGAACTCGAACACGCCCGACGGCCCGTTCCAGATGATGGTCTTCGCCGCGAGGATGGCCTCGCGGTAGAGCTCGATCGACTTCGGGCCGGCGTCAAGGCCCTGCCAGCCGGCGGGAATGCCGGTGGCGTCGGTCGCCGGCTGCGTGTTGGCGTTCGGGTCAAACTTGTCGGCGCACACGTAGTCGACCGGAAAGACGAGTTTCACGCCGCGCGCCTTGGCGTCGTCGACGAGCTGCTGCACGATCTTCGCCCCCTCGGGGTCGAAGAGGCTCGCGCCGATCTCCATCCCGTCGATGACCTTCTTGAACGTGTAGGCCATGCCGCCGCCGATGATGATCACGTTGGCCTTGGCGAGGAGGTTTTTGATGAGCGGAATCTTGTCCGCAATCTTCGCCCCGCCGAGGATCGCCAGCAACGGCCGCTGCGGATGGTCGAGCACGGCGGCAAAGGCCTTGAGCTCGGCCTCCATCAGGAACCCCGCCGCTTTTTGCGGCAGCGTGACGCCGACCATCGACGAGTGCGCGCGATGGGCCGTGCCAAAGGCGTCGTTGACGAACACGTCGCCGAGCTTCGTCAGCGAGGCGCGAAACGCCGCGACCGCGGCGGGATCGGCCTTCTTCGAGGTGCCATCCTCGAGCTTCACCTTGCCCTCCTCCTCGATGTGGAAGCGGAGATTTTCGAGCAGCACGACCGAGCCGGCCTTCAATTTGCCCGGCGCGCACGCCGCCTCGACCGCGGGACCCACGCAGTCGTCGAGAAACGTCACGGGCTTGCCGAGCAGTTTCTCCAGCTCGGCCGCGACGGGCTTCAGCGAAAACTTCGCGATCTTTTGCCCATCCGGCCGGCCAAGGTGCGACATGAGGACGACCGCGGCGCCCTGTTCGATGGCGAACCTGATCGTCGGCAAGGCTGCCACGATGCGTTGGTTGTTCGTGATCGCCCCGGTCGCCTTGTCCTGCGGGACGTTGAAGTCGACGCGCATGAGGACGCGTTGACCGGCGAGCGAGAGATCACGGATGGACTTGAATTTAGGCATGGCGAAAGCCGCTGTGCCGCCCGGTCGCAGGCGGCACGGAGGAAACGGCTCCCTCCGTGCATCCCGCGCCGTGGCGGTTCGATCGAGGTTCGGTGCAGAGGAAGATTACAGGCCGGCGGCGACCTTCTTGCTGAGGTCGACCACGCGGTTGGAATAGCCCCACTCGTTGTCATACCAGCTCACGAGCTTGAAGAACTTGCTGTTGAGCTCGATGCCGGAACCGGCGTCGAAGATCGACGAGTTCTTGTCGTGGATGAAGTCGCTCGAGGCCACCTCGTCGGAGGTGTAGGCGAGGATGCCCTTCAGGTAGGTTTCGGAGGCCTTCTTCATCGCGGCGCAGATATCCTTGTAAGAGGTCTCCTTCGTGGTGCGCACGGTGAGGTCGACGACCGACACGGTCGGGGTCGGCACGCGGAAGGACATCCCGGTGAGCTTGCCCTTGACCTCAGGGAGCACCAACGCGGTCGCCTTGGCGGCGCCGGTCGTCGACGGGATGATGTTGATCGCCGCGGAGCGGCCGCCCTTCCAGTCCTTCTTCGACGGGCCGTCCACGGTCTTCTGCGTGGCGGTGTAGGAGTGGATGGTCGTCATCAGGCCTTCCTCGACGCCGAAGCCTTCCTTCAGGAGCACGTGGACGATCGGCGCGAGGCAGTTCGTGGTGCAGGACGCGTTGGAAATGATGTTGTGCTTCGCGGCGTCGTATTTGCCGTCGTTCACGCCAAGGACGATCGTGATGTCCTCGTTCTTCGCCGGAGCGGAGATGATGACCTTCTTCGCGCCCGCCACGATATGGCCGTAGGCGCCCTTCGGGTTGTCCTTGGCGGCGTCGGTGAAGAGGCCGGTCGACTCGATGACGAGTTGGATGCCCAGCTTGGCCCATGGCAGCTCGGCGGGGGTCTTGGCGGAAACGACCAGGATGTCCTTGCCATTGACGACGAGCACATCGTCCTCGGCCTTGTCCGGGGCGGACTTCTTGGAACCAACCGTGCCGTTGAAACGGCCCTGGGTGGAGTCGTATTTCAGCAAGTAGGCCAGGTTGTCGGCGGGAACGATATCGCCCACGGCGACGACGTCGAACGTCGTGCCCAGCAAGCCCTGTTCCACCAAGGCGCGGAACACGAGGCGACCGATGCGACCGAAACCATTGATTGCGACTTTTACTGCCATATTAGGACTCTCCGTTTGGTTCTGATGTTGATTGCTGAGTTAGATGGACCCGCGTGAACGCGGGGACATGCGAATGAACATGCCGCGCGCCCGGATGCAAGGGTTTTGGCGGTGCATTAACTGGCATAATCCGCGCGTTCCTTGCGGCACTACTCATCGCTGAGCCAGAGCCCGCAGCCGAGGGCCGGCACGAACAGGTCCGCCTGCACCGGCAGCGTCGCGCCGTGGGCCTCGCTGGCGAAGAACCGCTCATGGTCGGCGAGTTGTTCCCACGCCCCCGGCACGCTGCCGGCCACCTCGCCGCCGATGGGAATGGTGATGTCGCCCCGCGTCGGGTTGACGGCAAACAGCAGCCGCGCCGGACCCTGCGACAGGTCCGCGTTGTAGAGCACGGCCGTCGCCGGCGAATCCGGGCGGCGGAAAAACTGGAAGAAGCCCTCGCTCGGTCGCGACCACTGGCGCAGGAGCCGCCCGAGATCGCTCCGCCGAAACGCGATCCAGTCCGCGAAATAACCATGCGTGCCGAGGTGCGAGTAGAGCCGGTGGTAGTCGAGCGCGTTGAGCTCGCCGAGCTGGTAGGTGTTGTTCACCCCGTGCTTCGACCGGAGAAAATCCTGCCCCGCCGCAATCATCGGGATCCCGAGCGACATGAACAGCAGCGCCGCCATCAGGTGCGTGCGACTGCGGTCGTTCGGCGTCGCCGCGTAGCCGTCGAAGCCGGGATTCTCGGTGATGTTGTCGAGCCAGGCGCGATCGTCGTGCGACTCGGTGTAGTTCACCGTCTGCGCCGGCCACTTCGCGAAATACCAGGGCGAGCCGCGCAGGAAATACTCCATCCGGTCCGCGGGCGCCGCGCCGCGCACGTAGTCGCGCAGGCAGTCGCGGTAGCCATCGTTCCACGAGGCCCAGCCGGTGTCGCGCAACGCCCCCGCGATGTGCCCGCGAAAACTCCACGGCTCGGCGATGAGCACCACGTCCGGCTTCACCCGCTTCAAGGCTGCCTCGATCTCGCGCAGCACCTCGATCCCGAGCAACTCCGCGAGATCGAAGCGAAATCCGTCGACGCCGTAGGCCTCGATGAGGTGCACGCAACTGTCGATGATGAGCCGCTTCGCCATCGCGGCGCTCGCGCGCAGGTCGTTGCCGCATCCGCTCCAGTTCGCGAGCTGCCCGGTGGCGTCCTGCTCGAAATAGTAGAGCCGGTCGATGAACATCAGGTGCGCCGGCACGCCGACGTGATTATAGACGACGTCGAACAGCACCGCCATGCCGCGCCCGTGAAACGCCGCGACGAGGCTCTGCAGCTCGACCACGCCGGACGCCGCTTTCGGCGCGAGGGCGTAGCTGCTCTCGGGCGCGAAGAAGTTGTTCGTCATGTAGCCCCAGCCGTATTCTTCGGGCGTCACGTTATCGAACTCCTGCACCGGTTGCAGCTCGACGCAGTTCACGCCGAGCAAGTGCAGGTAGAACTCCGGATGTTCGACCCATTTGCGCAGGCCGGTGAAACCGCGGCGCTCCGCCGGCGTGGCGTCGATCGGGGCGTTCGCCACCAGGTCGCGCACATGCGCTTCGACGATCACGAGATCGTGCCAGGCGGGCGTCTTGAAACTGCGGTCCCCTCTCCCCACCCACGCGCTGTCCAGCACGATCCCCGGGCCGTCGCGCCCCACGGTCGCCAGGGCATAGGGGTCGAGCACGTGCGTCGACGGCTCGAACTTCCCGGCGCCCTCGCGCACCCCGTCGATCGTATACCAGTAGAACCAGCCGTGGAGGTTGCGGTTCAGCACCATTTCCCAGACCCCCGCCGCGCCGTCGGCATCGCGCCGCCGCGCCAGCGCAAACGATTGTGGCTCGCCCGGCGCCTCGTGGTCCTGGGTCACCCATAGCGTGACGCTCCGGGCGCGCGGCGCGAAAAGCCGGAATGTCGTCTCCGTTCCGTGCACCAGCGCTCCGAGCGGCAGGTCGGTCTTCAGCTCGTAGAAAAAATTCCCCGGCACCAGCGGCACCCCGCCGCCCGGCGGCGTTCCATCCGGGCGCTCGGCCCACGCAACCGTGCGCGACTCGGCCAGATCGAGGGGCACCGTCAGCGTAAATCGCCACAAGTGCCGACCCGTCCGCGCCGGGTCCAGCGCCCGGTTGAGATTATTGTGATCGTCGCGCACCACGTTGGGCGCATCCCCCGGCGGCACGAGCCACTGGTGCTCGCCGGTCACGAACTTGAAGCGCATGCCGTCTTTCCCGAGGATTTGCGCCGCATCGCCCGTCCAGCGCAGGACGTATTCGCCGTCGAGTTCGGCGCGCTGCAGGCGCCACGCTTCCTTGCCGACCGCCGCCTGCCAGCCGTTGAAGTCGCCCGCGAGATAAACCGTGTCGTTCAGCGGATCGACCGCGCAGCCATGCTCGAGCGGCAGCACAAATGTGATCTTCCCCTCGTTCACATAGTAGCCGTAGGCCCGCCCCGTCACGAGGCCCGGCGCCGGCGCCAGGGCGTCCGGAGCCGGACATTGCTCGCCCAGGGTGATGCGGGGTGGCGCCTCGCCCGGCCAATCGCGGTCGAGCTCGACCACCCCGGTGGTCAGCGATTCCAGCCAGGCGCGAACGATGCGGCGGGGAGCGTCAGACATGCGGAAGTAAGAGCATTCGCCGGGCCGGTCGTGACGACAAGCGGGAAACGAGGACCCTGTGGCGCGACTCCGCGTCCGCGCGATGCCGCGGGCAAATTTTCCCGCCCGTCAGTTTCCGCCCTGTCCCGATCCGGCGCGCGGATGGGCGGCGTCCACCACGATCAAATCCGTCACGTCGATCGAGCGTTGCGAAATGCGCGCCGCGTTGAGCTGCGCGGGAAGGTCGCCCACGCCGTGCGAGGTGCTGCCCGCGGTGAAGACCAGCCGGTTCACCCCGCTCACCAGCACCGCGCGTCCGTTCGGCTGCAGCAGACTTCCGCCCGCCACCAGCGTGTCACCTGTCGTCGACCCGAGCAGGAGGACCGGCGTGGCCGCCTCGTTCGCGGCGATATGGCTCACATTGACGGGTCCGGTGAAATTCACCCCGGGAGCATAAATGCCGGCGAAGCCATCGAGCGCGGCAAACGTCACGTTCGCGGCGCGCACGCCGCCAAATTGCCCGTTGGCACTCGTGATCGCGATGTATTCGATCGCGGCGACGCCGTTGTAGTCCACCCCCGGCTTAAACAGGCTCTGGTTGACCGCGGTCAGCGGGCCAACCGTGTAGACGGAAACGTTCGTCGTTTCGTCCGCCCCGGTGATCACGATGCGCGCCAGCCCCTTCCAGTAGCTTACGCCCGGTTGGTTGTAGTTTTGCGCCGGAGCTGGCCCGGAAAAAAAATTCAAGTCGACCGACAGCGTGCCGGCGCCACTGAACTCCACCTGCACGATATCGTTCATCAAATCGACAAACGATGTCCGCGTGATCTTGCCCGGCTCCGCCGTGATGGAGGCCGCCGGTCCCGTGAGCAGCACCTGATCAAACGTATTTCCATTCGCCGGCACAAATACTCCATGCGCCACCTCCGTGCCTCCGCCCACGACCTTGCTGGTGGTTGCCAGGCCGACCACCGCGGCCTCGCTCAGGTCCGCGCCTCCACCGGCACCTCCGACCGTGTAAGTGTAGACGCCCGTCTGCTCCGGCTGGAGATTGTCGAGCACCAGCGTCGCGCTCCCGGCGCCGTCCGCGAGCGCCGTGCCATTGCGCTGCCATTGCAGTGGCACGCCGGAATTCGCCATCAAGGTCACGCGATCTCCCTGGACCGGCGTGACCGCGCCCGACGCGGTGCTGACCTCCGGCCGCGGGATCGTGGGCACGGCAAGACGGATCGAATTGTTTGCCGCGTCCGCAACGTAGAGGTTTCCGGCCGCGTCGACCGCCACCCCGGTGGTGAAATAGTCCTTCGACACCCCGTCGATCGGCGCAATCTCGGTGTAGGGCCCCGCGTTTCCCGGCAGGGTGGTGACCGTTCCGCCCGCGGTCACCTGGCGAATCCGATCGTTGCCGTCAGCCACATAGAGCATGCCCTGCCGGTCGATCGCGATCGCAGCAGCGGACGCAAACTGCGCCGCGCTCCCGGCGCCGTCGGCGGTGCCGGCGATTCCGCTCTGCCCGGCCAGCGTGCTCACGACTCCGGCGGGAGTGATCTTGCGGATCGTGAAAGTGCTGCGATCGCTGACAAACAGGTTGCCCGCGCCGTCGACGACGATGCCCGCGGGCTGCCCGAATCTCGCCACGTTGCCGGCACCGTCGGCGTCGCCTTGTTCACCCGACTTCCCGGCCACCGTCGTGACCGTGCCGCTGGGCGTGATCCGGCGGATCGCAGAATTCAACTCGTCGGCGACGTAGACGACTCCCGTGGCGTCGACCGCCAAGCCATACGGCAGGGCGAAGCGCGCCGCGGCGCCCGTGCCATCCGCATAGCCCGATCCTCCCGCCGAACCCGCGAACGTCGTCACCACGCCCGCTGGCGTGATCTTGCGAATGGTGGAGTTGCCGCTGTCGGCCACGTAGACGTTGCCCGCGCCGTCGGGCGCGACCCCGAGGGGAAACGCGAAGCTCGCCGCCGTCCTCGTTCCGTCCGTGTGCCCTTCCTGTCCCGCCATGCCCGCGAGCGTCGTCACGACCCCGGCGCGCGAAATCTTTCGGATCAGATGGTTGAACGTGTCCGCCACGTAGGTCGTGCCGCCGGCATCGACGGCGATGCCGCGGGGTGACGCGAACTGGGCGAGGCTTCCCATCCCGTCGGCGAACCCGGCACTCGGCCCGCGCCCGGCGAAGGTCGTGACCGTCCCCGCCGGCGTCACCTTGCGGATCACGCAGTTCAACACGTCGGCCACGTAGGCATTGCCGAAAGCATCCACGGCCACGCTGTAGGGCAGGTGAAACAGCGCCGTCCCGCCGTTGCCATCGGCATAACCCTGAACTCCGAACGCCCCGGCCAGCCTGGTCGCCACGCCCGCCGGCGAAATCCGGCTGACGGTCTGAGCGTAGAGCTCCGCCACGTAGAGACTGCCGTCATTGCCGAAGGCCACGCCGTTCGGGCCGCTGGCCGCTGTCAGCCCGGTGATCGTCGTCACGTCGCCCGCCGGCGTGATGCGACGCAAACCCGTGTCCGGGTCCGCCAGCAAGACGTTGCCCGCAGCATCGACGGCCACGCCGGTTGGATACTCGAAGCGTGCCGCGCTGCCGTTGCCATCGACGTTGCCGTCCTCGCCCGCCTTGCCCGCCAGGGTTGTCGCCCGGCCGGCCAGGCTGATCGCCCGCACCGTGTTGTTTCCGAAATCGGCCACGTAGATGGTGGTTCCCGCGCGGTCCACCGCCACGCCCGCCGGTAGGTTGAAGCGTGCGCTCAACCGGTCCCCATCGTCGCTCCCGGCCACGCCGGGCGCGCCCGCCCAGGTGCTCACGTCGCCCGCCGGCGTGATCCGCCGGATCGTGTGACTGTGCGTGTCCGCCACGTAGACGGAACCCGACGCGTCCACAGTCAGCGCAAAGGGAAGAAAGAAACGCGCCGCCCGGCCGTTGCCATCCGCCGTGCCGGTCGCACCGGGCGATCCGGCGACCGTGGTCACGACGCCGGCCGGAGTAATCTTGCGGATCGTGTCGTTGAGGTAATCGGCGACATAAAGGTTCCCGCCCGCGTCGATCGCGACGCCGGACGGCGACGCGAATGCCGCGACCCCGCGGGATCCATCGACGTTGGCGAGGAGCGGCCGCCCTGCATAGAGCCCGAACTCGTAACCCGACGCCCGTGCCCGGGTGCTGAGGGCCAGCAGTGCGGCCAATGCGAACGCTCGAAAGATGGAGGACAATTTCACGCGAATAAAGCGAGAGGCCGGTCCCGCGGATTTATTCCGCCGAGATAGACTCCCGCTTTCCGAGCAGGCAACGGCGGTCGACGTTTGAGACGAGCGGCGAATGGTAACAACGCTGTTAAGATCGCGTGACGTCTCCCGCCGCCAGCCGCCGCGCCCACGACCGCAACGCCGCCAAGACGACGGAAGGCACGAATGGCCACCTTGGGTTACCCGGCGAATTAGGACGGGACGACGGCGGGTTTTTCCGCCATTCACGAACCATCCCCGTCATGAACACGCTCCGCCGGCTCGTCCTCCGTCTCGCTGTCAGTCTCCCTCTGCTCGCCCTCGCAGTCGCCGCCTTCGCCGCGGAGCCGGCGGCGGGCGGCGCCGGTGGCGAACTCAAGCTCGTGATCATCCTCACCCGGCACGGCGTCCGTTCGCCACTCGCCAACCAGACCAATTTCGGACGCTTCGCCGCGGAAGCCTGGCCCGCGTGGGACGTGCCACCCGGTTTCCTCACCCCGCATGGCAAGCAGCAGATGCGGCTGATGGGTGACTACTATCGCGCGCGCTACGTCGCAGCCGGCTTGCTGAGTGGACGCGCGGCGACCGACCGCGAGCGCGTCGTTTTCCGCGCCGATAACGACCAGCGCACCATCGAGACCGCCCGCGATCTCGCCGCAACGCTCCTGCCCGGAATCGAAATCGACCCCCACGCGCTCCCTGACGGCATGATTGATCCGCTGTTTCGCCCCGCCGCCGTGACCACACTGTTTCATCCCGACCGCGCCCTCGCAGTCGACGCGGTGCTCGGCCGGATCGGCGGCGATCCCGGCAACATCACCCAGGCGAACCGCGCCGCGTTCGACACGCTCGAGCGGGTCCTCGTCGGCGAATCCGGCACGCTCCCGCCGGGCAAGGTTGCCGTCGTCGACCAACCCGCCGCGGTCGTCCCGGGAACCCTGGATCACACGGTGTCGGTGAGCGGCCCCCTGCAAACCGCGCTGTCGATCACCGACGTGCTCATGCTCGAATACGCCGAGGGCATGCCGCTCGAAAAAGTCGGCTGGGGCCGCCTCACTCCCGCCCGGCTCACGCAGCTCATCGAACTGCACTCGCTCGGTTTCGAGCTGATGCACGGCACCTTCGAGCCCGCCCGTGTGCAGGCCTCCAATCTCGCGAGTCACCTCCTCGCCACCCTCGAGCAAGCCGCCACCGGCCGGCCCGATCCCGCCGCAATTGGCGCGCCCGCACAGACGATGGTGGTGGTCGTCGGCCACGATACCAACATCGTCAGCCTCGGCGGCCTGCTCGGCCTCGGCTGGTGGCTGCCGGGCACCAACCGCAATCCCGTCCTGCCCGGCGGCGCCCTCGTCTTCGAACTCCGCCAGCACGCGGGCGACGGCCGGCTCGCCGTGCGCGCGTTCTACGTGAGCCAGACGCTCGACCAGATGCGCACGCTCACGCCGCTCTCGCTCGATCATCCGCCGGCGCTTGCCCCGATTTTCATCCCCGGCTGCAGCGAAGCCGGCACCGGCTTCGACGCGCCGCTGCCGGCGTTCGAGGCGTTGTTGCGCCGCGTGATCGACCCGCGGTTCGTCGCGCCGGAGCCACATTGACCGGGCCGCCGGCAAGGTTGCTCATCCCACGTTTGACAAGCCCGGCTCGCTGCGCGTCGTCTGAGGGCGGATTGTCCGCCCAAGAAAAAATTCTCGTCGCCATGTCCGGCGGAGTCGACAGCTCCGTCGCCGCGTTGCTGCTCAAGCGCCAGGGAGCCGACATCGTCGGCGCCTACATGAAGAACTGGATCAACGAGGACAACGTGGTCGGCCACTGTCCGTGGATGCAGGACATCGACGACGCCCGCGCCGTCTGCGACCGGCTCGGCATCGAGTTTCGCGTCGTCAACCTCATGCAGGAATACCGCGACCGCGTCGTCGCCTACCTGCTCGACGGCTATGCGCGCGGGCTCACCCCAAACCCCGACATCATGTGCAATCGGGAGATCAAGTTCGGCGTCTTTCGCGCCTGGGCGAAAGATCACGGCTTCTCCGCCGTCGCCACCGGCCACTACGCGCGCCGGGTCGCTGTAGTCGGGGTCGCCGACCCCGGACCGGGCTCATCGAGCCCGGCTACAACCTACGATCTTCTCGAGGGCGCCGACAAGAACAAGGACCAGTCCTACTTCCTCGCGCTGCTCTCCGAGTCCCAGCTCGCCGACGCGCGTTTCCCCATCGGTGACCTCGCCAAACCTGAGCTGCGCCGCCTCGCGCGCGAAGCCGGCCTGCCCACCGCCGATAAAAAAGACAGCCAGGGCATCTGCTTCATCGGCGAAGTGAAGATGGCTGATTTCCTCGAGGCCTATGTGCCCGACGCGCCCGGTCCCATCGTCCGCGCCGGCGACGGCCGCGAACTCGGCGAACACCGCGGCCTGCATTTCTACACGCTTGGCCAGCGCCGCGGCATCCGCATTCCCTCCAACACCGATCACGAGGCCTACGTGGTCGTCGGCAAGCGCGCCGCCGACCGCGCGCTGCTTGTCGCGTTCGATCACCCCGACGCGCCGGGACTTTTTCAACGCGAGGTCCGCGTCCATTCGCTGAGCTGGATCGGCGATCCCGTCACCGCGGCGCGCGCGCTCGAAGGCCGCGTCCGCTACCGCGACCCGCGCGTGCCGCTCGACTTCACGCCCGAGGGCGACGGCACCGCCCTCGTGACATTTCGCGATCCGCAACGCGGCCTCGCCAGCGGCCAGATCCTCGCGTTCTACGACGGCGAACGTTTGCTCGGCGGGGGCGTTTACGCCTGATTTTCCCGTCCATCGCCCCGCGCCCATGACCGCCCTGCCCTCCTGGCTCCGTCTCGACCGGTTCGCCGAGCGCGAGTCGCTGCAACCCGACCTCGGCCGGGCCGTTCGCGCCACCGTCGCGTTCATGGTGCCGCTCGTGCTGGCGGCCACGGGCCGCCTGTCGATCGAGGTCTCGTTCGTCGCCCTCGCCGCGCAAAACATCGCGCTGGTCGATGTGCGCGGCGACTACCGCCTGCGACTCGCGCTCCTGCTCGCGATGTCCGCCGTCCTCGCCGGCGCCACGGCGCTGGGTGCGCTGACCGCGAACCATCTCCTGGCCGCGGTCATTGCCACCGCTTTCATCGCCGTTTGCGGCGGCGTCTGGCGGCACCTCAGCAGCGACTACGGCATGTCGCTGGCCATCTCGTCGATGCTCGTGTTTCTCATCGCGCTCAACTCCGCCGGAGGCGCCGCGGTCGCCCGGAGCGACGCGGCGGCCACCTTGATCGGTGGCCTGTGGGGCGTCGCGCTCCAGGTCGCCAACTGGCCGTTCCGCCCGCAACACCCGTTGCGGCGCACCGTCAGCGACAGCTGGCTCGCCGTCGCCGATCTCTTCGAGGCGATGAATCCCGGCGGGCCCGCCGGCGCGGTCGAACGCGAGGAGCGGATGCGTCTCCTCGAGACGGCGCTCCGCACCACGCTCGACAAATCCTATGCCGCACTCGCCGCGGCCCGACCCGGCCTGCTTCAGCGCCGCCTCGAGGCGCTCAATCTCGCCGCCGCGCGCCTCGCCACGCGCGTCGTCGCCCTCAACACCGCGCTCGAGGCGCTCACCGCCGAGGGCTCGTTCAACGCCTTCGCCCCCGCCCTGCAGCCGGTCCTCACCGCGCTCACCAACACGTCGCGCACCGTCGCACTCGCCGTCGTTTCACGACAGCCTTCCCACCTCGCCACCGCCGACGTCCGGCTGCGCCGCGTCACGAACTTGCTCCGCGTGCTGCAAGCCCGCGGGACGTCCCAATCCGTGCCGGCGCCCGGCCTCGCGCAACTTGTCGAGATCCTCCGGCAGATCGAGCAACACCTGCCCGCCATTCACGCCGCCTTGCGCGCCACCGTCGATCGCGCCGACGAACGTTCCGCGTTTTCCCTCGAGCTGTTCGATCTGCATACGCTGACGCTGCGGCCGCTGGCCTCGGCGCTGAACCTGAGCCGGCACGTCGATCCCGCGCTCGTCCGCTTCGTCGTCCGCATCGCCGTGCTGACGATGCTCGGCGTCGTCGTGTTCAAGACCTGCGGGTTGCCGCATGGCTACTGGCTGCCGTTCACGGTCGTCGTCGTGCTCCAACCCGACTACGGCTCGACCCGGCGCCGCGCGGCGCAGCGCACGGTCGGCACGCTGCTCGGCAGCATCCTCGGCAGTGCGCTGCTCTGGCTCCATCTTCCGTTCGCCGCCCTCATGACCGCGACCGCCGTCACGATGTTCGCCTTCGGCTACACCGTGAAACGCAACTACGCCGTCGCGATTCTCTTCGTCACGCTGTTCATCGTGCTGCTGACCGAGGCGGGGGGACCGGTGACGGTGGCGTTCACCGTCGAGCGGCTTGCGAGCACCGTCGCCGGTGGCGCCCTCGCGCTGCTGGCCGCGATGTTTTTCTGGCCGGTGTGGGAGCGCGACCGGTTCCCGCCGATCCTGGCCGCCGCCTTTCGCGCCAATCGCGACTACCTCGGCATTCTCGCCGACCGCCTCGCGAGCGGCGGCGCCTACGATTCGCCGGCCATCGCCGCGAAACGTCACGCGGAAGCCGCCAACAGTGCCGTTTTCTCGTCGTTGCAACGCATCGTCGGCGACCCGAAGAACCGCCAGGAAGGCATCGAGCAGGCCGCCGCGCTCGCCAACGGCAACCAGCGCCTCACCCGGGCGCTCAGCGTCCTCGCGTTGCATCTCGCTCCCGGCGACCCGTTGCGGCGCCCCGAAATCGGCCGCTTCCGCCGGCTCGCCGTTGCCGCCCTTGAATCGCTCGCCATCGCGGTCGAGCGTGCCGCGCCGGTCGCCACGGATCCGCGGCTGGCCGAGTTGGAGAATTTCTCGCCCGACGCATCGGCCGCCACGAATCCGCAGGAGCAATGGGTTTTGGCGCAGCTGACCCGCGCCGCCACCGAGTTGGGCGCGATGGTGCTGGCGGCGCAAGAGACCTCCGCCGGCTGAGGCCGTCCCGGCCGCTCAGAGCGAGATTTCCTTGAACGCCGGATCGGCCAGCAGGTTGTCGAGTTGCTTCTGGTCGGCAAACATCCGGATGGTGCGGTTGTCGGGGAACTGCTCCCGCAGCTTCGCGAGGAGCGCGCGCGCCTCGTCCACCCGGCCGAGCAACACCAGCGCGGAAACCTGCCGGAGTCTCGCCTGGTCGTCCTTCGGGTCGAGCGCCGCCGCCGCTTGAAATGCCCCGAGCGCCTTCTGGTAGGCCGCCTTCGCGGTGTCGCGCTGTCCGAGCCGGACGCGGACGGACCCGAGGCTCACCCACGTGTCCCCGTCGTCCGGGCAGACCGCCACGGCCTGGGCGAGCTGGTCCTCGGCTTTCGCATAGTCGCGCAGGGTCACGGCGAACTGCGCCTCGCTCACGAGTTGCGCCGCCTGCTTGCGCTGCAGCGAAGTGATCTCCCTCGGCTTCGGCTTGCATCCGGCCAAAGACAAAACGGCCGCGACCACCGCGGCGAGCAAAGCAGGCGAACTCTTCATGTCGGGGTAAGTAGCGAAACGGCCGCCGCCGGTTGTCAATGCCGTCCCTCCGTCGCGCCCCGCGGTCAGGGGGCCGGGGCCGCCCCGCCTACATGTCGGGCGGCACGTTGGCAATGGCCTCCTCGATCGTGGTGAGACCCTCCTTCACCTTGAGCAGGCTGTCCTGGTGGAGCGTCTTCATGCCGGCCTTCATCGCGATCTTCTTCAGCTCGGCGGATTCGGCCTCCTTGTTGATCGCGTCGGCCAGCTCCTCGTTCGTCACCATCAACTCGTGGATGCCGACGCGGCCCTTGTAGCCGCTGCCGCCGCACTTCGGGCAGCCCTTGGGGTTGTGCTTGAAAATCTGCCCGCTCCATCCGAGCGCCTTCTCGATGATCTCGAGCTCGCGGCCCTCCGGCGTGTAGGCCACCCGGCAGGTCTTGCACACGCGCCGCATCAGGCGTTGCGCGCAGACACACAGCAGCGACGACGAGATCATGAACGGCTCCACGCCCATGTCGACGAGCCGGGCCACCGTGCCGGGCGCGTCGTTCGTGTGCAGCGTCGAGATGAGCAAGTGGCCGGTGAGCGCCGCCTCGACGGCGATGCCCGCCGTCTCCTTGTCGCGGATTTCGCCGACGAGGATGATGTCGGGATCCTGCCGCAGGAAGGCGCGCAGCGCCGAGGCGAACGTCAGCCCGATCTGGCGGTGCATCTGCATCTGGTTCAGGCCGGGCAGCGTGTATTCGATCGGGTCCTCCGCGGTGCGGATGACGATGTCGGGCGTGTTGATCTCGTTGAGCGCCGAGTAGAGCGTCATCGATTTGCCGGAGCCCGTCGGCCCGCAATGCAGGATCATGCCGTAGGGCTGGCGGATGCACTCGCGATACTTGCCAAGATTCTCCTCGGAAAACCCGAGCGCCGGCAGCGGCAGCGTGGTCTTTTGCTTGTCGAGGATACGCATCACGACGCCTTCGCCGTGGTTGAGCGGCGCGGTCGAGACACGCAGGTCGAGGTCGAGGTTCTTCTTGGTGTATTGCTTGAACACGATGCGCCCGTCCTGCGGCAGCCGCCGTTCGGAAATATCCAGGTTGCACATGATCTTCAGGCGGGCGACGAGCGCCGGTCCGACCTTCTTCGGCAGCCGCAGCATCTCGTGGCACACGCCGTCGATGCGGTTGCGGACGATCACTTCCTTTTCCTGCGGCTCCACGTGGATGTCGCTCGTGCCCGAGAAATACGCGTCCTCGATGATGCGATTGGCGAGCTGGATGATCGGACCGGATTCCTCGGTGACGTCGTCCTCCTTCAGCTCGCCTTCGCCTTCGTGGCCGTATTCGGCGCCGATCTGCGAGACGACGTCGTCGAAGCCCGCGGCCCGGTCCTGACCTTTTGAGAATTTGTCCCGGATATCCTTCTCGCGCGCCAGCAGGCGCACGACCGTCTTGCCGGTCATTTCCTGGATCTTCGTCGGCAGCGTGACCTCGAAGGGATTGGCAAACGCCACCAGCAGCATCTCGCCCACCTGTCCGACCGGAAGCACGAGATTTTCCTGGCAGAACTCCTGCGGAATGCGCTCGAAGGTCTGCGGCGTCACGCGGTAGTGCGCGACATTGAAGGGCGACAGGTTCAGCGCGCGCGCCTTCGCGACGAGACATTGGAACGCCGTGACCTTGAAGTCCTCCTGGAGCAGCTTGTCGAGGGCGTCGCCGCTCAAGTCCTCGGGCCGGATCGCCAGCGCCGACCGCTGGTCACCGTCGAGCCGGCCCATCTCGACGAGCTTGGAAACGATCTGGAGCTGGATTTTCCCGAGGGGCATGGGGCTTATTTGGCGATCGCCGGCACGGGCGCCGCAGCCGGGGCCCCCGCGGCGGGGGCGGCCGCCGCCGCCGCGGCCGCGGGTTCGAGTTTCTCGAGATAGTCGGCGATGCCTTCGAGCGTCGTGCCGAACCACAGGATCGGACCGCCGAGGTGCTTTTCCCAGTGCGCCCGCACCGCCGGGCTCAGGTAGTAGGCCGTCGCGACAAAATGAAACTCCTCCTCGCGATCGAAGGGCACCGACCACGTCGCCCAGCACGCCCCGAGGTCGAGCCCCTTCTTCGAATCGTCCGGCACGTCGTAATCGCGCAAGTCGACCAGCCCGACGCCCTCGGACTCGACGAGGTGATGGAGCACGTCGTCCTCCTTGATCACTTTCATGTCGTAGGCCAGGATGCCGAGGATCGTGCTCTGCCGCGGCTGCCCGGTCGCCACCACGTCGATCAGCTTCTCGTTGGCGGTCTCGAGATCCTCGATCTTCACGAGGTTATGCTCCACCAGCGTCGCGCCGAGCAGGCGGTTCGCACGCATGAGGAGTGGGCGGTGTTCCTTCGACATCGGCGGGAAGCTTGGTTCAGGCCGCGGCGGCAGGCGACGTTTTTTCTTGGGCGCGGAACCGGCCGACCCGCTTTAACAACTCTTTTTTCAACCGTTCCAGCCCGTCGCCCGTGAGGCAGGAAATCTCCAGCACGTCGACCGTCCGGTAACGGCGCTTGAACTTCGCGAGCTGCGCGGCGGCCTCGGGGAGATCCATCTTGTTGGCCACGACGACGCGCGGTTTTTTGAGCATCGCCTTGTCGTAGAGTTCCAGCTCGTGGAGAAGGTGCTTGTAGTCGGCGCGCGGGTCGCGCGCATCGCTGCCGGCCATGTCGAGGAGGAAGATCAACAGCGCGCACCGCTCGATGTGCCGCAGGAAACGATGGCCGAGCCCGCGATTCTCGGACGCCCCCTCGATCAGCCCGGGCACGTCGGCCAGGAGCAGCCGGCGGCGGCCCTTGATCTCGTCGCCATACTCGATCACGCCGATCTGCGGATGCAGCGTCGTGAAGGGATACGCCGCCGTCTTCGGCCGCGCCTTCGTGATGCGCGTGGTCAGCGAGGATTTTCCGGCATTCGGAAATCCCACCAGGCCCACGTCGGCGATGCTCTTCAACACCAGGCGGTATTCGCCCCGCGCGCCGGGATGACCGGGATTGGCGCGCTTCGGCGCCCGGTTGGTCGAGGTCTTGAAATGCGTGTTGCCCCAGCCGCCATTGCCGCCCTTGCAGAGCACGATCCGCTCGCCGTCGGCGATGATCTCGGCGACGGGCTTGCCGGTCGCCAGGTCGACGACCACGGTGCCGAGCGGCATCTTCAGCACCCGGTGCACGCCGTCGCTCCCGTGGCAGTCGGAGCCCTGCCCGTGCTCGCCGCGCTCGGCGTTCCAGTGGGGCTGGTATTTGTAGTCGACGAGATTGTTCGTGTTGACGTCCCCGAGGAGCACGACGTCGCCGCCGCGGCCGCCATCGCCGCCATTGGGGCCGCCCCAGGGCTCGTATTTTTCTCGGCGGAAGCTGATGCAACCCCGCCCGCCGTCACCGGCGGCCAGCTTCACTGTGCATTCGTCAACAAACATGCCGCCACCATGCAGAACCCCGCGCGTTTGCCAAGGGGTAGAAAGTCTTCGCGGGCCGGGAACCGGGACGATCGACGTTCGCCGTCGACCCCGTCAGATCACGATCTTGATCCCCTTGCGCAGGTAGGTCGGCACGTCGAGATCCTGGCCGTCGAACAGGTTCCGGTCGGTCTTTTCAAAGTGCCCCCGGCTCTCGACCTCGCCGAAGCCGAATTCCTCCTGCGCCACCTTCGCGGCCTGGAGATTCTTCGCTTCCGCGGTGCCGGCGGCCGGAACGGCCGCCTTCGTCTTCTCGTTCCCGGCGGGAAACAGCGCTGCCGGGGCGGCCGCCGGCGCCGGCGAGGCCTCCTCGCGCGCAGCGAACGGCGCCTTGCTTCGTCCGGCGACGGTCGGACGCCGCGCCGGCACGCTGCGCCCGCCCATGTCGCTCGTGCCGAGCACGCAAACCTCGACCCGGCCCGGCATGTCCTCGTCGATCACCGCGCCCATGATGATGTGCGAATCGCGGCCAAATTGCTCCGTGATCGCGCTCATCAGCTCGTTCACCTTGGGCAGCGTCAGGTCGGCGCCGCCGAGGATGTTCACCAGCAGCCGGTCGGCTTTGCGCGAAAACTCCGGGGTGTGCAGCAACGGGCAGAGCTTCAGGCTCGCGACCGCGTCGGCCACGGCGTTCTCGCCCGCGCCTTCGCCCAGGCCAAACAGCGTCTTGCCGCCGCGCTGCTGGAACGCCTGCCGCAGCGTCGCAAAGTCGAGATTGATCAGGCCGGTCTTGAACAGCATCGCCCAGATCGACTTTACCCCGCGGCCGATCCACTCGTCGGCCCGCGCGAACGAGTCGAGCACCGTCTCGTTGTCCGCCGCCTCCTGCAGCAGCACGTCGTTCGGCAGCGGGATGACGGCATCGCACACCTGCCGGAGCGCGCGCAGCCCCTCCTCCGCCTGCTTGAGCCGCCGGCCGCCCTCGAAGCTGAACGGCATCGTCACGAACGCGATCACGAGCGCGCCCGACTCCGCGGCGATTTCCGCCACCGTCGGCGACGCCCCGCTGCCGGTGCCGCCGCCCATGCCGGTGACGAGAAACACGAGGTCGCAGTCCTTGACGACCGCGGCGATTTTCTCGCGGTCAGCCTCGGCCGCCATCCGGCCGAGTTCCGGATCGCCGCCCGCGCCCAGCCCGCGCGTCACGCTCATGCCGACGAGCACCTTGTCCTGCACCGGCGAACTCGCCAGCGCCTGGTAGTCGGTGTTGATCACTGCGAGCTGGAGCCGCTCGAGGTTTTCCATCTTCAGCCGGTCGACGGCGTTGGAGCCCGCGCCGCCGACGCCGACGAGTTTGATCGCGATGTTGCGATCGGTGAGGAGCGAGTGATCGAGGGGAAGTTCGTTGAGATTCATGGCGGGAACTCAGGTGCTGGCGAACAGGCGTCTGACGCCGGTGAGAAAACCGCCCCCGCGTCGCGCGGGCGCGGATTTCTCCGCCTGCGTGCTCACCCCGTAGTAGAGGAGGCCCAGCGCGGTGTGAAAGCCCGGGTCGCGCAGGTTTTCGCTGACCCATGTCGGCGCCTCGCCCAGGTGCGCCGGCACCCCGAAAACCTTGGCCGCCGTCTCGGCGACGCCCGCCAGTTTGGCCGAGCCGCCCGTGAGGACCACGCCCGCCGTGCAGGTCTCGCTGGAGAACGCGTTGCCGAGCTTCTTTTTGACGACTTCCAGCAGCTCCCACGTGCGAGCCGCGGTGATCTGCTCGATCGCCAGCAGCGGAAACTGCCGGTCGCCGATCGCAAAATTTCCGTCGAGCCACACTTTCTGGCCCTTGTCGCGCACCTGGACGTTCGCCCGGCCGAAACGCAGCTTGAGCTTCTCCGCCTGCCCGTCGGTGAGTCGCAAGCCGATGCTCAGGTCGTTGGTCAGGTGCGTGCCGCCGACCGGCACGACGCCGGTGGTGTGCGGCGCACCGTCGCGGTAGAGCACGAAGTCCGTCGTCCCCGCGCCGATGTCGATCGCCAGCACGCCGTGCTGTCGTTCCTCGGGCGTCGTGACCATGTGCCCGGCGGCGAGGCTCGCGAGCACCAGCTCGCGCACCTCGAGATTGAAGCCGCGGATCACATGGATGTTGTCCGCCAGCCGCTGTTCCTGCCCATGCACGGTCCAGTAGCCGACCTCGAGCCGCTGGCCGACGAGGTGCTCCGGCGTGCCCGGCACCAGCCGGCCGTCGACGCGAAACGGCCGCCGGATGTTATGCACCACCATCCGGCCGGCCGGCAGCTCCTTCGACTTGGCGAGATCGCACACCGTGCGGATGTCGCCCGCATCGATCAGGTTGTCGGAGGCCTTCACGCTGACCGACGCCTCGTTGTAGAAACCCTCGAGATGCCCGCCGGTTTGCGCGAGGAAAACCACTTCGATCCGCTCGCCCGCATCGCGCTCCGCCTGCTCGAGCGCGCTGTGCGTGCATTCGCTTGCCGCCTTGTAGTCGACGACGCTGCCCTTGATCACGCCGCGCGACGAACACTCGCCGCAACCGATGATGGCGAGTTCGCGGCCGGTGTATTCGCCGACCAGCACGGTGATCTTGGAGGTGCCGATCTCCACGGCACCGATGAAATTAGTTCTGGAGCTCACGTTTCGGATTGGGCTGCGGGTTGGAAAAAAAGGAAAACGCCCGGTCGGCCGGCACCCGCGGCGCAATCGCGACCGCCGGCGGTTGGCCGGCCGCGGGCGCGAACGCCACCGATACCTCGCGGCCGAGCGACAGGTCGATCCGGGCCGGGGGCGTCGGCGCCGCGGCGAGTTTTTCCCACGCCGAGCTGAGCCGCGCGAGCTGCATGAAATAATCCCCATCGGCCGTAAACACCACCAGCGTCCCCTCCTTGGTCCGCACCTCGATCTCGCGGTCCGATTGCAGCCGTGCCAGCGACACCACCATCCAGGTCCGGTAAAGATGCTCGGCCTCCCATCGCGCCTTGGCGAGCAGGTTGGCCGCGGCCTCGATCTCCGCGACCGGTGCAAATCCGTCGCCCCGGCGTCGCAACGTCACCCCGTCGAGCCACGGCAGCGTCGCCACCATCGCGGGGTCGAAGCCCACGCCGTCGAACACCACGCCGTCGCGGGCCACCAGCCACGCCTTCGATTCGCCCGCCCCGCTTTGCGTCATCACCCGGACGACCGGCGAGCGTTCGCTCAGCTGGGCCACGAGGGTGTCGGGAAATTTTCTTTCGATCGTCGCCGAATTCACCTGGCCGTGCGCGAGCAGCCGCGAGCGTAATTGGGCGAGATCGAGCTCCATCAACGAGGCCTTCGCGGGCAACGCCAGCGCCTGGCGCAGCCAGTCCTGATCGAGCACGCCGTTGGTGATCAGCTCGAGGTGCCGGACCGGCTCCGCGCGCGCGACCGCCGGCAGTTTCCTCGCGTCCTCGCGCACGACTTCGGACACCGTCCAGGCTGCCCAGCCGAGCGCGCCGAGCACGGCGACGACCCCCGCCACGCGCAGCGTCGCCGTCAACAGCCGCCAGCGGCCCTCGCGCGACATCGTGCGCGGTTTCACCGGCTGGGGAATGTCTCTCCAGCTTCGGGTTGGCGGAATGTTGACGAGGGGAACGCTCACAAATGGGTTGCCGCCGCGACCGATCGAAAACGCTGCACCGCGAGCATGGCCATCTCCCGAACCAACGCCGTAAAATCCAGTCCCGCGCTGCGTGCGCTCATCGGCAGCAAGCTGGTCTCTTTCATGCCGGGCAGCGTGTTAATTTCGAGCAAATAAAGTTGCCCGTCGTCGCCGACGATGAAGTCGACCCGTGCGTAGTCGCGGCCGCCGCAGGCTGCGAACGCCGTCTCGGCCGCCTGCTGGATCCGGCGCGTCGTCGCGGCGTCGAACGGTGCCGGGCACAGATACTCGGTCAGCCCCTTCGTGTATTTGCTCGCGTAGTCGTAGACGCCGGACTTGGGCCGGATCTCCACGATCCCCATCGCCGTGCCGCCCAGCACGCCGACCGCGAGTTCGCGGCCGAAAATGCGTTTTTCGATCAGCCAGTTGCCGCGGTCGATGGCGGCCAGTGCCTCGACCAGTTCGCTGTGCGCACCGACGATCCGCAGGCCCACGCTGCTGCCCTGGTCGTTCGGCTTCACCACGACGTGTTCGCCGAACCGCGCGATCACCTCGTCTGCGGCCGGCTTGCCGCTCGAGGGGAAAACCATCCCGGGGATGATTTTCAAGCCCCGTGCGGCGACCGTCTCCTTCGTCACGGTCTTGTCCATCGTGAGCGCACTGCTGGCGACGTCGCAGCCCGCGTAGCCGACCCCCGCGCCTTCGAGCAGTCGCTGCATGCCGCCGTCCTCGCCGAAGGTTCCGTGCAGCGTCGAGAATACCACGTGCCGCGCCGGATCGAGGCCGGCCGGAAGCGCATCGGCGTTGATCTCGAAGAGCCGGGTCGGAAACGTCCGCGCCAGCGCGATCGCGCACGCCCGGCCGGACCCGAGCGAAACCTCGCGCTCGGCCGACGTGCCGCCGGCAAACACCGCGATGATCGGCCGCGGCGTGCTCATGGCAGAACGTCTCCTGCCTTGGGTCGGGGCCGACCTCCGGGCGGGCCGCTTGGGTTTCGCAACAATGCACAGGCCGCCCGAAGGTCGGCCCCGACCCGCGCTCGCCCGCGATTTCGATCCGTCGTCCTCACAGCACATCCTCCCAGTTCTTCCCGTAAAGCATCACCTCGGGTTCGAGCTCGACGCCCTTCACCTGCCGCACCCGCGCCCGCACGCGGCGGACGAGTTCGAGCACCTCGCCCGCGGTCGCCTGCCCGCGATTCACGATGAAATTGGCGTGGACCCGCGAGACCTCGGCGCCGCCCACCCGCTCGCCCTTCAGCCCGCTTTCGTCGATCAGCCGGCCGGCCGAGTTACCCGGCGGATTCTTGAACACGCACCCTGCGCTCGGTTCGCGCGGCTGCGCCTCGTGCCGTTTCCGGGCGTAGGCGTCCATCTGCCGCCGGATCGCCACCGCGTCGGATTGCGCCGCCGGTCGCAGCAGCGCCCCGAGCGCAATCGCATGATGCAGTTCGGCGCAGTGGCGGTAGTCGACGTGCATCGCCGCCTTCGCGAGCGTCCGCACGTCGCCATCCATCGTCATGAGCTGCACCTCCTCGACCACATCGAACATCCATCCGCCCATCGCGCCGGCATTCATCCGCAACGCGCCGCCGACGCTCCCGGGAATCCCCTCGAGAAACTCGAAGCCCACGAGCCCCGCCTTCGCCGCGAGCCCGCAAAGATTCTTCAGCCGCAACCCGGCACCCGCGAAAACCCGCCCGTCGCCCCGGGGCTCAAACTTCGCCCACGCCTCGGGCGCCAGCGCAACAACGAGCCCGTCCACGCCTTCGTCGGGCACGATCAAATTCGATCCGCGCCCCAGCAGGAAAACCCCGACGCCGCTCGTTTTCGCCTCGCGCAGCAGCACCTGCAGATCCGCGACCGACGCCGGCTCCGCGTAGACCCGCGCCGCGCCGCCGACCCGCATGGTCGTCTTCGCGGCGAGCGGCTCCTCGCGCCGAAGCCTCGTTTCCTCCGTCACCAGGCGCTTCAATCCGCCGGCAAAATCGTCCCAGCGTTTCGCGTTCATCGCGTCCTCCTTCAATATCCCGAGCCATGCCCGCGCCTTGCGATCGATGTCGCCCGCCCCGACGAACGCCACCACGTCGCCGCTGGCGGCCTCGCGCGCCAACGCGCGAAAAAAACCGGCATCGTCCGCCGGCAGGTAGCTGACCGGCAGCGCACCGGCGCTGCGCTTCAACTCCGCGTAAATGTCGGCGGTCGTGCCGCCCGCGGTCGGCGCCTCCCCGGCGGCGTAGACGTCGAGGAGGTGCACGCGATCCGCCATCGCCAGCGCCGCGGCAAACTCGACCTTGAACTGCGCCGTCCGGCTGAACCGGTGCGGCTGGAACACCACGATCAGCCGGCCGCCCGCCGCCACCCGGCGCCGCAGGCTCGCCAGCAGCGCCCGGATTTCCGCCGGATGGTGCGCGTAGTCCTCGATGACCGCCGGTCCATCGCCGGCCTGCAACACGGTCTGCCGCCGGCGCACGCCGGGATAGTCGGCCAGAAGTTTCGGCATCAGCGCCACGCCCATGAGTTGCGCCGCGGCCAGTGCGGCCGTGGCGTTGGCGGCGTTGAAATCTCCCACCGCCCGGACCACGGCGGCGTCCGGCGAAAACCGCCCGCCGAGCCGGAGCGTCATCCCCGCGCCAGCCTCTTCCGCGACCGCCCCACGGAAGCTCCCGCTCCGACCGAACGTCGTCGCGTGCGGCGCGACGCGCGCCGATCGCGCGCACGCATCGCTGACCAGCACGGTCCCTCGCGTGCGCGCAAACAGCGCGGCAAACGTCGCCTCGAGCTCCGCCGGCTGCCGGTAGTAATCGGGGTGGTCCCAATCGAGATTCACCGCCACGGCAAGCTCGGGCGAGAACCGGTCGATCGTCCCGTCGCTTTCGTCGATCTCCGCCACGACCCAGTCGTTGGAGCCGGCGCGGGCCGGCGCCGTGTCATCGGCAAACAACCCGCCGAGCACGTAGCCCGCCGGAAAATTCGCGCGTCGCAGCGCCGTGATCAGCATCGCCGTGGTCGTCGTCTTGCCGTGCGATCCGCAGATCGCCACGAGTTTCTTCTCTCGTGCGACCTCCGCGAGCGCTTCGCCACGCCGCACCAGCGGCAGCCGCCGCGCGACCGCCGCCACCCAGGCCGGGTGATCCTTCGCGATCGCCGACGAATACACGACGAGATCGCAATCGGCCGGAATCGTCCCGATGGCCACCCGCTCGCGTTCCAGCACCGCACGCATCTCGCCCGTCAGCGCATCGTCCTCGCCACTGACGTTGAACCCCACCTGCGCCAGATAAACCGCCAGTGGCCCGACCCCCATGCCGCCGACGCCGACGCAGTGGATGCCGCGCACGTCGCGGTCGAACAACCGTGGCCGCGTCGCCGGTCTCATGACCCGGGATCTCCTTCCGTCCCCCCGGGAGCAACGTCAACTATTAGTTGACATTGCTTCGCACGGACCCCGCGCGGGCGCGCCCCGCGGGCAACGCCCAACGTTACTTTTCCTCCCGGCGTCCGAAGCCAGCGGGGCGCGGTCATGCCACGGCGGGCTGCGAGGCGGGCGGCAGCCCGCCCGGCGGCGCCACGATTTCCTCGAGGTCGCGCAGCATGAGCTCGAGGGCGTTCGTCCGGTCCATCCGCCGGAGATTGCCGCGGAATTTCCGCAGCAGCCAGTCGTTGAAGATCACGTCGAGCACCTCGGCGTGGAGCCGGTCGAGCCGGGTTTGCTCCACCGCGATGCCGCCGCCCTGGCGCTCGAAAAACGCGGCGTTCGCCCGCTGATGGTCGTCGGCCGCCTGGGGATAAGGCACGAGAATCGCCGGGGTCTCGCACCGGATTAGTTCCGCCAGCGTGCCCGCGCCCGCCCGCGATACGACCAGGTCCGCCGCCGACAGCAGTTCACCTATCCGGTCGCAGAACGCGGAAAAATACGCGGGAATCGGCGCCCCCGAGCCGGTCGTGAGCTCCACGGCACCTTCGCGGCCCTTGCCCAGACCCGTGACGCAGTAAACTTGGATGCCCTCTCCCGCGAAAAACTCGAGGCGGCTGCGCACCCAGTCGTTCAAGGCCGACGCGCCCTGGCTGCCGCCGAGCACGACCAGCAGCCGGTGGCCGGGATCGAGTCCGAAGGCGGCGCGCGCCGCGGGCGGCGAATGCCGGATCATCTCCCGTCGCACGGGCAGTCCGACGTGCCGGGTGGCCGACGCCCGCACTCCCGCCAGCCGGATGCCGGCGGGCAGGTAAACCCGCCGCGCGAACCGGCCGAGCGTGCGGATCGCGAGACCGGGCACCCGGTTCGATTCGTGGAGCGCCACCGGCACGTGCGCGAACCGCGCCGCGACAACGACCGGAGCCGAGGTGAACCCGCCGAAGCCAACCACGCCATCGGGCCGCAGCGTGCGCAGCAGCCGGAGGCAGAAGAAAAACGCGCGCGTCTGCGACCCCACGCACCGGAGAAACTTGACCGGATGCAGCGAGAATCCCGTGCCCGGCATCCGCTCGAACCGGAGCTGCGGGTATTTTTCGAGCAGGCGGGCGTCCACTTTTTTCTGGCTGACCAGGAGCACGGCCTCGTGGCCGCGTTGGGCCAGCCCCTCGGCGAGCGAGATGCCCGGCGAAAGATGCCCGCCCGTGCCGCCGCAGGAGATGAGGAACCGGCTCATGTGATTCCCTTCGGGAAAAGCTCCACGCTCCAGGCACCAAGCTCCACCGCAGCGCCAAACCACAACGACCAGCCACCGGAAAACGTCGCCGGGGTTGTTTTCAAGCTTGCCGTTTCTCCGGAGCTTGGAGCTTGGAATTTCGAGCTTTCGCGATTCACGCCAGCACCTCCTGCATCGCCCGCGCGCGCCCCGGCAGCCGCGCCCGGCCCCACGTGCGCTGGGTGTTGAGAATCACCCCGAGCAGCAGCCCCATCAGCATCAGGTTCGAGAGTCCCGCGCTGATGAACGGCAGCGACATCCCCTTCGTCGGCAGCAGGCCCGTCGTCACGCCCAGGTTGATGATCGCCTGCAGGCAGATGAGCAGCACGCAACCCGCGACGAGGAGAAAATGAAAGAGATTCGGCGCGCGCCGCAGGTGAATCAGGCCCGCGATGAAGATGATCGTGAAGATCGCCACCACGCCGAGCGTGAACCACAGCCCGAGTTCCTCGCCGATCACCGAGAAGATAAAATCCGTGTGCGCCTCCGGCAGGTAGTTCAACTGCTGCCGCCCCTGGCCCAGGCCGGCGCCGTTCGTGCCGCCGGCCGCGAAGGCGACCAGCGCCTGGTAGAGCTGGTAGGTCCGCCCGCTCTTGTTGCCCTCCACGTCGAGAAACGCCGTGAACCGCTGCAGCCGGTTCGGGATCAGCACCACGACCACCGCAAATATTCCGATCACGCCCGCGATCGATGGCAGCACGTAGCGCCAGCGCGCGCCGGCGAGAAACAGCAACCCGAAGCCGACCACGACCATCAACGCCGCCGTCCCCATGTCGGTTTCCTTCAACACGAGGCCGCCAAACGCCGCGATGAGCGCCGCCGGCAGCGCGAAGCCGCGCTTGAACTCGCCGATGTGCGTCTGGTTGACCGCCAGGTAGTGCGCGAGGCAGAACACGAGGCCCAGCTTCGCGAACTCCGACACTTGCATCCGCACGCTGCCGACCCCGAGCCAGCGCCGCGAACCGTTCACGCTGATGCCGACGTGCGGCACGAGCACCAGCGCGAGCAGGAAGAGGCTGGCGCCGCCGATCCACCACGCGTAGTTGCGCGCGTAATCGAGATTGATGCGGCTGACCACAAAGCAGAGCACGGTCGCCGCCACCAGGCCGGCGAGCTGCTTGCAGAGATAAAAATAGGCGCCGTCGCTGAACGACGCGCTCGCGCTGAACAGGATCGTCAGCCCGAGAATCGCGAGGGCGATGGCACAGACGACAATGACGGCCGCGGGATTGAGCAGAAACCGCGCCCGGGCTGAGTCGGCGGCTGGCGGGAGCGTGGCCATTGCGCGTCGGAAAGGAAGGCGGGCGGATCGTTTAGTGGTGGCGGGCGCCGTGGAGGGAACCGGCTGCGACGGGCATGGCGCTCAAGGCTTGGTCGTTGGCGCAGCGCCCCCCTCGACGGGAATGACCGGAATCTCCGTCGGCGTGCTGCCGGGGCCGATCACCGGAATCTGCGGCGGCGTGGATGCCGGGGCTTTTTCCTCCGCGGCGGGCGCGGGTTTGGCCGTGGCGCCGGCGTTCTTGCTGCCCGCGGCCTTCCAGCCGGGGATCACGAGCACCATCCCGGGCCGGATGGTCCTGGCCGGGTCGGTGATGTTGTTCGCGAGCGCGATGTCGCCCGATTTCACCCCGTATGTCTTCGCGATGCCGCTGAGCGTCTCGCCGTTCTTGACCGTGTGCTTCACGGAGTCGGCCGGAGTCTTTGCCGCCGGCGCGGACTTCGCCGCCGCGGCCGTGGCCGGCATCGTGGCCGTCGCTGCGGCCGCCGCGTGGCTGGCGGACTTGCCGGGGATGAGAAGTTTCTGCCCGGGTTTCAAGACGACATTGCTCCCGAGGTTGTTGGCGGCGGCGAGCTCGGCGACCGTGATGCCCTTCTTGTGCGCGATGCTCCACAGGCTGTCGCCCGACGTCACGGTGTAGGTGGTCGCGGGCGTGACGTTGGCGACGGGTTCCGCAACGAGCGTCGTGGCGGCGGCAGTGCCGGGACGCGTCGGCGAGAAGCGGATGCCGCCACTGCCACCGCCGCCCCCCGCCAGCGCCGGCGCGTTCGGATCGAACATGATCGGGGCGGCCGCCACCGGCGCGTAGGTGGAGCTGTCGGCCGGCGGCGCGCCGGGAACGGAGATGGCCGGGGCGGAATCGGACTTCGCGACCGTGTCGACCGGCGCGGGCGCGGGCTTCGACGTGGAACTGCAGCCGGGATTCGCAAAAATCAAGATCAGGGCAAACACGTGGACGCCCACGACGACGCCGAGGACTTTCATGATTTTCATAGGAGGAAGGGTTGGTTGGGTTGTGAAGATTTGTAATGGCAAACGCTATCTCAAACTGGCGGCGGCGCCGGTGTCGCGCGCGAGCTTTTCAAACTGCTCGCCACGATCCTCGTAGTTGCGAAACTGGTCGAAGCTCGCGAAGCCCGGGCTGAGCAGGATGTGATCGCCCGGCACCGCGAGCTCGGCGGCGCGGCGGACGGCCTCGTCGAGCGTGCCGCACGTCGTGTGCGCCACCCGGAATGTCGAGCAATGGAACGCCAGCTCGGGGCTCGTCTCGCCGATCAGCACGGCGTGCTTCACGCGCGGGGCGATGCGGTGCACGAAGCCGGCGAGATCGCCGCCCTTCGGCTTGCCGCCCGCGATGAGCACCACCGGCGCCGTGAAGCCGGCGAGCGCGGCCTCGACCGCGTGGAAATTGGTCGCCTTGGAATCGTTCCAGTAGACGACGCCGTCGTGCTCGATGACGCGCGCCAGGCGGTGCCGGCCGAGCCGGAAGGTGCGCGCGGCCGCGGCGAGCGCCGCCGCATCGAGGCCCGCCGCGCGCCACCACGCCGCGGCGAGGAGAAAATTTTCGCGCTGGGGATACTCGGCAAAGACGGTGCGCGCGAGCCGGGGATCCGCCGGCTGGCCCTCCGTCGCCACGCAGGCCGCCGGCGCGAGCGGCCGGTCGAATTTCTGCGCGAACCGCTGGACCGACGAACCGGCGAGAAAGCCGCCGGGCTCCGTCCGCGCCACCAGGTTCCATTTGGCGGAGAAATACGCCTCGAGCCCGGGATGGCGCTCGAGATGGTCCTCGGCGAAGTTGGTCCAGAGCGTGGCCGCCGCGTGGAAATGCCGGAGCGCCTCGGCCTGGAAGGAACTCACCTCGCAGATCGCCAGCAGGTCCCTCGCGCCGCCGCGTTTCTCCGCCACGAACCGCGAGAACGGGTGCCCGATGTTGCCGGTCGCGTGCGCCTCGCGGCCGACGGTCCGCAGCGCGTGGGTGAGGAATTCGGTCAGGGTCGTCTTGCCGTTCGTGCCCGTGACGGCGACGACCGACCCGCGCCAGAACAGCGCCGCGAAATCGAGCTCCGCGAGGCACTCGAGGCCCGCGGCCCGGGCGCGCCCGAGCCATGAATGCTCGGGCACGAAACCGGGGGAGAACACCACGAGACCGTGGTTGCGGGCCGCCAGCGCGGTGAACTCGGTGCCCTTCGCATCGTAGATCGCGCCCTCCACCCCGAGCGCCGCGAGCAGCATGCGCACGCCCTCCCCGCTCAGCCCGCCCCCAAAGATGGCGACGGGTTTCGCGAGCAGCGGCTTCAGGAAATCTGGCGGCGTGAACGGCATGTCAGCGCGGCAGGCGGGCCTTGGCCGCGGCCACCAGCCGGGCGCGCCGGAGCGCCCAGGCCCGCACGAAGGCGCGGTTGCTCGTCGCGAGCGGCTGGCAGACTTTCATGCCGCAGGTGAAGCGGGGCGCGCCGGAGCGCGCGCGCTCCGCGGAGACGCCCGGCAGGCCGGGAGCCCGGAAGGTTTTGTGCGTCGAGTTCATGTTCGATTTTAACGGACTTTCAGCGTGCCGAGGCCGGCCAGCGCGAAGATCAACGAAAGCACCCAGAAACGAAGCACCACCTTCGTCTCGGGCCAGCCCTGCTTTTGAAAATGATGGTGGATCGGCGCCATGAGGAACACCCGCCGCCCCTCGCCCGTCGCGCTGCGCCGCTTGGTGTATTTGAACCAACCGACCTGAATGATCACGGAAAGTGCCTCCCACACGAACACGCCCCCGACGATGATCAGCGTCAGCGGCTGTTGCACCATGAACGCCACGATCCCGATGAGTCCGCCGAGCGCCAGCGACCCGGTGTCGCCCATGAACACCTCCGCCGGATGCGAGTTATACCAGAGGAACGCGAGCCCCGCGCCGACCAGCGAGCTGCACACGACCGCGAGTTCCTCGACGCCCGGCACGTAGCTGATGAGCAGGTAGTCCGAGATGATGAGGTTGCCCGCCACGTAGGCCATGATGCCGTAGTCGAGCGCGACGGTGATCGTGCAACCGATCGCGAGACCGTCGAGGCCGTCGGTCAGGTTGATGGCGTTGCTGAAACCGACCAGCCACAGGTAGACGAAAACGAACAGCAGCGCGATCGGCATGCTGCCGACGATCGGGTGCTTCACGAACGGCACCCAGAGCTCGCGGATGCGTTGCGCGCTCGCCGGGTGCCACAACAGCGCGGCCAGGGCCACGATCGTGATCGCCGTCTGCCAGATGATTTTCTCGCGCGAGGAGATGCCGTCGCGGCTCCGCCGGACGACTTTCAGCCAGTCGTCGCGAAAGCCGACCGCGGTGAGCGCCGTGAACACGAACAGCGCGACGCACACATAGATGTTCGGCGTGGCCCAGAGGAAGGCGCTCGCAAACACGCTCGCGAAGATCAGCAGCCCGCCCATTGTCGGCGTGTTCTTCTTGTCGAAGCGCCGGCCCAGATCCCCCGTCCGGTCGTCGTCGTAATGCTGGCCGAACTTCAGCCGGCGCAGGCGCGCGATGAGCCGCGGTCCGATCAGGAAGCCGATGAACGCCGCCGTGATCGCGGCCATGACGGTGCGGAACGTATGCGACCCGAACAGGCGCAGCGGGCCGAAATATTCCTCGTAGTCGACGAGATAGCTCAGCATGGCAGGGGCAGCGACGACTGCGTTTCGAGCGTCTTCTCGAGTTCATACCGGCGGCTGCCCTTGATGAACACCGCCCCGCGCCACTCGGCGAGCGCCGCCGAGATCGGCTCGAGCGAGGAGGCGATCTGGATCTGCCGCGAGAAATCGCCCTGCTCCAGCACGCCGGCGCAGACCTCGTGCGCGTGGGGGCCGATGACGAACAACCGGTCGCACTCGCGCAGCGGCAGCGCGCGGCCCAGCCGCCGGTGGTGCGCCGCGGCCTCCGCGCCGAGTTCCTCCATCCCGCCGAGGACGTAGAGCCGCGGCTCGTCCGCCGGTGCCACGGCCACGAACGTCGCGAGCGCGTCCGCCACCGAAGCCGGATTGGCGTTGTAGCAGTCGAGATAAAGCAGCCGGCCGTCCTGCCGCCGGATTTCGCCGCGAAGTTTCGCCGGCGCCCACTGTGCGAGCCGTGCCTGCAGCGTGTCGTGCGCGATGCCGACCCACAGCGCCACGGTCAGGGCGAGCGCGGCATTCTGCGCCATCCCGTCGGTCACCCGGCGGAGCTTGAAGAGCTGCGGCGGAGGCGGGCCGTAGGCGATGACCATCGTCGTCTCCTCCGGTCGCTGGAGCACGTTGAAATGAATGGTGTGCTGCGGCCGCGTCGCCGGGCGCAGCACCGCGGAGCGCTCCAGCACGAGCTGGTTGACGAACAGGTCGCGAAACGCCGCGAACTGCGTGCAGCTCTTGGGAAAAATCGCGAGGCCGCGCGGCCGCACGGCGCGCGGGAGCACGGCCTTTTCGCGCGCGACGCCCTCGATCCCGCCGAGCGCCTCGGTGTGCGCCGGCGCGACGATCGTGATGAGCGCGACGTCGGGCTCGATCATGTCCGCGAGCGGCTTCATCTCGCCCGGTCCGCCGATGCCCGCCTCGATCACGGCAATGCGGTGCACCGCGGAATCCAGCCGCGTGAGCGTGAGCGGGACGCCGAGGTGATTGTTAAGGTTGCCCTCGGTCGCAAGCACGCCGCCGTCGGTGCCGCCGAGCAGCAGGGCGAGCAGGTTTTTCGTCGAGGTCTTGCCCGCGCTGCCTGAGACCGCGATCACCGGCCCGGAAAACGTGCGCCGGTGCTGCCGGGCAATCGCCTGAAAGGCCGCGAGCGGGTCGGCCACGACGAGCTGCGGGAGCGCGACCGCGGAATCCGGCGTCGCCACGAGGGCCGCGGCGGCGCCCGCCGCCTGCGCATCCGCGAGGAAGCCGTGGCCGTCGCGCTTGCCGGTTTTCAGCGCTACGAACACCTGGCCGGCGCCGATCTGCCGCGTGTCGGTCGCAAACCCGGCCAAGGGCGAGGCCGGCTCCGCGGTCCAGCGGCCGCCGGTCCATTTCGCCAACAGATCTGGAGCGAAGGTGGGCATCTACGTCTTGAGCGCCTTGATGCCGATCAGCTCGCGGACGACCTGCCGGTCATCGAACGGGAACACCGTGTCGGCAAACTCCTGGTAGCTTTCGTGTCCCTTGCCCGCCACGAGCAGGCAGTCGCCCGGCTGGCAGGCGTCGAGCGCGAGGCTGATCGCGCGGCGGCGGTCATCGATCCAGGTGATCTTCTCGGGCGCCGTGACGCCCGCGCGCATGTCGTCGAAGATCTGCGTGAGCGCCTCGGTGCGCGGGTTGTCGGCCGTGGCAAACGCGAAGTCTGCCGACTCCTGCACCGCGCGGACCATGAGCGGGCGTTTCGTGCGGTCACGGTTGCCGCCGCAGCCGAACACGACGAACAGCCGCCCCGGCGTGATCGGGCGGAGCATGCCGAGGGCGTTGCGCAGCGCGTCGTCCGTGTGCGCGTAGTCCACCAGCACGTTGAACGGCTGGCCCTCGTCGATCCGCTCCATGCGGCCGGGCACGCCCTTGAACTGCTTCAGCCGGGCGAGCACCACCGCGGGATCGCGGCCGAGGCCCCACGCCGTCGCGGTGGCGGCGAGGAGATTGCTGACGTTATAGCGGCCGATGAGCGGCGAATTGACCTCGAGCGCGCCGCCCGGCCACACGAGACGGAAGGTGGTGTTCGTGAAGTTGAGCCCGAGGTTCTCGGCCCGAACCTGGGCCCGCGGATTTTCGCCGAACGTCACGAGGCGCGCGGCCCGCACCTCGCGGTCGATTTTCGCCGCGAGTTTTTCGCCGTAGGGATCGTCGAGGTTGACGACCGCGACTTTCGGCGCCGGGCCGGTCTCGCCGGTGAACAGCCGCGTCTTGACCGCGAAGTAGGCGTCGAAGGTCTTGTGGTAGTCGAGGTGGTCGCGCGTGAGGTTGGTGAACACCGCCGCGCCGAACTGCAGCCCGCGCACGCGCTGCTGGTCGAGGCCGTGCGAACTCACCTCCATCACCGCGTGCTTGCAACCCGCGTCGCGCATCTGCGCCATGAGCCCGTAGACATCGAGCGACTCCGGCGTCGTGCGATACGCCGGCACGGTGCGCACGCCGAGGTCGTAGCTGATCGTGCCGAGCAGGCCGACGCGCTGGTCGCCGTTGAGCAGGTGTTTCAGGAGATGCGTGACGGTGGTCTTGCCGTTGGTGCCGGTGACCCCGACGACGGTCATGTCGCGGTCGGGAAATCCGTAGTAGCGCTGCGCCACGGTCGCGAGCGCCGCGCGGGCGTCGGCCACCTGGATGAAGGTCACGCGCGCGGGCGGCAGCGCGGGCAGCTTCGGCGTGACGATCGCGACGGCGCCGCGGCTCACGGCCTCGTCGATGAACGTCGCCCCGTCGGCCCGCAGCCCGGGCAGCGCGAAGAACAGGTTGCCGGGCACGACCCGCCGGCTGTCGATCGCCAGCCCGGAAATCGGACGGTCGAGCGAGCCCTTGGTGGCGGCGATTTCGCCGGGCTGGAAGTAGTCGGAAAGATTCGGAGCCATTTTGAAGACGCGGTTGAGCGCGAGTTTTTCGCCGCGGGTGCGGCGCGCGAGGCGCGGGCCGAAGGCGTGGATGAGCGGATAATTCTGCGTCAGGTAACCGATCACCGGCGGCCTCCTTCCCAGACCAGCGCCGGGCCGGCCGGGGCCGGCGCGCCGGCCTTGATGTCGAGATAGGTGATGAGTTGTTCGCCGATGTGCTTGAATGACGGCGCGGCGACCTTGGCGCCATAGGCGATGCCTCCGGGCGCGTGCGCGTCAGCATCGTCCACGATCACGGAAATCGCAACCTGGGGATTGCTCGCGGGGAAGAAGCCGATGAACGAGGCGACGTGATGCGTCGTCGAGGGCTTCCCATCGATGTATTTTTGCGCCGTGCCGGTCTTGCCCGCGACTTCGTAGCCGGGGATGGCCGCCTCGGGGGCCGTGCCGTCCTTCGTCGCCACGCGGGCGAGCAACCGGGCCATCGTCCGCGCGGTCCGCTCGCTCACGACCCGCCGCACGGCGACCCGGTAAAAATCGGAAACCATCTCGTTCGACACGTCGCTGATCCGCCGCACCACCTGCGGGCGCAGCAGCAGGCCGCCCGACGCGATCACGCTCATCGCCTGGTGCATTTGCATCGGGGTCACGCTCAGCCCCTGCCCCATCGGCATGCGCGTGATCGTAAGGCTGTCCCATTTTGCCGGCGGCCGCATGATGCCGGCCTCCTCGTAGCCGCCGGGCAAACCGGTGACCTGGCCAAAGCCGAACGCGCGGGCGTAGGCGAAAAACCGCTCGTCGCCGAGCCGCATCGCGAGCTGCGCCGCCCCGCGGTTCGAGGAGTGCGCGATGATCTCGGCCACGGTCAGGTTGCCGAAGTGATGATCCTCGGCCGGCAGTTTGCGCGTCAGTCCCTGGTATTCGATTTTTTCCAGCGAGCAGTCGAAGACCGTGTCGGGCGTGACCAGGCCGTCCTCGAGGGCCCCGGAGGCCGGCACGATCTTGAACACCGAGCCCGGGTCGTAGATGTCGGTCACCGCGATGTTCTTGAACCGGCTCATCTCGTCGCGCGGGACCTTGTTGTAGTCGTTCGGATTGAAGGTCGGGTAGTTGGCCAGCCCGAGGACGAAGCCGTCGCGCGGGTCGCTCACGATGATCGTGGCCTTGAGCGGCTGGTAGCGCTCGACGATCGCGGCCAGCTCCTGCTCGATGATGTCCTGGACATTGGCGTTGATCGAGAGCTTGACGTTGTAACCGTCCGCCGGCGGGACCTCGCGCGTGCGGAACTGCGCCAGCTCCCGGCTGCGTCCGTCGCGCTCGCCCTCCCGCCAGCCGTCGTGCCCGCGCAGGTAGAAGTCGGCGTAGCGCTCGAGCCCGGCGATCGGGTGCTGGGCCTTGTTCACGAAGCCAACGATGTGGGCCGCGAGCTGGTTGTGGGGATAGGTCCGCCGGTAGCTGCGGGTGCCGTAGACTCCCCTGATGCCGAGCCGGTCGATCTCGCTCATCACCGACTCGGGAATATCGTCCGCGAGTTTCGCCCATTGAATGGGAATCCGCCCGGTCTGGTCGGGCGTCGCCTCGTCGCCGGTGTCATCCGCCGGCTCATCCGCCGGCTCGCGATTCGCTGCGTCGAGCTCGGCCAGGGTGGGATCGACCGCGCCCGCCGGTTCCGGGCTGCCGGTCGCAACTCCGGCGGCCGCCGTCGACGGCGGGAGATTGAACACCAAATCCGCGGGCCGCGCCGCCGTCGAGGCCGCCGCAGCGGGATTCGCCGGCGCGGGCTCGCGAAACTTGGTGGTTAAAATTTTCCTGACTTCCGGCAGCGGCCGGCCCAGCAGCGCCGCAAGTTGCGACCATTTCGTCTCGTCCTTCTCCCGCAGCCAGCTGGGGTCGACGTTGACCACGAACAGCGAGCGGCTCGTCGCCAGAATGCGGTCCCGGGCGTCGACGATGTCACCGCGGCGGGCGGTCTCGGCGTCGAAGCGGCTGCGGACCTTGGCCACCGAGCGGAGGAGTTCGTCCCGGGCGATGACGTGCAGCCAGACCAGCCGCCCCCCGACGCCGGCAAACGACGCCAGCAGGCTGAACGCGATCAGGCCCGTGCGGTAACTGGAGGCGAAGCCCTTCGACATGGCCTAGTTTCGCTGCGCGACCTGGAACGACACCACGGGCCGCGCCCGGTCGTTCGTGAACAGGTCGGCATTGCGGCGCGCCGCGAGCTCCTGCACCGGATCCTGCGTGAATCGCACGACCTGCTGGTCGCTCACCGGCACGAAGCCGAGATGCCATTCCGCGTTGCGCCGGCGGAGCACGTCCGGGTCCTGCTCCGCGGCCACGAGCGCCTTCGTCTCGTCGCACCGCCGCTCGATCTCCACGAGGCGGGCGGCCAGGATCCGGTCGGTGTTGGCCGTGACGGAAATCTGGTGGCGCATCCACACGATGCCCATGCCGACGGAGCCCGTGCAGCCAAGCGTGACCAGCAGGCAGACGAGCAGTTGATTGACGAAGGCGTGGGTGTCGGAAGTTTTCATCGGGAATGTGGCGGCGGCGGGCGGCGGGGGGAAGAATTCAGAGTTTGCGCAGCGCGCGGAGCTTCGCGGACCGGCTGCGGGGATTCGCAGCGATCTCGGCGTCGCCCGGCGTGAGCGGGCGGCGGGTGAGCGGCTCGGCGAGTTTTACGCGGAGATCCTGCGGGGTGTGGTCGTCCGCGCTCTCGGGCTGCCCGCACATCCGGCGGAAAAACTGCTTCGCGGGCCGGTCCTCGAGCGAATGGAAGCTGATGACGCAGAGCACCCCGCCCGCGGCGAGTTTCGCGAACGCCGCCGGCAGCGCCCGCTCGATCGCACCGATCTCGTCGTTCACCGCGATCCGGATGCCCTGGAAGGCCCGCGTCGCGGGATGAATCCGCGACGCGTGCCGGTCGCGCGCCGGGATGGCCGCGGCAATCAGCTCCGCCAGCGTAGTCGTCCGCGCGAGAGCACCCGTCCCCCGGGCGGCTACGATCGCGCGGACGACACGCCGCCAGTGTTGCTCCTCGCCAAAATCCCTGATTGCCCGCTCGAGCATCTCGCTCGTGGCGGTTTCCAGCCAGCGGCTCGCCGGCACACCCGTCCGCGGGTCCATCCGCATGTCGGCGGGCGCGTCGTGCCGGAACGAAAAGCCGCGCCCGGCATCGTCGAGCTGGAACGACGAGACGCCGAGATCGAACAGGATCCCGTCGAAGCCCTCCATCGGCAACTCGGCCAGGCGCCCGAAATCGCGGTCGACGAGCGCGAACCGTCCCGCGAATTCCTCGCGCAGCGCCTCCGCCCGCGGTTGCGCCGCCGGATCGCGGTCGAGCGCCACGACATTCGTCCCCGGCGCCGCGAGCAGCAGCGCGCGGGTGTGCCCGCCGCCGCCGAAGGTGCCGTCGAGATATCGGCCGCCCGCGCGCGGCGCCAGCAGCCCCAGGACCTCGCTCAGCAACACGGGTTGGTGGCCGGGCGTCATGGTTGCGACGGAAAGCTCAGCGAGCGCCGTGGACATCGGAGAAACTCCTCGCGTCGCCGGATTTTTGCTGGCCGATCCTCCGCAGGACGAGCCCGTCGCGAATGCGCGGCGTGACCGTGGTCGCATTGAACGCCACGCCTCGCTCGCCCGCGTCGATCCACGCGGGAAACCCGCGGCGCGACGCCGCGCTCGCGGACATCGCCGCCTTGCGCAACGGCATCCGCACCGCGATGAGCTTCACTTTGCCTGCACGCCGCATGGTCACAGGCCGATGCGGCGCATGAGGTCGCCGAAGTTTTCGCCCGAGGTGCGCGCCTCGACCTTCGTCCAACGCGCGGGCGCGTAGACGTTGAATTTCGTCAGCGAACCGACGAGCACGGCATCCTTCTTGATGCCGGCGTGCTCCAGCAGCGCCTCCTCGAGGCCGACCCGGCCGGATTTGTCGAACGAGAACAACTGCGTCTGCGCGAAAAACCGCGCCACGAAATCCTGCCCCGCCCCATCGCTCAGCGCCATCTGCGCGATCTTCGCGTGCAGCTTCGCCACCTCGGCCGGCGGCAGCACCGCGACGTAACCGTCCGGGTGCGGCGTGGCCAGGAACGTGTCGCTCTCCTCGTGCGCATAACGCCACGCCGACGGGATCGTGAGCCGACCCTTGTCGTCGAGCGTGTGCCTGAAAAGGCCCGTGTAAAAAGCGTTGCCGGACTGCGCCATGTGGGTGACGGAGCGCCAAGTGCCCCATAACGCCCCATTTCATCCCAATTCAACCCACCCTCGTCAAGCCCAGACCCATCCGAAAAACGTAAAATTTATTCACATTCTGTTCGCAGCGCTGTAAGAAACGGCGACTCACCATCAGAACAGACAACTCACCATCGGGAGTCCAAAAACGCGACTCGCGCAAAACGCGTGCTAGGGCCCACCAATGAGATTGCAGCCGGTTACTCACGCTAATCGATTTACGATCTGAGCGTGATAAAATTTACAGAATGCGACGTATCTTTGCCACATCGTGTAAACTTTTCGGCGCATTGAGCCTGCCGCCGGCCATAACTCATCATCACCGCTGAGAAACCCGGCGGTTTTCGAGCACCCCCAGAAACTCATCATCAACGCCGTCGGGTGATCTGGCAGGCGTGGCTCGTTCGCGAATCGGCACTGCATCCAGGTTGAGTTCAGCCTCCCCCTCGCACCTGGGAGACGGGCAGCTAGGCAATCGTTCTCCAAGTCAGAGACCTGGTGCCCAAAGCAGCGACATCATCGTGCCATTGTCGTCGACCGGAACAGAAAGTTCGAAGAGTTCGGCGCCATCATATCGCTCGAGGTGTGGGAACCAGGCATGCCACGACACGGGCACCAGTTCTCCGTCGACGGCGCCATTGTTCACGATGTCGGACAATTGGCTTTCCTCATCGATCTGCTGCCTTGATTCCAACCAAAGCATGTCGGCCTTACGGTCGTTTCGACGCCACCACATCACTTGCCGGCCATTAGAAAAGGCCACGAGCACCGCGTGCTCGCACAAGCCAGCATAGCGCACTGCGGCGCTGGTCTGGCTGACGCTGAACTCCGACTTGAGCCACGCAATCGTCTCCCAACTTGGGTCGGCCACCCTTTTCGCACGCGGGACCATCCGCGTCGGGACCAGGAGTTCGGAAGCAAACGTGTTGGCCTCTAACTCAGGGCCGGAGTTGCGGTATTCGCGCAGATTCTCCTCGTCGCAGAAAAAAAACTGGGAGTGATAACGGTGGAGCTGCCAGTGACC
>CALFNN010000008.1 GCA_937902925.1 uncultured Opitutaceae bacterium
GCACTACCTCGATTTGAAAAACAAAGACGAGGGCGAACAGTTTTTCGGAATCCTATCACTGAGGTCTTGCACGTCACCCGCATCGAGGATTTCGCCCGGCCCGCCGAGCCGTTGCTGACAGTTGTTGCGAAAGTGCCCCAGCAGCGTGCCGGGCGGGAAGAACTCCGGAAAGGCGACCCGGAGAAACGCCTCCAAGGTGGGTCGAACGGCTTGCGCGATTTCGCGGCTCGCCTGCACCTGTCCAGCGGCGAACCCACGGAGCCGGCTGTGCCGGCGGTCGTGCTCGGTGATGCTGTCCTGATTGGCGTCCCAGACCACGAGGGTCGAGCCGGTGGGGCTGCGCGCAACCTGCAAGGCGCAGCGGTGGGCGGCGTCCGCCTGCTCCCAGATGCGGCAGAGGAAAGGCTTGTTGTGGGAAAGGACGATTACCTGGGCGACTTCGGCGGCCAGTCGGCGCAGATGCTGCACGGTGGTCAAAGTCCGGTGGTCGTCCAAGCTGGATACGGGATCGTCGATCACGACGATGGCCTGCGCGCGGTTGGGGTTGCGGTCGAGGGAAGCAAAGAAAAATGCCAACGCGAGCGTGTTGCGATCTCCGGCACTCAAGGTGGTGCGGAAGGAAGGCTGGCCGGCAGCAGGTTCATTTGCACCCACCGGAACAGGCACATTGTTGATCATGACTTGGTAGTTGCAGGTGGAGCCGACGCGCTGGTTGATCGGTTGCACATTCGCGAGACGGTAACTGGCTTGGAATCGCTCCAAGTATTCGTTCACCCCCGCCTGATAGGCAGGAAAGATCGCTGCGCGGTAGTTCTCCAAAGCTGTGCGTGCCGCGTCCCGCTGCCCCTCGGTTTGGGCCTTAGCCACCTTTTCGGCAAGGTAGGCCGCGCACAGCGCCGCCGTTGCGGCTCCATGACGCGCGCGGGTGGCTTCTAGCCGAGTGACCTCGCCGGCGAGCGTGGCCACATTGGCCCCGGCCGCGCGTTGCTTCACGCCCACAATCAGAGCGTTGGCGGTATCCAACCGTTGTGAGAGCGCAGCTACTTGGTCGCAATAGTTCTGGTAGTCGGCAACGGCCGCACGCGCGGCTTCATCCACCGCTATGCGCTCCAGTGGCGCGTTCGCCTTCTGCCGCAAGGCCGCAATCACGGCATCGCGCGCCCCCTGCCATGCTTGGGCGATGGTCGCGGTGTCCAAATTGATTTCAGGCGCGTCGCAGAACCGGGACCAGAATCCACGGCGTTCGGTAGCAATACGAATGCTGCGCTCGAACGCAGCGATTACATCGCCGCTATGCGCGGCCTCAAACGCCCCGAGGGTCGCGTCTATCGTCTGCTTCAGTTGGTCATACGCCTCGCTGAAATACGCCTCGTAATGCTGGATAACCGGCGACCCAGCGATCCCCTGCGCACAAAAAGGGCAATGCGCGGCGGCAATCGGTTCGTGGATGCGGCGCATACCATCGGCCACCCAGCCTTCGCCATCAGGACCGAGCGTGGCCAGATGCTGATGCACCCGCGCGGCCGCGTCGGCCTGCAAGTCCGCGAGATGGCGGTCCAACAGCGCGACCGTTCCGGCCAGGTCCATCGCCGGCATGGCAAGGGCGGTAAACGCCGGCTGGAGTCGAATGGGCTCCTGCTCGCGGGCGGCGGCGAGGTTTCGTTTCGCGTCAGCGATGGCCGGCTCGACGTCGGCGTGAGCGGGCAGCGCGCAGAATTGATCGACCGTGAAGCTGCCGCGTTCGGTCGCCGGAATGGTGTCAGCCTTGTCGCGCAGAGCGGCGTTGTGAGCCTCGATCTGGTCCACTAAATCCCTCAACGCCTTGTTCAATTGGACGCCTTGCGCACCGAGGATCAGCTCATGGAGGTTTTGGCGTTGTTCCGCGCCGACAGCGAGTCCCGCACAGACATTTTCGGCGACAAAAACATCGTCGAAGACGACGATCTGGCCGAGCGTGCGATTCCACGCCCCGTTTTGGAACATGGCCTGTGGCGGGCCGCCCGTGCATTCGAGGACCACATGCGGCGCATCCTGTGTGCCTAGTCGGCGACGCTCGGAAATAGGCAGCGCGTTGCCGGACCCAAGCGACCGCAGGATGGCAGTTAGCGTCGTCTTGCCACGGCCGTTTTCCGCATGAAGTAGGGCGAGGCGGGCCAGCGGGATTTGCGCTCCGGCGCTGACGGCCTCAAAATGGCCGACGTTACGGAGGAAGTGTAGTCGCTGGATCACGAACATCATATACATACGAGTGCCGAGCATGGAGCCATTCCTAAATGGCCGCGGGGAGCGCGTCGTGCTCCGGTGGAATGAACTCGCCCGGGCAGTCCCGTTTCGGCGAGGCTCAGGGCAGGATGACAGGCCCTCGACCAGCGGTGCTCTACAAATACCTCAATGCCGAGGGCGCGAAAGACTTTCTGAAGGCACCCCAGGTGCGATTCAAAGACTGGAGAAAGCTCGATGATTCAATGGAAGTAGTTCCGGGCTTTCGCGCATACGCCGAAGCCGAAGTCGACGCCTTGGCGACTAAAATGGCGAATGAAACGCTGGTGCCACGGGAAAAATGCGCCCATTACCTGCGCACCACTTCACTGGTTGATCCGGCCTACCTTGAGGGCCAGATGAGGAAAGAATTCCTTGCGCAGGAGAGCACACTGTTCGTCTGTTCGCTAACAGCGCGTCCGGAATCGGGTGCCATGTGGGCGCACTATGCGGAAAATCACCGTGGTATCGTCTTCGGCCTGGCCGGAGCTATTGATCGGCTTTGTCAGATGGTTCCGTGTGGGCTTGAGCGCATGACTTATTCGGAGCATCGCCCGCAGATTACCTTTCCTATTGCCGACCGCGGAGCGTTGCGGGAGGCGGTTTTCACAAAATGCGAGGATTGGCGATACCAGGCTGAATGGCGGTTGGTTGCGAATAAGGCATCGACCGCTCCTCTGGCGGTGCCGGAGGTAGCCGAGATCATCGTGGGATTCGACGTGTGCGAGGAAATCACGAATCTTGCAGTGGCGCTGAAAGCACAGGGTGTGAAAGTGGCCAAGGCTTATCCGGACCCGGCGTTCCATCGCGTGGCGTTCAAGGCTCTTTGACCGTGTGTCCAATGATAACGCTCGGAATCGATCTTTCATCTCAGCCGACGAATACAGCCGCATCGGTGATCGATTGGGAGGACGGTCGCGCCATCGCACGGCCCCCGTGTTTGCACTGCACCGATGAAGACTTGTTGCTGCTAATCGATGGGGCCGACGCGACCGGCATCGATGCGCCGTTCGGTTGGCCAATAGAATTCGTCGCCGCAGTTAACAACTGGCCGCATGACACGTGGTCCCAAGCCGGCCGGGACCGATTGCGCTTCCGCGAAACAGATCGATTTGTCCGCACCATGCAATCGGTTTGGCCGCTCAGCGTGTCCACCGACACGATTGCGCTTCCTGCCATGCGGGCGATGTCATTGCTGAAAAAGTGCGGCGTGACCGACCGCAGCGGAGACGGAAAGTTTTTCGAGGTTTACCCGGCGGCCAGCCTTCGTGCTTGGAGCATGACCAGTCGCGGCTACAAGGAGGCGAAGAAGCCGGAATGTATCGATGCGCGACATCGGATGCTGGCCTCACTTCGCGTCGCGATGCCGTGGCTGGTGGCACCGGATGACTACGCCGAAGACGCGGATGCGCTCGATTCGCTCGTTGCGGCCTTAACGGCTCGCGCTGCATCGCAAGGTCGCACCATACAGCCTGGTTCCTCCCAAATCGATGCTGCCAAATGCGAAGGATGGATTCACATCCCCAGCGGCATTCCGGAGCCTTGATTGAGGGGGGCTTGAGGGTTGCCGGGCACGAATGAAGCTTTGCATTTGAAACAAAAACATGCTCACTTTTGTTTCAAAAATGGGCAGACACGCACAGTCCACAGACTCCAAGGTGACGGACCGCATTAAACAGCAGTCTGCGGGCTGGGTTTTTTCCGCAGCCGATTTCCGTGACTTAGGCAGCCCTATGGCCGTTCGTCTCGCCCTTATGCGCCACGCTAAGAAAGGCGGCATCCGCAAAGTTGGTCGTGGGCTTTATGACCGGCCGCGCCAATTGGCCCGGCTGGGCCGCACGCTTCCCCCACTTTCGGAAAACGTCGTTCAGGCCATGCAGGCCCGCGATCATTCGAGAGTTCTTCCGTCCGGCGCTCACGCCGCCAATTTGTTGGGGCTTTCCACGCAAGTTCCGGTTCGCGCCGTCTATCTCACCGACGGTCGTGCGCGCAATGTGCCATTGGGACAGCAGCAGATTGTTTTTAAACACGCCGCGACCCGACAGATGGCGACGGCGGGGCGCATCAGCGGCACCGTGATCCAAGCCCTGCGGTGGCTCGGTCGAGATCAGATTGATCCGGCGACAATTACCACGCTGCGTCACCGGTTGTCAGACCAAGACAAGAAGCAGCTTTTGCAGGATCTTCGTTACGCACCAGCATGGATCGCTGACATCATGCGGCAAGTCGCGGAGCCGGCAGCAACCTGACCATGGACGATTACTTTGCATTGTCACCGGACGAGCAGCGCGGCTATTGCGAACTGGCGGCCGCCCAAATCAAACTCGACGCACCCAGCATCGAGAAGGATTTCTGGGTGTGCTGGATTCTACGGGAGACGTTTCTCCTGCCGAAGACCGGCTCACACCTGACCTTCAAGGGTGGCACTTCGCTCTCCAAGGGATGGAAATTGATCCAGCGCTTTTCGGAAGACATCGACGTGGTGATCGCCCGCGAATTTCTCGGATTCGGTGGGGACAAGGAGCCAGAAGCCGCGGACAGTAGAAAACAACGCGAAGTGAGACTGGAAGAGTTGCGCGACGCGTGCCGCGTTTACGTTCAGAACGTCCTTACTGGAGAATTACGGGAGCGACTCCAATCTCGGCTTCCCAAACACATCGAATGGCGGCTGGAGAACGACCCGAACGATCCTGACCAGCAAAGTTTGCTTTTCGTGTATCCCAGCGCCTTCTCGCGCGGGGCCTATCTTAATCCCCAAGTGAAATTGGAATTTGGTGCCCGCTCGGATACGGAACCCTCCGCGAGACCGATCATCCAGCCCTATCTTGCCGAGGCTCTGCCAGGCGAATTGAAGGACGCATCATTTCCGGTCCACACCGTCGCGCCGGAGCGAACGTTTTGGGAGAAAGCGATGCTGCTTCACGAAGAGAACTACAGCACCAAGCCGAAACCAAATCCCCGCATGGCCCGTCATTATTATGACCTGTGGTGCTTGCTCGGTGCAGGCGTGGGCGAGAAGGCGGTGTCCGCTCCGGGACTTTTCGAAACCGTCGCACACCATCGGGCGATTTTCTTCCGCAAGAAAAAGGAGGCACAGGATTCACTTCAGCCCGGCACGTTGGCGATTTTGCCGCGTGAAGATCGGCGGACAGCGTGGGAACAGGATTACGAAGCGATGCAGGCCGCGATGTTTTTTGGGCCGGTGCCTTCGTTCGCGAAGATTTTGGGTGCGGTCGGCGAATTCGAGAATCGTTTCAACAAAACGGCCCGGTGAGTTGATGCGGATGGAGCGGCTTGCTGATATAAGGGTTCAGTATTTACTGAGTCGGAACCTGTGACCCTCCTACTTCCTTGAGGTTGAGGAGCAAGGCATCAGCCAACAATTCCTCGTCGTAGGCCAAGCCAACTCGTTCCATTTCCTCGCTCATTTTGAGGGACCACGAAGTTGGCATCGGAGGCCCGACCAATGGACGTCCGGGCCGTTGGCTGGCTTGAACGTAGGCGTCGTGATCGAAAAGCCAGGGCCGAGCAGAAAATTCGCGAAAAATGCGCTCGGCGATGGCGATACCTGGCCAGTCAAAATCGCCATGGTAGTGGCCGCGATTATCAGCAGCCTGAGTTGGCACGCGCAGAGCAGATCGTCGCGACCCCAGCGCTCGTTAAGATGCGGCCCGAGCCCACGCGTAGATTCATTGGCAGCGTCTTCAACACGGGCGACCTATTTGGCAAATAGCCCCGCCCGCCGTGTTACCTTCAATCGTGTCGCTCAGCAAATGCGGCCACGCTTTGCGCATCAGCTCGACCGTTTTCACCCTCGGCCACGCATAGCGCATGTTTAATGATTCACATCCCTCAAGAAGCGGCCACGCTTTGCGCAAGGCCCATGGTTAAACTTGGTGCAACTCCTCACCCCCCCCCCGCGGAATATATGCTTTTTGCGCGCGGAGTTTTCGGGTCAACTATGGGCGGAGCCGGGGTTTCGCGGCCCCTGAAAATGCTGCCGGCCGCGCGCACCCACATGCAACGCGGCCGGCTTTGGGGTAACTGAAGTTCTCAGTTACAAAGCGTGGTCAAAAGAGAAGTAGGCGACCGGGCCGTGGTAGTTGGCGAAACCGCCGGATGTGTCGTTCTTGCTCTCGAAGTAGCCGGCCTTGGCGTTGCAGATCCAGGTGTCCGAGACCTTGAGCTTCACGCCGACGGTGAAGGAGGAGTCGCGCACCGCCACGCCGTAGGGCATCGTCTGCGCGGCGAGGACCGGGTTGCCGTTGGCCGCCCGATAGTAGTTACCCTGGACCTGGACATCCATGTCCTTGTTGACGACAAACCCGGCGAGCACGGAGCCCGTGACGTAGTTGTTATCGGAGTTCTGGACGTTTTTGTTCGTGTCGTAGGCGCTGACCGTCGACGTGGCGACGGTGATCCCGGCGCGCGGGTAGATCGTGTTGATCACATTGTAGATCACGTTGGCGTTGAGCTGCACGTAGCACGCGGCGTTCGGGTTGATGTCGACCGTCTCGCCGAGCATGTAGTTCTTGCCATCGAGCGAATCGAAGGCCGGATAAGTGGGCAGGAAGCCCGTGACCTGCATCGTGCTGCGCTGGGCGACAAACCGCGTGGTGCAGCTGACCATGGCGTCCGGCTTGGCGATGGCGGTGAGCTTGTAACCGGTGCTCTGTGAATCGAGCAGGTAGTAGTCGCCGACCTGGGTCTCGAAGCCGATGCTGTCGTCCTTGTGATCTTTCGTGAAAACTTCCCCGCGCACGGTCAGCAACGGTGACGCCTTCCAGTTGGCGCCGAGGGTGAAATCGCCGTGGCCTTCGGAGACATGGTTGGTGGCGAGCGTGCCGTTGGCGGCGGTGAGCGTGTTGTAGGCGGAGGTGTTGCGCTCGGTGCCGTCCAGGCCGCGCTTGCTGCCGACGAAGTAGAGCGAGAGATCCTTGATGCCGGTGTAGCGCACTTCGAGCACCGGAGTCTGCGCCTTCTGGTGCTCCTTGGACCAGGCGAGGCGCGGGGTGGTGGTGAGGGTGACGGTCGGCGGCACGGCGGTCGTGGCGACCGTGGAAGCGATGACGGAGTAGGTGCTGGAACCGCGGACGTATTCATCCTGGCCACGGAGGGCGACCTTCAAGAGCAGATCCGGCGTGGCCTTGTAGGTGAACCCGACGTTGCCCGTGTAGCTCTTGACGCGCGAACCGCCGGCCAGACCGGTATAGGTCGCGGTGGCGACGGCCAGCACGCCGGACGAGGTGGGCGTAGCCGTGATCGTGGGGCGCGCACCGCTGATATCGCTGTGCAGCAGCTCGTAGTTGGCGCCAACATGGAAGCTCAGTTTATCGTTGATCGCGGTGTCCGAATTGAAGGTGAGCCCGCTCGTCTTGGTCGCCAGACCGTCCGACTGGGCAAAGTAGGCCTGGTTGTTCCAGTTCGCGGGCGAGAGGGCGGCTTTCGCCGCGGGCTGCGCCGCCGACGACAGGCCGGCGACGGACCAGGGAATGACTTCGCCGGGGAAGTTGGTGAAGAAGCGCGAATCGAGGTTCTTGGTCCGATCGCCTTCCAGCGTGAGCTGCAGGTCCGTGTTCTTGACTTTCTGCTTCACGGTGAGCTCCAGATTCTCATGGCGTTCGCCGAGACGGATGAAGCTCGGGACGTCCTTGCGAACTTCGGTGATCGGGTTCGGTGCGACGGTGAAGGGCAGGCCGGTGAAGTCGGAGGAGCTCCAGATCGTGGAGTCCTTGCTGCCGGACCGCAGCTCGTTCGTGTAGCGCACCGTAACGACCGGCACATTCGGGAGCGTCAGCGTGGCTTCGGCCCAGAACTTGCCGCGGTCGGTGTGGCGTTCCTCCTTGTCGAGGACGTTCCATTGGTTGCTGGTCGGGAAGAACCCGCCGGCGCCATCGTAAAAGGTCCGGAAGCGCTTGAAGCCGACGTCGATGGTGCCGACATCGTTTTTGGCGACGTTGACCCGGCCGAGATAGTCCTCGGCGCCGCTGAGGGCGCGACCATCGATCACCACGGTGGTGGTCTTCGAGACATCCCGGGTGATGTGCAGGTCCTCAATGCCGGCGCCGCCGTTGGCGGGCTGGGCGTTGCGGTTGGAAAAGGCGGCCTGGTCGCCCGAGACCATGGGGGCCTGTCCGCTGACCTTGATGTAGCTTTCGAAGTTCGGGAAGGCGTCGGCGTTGGCGGCGTCGGCCGCGCGAGTTTGGACGCTCGCGAGGACGAACAGGGCGCCGGCGGCGGTGCCGGTGAGGCGGAGGAATTGGGAAAGGTTCGCGTTCATGGCGTGCTAGGTTTGGGGCCTTAGTAGCGGAAGTGGTTGTTGGCGTTGGAACCGTGCGGCGCCTCGTGGCAGCTCGCGCTCCAGCAGGTGCCCTGCATCAGGCGGGAGTTGTGATTCTCCGACGTGTGACGGATGGCGTTGGCGTTGATCTGGCCGGTGACTCCCGGATCGGGCGCCTCGAGATGGCAGCGGAGGCAGAGATTCGCGTCGCGGGCGACGAGCATCTTCTGGTTGATCGTGCCGTGCGGATTGTGGCAGGCGACGCAACCCTCGCGCATGGCGCCGTGCTCGTAGACGAACGGGCCCTTTTGCTCGGTGTGGCACTTGGTGCAGACGGCGTTTTGGGCCTCGAGATTGGCGCCGGTGCCGGCGATCGCGTTGCCCTTGTGCACCTCATGGCAGTCGGCGCAGCTCATCTTGCCGTTCAACACCTGGTGGCTGTTGGGCAGACTGAACTGGGCGCGCTTGTCGAGGTGGCACTGGAAGCAGGTCTCGGGGGACTTGCGGGGATTCACGATCGTGCCCTTGCCGCCGCCAGCGGCGACATGGAGGCTGCCGGGGCCATGGCACGCTTCGCAACCGGTGTCACCGACCTTGGCGTCGGTGAGGTGGAGGCGGGCGTGCGAGGCCGTGGCGAAGTGGTCGGTCTGGTCGGAGTGGCATTGCGCGCACTCCTTGCTGCCGACGTATTTCGCGCCGGCGATTTGGGGCGCCGCCACGATCGTGCGGTTCGCCGTCACGCATCCGATCAGCACCACACCCCAAAGGGCCGTGCCTCCGAAGATGAGGGTAGTTTTCGTCCAGCGAGGGCGGAAGTTCATGGTGTAGAGTTTTAGGTTCGTTGGCCAGCGGAGGAACCAGCAGGGCTGGTTCAGCGCTCGCACTTTGCCTGAATATCGGCGCGACGGCTGCGCATGCCTTGCCTTGTTCGGCGCGCGTTTTGCCGTAATTTGCGGTCGTTTTTCTCGCCGCCGGGCGTCGCCTTGGGGCGCAACCGTCCGCCGACGAGCGGTTGCACCGGGCTGATTCGCGAGGGACCGGCTGGCGCGACGGCCTCGTCCGCCCGGCGCCAGCCATGCGGCTTTACATTGATCGCCAGCGGTTAGCTTCGCACGGCGCGAGGGCCGATCGAAAATTGGGAGACGGAAATCCACGCGCCCGCTGGACGCCGGTCTCGCGTCTCAATGGCGGGCGGGTGTGCAACGATTGCGCGGGAGTGCGCGCATCTTGCCCGCGATCGCAAAAAACGCCGGCCGCGAGCGGGGCTGCGCGACCGGTGGGCGGAAGCTGGAATCGAACGTCGGCGGACCTAGAAGCGATACTGGACTTTCGCGTAGAACGTGCTCCCGCGAAAATCGTTCATGCCGCCCGCGAGGACGTCGGTGTTGTCCGCGTAGGTGTATTTCAGCGTGTAGCTCAACTGCGGGTTCACCCTGCGGTTCAGCGTGAGGGAGGCGATCTGCGTCGTCGCGCCCGCGCCGTAGGGGAGGGAGCTGGCCGAATTGTCGACGAAGTTGTCGGCGCGGTAGTAGTCGTAGTCCGCCGAGAGATCGGTTCGGTCGTCCAGCGCGTAGCCGGTGCTGAACGTGCCGCTGAAGTAGTTGTTGTCGGAGTCGGGCACGCGGTCGGCCGCGGCGCCGGTGAGAGCGGACGCGGGCGTCACGGTGCGGTCGGTCACGGGGTTCCCACCGAGCTGGACAAACCAGCGGTCGAGCGGATTCCACGTGGCGGTGGCGCTGACGATGTGAGTCTTGACCTTCGCGCTGGCGTCGAAGGCGAGCCCGACCTCCTGCGTGCGGATCGTCGACTCCTGGTAGTCGTAACGCGCGACGAGATGGACCAGCAGGGCGGGGCTCCACGAGGCGCGGACGTTGACGTCGTTCGTGGCGAAATCCTGATGGGTCAGGTAGGCCGGGTAGCGGTCGCCGCTGGTCGGGTCGGGATTGCTGGACGCGCGCGTGTTGTTGAACGAATTCTGGCGGCCCTTCCAGTAGTATTGGCCCGTGAAGCTGAGGCCGGGCCGCGCATACCAGTTGGCGGTGAACGCGTATTTCTGCTGGTCCTGCCCGTAGCCGGTCGTGCGATAGGTGGTGTCCACGCCGAGCTCGTTGAGCAGATCCTCGGTGAGCGTGCCGTCGCTGTTCAACCACTCGCCGGCGAAGCTGACGCAGCCGTCGCGCAGGCCCTCATGCTCGAATACGAACGGGCCATCATCGGCCCGCGGGCTCCGCGCATCTTGCGGGCGGCTGTGCGGATGTTGGCTTTTGCCGGTTTTTCCCCGAGTGAGCGGCCCCGGCGGATCGGGTGGGGGAGCCGGTTTCTGCGTAATCTCCCCCGCAAGAAACGCGCAGTCGCGAGGGCAAAAAATGCGGCAGGCCTGCCAAGATGCGCCGAGCGGCGGGCGCGCATTTCGCCGATAGTGCACCTGCAGCCGGCCGTGTGCCGATTTCTGCTGCGCTCGTTACACCAAGAATACTTCCCCGCTCTTATGAAGACCTCCCACCGAATTGTCGGGCTTGTCATCGCGTCCGCCGCGCTTGCGACGGGTGCCTATTGCGCCGATGGCTCGACCAACTGGACCGACCAATGCGCCAAGTGCCACGGCGCCGACGGCAAGGGTGAAACCAAGATGGGCCGCAAGCTCGGCATCCTCGATCTCACCGACGCGAAGGTGCAGGCCAGCTTCACCGACGAGGACATCGTCAAGGCCATCAAGGAGGGCAAGAAGGACAAGGAGGGCAAACTCGCGATGAAAGCCATCGAGGGTCTCTCCGATGACGACATGAAGGCCCTGGTGCCGGTCGTCCGCGCGCTCAAGAAATAATCCGCCCGCCTCGGCCCAACCACCGGCGGCGTCATGGCAACTTCACCTCAACCCGGCCCGGGAGACGGAGTGGCGCGCACCAATCTCCTGCTCGGGGGATTGACCCTCGTGTTCTTCGCGCTCGCCGGCCTGCTCACGAAGAATCTCTGGGGCCACCTGGCGCCGAAGCAGAATATTCCGCTCGTCGACAGGAAATTCCTCGAGACGACGCCCTGGCGCCAGACCTACGCCGATCTGGTGAAGGCCAAGGAGGATCTCTCGGACTACGATTGCTACGGCTGCCACGAAAAGAACAAGCCGCCGCCGATCCGCTACGACGCGAATCAGAAAATCGTCATCCCGAAGGAGCATTCCGACATCGTGATGGGCCATGGCTCGCACGACCGGAACAACAACTGTTTCAACTGCCACAACGAGGCGAATCTCCTCACGCTTCAGGTGCGCGACGGCCGCCAGGTCGGTTTCGACAACATCCCGCAGCTCTGCGGCAGTTGCCACGGCCCGACCTACCGCGACTGGGAGGCCGGCGCGCACGGCCGCATCAGCGGCAGTTGGGATCACACCAAGGAGGGCCAGTTCACGCGGCTGAGCTGCGCGAATTGCCACAACCCGCACGCGCCGCGGATTCCCACCCGCGAGCCGGCGCCGCCGCCGCATCCGCTCCGCGTGCCCACCCCGGCGGCCGAGTCCGCCGCCACCCCCTGACATGTCCCTCCCGCCGCCCGCTCCCGACAAGACTTCCGACGCCGCGATGTCGCGCCGCAGCTTTTTGCGCGGCTCGGCCATGTTCGGCGGCCTCACCGCCCTCGCCGCGAGCCTCTCGCCGCTGCGCGAGTTGAGCGACTTCACCAACACCGAGCAGTTCCTTCAGAAATACTACAAGGAACTCACGCCGGACGACATGAAGCAGGTCCTCGCCCGCATCGAGGGCGAGGTCGAGAAGCAATACGGCGTGCGACCGCACGTGCGCGACCTCAAGCCGATGGACGGCGTCGAGTTCGTCTACTGCCTCAATCTCACGCGCTGCATCGGCTGCCGCAAATGTGTCCACGCCTGCGTCAACGAGAACAACCAGTCGCGCAACCCGGAGATCCAATACATCCGCGTCCTGCGGATGCCCCACGGCTCGCTCGACATCGACAAGGCCGAGCAGAACTACCACCCGAAGCAGGTGCCCGAGCCGGGATTTTTCTACATGCCGGTGCAATGCCAGCAGTGCCACACCCCGCCCTGCGTGAAGGTCTGCCCGGTGCACGCCACGTGGCAGGAGAAGGACGGCATCACCGTGATCGACTACGACTGGTGCATCGGCTGCCGCTACTGCGAGGCCGCGTGCCCCTACTGGGCGCGGCGGTTCAATTTCACCAAACCCGAGATCCCGAAGGAGCGCCTGAACCCCAACATGGCCTACCTCGGCAACCGGCCGCGCAAGCAGGGCGTGATGGAGAAATGCCACTTCTGCATCCAGCGCACCCGCGCGGGCCGCTACCCGGCGTGCCTCGAGGTCTGCCCGGTGGGCGCGCGCAAATTTGGCAACATCCTCGATCCGGACAGCGAGGTTTCCTACATCCTCCGCGAGAAGCGCGTGTTCATCCAGTTGAAGGAGGAGATGGGGACGTCGCCGCGGTTCTTCTACTATTTCGACAAATGAGCGCGCCGCACACCCTGCGGCGCCCGGCCGCTGCGCCCGCCCGCCCGAACCCCGACTCACTCGCAAAATGATCTCCGCCGCGCGCAACTATTTCCGGTTTCTCTGGCGCTGCGCCCGGGTCGCGTTCGTCGGCGACTGGCGCTACTACGCCTGGATGGGCGCGCTCACGATCTTCGTGCTGCTCGGGCTCAATGCCTACTGCAAGCAGTTCGTCAACGGACTCATCACGACCGGCATGAGCGACGAGGTTTCCTGGGGCGTCTACATCGCCAATTTCACCTTCCTCGTCGGCGTCGCCGCCGCCGCCGTGATGATGGTGATTCCCGTCTACATCTACGACAACGAGGAGCTGCACGACCTCGTGATCTTCGGCGAACTGCTCGCGGTCGCCGCGATCATCATGTGCCTGCTCTTTGTCACGGTCGATCTCGGCCGGCCGGATCGCTTCTGGCATCTCATCCCCGGGCTCGGTCAGCTCAATTTTCCCGCCTCGATGCTGAGCTGGGACGTGATCGTGCTCAACGGCTACCTGCTGCTCAACGTCTGGATTTGCGGCTACCTGATCTACATGCGCTACCAGGGGAAAAAGCCGTCGAAGTGGTTCTACATTCCCTTCGTCTTCATCGCCATCGTCTGGGCCGTCTCGATTCACACCGTCACCGCGTTTCTCTACGTCGGCCTCGGTGGCCGGCCGTTCTGGAATTCCGCGATCGTCGGCCCGCGCTTTCTCGCCTCCGCCTTCGCCGCCGGCCCCGCGCTGATCATCCTCGCGCTTCAGGTCATCCGCCGCGTCACGGCCTCGACGTCCACGCAGGAGGCGGCGGTCTTGCGGGCGGCAACCACCGTTCATCCGGCGAGCCGCGCGGCGACGTTCGACGATCTCGATCTGCTCTCCTGCCACCTGCCCGAGCTCGCGGCGCTGACCCCCGACGAGCGCACGAAATGCCTGGAAGGCGCGACGGTTTTCGACGTCGCGGGTGGCGAGGTGCTGCTCAAGCAGGGTGAGACCGACGCGCATGCGTTCTTCGTGCTCAACGGCCGGGTGGTCGTGAAACGCGAGGAAAGCGGGCGCTTCCGCATCACGCGGAGCGTCGTCCCCGGCGGCCAGTTCGGCGAGGTCTCGGCGCTCAACGCCACGCCGCGCATGGCCACCGCCATTGCGGAGGAGCCGACCCGCGTGCTCCAGTTGCCGGCCGCGGCGCTGCGCGCGATGATGCAGAATCGCAAGGTCGAGCCGGTCATCCGCTCGCACATGTCCGAGCGGCTCATGATCACCGACCACGCGCTGCTCACGCTGCGCGCCATCGTGCAGGTTTCGATGATCATCAATGTATTCCTCCTCGCGTGCGAGGTGTTCAAGGAATTCTACTCCGGCACGGCGCACGGCATCTCCGCGAAATACCTCTTCGTCGGCCTCGACGGTCATCACGCGCTCGTGCCGTGGATCTGGACCGCGATCGGCTTCAACCTGATCGCGATGGTCATCCTCGCACTGCCGGTCAGCCGCAGCCTGCGCTACCTCAATATCGCCTGCGTCCTCGCCATCGTGGGCATCTGGATCGAGAAGGGCATGGGTCTGGTCATCCCCGGGTTCATCCCGACGCCGCTCGGCGCCGTCGTCGACTATCTGCCATCGCTCAACGAGACGCTCGTTTGTCTCGGCATCTGGGCGTTCGGCCTGCAGCTCTACACTATCTTCCTCCGCATGTCCGTGCCGATCCTCCAGGGCCGGATGACGAAGGCGAATGAAGCGCAGGCGGCGGAATCCAGAATTCAGAATCCTGGATGGAAGAATCTCCAACCCGCCGCCAACCGCCAGCCCTCCTGAATTCTGGATTCCAAATTCTTCCGCCCATGGCCAAGCAACTCACTGCGGACGACGCGAAACAATCCCTCACCGCCCACGTCGAGGCGAAGGGCGTCGAGATTTATCTGAAATACGGCCCGCAGCTCGACTGGGGTGCGCTGCAGCGCCTGCTGGAGGATCGCGTCTACGTGCGCTACCCCGTCGAGATCGCCTTTGCCGCGGAGCCGTTGCTCCCCGGCGAATTCGCGCAGCCCGTGGCGAAAGGCGAGAGTCCCGAGGACGGTTTCACGATGTTCGTGCACCCGCTGTTCCAGGCGCAGCTCGACCTCTTGCCCGCCCTCGTCCTCTACCAGTTGGTCGCCGTGAATTACGGTGTGTTTGCCTCGTCCGACGACGCCGAGACCTTCGGCGCGGCTGCGCTCGGCCTCACGCGCGACGAATACTACGCGACGATCTGCGCCGCCGCCGACCAACTCGGCGCCGACGCCCCGACCGACATTACTGGCGCTCCGATGGAATACGAGCAAGTCGGCAACGGGTGCGGCAGCGGTGCCAATGGCGACGGATGTGGCGGCGGCTGCAGTTGCGGCGGGCACTGATCGGCCCCTTTGCGCGCCTGCCACGCGTTTCACGCCTGCATGGACGGCGCAGCCATGACGCGGATGTGACGCGGGCGTCGCATCCGAGGTTGTCAACTATTGGTTGACAACCTCCGCTCGACGGCGGTTGCCGGGATTTTCCGCGTGGAAACGCGCTCGATGCCGGCGAGGGCTCGCGCGGCTGGCGTTCACGATGGAGGCGGATCACGCCGGCGACGCGAGGCCGGCGCGCACGCTTTGACCCGGCCGCCCCGCTAAGCGGGTGGCGATGGAGCAACAACGGTCGCGCGCTGCCGTTTCCGCAGCCGCGTGAACACGAGCGACACGATCAGGAGCACCGTGCCCAGCACGAGAAACGACAGCACGCGGAACACCGGCTCGAATTGCCGCGTGCCGAGCGTCACGAGGTAGAAAGTCGTCAGCAGCAGCGTGGCGTGGCCCATCCAGCGGTATTTCTGGTTCCGCACGATGAAGTTCATCACGTAGTAGCCGACCGCCAGCCCGACCCAGGCCAGCGCGACGTGCCGCGACGGCACGAGGTGATAGAGCGCATACGGAAACACGACAAACGCGCTCAAGAGATAGGCGTTGCGCATCAGCCCCGTCTTCAGCTCCAGCCGTTCCTTTTGCCAGTTGAGGATCCGCGCGCTGACCAGCGCCACGATCCCGAAGCCGACACTGATGCCCGATTCCTTCTCCGCGACCACGATGTAGCCGAGCACGATGCCGAGGTAGATCAGGAAATTGGCGACCACGATGAAGCGGGACCGGAACCAGATCGCCGTCGTCACCACGATCACGCTCTGCAGCGAGAGCCAGACAAACACGTCGGGTGCGGCGGTCGCCTTGATGATCGCCATGCTCAGCGCCATGTAGCCGGTCATCGCGTAGAGAAACGTGGAAACATGGCTGCGCTCGCGGACCCAAAAGGCCACCGCCAGCCCGAGAAACACCAGCGACGCCGCCAGATGCGCCGGCGCGAAGATCGTTCCGTGGCGCGCCAGCGTGTGCAGAAAGAAGACGCCATAACCGAGGGCGCAGTTGAGCAGCGCGCTCGTGTTCGTGAGTCCGTCCTCGACGCGGTGGTCCCGTCGCAGCAACGGACCCGCCGCCAGGATCACCGCGACCACGAGGACGAACCCGGGTGCGACCGACGGCCCGGCGACAAACTGGAACGGCCGGCCGAGGAAAGGATCGTTACCGGCCCAGGCGAAATAAGTCGCGTAGCCGAGCGGGATGCCCGCGAGCGCGAGACCCGGCCAGTTGTTCTTGAGCGCGCCGGCGACGGCGAGCGCGGCCAGCACCACGACCGCCGGCAGCAGGAAACTCCCGGCGCCCACCGCCACCGCGGTCACATGGCCGAGGACGAGCGCGAGCCCGACCAGCCACGGAGATTTGCGCCGGTAGGCGAGGACCAGGTTCAGTGCCACGACCGCCACGAGCGCGGCGCGGCCGATGAAAGTGTCCGTGGCCAGCACGTGCCGCGTGCCGAAGAAATACAGTCGCAGCGTCGCGAAATAGAAAAGCGCCATCGCGACGCCGCGCAGATGGCCGGACACGAGTTCGAAGGATTGCCGCCACATCCGGGCCAGTGCGAAGAGCCCGATGGCCAGTGCGCCGCCGATCAACGAGGGCACGGCCGCCGGCAGGCTCGCATACGGCAGCGACATCATGAAGATGGCGCCGAGCGTGAGAACGGCGATGCCGACCTTCGCGAACCAGTTCTGGCCGACCTCGAATTCGAGTTCGTCCTCCGTGCGGCCCGCGACCGCCGTTAACTCGATTGGCGAGGCTGGGGCGGCATCGGGTTCCGTGGCGGCAAGGTTGACGCGGGCCTCGAGCCGGGCGACGCGCGCCTCGAGTTCCGCGATGTGGCGCATCGCGGCATCCTCCCGGGGAGACTCGTTGGGCTCGTTCATCGGTCGGGGAGGAGGCGCAGGGGCTGGCGGGACGGGCGGGGACCTCGCTGGGCGGCGGGTCGGGGGAAGATTCGAGAGCGGGCGGCGAAAGCGAAAAAGTGGGCGCGGGGTGGCGCGGATTCCCCGTCAGTATCGTCCGGATCGCGCGCGCGAACTACCGTCCCGTTGGCCGAAACGCCGCATATTTTGTCCAACGAAACGCGCGGCTGCGCATCCGCTGCCACCAGGCAGCAGAGGTCGGAAGGATTGCGGGTCGAGCCCTGCCGTTTAGCCCGGGGTTGCGAGTTCACCGGCAGCCGCCAGCGAGGGTGTGGTGGCGCGCTGGGCCGCCTCCATCTCGTCGTGCACGTGGGCGCGCATGGCGTCGCGGTATTCGTTCACCGATTCGAAAAACTCCGACATCATCAGCATGAGCCAATACATGCCGCGCTCCGTGAGCCGCCAGCCCCGCGCGTCGCGCCGGGCGGCACCGAGCACCTCCAGCGTGCGCAGCTCGCCCCACAGCGTGCGGAAAAACTTCCGTCCGTGCCGCTGGAGCGCCCATTCGCGGTCAAGCCCGAGCCCGAACATCCGCACGAGGAGCGTGTAGCGCATCCGGTCGCCCGCACCGAGCCGGTGCCGCGCCACGATGCCCGTCAATCCTTGTGCGATCCGGCGCTCGTAGGATTGCAGCGAAAACGTCGTCGCATGCAGCGTGCCGTCGAGATAGCTGAACGCGCCGCTGCCGACGCCGACATAATTTTCCGCCGCCACGATGTATTCGTCGCCGCCGCCGCCGCGCCGCGTGAAGCACCACGCCGAGGTGGGGGCGAACGCGGGTTGCAGCCGCCGCTGGATCGCCTGGTAAAACGTGCGGAGCCGGCGCGGATCGGGCGCGCCCATCGTGTCGCGCATCCGGCGCAGCACCGTGGGCGAGGTCATCAACGGATAACAGGAAACTTGGTTCGCCCCGGTCGACTCGAAGATGTCGAGGTCGCGCTCCAGCGACGCCAGCGACTGGTGCGGCTGGTTGAAGATGAGGTCGACGTTCAGGGTGGGGAACAGCCCCGCCGCCGCGCGCAGGTGCGCCACGATCTCCTCGGCGCTGCCGTATTTCTCGTAGCGGTCCATCTCGCGCAGGAGTTGGTCGTCGAAGCTCTGCACCCCGACCGACAGCCGCGTGACGCCGGCGTCCCGCAGCGTGGTCATCACCGCCGGGCGCAAGTCCTTCGGGTTGGTCTCGACCGAGATTTCCCGCACGCCGAACAGCGAGCGCACGAGCCCGATCGTCGCCGCAAGTTCTTCCGGTTCGGTGGTCGGCGTGCCGCCGCCGAAGTAGACGCCGGAAAATTTATGGCCCGCCGCGTGGTAGAGTTGGATTTCCCGCCGCAGCGCCGCGAAGTAGCGCCGCGCCTGCTCGTGGCAGTGTTGCACGCGGTGAAACGAGCAGAACGGGCACAACACTTCGCAGAACGGGACGTGCACGTAAAGGTAGGCGCCGTCGTCCCGCGGCGCGGCCGGCACCGCGCCGTCCGCCTCCTCCATCCGCAGGAACCCACGGGTGCGGAACCGGAAGATCCGGATGAGGAGCGAATCGATGAGCGGTGAATCGAACATGCGGGAAACGCCGGCTGGCGGTGGTTCCGCCTCCATTGTCGGCCAAAGCCGGCCGGACCACTACCGGCTCATTGCCCGATGCTCCGCATTTGTTGTCCACTCGTCAGATTTTGCATCGCCCCGGGCAAGAAGTGCCGCGGATTCGTCAACGGATGCGAAGACGCCCCCTCGGGTGGGGCTATGATGGCACTTGGCGAAACCGCCACTTCCGATGCCAGCTCCCGAAATCAGTCCCGCCGATCCGCGTTCGGTCCTCCCGGTCCGGCGCGTCTGCCGGATGGTTGCGCTGTGGTGCGCCGTATCGCTGGGGCTCGCCGCCCGGGCCGCCGAACCGGCCAAGCCCGCCGCGCCCGCGCCAAATTCCAGCGCGAGCTGTCTCGAGTGCCACAGCGACCACGACCTCTCGATGCGCAAGGGCGGCCAGAAGGTCGCACTCTTCGTCGACGCCGCCGTCGGGGCGAAATCCGTCCACGCCTCGCTCGAATGCACCGACTGCCACGAGAAATTCGACGGCGACAGCGTGCCGCACCGGTCGCCAATGGTCGCAGTGGATTGCGTCACCTGCCACGAGGACACGGCGAAGAAGCACGCCTTTCACCCGCGGATCGCGCAGAGCCCGATGCCGGCGGGTCCCGATACCTCCTGCGTGACGTGCCACGGGAAACACGACATCGCCCGCGTGAAGAGCGCGGCCTTCGCCTTCAACGACGGCCCGCAGGCCGACTCGTGCGGCCAGTGTCATCAGGCGGCGCGCGATCATTTCAAGGCCTCGGCTCACGGGCGCGCGTTCGCGGCGAAGGAGGCCAACGCTCCCGACTGTCTCACGTGTCACCGTCAGCCGATCGTGGCAACGGCGCCTGCGACGCTCACGCTCGACCAGAAGATGGCGCAGACGAAGCAGTGTGAATCCTGCCACGTCGGGAAGGAAAACGTCGCGGGCCAGGCGCTGCGCGGCGTGAAATTCGTCGCGGCATTCGACCAGAGCGTGCACGGCGCGGCCTTGCACGCCGGCAAGGTCGCCGCCGCGAATTGTGTCGACTGCCATGGCGCGCACGAGATGAACCGCGCGATGGCTGCCAGCGCGAAGATGAACAAGCTCCACGTCGCCGAGACTTGTGCGAAGTGCCACGAGAAGCAGGCCGCGGAGTTCGGCGGGAGCGTGCATGCGGCCGCGTTGCGCAGGGGCAACGTCGATTCGGCCGCCTGCACCGATTGCCACGGCGAGCACGACATTCTCAAGCACACCGACCCGGCGTCGCCCGTGAGCGCAAAGAACGTCGCCCAGCAGGTCTGCGCCAACTGCCACGCCTCGCTCCGGCTGACGCAGAAATACGGGCTGCCCTCGCAGTCGTTCCAGACTTTTTCCGATAGTTACCACGGACTCGCGGTGCGCGGCGGCGCGGTGGAGGTGGTCAACTGCGCGAGCTGCCACAGCTCGCACGCCATCAAGTCGCAGACCGACCCGACCTCCACGATCAACCCGGCGCACCTCGCGCAGACGTGCGGCCAGTGCCACCCGGGCGCCAACACCCGCTTCGCCGTCGGCAAGGTTCACGTCAGCCCCGAGGCGGCGCACGGTGCTGCCAGCAGCCCGGTCCTCTATCTCATCTCGAGCCTCTACGTCATCCTCATCGTCCTCGTGGTGGGCGGGATGATGGCGCACAACGCACTCGATCTCCTGAAGAAAATCCGCCGCAAGCTCGCGATCCAGCAAGGCCTGATCGAACCCGAGCACGTCGCGCATCGCCTCTACCTGCGAATGACGGTGCACGAGCGCTGGCAGCACGCGGTGCTCGTGGTCAGCTTCACGCTGCTCGTCGTCACGGGCTTCATGCTGCGTTATCCCGAGGCGTGGTGGGTCGTGGGCATCCGCAACCTGAGCTCGCGCGCCTTCGAGTGGCGGAGCTGGATTCACCGCGGCGCCGGCGTGGTGATGCTCGCCTCCGGCCTCTGGCATTTCTGCTATCTCGCCTTCACGGCGGCGGGCCGCTCGCTGTTCCGCGACATCCTGCCGCGGTGGCGCGATGCCACCGACCCGCTCGCCGTGATGAAATACAACCTTGGGCTCGCGCCCACGAAGCCGCGCTTTGGCCGCTTCTGCTACATCGAGAAGGCGGAATACTGGGCGATGATGTGGGGCACGTTCCTGATGGGGCTCACCGGCTTCATGCTCTGGTTCGACAACACCTCGATCGGCCTCTTCACCAAGCTGGGCTTCGACATCGCGCGCACGGTGCACTTCTACGAGGCGATTCTCGCGACGCTCGCGATCGTTGTCTGGCATTTCTATTTCGTCATCTTCAACCCCGACATCTATCCGATGAACCTCGCCTGGCTGACCGGCCGGATGTCGGAGGAGGAACTGCTGGAAGAACACCCGCTCCAACTCGAGCAACTCAAGGCCGGGGAGAAGGCGGCGAAACCCCGCCCCCCGCCGGAGCCGCCACCGCCGGCTTGAGCCGGCGCGGATGGTGGCGCGGCTTATTGATTTGCCGCGTCAGCGGCGGCCGGCTGAGAGTCGCCGCATGAACCCCCGCCTCGCCGTCCTGCTGGCTTGCGTCGTGATCGTTCCGTCGTTCGCCGGGGAGCCGGCGAAAAACGCCGCGCCGCCGGGGAAGACGGTCGTCGCAACCCTGCCGGCCTCCGCGGCGGTGCTGACGGCGCCACTCGGGTTGAAAGACGGCGCGATCGGCCAGCCGGAGCAGACGGAGCTGCCGGCCGGAGGCAAGGCCGTGTTCGCCTTCACGGTCGCCAAGGCCGGCGCCTATGTGGTTCACGCGGTGGTGAACGCGCCCGGCGAGGACGCGAATTCGTTTTACGTGAACATCGACGCCGACCCGAAGGATCCGCTGATGGTCTGGGATTTCGACGTGACCAACGGATTCGAGGAGCGGACCGTGAGCTGGCGGGGCAACGGTTCGCCCGAGAAGGATGAGATCGCCCCGAAGGTCTTCCAGCTCACCGCCGGCGCGCACCGGCTCATCGTCGTGGGCCGCGAGCCGGCGCAGTTGAAGAGCGTCGCCATCGTCGCCGGCAGTAACTGAGGATGCACGACCAATTCAGGCGCGTTCCGCCGCCGGCCGACTTTTTGCCGATGCCTGTAACTTCTGGGCGGGTGGCCGTGTATGACGGGAACCAATCCAGGATGGAGCCCACTTTCTCCGAATCACCTTGAACGCCCCCGCCACGGCAGCGCCGCTTGTTCCCCCGGCCCCGCGGTCCGCCGGGAATTTCGTCATTGAGGCCCACGGCCTGACCAAGGTTTACGGCGCGCAGCGCGCGTTGTCCAATGTCAGCGTCCAGGTTCCGCCCGGCACCATCGGGCTCCTCGGGCCCAACGGCGCGGGCAAGAGCACGTTCATCAAGTGCCTGCTCAACCTCGAGACGCCCACCGCCGGCACCGCGCAGGTGCTCGGCGTCGACATCCGCGCCCGCAACCGCGCCTCGCGTGAAAAAGTGGGCTACAGCCCCGAGCAGGACTGCCACATCGCGGGCATGGCGGGCTGCGAATACGTCACCTACTGCGGCCAGCTCGCCGGCATGCCGTTCCGGAAGGCGCGCCAGCGCACGCACGAGATCCTCGACCTTGTCGGCATGGGCCAGGAGCGCTACCGGCTCGTCGACACCTACTCGACCGGCATGAAGCAGCGCGTGAAACTCGCGCAGGCTCTCGTGCACGACCCGGAGATCGTCTTCCTCGACGAGCCGACCAACGGCCTCGATCCCTCCGGCCGCGAACACATCTTGCAACTCGTCGGCTCGCTCTGGCGCGACCTCGGCATCAGCGTCGTGATGTGCTCGCACCTGCTGCGGGACATCGAGCGCGTGTGCGACCGCGTGATGATCATCGGCCACGGCCGGTTGCTCGAGCACGACAGCATCGTGGGCTTGAAAAGCCGCCACCGCCGCATCGTCGAGATCGCGCCGGCGGGCGAGACGGAGCGGTTCCAGGCGGCGCTGACGGGAGCGGGCCGGACCGTGGTGAAGCTCTCCAACGGCAAGCTCCGCGTCGAATCCGCGAGCGACTCGATCGAGTGGGTGCTCGAGCTGATGCGCGACCAGCACCTGCCGCCCGCCGAGATCGTCGCGAACCCCGACGCCCTGCACGAGTTGTTCATCCAATCGATCGCCGCCGACCATGGATAACACCGTCGATCTCAGCCGGTGGCGCGACGTGCCGCGCGGCGTCACCTACCGCCGGTGGACGATCGTCGTCGCGGGGCTGCGCAGCTTGTTTCGCATTCGGTTTTTCAAGGCCGTCCTGATCGTCGCGTGGGTGGGCGGTGCGCTGATCGCCGGCGCGGGGTTTGTCTTCAGCCAGTCGCTCGCGAGCGGCGGCTGGCTCGAAACACTGGCCCAGCACACCAGCGCGCGCGCCGAGGCGTTGTTCACGGTGCTGGCGGGCCTGATGGCGATTTATCCCGACATCGTCGTGCGCACCTTCTTCACGTTTGTTTTCTGGGTGCACTCGTTCCTCGGGTTGTGGTTCAGCCTCCTCGCGCTCACGGTCCTCGTGCCCCAGCTCATCACGCGCGATCGCGCCAGCAACGCCCTGATCGTCTACCTCGCGCGGCCGCTCACCTCGGTGGATTACCTGCTCGGCAAGCTCGGCATCATCGTCGGCGTCCTGCTGCTCGTGTGGACCGGTCCGCTGCTGTTCGGCTGGCTGCTCAGCATGTTGTTCGCGACCGATCGCGACTTCATCGTCTATTCGCTGTCGCCGCTGGTGCGCGCGCTGCTGTTCAACGCCGTCGCGATGGTCGCGCTCGCGGCGATCGCGCTCGGCGTGTCGGCCCTTGGCCGCCGGCCGCAGCTCACCACGGTGGTGTGGATGAGCCTGTGGCTCCTGTTTGGCGTCATCGCCGCGCAACCGCGCGCGGCGGTCTGGCTCCAACGCCTGAGCTACACGCAGGATCTGGGCGAGGTGCGGCAGGAGGTCTTCCGCCTCGACGCCGCCCTCACGGATGCGGCGACCAATCTTCCGATCCTCAACCAGCAGTTCGTCACCAACCTGACCAGCGCCGGAAAAAAGGCCGAGGCGACCGATTTCAACGGCGCGCTGGCGGCTCTCGGCGTTTTCGTCGTGGCCTCGTCGCTGGTGTTTTTCCGCAAGCTCCGACCCGAATGAACGCCGTCGCCCAAGCCGAAAACCTGAGCCGCTTCTACGGGATGATTCTCGGATTGAACAACGTGTCGTTTGCCATCCGTCCGGGCATCACGGGCATCGTCGGCCCGAACGGGGCGGGCAAGACGACGCTGTTCCGCCTGTTGCTCGGCCAGATCCAGCCGAGCTCCGGCGAGCTCACGGTTTTTGGCGAGCGGCCGTGGAACAACCCCGCCGTGCAGTCGCGCCTCGCGTATTGCCCCGAGAGCGAGGCGATGCCCGCCGGCCTCCGGCCGCTGGAGTGGCTCACCGGCCTCGGGATGATCTCCGGGCTGTCCGCGGTCGACGCCGGGACCCGCGCGCGCGCGGCGCTCGCGCGCGTGAAGCTCGGCCCGGAGCACTGGCGCAAGCGCGTGACCGCCTACTCGAAGGGCATGAAGCAGCGCGTGAAACTCGCGCAGTGCCTCCTGCACGAGCCCCAGCTCGTCATCCTCGACGAGCCGATGAACGGTCTCGACCCGATGGGCCGGGAGGACATCGCGGTGATCCTCCAGCAACTCGCGGTCGAGGGTGTCAGCGTGCTGATCTCGAGCCACATTCTCCACGACCTCGAGGCGTTGTGCGCGGATTTCATCCTCCTGCGCTGGGGACGGATTCCCCGCTCGCTCAACGAGTCCACCTCGGCCGAGGCGCGCACGCGCTGGCCGGAGGCGACGACGTTCCGCTGCGAGTCGCCGGAAAAGCTCGCGCGCTTCCTCTTCGCGCGCGACCTGCTCCGCGGCTGCGACATCGTGCCCGACACCGGCACGCTCCACGCGCGCTGGCGCGAGCCGGAGAAGTTTTTCGCGAGCTACCATCAACTGCTGCTCGAGAGCGGCGTCCGCATCTTCGAGGTGCAGGGCACGGCCACGTTTCTCGAGAAGGCCATCGATCCCACCGTGCACGCATGAACCCGGCCGCCACCTTTTCCCCGCCGCGGGTCGTCCCGAACCTTGCTCATGCGTGGGGCGGCGTCTGGCGGCTCACGTTTCGCCGATTCCTGCTGCCCGGCCACTGGCTGACGCTGGCGGCGGGCCTCGCGGTGCTTGCGCTGATGTTTCTGGGCGGGGTGCACGGCCGCGATACGGATCGCTTCCTCGGGTGGGCGGCGGACTTCTATGTCACCTTGCTGGTGCCGGCGCTGGCGTTCATGGCGGGGGCCGGCGCGATGCGGGACGAGCTGAAATCCGGCACGGTCGACTACGTGCTGACCCGGCCCGTGCCGCGGCCCGCATTTGTCGCGTTCAAGTTCCTCGCCCATACGATTTGCGCGCAGCTCGATTTCCTGGTCGCGTTCGTCCTGGTGATGGTGCTGGCCCGCGCGATTCAGGTGCCGGATCTCGCCACGATCGGGCCGAAACTGCTCCTGGGCCAGGTGCTCATGATCACGGCGTTCAGCGGATTTGGTTTTCTCTGCGGGACGATCACGTCGCGCTATGTGGTCATCGGCCTCGTCTACGCCGGGGTCATCGAGGCCGGGGTCGGGCAGATTCCCACGCAGGTCAGCAAATTGTCGATGACGCACCAGACCCGGGAACTGCTCGGGATTCTGCTCGGCCGCCTCACGCCGGAGGCGACCTCGCCGGGGCTCGCGGGCACCACAGGCCTCATCCTCGCGTTTACCGTCGTGACCCTCGCGGTGGCGGCGGCGATCTTCACGTGGCGCGAGCTCACCGGCCCCGCGGATTCTTGAATCCGCTGTAACCTCCGGCGCCCGGCCCGGGTAGAACCGGCAACCACCTCTCCGCTCCCATGAAAAAACATTTCCTCGTTTTCGCCGCGTTCGCCCTGCCGCTCCTGTCCGCCACCCCGTCCCACGCGGGCATCGATCCCGCGATCGTCTCCGCCGACGCGCGCTGGCTGGTTTACGCCGATCTCGATTCGCTCCGTGAGGGAGCCATCGGCAAGGAACTCATCGCCTTCGGCGAGAAGATGCAGATCGACACCGCCGGCGGCAAGCTGGGCATCGACTGGCAAAAATTCCTGGCGACGATCGGCTCGGCCACCGCCTACGGCACCAACATCTCGCCGGACCCGAAGCAGATCGACGGCACGCTGGTGATCCAGGGCTCGGCCGATTTCCGCAAGATCGCCGAGAGCGCCTTGATCCAGCTCAATCTCGCCAACCCGAAGGCCGTCGCCGAGATCACCGATCTCCCTTTTTCGGCCTATGTCGCGATGAACACCCAGAAGGAGGGGGCGGAGCGGCAGGAAGTCGTCATCGCCTTTCCGCCCGAGCCCATCGTCATCATCAGCAAGTCGAAGCCGCAGATCTTGAAGGCGCGCGACGTGTTTCGCGGCGCGGCGCCCTCGCTGGCGAAGACCCCGACCTCCCCGCTGGCGAAGTTCGTCCACGGCGCCGACGGCGCCTACCTCTTCGCGGCGAGCGCCGTGCCGGCGGAGAAGTTTTTCCCGGACGACGGCCCGCAGGCGCGCATCCTGAAGATGGCCGACGCCGGTTCGCTGGCGCTCGGCGAGCGCGGCGAGAACACCTTCGCCCACGTCGAACTCGTCGCCAACTCCGACCAGATGGCGGAAAAGCTGATGAAGATCATGCAGGGCATGACCGCGATGATGTCGCTCGCCGAGACGAACGACAAGCAGCTCGCCGATTTCCTGAATTCCGCAGCCGTCGATCGCCACGGCGACGCCGTCACGCTCGATGTCGCGTATGCGAGTGCCCGGCTGGCTGCGATGATCAAGAGCCTCAATGCGCCGGCAGGCCGGCCGCAGGATCGCGCCGCCAGCCGCGTCGTGCAGATGGTCAACGGCCGCGCGCTCGCCGAGTGGCAGGCCGAAGCCGGCCCGGCCGCGCCCGAGGGCAGTCCGGCGCCGGTTACGTCCCGCGCCGTCGAAAATGTGACGCTGAAAAACGGCTCGCTGATCACCCTCGCCCGCAACAACAATGGCGGCAAAAGCGTCCGCTTCGATCGCATCGAAATCGCGGCGGCGGACGGCACCGGTGCGCCGCTCACCTTCCGCTCCGGCTATATGCGCACGTCCGGGCCGCGCGGCAACTGGCAGCAATTCGAGTTTCCCGGCGCGGACGGCACTTACCGCTTGAAGGTTTTCTACGTGAACGACCCCGAGGGCAAAGCGTCCTTCGCCGTCAGTGCCCGGGACCCCGTGGCGCCGGCCGCCGCGGCCGCGCCATCGGGCGGATCGACGCCGCCGGCGAAAACGAACTGAATGATGACCCTCGCGCCCGAGCCTCCCGCGGCCGGATCGCTCCCGGATCCGAACGACCCGGGTTGCGACGAGGCGGCGCTCATCCGCGAGGCCGCCGGCGGCGACTCCCGCGCCTTCGGCGAAATCGTCCACCAGCATCACGGCCGGGTGTTCAACTATCTGCGCCAGATGACGCGCCAGCACCAGGACGCCGAGGACCTCACGCAGCAGACCTTTATCAAGGCTTACCAGCACCTCGCGCGTTTCGACCGGCAGCGGCCGCTCATCAACTGGCTCCTCACCATCGCGCGCAACACCGCCCTCAACCATTTCCGCGACGTGAAAAAATGGCAGGAGATTCCGGCTGACACCGCCGGCGCCGAGCCCACGCCGGCCCGCGCGGCGGAGCAGAAGGAGCAGGGCGAGAATCTCTGGGCGCGCGCCCGGGCGCTGCTGCCGGCGCGCGAGTTCGAGGTGCTCTGGCTGCGCTTCGCCGAGGAAATGTCCACGCGCGAGACCGCGGCCGTCGTCGGTTTGACGGAAACGCATGTCAAGGTATTGGTGTTTCGCGCGCGCCAGGCGTTGTTGAAAGGAGTGAGACCCACATGAAGAATTCCCCGACCAGCCAACCCCGCTTCACCTGCCGCGTCGTGCGCGGCTGGATCTCGATTTTTGGCGACGCCACCGGCGGCGAACCGCGCGGCTTGGGCGCCGCGCACCTCGCCGGCTGCGAGGAGTGCCGCGAATTCTTCGGCGCCTGCGACGAGCTCGCGCTGGCCCTCAAGCGCGACGCCGCCCGCGAGTGGCGCGAACCGCCCGGCGGACTCGAACAGAAAATCATGCGTGCCGTGAACCAGTCCGCGCCGGCGCCGTGCCCGCGCGCCGCGCGCCACCTGCCGGCGGTGTTCGCCGGTGTCGCGGCGTGCGCCGCGGTGGCCGCGGTCGTGCTCCTGCAATCGCCGCCACCGCTGGCCGTGTCGCGGTCGCCCGTCGCGGTCGCGGTTGCGCCGCGCGCTCCGGCGGTTGCACCCGATCAGGTTTGGGCTTCGCTGAAGCCGTCGACAGACGCGTTGCTCGCCGGCGACCCGCTGCAGCACGAGGTCGATGCCGTGGTGTCCGATGCGCGCACGGCCTTCCGTTTTCTGGAAAGAAACTTCCTGCCGTCGATGCCCGAGACGCAGGGCCGGAGCGGTTAACCGATCCATCCGCGATCCGCCTCGCTGTCGACGGCGTCGTTGACCGCCTGGCTCGACAGCCGGCTCGCTTGCCGATCCGCTCGGCGCTTGATCGCTGGCATCCGCCGCGACAAGGTCCCAACTGTCCGTCGCAGTCCTCTCTTCAACCGCGCAATGCCCTCGGGCGAAAAATTCACCCCACCAGCCCGGCAATTCCCTCACCGCCGTGAACTCGCGCAGTGAATTAATACATCGGACTAAGGACGAACAACAGTGTTGGGCAAGAATAGCGACGACCAACCCAAGAAGAAATGAGCGACACAACGAAAACCATCCTTGTCGGCGTAGCATTTCTCATCATCGCGATTGGTTCATCGTTATTCCTCATCCGCTACCTTCGAAAAACGGTTCAGACGTATGGCGGTCCAATTGAACGAGAACCATGGTGGCGATTGTGGCCATGGTGGCTGGTTGTCATCGTTCTAGCTGGAGCCATCATTCGCGCTGCAATCAGTATCTTTATGAAATGAACCGAACTGAGTCCGAGCAAATTTCAGAGCCAATCTTTATGAACAGGAAAAGGCCCAGCCGTCGCAGCCAACGCCCGGCAGTCATCCGTAACTCGACCATCGTGCCTCCGCGCCACACGGCCTTCTCACTCCAAGAAAGAAAGTTTGCCCGCTCGGCCGGGCGCGGCTGATCTCAAACGTTGGCGCAGAAAGATTCATATGAGTAGTAGACGCGCAAAGATTCTTTCGGTGGTCAGCTTGGCGCTTGCCGTTTCAGGCATCGCGCTCTCACCGCCACAATGGATCGGCCTTGGTGTGGCGGTTTGGTGTGGAGTTCTCCACGGAGGGCTTTTCATCGATGCTGACCAGAGAAAAAGGAACGATGCCCGTGTCCTGGCTCCACTACCGGTCGTTGTTGGCTGGGCGGTTTGTTCGGTTATGACCAAACGGAGTAACCAAGGAGGCGAGATTCCCTTGGGTGCATCGCTTCAATTTGTCGGCGTCGCTTACTTTTTGGGATTTGGGATCATCTCGATTTACCTCACGAAAAAGCGCGAGAAAAAGAACTGATCCAGCCGCCAGCAACGGTCTTCAACAAGCAGGCCTAGGCAGGCCACCGCGCCGCCGGGCGCCGGCTCGCGGGCTCAATGCCCGAGGCGCGAGGTCATCGCGTAGACGATGAGCACGAGCAGGACGAGGCCGGTGCCGAAGAAGAAAAAGCCCATGGCCTTGGACATGGCCTTGCGGCCCTCCCATTCGTCCTTCACGCGGTGCGCGTCGAGGCGGCCGGCGGCGACCAGGCGGTCATACCACCGCTTCCGCTCGTGCAGCATCTCGGTCTTCGAAACGCGGCCCGAGAAGATCACGGTGTCCATCGGGAATTTCTCGATCCGGAAATGCGTGTTGAAAAAGTGGAAGGTGAAGATGAAGCCCGCGGCGAGCAGCGCCTCGTCCGAGTGGACGACGAGCGCGATGTTGATCACCCAGCCCGGCAGGAAGAGCGTGAAGAACTTCGGGAACCACATGATGAGCCCGGACACGCCGATGATCGTCACGCCCCAGAAGACGGCGAGGTAGTCGAAGCGCTCCCAGTAGGTCCAGCGGTCGAACTGCGGCCGCGGGCCCTTGCCGAAGAACCATTTCTGGTGGGCGACGAAATCGCGCCAGTCCTGGATCGACGGCACCATCGAGTCGGGCCCGAAGATGGCGCGCCAGACGCGTCGCAGTTCGATCCGGCCGGTCTCGGGATTGCGCATGGTCGCGCGGCGGCGCCACATCGCCGGCCCGAGGGCGCCAAGGTGCAACACAAAGTAACCGAACGTGACGATCGCGCCGAAGTGATGCAGCGCGCGCGCGACCGAGGCGCCGCCCATGTAGTGGAAGATGGTCTTCGCCCAGTCGGTGTAGTAGAATTTGAGCGGCATGCCGGTGATCACGAGGAGCAGGAAGCTCGTCACGACCAGCAGGTGCAGGAAGCGCTCGAACGGCGTGAAACGGGTGTATTGGACGTCGTCGGTGTTCGATTTGATGACCGCCTCGCGGAAAGTCTTCGAGTCGGTCAGGTAGAGATACACCGAACGGAAGAGCCAGAACGCGGTGTGCAGGCCGAAGAAGGCGAACGTGCCGATCAGCAGCGCCGTCATGAACAGGAAAACCTTGTTCAGGATCGGGTAGTTGACCTTGTCGAGCGGGTTGGCGTGCGGCTGGTATTTCGTGAACGCGGCGTTGACGCCGGGGTGGCACTGCTGGCAGGTGCCGACGATCTTGTCCTTCGAGAGATGCGAGCGCGGGTCGCTGACGGGGAATACGTCGTGATGGCCGTGGCAGTCGTAGCACGCGGCGACATCGGAGGCGACGTTTGGCTGGCCGAGCGCCATGGCCTTGCCGTGATAGGTTTCGCGGTAGTGCTCGAGCCGGTCCTCGTGGCACTTGCCGCAACTGATGTCGCTCAGCTCCTTGAAGTGGGCGGTGGCTGGTTTCTCGATGTCGTGCGCACTGTGGCAGTCGGTGCAGACGGGGCCGCGCTTGTCGCCCTTGGCGAGGAGCTGGCCGTGGATGCTCGAGTTGTAGACATCCTCGATGCCGACGTGGCAGGTGCCGCAGGACTTCGCGATGTTGGCGTGGCTCGTGCGGGAATCCTTGTCGATGCTGCGCTTGATGTCGTGGACACCGTGGCAGTCGTTGCACGAGGGTGCGACGATGAGGCCCATTTTCACGAGCGCCTTGCCGTGGATGCTGTCGAGGTAGTGGCCGGCGGCCTCGGTCTTGCCCATGCGGTATTCCTTCGTGATCTCCGGGTTGTCGTGGCAGGTGCCGCAGGTCTTGGGGAGGTTGAGTTTGTAGACGGGCGAGTCGGGTTGCTTCACCGGCACGATGTCGTGCGTGCCGTGGCAGCTCGCACACGAGGCGGCATCGGACGCGCCGAGTTTGTGGCTCATGCCGTGGATGCTCGCCTGGTATTGCTCGACCGGCTTCGCGTGGCAGGTTGCGCATTGCGCGGGCGGCAGTTTCGACGGGTGGGGCACCTCGGCGATGGTCGCGTGGCAGTCGACGCAGTTGAGTTTGCCGTGAACCGATTTTCCGAAGACTTCGGGGCGGACGCCGATCCAGACGGGTTGCTCGCCTTTCTTGCGCGGCTTGAATTCGGCCTCGTGGCAATCCATGCAGTCGCTGTTCGGCACGGCGGGTTTGGCGGGCGCCACCGTCGCGGCGACGGGAGCCGGGGTGGGCGACGCGGCGGCTGGCGCGAGGACCGCCGGTTCGGCCGCGTGGGCCAGGCCGAGGGAAAAGAACAGGAAGGCCAGCGGGCGCAGGGCTGGGGGACGGCATCCGGGTCGCGTGGCGTTCATGGCGTTGTCCCACTATGCGGCCAAAAGGTGCGCAGCCGCTACGCAGCCATTGACCGTTGATGCGCAGCGATTGGCGGCAATGGGCGCGAGCACAAGAAGCGCCCAGTCTTGGTCAATAAATGCGACGACGCTTCCGCCCGGTGGGCCTACCGTCGTCCAGTTCAAATCTCCCCCAAGAGAAGGAGCCCCATCATGCCCACCATCAAAATCAACCTGGAATACGCCGAATACGATGCCGTGGAGCGCTTCGCGTCCGGCCTGAACGTGAAACCCGAGGCGGTCGCGTATTGTGCACTCAACCGCCTCATGCTCGAGGCCCGCAATCCCGAACTGCGCGAGGAAATCAAGCAGACGTGGGACTGGCACCGCGAAAACCTCCCGCTCTGGAGCGACTCCGCCGGCGGCCCGCATGGCTACGAGGGCAAGGCCGACTCGGATCCGGCGCCGAGCAAGTATCTTGAGCCTCGCGTCTGAGGCCGGGGACAATCCGGAGCCTCCCGTCATGCTCGGCCCTTGTGGCCCGGGATGCCGTTTTGCGGAAAGACTGCCGGAGCCGGCGCTGGACTACGTCTGGTGCACGCGGCGCGGCATGCCGCGCTCGATCCCCGACGAGGGCGATGGATGTCCGTGGTTCAGCGCGAGAGTAGCGCGTTGACGAGATTCGGGTGCCGATTTCGGCTCCATGAAATCAGCGCGCCGGCACCCACCGACGGCAGTCCGGGATGGGCCAGCGAGATCGGTTTTAGCCGAAGAATTGGCCGGAGCGTCGGGCGTGATCGCTCACGCGTAGTCGCGATACACCGGTTCGAACATTCGTTCGCGAATATCCGCCACGGGGTCGGCCGGACGCGGCGCGCCGGCGAGCCCGGCATCGTGCGCTGCGGCGGCGACGGCCGCGGCGATCTGGAGCGAGACCTCGCGCACCTTCGTGAGCGACGGGTAAACACGGCCGAGCGCGAGATCCTCCGGGCCGACCAGCCCGGCGAGGGTCCGCGCGGCCACGAGGAACATCCCGTCCGTGACTTCCCGTGCCTCGCTGGCGAGCGCGCCGAGCCCGACGCCGGGAAAAATGTAGATGTTGTTGCCCTGGCCGGGCACGTGCGTCCGGCCGTTGAGCTCGACCGGCGCGAACGGGCTGCCGCTGGCGAAGATCGCCCGGCCGCCCGACCAGGCGTAGGCCTGTTCGGCGGTGCACTCGGCCTTGGAGGTCGGGTTCGACAGCGCGAAGATGATCGGCCGCGGATTCAGCGCGATCATCGCCTCCACGATTTCGCGGGTGAAGGTCGCCGGCGTGCCCGACACGCCGATGAGCGCGGTCGGTTGCAGGACGTTGACGGCCTCGGCGAGCGTGGCGACGGGCCGGTGCTCGTGCGCATAGGGCAGCTTGTGGGCGGCGAGATGGTCGCCACGATCCTTCACGACGAGGCCCTTCGAGTCGACGAACCAGCAGCGCGCGCGGGCCTCCGCGGCGCCCAGGCCCTCGGCCTGCGCGGCGGCGACGAAGAGATCGGCAATGCCGGTGCCGGCCTCGCCTGCGCCGAGAAAGAGGATTTTCTGCCGGGCGAGCGTGCTCTGCGTGAGCCGGAGCGCGGCGATGACGCCGGCAAGCGCGACGGCCGCGGTGCCCTGGATGTCGTCGTTGAAGCTGGGGAGACGGTGCCGGTAGCTGCGGAGGAGGCGGAACGCGTTCGTGTTCCCGAAATCCTCCCACTGCAGCAGCGCCCGCGGGAAGACCTCCTTCACCGCGAGCACGAACTCCTCGATGAAGTCGTCGTAGTCCGCACCGCGGGCGCGTTTTTCCTTGCTGCCGATGTAGGCGGGTCCGGCCTGGAGCGAGGCGTTGTCGGTGCCGACGTCGAGCGTGATGGGCAGCGTGTAGCTCGGGTGCAGCCCGGCGCACGCGGTGTAGAGCGAGAGCTTGCCGACGGGGATGCCCATGCCGAGCGCGCCCAGGTCGCCGAGCCCGAGGATGCGCTCGCCGTCCGTGACGACGATGAGCCGCACGTCCGGCTGGGGCCAGTGGCGGAGGATTTCCGCCACGCGGCCGCGCTCGTGCAACCCGATGAACATGCCGCGCGGCTTGCGATAGATCGAGCCGTAGTGCAGGCACGCCTCGCCGACGGTCGGCGTGTAGATGATCGGCACCATCTCCTCGATGTGCGCGATGACGAGGCGGTAGAACAGGATTTCGTTCCGGTTCTGGAGATTCACGAGGTAGATGTATTTCTCCAGGTTGGTCGGCTTGCCGCGGAAGGAATTGTAGGTGCGCTCGAGCTGTTCCTCGAGGGTGAACACCCGCGGCGGCAGCAGCCCGCGCAGCCCGAGCATGTCGCGTTCGCGCTCGGTGAAGGCGGTGCCCTTGTTGAGGAGCGGATCGGCGAGCAATTGCGGGCCGCGCAGGTGGTGCGTCTCGCCCCAGGCGGAGAGGCCGGTCGGGGTGGATGGTTGGTTCATGCCACAGGATATCGGACCGCGGCGCGGCTGCCTGCTCAGTTCTTGCGGTTTGCTGCGCCGAATTTTGTGAACGGTGAGAAATGCCCGCCGCCCGGCGCGAAATTTTGGACGCGTTATGCGCCCGCGGCCGGCGCGTGAGTCGTGAGATAGCGGTGGATGCCCTGCGCGGCCTTGCGGGCGTCGCGGACGGCGTGCACCACCAGGCTTGGGCCGCGGACGGAGTCGCCGCCGGCGAACACGCCGGGCACGTTCGTCATCTGGTCGCGGTCGACGATCAGGCTGCCCCAGTCGGTCATCGCGATCTTCGCGAAATCGCTGCCCTCGGGAAACGGCACCGGGTCGAAGCCATAGGCGACGAGGATCAGGTCGGCGGGCACGAGGAACTCGGAGCCCGGCACCGGCCGTGGCTTGCGCCGGCCGGACGCGTCGGGTTCGCCGAGCGCCATCCGCACGCAGCGCACGGCGCTGACGGCGCCATGGCCGTCGTCGACGAGCTCGAGCGGGTTGGTGAGAAACTCGAACTGCGCGCCCTCCTCGAGGGCGTTGTAATATTCCTTCCGGCTGCCGGGCATGTTGGCGAGGTCGCGGCGGTAGAGGCAGACGGCGGACCGGGCGCCGGAGCGGAGCGCGGTGCGCAGGCAGTCCATCGCGGTGTCGCCGCCGCCGAGCACCGCAACGCGGGCGCCGGCGACGTCGACGGGCGGAAAATCCTCCGGCGAGACGCCGACGTTTTTCTGGATGAGGAAGGGCAGGGAAGGCAGCACGCCGGCGAGCCCGGCGCCGGGCACATCGAGCGCCTTCGCCTGCTGGGCGCCGATGCCGAGGAACACGGCGTCGAAGTCGCGCCGCAATTCCGCGAGGCTGACGTCGCGACCCACGTGCACGCCGCGGCGGAACTCGACGCCATTCTTTTCGAGGAGCTGGATGCGCCGTTCGACGACGGATTTTTCGAGCTTGAAGGCCGGGATGCCGTTGACGAGCAGGCCGCCGGGGATCTGCTGCGATTCGAACACGGTCACGGCGTAGCCGAGCTGGGCGAGTTCGTCGGCGGCGGCCATGCCGCCGGGGCCGGAGCCGATCACCGCGACGCGGCGGCCGTTGGCGGGCGCGCGGGTGAGTTCCACGGCGCCGTGATAGAAGGCGTATTCGTTGATGAAGCGCTCGACGGCGCCGATCGCGACGGGCTCGGCGCGGCAGTTGAGGATGCAGGCGCCCTCGCACAGCCGTTCCTGCGGGCACACGCGGGAGCAGATTTCCGGCATGTTGCTCGTCGTGCGCGAAATCGCGGCCGCCTCGAGGAACTGGCCCTGCGCGGCGAGCGCCAGCCACTCCGGGATGCGGTTGGCGAGCGGGCAGCCCTCCATGCAGAGCGGGTTCGGGCACTGGATGCAGCGGCTCGCCTGCGCGCGGACCGTCGCCTCGTCGTAGCTGGAATAGATCTCCCGGAAGTCGCCCACGCGCTCCGCGGCCGTGCGCTTGGGCGGCGCGGCGCGGGCGATCGTCCGCCACGCGTATTTGGCGTTGGGCGGGGCTTCGGGTTTCGGTGGCATGGGCGGATTCACGGGGGGTGCGCGCGCCCGCGGGCGGCTATTTCTGGATGCCGCCGTTGTGGCAGTCCGAGCAGGTGAGGTCGGGATCGAGCTCGCCGCCCGGGTGGTTGAATTTCAGGCCCTTCGCCGAGAGCGTCTCGAGGTCGGGGCCCTTGCCTTGTGCGATGATGGTGTGGCACGAGTTGCAGTCGCTCGAGCGCACCGGCTGGCCGAGCTCGGTCTTGTGCTTGTCGTCGTGGCAGCGGAAGCAGCCGAGCCAGTCCTTGTGGCCGATGTTGTTCGGGTAGACGCGCCAGTCGGCCTTCCGCTCGGGGAAGATGGTCGTCGAGTAAAGGGTCTGCACCTCGGAGACGATGGTCGCGAGCTCCGGGGCGTCCTTGTATTTGGCGCGGAGGTAGTCCGCGATCTTCTGGTTGGCCACGGCGTCGGTCGTCATGTCCGGTTGCGTCATCGCCTTGACGGCCTCGCGCTTGATGAAAGGCACGGAGGTGGGCAGGGCGCCCGCGGCCATGGCGCGCTCGACGGCCTCGTTGGCGGTCGGGAAGACGTGCGCGGGCCGGTTATGGCAGTCCATGCAGTCCATCACGCGGATCTGGTCCGCCGGCGGCTCGCCCTTGAAGGACTCGATGCGAAACACCTTGGCCGTGCCGGTCTTCAGGTCGGTCACGCGCATCCACGGGATGTCCTGGCGCTTGTCGTCGATCGCGAGGTATTCGACGCGGTTGTCCGGGTTGACGTGCCAGTGGATGCCGCCGATCGGGCTGCCGGGCTGGCCCAGGTTGACGCGCATCAGCATGCGGACGTCGAACTCGGTGTTCTTTTTGTCGGAGAGGAAATGCTGGTTGCTGACGTCGACGTTCCCGTTGAACTTCTGCGGCCAGTGGCATTTTTCGCAGGTGTCCTGGGCGGGGCGGAGGTTCTTGATCGGGGTGGCGATCGGCCGCTTGTAGTTGTCGAGGGTGTAGGCGATGAGCTGGTGCGTGCCGTTGATCTTGGCCTTGATGAACCACTGCGCGCCGGAGCCGACGTGGCACTCGACGCAGTCGACGCGGGCGTGCGCGCCACGCTTGTAGGCGACGAACTCCGGGTTCATCGCCGCATGGCAGACCTGGCCGCAGAACTGCGTGGACTCCGAATAAAGGTAGGTCTGGTAGCTGCCGAAGGCGCTGAGGATGAGAAAAGTCAGCGCGCCCAGGCCGAAGAGCGTCAGCCGGCGGCGCTGGCGGGCATTGGAAAAATCGAGCCGCCACTTGTCCGGCTTGGTGGCGGCGTGCTTGATCGCCCAGCGGCGCTGCATGATGGCGCCGACAAAGACCGCGACGAGCCCGGCGATCAGGAACCCGGGGGCGACGATGTAGGTGAAGATTCCGAGGTAGGGATTCTTGTCGCCCTGCGTGAAATCCATCCAGACGAGGAACGCGAACGAGAACAACCCGCCCGCCGCCACCACGCCGCCGACGGCGCTGATCCAGTTGTTGAAATTCGAACGCGCGACACGTTCGGCGGTGGTCGGAGTGGGGACGGGATCGGACATGGTAAAACAGGAAGGGTGGGTGGGGGCGCGGGAGAACCGGCGCGGGCGGCCGGTTCCCCCGCATTAGTGGACCTGGCGGAGACGGCCCGTGATCAGGCCTTGAACTTGCGGACGTAGGCGACGAGGTCCTTGATCTCGGCGGCGGAGAGATCGTCCTTGAAGGACTTCATCTTCTCCTTGCCGTTGTCGGACACGCCGTCGGTGATGGCCTTGGTCATCTCTTCGTCGGTCATCTTGGCCTGCACGGCGGCGTCGGTGTAGTCCTTGAGATTGAGTTTTTTTCCGATCTTGGTCAGGCCCTTGCCGTCGGCGCCGTGGCACTTCGTGCAATTATTGTCCCAGTTGTCGGAGGCGGTGGCGGCGGAGGCGATCGCGGCGCTGGCGGCGAACGCGAGCGCGAGGAGGAGCGTGGTTGGGTATTTCATAAGTGGTGAGAAATTACGGCCCGAGTATGGCAACTCTGGAGCGCCGTGGCTGTGCATGGATTGCTGAGAATCGAGCAAACTTTGCCGAGCCCGGGGCCAACGGATGCGCAGCCGCGTGGCACTTCCACAAGGACTGACCAGAGCTGCGCAAGGAATGCGGAGTCACGGAAAAGGGGGTCTGGCAGACTCGCGGCGCGCTAATTCCCGGCGCAAGATATGACCACTGAATCCCACCCACACTTCCGCGGCCGCGTTGGCGGCGCGGCGTTTCTCCTCCTGGCCCTGCTGCTCGCGGGTTGCCAGAAAACCGAGGTCACCTCCGTGCGCGTGCCGAAGGAGAAGGACGTCGAACTTCCGGTCACCGTGGCCGCCGGCGCGACCGCCACCGCCCCCGCGGGCATGGCGGCGACGCCGGTCGCCGCGGCGGCCGGTTCCGGGCTGACTTGGTCGGCTCCCGCCGGCTGGCCGGCGAAGCCGCTCAGCACGATGCGCAAGGGCAGTTACACGGTCCCGGGCGCCGCCGGCGCCGAGGCCGATCTTTCCATCACGGCGTTTCCCGGCGCCGTCGGCGGCGAACTCGCCAACGTCAACCGCTGGCGCGGCCAGGTCGGGCTGCCGCCGGTCGCCGAGGGCGAACTCGAGGCCGCCGTCGCGCGCGTCGCGCAAAACGGCCTCGCCTTCACCGTCGTCGACCTCGCGGGCGCCGACACCGCCCGCGGCCAGCGGATGCTCGGCGCGATGGCGCCCTTCGAGGGCTCGGTCTGGTTCTTCAAGCTCACGGGCCCCGATGCGCTCGTCGCGGCCACGAAGCCCGCGTTCCTCGAATTTCTCAAAACCGTCAAGGCCGCCGCGCCCGCCCACCCATGAAGACCGTTCTCCGCGACCTCCGCGATTTCTTCGTCTCCCTCAAGCTCACCGTCGCCCTGCTCGTGCTCGGCATGGTGCTGGTGTTCGCCGCGACGCTCGACCAGACGAATCTCGGCATCTGGGGCATCCAGCAAAAATGGTTCCGCACGTTCGTCGTGTTCCAGGGCGTGGGCGGCGTCGGCGTGCCGATCTTTCCCGGCGGCTACCTCATCGGCGGGCTGCTCCTGGTGAATCTCCTCGGGGCGCACTTCGCGCGCTTCAAGCTCACCTGGCGCAAGTCCGGCATCTTCCTCACGCACGCCGGCCTCATTCTCCTGCTCGTCGGCGAACTCCTGAGCGGCCTCTGGCAGGAGGACTACCACATGCGCCTCAGCGAGGGCGACACGAAGAACTACGCGGAGAGTTTCCGCGACAACGAACTCGCCCTCACCGACACGACCGACGCGAACTTCGACGCCATCGTCGCCATTCCCGAGGCGCTGCTCGCGCGGCACGCGGAGGTCCAGCACCCGAAGCTGCCGTTCCGGGTCGTGACCAAGGCCTACTACCCGAACTCGCTGCTCCAGATGCGCGCGGCCGGCGGCCCGCCCTCGCTCGCCACCACCGGCCTCGGCCTGAACGTCGTCGCGGCGCCGCAGCCGATGACCTACAAGCAGGACGAGACCAACACCCCCACCGCCTACGTCGAACTCGTCGGCCCCGACGGCCCGGCCGGCACGTTCCTCGTCTCCACCGGCCTCGTCGGCCCGCAGCGCTTCGACTACGCCGGCCGGTCGTGGAAGATCACGCTGCGCGCGAAGCGCACCTACCAGCCGTTCTCGCTCACGCTGCTGAAATTCAACCACGACAACTACGCCGGCACCGACATCCCGAAAAACTTCTCCAGCCGCCTCCGTCTGACAACGCCGGATGGCCGCGACGACCGCGAGGTGCTCATCTACATGAACAACCCGCTGCGCTACGCCGGCCTCACGTTCTACCAGGCGGGTTTCGAGAACAACGACCGCACGACGATCCTCCAGGTCGTGCGCAATCCCTCGTGGATGCTGCCCTATGTCGCGTGCTCGCTGATGGCCCTCGGGCTCCTCGGCCAGTTCGGCATCCACCTCGTCGGCTTCGTCCAGAAGCGCCGCGTCAAATCCAAACTCTCCGTCCCCGCTGTCGCATGAAATCGATCTTCCCCGCCCTCGCGGCGCTGGCCACGCTCGTGGCGGTCGCCGTCTCCCTCCGCCCCGCGCACAACCCCGGCGACTACGATGTCGTCGGCTTCGGCCGGCTCCCGACGCTGGTCAACGGCCGGCTCAAGCCGCTCGACACCGTCGCGCGCACCACGCTCCTCGTCACGCAGGCCCGCCAGCGCGTCACGCTGCCCGACGGCTCCGCGATCTCGCCCGACGAGTGGCTGCTCGACGTGCTCTTCCGCCCGGCGCTCGCCAACAGCTACCAGACCTTCGAGATCGTCCACCCCGACGTGCTCACGCTGTTCGGCCTCACGCCCGGGGATGGCGCGGGCAAGAAACGCTTCTCGTTCGACCAGCTCGTCAAGGGTCTCCCTGAACTCGAGCGCCAGTCGAAGCTCGCCGACGCCGTCGATGCGCCCGTGCGCACGCCGTTCCAGCGCGCGGTCCTCCAGCTCCGCGACAACATCATTCTCTTCCAGCGCCTGCAGGACAGCCTCGTGCCGCCGGGCGTCGACGACTATCTCGAGCAGGTCGTCGCCCTCGATAAGACGCTGCCCGCCGCAATGAGCGCGCTCACCGCCCAGCGCGCCGGCCAGCCGCACGACGGCGCGGCCACCAAGCGTCTCCTCGAGCTGAGCCAGAGTTTCGCCGCGATGGACACGCTCGGTTACCTGCTGCCGATCCCGCCGGAGGCCGGCATGACCGTCCCGTCCGCCTGGAAATCCGCCGGCACGTCGCTGCAGGAAAGCCTGACCACCGGCCGCATCAACCCCGCCGCGCTCACCTTTGCCGCCGCCGGCCTCGCCTGGCGCAACCACCAGCCCGACGCCTTCAACGCCAGCGTCCACGCCTATCGCGCGCGGCTCGAGGCCGGGATTCCCGCGCTGCTCCAGAAGTGCGACGTCGAGGCGCGGTTCAATTCCTCGGAGCCCTTCTATACGAGCTCGATGATCTACGTGCTCGCCTTCGTGCTCGCGGTCGTCTCGTGGCTGAAGTGGCCCGACTCGCTCGGGCGTGCCGCATTCTGGCTCGTGGGCATCGCGTGGGTGCTCGCCACCGCCGGCATCGCCGCGCGCATGTGGCTCGAGGGGCGCCCGCCGGTGACCAACCTCTACTCGTCGGCGCTCTTCGTCGGCTGGGGCGCCGTGGCGCTCTGCCTCGTGCTGGAGTATTTCTATCGCAACGCCATCGCCACCGTCGCCGCCGGCCTCGTCGGCTTCGGCACGCTGCTCATCGCCCACCATCTCGCGCTCGGCGGCGACACCATGGAAATGATGCGCGCCGTGCTCGACTCGAACTTCTGGCTCGCGACGCATGTCGTCACCGTGACGATCGGCTACTCGGCGACGTTCCTCGCGGGCTTCCTCGCGTTGATCTATGTGGTCCGCGGCGTGTTCACGCGCTCGCTCGACCGGCCGACGGCCGACGCGCTCACGCGCATGACCTACGGCGTCGTCTGCTTCGCCACGCTGTTCAGCTTCGTCGGCACCGTGCTCGGCGGCATCTGGGCGGACCAGTCGTGGGGCCGGTTCTGGGGCTGGGACCCGAAGGAAAACGGCGCGCTCATCATCGTGCTGTGGAACTCGATCATCCTGCACGCGCGCTGGGGCGGCCTGGTGAAGGCCCGCGGCCTCGCGATGCTCGCGATCTTCGGCAACGTCGTGACGGCGTGGAGCTGGTTCGGCGTGAACATGCTCGGCGTCGGCCTGCACAGCTACGGCTTCATGGAGTCGGCGTTCTGGTGGCTGATCGCGTTCGTCGCGACGCAACTCGCCGCGATCGCGATCGCCGCGCTGCCGACGACCAACTGGCGGAGCTTCCGCCCCACCGCGGCGTAGCGCGGTCAACCCGGCTGCGCCCGGTCGGCCGCGATCGTCGTGCTTCGCGCGTGCCTCGCCGGTCGCGCTGCGGCCCGCGAGGCGCGCGGACAAATTCGGACCGATCCCGGAGCCGGCCGGATTTTCGCGGCGCGTCCTCGCGCCGCGGTCGAACGGACGGGTGGACTTCAGTCCGGCCGTTTCACCAGCCAGCCGCGGAGGTGGTGAAAGATTTCGGTCAAGGTTGCTTCCTTGACGCGCTTTGGCTCGCGCCCGTTGACCCGCAGCCGGTATCGCCGTTCACCCCAGATTCCGCGCACTTCAATCGACTCGACTTTGAGAGTGGCGCCGCTCTTTTTGTCCTTGATCGAGACCCGAAAACGCGCGGCAGCCCTTGGCATGACCTGGAAAAGAAATTCACCCCTCGAAAACCGCAAGCTTTTGTCCCGTGCGATCCTGCGCACCGGGGCAAGAAATCGCACTAGAGCCGAATAACACTGTTAGCCAAGAAGACCTCGTATGCCACATTTGAGCAATTCATTCAGCGGTGCGTTGAGGACATTCGCATATTTCATGGCCAGCGGAACACAATATACGCTCAAGGGAGTTGACTACCTTTCTCTGTATGGCGAAGAGCCGAGTGCTATTGAGCAGGTCTATGCCATCTTCGCGAACGTTTTGGAGTTGGACGAGAATGGCCAAGTGATCAACGCCCATTATGCGCAGAAGAGAGCGACCGACTATCTACGAGCATATTGTGATCCAAGCTTCAAAGTTGATCCACCATACGAGGATTGGGAGACAGAGCTGCATGAGCCACCACCACGACAAGATTTAAAATGACGAAAAAACAGGCTAACCAGTAGGAATGAGAAGGCGGGTGTATGATCTCCCGCCGTATGAAGACAAAAATACCTGCTGGTGAAAAACTGACCGTCGGACTGGACCTCGGCGATCGCCGCCACAGCGCGTGCGTCCTCGATGCCGCGGGCGAGATTCTCGCCGAGGAAGCGATCGTCAACACGCGCGAGTGCCTGGTCGCGTTCAGCGCGCGGTTCCCGACCGCGACCATCGTGATGGAGACGGGCTCGCACAGCCCGTGGGTGAGCCGCCTGTTCGAAGCGCGCGGGCATCGCGTCCATGTCGCGAACGCGCGCAAGCTGCGCGCCATCTCCGCGAGCCACACCAAAGGCGACGACGCGGACGCGCAGATGCTGGCGCGCCTGGGCCGCGCCGATCCGAAGCTGCTGAGCCCGGTGCGCCACCGCCGCGAGGCGACGCAGCGCGCGCTCGTGCGGCTGAAGGTGCGCGAGGCGCTCGTGCGCAGCCGCGTCAACCTCGTCAACTCGGTGCGCTTCCTCCTCAAAAGCCTCGGGGTGTTCGTGTCGTCCTCGATCAAGGCCATGGCGTTCACGCGCAAAGTCCGCGCGCAGCTCGCGCGGGCCGATGCCGCGCTGGTCGAGCCGCTGCTCGCCGCCGTCGACGTGCTCAACGCGCAGATCAAAGCCCTCGACGCCGAACTGGAGACGCTGGCGCGGGAAACTTATCCCGCGACCGAACGGTTGCGGCAGATCCCGGGCGTCGGTCCGCTCACCGCGCTGTGCTTCGTGCTGACGCTGGAAGACCCCAAGCATTTCGCGCACGCGCGGGCCGTCGGACCGTATCTGGGCCTGGTGCCGCGCCGCGACCAATCGGGCGAGAGCGACAAACAGCTCGGCATCACCAAGGCCGGCCACGTGCAGTTGCGCTGCCTGCTCGTCAATTGCGCGCACTACATCCTCGGACCGTTCGGCCCGCCATGTCTGCTCCGCGCGGCCGGCGAACGCATCGCCGCGCGCGGCGGCAAGTCTGCCAAGAAACGCGCGGTGATCGCCGTCGCGCGCAAACTCGCCGTCACGCTCCTCGCACTCTGGAAAACGGGTGCCGATTATCGACCGCTGCCGGAGCCGCCATCGCTGGCGCAGGCCGCTTGATTCTTTGTTCCACCCGCAACCGCAACGCCTTTCCCGTTCACCCCAGGTCTAACTCCCTTTGGCCACTGCGATCTGACGCCAGCGTGAGCCTCACCGCTCAATGCGTTAACCAGTAAGCAGGGCCGCCCTTTCCTGCCGCACTTTGGATTCCTCCCTGCACCAGCGCGGCCATTGACGCCGCCACCACGAGTGCGTATGGAAGCCAGACCCACGGGAATGCCGCCGACCCCAAGCTTCCAAACCGCCGTAGAAAAAAGGTGAACCTTTTTATACAAAACTCTCGACACGCCTTCTCATGGAAGACGCCAGAGCCAACGGCCACAGTCAGGGGCTTCGGCGACGCTAAGATTTCGATTTTCATGTCAGCGGCCTCACCAACCATCAGCCCAGTGGCCGCGGCTCACCTTGAACGTTGAACTAGTGTCCCGTCAGGTAAGTTCGCCGCATAAATGGGCAACCTTGCCGAGGATGA
>CALFNN010000009.1 GCA_937902925.1 uncultured Opitutaceae bacterium
TCGAATGGGCTGCACTTTCTCATCGCGTGGGAGCTTTTCGCGGTCAGCAGTTTTTTTCTGATTACACTGGACCGCGAGCAACGGGAAGTGCGCGCGGCCGGCTGGCTCTACCTCGCAGCGTCGCACGCGGGCACGCTCTGCCTTTTTGCGTTTTTTGCGACGCTGGCCGGACGCACCGGGAGCTGGGAGCTCGGCCCGATGCAAGATCGCGCGGACTTGGCGCCATTGTTCTGGCTGGCGCTCGGCGGCTTTGCCGTAAAAGCCGGCTTGTTCCCGCTGCATATCTGGCTGCCCTCGGCGCACGCCAACGCGCCGAGTCACGTGTCGGCCCTCATGTCAGGGGTGGCGATCAAGATGGGCATCTATGGGCTGATCCGCTTTAGCGGTTGGTTGCCGGTGCCGGCGGCGGCCGGTTGGGTCGTGATGGGCGTCGGTGCCGTGACCGCGTTGCTCGGCATTGCATTCGCGTTTGCGCAAAACGATCTGAAGCGACTGTTGGCGTATTGCTCGGTCGAAAACGTCGGCATCGTGACGATCGGGATCGGCGGCGCGTTGCTGGGCGCGTCCCACGGAGACGCACCGTGGGGCCGGCTGTTGCTCGCGGGCGCGTTGCTGCACGTCTGGAATCACGGATTGTTCAAATCGCTGTTGTTTTTCGGCGCCGGCTCGGTGTTGCACGCCACGGGCACGCGGGAGATGAGCCGGCTGGGCGGCCTTTGGCGCTCGATGCCTTGGACAGCTGGGCTGTTCGGCTTCGGTGCCGCGGCGATCGCCGGACTGCCGCCGCTGAACGGGTTTGTCAGCGAGTGGATGATCTATCTTGGCCTGTTCGATACTGCGATAAGCCGCAACTCCTCGGCGTGGGCGGCAATACCGGCGGCACTCATGCTCGCCATGGCCGGTGCCCTCGCGCTCGCGTGCTTCATGAAAGCGGGTGCGGTGATCTTCCTCGGCGCTCCGCGCACCAAAGCGGCGCAGCATACTCACGAATGCGGCTGGTTGATGCGTGGCCCGATGATCGCGCTGGCCGGCGCGTGCGTGATGATCGGACTGTCGCCCGTCGCTGTCTGGCCGATGGTTGCCCGGGCGGTCGGCACATGGAATCCACGGTGGATCGACGCGGAACCGCCGGTGCCGTTCCACACGTTGAGCCTGGTGCATATCGCGCTGGCGGCACTTTTTGTCGGAACGGCCGCTTGGCTCTGGCGACGGGCGCAGGCGAACGGACTTCGTCGCGCGTTGACTTGGGATTGCGGTTACTCGACTCCGTCCGCGCGAATGCAATACACGGGGGGGTCGTTCGCCGGTATCGCGGGCGGCTGGTTCAACTGGATTTTTCACGCAGAATGCGCGCAACGTCGGCCCCGTGGTGCGTTTCCCGAACGCGCCAGTCGGATCGGGCGGGTCCCCGAAACCGTGCTCGAACATGTGATCGAACCGACCGCCGCGGTTGTGATGCGGGTGGCGGGCGCCGCGCGCCAACTCCAGCATGGCCGCCTGCAATTCTACATCGTCTATGTGGCCGGGGGGCTCGCCGCGCTGGCCATCATCGTTTGGCTGGGAGAGGCAAAATGATCTCGATCCTGCAAATCATCCTTCGCCTGACGCTGTGGCTCCTCGTGGCGCCGCTCCTGCCGGGCATCATCAATAAGGTGAAGGCGTGGGTGGCCGGACGCCAGGGGCCGCCCGTGCTCCAGCTCTACTATGATCTGGCCCGCTTGTGGAAAAAAAGCGTGGTGCTAAGCACGCTCGCGTCACCGGCCTTCATCGCGGGTCCAGCGGTGGCGTGGGTGGCGGTGGTGGGGGCGGCGATGTTGGTGCCGCTTGGCCCCGCGGGCGGCGGACTCAGTTTCAAAGGTGACGTGCTGTTGCTCGTTTATCTGCTGGCCGTCGCGCGCTTTTGCACGGCATGGGCCGCGTTGGAAACCGGGTCCGCTTTCGAGGGCATGGGGGCGGCACGCGAAGTCAGTTATGCGGTCTTGACCGAAGCGGCCCTGATCACGGCGATATTGGCGCTGAGCGTGCAGACGGGCACGGTGGTGCTCGACAGCATGTTGTCGCTTTCGTCGGGGCCGGGCGCGGTGCTGCTGGCAGCCGGACTCTTTGCGGTGCTGCTGGCGGAAAACTGCCGGGTGCCGTTTGACGATCCCAACACTCACTTGGAATTGACGATGATCCACGAGGTCATGGTGCTGGACCACAGCGGCCCGCCGCTGGCGGCGGTGCTGCACGGTGCTTCGGTGAAGTTGCTGCTCTTTGCCGTGCTGCTGTGCGAGGCCGTCTTGCCGCTGGGCCGATTGACGCCGTTTGCGGCAACCGCCGCGCTGGTCGCATCGGTCGCGGTTGTGACGGTCAGCGTGGGATTGGTCGAGTCACTGCTAGCCCGCTTCGCGTTCCGCCGGGTGCCGTTGCTGCTGACGACGGCGTTCCTGCTCTGTCTGTTTGCGCTGCTCCTCGCGTGGAAAGGCGGTGCGCCATGAACCAGACGCTAAACCTTTTGGTCGGCGTCGCCATGGGGCTGAACTTGCTCGCGCTCGGGAGCAGCCGGCTGCCCTCCGTCATCCGCACCATGGCGGTGCAGGGTGTGGTTCTCGGGGTGCTGCCGCTCGTGATCGAACAGGACTTCGACTGGTTGGTCGCGTTGGTCGCGCTCGTGACGGTGGCCGTGAAAGGATTTGTGATCCCGACCATGTTGCGGCGGGCGATGCGTTCGGCGAACATCGAACGCGAGGTTGAGCCGTTCATCGGGTTTGTGCCTTCGTTGTTGCTCGGGGCGGTCGGGACAATTGCGGCGGTCGCGGTTGCGGGGGCGCTCCCGTTGCTCCCGGAGCATACCGGCACGCTCTTGGTGCCGGGTGCCCTCGCGTCGGTCTTTACTGGATTTGTCCTCATGGTCGGGCGGGTGAAGGCGATCTCACAGGTCTGCGGATATTTGATCTTGGAAAACGGCATCTACCTTTTCGGGTTGTTACTCATCCACTCTACTCCGCTGCTCGTCGAGTCGGGCATCCTCCTCGACCTGACGGTGGGAGTGTTCGTCATCGGCATCATCGTGGATCGAATCCAGCGCGCGTTCGATTCGCTCGACACCCGCAAGCTCACCGTCCTCCGCGAATGAAAGAACTCCTGCTCATCTTTGTTCCCTTCGTGGGTGCGGCCCTCGCGGCGGTGTGGCCGAGTGAACGGACGCGGCCGTGGTTGTTACCGAGCTTCGCCGCCGTTCACACGGGGCTGGTATTTTGGATGCTCGTGAATCCGCCCACGGTCGCACCGGCGGCGTGGTTCGGCTTCGATCCGCTCGCGCGGGCCGTGCTCCCCGCGGTATCGTTGCTGTTTCTGGCGTGCGCCGTGTATGGCGTCTCTTACCTGCGCATCCGCTCGGAGCGCCCGAATCGCGTATTTGTGGCGGCGCTCCTAGCGATTCTCGGACTGTTGAGCGCCGGCCACCAAGCGCGGCATCTCGGGTTGCTGTGGATTGCCACGGAGGCCGTCACGCTGGCGGCCGTGCCTTTACTGCATTTCAACAGCACGCCACGGGCGTTCGAAGCGACGTGGAAATACCTCCTCATCGGCGGCACGGGCATCGCCCTCTCGCTGTTGGGTTCCTTCTGCCTTGGCTACGCGTCGCTGCGCGGCGGCGGTTCCGGGGATCTGACCTTCACCGCGCTGATGGCGCAGGGTGCGGCGTTGTCGCGTCCGTGGGTTTTGATCGCGTGGGTGCTGTTGCTCGTCGGCTACGGCACGAAGATGGGGCTGGCCCCGATGCACACATGGAAGCCCGACGCCTACGGCGAAGCGCCGGGGATCGTCGGCGCGATTCTGGCGGGGGGCGTGACGACGGTGGCCTTTACCGCGATCCTGCGCGTGCGAGCCGTGGTCGATGCCGCGGGCGCCAGCGAAGTCGCCGGCCGGACATTGCTGGTGGTCGGATTATTTTCGATGTTGGTCGCGGCGTTGCTGCTGCTGGCCACGCGGGATTTCAAACGCATGCTCGCCTATTCGAGCGTCGAGCACATGGGCATCCTGGTGATCGCCGCCGCTCTTGGCCGTGCAGGCGTGTGGGCGGCGCTCTTTCATGTCTGGAGCAACAGCCTGACGAAAGGGGCGCTCTTCCTGAGCGCGGGTAACATCCGCCGCGCGGCGGGTGGGCGCACCATCGACGAGGTGAGCGGCATGACCGCCGTCACGCCACAATCGGCGGCGATCTTTGTCACTGGGATGTTTGCGGTCACCGCGTGTCCGCCGTTCGGACCCTTCTTCAGCGAACTGCGCGTGTTGCGCGCGGCGGTCGAAACGGGTCACGGGGTTGCGGCCGGAATGTTTCTCGCCGGCCTGCTGTTCGTCTTTTTCGGCCTGACGCGCCTGGTGTTTGCGATCGTCGATGGCCGGCCGCGCGTCTCGGCGTCCAAGACGGGCGAGAGCCGCGTGCGGGAAACGGCCGGCGTTATCCTGCCACCGTTGATTCTACTGGGCTTTTCGTTGTGGCTGGGATTAGCCACACCATCGGTGCTGCGTGATGCGTGGACGGCGGCGGTTGAACAACTTTTTCCCTCGCCATGAGCCGCGCTTCACCTTTTGCCCTGCTGGCGAACGCCACGAGTCTCCCGTGGGCGAGTGTCCCTGAATGGCCGGTGGCTGA
>CALFNN010000010.1 GCA_937902925.1 uncultured Opitutaceae bacterium
GTGCCCCAGGCGGAGCCGGAGGCATCGGTGGCGCGGACGTATTTGAGGTCGCCGTTGGTGTTGTCGAAGTAGCTGATGGCCGGGTTGCCGTTGACGACGGCGAGGGAGGTGTATTGGCCGACCGTGCCGGTGCTATCGAGGATGAGCGGACTGCCCCAGGTGGAGCCGGAGGCATCGGTGGCGCGGACGTATTTGAGGTCGCCGTTGGTGAGGTCGTAATAGCTGATGGCCGGGTTGCCGTTGACGACGGCGAGCGAGGTATCGGAGCCGACGAGGCCGGCGCTATCGAGGGTGAGCGGAGTGCCCCAGGCGGAACCGGAGGCATCGGTGGCGCGGACGTATTTGAGGTCGCCGTTGCTGGCGTCGAAGTAACTGATGGCCGGGTCGCCGTTGACGACGGCGAGCGAGGTGTATTGGCCGACCGTGCCGGTGCTATCCAAGGTGAGCGGGGTGGCCCAGGCGGTGCCGGAGGCATCGGTGGCGCGCACGAATTTGAGGTCGCCGTTGGTGAAGTCGTTGTAACTGATGGCCGGGTTGCCGTTCACGACGGCGAGCGACGTGTATTGGCCGACGCCGCTGGCGCTGTCGACGGTGAGTGGCGTGCCCCAGGCGGTGCCGGAGGCATCGGTGGCGCGGACGTATTTGAGGTGGCCGTTGGTCTGGTCGAAGTAACTGATGGCCGGGTTGCCGTTCACGACGACGAGCGAGGGGTATTGGCCGACCGTGCCGATCGTGTCGACCGTGGTGACTGACCAAGTGCCGGAGCCATCAGCCGCACTGTTGCGGGCAAACATGAGGTTGGTGTCGGTGTTGTTATAGTAGGCGACGGCCGGCGTGCCGTTGACGATCGCCTGGCTCGTGTAGAGGCCGGTGGAGCCGCCGGAACCCCGGTCGGCGATGGCGGTGGTCACCGTTTGTCCAAACGAGGCGGCAAGGGTCGACACGACCAATGCGAGGGCCAGGCAGCGACTGAAGACGGCGCACCGAGGCGAGTTCCCGGAAAGGAGATTGCGGCGATTAGAGGCGGATCGCTCCAGCAGAATCGAGACGCTGCCAGAGAACGATTTTTGGTGGGATGATCGCATAGTGGAGCAGATTTTAATCGATGAGCTTGAGGCGGATTTCGCCGATGTCGGCGGTGAGTGCGCCCGCGACGTCGCGGACGGAGGGGGAGACGGTCGTGATGCCGGTCGGGTCAGTGGCGCTCGCCGCCGTGGAGTTCGCAGCACTCCCATGCACGGTGACGAAAGCGGGGAAAATGGTGCGCCCCCGCTGCACCACGAACCCTGCGAGCCGGATAATCCGGAAATGGCAATGGTCCACGGAAAGGGGCGCGAAAGAAATGCTTAATGGCACGGTCAAATGGATCGAACCCGGGGGCCGGGGTTGACGATGGGCGTGGATCAGCCGAACGCGGAAGAACGAACAGCCGCCAAGATTGAAACTATCTTTTCGGCAAACTGATGTAGGCAAGCGGATAGTTAAATCACCCTGGTTTTTCTTTCGACTGATTACTGGTCCGGCGTCGGCCCGGGAAGAAAGCGTGCATCGTCGACCGTGGGCGTGGTCCCTCCTGATCCGAGCCGACCGCGCAAGCGGCCGGGGTTCGCTTGGCGGCACCGACGGCCGCCGCGGCAGATTTCGCCTGGACGGAATTGCCGCGGTCGCGCGGAGGCGGCGCGCTGGCTTGAACCTCGCGCTCAGGGATTCACGACGATCCGGGCGGTGACGTTGACGCCATCTTGTAACAGCACGCTTGGGGCAGAAAGCGCGCGCGAGCTGAGGAATGCTACTCGAACTGTTTGCGGAAGTCGGCGAACTGCTGTTGCAGGTCGGCGAGTTCGCGGCGAAGGGCGGCGGCTTCCTCTTCGAGTTTCACGATGCGGTCAGCATCGGAGTGGCTGGCGGGCGGGACGGGGCCTGACGGAGAGGGCGGGGCGGAGGACAGGGAAACCTCGGCGGGGCCGGCGAGAAGATGTGTATAGCGGGATTCCTTGGTGCCGGGCTGGCGGGGAAGCTTGACGACCAGCGGGGTGGGCTGGTGCGCGGCGAGGCTGGCGAGAGTGGCTTCGACCTCGGCGAGATTGTCGAAGGTGAAGAGCCGTTCGCTGCGCGTGCGGAGTTCGCCGACGGTCTGCGGACCGCGGAGCATCAGGACGCACAGCAGTGCGACCTCGGCGGGCGTGAGAAGAATCGCGTCGGTGAAGGTGTGCTTGTAACGGGCGACGCGGCTTTCGGCGCCGTGGAAGACGGTCGCGAAGTGGTGACCACGGAGTCCTTCGATGGCGCGGGCGACCCCGGCCTCGTCGAGTGACATCACGGGGTCGCGGTTCGTGAGCTGGTTGCAGGCGTTGGTGAGCGCGTTGAGCGAGAGCGGATAGTAGTCGGGCGTGGTGATCTGCTTCTCGATCAGCGAACCGAGCACGCGGGCTTCGACGGCGGTGAGCGGGGCGGACTCCACGGCGCGTTATTTGGCCGGCTGGAATTTCACCCCGAGTTCGCTGAAGAGGAAGGCGTCGATGTCCACGGTTTCCTCGATGCGCTGCGCGAGGCTGCTGCCGATGCCGTGGCCGCTGTTGGCGCTGGTGCGGAGATAGCAGGCGTCGCCGACGGCCTGGAGGCGCGCGGTCATCTTGCGGCTCTGCATCGGGTCGACGCGCGGATCGTTGGCGCCGGTGAGGAAGAGCACCGGCGGATAATGGACGCCGTCGCTGACGTGATGATAGGGCGAGTAGGCGTAGAGCGCCTTGAACTGCGCCTCATCCTTCACGGTGCCGAATTCGGGGATGTTGAACGCGCCGTTCGACGAAAGCTCGACGCGCAGCATGTCGTAGATGCCGACCTGGCTCACGACGCAGCGGGCGATTTCCGGATGCTGGGTGAACGTGGCGCCCATGAGCAGGCCGCCGTTGCTGCCGCCGAGAATGGCGAGCCGGCTCGCCGAGGTGTAGCCGGCCTCGATCATGTGCCGGCACGCGGCGTAGAAATCGTCGAACACGTTTTGCTTGTGCGTCAGGTTGCCGGCGTGGTGCCACGCGTCGCCGAATTCGCCGCCGCCGCGGATGTTCGCCTGCGCGAACACAAAACCCTGGTCGAGCAGGATGCGGCGGCTCGCGACGTAGGCGGGCGTGATGTCGATGCCGTAGCCGCCGTAGCCGTTGACGAGGCACGGGTGCGAGCCATCGAGCGCGAGGCCCTTTTTACGGATGATGTTCACGGGGACCTTCGTGCCGTCCTTCGACGTGGCCCACTCGCGGACGACTTCGCAGTCGGCGAAGTCGACGGGCGCTTTTTGCGAGAGGTCGGTTTTCACCGTCGTGCCCGCGCTGGAATCGAAATCGAGCCACGACGAGGCATCGATGTAGCTGGTGTCGCGGAACAGGATGCCGTCGCCATCCTCCGCCGCGGCGGTGAGACCGTCGACGTCGCCGACGGGAAACTGCTTCGGCGCCGGCTGCGGATGGCCGGCGAGATCGAACACGCGGATCTCGCTCGGCCCGCCGAGCTGGTAGGTCGCATAGATGCGATGGTCGGTGATGACGAGGTTGCCGGTGTCGTTGTTGAATTCGGAGACGAGCGTGGCGTCGGCGGGCGCGAGGACGACGGCGGCCTTCGCGAGATCGGCGCCCTCGCCGGTGTGGTTGTCGATGGTGAGCCGCAGGAGCTGGCCGTGCGGCGCATCCTTCAGCGACACGAGGTAGACGGCGGTCGATTTTCCGCCCGTCGCGCGGCCGAGCTGCGCCTGCACGACGCGGTCGGTGTAGTGCGTGAGCTGGATCCATTTGCCGTCGAGCGTGCGGAGGTAATGCTGGAACTCGCCGCCGTCGCCCTTCTGCATGCTCGCGAGCGCCACGCCGTCGCGCGTGGTCTCGACGACCACCTCGGCGATTTTCGGGAAGTCCTTGCCGACCTCGTAGGTGTCACTGGACGGCGGAGTGCCGAGCTCGTGCCGGTAAAGCTGCATGTAGAAATCGCGATCGTCGGCGGGGCGCTCGCTGCCCTGCGGATAGCGGGTGTAGAAGAGCGATTTCGAATCGGGCAGCCACGCGGCGGCGCCGCCGCCGGTGCCGTTCTGGGCGCGCGGGATGACCTCGTAGACCTGCTTGCCGGTCGCGACGTCGAAGATGTGGAGGTCGCCCGCCTCGCTGCCACCTTCCGAGAGCGACACGGCGACGAGTTTGCCGTCGGGGCTGGGCTCGAACCAGTCGATGGCGGTGGTGCCCCGCGGATCGAGGGCGTTCGGGTCGACGACCACGCGGGCTTCGTCGGGATGCTGCGCCGAATCCATGACGACGATGAACGGCTGCTGCTTCGGCGGCTGGCGCTTGAGCGTGAACAACCGCCCGCCCGCAACGTGCAAGCCGCCGTAGGATTCGGTCTGGGCGGAAAGCACCTCGGTGACGCGCTGGCGGATGGCGGCGACATCGGGGAGGTTGTCGAGGAAGTCGCGCGCGTGCGCATTCTGCGCGTTGGACCAGGACTTCACGGCGGGGTCATCCCAGTTTTCCAGCCAGCGATACGGGTCGGTGACGGACACGCCATGGTAGGTGTCGGTCACCGGCTTTTGCGGTGTCGCTGGCGGCGGCGCGGCGAAGGTGGCGGTGGCGAGCAGGGCGGGGGCGAGGAGGAGAATGCGCATGGAGGTAGAATGGGGGGCGAATCGGGAATCGACAAGGCCGCCGATGCGGGTGGAACGCCGGCCGTGGGCTGGCGCTATTTTTTGGCCCAAGTATCCTTGAGCGTGATGGTGCGGTTGAAGACGAGGTGGCCGGGCTGGCTGTCCTTCGCGTCCAGGGCGAAGTAGCCGAGGCGCTCGAACTGGACGCGGTCGTCGACGGTCGTGCTGGCGAGCGCGGGTTCGAGTTTGGCGGTGATGACTTCGAGCGAGGCGCGGTTGAGGTGCTGCATGAAGTCGCCGTCGGCGTTGGGCTCGGGCACGGTGAAGAGCCGGTCGTAGAGGCGGACCTCGGCGTCGAGGCACTGCGTGGCGCTCACCCAGTGAATCGTGCCCTTGACCTTGCGGTCGACGTTCGGGCCGCCGGCGCGGGTCGAGAGATCGGCGGTGCAGCGCAGCTCGACGAGCTGGCCGGCGGCGTCCTTCACGACCTCGTCGCACTTGACGATGCAGGCGTATTTGAGCCGGACCTCGCCGCCGGGCTTCAGCCGGAAATATTTCGGCGGCGGCACCTCGGCGAAGTCGTCGCTTTCGATGTAAACCTCGCGCGTCAGCGCAACCGGACGCGTCGTGGGATGCTCGTCCTGCGGATTGTTGGTCGCCGTGCACTCAATGACCTCGCCGGCGGGAATATTGGTGAGGACGATTTTGACCGGCTTCAGGACCGCGAGGCGACGGACGGCCTTGGCGTTGAGGTCCTCGCGGACAGCGTGTTCGAAGACCGCGATGTCGATGATGCTGTTGAAGGTCGTGACGCCGACACCGATGACGAACTGGCGCAGCGCGCTGGCCGGAATGCCGCGCCGGCGGAGGCCGGAGAGAGTGGGGAGGCGCGGGTCGTCCCAGCCGTTCACGACTTTTTCCTGCACGAGGCGGAGGATGTTCCGCTTGCTCAGCACCGTGTAGGTGGGGAGCAGTTTCGCGAACTCGTATTGGTGCGGCAGCGGCCGCGGCAGGTCGAGATTCTCCAGGATCCAGTCGTAAAGCGCGCGATGGGGGACGAACTCGAGCGAGCAGATGCTGTGCGTGACGCCCTCGAGGTAGTCGCTGAGGCAGTGGGCGTAGTCGTAGAGCGGGTAGATGCACCACTTGTCGCCGGCGTGGTAGTGCGGGACGTGGCGGATGCGGTAGAGCAGTGGATCGCGCAGCCACATGTTGGGCGAGGCCATGTCGATCTTGCTCCGCAACGTGCGGGCGCCGTCGGGAAACTCGCCAGCTCTCATCCGCGCGAAGAGATCGAGATTTTCGGCGACGGTGCGGTTGCGGAAGGGGCTGTCCTGGCCCGGCCGGTCGGGGGCGCCACGGAGCCGCTCGGTATCCTCCGGGCTCAGGTCGCAGACATACGCCTTGCCGCGTTTGATGAGCTCGACGGCGTAGGCGTGGAGCTGGTCGAAGTAGTCGGAGGCGAAGAAGGGTTCGACGGAGGCTGAGAGCTGCGAGCCCAGAGCCGAGGGCTGAGAGCTGAGAGCTGAGAGATCGGCGGGCGCGAGATAGTGGTCGGGTTTGCCGTTGCTGGTGATCGGGGCGGGGTGGGCGCCCCTGGCTTTGAAACCGAGGCAGTGGTCGGCCCAGCCGGCGATGAGCCAGCGAACGTCGGCGACGATGGACTCGACGTATTCGATCTCCTCCTTGGCGGGATTGGTGTCGTCGAAACGGAGGTTGCAGGTGCCGCCGTTTTCGCGGGCGATGCCGAAGTTGAGGCAAATGGACTTGGCGTGGCCGATGTGGAGGTAGCCGTTGGGTTCCGGGGGAAACCGCGTGACGATTCGCGGGTAGCGTTTTTCCACGACATGCTGGGCGACGATGTCGCGAATGAAGTCGCCCGGGGCCGGCGCGGGTGAATCGGTTTTCTCAACGCTCATGGATAAACCCGGCAAAATGCGGGGCACCCGCGAGGGAGGCAAGGACGCGATTGACCGGGCAACGGGCTTCGCGGTGGCCGGCTGCCATGCTCTGCCGATTACAAGGTGGCGCGATTGCCGAACACGATAACGCGGGTCATGTCGCGGGGCGGCTGACAGGTCGGGAAGCGTTTTCGCAGCAGGTTCATTGAAGTCGCGGCTCGATCTCCCAGCCAAGGCAGCCGTTGCGCCGACCTTTCCCTGGGCACCGGGGATGCGCCCTAATTGATGGTGATGACGTAGTCGGGCGAGCCGGAGACCGTGGCATTGCCGTTGGCATCCTGCACGACGATCTTGAATCGATAGATTCCCGCGGTCGTCGGCGTTCCCCGCACCACGCCGCGGGCGGAGTCCAGCGTGAGTCCTGGGGGCAGTTTGCTGGTGGCGCTGTTCACGGCCGCCCATGAGAGCGGCAGCGGCGTTGTGGTGCCAAGCTTGTTGCCCGCGCTGCCGAGCGACACAAACACGGTGGCGGCGTAGGCCGAGCCGACCTGGCCCGAGATCAAGGTGTAGGACGCAAGATTGAGCTGCGAAAAGACCGACACGCCCTGCGGCGAACTGATCCCGTTGCTGTCCGGGGCGGTGCTTTCGGTGTCGGCGGTGAAGGAGACGTTCCCGGTGGCGGTGCGGCTGCCGTCGGACACGGTGACATTGAACACATAGTTGCCCGGTATGACCGTCCCGCCGTTGTAAGTGATCAGCCCAAAAGGCTGCAGCGCGACACCGGGCGGCAGGGTTGAACCGGTCGTGACCGTCCACGTGTAACCGGAGAACGGCGTGCCGCCGTCGGCCATGAGGGTGCCGCCGTCGACGACGCTGCCCTTTCCGTAGGGGTCGTAGCTGCCGTAGAATCCGTTGCCCGGCACCACGCGCAAGTTGGAAGAGGCGCCGCCTCCGCCTCCACCTCCGCCGCCCGGGTTCGACGTGAAGGTGGCCGTTACGGACAGGTTGTCGGTCATCGTGACGGCAACACTGGCGCCGCTGCCCGAAGCCGCTCCGCCCCAGCCGGAAAACGTGGATCCTGAACCGGCGGCTGCCGTGAGCGTGACCACCGTGCCGGGGGCATAGCTCGTGGCAGACGGACTGCGGGAGATTGTTCCCTGCCCCGTGCCGGCGGTGGACGTCGTCAGACTGAATGAACTCGCAGTGAGGGCAGTGCTGACATCGGTGCCGTTCTGTTGGAGTTGGGCGGCGTTGGTCTTGGCGGGCAGGATCTGTCCGTGGGACGTGCTGCCGTCGCTGAATGTAAGATGCGAGATGCCATTCACGACGACCGCGCGGCCGTTTGCCTGCTGGAGATCGCCGCCCGTGATGCGGACGTCGCTGGCCGAGCCAAGCACGAGCGCCGATGTGGCCAGGTCGAATGCGTCGATGTCACCCACGTAGACCGGCCCCGTGAACTGCACTCCGGGGGCCCAGATGCCGGTGAGGCCCGACGAGGCGTAGAAGCTCGCGTTGGCGGCCCGGATGCCGCCGAATTTTCCGTCGCTCGACGAAATGGCAATGAAGGAAAGGTCGGCGAGGCCGTCGTAGGTGATGTCTTTGAACAGAGCCTGGTTGACCGCGGTGATCCGACCGACGCTGAAGACGGACACGTTGGTGGTTTCGTCCGCCCCGGTAATCACGATCCCGACGTGACCTTTCATATACAGGATCGACTGGTTGTAATTTGCCGGCAGCGCGGGCCCGGATGGATTGTCGAGGACGAGAGAGAGGGCGCCCGCACCGCTGAACTCCACTTGAACGATGTCGTTGGTCAGGTCGACAAATGACGTGCGGGTGATTTTGCCGGCCTCGGCGGTCACGGTCGCCGCGGCGCCGTTGAGGAGGACTTGGTCGAACGTGTTGCCGTTCGCGGCCACATAGACGCCGTGAGCGATTTCTTCGCCGGCGCCAATCACCTTGCTGGTCGTGGTCACTCCCACGATGGCAGGGTCGCTGGTCAGGTTCCCGGCCGGCGTCGTGATCAGCGCCGTATAGAGACCGGCCTTTGCGGGCTGGAGGTTGCTGACGGAATAGGTGGATCCGGTGGCGCCGCCGATGGCCGCCCCGTTCAGGCGCCATTGGAAAGCGGGAGTCGTCGCTCCCGTGGCGCTGACCGACAATGAAACGGTCTGACCGGCCGCGGCGGCCTGGTTTTGCGGCTCGCTGGTGATGTGCGGGGCGGCCCCGGAAGCCTGCTGGAGCGCATCGAGCAGAACCTGGGGGCCGTGGACGAGGTATCCGCCCGTGCCATAGAGGATGACATAGGTGTCGTCGCTGCTGCCGATCGCAGCCCCGGTGACGCCCTGCGTTTGGACCGAGGCCAGTTGGGCGTTCATCGCACTGGGCGCGAAGGAACGGTAGCCGCCATTGCCGTAAAAAATGATCCAGCTCTGGCCATTGCGGGCGAGGGTGACCCCGTTGATCGTCTTGCCCGCACCGGAGACGGCGTTGAGGTCGTCGATGAACTGGGTCGGCCCGCGCGCATACCAGCCCGTGCTGCCGTAGCGGACGAACCAAGTGGTGGTGCTGTCCGTCAGCACAATGTTCGAGATGGCCCCGCCCGCTGCGGAGATGGCATTCAACTGGCTCGTCAGTTGCGAGTCCGACACCCGCGCAGTCCATCCCGACGTTCCATACGTGATGGCCCATTCGTTGATCGTTCCGCCCAAGCTCACCGATTTTATCGGCAACCGCTGGGAATTAATGGAAGAAAATGCATCCAACATCTGGTTGTCGCCGCGGGCAGCATAGCCGTTGGTCCCGTAAACGATGGCCCAGTTGGTCGTCGTGGCGCCCAATGCCACGATCTGGGGGGCACTGGACCCCGCGCTGATCGACTGGAGCGCCGTGATCATCTGAGAGTCTCCGTTTGCGACCCAGCCGCCAGCCGACGTCAGCACCACAAAGTTGGTTCCAGACTCTCCCATCACGAACCCGGACACCTCCCCGAACGCGTTGAATCCAGTCAGGGCCAATCCGACCAATCCAATCAGTATCATTCGGAAAAAAGCAGCGGAATGATACCCCAAGACGGTCGATTTCCCGGAATATGGACCGTTCGAGATCACCGTTGGAATTTGGGCGGCACTGCGTCCTGCGGCAATTCTAAATCCACGGTGCGGGTCACGTGGCCGCCCCTGGGAAGATGAGGCTCGATCAAGTCGCCGGCACAATGACGCGGATTCTCCCCGCACGCCGCGACCGCGGGAGCCTCACCTCTGAGAAACCTGGTGCGAATGCCGGGAGTCGAACCCGGATCAACGGCTTCGGAGGCCGCCACACTATCCATTGTGCTACATTCGCGATGGCAGGTTGGGGATGAAGCGCGCCGGGGCGGGGCGCGTCAAGCCAACGCAAACCTGAATTGCCAGACTGATCAGCGGGGCGAGGCGGCGGCCTGCAGGACGGCACGGTCGAGGCGGACGGCGAAGGGGACGGCGGGCTCCTCGATGATCTTCGTGGCGCTGCCGACCTCGGTGATTTTCGGGGCGTCGTGCAACTCGAGGATCTGGATCTCGTTCTTGCCGGGCTTCAGGAACCCGGCGGGGAGAAACAGCGAGCGCAATGCGCCGCGGTCCCAATAACGGCCGAGGTTGTGGCCGTTGATCCAGACGGCGCCCATGCCCCAGTTGCGCAGGTCGAGGAACGTGTTCGCGGGCTGATCGACCGTGAACTCGCCGCGATAAAATGCCGGGCCGGTTGGAGTATCGGCGGACGCCTTGAATGCGGTCCCGTGTTCGAACGGCAGCGAATAATTTTCCCAGCCCTCCAGTTCCTTGCCGTCAAGCCACGCGCCATCGAGCAGGCCCTTGCGGGCGCGGTCTTGGCTTTGCGCGCTGACGATCACGCTGATCCGGCCGAGATTGTGGACGAGAATGTCGAGCGTGACCGGTCCGGATTCGTTGAGCTCGATCCTGTCGCTCGCCGGTCCGTAGCCGTCGAAGCACCGGCCGACGGTGCGGCCGTTCACCATGACGACGGCGTAGTCCATCGCCTTTTTCAGCTCGAGCGTGCCCTTGAGGCCGTCGGCGAATTTTTTCCGGTAGAGGACGAAACCGTAGTCCTGATCGAGTGCCTCCATCGAGGCGGGCTTGACGGAGGCGAGCGTCGGCTGGGCCGGCAGCGTCGCGAGGAGCGGTTCCGATTGCGTGAGCTTGATCACGGGCAGGGCAACGACCGCAGGATCGGCCGGCGGGGCGGGCGGAGTGATCTTCAACCGCGCGCTGAGCAGGTCGCGCAGGGCGCGGTATTTTTCGGTGATGCGGCCGGCCTCGTCGATCGGGGCGCCGTAGTCGTAGCTCGTCTGCAGCGGCAGATGCTCGTTCGCCCCGGTGGAGAAGCCGTAGTTTGTCCCGCCGAAAAACATGTAGTAGCAAAACGACGCGTTCTTATCGAGGAGCGAGGTCGTCCAGTCGACGATCTGCGGGATGCTGGCGTTCCGGGTGGCGATGGGCTGGCCCCAGCCGCTGAACCACGCGGTGTAGACCTCGGGTGCGTAGGGCGGCAGGTCGCCGTTGGCGGCGATGGTTTGCTGGTAGTCGCGATCGTTCTTGAGGCCGTTGCGACCGCGCAACACGCCGGGCAACGCCTGGGCGGGATCGCGGACCGGCGCGAGAAAAGGATCGCAGGTGAAGAGCGGCACGTCGAAGCCGGCGTCGCGGAAAATCGTCTGCAGCGAGTGCAGGTAGTCGTTGTTGCCGCGCGAGACCATGCCATATTCGTTTTCCATCTGCACCATGAGGAGCGGTCCGCCATGGGTAACCTGCAGATCGCCGACCTCGCGGCCGACCCGCTCGATGTAGCGCCGGCTCCACTCGACGTATTTCGGGTCATTCGTGCGGATTTTCACGTCGGGATATTTCAGCGTCCACCAGGGGATGCCGCCGTAGTCGACCTCGGCGCAGCAATAGGGACCGGGGCGGAGGATGGCCCACATGCCGTATTTCTGGCAGAGCTGGAGGACGCGGCGGACATCGTTGGCGCCGGTGAAATCGAACTGGCCCTCGCGCGGCTCGCTCCGGTTCCAGAAGAGATAAAAGCTGAGCGTGTTCAGGCCCATCGCCTTCGCCTGACGGATGCGGAGATCCCAATCGCCGGCGAGCACGCGCCCGAAGTGCATCTCGCCGGCGACGAGGAGCGTGGGCTGGCCGTCGAGGAAGAATTGTTTGTCGCGCAACTCGAACTGGTGCGGCTTGCCGTCGGGGACGATAGACGTGACGGATTGGGCGGCGGCGGTGGCGGCGAGGGCGATCGTCGCGACGATGGAGGCGAACCGGAGGATCGAAGGGCGGTGGGGGCGAGGGCGGAACATGGAATGAAGACGAGTCGGGGAGGTAATCGGCCGGCTCACTTGCGGCCGGCGTCGCCGGGATTCGGAGAAGGGGTGGCGCCGCCGCGACCGCGGCCCGGGCCGGCGCCCGGCGGACGTGGCGGGCGGGGCTCGAGCGGAAGCTTGAAATCGTCGGGCATCGGTTGCGGGTGCTTCGGGTCGAAGGTGCCGGCGTCGTCGACGAGATAGTCGGCGAGGCCGAGCTTCGCCTGCCTGATGCCCTCGACGAGGCAGCGGGAAAAAAGATAGCCGCCGTAGCTGTCGCTGTGGAGGCCTTCGACGTAGGCCTTGGGCGCGAGTTGCGGGCCAAGGGAGGTCGCGAGGTCGATGCTCATCGCGTTGAGATCGATGCAGGCGACGTCGGCGAGCTTGGCGGCCTCGACGGCGGCCTTGGGATAGTCGCCGAGACCGGTGGTGTTGAGCTCGCCGGTGCGCATGTTGATCTTCGTCATCGGCGAGACGATGACGGGAATCCCGCCGCGGCGCTTCACCTCGACCGCGTAGGCGGCGAGGAGCCACTTGTAGTCGGTGTTCGCCTCGGAGTAGGTGTTGACCCAGTCGCCCAGCGTGTCGTCGCGCGGCCAGATACCGTCGTGGCCGCGCTGGTTGAGGTCGTTGTGGCCGAACTGGAGGAAGACATAGTCGCCCGGCTTCATTTCGCTCATGACCTTGAACCAGCGACCCTGCATGCGAAATGCCTTCAACGTCTCGCCCGACTCGGCGTGATTGGCGATGACGACGGGCGGCTTGAACCAGCGAGCCAGCATCTGGCCCCACGTGCCGTAGGGCTCGCTTGCCTGGTCGGTGACGGTCGAATCGCCGATGAGGAAGACCGTGATCGCATCCTCGACGCGCTCGATTTCCACGCCGCAGACGCACGGGTGCGCGCCGCTGAATTGGAGGGTGAGCTTGTCGTCCCATGTCGTGGTCACCGATGTGCCGAGGCCAGGAGTAGTCTCGCGACTGTCGAGCTTGAGCGTGTTGCCCGGCGACAGCGCGGCCGTGCGGACGTTGACGAGGAATGATCGAGTCTCGAACTGGCCGGCGGTCGTCCGGACTTGCTCGAGCTCGAGCCGGCGCGTCTCGGCCTTCACGGTCGTGATGGATTCGCCGGAGGGGTCGCCAAGCGTGACAGTCACGCGATAGTTGCCCTCCGGCACGACAACGGAAAACCGGAAGAACGGATCGGTGGTCGTGGCGAAATCAGAGCGCAAAGCGTCGGCGCCGCCACGGTCGACGTCGCTGATCGCGGCGCCCGGCTCGAAACCATAGCCGCGGTCCTGAGCGAAGACCGTTTCAGCACGGACGCCAGCGTAGCCCGGAGCGACCGCACCGCTGCCGAAATCAAATTTGAAAGCGGTCGCGGCGGGTGCGGTCGTGGCGGCAAGCACGGCACCGGCGACCAGCGCGGCTAGTCGGCCGGCAAGAGGCGTTCGCGGAGCGCCGAGGGTGTTCATCGCGCGATAACGACCGACTTGGCGGCCTCGTCGAGCTCGAGGCGGAGGTAGTCGTAGATGATGCCGTTGTTCACGGGGCCGGCGGGGACCGTGATCGTGAGCGTGTTGGCGCCGCGTTTCAGCAGGGTGGCGTCGAAGACGAGTTCCTTCTCATACCAGAGGCCCTGGATCGAGTGACGGGTGATGGCGCCGTCGCCCATCGGGAGTGCGACGTGGCCGGCAGGTTGGTCGTTGACCGAGAGGTCGAGCGTGCGCGTGCCGGTGCCACAGAGCGCGAGGCGAAGCGTGGCTCGACCGTGAGGAGCGGTGGCCAGGTCGAACGAAACGGTGAACGGTGTGGCGCGGCCGGGAGTGCGCACGCCGAAGTAGGGCTCGGCCTTGGCGGCTGGGTTTTCGTTGTGCGGGACCTGCTGGAAAAACCAGTCTTTGCGGAAATCGCCTTTACCGATGGCGTAGTTTACGTCGTCCGGAAACCGTTTCGCGTAGAGCAACGAGATTTCCGGGTCGGCGTATTCGTCGCCGCCGGCGAACTCGGAGCCGTTGCGATTGGGAATGCCGATCTCCCAGACCTGTCGGCCACGGCGCGCGGGCGTCCACGTGAGCTGGCCGAGATCGAGCGCCTTGCCGGCGACGACGGTGACATCGGCCTGCGCGTATTCGCCGAGGATGCCGTCGGCGAACGCGCGCAGCGTGTAGGTGCCGGGCCGGACTTCCGGAATGACGAATGAGCCGTGTTCGTCGCCGCGCGCCCAAAATTCATAGTGTTTCGCGTCGGTCTGCCAGTCGATCTCGCGTGGCGTGGCGTCGGGGCGCGCGAACGGCGAGGTGTAGGCGGCGGGCGTGAGGCCGACGAGGAGGTTGGGCGTAGTGGCGCGCGGCGCCTGTGGATCCACGACGGCCAATCGGCCGGTAACGGTCGCCCGCTGGTTGCTACGGGGATAATCGACGCCCGAGACCCAGTCGTAGGGCCACTGCGCGGTTTCTTTTTTGCGCTGCGTTTGTGCGTCCTGCCAGAGCGCGTGGGTGTCGCCGCCGGAATTCACGTAGAGGAAGAACGGTCCGACGACCTTGGTCCAATGCTCGCCGGCGCCGACCTCGACCGCGGCGCCGCCATAATGCGAGCTGCGCCAGTAGTTCAACACGATGGGCGCGGCGACCGGCGTGGTGTCGCGGTGGCAGAGGAACTCCACCTTCGTTGGCCCGCCGCTGAGATATTCGACGGACGGGTTGATGAGCCAGAAGCCGGTCTGTTTTGCGGGGCTCGACCAACCATAGACGGGATGATCGAACTGGACGGCGGTGTAGATGTATTTGTCGCCCTCGTGAAGGTTGGCGGGGAAGGCCTTGTCGCGCTGCGCGTCGATCGTCATCCAATCGAACATGTCGGCGAGTTTCGCGGCGAAGCGCGCCTCGGTCATGGTCGCCGCGGGATATTCCGGCCGATGGTCGAACGTGCAATAGGTGTAGATGCCGTGGTCGCCGCGACCGAGCGCGTAGCGGATCTCGATGTCCATGGGGAAATCGCCACCCTGCGCCGCGCCGGGACCGTGGCCCATTTTTTTACCGCCGGAAATGCCCTTGACCGAGACTTCGCCGCGGTCGCCGTCGTTGTCGGCCGGATCGATCGTGATTTTCGTGAGCGTCTGCACGCCACCGGTCGTGTCATGCGACCAATAGGCTCCGACATGGCCGGAGTGGAAGTTGAGCATCTCCGTGTCGCGATACGTGAGTGATTGAAGGTCTCCGGTGCGCTTGCTCACGCGCGCGGTCATGACGCCGTTGGCGAGCGTGAACGTGGCGTCGTCCTCCGTGACGGTGACGCGAGGATTCTGGGCGAAGGCGGTCGGGGACGCGACGGCGAGTGCGAGCGCGGCGGCGGTCGCGATGAACGTGGAGCGGCGAAGCAGGGACATGGCAATTCCTTGGGATTAGTTTTTCGCGTCAACCGGCATCCCGACTCGCTTGAGGAGCCACTCGCGCTCGACCACGGTGAGTCCGGGCACGCGCGGGTGGCCCATCTCCTTGAAAATATCGAGGGTCTTCGAGGCCGTGATGACGTTGTAGGCGGAGAAGGTCGAGTCGGGCGGGCAGGTTTCGTCGTTGTAGCCCCAGCCGTAGTGGCCGGGGACCTTGATGCGGCGCGCGAAATTCACGCTGTCGAAGTAGGCGGTCGTCGCGATCTTCGCGGCGCGACCCGGCTCGTTCGGATCCGCGAAACGCAGGCCGGGCCAGCCGCCGGCGCGGCCGTGCACGTAGCCGGTTACATCGCAGAAGGCGGGAAACGCGACGACGCAGGCCGTCACGCGCGGATCGAGCGCGGTGGTGGTGATCGTGAGGTAGCCGCCCTGGCTGCCGCCGAAATCGATCAGGTTTTTGTGATCCCACTTCGGCTGCGTGACGAGGTAGTCGTTGGCACGCAGGCAACCCATCAGCACGCGGCGGAAGTAGTAACGCCCGGGATCGTCGAGGTTGAGCGTCGGGTAGTTGCCGAGGGCGCCGTTGAGCGAGGTGTAGAGTTCCTGCGGGAGAATCACGGGAATTCCGTGGACACCGACCTCGAGCGTGATGAAGCCGCGCTCCGCCCACTGGACCTGGCCGCGGAGTTTGCGGATGCCGGCGCCGGGCGGGATCATCATCGTGGGAAACGGACCTGCGCCGCGCGGCACGCAGAGGACGCCGTAGAAACGGCTCGTGCGCGACGGCGGCGTGCCGATGTTTTGCAGGCTGACTTGGAAGACCTCGATCTTGTCGGTGGTTTCCTCGGGCATCGGTGTGAGACGGGGGTCGAGGGGCAGCGCGGCGAGTTCGGCTTTGGCCTTGTTCCAGAACGCATCGAAGTCCGGTGGCTCGATTTGCGTCGGCTTGATTTTTTCCGGCGAGAAACCGGCGGTCGCGAGTCCACGCTGGGTGCGGCCGTCGCGGTCGATCGTGGCGATGCAGCGCAGGAAACCGGGTGCGGGCAAGGTGCCGCCGTCGAGGACGACGGTGCCGTCGGCGCCCGTGACGGCGGTCTTCTTCTCGGCGGGCATCATCTCCAATCCGATGGAGTAAGTGACGGTCGCGCCGGCAGTCGGAGCGTCGCCCGACATGACCGACACGGTGAACTTCACTGGCTCGCCCGGAAGATAGTTCCAATCGGCGTGGTCGCAGGTGACGCGGACAGGCGACGTTGCGGCTGGCTGCGCATCCGCGCCGCGCCAGCCGAGCGCGAGCGCGACCAGCGGCAGAAGGAGGCGAACAGCGCGAAGGCGTGGCATCATGTCCGGGGCGTGCTCGCGGCGGACGCCGAGTCGTCGAGTTCGAGCCGGACATAATCGTAGAGGATGCCGTTGTTGATCGGGCCGGCGGGGACGATGATCTTCAGGACGTTGGTGCCGGGCTTGAGCAGTGCCGCGTCGAACGGAAGATCGCATTCATACCAGAGGCCCTGGCGACCGTGGCGGGCAATCGCGCTGTCGCCGAACGGGAGCGTGATCGTGCCGGCCGGCAGGTCGTTGACCGTGACCTCGAGCTTCCGCGTCGCCGTGCCGCAGATCGCGAGACGCAGCGTGGCGGTGCCATGCGCCGCGCTGGCGACGTCAAAAGCGACGGCGAAGGGTGTGGCACGGCCGGCCGCGCGGATGCCGTAGAACGGCTCGGGCTTCGCGTCGGGGCTCTCGTTGTGCGGCACCTGCTGGAAGAACCAGTCTTTGCGATAGTCGCTTTGGCCGACGACGTAGTTCACGTCGTTCGGAAACAACTTGGCGTAGTCGAGAGGGATTTCGGGCTCCCAATACGATTCGCCCTTGAAAAGTTCGGAGCCGTTGCGGTTCGGAATGCCGATGTCCCATACCTGCCGACCGTGGCGGACGGGGGCCCAGGCGATTTTGCCGAGATCAATCTTGCCGGAGCCGATGGTCACGTCGGCCTGCGCGAACTCGCCGAGCACGCCGTCGGCAAACGCGCGCAGCGTGTAGGTGCCGGGGCGGACGTTTGGAATCATGAACCGGCCGTCGTCGGCGCCGCGCGACCAGAACTGGTAGTTCTTCGCGTCCTGCTGCCAGTCGACAGTGCGGGCGATGCCACTGGGACCGGGCGGCATCGGCGATTTCCACGCGGCGGCGGTGAGGCCGACGCGGACGTTGGTCATCTTCGCGCCGCCGGGCGCGAGCGGATCCTTGAGCGCGAGCTGGCCGCGGACGGTCGCGCGCTGCGCCGGGCTCGGGTAGTCGACACCGGCGACCCAGGCGTAGGGCCACGCTTTCGCTTCCTTCTTTTGCTGCGCCTTGGCGTTGTCGAACATCGCCTGCGGGTCGGCGCCGGAATTCACATAGAGCATGAACGGGCCGATGACCTTCGTCCAATGCTCACCGGCGGCGACATCGACGACCGCGCCGCCGTAGTGCGAGCTGCGCCAGTAGTTCAGCACGCACGGTGCGGCGATCGCGTTGGTGTCGCGATGGCCCTCGAATTCCACCTTGGTCGGGCCGCCGCTCATGTATTCCATCGAGGCGTTGAGGATGTAGAAGCCGACGTGGTCGGTGCTGCTCGCCCAGCCGAACCCGGGATTGTCGGTCTGGTTGATGGTGTAGACGTATTTGTCGCCCTCGCGCAGCTCCTTCGGGTAGTGTTTGAAATGGTGTGGATCGTCGCCGACGCTCAGCCAGTCGAAGAACGCGGCAAGCTTCGCGCAGAAACGCGCCTCGCCGAGCGAGGTCGTGGGATAGTCCGCCGGATGCTCGAACTGGCAATACGTGTAGACGCCGGAGTCGCCGGCACCGAGGGCGTAACGAATCTCGATGTCGGAGGCGAACTGGCCGGTCTTCTGGCCCTCGCCGGTCACGCCGGGTCCGGTGCCCATCTTGCGATCCTTGGAAATGCCCTTCACGGAAACCTCGGCGCGGGTGCCGCCATTGGACTTCGGATCGATCGTCACGCGGTCGATGGCTTCGCCAGCGCCCCGCACGCCCATCGCGTCATGCGACCAGAAGGCGTATTGGTGATCGGTCATGCCGCGATTGAGGCCGGTGAGATTCTGGCCCGGCGGATCCTTCACGAGATCCGGCAGGCCGTCCGGCTTCAGAAACGTGGCGAGCATCTCCTTGTCCTTGTAGCGCAGCGAAACGAGATCGCCCGAGGCTTTCGCGACCCGGGCGGTGACGATGCCGTTGTCGAGCGTGTAGAGATCGGCGTCCTCGGTGAGAGTGACGGGCGACGCAGCGGAGGCGGAGCCGGCGATGACGACGGCGGCGCCGGTGAAGAGCAGGGCGGCGAGGAGATTTTTCATGGGGTGATGGAGAGGAGCAGGGCGGTGGTGGAGAGGGGATTAGTTGGCGCGCAGCCAGTCGATGGCGCGGTTTTGGGTGGCGGCAGGGAGGCGCTGGTAGTCGTCGGGCTCGTCGAGTCCGAGTTTCGTCGCGGCGTCGCGCAAGGCGTAGGCGGCGCGGGCGCGGTCGACGGCTGCGTGGACATCGGCGGGCGTGGCGTCGCGATCCATCGAAGGCTGGACGACGAGCACGGGGCGCGGGGCGATGGCGGCGAGCAAGTCGTCGTAGTCATAAGGCACCTGGGCCTCGTGGCCGATGAAGAAACCGAGCCGCGGCGCAACCGGGCGTTGCAGGCTGAGGCGCGCGAGGCCGCCGTCGGGTTTGTCGGCGGTGTCCGTGCGCATCGGCGTGAACCCGGAAATCGAGACGACGCTTTTCACGCGCGAATCGAGCGCGGCGGTGTGCAGCGCGACGGCGCCGCCGATCGTATAGCCGAAAAGCGAGATGCGCTGCGGATCGACGTTGGCGTCTTTTTCGAGGGCGTCGATGGCGGCGCGCGCGTCCTCGACCATCCGGCCGAGTTGCGAATAGTGCGGCGTGCGTTCGTAGAACGGCCCGATCTCGCTCGCGCGCGAGCCAAACCCGCACTGGTCGTAGGCCAGCACGGCATAGCCCGCCTTCACGAGCGCGAGCACCGGGTGCAGATCGCGGCGATAAACCCACATGTAGCCGAGCGGATAACTGTAGCCGTGGAGCCAGACGACCGTGGGCAGCTTGGCGTTGGCCGGCGTGCCGGCGGGAAAATAGAGATCGCCGGTCAGACCGTTGCTGAAACGGATGCGGCGCGTATCGGCGGCGGAGCGGTCGGGGTCGTTCCAACCGAATTCGATGCTGTTGCGCGCGATGACCCAGGCGGGCACGTCGGGGCCGAGCTGGCCGGGATTGGCGACGGGCTTCATCGAGGTCGGGCTCGGGCCGCGTCCCGGGAACCCGCGAAAACCACGGCCCGCGGCGGAGTAGGAAGGCGGCGTGGCGCCGAGCAGCCAAGTGACGGCTTTGAGAGTGGCGGCGTTTTGCTGGTCGAGTTCCGCGACGGAGGCGGGCGCCGCGGCGACCTGGTGCGCGGGAAATTTTGCGAGGTCGACCGACTCGCCGCTGTTTTCCTTCCACGCGGCGAAGTCCCACGGAAACAGGATATCGTTGTGCCATTTCCGCGCGGTCCGGCCGAACTGGGTGTCGAGCCAGTCGATGCATTGCTCGACGTCGTTCGCGCCGTGGAACCCGGGCACGCGCAAGACGCCGAGGCCGTCGGGGCGGCCGAGAGCCTCGTAGACCTTGAGGGCGGAGTGATAGGTTTGCTCGTCGCCCCAGACATTGGAGACCTCGTCGTTGAGGCCGTATTCCATCAGGCAGCCGCGCGGCGCGACGAGGGCGACGAGAAGATTCGCATCGACCGGCAGCCGGTCCTCGCGACCGGAAAAGAAACGGAGTTGCGGCGCGAACCAGAGCGGAAACATCCGCGTGGTCGATTCGATGCCCTCGCCCATGCCGCGTTCACCGGAGAGCCGCCACGGCAGCACGCCGCCGACGCCGGTGCTGCCGGCCACGACGGCGGCGATGCGCTCGTCGAGCGCGGCGGCGATGGTGGCCATCTTGCCGCCGCGCGAGTAGCCGGTGATGGCGATGTGCGCCTTGTCGATTTCCGGGAGGGTGTAGAGATAATCGACCACGAGTTGGGCGGTCCAGGCCCGCTGGCCCATCGTGGCGAAATCGCTGGTGGGATAGAGCTCGGGAAGATTGGTCGTCTGGTCGACGCTGGACGGATATTCGCACGCGCCATAGCCACGGCGGAGAAGCGATGAAAGCCAGCCGCCGCCGCCGATCACGACCGGGAACGGACCGTTGCCCAACGGAAGCGTGAGCGTGACCTCGCTGGTGGCCTTGTCGTCCGGGCCGTATTCCAAGCGGACGACACGGGTGACATAGCCGTCGCCCTTGGTTTCGCTGACAGGGACGATGCGATCGAGCTTGGGCTTCGGCGGGATGGTGCCGATGTCGTATTGCTCGAACAGCCGGCGGATCTCAGCGCGGCGGGCCGTCCAGTCACCGGGCATCCTGACGGCGCGACCGTCCTGGAATTTGAACGGGTCGGGCAGGAAATTCGCGCTGGGCAGCGCATCGAAGTCGGGCGGAAGCGCGTGGGTTTTGGCGGCCCATTCGTTCCACGTCGGAACTTCGGGCAGGTTTTTCTGCATCCACTCGAGGTGGGCCCGCCGCCGGTCGGTCGACATGGCGTCGAGCGGGCGGGCCGCGAGGGCGAGAAGGATGCCGGCAACGGCGAGTGTCTTCATGGGGTTCGAGGAGGGGCGGGCGACCGGTCCGCCGCGACGTGGGCAAACCGACACGTGTCGAAAACGAACGACCCTAGCCTTGCCCGGAAGCCTGCGGCGACGAGCAGAAAATTGGACAGTTCGAACGGGGCCCGGCCCGTTCGCCCGGTGCGGGCGGCGGACGGAATCGTTCCGGCCCGCGGGCGCACGCGGCTCAGGCCGCGGGGTTGCGCCGGGAGGCGCGCCAGCCGCGAAGCGCCTCGACCGCGATCGGCAGCACGGAGATCACGATGATCGCGACGATGACGAGGCCGAAGTTTTTACGGACCAGCTCGGTGCCGCCAAAAAAATACCCGAGATAAGTGAGGAGATAGATCCACGCGCAGCCGCCGGCGAGATTGAAGCCGAAGAACCGCGGCCAGGACATCCGGCCGACACCGGCGACGAACGGCACGAAGGTTCGCACGATGGGCACGAAGCGCGAGAGGACGATGGAGCGGCCGCCATATTTCTCGAAGAAAGCATGGGCACGCTCGAGGTGCTTTTTGCGGAGCAGCCACGAATCCTCCCGGTGGAAGACCTTCGGACCGAGAAAGGCGCCGACACCGTAGTTGACGAGGTTGCCGAGCACCGCGGCCACCGCGAGGGTCAGGGCGAGGAGATGGACGTTGAGGACGCTCCCCGCGCACAGGGCTCCGGCCGCGAACAGCAGCGAGTCGCCGGGCAGGAAGGGGGTCACGACAAATCCCGTTTCGGCAAAGATGACGACGAACAGCAGCGCATAGGTCCACAGCCCGTAGTGGGCGATGATATCCTGCAAGTGGCGGTCGATGTGCAGGACGAAGTCGATCAGGTGGTGCGCGAGTTCGATCATCGGGTGGGGTCAAAAAAAAGGCAGGCAGCGAAAAACTGCCTGCCGGGAAAGGGGAGGGCCGGACTCAGACGTCGGGCTTGGTCTTGCGGAGGCCCTGGACGCGGTCGCCGACCTTCCACTGCCCGCGCTTTTTGAGGATCGCGACGCGCTCGAAGCGTTTCAGAACGTTGCGTTTGATGACGAGGCCGGAGACGCCCTGGAGGCTTTTATGCTGTGACATGACGGATGAAAGGAGAGGGTGGTGAGTTGCTAAAAGGGAGGAGTGTGAGAGTTCGCCTCCGCCCATGACAAGTATTTTTCTCCCACGCGTTCCGCGGCGACCACGAGCCATTCCGGGGTTTCGTAGGGATGCCGGTCAAGGATCCAGCGCTCGAGTCCATCGAGTTGGTGCGGCAGGCACTTGAACGCGATCCGGTATTCCCTGGCGGTCTTCGTTTCGCCCTCCCACCAATAGACGGACACGATCGGCGTCACGTCGACCTGGGCGCAAACCGCGAGCTTCTCGGCGACGGCATCGAAGGCGAGTTGCTCGGCGATCTCCTGATCGTCCAACGATGTCCAGGCGACGAACATAGGCCACTTTCCGTCACTCGGAGCGATCGCGCAAGCCGGGAATTCACCCTTGACGCCCGGGGACCGGAAGTGTGCTCTTGCCGGTTTTCACCACCGCAGCCTCCCAGCCATGAGAGACGATTACATCAAAGAAGCGCTCAAGTCGGTCGCCGACCCGAACATCCTGATCAACGTGGTTTCCCGCCGCGTCAAACAGCTCAAGCGGGGCAACCGCCCGCTCGTCGAGTCGCTCGAGAAGCTGACCCCGGAGGACACCGCGCTCCGCGAGATCATCGAGGGGAAGATCACCCACGAGCTGGCCGGCGCCTGAGCGCACGCCGCGTTGGCAACTTTGGGCGGCCCCGCTCTGCTGGACAGCAGAACCGGGCCGCCTTTTTTATTGGCGAACAACCTCCCGCACCATGGCCGCCCAGAAGAAAGACGCGAAACGCTACACGGAAATCCGCAACGCGAAGGCGCTGCGCGATTACTTCGTGAACGAGCGCTTCGAGGCGGGCATCCAGCTTCGCGGCACGGAGGTGAAATCGATCCGCGCGGGCAAGGCGCAGATCAACGATGCGTTCGGCCGGATGGAGCACGGCGAGGCCTGGCTCCACGGTGCGCACATCGAGCAATACGCGTTCGGCAACATCCACAACCATGACGCCCGGCGCATCCGCAAGCTGCTCCTGCACCGGCACGACCTGCGCAAGATCCAGCTCGCACTCGACGCCGGCGGCCGCGCGCTGGTGCCGTTGCGGATGTATTTCAAGGGCGCGCTCGTGAAGGTCGAGGTGGCGCTTGGCACCGGCAAAAAGCTTTTCGACAAGCGCGACGTCCTCAAGAAAAAGGCCGAGATGCGCGAGGTGAACAAGGCGCTGAAGTTTCGCCGCGGGTGAGCGGCCGTGCGGCTGCCAGATTCCGCGCTCCAGCCCCGCGAACGCACCGGACGGCCGCGCGTCCCTAAAGCGACGTCGCGTCGGCCTTGTGCATCGGAGGCGTGCTGCCCTCCGGCCAGACCCGGAGGATTTCATCGGCGAGTTTCCGCCAGCCAAACGGCTTGGCGAGGAATCCCTTCAAGGAAGCGAGCCGTTCCATCTTGTCCTGCTCGGCGGAGAGATTGTGTCCCGTGATGAGGACGAACGCCGCGCGCGGCACGACGGCCGACGCCTGGCGGATGAATTCCAATCCGTCGAGCTGGGGCATGTAGTAATCGGTGACGACCACGCCCGGCTGCAATTCCGGGAGGGCCTTGAGCGCCTCCAACGGCCGCGAAAACGCATGCACCGCGCAATCGAGGTTCTCCGCCAGCATCTGCGTCAGGAGGTCCGTGTAGGATTTCTCGTCGTCGACGAGCACAATCGATTTGAGCGGGGCGGGGTTCACGGCTGGACGCCCGGGAAAATGACGAGCGGCCGGACCGAACGCAATCTGCCAGCGCGCACTTGATTTGCGGGTGTTGCGTAGCGGAGACTTCGTAGATGCTGCATGTCGTGCTCTTCCAACCCGAGATCGCGCCCAATACCGGCAATGTCGGACGGATGTGCGCGCTCACCCGATGCCGGCTGCACCTGATTCATCCGCTCGGTTTCGTGATCAACGACCGTAACCTGCGGCGGGCGGGGATGGATTACTGGAAGTCGCTCGATGTTCACGAGCACGCGGACTGGGCCGCGTTTCGCGCGAGCGCGAGCGCGCCGCGGCGGCTCTGGCTGTTCACGACGAAGACCGAGCGGAGTTACTGGGACGCGCGATTTGCCGAGGGGGACGGCCTGGTGTTCGGCAACGAAAGTTCGGGCGCGCCGGCCTGGCTGCACGAGGAGATCGGCACGGCGCAGCGCGTGACGATCCCGCACGCGAACCCGGCGTTGCGCTCGTTGAATCTCAGCACGGCGGCGGGCATCGCGACCTACGAGGCGCTGCGGCAACTGCGCCTGACGCCCTGAGTTCGTCCGACTGGCCGGACAGATGGAGCTTTTCCACCGGCGGCGGGTCGCATAGCAACTTGCCTCCGGTAAAAAAATGCAGGCCGCGAACCTAAATTCATGAAGCTGGCGACTTCCGCACTGGGCCGCGTCGTTTGCCTCCTGCTCGCCGCGCTCCCCGCCCGGCTGGGGGCGCAATGGGGCGAATATGTCACCGTGAGTTCGACTGCGGCGAAGGACTACGTGCGGCCGGTGGTGGGGAAGAACGGCGAACTGCGTCCCGAGAGTTACGTGGTGGCCGAGGGTTCTTTTTTTGGTGGCTCGACCCGGGACGCCGGCCTGGAAAAGGTTCCGTTCACCGAGGTCGTCGCCACCGTGGGGCGCAGCCTCGCGCGGCAGAACTATTTTCCCGCCCGGGATCCCAAACTTTCGGATCTGCTGATCCTCGTCTACTGGGGCACGACGACCGTGGAGGAAGATCCGAACAAACAGCTCAACACGGAGATGTTGAATGGCGCGGTGGCCGGGTATAACGCGGCGGTCGCCGCCGCGGCGGAGGGTGGCCCGCCGCCGGACCCGGGGCCGTTGAACCAGATCCTGAGCGAGCGGGACAACGACGTGACGTCCGCCAACGCGGTCGCGGCCTACAACGCGAAGCTGCTGGGTTACGCGACGACGCTCCGCAAAAAAGAGGATGACGTCAACGTGAGCACGCAGGAGCGGACGTTGCGCGAAGACCTGGCCGAGGAACGGTATTTTATCGTGCTGCTGGCCTACGACTACAAGGCGCTGATGCAGGATCATGTGCGGCGGCTGCGCTGGACGACGCGCATGAGCGTGAGCGCGTCGGGCGTGAATTTCCGGGCGTCGCTGGTCGCGATGAACCAGATGGCGGCGAATTATTTTGGGAAACAGCTCGACGACCTGCAGCGGGCGCCGGTTTCGACAAAAGAGGGCAAGGTGGAGATCGGCGAGATGAAGGTCGTCGACGGCCCGGCCGCGGGACCGACTCCGCCGGCAGTCAAGAAATAGCGCGATGGCGGGTGGCCATGCGCCGCGCGAGCGGTGCAATCGGAGCGGCGCAGCCCTACTCGCCGGAGCCCGAGCCGGTGCCACCGCCGCGGGCGGCTTTGTCGATGTGGGCGACGACCGTTGACTGCTTCAGGTAGTCGGGATCGATCTCGAGGCCCATGCCGGGAGTGGTCGGCACCTTGATCTTGCCGTTCACAATCTTGAAATCGGGTTTATACCACGTCGGCGTCTGTTGCGGCGCGCGCCAGGGATACTCCATGTAGGGCGCCGCGTTCTTCGTGCACGAGGCGAATTGGAGGATGTTCACGGACGTCGCACCGGTCTGCGTGTTGTGTGGCACGATGGTCTTGCCAAGTTTTTCCGCCATGCGTGCGACGCGTTTGGCCCGGATGATGCCGCCGTTGTAGTTCATGTCGGGCTGCACGATCTGCATGACGCCGTTGCGCAGCATCCACTCGAATTGCCACAGGCTGAAATTCTGCTCGCCGAAGGCGAGCGGGATCTTCAGCGCCCTGGCCACGGCCTGCGTCTCGGAAAGTTCCTCGAACGGGCAGGGCTCCTCGTAGAACGCGTAGTTGAGGCTCTCGAGCAGGCGGCCGATGCGGATCGCGTTGGGGACGTCGTAGGAACCGTTGGCGTCGGCCATGAGGATCGCGTCGTCGCCGAGTTTTTCACGGGCGCGGACGAGCAGCGTCTCGGACCGGCCGGGATAGGTGTCGACGTTGCGGCTCATCCGGCCGCCCATGTGGAATTTCACGGCCTTGGAACCGGTCGCGGCCATGCCGCGCACATAGACATCGACCTCCTCCTCGGCGCTGAGGACGCGGGCGGAACCGGAAAGATAGACGGGAATCTCGGGGCGGATCACGCCGCCGAGCAGCGCGCCGACGGGTTTTTGCGCGGTCTGGCCGAGCAGGTCGAGAAGGCTCTGCTCGACGTAGGCGATCGGGCACCAGAGCGGGATGCTGGCGAGCTTGTAGTTTTCGCGGTAGACGTAGTCGATGAGCGACTCGAGATCGCGGGCATCCTTCCCGATGAAATGAGGCGCCACCAGGTGTTGGAACATCGGGATGAAATCCTCCACCTGCTTCGTGCCGGTGATGCCGACGGCGCCGTCCTTGGAGCGGGTCCGGACGAAATAGTTGTTTCCGCGTTTCAGCATCTCGACGGACTCGATGATGACGGGCGACTTGATCTGCCCGGGCAGGTCGAACATCGGCTGCTCGCCCTCGCGAATGAACGGATGCACATCGTGGGGATAGTCGATGCTCGCGGCGGCGGCGAGGGAGCGGGGCAGGGAGGCGGCGAGGGCGGCGCCGCCGGTGAATTTGATCCAGTCACGTCGGGTGATATTCATGGGGGAGTCTGGAGAATGACGCAGAAGCGTTCGATTCGTTGCGGAGGTTGAGCCATGGTGCGCGAGCGCACGCCGCGCAAAACCGGCCGCCTAGAGCTCGGCGATTTCCTCGGCGCGAACGCACGCCACGTCGCGGCCGGGTTCGAAGAGCGCGAGCGGCGGGATCGCGGCCTTGCAGATTTCGCGGGCGTGGGGGCAGCGAGGGTGAAACGCGCAGCCCGCGGGCGGATTGATCGGCGAGGGCGGATCGCCGGGCAGCACGATGCGCTGGCGGCTGCGCTCGACGTCGGGGTTGGGCGTGGGGATCGCGCTGACGAGGGCGCGGGTGTAGGGATGCCGCGGGTGTTCGATGACCGCGCGGGCCGGGCCGAGCTCGACGATCTTGCCGAGATACATCACCGCGACGCGGTCGGAGATGTGTTTCACGACGGAGAGATCGTGCGCGATGAAGATGAGCGAGAGGTTCATCCGCCGGCAGAGCTGCGCGAGGAGGTTCAGGATCTGCGCCTGGATGGAAACGTCGAGCGCGGAGACCGGTTCGTCCGCGATGATGACCTTGGGCTGAAGCGCGAGGGCGCGCGCGATGGCGATGCGCTGGCGCTGGCCGCCGGAAAATTCGTGCGGGTATTTTTGCATGAACCGCGGCGCGAGGCCGACAGTGCGCATGAGCTCGGCGACGCGGGCGTTGACCTCGCCGGGCGGGCACACGCCGTGGACGAGCAGCGGCTCGGCGAGCGTGGCGAATACCGTCATCCGGGGGTTGAGCGAAGCATAGGGATCCTGGAAAACCATCTGCATGTCGCGGCGGGCGCCGAGGAGGTCGGCCGCGGAGCAGTTGGCGAGATTCCGGCCGTGGAGCACGACCGTGCCGGCGGTCGTCGGCACGAGCTGCATGATGGTGCGCGCGAGGGTGGATTTGCCGCACCCGGATTCGCCGACGAGCCCCAACACCTCGCCCTGGCCAACCGCCAGCGTGACGCCGTCGACCGCTTTCACCGTGCCGACGTGCCGGCGAAGGAGAAAGCCGGACGTGATGGGAAAGTGGGTTTTGACGCCGGTGAGCTGGAGGATCGTTTCGGCCATGGCGGGCGGTGTGACCAGTGATGGGGGGCGGGGTGGCGAGTTTCTCAGATCTCGCCCGCCTGCACCCGGAGGCAGGCCTGGGCATGGGTGGCGTTGACGGCCGCGAGCGCGGGCACGGTGGTGGTGCAGCGCTCCGCGGCGTGCTCGCAGCGCGGGGCGAAGGCGCAACCGGGAATCGGTTTCGAGACATCCGGCGGCATGCCGGAGATCGTGTAGAGCTCGGCGCCCTTCGGCTGCAGCGATGGGATCGAGCGCTGCAGCGCGCGGGTGTAGGGATGCTTCGGCGAGTAGAACAACGTGCGCGTGTCCGCCGTCTCCACGATGCGGCCGGCATACATCACCTGCACGCGGTCGCAAAGGCCGGAGACGACGCCGAGGTCGTGCGTGATGAAGATCACCGCCATGCCGAGCTCGCGCTGCATTTTTTTTATGAGTTCGAGGATTTGCGCCTGCACGGTCACGTCGAGCGCGGTCGTGGGCTCATCGGCGATGAGCAGCTCGGGTTTCGTGATGAGGGCCATCGCGATCATGACGCGCTGCCGCATGCCGCCGGAGAATTCGTGCGGGTAAAGGTGGATGCGTTTTTGCGCATCGTTGATGCCGACGGCATCGAGGGCGGCGAGGCCGCGCTTGAGCGCGTCGGCGCGGGAAATCTTCTCGTGGATCAGCAGCGGCTCGATCAGCTGGTCGCCGATGCGCGCATAGGGGTTCAGCGACGTCATCGGATCCTGGAAGATCATCGCGACGCGCTTGCCGCGGATGGCGCGCGACTGGGCCGGGGTGCAATGGAGCAGATCGGTGCCGTCGAACACCGCCGTGCCGCTCTCGATCCGGCCCGGCGGCTGCGGGATCAGGCCCATGATCGAGTAGCAGGTGACGGATTTGCCGGAGCCGGACTCGCCGACGATCCCGAGGGTCTCGCCACGATCGAGGGAGAAGCTCACCCCGTCGACCGCCCGATAGACGCCGCTGCGCGTATGAAAGTAGGTGCGGAGATCGGTGACGGAGAGAAGTGGCACGTGGAAGGACGAGTGAAGGCTGGGCCGGGACGAGTCAAACCGGGTGTGTGACGGGCGGGACCGCGAGAAGGTTCCGAACGGTGCCGGCCACCGCGGCGGGCGCGAGGCCGGCGAGCGCCGCCCCGCCCGTCGACGGGCAGCCTGGCGGCTGAAGGAGCGAGGCGGGCGATGCAAAAACCGGGCCAGTGCGAATGGGATTCGTGGGGCCGAAGAGCGCGACCAGCGGGACGCCGAGGGCGTTGGCGAGATGCATGCCGCCGGTGTCGTTGGTGACCAGGAGCCGGCAGCCGGCGAGGCGCGTGGCGAAAGAGGAGAGGTCGGTCTTGCCGGCGAGATTCTCGACGCGGGCGGGATCGAATCCGGCGGCGACGGCGGCCGTGATCGCGGCGTCGCCCGCAGTGCCAAGGAGGAGGAATTCTTCCGCCGGGAGCGACTCGATCAGCGCGCGCCAATGGGCGATGGGCCAGCGTTTCCCGGGGTTGTTCTCGGAGCCGCAGATCAGGCCGATCGGGTGTGGAGTGGGACGGGTGACGGTGACAGGTGGCGGGTTGAGCGGAGCGAGATCGGGCGGGGCGGCGAGGCCGAAGTGGCGGAGATAGTTTGCCCAGAGTTCGAGCTGATGGTGGGTGCGCTCGTCAAAATCGCCGGGCACCTGAAAGGCGTGGGAGAGCAACGGGCGCGGCCGGCCGGGGCGGACGAGGCCGAAGCGCTGGCGGCAGCCGGTGCACCAGGCCTCGAGGTCGCCGCGCAGCGAGTTGGTGAAGAGCAGCCAGACGTCGGGATACTCTTCGCGCAGCCGGCGGAAATGCAGAAAATAGCCGGGCCCGCGGGGTGGAAGCGCGTGGAGACGGTCGGCGAGGTGCCACGCCTCGAGCAACGGGAGAAATTGTTTTTTCGCGACGAGCGTGAGTTCGGCATCGGGACGCGCGACGCGGAGCGCGCGCAGCAGCGGCACCGCCATGACGACGTCGCCGAGCCAGTTGGGCAGCCGGATCCAGATCCGGGTGCGGCGCGGCGGCGAGGTGAGTTGGCGGGCACGGAGGTCGGCGGCGAGCAGATCGCGCTTCGCCTCGAGGCGAAGGCGTTTCTCCGGCATGTCCTGGTGCCGCCAGCGGTCGTGCGCCCAGAGCCACGAGGCGCACAGGTTGTCGTCGCCCCGGAGCAGGTCCTCGAGCCAGCGGTTGAGCCCCAGCGTGACCGAGTCACTTTCTCCCCCCGTGGCCACGAGATGGACGCTGATCTCGACGCGCCAGAATCCACGCCGGCGGGGAAAGATCCCATAAACGCGCGCACCGAATTTTTCCGCCATGAGGCCGGGTAGTTCCGTGGTCGAGCACACGCGGCCGAAGAGCGTCGTGAGCGCGCCCTGCAGGCCGGCATTCTGATCAAAGAGCACGCCGACGAATCCCCGGCGGCGCAGGATTTTCTGCGCCTCGGCGAAACCGCTCCGGCGCGAAAGCAGTTTCATGCCGAACCGCTCGCGGGAGCGTTTCACGAACTCGTCCGCCGCGGGGTTGTCCAGCGGCCGGTAGATTGTGCCGAACTCGGGAAACGGCGCGGGCACGACGAGCGACATCGCGGTCTGCGCCTCCCAATAGGCGAGATGGGGGGAGCAGATGAGTGTCGCGAGCGGTGCGGTGTGGTGCGTGGTGAACGCGGCGACGAGTTCCGGCGACGCGGCGATGATCCGGCGGTAGCGGCGCTCGCCGAGGAACGGCGTCGCGAGGGAGAGCAGGCCCGTCTCGATCACGCGACGGCAGCTCTCGCGTCCGATGGCGTGGTGCCACGCGGCGGGTTTTTCGGGAAACGCATGGTGAAGGTTCGCCAACGCCAGCCGGCGGCGGCGCGGCAGGCACCGGAAGACGAAGTCGCCGAGGGCGGCGGCCAGCACACGCAGCAGCGATTCGGGGGTGTGGGCGAGGAGCCAGCCGAGTATTTTTAGGAGAAAAAGCAGCACGCAGGCGGGAGAGCGGGATTTGGCGTTTGATTTTCGCCGGGAAAAACCATGAAACGTAACGCTTCCGCGGTTAAAAGCAGATTCTGCCCGGCCGCGCCATGCTCAATGACCGAAATCCTCATCATCAAGCCCTCCTCGCTCGGCGACATCGTGCACGGCCTGCAGGTGGCGACCTCGATGAAGGCGCAGCGCGACGACCTGCGGATCTCGTGGGTGGTGCGGGAGATTTTTGCGCCGATCGTGCGGGCCTGCCAGGCGGTCGACCACGTCTACGTGTTCGAGCGCAACGCCGGGGCCAAGGGGTTCCTCCGGCTGATGAAGGAAATCCGGAAGACGAACTTCGACTATGTCTTCGACCTGCAGGGACTCCTGCGCACGGGACTGATGACCTCGCGCGCCCGGGCGAAAAAGAAGATCGGCCGGAGCGATGCCCGCGAGTGGTCGGGGATGTTCTACGACGAAAAGGTTCCGCTGCCGCCCGACGGCAAACGCAGCCACGCGCTGGATATCCTGCTGCAGTTCTGCACGGTGCTCGGGGCGAAGCCGGAGTTGCGCGGCACGCTGAAATTTCGCGAGGTCGACAGCCTGCAACTGCGGTTCGCCGACGGACGCGGCGGGCGGCGGCCGATCGTGATGTTCCCCGACAGCCGGCGCGCGGAGAAATGCTGGGGCGGCTTCAAGCAGCTCACCGAGCTGCTGCTGCGCGACGACAAGGCGCGAAAGATCGTCTGGGCCGGGAGCAACTACGTGCACGACCGCGGGGCGTTTCCGCCCGCGCAGTTCTTCAATCTCACGGGCAACACCAGCCTCGTGTCGCTGCCGGCGCTCATCAAGCGCGCGGACTGGGTCATCTCCAACGACAGCGGCCCGATGCACCTCGCCGCGGCGCTCGGCGTGAAAACCCTGGGCATCTTCGGCCCGACCGACCCGCGGCTGTTCGGCCCCTATCCGCTGCGCGGGCCGACGAACTTCGTCATCCAGGCGCCGGTCGGCGACCTGAAGCTGCTGCCGGTGAAAGATGTTTACTCGCGCTTTCAGCGGGCGCGGGCACGCTTCAAGTGAATCCGGCGGCGCGCCGATAATCTCCCGTTCCATGCTCGATCCCAAACTCATCCGCGAATCGCCGGACCTCGTCCGCATCGCGATCGCCAAGAAACATCTCACCGTCGACCTCGACGCCGTGCTCGCGATCGACGCGACGTGGCGCGCGCAATTGCAGGAGGTCGAGGCTCTCCGCAGCAGGCAAAAGGCGGCCAACACCGCGATGGCGGCGCTCCCGAAGGGCTCGCCGGAATTCATTGCGAAGGTCGCCGAGATGAAGGCCGTGTCCGCGCAGGTGAAGGAACGCGAGGCGCAGCTCAAGGAGTCCGAGGAAAAATTCCGCCAGGCGATGCTGTCGATCCCGAACCTGCCGCACGCGAGCGTGCCGGAAGGCAGGACGCCGGAGCAGAACGTGGTGTTTGCACTGCACGGCGCACACGCCGAGCCGCGGCCGCACGCGATCCCGCACTGGGAAATTCCGGGCTTCGACAAGCTGTTCGACTTTGCCCGCGGCGCGAAGGTCACGGGCGCGGGGTTTCCGTTTTATGTTGGCGACGGCGCGCGGCTCGTCCGGGCGCTGCTGCATTTCTTTTTGGACGAAAATGCGCAGGCGGGCTACGTGGAGGTGAATCCGCCGATCTTCGTCAATGCGGCGAGCGCCACCGCGACCGGCGCGCTGCCCGACAAGGAAGGGCAGATGTATGAGACGACGATCGACAAGCTCTACGCGGTGCCGACGGCGGAGGTGCCGCTGACCAATTTCTTTCGCGACGAGATTGTCGACGAGGCGACGCTGCCAATCTACCGCTGCGCCTATACGCCGTGTTTCCGCCGTGAGGCCGGCAGTTACGGCAAGGATGTGCGCGGACTGAACCGGCTGCACCAGTTCGACAAGGTGGAGCTGCTCAAGTGGGTGCATCCCGCCACGAGCTACGAGGAACTCGACAAGCTGCGCGGCGACGCCGAGCGGCTGCTGCAAAAACTGGACCTACCGTATCGCGTGCTGCTGATGTGCGGCGGCGACCTCGGTTTCGCGCAGTCGAAGAAATACGATCTCGAGGTCTGGTCAGCCGGCCAGAAACGCTGGCTGGAGGTGTCGAGCTGTTCGAACTTCGAGGCGTTCCAGGCGAGGCGCGCGCAGATCCGTTTTCGGGCGAAGGATTCGGGCAAACCCGAACTCGTGCACACCATCAACGGCTCCGGGCTCGCGGTGCCGCGGGTGCTCGCGGCGCTGCTGGAAAACAACCTGCAGGCGGATGGCCGGGTGAAGATTCCCGCGGCGCTCGTGCCGTATTTCGGGAAGGAATTCCTGGGTTTTGCGTGAGGGTGGGCCCGGCCGCGGGGCGGGCCCACCGGCGCTCGGCCGCGCAATGAAACGGAAAACCAAGATCGACTGGCCGGCGGTCGCCGCCGCGTTCGTGGCGCGGATTTCGCACGGGGAGCTGCATCCGGGCGCCATGCTGGCCGCGCGTGCGGACGACATGAGAGAAAGGCGGAAGGGCGCGCGCAAGCCGTCGCGCTGGGCGGTGGCCTTTTCCGGCGGGGCGGATTCGCTGGCGCTGCTGTTGATTTTTTGGGCGGAGGGTCCGGGGCGCTGGGGACGGGATTTCGTCGTGCTGCATTTCAACCACCGGCTGCGTGGGCCGGCCGCGGGAGCGGATGAAAAATTCTGCGCGCAGGTCTGCACCGCCCTCGGCGTGAAGTTTGTCGCCGGGCGGTGGCGGGAAGCGCGGACGGGCGCGAGCGAGGCCGAGGCGCGCGCGGCGCGCTTCGAGTTCTTCGGCCGCGAGATGAGGCGGAGAAAAATGCGGCTGCTCTGGCTCGGACACCAGCAGGACGATATTGCGGAGACAATGTTGATGCGGCTGGCGCGCGGCAGCGGGACGGCGGGGCTCGCGGCGCCGCGTCCCGCGCAGGCGATGCCGGGCGGCCGGTGGCACCTGCGACCGATGCTCACGTTGAAGAAGGCGGAGATCGTGGCGGCGCTGCGCGCGGCGGGAGCGACTTGGTGCGAGGACGCGACGAACGCGGGGAACGATTTTTTCCGCAACCGCATCCGCCGCGCCGTGCTGCCCGCTTGGACCCGTGCGGCGCAACGCGACGCGCTCGCCGGTGCCGCCCTTGCGCGCGAACTGCTCGAGGAGGATGATGCGGCACTCGAGGCCTGGCTCGACGCAATCCGGCCATTGCGGGCGGACGGGGCGCTCGATTTGGGGAAAATTTCGCAAAAACCGCGGGCGTTTGTGCGCCGCGCCCTTCACCGTTGGCTCCGCGGGCAGCCGCGGGCGGGCGACCTCGCGAGGCAGGGATTCGAGGCGCTGCTGAGGGCGGTCGAGCGGGGCACGCCGACCCGGCACAGTCTTGGCCGGGAGGGCTTTGCGGTGATTCGCGGCGGCGCGCTCCGCTTCGAGCGAACTGGAAAGAAACGCGGCAAATTCCTGCGGTCCGTCAATTGACTTGTGAGCCGGGAACATCCACATTCCCCTCTAAGTCCAACACTCGATGTCCGAACCCGACAACAAAAAGTCCCGCCGCTCCCTGAAGAATCTGCCCCCGGATCGCTTTCAGCCGAAGATGCTGCTGTTCTGGCTGGCGTTGGTGGGCGCGGTGCTCGCGCTGCTCTTTCTCACGAAGGACATCAACAGCGCGCAGGACACGCTCTCGATCCAGGAAGTGGTCGAGCGCGCGGAGGCGAAGAACATCAGCAACAGCGACCCGAACAAACCCAACATCATCCGCCCGGACTCGAGCGGCGGGCCGTATTGGGTGACGATCACCGGCGATAGCCGCAAGGACGCCAACGGCCCCTTCCGGCCGTTTCACGCCGCGGGCCGGCTGACGGATGCAATGAACGATCGGTTGGCGGCGACGAAACTCTTTACCGAGCAGCCGGCCACGACGCTGATGTCCGCGATCGCGGCGCAGGTGATCCCGTTCGTCATCATCATCGGACTGCTCTATTTCCTGTTTGTGCGGCAGCTGCGGCAGGCGGGACGCGGTGCGCTCAGCTTCGGCAAGAGCCGCGCGAAGCTGCTCACGCGCGACCGCGACAAGCTCACATTTGCCGATGTCGCCGGTTGCGATGAGGCGAAGGAAGAAGTCTCCGAAGTCGTCGAGTTCCTCAAGGACCCGAAGAAATTCACCAAGATGGGCGGGCGGATTCCGAAGGGCATCCTGATGGTCGGCCCCCCGGGCACCGGCAAGACGCTGCTCGCGAAGGCCGTGGCCGGCGAGGCGGACGTGCCGTTCTTCAGCATCTCGGGTTCCGACTTCGTGGAAATGTTCGTCGGCGTCGGCGCGAGCCGCGTGCGCGACATGTTCGAGCAGGGGCGCAAGAGCGCGCCATGTCTGATCTTCATCGACGAAATCGACGCGGTCGGCCGCCAGCGCGGTGCCGGCCTCGGCGGCGGCAACGACGAGCGCGAGCAGACGCTCAACTCGCTGCTCGTCGAGATGGATGGCTTCGATACGACCGAGGGCGTCATCATCATCGCCGCGACCAACCGCCCCGACGTGCTCGACAGCGCGTTGCTGCGGCCGGGCCGTTTCGACCGGCAGATTTATGTCGACCTGCCCGACATCACCGGGCGCGAACAGATTTTGCGCGTGCACGCGAAGAAGGTGAGCCTGGCGGAAAACGTCGACCTCGCGGTCATCGCCCGGGGAACGCCCGGTCTGTCCGGCGCCGAGCTGGCCAACCTCCTGAACGAGTCCGCGCTGCTCGCCGCCCGTCGCAACAAGAAGAAGATCGACATGTCCGATGTCGACGATGCGCGCGACAAGGTCCTGTGGGGTCGCGAGCGCCGGCGGGTGATGGACGACGCCGAGAAGCGCCTGATCGCCTGGCACGAGGCCGGCCACGCCGTGGTGCAGGCGGTATTGGACGATGGCACGGTGCCGGTGCACAAGGTCACGATCATTCCCCGCGGCCAGAGTCTTGGCAGCACGACATATCTACCCACGAAGGATCTGCTGACCCGGCCGAAAAAGAAGCTGCTCGACCAGATCGCGATGGCGATGGGCGGGCGCATTGCCGAGGAGTTGGTGACCGGCGATTTCAGCAACGGCGCCTACGGCGACATCAAACAGGCGACGAAGATCGCCCGCGCGATGGTGTGCGACTACGGCATGAGCGAACTTGGCCCGGTTGCCATGGGCGAGAACCAGGACACCGTGTTTCTCGGCCGCGACATCACCCGCTCGCAGCACGTGAGCGAGGACACCGCCCGCAAGATCGACGCCGAGGTTTCGCGGATGATCAGCGAGCAATATGCCCGCGCGAAGGAGATCATCACGGCCCACCGCAACGCGCTCGACAAGATCGGTGCGGCGCTCATCGAGCACGAGACGATCGAGGGCAAGCACGTGAAGGAAATCCTCGAGTTCGGCGAGATCCGCACGCCGGTCTTCAATGAGCCGCTCTCCAGACAGGCCGACAAGCCGGCCAAGAAGCCCACCGACAAGGCGTCGCCGGCCCCGGACACGATCGGGCACGGTGGCGCGACGCCCGCGCCCCATCCGGCGTGAGCGGCGCAGCAGCACGCCAGGACCAAAGGCGCGGAAGATCCCGCGCCTTTTTTTTGCGGCCGAAGGGGCGGGCGGGAGCGGACGGGTTTGCCGCGAAGCCACGAGGACAACGGACGAACGAATGCGGCCGTGGACTGTGCGACGCGATTGCGCGCCCGGTTGAAGCAGGGGAAAACTAAATCGTCCTTGGATTTGCCGCGGCATCCCGCCAGTGTGCCGGGCTTCCCTGCATGAAAATCTGCTGCATTGGTGCCGGTTACGTTGGCGGGCCGACGATGGCGATGATCGCCCTCAAGGCCCCGAACATCGAGGTGCGCGTGGTCGACATGAATGCCGCCCGGATCGCCGCGTGGAATTCCGGCACGCTGCCCATTTATGAGCCCGGCTTGGAGGAGGTCGTGAAAGAGCGGCGGGGAAAGAATCTCCACTTCTCGACCGATGTGCACGACGCCATCAAGGCGGCGGACATTATCTTCGTGGCGGTGAACACGCCGACCAAGACCTATGGAGTCGGGGCGGGCCGGGCAGCGGACCTGCGGTTCATCGAATCGGTCGCCCGCACCATCGCGGAGCAGGCGAACGGCCCGAAGATCATCGTGGAAAAATCGACGATCCCCGTGAAGACGGCGGAGACGATCAAGGACATCCTTGCGGCGAATTCCAACGGCTACAAATTCGAGGTGTTGTCGAACCCGGAGTTTCTGGCGGAGGGCACGGCGGTGGCCGACTTGCAGATGCCCGACCGCGTGCTCATCGGCGGCGAGCGCACGCCCGGCGGGGAAAGGGCGATCCAGGCGCTGGTCGATGTCTACGCGCACTGGGTGCCGCGCGACCGGATCATCACGACGAACCTCTGGTCGAGCGAGCTCTCGAAACTCGTGGCGAATGCGTTCCTCGCGCAGCGGATTTCCTCGATCAATTCCATCTCGGCGCTCTGTGAGGCGACGGGCGCGGATGTCGACGAGGTGGCCAACGCCATCGGCAAGGACTCGCGCATCGGGCCGAAATTCCTGAAGGCGTCGGTGGGTTTTGGCGGCTCGTGCTTCCAGAAGGACATCCTGAACCTCGTTTACCTGTGCCAGAGTTTCGGCCTGCCGGAGGTGGCGGCGTATTGGGAAAGCGTCGTGCAGATGAACGACTGGCAGAAGCACCGCTTCGCCGCCAAGCTCGTGAAGTCGCTGTTCAACTCGGTGGCCGACAAGAAAATCGCCGTGCTCGGGTTCGCGTTCAAGAAGGACACGAACGACACGCGCGAGTCGGCGGCGATTGCGGTGTGCCGCGATCTCCTCGCCGAGCAGGCGCGGGTGGTGGTCTACGACCCGAAGGTGCCGGCGGAGGAAATCCGCGCCGACGTGCTGGGCAAAGGCAAGGAGGACGCGCGCCTCGTGATTGCGAAGAGCGCCTACGAGGCGGCGGAAGGCGCGCACGCCCTGGCGGTCGTGACGGAGTGGGACGAGTTCAAGCAGCTCGATTACGCGAAAATATACGACGCGATGAACAAACCGGCGTTCGTCTTTGACGGCCGCAATATCCTCGACCTCGCGAAACTTAGCGCGCTCGGCTTCCGCACACGCGGGATCGGGAAGTGAGCGAAGCGGTTGAAATCCGGCGCTGAAAACCGACGGTCGGGAGCGATGCGCGCGTGACGCCCGGCGCCTTGCCCGCTGACTACGCCCGCGTCCGTCGGGTGGGAAGCTTCCACGAATTGGTCACGACGCCATTTGCCGGCGGCGTCAACGCCCTCTGCTGGCAGCGCAGTCTGACCGGGGATTTCGCCGAGGTCGTCGGGCGGCTGGGCGCCGGGGAGGGTATCGTGACGATCGACGATGCCCGTCTGCTCGCGCTGCCGGTGAGCGCAGCGGGCCGGGCCGCCATCGCAGTCCTGCGCGAAGACCAGCGATTGCTGCGGGAGCGCGAGCTCGATCCCGTGCTCAACTGCATTTACGGCTACGCTCGCGATGAGGAATCGGGGGACGCGCCGACGGATGTTTACTCATTCCACGCCGACAGCGCACCGGTCGCGGCCGACACGTGGCTTTGCACTTATCACGGCCCGCCGAGCGAGGGCCTGCGCAATGAAGACGCGCGGCGGCGCGTGGACATCGCTGAAACCCGCGCCAGACTTCTGCAGCGATTTGGCGGGAAGGATGACGACGCGTTCCGCGAATACCTGCAGGAGAACTGCCACGACCTGCACTATGCCGCGGTCCCGGGAGCGCAGCCTTTTTCCTTCGGGGTCGGAAATCTTTGGCGCATCGCGGTCGACTACCCCGACAGTCCCGTGCCTCCGTGCATTCACCGCGCGCCCGCGACGGCGCCCGGGCAGTCGCCGCGATTATTGCTAATCAGTTGATGAGTTGGCCCCGGTCCGGCGTGGGATGTTTTGCCGGCTTGCGCGGTATCAGAACGCAGCCGGGGTCAACGACCCCGGGCTACAACATGCGAGAGCGCGCTAAACTTTCGGCGCGACCGGTGTGGCGGCGGGTGGCGCACCGCGCGGGATGGGGGTGTTCGCGCTTTCCGGGACATTTTCGGCTGGCGCCGCAGGCGTGTAGGTCGAACCGGGGAGCGGCGCGCCTTCACCGGCGATCGATTCATCGTCCGACCGGGCGCGCTGCTGGTCGGGAAGGCCAGTAAATTTCTCGGTCGCGAAATCCGTCACTTGGTTGAGCTTGAACACCGGCGTGCCGGCGGCGGCCTGCACGGTGGTGTGGCGGAAGTTCAAGCCGGCGACATCGAACGCCATGATGGGTGGGCGCGTGTCGTCGGCCATGGTGCTCAGGTCCATCTGGTCGACGGTCACGCGACGGGCGTGACGGATATAAAAGCCATAGGCCGGGAGCGTGCCGAACATCGTGGGCTCAGGATAACCGTCCTCGATTTCCTCGATGCCGAACGCATCCGGCGGAGCCGGCGGCAGGCCCGTGCCGCGGCCGTCGGCGCGCCGGCGGTTGCCGCCGCGTCCGCCGCGCGGTGCCGGGGCCGCGCCGGCACCGCTGCGGGGAGTGGCCGCAGCGAGGTTTTCGTTTCCGCCGCGCCGAGCCCCGGCGACGTTGTCGCCGCCGCGGTAGAGAATGCGGATGTTGCTCAGGTTGACGTCCTCGACCGGATGGCCGGGGATGCCGCTGATGATCGAGGCGGCGCGCGAGGCGGCGTAGCCGACGACGACATTGCTGATGTTGACGCGGCGGATCGCGCCGATGGCAACGCCCTCGGGCCCGCGCATGCGGGCGCCGAGGCGGATGAAGATGGGCGGGTTCGAGATGTGCTCCATCGTGATGTTGCTGATTGCGATATCCTCGATGATGGAGCCGTCGACGCTCTCAAGCGCGAGGCCGTTGCAATGGATGAACACGCAGTTGGAAATCGAGATGTTGCGGAAGCCGCCGTTGGATTCGGTGCCGAACTTGATGCGCCCGGTGCCGCCGCCGCTCGGCGGGACCTTGTAGGTGCCGTCGAGGAACGAGCCCATCGTGTAGCCGCTAACCTGGCAGCCCGTGATGATGACGTTGTCGGTGGAGCGGGCGAAGCCGAGACCGTAGGAGCTCTTCAGCACGATGGCGTCGTCCTGCGGCGAGTTGACGGAGCAGTCGAGCACGCGGACGTTGCGGCAGCAGTCGATGTCGAAGCCGTCGCGGTTGGTGTCGATCTTGAGGTTGCTCATCGTGAGGTTGTCGACGCCGGTGACGAGGACCGCGAACCAGCCGCCCTGCAGGACGGTAAAGTCCTTGAGCGTGACGTTGCGGCAGAGTTTCAGGGAAATGGTCTTGTTGCCCTGGCCGGGATTCATGCCGCCGGCGCGGAGCAGACCGCGGCCCCAGATGCGGCCGAGGCCGGTGATGGCGATGTTCTCGAGATTCTCGCCCCAGATGAGGCTGTTGTGCCAGTGGCTGTGGCCGTAATCCTGATAGGCGAGGTCGCCAAAACGGTTGGGTTCGGCGGGATCGTAACCGGGCTGGCCTTGCGCCGGCTGGTCGGCGGCGAGGAGCGTGGCGCCGAAGGCGAGGTGGAGCTCAATATTGCTTTTAAGCCGGACCGAGTAGGAGAGATAGGTGCCGGGCGGGAGCAGGACCGTGCCGCCGCCCGCGGCGGCGGCGGCTTCGATGGCTTTGTTGATGGCGTCGGTATCGAGGGTCTTGCCGTCGCCGGTCGCGCCGTAGTCGCGGACATTGTAGGCGACCGGCGGCTGGTCGGCGGCGCGGACGACGCCGGCGAGAGCAAAAACGAGGGCGAGCGCGCAGGAGAGTCGGAGCGAAGACAGAAACGGGAGGAGTGATCTCATGACAATGATGCCGGCGGGATCGCCGGCGAGGGGTTGACGAAGGAGACTGACGGATAACGGGGAAAAAGGATGGAAGAATTTCGAGAACCAGGACAAGGCGACAAAGGAGTGCCCCGATGGGGTCACGGTGAAGCTGAATGACGACGTCAACTCCCGGCGCCACGCACCGGCGCCCGGTGGCGGCGCGCAAGAAGGAGCCGCAGGGAACCAATGGGCTCGTTCAGACGATGGGCAGCGGTTCGAATTTGCCGCCGAGGACCGTTTGCGAGGGGCAGTCGAGCCAGCGGTCGAGTGCGGTGGCATACACCTGGCGGAAATCGGTGCTGAAAGTGAGGTCCTGATTCCGTTCCAGCTTCAGTGACGGCGCGGTGCCGTGGAGTCCGCCCTTCACCCGCGAGCCCATCACGAACAGCGGCGCCGCGGTGCCGTGGTCCGTGCCCTGGCTCTGATTCTCGCTGGGGCGGCGGCCGAATTCGGAGAACGTCATCGTCGCGACCTGCGAATCGAGCTGGTGCGCCTCGAGGTCGCGCTGGAACGCGGCGAGGCCGTCGGAGAGCTGCGTGAGGAGGTTGGCCTGCTGCCGGACCTGGTTGGTGTGCGTGTCGAAGCCGCTGAGCGAAACGAAATAGACGCGGGTGGGCAGGCCCGCGGAGATCAGCGCGGCGACGTTGCGCAGCGAGGCGGCGAAGGGATTGCCAGGATAATTGGCGCCGGCGCCAGGGCGATAGACGTCGAGCACGCGCTGGACTTTTTTCTCGGTCACGAGTGCGTCCATCAACGTGTGCTTGAGAAACGTGGCGTTGGCGTTCTCGGTGCCCTCGGCGGGCTTGCTGATCATGGTCTCGAGGAGCTGGCGGGTTTCCTCGTTATCGCGACGGTTGCCGCCGCCGGGAAGCAGGCCGAAAGTCGGGTGCTCGTGCTCGCCGACGAAGGATTGAGGCACGCCGTTGGTGATGTGAACGGCGACGGGGTCGTGCGAATCGGCCGGCGCGCCGGTGCAGGCGTTGTCCAGGTAGCGGCCGATCCAGCCGGTGGAAATGAAGGCGTCGCTGGCGCTGGCGGTCTCCCAGATCTCCGAGGAGCGGAAGTGACTGCGGTTGGGATTCGGATAGCCGACGTTCTGGACGATCGCGAGTTTGCCGTCCTGCAGGAGCTGGTGCATCGCGGTGCAGGACGGGTGCAGGCCGAGCGTGTCGCTGGCGCGCAGCACCTGGTCCTTGGCAATGCCGAGCGTCGGGCGGAGCCGGTAGTAATCCGGATCCTCGAAAGGGATGAGGGTGTTCAGGCCGTCGTTGCCACCGGCGAGTTGCACGAGCACGAGGATGCTGCGGTCTTTTTCCGGCGCCGGCGTCGCGGCGAGCGTGGACTGCACGAGGAACGAGGGGGCGAACCGGCTGAAGGCGAGGAGCCCGAGGCCGCCGCCGGAACGACGGAGAAACTCGCGGCGCGTGGTGGGCAGGAAAGGTGTCGTGGGATTCGAGGACATGGCCGGGTCGTTCAGCAGAGTTGATACTCGGGGGACTGGAGGAGGGTGACGGCGGCGCGCCGGAGCCGGCGGAGGCGCGGGGTGGGCTCGGGATCGCTGGCGGCGATAAATTGCGCGACGCTGTCGCGAAACGCGGGGGCGACGGGCACGGCGAGGAAACGATTCACGAGGCGCCCTGCGGCCGCGCCGGGATCGAGTGGCGTGAATCCCTCGAGCAGGCGGTCGGACACGGAGAAATCCGTGACGCCGTTGGTGCGCGCGGCCACGAGTTCGATCTGCTCGTCGGCATTGAGACTGTCCTCGTTGACGGGTGCGAACAGCGATTCGACGAGCTGGCGGCGGGAGGCGAGGGTGGCGGAGTTGATCCAGTTGCGGCCACCGACCCAGCCGCGGACGTTCGGCGGATAGTAAAGCCACTGGCCCATCTGCCGCAGCGGGTTCAAGGTGAAGCGCGCCAGCGGGGTGACGTCGAGCGCCAGATCCTGGACGAGCCCGAGGTAAAACTGGACGGGGCTCTTGATAAAGTTGCCGCGAAACTCCGGCGCAAAGAAAATCCGGCTGCCGAAAAACCGCTGGGCGAGGTCGCGCAACTCGTAGCCGTGGGCGCGCCAGTCTTCGCCGAGCGGGGCGAGGTAGTCCACGGGGAGCGGACTGTCGCTGAGGTAGAATTTGACCAGCTCGTGCGGCAGGAAGGTCGAGGCGGCTTTCTGGCGATAGGCGAGGTCGATGACGTCGTCGCCCGTGAAGCTGCCCGTCTCGCCGAAAATCGTCTTGGGTCCGGGGTCGTGCTGGGCGGGGGCATAGCGAAACTCGCCGCCCTGAAACGGCTGGGCCCGGTAGCCGGTGAATGCGCGCGCAGCCTCCTTGATGTCCTGTTCCGAGTAGTTGCCCTCGCCGAGCACGAAGAGCTCGAGCAGTTCGCGCGCAAAGTTTTCGTTGGGCGCGCGGCGCTGGTTTTGGTTGAGATCGAGATAGATCACCATCGCGGGCGAGCGCGAGACGGCCTTCGAGAGGACGGGGGCGGGGCCGAGGCCGTGGCGGGCGAGGAGGTCGAAATGATCGTAGATGAGCGCGGCGCTTTTGACCTTGTCGGCGGAGACGACGTAAACGTCGCTCAGGAAAAGCACCCACTTGGCGAGCGCGGCCTGCCCGGGCCGGGCGGCGTATTGGAGCCACTTGATGCTCAAGTCCTGGACCGCCATCCGGGCGCGTTCCTGCGATTCGCGCTGGGCGCGGACCTTGTCGTCGCCGGTCATCTGCTGCGCGGCGCGGATGAGCTTGGGGCCCTCTTCTTCGAGGCGGGCGACGGAGCGCGGCTTGGGCAGCAGCGAGGCCTCGGCGGGAAAAAGTCGATCGAGCGTGGCGGCGAGGCCGTCGTGCACGGCACGGTCGACATCCTCGGGCCGGGCGGTCCAGCCGGTGCGCCGCAACAAATGGGCAGCGGCGGCCGCGTTCCAATCGCGATCAGGCAGCGGCTGCCAGGCTTCCGTGGCGGGGAACGAAAGGGTCATGGGGACAATGACGAAACCCACGCTCCGTGGGTTTCATCGCGATCGATATCAGGTCCCGAGCGCGGTTTTGTAGAGGCGCGGCACGCGTTTTGTCACGGAGGTCAGCGTTTCCCACGGGATCGTGTCGGCGTTGTGACTGAACTCCGCGAGGGTAATCTCGGCGCCGCCCTGCCGGCCGACGAGCACGGCGTCGTCACCCACGGCCACGCCCGGCACATCGGTTACGTCGACGATCGTCTGGTCCATCGTGACACGGCCGAGCACGGGGCAGCGACGGCCGCGGATGAGGACCGAGGCGCGATTGCTCGCGGAGCGCGGGAGGCCGTCGGCATAGCCGGCGCAGAGAATGGCGACCGTGGTGGTGTGCGGGAGCGTGTGGGTGCGGCCGTAGCTCACGGTCGTGCCGGCGGGAAGCGATTTCACGAGACCGACGCGCGTAGAAAAACTGAAAACCGGCTCCGTGTGCACCTGCGCAAGCAGCGAATGCGGGTGGGGCAGGACGCCGAACTGAAGCAAGCCGACGCGCACGGCGTTGAACGGGCTCGTGCCGGGCATGGTTTCGAGACCAGCGCTGTTGTCGGCGTGGACGAAGATTTCGTTGAGTTTCAGGCCGGGACAGCGCTCCAGCGCGGCAAGGAACCGGCGCCGCTGCTCCGCGGTGAACGCGAGGTCGTCATCCGGGCTGGCGAAATGCGTGAACACGCCGGCGAGCCGCAGGTGCGGCGCGGCGAGGATCGTCTGGCAAAGCGCGGGCGCGTCCTCGTGCCAGACGCCGAGGCGGCCCATGCCCGTGTCGATCTTGAGGTGGACGGGGACGGGCCGGCCGGCGGCGTGGCCGACGGCGTCGAAGCGGGCGACTTCGTCGGCGCTGGAGACGGTGGCCGCGAGATCGTTTTCGGCGAGCGCGTGGTCTTCCTCGGGCAGGAGCGGGCTCAGCACGAGAATGGGCCACCCGGGACCGAGTTCGCGGAGCGCGGCGGCCTCGGTGACATTGGCGACCGCGAAGAGATCGGCACCGGCGTGCATCAGCCGCGCGGCGGTGTGGTGCAGGCCGTGGCCATAGGCGTCGGCCTTGACGACCGCGACATAGCGGATGTGCGGCGGCAGCGAGGCGCGGATGAGCTTGAGATTGCGTTCGAGCGCGGCGAGGTCGATCTCGGCCCAGCAGCGCAATGGATGGGAATTGACGGCGTTGGAACTCATCGCGGGGCGGGCGCGCGGTGGATCTGCGGCGTCCACGCAGCGTAGTTCGGCTCCTCGTGGAGAAACGCGTCAGGAGCATCGGTCGGGCGGAACAAGTCCGCGTCGGCGACGCGCGGCAGCAGGTCGGCGAGCGAGTAGGGAACGCGAGTCAAGTTCGGCGGCGACTGCGACCAGTGGCGAAAATTTTCCGGCATGACGAGTTCGCCCGCGAGGCCGGCTGTCGGCACACGACGGAGCGTGCCGCCGAGTTGGAAATGGTGCCACGCATCGCGGCGGGCGTCGGCGATGACGGCGATTTCACGGCGGCCGAGCGACTCGGCGACGACGGCGAGACTGCAATACGCGAAGATGGGCCGGGGCGCCACCACGCTCCAAGTGCGCAGTGCCATCGCGACCGTCCGGATGCCAAGGACGGAACCCGGGCCTTCGCAGAACACGAAGCCGCGGACGGCGTTCAGGTCCACCTCCAGCGCCTCGATGCCGCGGAACACGCCGATGCCGGCCTCTTCGTCGGAGGTTTGCCAGCGGGCCGGAAACGGCGAAAGCGGAAGGTTGGAGGCCGGCCCGGCGTCGAAGACGCCGACCTGCACGCGGGCTGACGCCGCGTCGAGGAGCAACAGCGGGGAATGCGCGGCAAGGAGTTGGCGGAGGCTGGGCATCCGGGTTCACGAAACGGCGGGGGGCGCGACCGTGCAAGCACGGAGGGCAGGGCCGCCCGGACGTTGCGCCGAGGCCGTGGGCGGCGGGCAGAATCCGGCATTGACCAGAACTGCCCGCGGCCTAGGGTGCCCGATTCTCTTCATTTCAACCTCTCCACACTCCTGTTCGTGAATGTCCAATTGAACACCGTCTCCGCCACCCGCAAGAGCCTCACGGTCACGCTTGACCCGGCCGAGGTCGACACCGAGCACTCGGCGGTCGTGGGCGAAATCACCAAGTATGCGCGGATCCCGGGGTTTCGTCCTGGCAAGGCGCCGGCCGCGATGGTGGCGAAGCGTTTCGCCAAGGAGATCGCGGACGATTTCAAGCAGAAGGTCGTTGCCAAGGCCTACCGCAGCGCGCTCGAGAAAGAAAAGATCGACGTGCTGAATGTCGTCAATCTCGAGGAGGGCAAGATCGAGATTGGGCAGCCCGCGGCGATCACGGTGACCGTCGATGTGCGGCCCGAGTTCACGCTGCCGGACTATGCCGGGCTCCCGACGGAAATCGCGCCGGTGGAGGCGACCGAGGAGGAAGTGGACAAGGTGATCCAGGACTTGCGCGCGGAGCGGGCCGATTTCAAGCCGGCTGACCGCGCGGCGCAGAAGGGCGACTACGTGAAGCTGGGTTACGAGGGCACGATCGACGGCAAGCCGATCGCGGACCTCGCGCCGGACAAGCAGCTTTACGGCAAAGTCCCGCAGACGTGGGAGGAAGTCGACGGAACGCAGGAAGGCGTCATTCCGGGCCTCGGCCAGCAACTCGCCGGGCTCAAGGCCGGCGACAAGAAGGATGTGGCGATCACGTTCCCCGCGGAGTTCGCGGCGGTGCCGGCGCTTGCGGGCAAGGCGGCGGTCTATGCGGTCGACGTTCAGGAAATCCGCGAGCGTGTGCTGCCGCCGATGGATGGGGAGTTTTTCAAGGCGCGGCGCGTCGCAGACCTCGCGGCGCTGCAGGACCAGGTGCGTTCGAACCTGAAGGCGCAAAAGGAATATCAGAACCGCGCGGCGCAACGCCGTCAGGTGACTGAGGCCCTCGGGGCGAAGGTCGATTTCCCGGTGCCCGACTCGCTGGTCGAGTCGGAGACGCAGGGCGTGCTCCGGCAGTTCATCGAGGAGAACATGCGCCGCGGCGTGCCGCAGGAACAGTTCGAAAAGGACAAGAAGGAACTCTTCGAGAGCGCCCGGAAGGCGGCGACGAATCGCGTGAAGATGCAGCTCATCTTCGCGAAGATCGCCGAGGCCGAGAAAGTCAGCGTGACCGACAAAGACATCGACGCCTTCATCTATCGCGAAGCAATGCGCACGCACCAGAAGCCGGACAAGCTCGTGAAGGTGCTGTCGAGCGACCGCGACCAGCTCCGCTCGGTGCAGCAATCCATCATTTTCGACAAGGCGGTTGATTTCCTGGTGTCCAAGGCTACCGTGAAGACGGTTCAGCCCAAGGCCTGACCGGCCGATATACCAACACCACCACGTGAGCTACTACGTCCCAATCGTTCTCGAAAACACCGGCCGCGGCGAGCGGTCGATGGACATCTATTCCCGCCTGCTGAAGGACCGGATCATCTTCATCGGCACGCCGATCGACGACAACGTCGCCAACGTGGTCATCGCCCAGATGTTGTTCCTCCAGATGGAAGACGCGAAGAAGGACATCCACGTTTACATCAATTCGCCCGGCGGCGTCGTGACGGGTGGCATGGCCATCTACGACACGATGAACTTCCTGCAGTGCGACATCGTCACCTACTGCATCGGCATGGCGGCGAGCATGAGCACGGTGTTGCTGGCGGCGGGGACGAAGGGCAAGCGTTTCGCGCTGCCGAACAGCCGCGTGATGATCCACCAGCCGAGCGGCGGTGCGGGCGGCCAGGCGGCCGACATCGCCATCGCGGCGAAGGAAATCCTCCGCTGGCGCCGGACGCTCAATGAGACGATTGCCAAGCACACGGGCAAGACCACGGAGCAGGTCGAGAAGGACTCGGATCGCGATTATTATATGAGTGCGCCGGAGGCCAAGGACTACGGCATTGTCGATCACGTGGTGGCCTCGACCCGTGAGGCGCAGGCGATCGCCGTGCAAACCGCGGCCTGAGCGGCCGACCTGGGCAAACTCCGCCCTCGACTCGCCCCGGGCGACCTTCAAGCTCCGCGCCATGGCCAAATCCGCGCGCATGACCCTCTGCTCGTTCTGCGGCAAGTCGCAGGCCGAGGTGAAGAAAATCATCGCGGGGCCCGGCGTCTATATTTGCGATTCGTGCGTCAACGTCTGCAAGACGATCATCGACCGCGAGGTGAAGGCGCCCGCGGTGGAGGCGAAGCCGGCGATCCGGCTCGTCAAGCCATCGGAGATCAAGAAGACGCTGGATGACTATGTCATCGGCCAGGACCACGCGAAGAAGGTCCTCTCGGTGGCCGTCTACAATCACTACAAGCGGCTGATGTTCGATTCCGGCCAGTCGGTGAAGGACCCGGCGGCGCTGTCGCCCGAGTTCAACGACGTCGAGGTCGAGAAAAGCAACATCATGCTCGTCGGCCCGACCGGTTCCGGCAAGACGCTCCTCGCGCGCACGCTGGCGAAGATCCTCGACGTGCCGTTCGCCATCTCCGACGCGACGACGCTGACCGAGGCGGGCTATGTCGGCGAAGACGTGGAGAACGTGGTGCTGCGGCTGTTGCAGGCGGCGAACTACGACGTGAAGAAGGCGGAGAGCGGCATCATTTACATCGACGAGATCGACAAGATCGGCCGGAAGACGGAGAACGTTTCCATCACGCGCGACGTTTCCGGCGAAGGCGTGCAGCAGGCGCTGCTGAAGATTCTCGAGGGCACGACGTGCAACGTTCCCCCGCAGGGCGGCCGCAAGCACCCGAACCAGGAATACATCCAGATCAACACGTCGAACATCCTGTTCATTTGCGGTGGCGCGTTTGTCGGGCTCGACGCGATCGTGCAGCGGCGGATGGGCACGCGGAGCCTCGGGTTTTCGTCCATCGCGGCCCAGCAGGAGGCGGCGCTCAAGCCCGAGCAGATGATGAAGGCGCTGGCGCCGGAGGACCTCATCCGTTTTGGCATGATCCCCGAGTTCATCGGGCGGCTGCCGGTCGTTTCGGTGCTCGACCAACTGTCCGTCGCCGACCTCGAAAAGATTTTGCTGCGCACCAAGAACGCGATGGTGAAGCAGTATTCGAAGCTCTTCGCGATGGATGGCGTCCGCCTGCGGTTGACGCCGGACGCGGTGAAAGCGATCGCCCAAAAGGCCATCGAGCTGAAGACGGGCGCGCGGGCGCTCCGGGCGATCATGGAGAATCTCATGCTCGAGGTCATGTATGAGCTGCCGCAGCGCGACGACGTGACCGAGGTCGTGATCGACTCCGCGGTCGTCGCCGGCCGGCGCAAACCCACGCTGCGGCGCACGGGCAAATCCGAGCCGAAGCAGGACGCAGCCTGAGGTCGCGGAGCCTGGCCACGGTGGACGCGTGCCGCCGGGGATTGACCCGCTCGCCCCGGCTGACGAACTCGTTTTTACTTCAGCGGACTGTCCATGCGGTTTGCGCTTCCCTCGCGCGGACGGGTGCATTGCGCTGAGGGAAATCCCCATGAAAATCCCTGTCGCTCATCTGCCCGGGTTCCTGGCTGCTGCGTTGTCGGTATTCGCCTCGGTCGCGTTCACCGGTGCCGCCGAGCCGAAAACCGAGGTGCGTTTCCTCTCCGGCCACGGCCCCGCGGACGCGGTGCCATGGGATTTCAGTATCACGGGTGGCCGGCGCGCAGGCGAGAAAACGACGATTCCCGTGCCCTCGAACTGGGAACTCCAGGGATTCGGCACCTACAATTACGGCCAGGAGCAGAACAAGTCCGACGAACACGGGCTTTACCATTTGAAGTTTGCCGTGCCGCCGGAATGGAAAGGTCGCCGCGTCCGCCTTGTGTTCGATGGCGTGATGACGGACGCCAAGGTCACCGTCAACGGTCGTCCGGCCGGTCCGGTTCACCAAGGCGGGTTTTTCCGCTTTCGCTTCGATGTCACCTCACTCGTCAAATATGGCGCGGGCAACGACAACACGCTCGACGTCGACGTCGCGAAAGTCTCGGCCGATCCGAATACCGAAAGCGCCGAACGCGGCGGCGACTACTGGGTCTTTGGCGGGATTTACCGGCCGGTTTGGCTCGAGGCGCTCCCCGCGCAGGCGATCGACCATCTGGCGATCGATGCGCAGGCGGACGGCGCGCTGACGGCGGATGTGACGTTGAGTTCGCTGACCGGCGGACGCGTGGATGGGCTGAACGCTCCCGCGCTGCACCTCGACGCCCAGGTGCTCGATGCGGAGGGCAAACCGTTCGGCGTCGCGTTCACGCAGAAAATTTCCGCCGGCGGCGCCGGGCGCGTGCGGATCGCCGGCCGCGTCGAATCACCGCGGCAGTGGACGGCGGAGACGCCCAACCTCTACACCCTGCGCGTCGCGCTGCGCCGCGGTGACGAAACGCTGCACGTCGTCGACCAGCGCTTCGGCTTTCGGACGTTCGAAGTGCGCGAGGGGCAGGGACTGTTCCTCAATGGCCAGCGGATTCTCCTGAAGGGCGTCGATCGCCACAGCTTCCGCCCCGAGACCGGCCGGTCGCTCAACCGCGCGGATTGCTATGAGGACGCCAGGGTCATCCGGTCGATGAATATGAACGCGGTCCGGATGTCGCACTATCCGCCCGACGAGGCCTTCCTCGAGGCCTGCGACGAGTTGGGGCTCTACGTGCTCGATGAAATCAGCGGCTGGCACCATGCGCACGACACGCCGGTCGGCCGGATTCTGGTGCGCGAGATGGTCGAGCGCGACGTCAACCACCCGAGCATTCTCTTTTGGGACAACGGCAACGAAGGCGGCTTCAACCGCGATCTCGATGGCGACTACTCGCTCTACGATCCCCAGAATCGCCACGTGCTGCACCCGTGGGACACGTTTGGCGGCGTCGATACGAAACACTATGTGAGCTACGACGACTTTGTGCGGCGGCTGCACGGGCCGAACCTCGTCATGCCGACGGAAATCCTGCACGCGCTCTACGACGGCGGCGGGGGCGCGGGGCTGGACGATTACTGGCGCGCGGTCGAGGCGTCGCCGGTCGGCGGCGGGATGTTCATTTGGGATTTTGCCGACGAAGGCGTCGTGCGGACGGATCAGGGCGGCCGGATCGATGTCCACAGCACGTTTGCGCCGGACGGGGTGATCGGGCCGCATTTCGAAAAGGAAGGCAGTTACTACGCGATCCGCGACGTCTGGTCGCCGGTGCAGATCGATGCGCCGACGCTGGGCGACCAATTCGACGGCACGCTCGCGGTGCACAACCACTACGATTTCACGTCACTGGCGGCATGCGGTTTCGCGTGGAAACTGCTAGGCTTCGAGGGCGCGGAAAAAACCCTCGCGCAGGGGCGCGCGGTGGCTCCGACCATCGCGCCGCATGCGGCGGGTAAACTTGCGCTCTCGCTGCCCGCCAACTGGCGGGATGCCGATGCGCTCGCGTTGAGCGTCACCGATCCCGCCGGGGCCGATCTCTGGACGTGGACGTGGCCGACGGCGGAACTGGCGAAACGCACTGCGGCGGCGGCGGCGGGAAAAATGATGGCGGCGCCCGCGGTTGAGACGGCCGGTAGCGAGATCCGGCTGCGTGCCGGCGATGTGACTGCCGCGTTCGATGCGACGACTGGCCTGCTTCGCTCCGTGCGCCGGGGGGAGAAAGCCCTGCCGCTGACCGACGGGCCGAGATTGTCCTTTGCGCGTCCGCCGGTGGCGAATCCCGCCGCGACGACGTGGCTGCCGGTCGTCGAGACCGACGCGGCTGCACTCACCCGGCATCTGGCCAAGCCGGCCGAGGCCAGCGTCGTCGAGGCAGAAGTCGACAACCTGCACGGCGGAGCCGCGTTCGCGGGATTCAAGCTCGAGCTGTCGCCCGATGGGACGACATGGAAGACGATCTTCGACGCGACGCGCCGCCAGCAAGACGGCACGCGTTACGAGTTCCCGCCGCAGATGGTCGCGGCCGTGCGGCTTTCGAACGTGTTCCGTTACGATGGCGCGCCCGCCGTGATAAAAACCTTCCAGATCGGCGTAACGCCGGCCCGTTTTCCGGTGGCCGTCACGACGGCGGCCACCGTCACGTCGGGCGCCGGTCGCGACCCGGCGACGGGTGGAGCGGTCGCATGGATCGAGAGCCGTGGTGCGGGCGGACTGGAGAACTTTCGCTGGACGCTGTGCGCCGACGGGGCGCTGCGGCTCGACTACGCCTATTCGCTCGATGGCGCGTTCGCCTATCACGGGATTACGTTCGATTGCCCGGAGGCCAAGATGACTTCACTTCGCTGGCTGGGCGAAGGTCCGTATCATGTCTGGCAAAACCGGCTGCGCGGCACCTGGCTGGGGATTCACGAGACGCCCCGCCACGATCTGCAGCCGGGCGAGTCGTGGGTCTATCCGGAGTTCGAGGGTTACTATGCCGGCGTGCGCTGGGCGAAACTTGCGACGACCGACGGCACGTTTACGGTCTTCAATAACACCCCCGGCACCTACCTCCGCGTCGGCACGCCGCGGATCAGCCACGTGAGCACCACGATCGATTTTCCGGCGGGCGACGTTTCGTTCCTCCACGCGATTCCCGCCATCGGTTCGAAGGGCAAACCCGCCGAGCAGGCCGGCCCGGAGAGCCAATGGGCGAAAGCCGCGGGCCGCTACGAGGGCTCGGTCGTTTTCCGCTTCGACGATTAGTTGTCGCGGGTAAGACCCTGAACGGAACCGTCGGCGATCACATCCGGGCCGCTGGCCGCGGTGATGTGGACGTTTTTCAAGATAATGCCCTTGGTGTTCGCCACGCGCAGCCCCGTGGGGGCCTCGATCGAGACGTTGTCCAAGGTGATATTCCCGGCGGGCATTTCCGGGAGGCCGGCGATCAGGCCGGCGCGCGTCCGGCCGGCGGTCGCGGTGAGATTGCGCACGGTGATGTTGCGCCACTGCGGCGTCGTGTCGGTGACGGGCTGCGCCTTGTCCTCGGCGAGGGCGGAGTCGATCGTGGTATTTGCGTAATAGCTGGTGATGCCGATGGCCACGCCGACGTTCTTCATCGTCAAGTCGGCGTAGGTGACGTTCTCGACGAGCCCGCCGCGTCCACGGCCCGACTTGAACCGCACGCCCGTGTCGGTGCCGTCGAAGGTGCAGCGTTGGACGAGCATGTTGCGCACGCCGCAACCCGTGCCACTGCCGATCGAGCAGCCGTGGCCGTGGAGAAACGTGCAGTCGGTGACGAGGATGTCTTCTTCCAATGGGCCGCCGCTGCCACCGAGGGCGATGTTGTCGTCGCCAGTGTCGATGTAGCAATGGGCGATGCGGACGCGCTGGCAGCACTTCGGGTCGATGCCGTCGGTGTTCGGCGCGATGGCCGGATTGAGAATCCTGATGCCCTCGACGGTGACGTCCGAGCACGCGTTCTGCGTGATGTTGAAGACCGGCGCATTCGTGAGCGTGACGCCCTCGAGGCGGATGCGCTGGCAGCCGCGGAACGACAGCATGACGGGACGCGGACTGGTGTTGCCGCTGGCATGGCGGGCGTTGGCCTCGGCCTTGAACCGGCGCGCCTCGGGCCACCAGGCCTCGCCGTTGCCGTTGATCGTGCCCGCGCCGGAGACCAGGACATCGTGGGCGTTGTTGATCAGGATGAGTGGGCGGTAACCGCGCGCGGTGGCGCCGGTGCGATAGTCGTCGAACTTCGGGGAAAACAGGATCGTGGCGCCGGCCTCGAGGTGAAGGTTCGTGTTGTTGCCGAGGTCGAACGGGCCGGTGAAATACGTGCCCGGCGGGACGACGAGCGTGCCACCGCCGGCGGCGTTGACGGCGGCGAGCGCACTGTGGAACGCCTCGGTGTTGAGCGTGGCGCCGCTGTCGCCGACTGCGCCAAAATCCTTCAGGTTGAAGCTGTGATCCGGGATGACCGGCTGGGCGGGCATGAGGTCAGCGAGCGAGTCGGCGCCGAGTGCGGCACCGGCGGAACTGAGCATCATCGCAGCGAAGAGAATCGAGGTGCGTGGGTTCATGGGGTATTGGGGCGGTTCAACGATTACGGTTTAACGGTGATTTTCTTGATGACCGGCGGCGCGAGAGGCTCGCTCATGCCACCGTCACGGCCCATCCGGGTAGGCGTGGCGGCGAGCGCGTCGACGACCTCCATGCCGTGGATCACTTTCGCAAAAATGACATAGCTCGGCGGCAACGGATAGTCCTGATGCATGATGAAAAACTGGCTGCCGTTCGTGTCGGGGCCGGAGTTGGCCATCGCGACGAGGCCGCGCTTGTAACCACCGCGGTAGAGCGGGGAGTCGCGATTGATATCGTCGGCGAACAGACCGCCCCAAGCGCTCTCGCCACCGGAACCGTCGCCCGCCGGATCGCCACCCTGGATCATGAACCCCTTCACGATGCGATGAAAGGTCAGGCCGTCGTAATAACCATGCTCGGCGAGCAGGCGGAAGTTTTCCACGGCTTTCGGCGAGTCCGCGGTGAGGAATTCAAGCTCGATCGCTCCCTGGTCGGTCTCGATGACCGCATGCGCGCCGCCGGAACTTTTTGCGCCGGCCGGAACCTTGGGATTGCCGCCGCCGGTCGACGGGCGGCAGCCGACGACCACCCAGGCGGCCAGAATGGAGAGCAGAAAAGCGCGGGGGTGGGTAAAACGACGGTGAGTCATGGGACAATGGGCAACGAGATGCGGCCGTTCACCAATGCGCGTAGTCGCCTTTTTCAAGGCCCTTGGCGAACTCGACGAAAAGCTGGACGCAACGTTCCACGTCCTCCAGATCGACGACCTCGCTCGGTGTGTGCATGTAGCGCAGCGGAATGCTTACGAGACCGGTGGCGACACCGCCTCGGCCCATTTGAATCGCGCGCGCGTCGGTGCCGGTGGGACGCGGGTCGGCTTCGATCTGGTAGGGGATCTTGAGCTTTTTCGCGGCGCGAAGAAGGCGGTCGTAAATTCTCGGGTTGATATTGGCCCCGCGGCAGAGAATCGGGCCGCCGCCGAGCCTGGTCTCGCCGAACTTGCGGTTGTCGCAATCGGGATGATCGGTGGCGTGACCCACGTCGACGGCGAGGGCGATGTGCGGGTTGACGGCGTAGGCGGAGGTCGTCGCGCCGCGGACGCCGATTTCCTCCTGGGCGGTGGCGACACTCACGACCTTGGCGGCGAGCTTTTTCCGGTCCTTGTCCTTCGCGAGGCGGATGATGGTTTCGCCGACGACGTAGGCGCCGACCTTGTTGTCGAAGGCGCGGGCGGTGCCGATGCTGCCGTGGATCAGTTCCAACTCGTGGTCGTAGGTGGCGACGTCACCGATGCCGACGCGTTCAAGGGCGGCTTTTTTCGACGCTGCGCCAATGTCGATCCAGATCTCGTGTTTCTTCGGGACCTTCTTCCGATCCTCATCGTCCATGAGGTGAATGGCGCGTTTGCCGGTGACGCCTTTGACCGGGCCGTTGGCTGTCTGGATGATCACGCGGCGGCCGGAGATGACGCTGAGGTCGTGGCCGCCGATGGTATCGAAATAAAGAAAGCCTTCCTTGTTGACGTAGGTGATGATGAGTCCGAGTTCGTCCATGTGGCCGGCGAGCATCAGCACGGGATCGCCGGCGGGGTTCAGGGTGGCGAGGCGGTTGCCGAGGGCGTCGCCCGTGTAGGCGTCGGCGACGGGCTTCACGTGGCGGTCGAAGACAGCCTGGGCCTCGCCCTCGTAGCCGGAGGGCGAGCGCGCGTGGAGCAGTTCGGAGAGAAAGGCGGGAACTTGATAAGTCGACATGGGGCAAGGCTCGCGCAAAGGCGGAAAGGCGCAAAGCAGAAAAGCACGAAAGGGCCGCGCGCCGCGGCGCGGGAAGGTTAAAAAACTCTTTGCGACTTGGCGGGATTGCGCGAATCTCCCCGGCGTTCATGAACATCTATCCTGCCATCGACATCAAGGGCGGCCGCTGCGTGCGGTTGACCCAAGGACGCGCCGACCAGGAGACGGTTTACGCCGAGGACCCGGCGGCGGTCGCGGTGGAGTTCAAGGCGGCCGGTGCCGGGTGGGTGCACGTGGTCGATCTCGACGGCGCGTTTACGGGCGAACCGCAGAACCTCGCCGTGGTGCAGAAGATCGTCGCGCTTGGCCTGAAGGTGCAGCTCGGCGGCGGACTGCGAACGCGGGCGGCAATCGAGCGGGCGCTGGGTGCGGGCGTGAGCCGGGTGGTCGTCGGCACGCGCGCGGTGGAGAGCGAACATTTTGTCGGTCAGGTTGTGGAGGCGTTTGGTGCAAAGATCGCCGTGGGCTTGGATGCGAAAAACGGCATCGTTGCCGTGAAAGGCTGGGTCGCGAGCTCGGGCATGAGTGCGCTGGAGGCGGCGCGGCGGATGGACGTGCTGGGCGTGCAGACGATCATTCACACGGACATCGGCACGGATGGCATGCTGACGGGCCCCAACCTGCGCGCGCAGGAAACCATGCTGCGCGTCGGGAAGTTTCGCGTGATCGCGAGCGGCGGGATCAGCCGGCGCGAGGACGTGATCGATCTGGCGAAGCTGGCGCAGGGTCACGCAAACCTTGACGGCGTGATCGTGGGCAAGGCGCTTTATGAAAAGCGGGTGGAGCTGGGCGACCTGCTGGCGATCGCTCGCGCGTAGGCGCGCCTCTGTCCGCCGCCGTCGCCGGGCCTCGGCCTGCCCGCGGCGCAAGTCGGCCGTTCGAGGGACGGCGCCGGCAAGACTGGTCCGCTATCTCGGAAGTCGAGAAGACAAGCTAACGACCGTGGCCGGCGTCGTCCGGCTTGGCCGGGCCTTCGCTTTTCCCGAGATGAAGGGAGCCTCCAGAAAGCGATAGGTCAGGCCCGCTAGCGGAAACGAAACAGCCAGCGTGGCCGCCAGCGCGAGGTAGTGCGCCCAAACGGTCTCACCCAGCAGTGTCCGAAACATCTGGCCAAATTTGGCGGAGGGCAGCCAGTGCCACAGGTAGAGGCCATAGGAAAGGCGCCCCGTGAGCTGCATGACGGGAAGCGAGAGCCAGCCGAGCAGCGGATTCGATGCCTTCAAGGCGCTGAGCAGGACCAAGGCGTAACCCAGCGTCAGTATCGGCTCGGAAAATGTTTTGCACAGGCTGCCGAAGGGACCGGCGAGGTAAAATATCTCGGTCGATTCCATCCCGCGTCCGAAAAAAACAAGTCCGGCGCCGCCCAGGACGGCCGGGACCGCTGGGATCCGGGCGAGCCATGCCGGATGATTAAGCCAGCACTCCGCCGCCAGAATGCCCCAGGCGAAAGGTAGAAAGTGCGCTAACAAATGTCCCGTCCCGAAGGTCGCAATGCCGTCGGCTGCATCGACGACGGCCCAGAAACGCCAGGCGAGACAGCCCGCCACCAAAAGAACCAGCCAGCCGAACCGCATGCGACGCCCGGGACCGCTGAACAGCAATGGCAGGGCGAGGTAGAATTCCCATTCGACCTCCAGGGTCCAAAAAACCGGGGAGAGTATCTCGCACCCGGGGATCCAGTAGAACAACCACGTGATGTGACCGACGAGGGTCAGGCCGGAGAAATGACCCTGAGGGATCCACAGCATGGCGGCGGTGCTGAGGCTGACAAAATAGAACGCCGGCGACAGCCGCCACCACCGGCGGCGCACGAAGCGCCGATAGGTCTGCCACGCCGAGAATTCCCGCAGGCGCTGGTAGCTCAGATACAGGCAGAAGCCACTGAGGACAAAAAAAAGTTGAAAGCCCGTTCCGAGTGGAACGAGCAGGCGTTCGAAATTCAGTCCAAAGCAGATGACGGCGGGATTGCCGGTGTGAATCCAAGTATGCCACCAGATTACGCCGAGCACGGCGACGGCACGGAGTCCATCCACCGGGGCCAGGCGATTGGGCGGAGGGGCGACGCTCAAGGTTTTCGCACCAGATCTGCCAGTTCCTCGAGCGGGTAGGTGACGATTTCGGCGAGCGTCGGGTGATACCACGGCGCCCGGAGCAAATCGAAAACGGTTGCGCGCATCGCGAGCGGGCCGCTGAACGCATGAATGAGTTCGCCGGCGTCCTTGCCCACGATCTCGGCGCCGAGGATCCGGCCGCGGCGCGGCTCCGCGATCACCTTCACGTAGCCGTAGTTCGCGTCCATGAGGATGGACTTGCCGTGATCGTTGAAGGGATAGGTGGCCACGAGGTATTTCGCGCCGCGTGCAGCGAGATCGCGTTCGAGCACGCCGATCGTGGCGAGCTGCGGATCGGTGAAGACGACGTTGAGCAGCAGCGACCAGTCGACGGGCGCCAGCTTCCTGGCCCCGGCGGCGTGCCGGGCGGCAAGGACACCCTGCTCGATGGCGACGTGGACGATTTCGGCGGGGCCGGAACAATCGCCCGCCGCATAAATATGGGGCGCGCTTGTTTGCTGCCAGCGATTGATGACGATCTGCCCGTTGGGGCGCGTGCGCACGCCGGCGGCGGCGAGATTAAGGCCGGCGGTGTTGGGTTCGCGGCCGAGTGCGTTGAACAGGTGCGCCGCGCGGCGCGCGATTTTTTTCCCATCGTGGAGAAAAGTCACGATCGTGCCGCGGCGGTCCTGGGCGATGGACTGGATCTGCGTGCCCGCGAACAGCTCGATGCCCTCGTCGACAAATGCGCGCTGGACCACGCTCGACGCATCCTCGGAATGATCGCGCAGGATATTCCGGCTGCGTTGCACGAGCGTGACGCGCGTTCCGATGCGGTTGAGAAACTGCGCGAGCTCGCAGGCGACGATTCCGCCGCCGAGGACGATGACGCTCCGTGGGATGAAATCGAGATCGAGCACATCGTCGCTCGTCCAGAATTTCGCCGCGGCGAGGCCGGGCACCGGCGGCACGCTGACTTTGGAGCCGGTGCCGATGAGAATGTGCCGGGCGCGGAGCCGGCGGCCGTCGGAAAGTTCGACCGTGTGCGGATCGACGAAACGCGCCCGGGCGCGGATGAGGTCGAATCTGCCCGATTCGAGTGCGTGCACGCGGTGGCGGGCGAAGTCGGCGATGATTTTTTTCTTCCGGGCATGAATCGCCGTCAGGTCGGCGCGGGCCATCGGAATCTTGAGGCCGAAGGTCTTCGCTTTCTGGGCGAGATGCAGCACCTCGGCCATGTAGAGGAGGGTTTTCGAGGGCATGCACCCGCGCAGGATGCAAAGGCCGCCGAGATCGCGGGCGCCGTCGACGACCGCCACGCGTTGCCCGAGCTCGGCCGCGGTGCGGGCCGCGTTGAAGCCGGCGGAACCGCCGCCAATGACAAGAAAATCGCAGGATTTCACGGAGCGGAAAAAGCGGATCTAACGACCTTTGCCAAACAGCATGATGTGAATCGTCTTCAGGACGATGGAGGCATCGAGCACGAAGGAGAAGTGCCGGATGTAGTAGAGGTCGTATTCGAGCTTGCGGACGGTGTCCTCCATGTTTTCGCCGTAAGGGTAGTTCACCTGCGCCCATCCGGTGATGCCGGGTTTCACGAGATGCCGGAAATAGTAACAGGGGATCTCGCGTTCGTAATTCTCCACGAGCCGGTCCCATTCGGCACGCGGTCCGATCAGGCTCATTTCACCGCGCAGGACGTTCCACAATTGCGGCAGCTCGTCGAGCCGGCTCGAGCGGAGGAACTGGCCCACGCGCGTGATTCGCGTGTCGCCGGGGCGGGTGTAAAGATCTCCGCCACCCGGCCGCATGGTGCGGAGCTTGAGGAGCGGAAACGGCGCGTGGTTCTTACCGACGCGCCGTTGAATGAAAAAGACGGGACCGCGATCCTCCAGCCACACGCAGAGCGCGGCGATGGCAATGAACGGGGAGGCGAGCACCAGGCCGACGAGGGACAGGGCGATGTCGCTGGCGCGTTTGAGCCGCTCGAAGACCGGTTCGCGGGCGATTTGAAAGCCCTCTTGGAACAACCAGGTCTGGTTGAGACGATAGAGGGGGATTTTACGCCAGAACACCTGATGGAACAATTCGAGGGTGTAGGTGGGCACGCCCGTGAAATATAGCTCGACCAGCCGCTGGGAAATCGCCGGCGAGAGATCGCGGGCCGATTCGCGGAGAACGATGGCCTCCACCTCCAGCCGCCCGGCCTGCATTTCTGCGAGCACTTCGCCGAAGGGTCGCAGTGGAGCGCCGCCTTGCACGTTCTCGGACCGGTCCGGGTCGTCGCTCGCGGTGGAATAGATCACCTTTTGGGCGGCCCCCATCTTCTGGCATTCCTCGGCGAACAGGCTGCAGCTGGCCGGATCTCCGACAAAAACCAGCCGGCGTTCACCCTTGGCCGCGAGGTTCTTCAGGTAAAAAAGCCGCCGGTAACTCAGCGTGACCGGAATCAGCGTGAGAAAACTCATCCCGATTACAATGCGGCTGGATTGCAGCTCGTAGCCGGCCGGAATGACGACGAACGTGAGCAACAGCATAAAGAGCATCGCGCCGACGAGTGCGATGCTGTGCTGGCTGGTGTAGTCGAGGCTGAGCATGTCGGTGCGCGCCCGGTAACCCTCGATCAGGTAGATCGAAAACATGATCGCCCCGATCGGAGCCGCAAGCGGGACTAGCAGCAGGCGGTCGAAACTGCCGAGGCCGCGAAAGTCGCTGACGAGATTGAACACCGCAATGGCCGCCGCCACGTCAAGTGCCATCAGGCCGGCGGTGGTGGTGCGGGTGGAATTCATGGCGGGGCGCGCCCAATGTTCGGGGCCGGGCGCGCCTCAGCAAGCCTGCAACTCGCGGAACCAGGCGTCCCACTGCGCCGCGGCGTCGGCCGGTCCGGCGTGTTCCGCGGCAAAAACCAGCGCCGCCGCGCCAAGCTGGTCCCGCTGCGCGGCGTCGTGCGAGAGGTCGCGCACCGCGGCGGCGAAGGCGGCGTCCTCGGTGCGCTCGAAAACGAGACCGAATTGCCGGTCGATCACGAGCCGGGCCAGCTCGCAATCGCGAGGGCCGAGAAAAATAACCGGACGGCCGACGGCGGCCGCACCATAGAGTTTGCTGGGAAAGACCAAGGCTTCACAACCCGGCCGGAGCGTAACCAGATGCACGTCACCCAAAGCGAGAACCTCACCGAGATGCGCCCGCGGTTGCGGCGGTTTAAAAAGCACATTCCGCAGCCCGCGATGTCCGACGGCGGCCTCGAGTGCGGCGCGTTGCGGGCCGGCGCCGACGAACAGGAAAACCGTGCCGGTCGCATCGCGCAGCGCCTCCGCCGCGGCCAGCACTGGTTCGAGGTCGTGCACCCGGCCGAGGTTGCCCGAATATTCGACGATGAATTTTCCCTGCAGTCCCCACTCGTCGCGCAGTTTTCCCGCGATGGATCCGGCCGGGGGCGCGAGGCCGGCTGGCGCCCAGTTGGGCACGAGAGAAATCTGTTCCCCCGGCACCCCCGCGTGGGACAACACTGCGCCCATGTCCGCGCCCAGCGTGACGCAGCGGCGGGCCCGGCGCCACGCGTGGTTGCGCAGTGCGACCGTGATACCCAGCCAGCGATGGCCGGCGAGCGTGATGGCAAGTTCGGGATAGATGTCCTGGACCCAGTGGAAGAGGCGGGCGCCACGGCCAGCGGCAACGAGCCAGGCGCCAATTCCGATCAAGGGCGGATCGGTCAGGGCGACCACGATATCGCCCCGCCGCACCATCCGCGCGAGACACCAGAGCGCCCCGAGGAAAAAGGTTGCGTAGTCGGCGGCCTTGCCGGCGAGGCCGGCGCGAGACCAGCGGGTGCCACGGATCCGATGGATCGCGACAGCGTGGTGAAACTCAAACCGGGGCACCTCGTCGCGACCGGGGTGACTGGCGATGATGCTAACCCGATGGCCCCGCGCCACGAGTTGCTCCGCGAGATCGGTCAACAGCTGGGCGGTGGCCGGCTCATCCGGCCAGTAGAAGCGATTGAGGAAAATCACCCGCATGAGTGCGAGGCGGCGAGGCGCGCCCGACGGAGTTCCTCGGTGGTGAAGCCCTCATAGCGGGCGAGCAGCCGGCAGTAGCGCAGACCCGGGCGACCGTCGAGAAAACCGCGGCGCAGGATGTATTGGTAGAAAAAGCGGAGTGTCGGCCGGCACGGCAGGGCATAGCTGGCCTGCTTCAAGGCGCGCCGCCGGCGCAAACGGTCCGCGGAGAAAAGGTCGCCCCAGTCGAGGCGGTCCGCCCGGGACAAGTGCTGTGCGGCCTCCGCCCGCGCGTAACGGCGGTGTTTCCCCAGCCATTCCGCTTCGCCGCCGGAAGAAAGGTCGTGGAGATAGCTGGCGCGCAACCGGTCGAGACGCATGTGTGGTGCCTCGCGCTGCCCGTGCCCGACCTCGACAAATTCAAACTGCGGTGCCCGGACGAAGCGCGCCTGCCACGCGGGATAGTCGGTGCAATGGGGAATCCAACGGCCCATGAACATCATTTTCGGGGCCACGAGGCAGCCGTCGATGTCGGAGCGGGCGGAAGCCGCCCGACATTCGACGTCGAGTTCCGGAGTCAGTTGCTCGTCGGCATCGAGGTGGAGAACCCACGGATGGCGGAACGGAATCGTCCGCTGCGCGTGATTGCGCTGGGCGGCAAAATTGTCGAACGGCCGCTCGAAGACCCGCGCCCCGGCCGAGCGAGCCAGTTCGGCCGTCCGATCGGTCGAACCCGAGTCGAGCACCACGATGTCGTCACGGCCCGCGAGCGAGGCGAGGCAGCCCGGCAGATCGCGTTCTTCGTTCAGCGTGAGAATCAGGACGGAATACATGCCAGCGGGCGGGTGCGGACCGGGAGATTACCTCCTAGATGGGACTGGTCCCGGCTTCCGTGGACGGCGAAAGGGATGGGGCTTTGGCGGCGGGCGCCTCCCGGTCGTGCAGGCGGCAGTATTGCACGGCGCAGAAAAAGCACAGCCACCACGTCAGGACGACGGCGAGGTTGCCAAACGGAAATTCCACCCAGGCATAGATCAGAATCAATCCGCAGCCGCCGAGCAGATAGCAGGGCAGGATGCTCGCCAAATGCCGGCGGCGGAGACTGAGCAGCGGCAGGAGGCCACAGAGCCCGAGCAGGGTCGTGCCCACGAATCCCTGCTCGGCGAACGCCTGCAGCCAGTCGCTATGGGCGTCGCGATAGAAGACCGGCAGTTTGTCGATGGACTGGCGGGTGTTGTAGAGAGTGAAAACGTGCGGGTAGGAGCCCATGCCCCAGCCGAACCAGGGCTTGGCCTGCGCCATCGTCCAGGTGTTGCGATAGAGTTCGGCGCGCGAGCCGATGTCGCCGCGGGCGCGGATTTCCTGGATCTGTTGCTCGGTCTTGGCGAAGCGCATCGCGATGGTGTCCCGCGCGACATACCAGATGCCCGCAGCCGCCACCGCGACCGTGGCGAGACCGCCGCATAAAGGGAGGATGATCGATTCCCGGAAACGCCGGCGTTTCCGCGCGAGTCGGGCGAGCCAGTGGCACCATGCGAGGCCGAGCAGTCCGGCTGTCAGCACGGTGCAGGACCGCGAGGTGCTCAGGGGAACCGAGAGCGCGAGGAAAAAGACGGCGATGAGGCCGCCAAACGCCGGTGAATGAAAAAAACCGCGGGTATCGTGACGACGGGCGAAGTGCCACACGAGGCCGAGGCACGCCGCCATCATCAACACGGCAAAGGATCCCCAATGGTTGTGGTAGACGAACGAGGCGAAGAAATACGGCTGCGGCGAAGCCTGGGCGCCGAAGAAAATGCCCTTGGCGCCGGCGAGCTTTTGCACGGTGCCGAAGACCGCCAGGGCCAGCGCATTCGCGCCCCCGACCAGGAGCAGGCCGCGCACGGCCCGCCGCTGACGGACGACGAGCACGAGGTTGAAGCAGGAGATCCAGATCGCGTCGAAGAGCCAGAGCGCGTTCAGCCCGATCAGGGGGCGGGCCGAACTGGGAAACCCGGCCCGCCCGCCGTCGTTCACCAACAGGGTCTCGGCGCCGAACTTGACGTCGCGAAAACTCGGATTGAGACAGCCAGCCACGACGAATGCGTTGAAGGCCAGCCACGGCAGCAGCCACCACGCGGAGCGCAACCATCCGTCCCGGAGGGACTCGCAGTCCTGCAAGGCCGTCAGGGTGAGCAGGGCACCGAGGCTGCCCCACCAAGCCAGCTCGGGCCGCAGCCATTCGGCGCCGCCGCCAAATGCCCACGTGATGCCGACCAGAAAAATCCCGAGATGACAGAGGACCACCCGTTCCAGCGGGCGTAGCGGCCGTTGGTGGGGAGGAATTCGCGCCCCGACGCCCGGCGGAAACTTGATTTCATCGCGAGCCGGGACGGTGCGTTCGCGACGACTCACGATTGCTGCCCTTTCAACCCGGCGTAGAAACCGGCGAGCTGTCGTGCGGAGTGCTCCCAAGAGAACTGCCGCAGCACCCAGGCGCGCGCGTGTTGGCCGCGGGCGCGCAGACGCGCCGGACCCTCGGCCGTGGCCGACCGGAGAGCGGAGGAAAAGTCCGCCCACGGAACGCACCAACCGCGGTTGTCGTGGTTGAGTTCACCCCAGGGGGTCGTGTCGGTGACGAGTGCGGGCACGCCATGGGCCATCGCCTCGGCCACGACCATCCCGAAGTTCTCGTTGTGCGAGGGAAGCAAAAAGAGCGAGGCGATCGCATAGGGCGCAGGGCGTCCGACACCGGTAAACGCCCGCACGCGACCCGCGCCGGAAGCGCGCATCACGTAGCGCTCGAGCATTTCCGGCGTGTAGTCCTGCGGGATGCCGACGAGCAGCAGCAGCCAGTTGTCCGGGGCGCGCTCGAGCCACAGGTCGATGAGTTCGAGCACCCGTTTCTTCTGGTGGAAACGCGAATAGAAAAGCGCCACCGGCTGCCTGGCCACCGCCGGGCACGCGGTGTTCCAGTGGGCAGCGGCGGACGTGATCTCAGGGAAGCCCGGTTCGTCGACGCCATTGGGCGCGACACAGACCGGCTGGTTGAAGCCCAGCGCGCGGATCTCCGCCGCCTCCTCCGCACTTGTCGCGTGCCAGCCCGCCACCGCCTCCAACGCACCGGGGTGGACGAGGACCCGCGCGAAGCGCTTGCGCCAACCGCGCCGGCGCCACGCCCAGGTGCTCATCATGCCTCGCGGGGAGACGACGAGCGCGGCCGAACCCGTGCGGGTGCGTCGATGGGCGTAATGCAGGGTGCGAAGCCACAACGAATGGTGATGCACGATCCCGGCCTCGGTCATCTCGAGCGCAGCGCGCAATCCGCCGGAGGGACAAAGGCGCTGCGGCCAGTTGCGCCGGAAAGTTCGCACGTGCAAGCGGCCCTCGGTTCGCTCGGCAGCGGGGGCCGGGCCGGTGGCGAGCAGGTCGACGTCGTGACCGAGGCCCGCCAGCGCCGCGCTCAAGGCGTAGACCGACTTGCTCGGCCCGCCCTTTTCCTCCTCGAGACTCGGCACGACCTCGCACAGCTTCATGAGGTGCGGGGCTCGGGGCGGTCCTTGATTGGACGGCAGGGCTGACCAACGCAGATTTTGCGCGGCGGCAGATCGTGCATGACGACCGAGCGGGCGCCGACCACGCATAGGTCACCGACGGTGACTCCCGGCCCCACGAAGACATCGGCGCCCAGCCAGGCGTTTTCCCCGATGACGATCGGACGCGTGATCAGGGGCATGTCCCAGCGCAGGAAGTCGTGGGTGCCGGCGCAGAGGTGGCAGTTCTGACTGAGGTTGGCGCCCCGGCGGAGCGTAACGAGAGCGAGATTGTAGAGAATGACATGCGGGCCCACCATCGCGCGCGGCGCGAGGACAAGGCGCCAGGGAAAGGTGACTTTGGCGGTGGGAAAGATGACGACCTGCGACGGTGCGGCGATATCGGCGCCAAAGAGGCGCAGCAACCGGGCGCGAAAACCGTGAAGCGGACGCGGGCTCCAGCGAAACAGCGTCGCCTGCACCAGCGCCCACAACCAACGCAGCAATACCTCGCGACGCGGATAAGGCGTCACGCAGTGCTGGCCGAGGTAGGGCGGTTCGTCGGGCATGGCTGGGAACAGAGGATTTGGTGGCCAGGAGTGGCCTCAAGGGCGAACATTACCCACGCACGCGCGGCATCTACCCATGTCACGTCCGGGCGGCGAGCCGCGAAAACTCGCCGAGCAGGAAACGCGCGCTGTCGGGAAAGTCGTAGAGGCGCGCGTGGGTCTGCGCCCGGGCCGCGATCGCTGCCCGGGTCGACGGTTCCGCCACGAGGCGGCTGAGTGCAGTGGCGAGTGCGCCCACGGCATCCGGAGCAGTGTGGTCAAACACGAGGCCGGTGTCGCCATCGCGCACGAGGTCGCCAAAGCACGCGAGGCCGGACACCACCGGTGCGCATCCGGCGGCCATCGCCTCCGCGGCCGCGATCCCGAAGGTTTCGCCGTGCTCGTCGAGACTCGGATAGCAGAACACGTCCATGGCCCCGTAACGCTGCGCAAGTTTTTCCGCCTCGAACTCGGGACCGGAAAAGGTCAGGCGATCGCCCAGCGCGGCGCCAAACTCGGCGAGCAGGGCATCGCGAAAATCTTCGCCACCACCGCCGAGTGGCACCGTCCACGGGCCGACGAGCTCGAGGCGCCACGCCGGAAGCCCGGGACGGAGGGCGAGGCGGGCGGCGGCGGTGAGGAGCAGCCGCAGGCCCTTGTCAGGGTGGATGCGGCCCACGTAACCGATCGTGACGGGTGCGGGCGGCGTTTGTTTTGCCGCCGCACGGGCATGCAAACCCCAGTCGATGGGATTCGGAAACTGGACGATCCGTCCGGCGAGGGCGGGATTCTCCGCGCGGACGCGTCCGGTCACTGCCGCGCCCACGGAAAGCAGGCAATCGACGCCGCGATAGGCACGAGCCTGACCCTTGGGCATCCGGCCAAAAACCGCGACGACGCGGCCGGCCGACGGTTTGACGCGACGCAGCCACACCGGCAGCGAGACCGTGTTGCAGACAACGACATCAGCGGCCGGCAACACCCGTGCGACGCGCAGACCCCAGACGAAATCAAGGAGCAGATTGAACGCGAGCCGGCGCGTATGATCGGCGCCGGGCACGCGGACGTGGGTGAGGCCGGCGACTGTTTCACGGGCGGCGAGCCCGGGCCACGTGCGCGAGACGAAGGTGACATCGTGACCCGCGGCGACAAATTCCTGCGCGAGACGGTGCCAGATTTTTTCGGTGGCACCGCCGCGCAGCGGCGGCACGGGCAGAAAGAAGCCGGCGACGACGGTGATCTTCATCGGCGCGCGCCGCCCGTCAGGGACTCGAGGGCGGCCATCAGGCCCGCCGTGGTCTGCGCGTAGGTGTAGCCGGCGATGCGCCGTGAGACCCCGGCGCGAATGCGAGCGCGGCCGACCGGGTCGGCGAGCGCGGTCAGCGCCGCGGCGAGCTTCACGGGCAGTTGGGTTTCGTCGCTGGCGCGGAACACCCAGCCGGTTTCCCCGTCGGACACGAGGTCGCGCTGGCAGCCGACCAGATCGCTGACGAGGCAGGGCACGCCCAGATGCATGGCCTCGTTGACGGCGAGCCCCCACGTCTCGTAGAATCCGCGCGACGGCAGCGCGAAGAGGTCGGCGAGCAGCAGGCGGGCGGGCATTTCGGACTGGTTGGCGAAAGGGAGAAAATGAACCGTGCCAGGAAGTGCGGTCTGGGCCAGGGCGGCGAGGGCCGGTTGCTCCGGGCCATCGCCCACAAAAACCAACGCCGCATCGGCGCGACGCAGGGCAAGGAACGCGGCAAGCAGTTCGCGCGGCTGCTTGGCGGAGACCAGCTTGCCGGCGAAGAGAACCACGCGCGTTTCCGGGGTCAGGCCGAGGCCGGCCCGGAGCGCGAGGGCGGCGGTGCGGTGGGCCGCAACCGCCGAATCGAACAACTCGTGATTGACCGAATGCGGGGCGAAAAAGAGTTTTCGATCCGGCACGCCCAGCGCGGAGAAATAATCGCGATTGGCCGCGCCGACGGCGAGCACCGCGGCAAACTGGGCGTAGAGGGCCCGGAGGGCGAGCCGGACGCCGAGCCCCGGTTTGCCGCGGCCGAGAAAATGGGAGTCACCGCGAAAGAGCAAAGGCACACGGTGGCGGCGCGCCCAGCCGATGGCCCGGAGGTGGCTCCACCACTTGTAACCGAACACGAGCACCGCCGAGGGCCGCCACGCCGCGAGGCGCGCCGGGAGCGATGGGTTGCGCAATCCCCAAAAATGATGCGTGCCCGGGTCGACGGCAGTGTTCGGGACAAACTCGGAATCGTAGCCCGAGAGCAGATCGACGTCCCACTTGAACGCCGCCTGAAACTGGGGATCGCGCTGGGTGGTGACGCCAAAGTTCCAAAGGTAAAAGACACGAAATTCCAGCGCCGTGTGGGCGCGAAGCCAGCGAAACCACGGGCTGTAATATTGCGTCGGGTGGGACAGGACCACGGCAACGCGGAGCGGGACCGGCGGAGGTTTCACGCGGCGGGAGGCTCGGGACGCCGCACGGTCATGCGCCGCAAAAACGGCAGGCTGCAGAAGATGATCGGGATGACCGACTGGAAGATCATCGTGACAAGCACGCTGGCGACCATCTCGAACGAGTTGGCGAAACCGAGCAGCACGACGAAGGAGACGAAGCCCTCGAGCGAGAGCAACAGCTTGCGGGCGGTGATGTTTTCCAGCCACGCAAAAAACGCGCCCATGAAGATGCCGAGATAGACGGAGCCCAGATAGGGGCCGAAATTTCCGTAAGCTTCCGGCAGGAGGCCCCAGGCGACGTAGGTCTTGAAGGTCGAGCCGATGTCCTGCCGGCCGAAATGGACGTTGAGCAAGACCTGGCCTTCATGGCTGCGTGGCTTGTCCTTCCACATGATCCGGGGCACGAGGAGCGGCGGAATCAGCGAATAGGTGTCCCCGCCCAGAGGGGGGATATTCCAGTCCTGCACCGCGTGGATCACATAGAGCAGGTTTTGGAGGTTGTTGATCCGCTCCAGGAGCGTCTGGCGACTTTCGTCATCGGCCTTCTTGTTGGCATCGAGCGTGGTGATTTCGGCCGGGGGCTTGAGGGCTTCGATGCTGGCTTCGCTCCATTCGAGGTAGATCGCGGGAATTTGGATAAAGCTGAACGAGGCGACCGGCTTGTCCTCGCCGAACTGCCAGTATCGGCTGCGCATCGTGAATTTACCGACGCTGAGGAACGAGAGCACCGCCACCACGATTGTCACGTAGCGCCACGGAATTTTCCCCGTGCTCCAGAAAAGGCCGATCAACACCGCCGCGACCATCGTGGTCGCGGCGGAAAGGAGAAAGCCCGATGCGCTGAGACCCGCGCTGACGATCAACAAGGTCCAGAACATTATCCGTTGCGGGCGTTTGATGTCGCCCGAACCGACGAACAGTGCGGTCAGGAAAAATCCGCACGCGCTCGCTCCCGTCACCAACGGTCCGACCAGCGAATTCGAGCCGCTCGGCAGCAGTGCGAACAGGAAGTCGAGCAAGTTTGCCTGATCGAGCACTTGATAGGCCGTGCCGGCGATGATCAGGCCCAGGCCGAGGCGGTTGAGCCGGTCCGAGCCTTCCTGTTGAAAATCGGGCATGGCATAAGATTCCGGGCGCGCCGGCAGAATGATGCGCATCGCCACCGACCAGGTTGCGATCAGGGCGACGCTGAACACGAGGACTTCGAGGCCCGACTCCGTCACTTCCACCTCCGGGCTGTGAATGACGGATTCGTTGCCGATGACGATGGGGAGGCCGTAGGCGATGAGATGCTGAACGGCGACCACCGGGACCAGAGGCAGACCGATGCCGGCCCTCCGCCAGACGCCAAAAATAAACAAGGTGCCCAAGACAATGGCCCCGAAACAAGTGGCCGCGGGATTGTCGGACAGCACGAGCACCGCGACCTCGCCGCCCAGCACAACGATTATCGGAAGCCAGATCCGGTCGATCAGGCTGCGGACCCGCAGGGCCAGGTCGCCGATCTGGGCGTAGCGGTCGAAAGCGGTGGTGGCGGCCGGGGAAGTCATCGGGTGGGAACGGCCGGCTGGCCGCGATGGCGCGCAAGAGCCGCGTCGAACAGACCGGCCTGCCGTTGAGTCAGGGAGGGCGCGAGGTAATGGCGTTCAAAAAAGGCGCGATTGCGCTCCGGGAGCGATGCGGCGGGAAATCCCGCGAGCGCAGTGTCGAAAAAGGCGGTCAGCGCGGCTTGCGCCGCGTCCCGTGGGCCCGCCTCACGGAAACGGACGAGAAAGGCGCACTGCAGCTCATCCAGAATATTCTCGAGGACGCTTCCGCTGAAAACGACGGCGAGGATCGGCGGGCCCGCAAGAAAGCACGGATAGATTTTGGACGGCGAATAGGCGAGGTCGCTCGAACCCGCGAGCAGCAGCACGTCCGCCTCCTGCTGCAGCCGCAGGCTTTCAAGATGTCCGAGTCGGTGGGGAGTTTCCGCCACCTGGTCGGCGACGCCGCAGCGCTCGGCCAGCGGCAGGATTGCCGGGACTCCCTGGCCGGGCGCGGCGTAACTCGTGCCGACAAAATGAAAACGAAACCGCCGGGCTCCCGTGGGATTTTTTTCCCGGTAGAGACGGAGGGCATCGAACAGGACCGTGAGCGCATGCGGCATGACCGGGCCGGCGGCGCCGGTGTAGAGGAGGTGGATCTCGCCCTGTGTCCGGGAAAAATAGGGCGGCCGGTCCGACACCCGAATGGCCGCCGCCAGGTCCTCGCGACTGGCGCCGAACGGGATCGCGTCTGCCGGTGTGCGGGTGAGCCACGAATAGCGCGCCCGCAGGTCGTCGAGATAGGCGGGAGACACGCTCATCACTCCGTCGACGCGACGGAAGGACCAGCCCTCCAGCAACCAGGCCATGGCGCGCGCCACCTTGTATTTCCAACCGCCTGGCGGCTTCCGCGATCCGGCGCGCGAATAGTAGTCCGTGCGCCACGGGTCCTGGATGTCGACGACATAGGGCACGCCATGGAGCGCCCCCCAGATGCGCCCGAGCGTGAAGGTCACAAACTGCGTGTTCGAAAAAAAGACCAAGTCGATGCGTTCCCGGCGGATGATCCTCGAGCCGGCGGCCAGAAAGTGGCACCAACACCGCAGGCCAAGGTTGCGCACCCCCAGCAGGCGGGTCCAGCGCAGCGCGAACGCCGGACGGCGCACCACCGCGACATCCGCCGGGACGGTGGCATCGAGTCCGGGCTCGCGCACCGCGTCCTGCCATCGCTCGCCGACGCAGAGCACCACCGGCTCCCAGCCGCAGGCCCGATAGTGGGGCAGGCTCATCCGGATGCGCTGCATGTCGGGCGCGTTGATCGGCGGGAAGTGGGGCGAGACGATCAGGACGCGGCGCATCATTCGATGATCCTCACGCGATAGGGCACGCGGGCCAGCGAGCCGAACGTATGCGAGCCGATGCGCAATCGTTCCGCCCGCACTCCCGCATCCGCCACGTAATGTTCGAGTTTCCACTCGCTCGCGATCCAGAGCGTGCCGGGCGACTTGCTCGCGATCGTGCCCGCGGTGCCGAGTTGGGCCGGCCGGCGGAGCGACCAGTCGCGCGCGCCGGCGGGCAGCCGAAAATCGAAAACGTAGCGGGCGACGACCTCGTCGACGCACAGGATCCGCTCCGGGTGCCGGGCGACGGCGTCACGGATGGCGACGGGATCGGGCGGCGTGGTGTCGCCAAAAGCGGGAACCAACACGGCCCCCGCGTTATGGGCGGCAGCCGCGATGACGGCGGCACTGGCGACGGCTCCCGCCCAGCGGGAGTTGCTCCAAATGACGACGGCCAGTGCGAGACCGGAATATGCCGCGTAGTGCTCCATCCGTCCAGGATACAGAAACGAGCCCATCGCTGCCGCCGCCAGCCAGATCCAGACGAGCCGGCGGTAGGTTCGCATCCGTCCGTCGGACGTTGCCGCCCGAAACGCCCGGGCAAATCCGAGAAAGGCCAGGACATAGATCGTCCCGCAAAGCCACGGCTCCCGGCCGAGGACCAATTCGCCCCAGAAATAGAGCGGGCCCCGATACCAGTCGGGCGCCATGATCAGCCGCTTGTGCGCTGCCATGGCCCGCAGAAACTCCCCCACGGCGCCATGGATCGCCACCAAAAACCAGAGGAAGGTCGCGGCGACGCCGGCGGACGTGCTGACGACCAGCGTGCGCAACGCGGGGCGGTTCCCGCGCATGGTGAGCAATTGCCCGACGTAGAGCGGAATCACGAATGCCATTGCGAGCGGGTGGGTCAGCACCGCGGCGGCGGAGAGCACCGCGCCGGCCACCCGGTGCCAGGGTCGGGAACCGTGGGCCCCCAACTGGCCGAGCACGACAAGGAGAAAGGCCAGCGCATCGGGCCGCATGCCATAATTCACCGAAAAGAAAAAGGCCACGACTGCCGCCGCCAAGGCGACATGCCAGCCCGCCCCGGCGGCACGCGCCAGCCGGTAAACGCAGAGTTGAAGCGCGCCCTGCACCAGGAGATGAAATGCGGTGAAGCTCGCCGTGCTCACGCCAAAACACGCCACCCAGAGCCCCTGTGTGTAGGGGAGGACTGGCGGAAAGACGAAGAACTGGGTCGTGCCGATCGACGCCATCCACGGCGCCAGCCAAGGATTCACCAACTGGCCGCTCCGGGTCAGCTCGATGGAAACGCCCGTAAAGAAGAGGTCATCGACATGCGGCCGGGGATAACCAGCCCGCCAAAGCGCGAGTCCGGCGAGCAGGATGATCCACGGGCCCGGATCGCGCAGAAATTTTTGCCGCACGGTTTCTGGCGCTGGCGGTCGGAGTTCGGGGGACGGAGAGGTGCCGTTCATCGGGGGACCGGGAATGTGTGGTCGTGGTTCATGGATCCCAGTGAATTCGCTCCCGCGCGATGAGGCCCAGGATGCGTTGTTGCGCCGCCGAATCGAGGCCGGATGCCTCGGTGAAGCGGGTGTCGTCGCCCTGGGTGCGCACGACGCCGTAGCGGTCGGGGGCGGTGAGCACATCGATCCAGCCGCGCTCTCGACCCCGGCGATGGAGAATGATGCTGCCCGGGGCATCGTCAGCCTCGAACAGGCTCGCCTCGCTTTCGTCGAGCACGAGCGGTTCGCCGAGCCAGTGGCGGAAGCTGGGCGTCAGGTCGGCTTGATGCAACAGCCGCTGGATCACGCGGCCGCCGGCCTGTTCCTGGTCCACGACCAGCAGCGGAATGCGCCCGGAAAATCCGCCGCCAAACCGTTCCTTCTCGTCCGGGGAAACCGGAACCATCGCACGGTGGTCCCCGGTGACAAGCATGATGCCGCCGGCGAAGTAACCGCGGCGTGCGAGCTCGGCATGGAACCACGCGGTCCAGCGGTCGGTATAGCGAAAGCAGGCCTCGATGTCATGGCGGCCGGTGGCTGGATCGATGCACGGAAGGTGGGTCGAGACCGTCTCCAGCGTCAGGAAAAACGGCGCGGCGTGCGGCGCTGCCAGCCAGTCGAGCGCCCGCTTGTAGAGGGCCTCGTCTGGCGCCGCATCGAAGTTCGGCCGCGGCCAGCCGGCGTAGAACGGATGCTCGCCGCCCTCGGTTTCCTCGACGCCGACGGCGTCGAGCCATGCGGCCTTGCCGGTGTAGTCGCGCGGCCCCGAGGTGAGAAAGGCCGTGTGATAGCCGGCTTTTTGAAACGTGCGCGGCAGGGTGATCATCTCGCGCCAGCGTTCGGTGCGGTGGGTGAGTTCGCCGCGCGCGGCAAAAGGCAGCCACAGCCGCGCACCGCCGAGAAGGTCGATCAATCCCTCGTTGGTGTTGTAACCGCCGGCGTAAAACTGGTCGAAGCGCAGCGCGCGGCCGGAGAGTTCATCCAGTTGGGGCGTCCAGTCGTGGAGTCCACCGAAGGCCTTGGACTGGTAGCTGGACCACGATTCGATGACGACGAGGATGACGTTGCGCCGTTCCGGAGCGTGGGTGAGTTCGCGGCGGCTCCCGGGCGGGGGGGCGTAGGACGGCGGATGAGAGTAGCGCGTGTGTTCCGGATTCGGCCGGTTGAGCCAGAGGATGTTGTCGCGCTGCCAGCGGTCGAGATGGCTGGTGGAGGCGGGGCAGAGGGCGGTGCCGATGGCCGCGACCGCGGCGATCAACCCGAAGCGCCAGCGACCCAGTCCCGCCGGCAGGCGAACGAACAGCGGCAACATCACGATGGCGCAGAACGCGACCGCCGCGGCGGTGGCGATGCCCCTGCCACCGAGCCATTCGGCGCCAAAAGCGAGAATCATGGCAGGATGGCCCGCGTAGATGCTGGCCCGTCCCCAAGAAAGGCGCGTGTCGAGCGCCGAGTAGACGACGACATCGGCGAGCATGAGTGCGAGCAAGCCGCCCAGCATCAGGCGGAGCGCCAACCGCGCGGGCCGCGCCGAAACGGATTGGAGCAGTGCGAGCAATGCCGCGACCACGGCCACGAGCCAGGCGTCGCTTTGCCAGACCGGGGTCAACACGGCGGCTGTGGACTGTTCCTTGGCCCCGGCCGCCACGCCGTCGCTGTGCAGGATGGCCAATCCGCGGAGCGCCGTGGCGGCAATCGCGATCGACAGGATCGCCAGCGCCCCCGCGTGATCGGAGAGGAGCCGCACGAATACGGGGCGCGCAATGGGGCCGGCGGGAGCGGTTGACGTCGTCATCGACGGGGCGCGGGTTCGTCGAGCCACGCGGCCCAGGCATCGAGGTCGAGGTCGGCATGTCCCCTTTGGGTCTCGGGGCAGAGGCCCTGGCGGACGGAGTCGAGCATCGCGGGCAGCAGGCGGTGAAACAGAGGATCCTTGCGGGCCGGATGAAGCAGCCAGGAATCCTTGTCGCGCAGCACGAGGCGCCAGCAGCGCGCGGCCTGCATGCGGCGAAAGATCATGATCTCGGGGGAACGGGGATAGCCCCGGCCGCGAAGCCGCGCGAGCAGGGTTTCCCAGTAGATCCGGCCCTGGAGCAAGGGCAGGAGCGGGCGCAGGCGTTCGAGGTCGAAAAGGTAGCAGCGCGTGCTGCACCAGGCGTTCAGCCAGCCTGCGGGCCGGTCGAGCGAGCGCAGGCGTTCGTGCGCGGTCGGTGCGTCGATGCCCGCGAGCATCGGGGGCGCGGGGCGCGGAGTGGCGGCGACGATCGTGGGATCCCGCGCGAGCGCTTCCTGCGCGGCACCGGTCCAGTCGAAACCCGGTTTCTGGTAAATCAGGACATCGGCGTCAAAATGGAGCAGCCAGCGCGTGCGGCAGAGTTCGAACGCGGCGAGATAGGCCATCAGGGCGCAACCGCCATAGTCGTGTGTTTCCCGCAGCCATGGCCGGAGGTAACGCCGGCTGAGCGTGCCAAACAGCTCGTCGCCCGGTCGCAAAGCCACGACGCGGTCGACGAGCCCACTGCGCCCCCACGCCTCGGCCAGCGAGAGGATGCGGGCCTGCCGGGCGGAGTAGGCGGGCTCGGGATAACGTTGGGCCGGGTCGACGATGCGCGTGGCCTGCGGCTTGCAGAGGTCGACGACCAGCAGGCGCTCCGTCGCGCCGGCATGCGCGGCGACGAGCGCCGGGACGGTCTGTTCCGCATAGGCATCGTCGCCGGGACTCAGGTTGATCTGAAGAGTGACGTCCTTCATGCGGCAACCGATCGGTAAACCGTTTCAAATCGCGCCAACGCGGCGGTTGCGCTGAAGCATTCCTCCGCGATGCGGCGGCAGGCGCGGCGATCGAGCGAGTCGAGCCGGCGCACGGCGGCCGCGCCTTCGGCGACGGTCCGGATGAGAAAGCCGGTCTCGCCGTCGCGGACGATTTCCGGCACGCCGCCCCGCGGGCAGCCGATCGCGGGAGTGCCGCACGCGAGCGCCTCCGCGAAAACGAGACCGAAGGGTTCGTCCCACTGCACCGGCACGAGCAGGGCCGCGGCGCCGCCGAGCAGCGCATTTTTTTGGCGGTCGTCGACCGGCCCAACGTAGCGGACACGGTTGTCCAGCTCCGGTGCGATGTGCTCGTGCCAGTAGCGCTTCGCCGCGTCGTCGCTCCAGCGGTTTCCGGCCAGGAGCAGCGGCCGGCCGGCGGCGCGGGCAATGGCGATGGCCTCGCGGGCACCCTTGACCTCCTCGATGCGGCTGAGGAAGACGAGCGGGGCATCGGGCGGCACGGCCGGCTGAAAGTCGAGCGCATCGAGATCGACGCAGTTGGGCACGGCGTGCCAGGATCCTCCGCCCGCCCGGCCCATGCCGGTGATGAACTCGCTGATGCCGGTGAACGCGAGACGACGCCCGCCGAGGCGCGCCGCGATGCCGATCTGACGGGCACCGGGGAAACGGTGATAGGTTTGGACGACGGGGATTCGCGCGAGCAACAGTGGCAGGGTGTAGACGAGCCGGCTCGAACTGTGGACCACGTCGGCGCGAAACGCACGCGCGGCGCGCAGGAGGGCGAAGGTGTTGCGCACGGTGGACGGGCCGTGTTGCGAGCGCGCGCCCGGCCACGGAAACAGCTGCTCGACCGCGGCGGTCGAGTCGCGCCGCGCCGCGAGGGCGGCGGAGTGGCCGCGCCGCCGCGCCTCGCGCAGCCAGAGGTCGACGAGCCGCTCGATGCCGCCGTAGAGGCCGGGTGGCACGGGCAGTTCGGGATCGGCGGTGTAGAGGAGGCGCACGGATCAGCGGGCGAGGGCGCGGTCCGCCAGTTCGGCGTAGAGGTGCTGCTGGCGTTCGTGGGCGAAATGCCGTTCGAAGGCGGCGCGGGCCCCGTGGCGCGTCGCGCGGAGGGACGTCCGGTCGGCGAGCCAGCGGTTGAGCACGCGCGCGAGGCCGGTGGCGTCGCCGGCGGGAAACAACTGCCCCGCGTCGGGGGCGATGTCGAGGGCTTCGCGGTGGCCGGCAGTGTCGCTGGCGGCGACCGCGAGGCCGGCCTGCAGATAGTGAAACAGCTTGTTCGTGATCGTGAGATTGCGGCTGGGGATCGCGCTGACGTCGAGCGCAAGCCCGATGTCGTGCTCGGCGAGCCGGGCGGGCAGTTCGCCGGCGGGCACGGTCGGCAGGAATTGAATCCTGGGGCGCAAGGCCGCGGGGACCAGCCCGAGCCATTGCTGCCGATAACCAGGCGACGTTTCGCCGCGCAACAGGAGCCGCCAGTCGCCCAAGAGATGCGGCAGGGCGGCGGCCAGCGTCTCGAGGCCGCGCTCAGGCCCGAGCACGAGGGAAAACCAGTGGAGCGACACCGTGGGGCGCGATGCCGGCGAAGGCGGAGGCAAGCCGGAGGGAAACGTGTTGTAGGCGACGGCGGGAGCCGAGACGCCGTAGGCTCCCGCCAGACCCGCAGCGAGAGACCGGGAGGTCGTCAGCCGGTAGTGGCAGTGGCGGAGCAGTTCTTCCTCCAATGCGGCAAGGACGGCGACGGGCCGCCCGCGTTGCTGGGCGGGCGTGAGGTCGCGGGAAAACCAGTCCTCGAAGTCCACCCCCACGCGCGCACCATCCTCCTGCATCCTCCGCCCGAACCACAGGCCGCCCTCGGCGTGCACGATCGTCAGGTCGGCGGGCCGGCGTGCCGCATGGCGGGCGAGGGCGCGATTCGCGTAGCCCCAGACGTCAGCCGTGACGCGGCCGCTTCGTTCGAACCAGGATTTGGCGGCGCGATGACGAAGGCGGCAGGCCAACCACGCCAGCCGGCGGCCCGGTGCATGCGATGAAAAATCCGCGACGGGTTCCCAGCGCCAGCGTTTGCCCGCGGCCAGTTGTTGGTCCCGGCTGGCGTAGATCGGGTCATAGCTCACGCCGTGCACCGTAACCTCGTGGCCGGCGGCGGCGAGTGCCTCGGCCTCCTTTTGCGGTCGCGGAGCCGTGCAAAGATGACGGCCGATATAGATGGCGATGCGGGCCACGGGAATGTCAGGTGACGGCTCGGCGCAGCAGCGGCAGGCGGGCGATCAGCACCGAAAGGCCGAGCGACGCGACGATCGCCACGGGAATATGGATGGCTGGTCCGGCGCCCGCCATCGCCGGCGAGATTCGTGGGCTCCACACGACATCGAGCACGAAGGCGTGCAGCAAATAGATGCCGAGGCTGTAGCGGCTGACGAGACGCACGCTGGAACAAAACCGCGGAAATCGTTGGACGGGGAACGCTCGGCCCACGTGGAGAAGGAGCAGAAACGCGACGACGCTTTGGGCCACGACCTGCGGGCGCAGAAAGTGCAGCAGCGTTTCCTGCCGCTCGCCGGGCGCCGTGGTCAGGAAGCGGGTGCCAAAAATGTCGGCGATCCAGATGAGCGCGAATATCCAAAGACAAACGGCGAGTTCCCGCGGCCCAAGCGGCCGGCGGCCGAGCCGGCCGCCGATGACGAGGAACGCCGCATAACCCACGCCGGCAAAATAGCTGTCGGGAATACCGTAGGCGTCGACGACCCGTGACAACGTCGGCCAGACGAGGCTCAGGCCGAACGACCAGAGAAAGATGCGGAACGTGCCGGGCGTCATGGCGGCGGCCAGTTGTTGCAGCCAGGGCGTCGCCAGCGTGAGCGGAAGCATCAGGAGCAGGAACCAGAGGTGATAATAGGCGGGGAAGCCGAGCAGGATGCGGACAAACTCGCGCGCCGGCAGGGTTTCGTCCCGACCGAATTGGCGCACCACAACGCCAAGCACGGTGGCGAACACGAGCGGGAGGAGAATCCGCCCGAACCGATGGCGGTAAAAGGCGCCGAGGTCGGCGATGGGCCGTCGCATCATGAGGTAGCCGTTCAGCAGCAAAAACAGCGGCACGCAGAGCTTCGCCAGCGCGGTCAACGAAGCGAGCGCCCACCACGACGGCCCAAACGAGGGCGCCTGGATCATCAGCCCGTGCAACATCACCAGCAAGACGGTCGCCACGGCGCGAACGAGGTCGGGGGCGAATTCGCGTTGACCCGACGAGATGGCGGCCACCGGTTCGTCGTGACGCGGGGAATTGATGGGCGGGCGAAGTGGAATGGCGATCACGAGTCCGGTGCTGCGCAAGGGCCGCGCGTGGGTGGAGCGAAAATGAAAACGAGACCGGCGTTGCCGACCCAAAGCGTCCCCGCGCGGTGCGCGGGAGCGCCCGGCGCGCGGTTGAATTCCCGATTCACGCGGCCGGCTCGGCGAGCCAGTGCTCCTCGTGATCGAACGCGATGACACGCCAGGCGTAGCGATGCGCGGTGAGAAAGGCGGCGACGTCCGCCACGCAATGCCCGTGCTTGGGCAGGGCGGGCGGATGCACGCTCAGCAACAGGGTGGGACGACGGGCGGCGATGAGACCGGCGGCGCCCTGCAGCACGAAGAGCTCCGCGCCCTCGACATCGCATTTGATGAGCAGCGGGCCGGGTGGCAGCGCGGTGGCGGTGCCAAGCCCGTCGAGGCTGTAATGCGGCAGCGCCGCGGCGCCGGCGTCTTCCAGGCAAACGTAGCGAGTCGCGGCGAGACCGCGGGCAAGTTCGGGCGCGCGAAGCCGTTCCTCGGTGCGCGCCAGAGCCTCTTGCAGCGTGGCAGGAACCGGTTGCGCGCGATCCAGCAGTCCCCAGAGAAGCGACAGGCGGCCCGCATCCCGATGGGCGAAACGACGGGTGCACGCGAGGCTGGCATCGTCGGCGTCCGCGGCGATCACTCTGACCCCGGAGCCGTATTGCAGGGCGAGGGTCGCGAACATCCCCATCGCGCAGCCGAGATCGAGCATGACGCCGTTGGGATGGGCGGCGGCCCAGCCGGCGACCATGTCGGCGCATTCCGGCTCGTAGCCGGCCCACTCGCCGACCGCGCCGGTGAAAACCGCCGGGATTCGCAGCGTGCGTCCATGGCCGACGTCCACCGGCACGCCGCGGCCGCGGAGATCGAGCAGACGGTGAAAGAGCGGGCGGACTCGACGCCAAAGCGGCTCGGCGTGGCGAAGGACCGGCGCATGGCGCACGGCGCGGGCTGCATCGAGCATCCAGCTCATGGGATGTTTTCCTCCAGGAGTTCGACATAGCGCCGGGCGCAGGCGGCGAGGGTCAGGTTTTCCATGATGTAGTCGCGCGGGGCATAGCGGCCGGCGCGGAGATGCTCGAGAAAGCGGTCCAATGCATCCGGGAGTTCCGCGAGCTGGTGGAATTGTTCGCCGCACCGTTCGTCCCAATACGGGACCGAACTGGCGGGGCAGTCGCCCAGTTGGTGCGCGTGGCGGTTGGGGTCGAGCCACCGGCGGGGATTCCACGCGAGCATCGGCACGCCCATGCTCAGCGCCTCGTTGTAGGCGATGCCCTGCGTTTCGTTTTCGCACAGGAAAAGCATGGCCCGGCTGCGGCCGAGCAGGGCGTGATAAGAATTCTCGCGGCCCTTGGGATACCGGCCATAGCCAATTTCAAAATAGGTGAGGCCGCGCCGCTGGAGCTCCGCGAGCACGCGGTCGCGCAGGCCGGGTTCGGGCAGCTCCTGCGGCCAGCGCAGTTTGTTGTAGACGAGGAAGTCGAATTCCCGGGCCCTGGCGGAACCGGGCGCGCAGGCGTCGGTGTCGATGCCGACCGGCCAGATGCGAACCCGGCTGCCGTAATACGGTCGATAGTAGGCCGCGGCCCATTCGCAGGCCTGAAGGTGACAGGAGATGCGGGTTTCCTCGAACATCGCCGGCCATTGGTCGGGGAAGCCGATCACACCCACGCCCGTCATGGCGCGGTGGTCGCGAGCCATCCGCCGGACAACGTCGACGGGACCGTCGAGGATGCCAAGCGGCTCATCACCGCGGGGCAGTTCGGGCCGGGCGTGCAACTGCCACGGCTGGCCGATGCGATCGAGGCCGAGGCAAAGATTTTGCGTGACCTTGGCGAGACCGCCGGGCGGGCGCCCGCGCCAGGGCCGCATCAACGCACGGGCCAGCGCGCGGGGATATTGATCGCCCGGAATCCAGCGCGAGGCCGCGGCAGGCTTGAGATCGTAAAGATGAAGGGTGGTTTTCACGGGTCAGGTGCGGGCGGGCTGGCCGAGGGCGGTGGCGATGCGGGCGAGGCTTTGGCCGACGGAGTGTTCGCGAAGGGCGCGCTTCTGCCCGGCAACGCGCAGGCCGCGGCGGCGGGCGGGATCGTGCAGCAACGCCCGAGCCTTGGCGATGAGTTCATCGGCGTCGCCGTAGGTTTCGATCTCGCGAGACAGATCGTAGAGGCGCTCCAAGCCCGGCGCGCGTTCCGTAAGATAGCAGGCACCGAGCATCGGGGCTTCGATGTCGCGCAGCCGGGAATAAGTTGGAGGCGACCGGCCGGGCCCGTCGAAACCCGGGTAGCGATTGATCCCGAGCGAAACCGCGCTGCGGGCAAGAATGTCGGCATAGGCGTCGTCGCCGGGCAGCGGACGCCACCACGGATCGAAATCGAAGGCGGCTTCCGCGACGTCACGCCCCCGACGCGACCGAAGGCGTCGCCAGGCGCGGCCGACTCCCTGGCGACGCACGAAATCGGCCCAGTCCGAAAAGCGCGCCGACCAGGCTGGACGCACGGGGGAATTTGAGGCGGAGGCCTCGGCACCGGACCAGCCGGCCCCGTGGATCGCCAGCGGCAATCCACTCCGGGCGACGGAAGCGAGCAGGCCGGCGCGCAGTGCGTCCCGGCGGCCAATAAAAGCGAGGTGGTTTTCGTCACGGTCGGTTACCTGACGGCGGGCGGGCGGCACCCAGCACGGCATCGGTGCAAACACCGTTCGCCAGCCACGCGCGGCATAGAGCGGAAGAGCGTCGAATTCGGGAACCCAGTGCAGATCGAACGGGGCGAAAGCGGCGGGCAACCGCCGGTATTCGCGAACGTTGTCACAGAAAAAATTCACGGCCGGCACGCCGCCCCGTCGGAGCGAGCTCACGGCGGCAGGTTCGATCTGTTGCGGATAGAGATAGCCGAGAAACAGGTCGAGCGCCGGCGTCGCCTGCGCCAGCGCAAGCGTTCGCGACCAGATCTCGTCGCGCCAACGGTCCAGTTCCCGTGCGGCAAGCGGCAGCAGACCGCGAGCCCAGTCCGCCCCGGGCACCTCGATCACCTCGTGGCCCGCTTCGCGCAGGCCTTCGACAAAGTAGGTTCGCCAGAACCGGTAGGCCGGGATCGGGTAGACGTGAGGCGACTGCTGGCAGGCGAGAAGTATCTTCACCGGTGCATGAAACGTTGCGCGGCAAGCTGCAGGCGGCGGGCGCGACGCCAGCCGAGCAGCCGGGCCGCCAGGCGATAGGCGCGAGGGCCGTCGGGGGCGGGTAGATCCGCGGCGAGGTGGCGCATCCGTGCGAGGCCCAGGGTGGCGAGATCGGGGGCGGCGGCGATTTGCTCCCAGACAAAGCGCTGCCAGTGCAGCGCAAGCGCGCGCCGGGTGCGCGGCGAATCATCGACGGCGAGCAGGTGGCGCTCCTTTTGTTCGACGCTGGCGAACGAGGATTCCGCGGCCCGCCGGCCGCGGCCGGCGCTCACGCGGGAGCCGTCGTGGCGCCGGTAAAAGGAGCGCGCGCCGGGGACAAACCGGACACCGCGGGAACGCAGGAGCACGCGGGTGAAATACTCGCCGTCATCGTCAAGCGAGAGCGTCTCGTTCCACGGCCCGGCCGATTCCGCGAGCGCGCGGGGCACGAGCCAGACCACCGGCGGAAACATCCCGCCGCCAGACCACGACGTGGCCAGCCAGTCGACGGGCGCGAGGTCGGCCCAAACCGCCTCGGGACGAAATTCGGCCTGGGCTGCCTCGCCCGCGAAAGAACCCCATGGGCCGGAGGCCAGCATGCCGCCCGGTGCCGCCGAGAGCGCCGTCAGCTGGCGGGCGATCTTTTCGGGGGCGAGGAGGTCGTCGGCATCGAGGAATTGCACGAATTCGCCACGGGCCTCGCGCAGCGCCGCGTTGCGTGCTCCGGCGGCACCGTGCTGCGGCTGGCGCACGACCCGGACTCCGCGGTCCGAGAAACTTTCCGCCACCGCCGCACTCTCGTCGGTGGAACCGTCGTCGACGACGATGATTTCGCAGGCCGGGTGGGTTTGTGCGAGTGCCGAACCAAGCGTGGCGGGAAGCCAGCGCGCACTGTTATGCGACGGAACCAGGATGCTGACGAGGGGTTCAACCATGGACCAGAGCGGCGAGCTGGGTGGCGTCGAGGGTGCGGATTCGCGAGTAGGCCGGCCGTTGCCAGCGCCGAAGGATCCGGCCGGCGAGCACGGGGCCGGTCACGGTGGCGAGTCGTCGATAGCCGCGGCCGCCCAGCGCGGCCAGCGGGGTGCGGGGCGCGGCGCGCCAGACCGCGAGGAAGTCGTCGACGGGAAATCCGTGAAAGCCGTGCGGCAGCGCGCGCCACGAGCCGAACGCGCAGAGGCCGACGCGCCGGCGGGCCGCCTCGGTTTCGGGCGCCACCGGGCAGTGCCGCATGAACATCCGCATGAGCGCGAGGGCGGCCCACGCCTGCCGCTCCCACGCCCGGCTGACACGCTCGCCGGGATGATCGCCGACGATGGTCCATATGCCGGGCACGTGCAGGATTCGCGCGGGATGCACGGCGAGTTGATAGTAGAACCACGTCTCCGCGATGGAATCGTAGGTGCGGGCCGCGGGGAAAAACGCCCCGGCCACGGCGGCGTTCAGATAGCCGCGGCGGAAAATCGGGTTGTGTGGCGCCGGCTGCAATCCGAGGTAGAACTCCGCCGGATCGGGGCACGAGGCCAGCGGCGCATCGGCCCGGATTTCCCGCGGCGGTTGCCCGGGCGGCGGCAGTTCCATGCGGCCGACGTCGCCATAAGTCACGTCGGCGTTGCGCAGTGCGGGCAATTGGCGCGCGAATTTTCCGGGAGCCACCAGGTCGTCGGCGTCGAGAAAAAGCACGGCCTCATGGCGTGCGAGCGCGAGGCCGGCAAGGCGGGCGCCGAGCAGGCCGCGATTTTCCTGCCGGTGCAGGCGAATCGGCAGATCGGCGAAGGCGGCCGTTACGGCGGAAACGTCCTCCGTCGATCCGTCGTCGACCACGATGACCTCCCACTCGAGGCCCGGGGCCGCGGCCGCGGCGGCGCGCAGGCTGGCGAGCGGATGTGCGAGCAGCGGCACGCGGTTGTAGACCGGGAGAACGATGGAAAGGCTCAGGCTCATGCCGGCGGGCGTTCGAGGACCTGGCGCCAGGCAAACTCGTAGTAGAACCGGCGCGACTCGTTCACGTAGTGCAGTGCGGCCCGGTCGGCGCGGAGCGCGATGGCGCGGTCGGGATAGACGAGATAACTTTCGTCGAGAGGCACGGCAGCGGAGCGTGCCAGCAGAATGGCGGTCAGGGCCTGCTCGAGATAATAGCTGAAGCCGTGAGCGGCGAGCAGCGTGGTGGCGCAATGTTCGACAAAATCCCAATCGATGTCCGGCGTGCGCAGGTGACAGAGGCCGACGTTGATCCGCGGGTGCACGGGCCGGCCGGCGAGCGCGTCGAGCGCAGCCTGCGGCGCGCCGTAGGCCGGCGCGACATCCACCATGTGGCAGGCGCGCGGGGCCGCGAGAAGCTCGAGGAGCTGGACCGGCCGGGCAAAGAACAGAACGTCGGCGTCGCTGACGCATTTCCATTCGCCCGGGAACAGGTGAATGTCAGTCAGCTTGCGGATGTGCGGATAAGCGGGGCGCAGGTGACGGAGGCAGGGGAAGCGCTCCACGGGGAGCCGGGCGGCGAGCCGGGCGGCGATTTCATCCTGCAGAAAAAAACGCGCACGCGGAAGCTTGGCATGGAGCAATGCACGATCGGCCGGCGTGAGCGTGCCGTCGTCATAAAAATTCGGGACGACCGGGCGGCTGGCAGCCCAGGCGAACGAATGCGACACGAGGCAGGCCTCGGCGAGATAGCGGGTGCCGATGAGCAGGTGCAGCGCGAGCGGTTCCGCGCCGGCAGCGGCAGGCGGCTCCGGCAGCTCGAAGCCGGGCACGGCGCGGGCGAGGCGGCGCCGCGCCCACCCATCGCGCATGGTCCGAAGCAGGCCGCGCTGCAAAATTCCGCGGGGCGCGTGATAGAGGAGATAGGCCAGCCGGCCCGGGGTCAGTGGCGGCTTGCGGTATTGCGTCGTCGGCGGGGGAATGGCCGCAAGTGCGCGGGCGCGACGATCGTTGGCGGTGATCATGGTGCGGAGACGCGGCGGACCCGGCCTTCGAAATGCCCGCAGGCGCCCTGCCAGCGGATCCGTTCCGCCGGACCGTGCCACGCGCGATGACGCCACCACATCCGGGCTTGGCGGAGGGGAAGCGTCCACGAGGAGATGGCCGGCCAGCCGCTGGCGCCGTGGCGGGCGAGGACCTCGACCCACGAGTGCTGGATGCCGCGGTTGAGCCGGGCGAGATAGCCGGCGTCGAGCCGGCCGGCGGGAATGAGGTGGGTGAGCACGAGTTCCGAAAAGCAGCCGACCTTCCAGCCGGCGTGCAGCAACGTGAGCACAATGTCGTTGTCGCCTCCCGAAGTCAGCGCGCGGCCGCGGCGGTCGGAGGGGGCGCCGGCGGCAGCCTGGGCGGACCAGGCGGCGGCGGCCTCCCGGCGGAGTGCCATGCCCGCGCCGATCGGAGCGCAGGCCGGGTAGAGGAATTGTCCGCCCCCGGCGGCGCGGTGCAGACCGGAAATCGCCGGAGACGGGATGCGAACGCGCAGTGCAAGCAACGGAAAGAACTCCGCGGCCCAGGCCGGCGGTGGCATTTCAAACTCCGGCAGACTGAGACCGCCGAGTGCCCCGAGTTCGGGATGTGCAGCGAAAAGGCGCGCGACTTGGGCGAGATAGTCGGGTGCGAGAACGTTGTCGTCATCGACGAGCACGACGAAGTCTCCGCGGGCGGCGGCGAGGCCGCGGCGGCGGGCGGCCGTGAGACCGAGTTCGGGCGCGGAGACGATCGCGAGCGACGAGGGACGACAATCGGCGAAAAAATCGGGAGCGGGAAAACGGGTGGACGCGTTGTCGACCAGGATGGTTTCCCATTCGGTGCCGGGCAACGTCTGCGCGCACAGGCCGAGCAGCGTGCGACGAAGCCGCCCGGGATCGGGATCATGCGTGGGAACAACGACGCTGACCTTCACAGTGGTGTCACAGCGGGCGGCGGCCAGGAAGGAAAGCGGGATGCGGGCACCCCGGATCTCCCGGTTGGGATAGGTCGCGGTTGGTCCAACGTGACCATGATTCAGCGCGGTGCGCCGGAGTCCGGACTTCCGCTGCGCCAGCCCTTGATCGCGGCGGGCACGCCGTGGGAAATCGAACCGGCGGGCAAATCCTTGGTGACAACCGCGCCGGCGCCGACGATGCACCCGTCGCCAATCGTCACGCCGCCGAGCACCGTCACGCCGGCGCCGAGCCAGACGTCACGGCCGATCTTCGTCGGCAGGAGTTCATCGGGTTGCGACCGGATATCGGTGCCGAACGGGGGCACGGCGTGGTTCGACGAAATGATGCGGCAGTGCATCGCGATGAGGCAGCAATCGCCGATCTCAACCCCGCCGTGACCGTAGATCGTGGCGTGCGGCCCGACAAACACATCACGGCCGATCTGGATGGTGCCGCCGAAGGCGTTCAATACGACGCCCTGCTCGATCCAGGCGCGTGCGCCGAGTGCGAGCCGCCCGCGAGTTTGCGCCGCGCGGGCACCGCAGTGCCAGTCGATGCCCGGCCCGAGATACTTCGGCGCCTCGATCCGGGCACCGGTCCGGCGGGCGCGAAGGCGCCTCATGAATTGAAGGACAACGTGACGCATGGTCATGGGCGGAAAGGCGGAAATTCAACGGTGGCGCAGCGCGGCGGACCGGGTGCTGCGCCGCCAGCCGGCCGGGGCGGGGCGGCCAAACAGCCGCAGACACGCCGCGACGAGCTTCAGGCCGAGGCGGCGAATTGCGCGAGCCATGAGAGTTTTTCCGCGCGGGTTTTCCGGAGGGGATTGCGAAAGACCTGATCGTCGAGCACGAGGAGGTCGATGTCGGTGTTGAGAAAGCATTCCCACGCCTCCGTGGCAGTGCGCACGATCGGCTGCCCCGAGACGTTGAAACTGGTATTGATCAGGATGGGCACGCCGGTCAGCGCCTTGAACGCCGTGAGCAGGCGGTGCATGGCGGGATGATGGGTGCGAGTGACGGTTTGGAGGCGGGCCGAATAGTCGACATGGACGACGCTTGCGATCGCGCACCGCGGAAAGTCGAGCCGGGCGCGCAGCGACGGAAAGCTCGCCGGCTGCGGCGCGCGGCGGGCGGGCGCGAGATACGCGGTGTATTGCATGAAGTCGCCGGGTTCGGCAGTGTCGAACCAGTCGGCGCAGTCCTCGGCCAGGATCAGGGGAGCGAAGGGGCGGAACGATTCGCGAAATTTCACCGCGAGATTGAGACGCGATTGCATGCCGGGCGATCGCGCGTCCGCGAGGATCGATCGCGCGCCAAGGGCGCGGGCGCCGAGTTCCATCCGGTCCCGCACCCACGCGACGATGCGCCCCGCGGCGAGTTCGCCGGCGATGAAGTCGAACAAATCGCCGTCGAACGCGACACGATACGGCTGGGCCCCGGCCGGAGCGGGCCCGGGTTCGCCGCCGAGATAGAAACCGTTGAAGTCGAGCGCGAGGTCGCCGGGGTGGAGTTCGCGCGCAAGGAGGAGGGCGGCGCCGAGGCCGCTGCCCATGTCGCCGCCCACGGGGGAATTGAACAGCCGCGGAAAAATCGCCGCGGAGCGGAGCTTGCCGGCGGCCACGCAGTTTTGGGCGCAACCGCCGCAGAAGAGGAGGTTGGTTTCGCCGGTCTCGGTGCGAACGAAGCGCGCCATCTTGAAAAGCTCGTCCTCGAAAATCTGCTGGAGGGAAGCGGCGATATCGAGGTGCGCCGCGACGAGCGGAGCCGACGGTTCGCGCACCGGCACGTCCGTGGCCCGCGCGACGAGGGGCAGCGCTGCCATGAGCGACGGCCAGTCGAACCGCACCGACGCCCGCAGGCGGAAGCCGCCGTGCGCATCGGTTGTAAACAGAGTCGTGAGCCGGTCGACGAAGGCCGGCCGGCCGTAGGGAGCCAGGCCCATCACCTTGTATTCGGAACCGAACGAGAGGAAGCCGAGGTAGTGGGTGACGAGCGTGTAGAACATGCCGAGGCCGTTCTCGTAGGTTTGCTCCCGCAGGATCCTCAGCTCGCCGCGATCGACGACACCCATGCTGGCGCTGTAGTCCTCGCCTTTTCCGTCGACGCACAGGAAGGCGGCGCGGGAAAATGGGGACGAATGAAACGCCCCCGCCACATGAGTGAGGTGATGCCAGGCGAAGTGAAAGCGGGCGCGGGGCAGGAGGGCGCGCGCCGGCTGGGTGTAGAGACCGGGCCAGCGCTCGGGCAGGAGACGCCCGAGTGCCCGGGTGACGGCATTCCCGGGAAGACCGGAAACGTTGAAGAGATGGGACTGCAGCGGCTTCTCGGCAAAGACGACGTCGGTGACCGCGTTCGCGCCGAGCCCGGCCTGGGCCAGGCAGTCCGCGATCGCGCGATGCGGAAAGGCGCCATCGTGCTTGCGGCGGGTCAGCCGTTCCTCCTGCACGGCACCGACGAGGCGGCCGTCGACGAGGAGCGCGGCATTGGCATCGTGGCCGAGCAGGCCGCCGACCCCGAGAATCGCACGGGACGGATTCCGGCGCTCGTTCACGTTCGGTTGCGCCGCCGGTCCTGCCAGCGGAGCAGGGTGGTGGCGGGGAGAAACGGCCGCAGCGCCTGGACGACGGGATTGGCGGTCGACGGCACCCGCCGCCCGAGCCGGCGGGCCAGCGCCACGGCGCGGCGGGCCCCGGCGAGATCGTCGAGGCGGACAAGCATCGTGGCCGCGCGCTCGGCCTCGAGCGCGATCGCGGCGTGCAGGCGCGACGGCAACGCCGCGGCATAGCCCTCGAGAAATTGCAGCCGGCATTGATAGCAGTAGCGCTGGTTGGCCCCGGCGCCGTGGCCATGCCGGAGGCTCCACTCGAGCACCGCGGGCACGACGACGAGGCGGGCGCCGCCGGTTCCAAGACGGAGATGCAGGTCGCCGTCCTCGAAGCAGCGCAGTTCCTCGTTGAAGCCGCCGGTGGAGAGAAAGGTGGAGCGGCGGAGAAAGCTGCTCATCGTCGGCAAGGGCGAGCGCAACAGCGTGGCGGCGGGATCGGCCGCGAGCGCCGCCGCATCGGGCAACCAGCGGACCTGCAGGGAGCGGGTTTCCTCGTCGATGAACTCGACGAAGTGCAGCACGACATCGCAGGCACCGGCGGCCGCGCTAACCTGCGCGAGATAGTCGGGGGCGATTTCATCGTCGACGTCGTGAAAATGAATCCATTCCGCCGTGCAGGCGCGGGCCAGGGCGTTGCGGGCGCCGCCGGGACCGAGATTTTCCGGCAGGCGAAGAACCTGGAAACCGAGCGCCTCCGCCTCCGCGACCGTGGCGTCGCGGCTGCAGTCGTCGGCAAGCAGGACCTCGTCGAAGGCGGGAGCGAGCCGGTCGACCTGGGCCCGCAGGCGCGGCAGAAAGCGCGTGGCGTTGAAGCAGGGGACGAGGAGGGCGGTCGTCACGTGATTTCCATCCACCAGCAGGAAGCGTCAGGGAGGGCGGTCCAGGCCGCGAGGAAACCCGCCGGCGGCGGTGCCATCCAGCCGGGCACGCCCGAGGCGGCGAGTTGTCCGGCGAGCCAGTGGCCGGGGAGGAGCGGACGCACCCGGGCGCCGCCGCCGAGCAACCAGGCGGCCAGAAGATATTGCTCGTTCCACAGGCGGTTCAGATGGCGCGGGGGATAGTCGTCGGGAAGATATATATCGTGGACATGGACGCGGGTGCCCGCCGGGAGCCGCGGCAGCACGTCCAGAAAAAACCGGGTGACGTCGCTCCCGGGAAACGTGTAGTGACTCCCGTCGATGAAGAGGACGGTATCGGGCCCGGTCTCGGACAGGATCACATCGAGCGAATCCTCGAAGCGGCGGTTGATGATCCGGTCGGCGATGCCGGCGATTTCCGCCCGGGGTTGCGGATCGATCGAGACGATCTCGAACGGCCGGCCGTTTTTCCGGGCGAGATCGGCGAGGTGCGTCGAGAGGCCGGAACCGACCTCGATGTATTTGCGCGGGGGCCGGTCACGCAGCGTCCCGTAGTCGCAGGCGAGGTCGAGCGCCGTCTGGAACATGTTTTGCCAGGCGAGCGGCGCGCCGGCGGCCGGCACGGCCGGCAGGCCGGCAAGTTCGGGGAGGAACGCGAGGGCACGCCGGGCCTGCGCGACGCAGGAGCCGAGGTGGGGCTGAAGCCAGGCCTGCAGTTCCGGGTGTGACGGCCGGCCGTGGCCCCATGCCGACGGCTGCTGAAGGTCAGGCGCGAAGTCGAATCGCAGCAGGTCGAGTCCATGCCCGCCGATGCCGGCGCGATCGAGGGCAAGCCAGGCGACATTGCTGCGGCGCAGGCTGCGCAAGGTGCGGGCGTAAAACGCCACGCGCAGTTTGATCCACCGGACGTTGAGGTGGCCGAGCAGGGACATGTCAGCCGGAGGCGAAAGCAGCGATGGCGGAGGCGAGGCCAGCCGGCGGAGCGGTGGAGAAATCCACCACCGCCCACGCGTAGGGTTGCCGGCCGATGCTGGCGAGCCGGCCGTAGATGGGTTGACGGTTTGCGTCCGGAAAGAGCTCGATCACCCGGGTGCCGGGCGCACAGAAGACCAGATTGGCGAGACCGGCCCCGTGTGGCCCCGCGACGGCGGCGGCATCGCGCATCAGTGCGATCTGTGCGACCGGGGCGAGATCGGCGAGCGTGACGCGTTCGAAGCCGGGGAGCTGGGCAAGCAGGGCCGACTCCCACGCGGGCTGGCGGCTGCGGGCGTCGGCCCGGCTGAGCCAGAGCCGGCGGCGACCGGGTGAAAGCGGCGGCGTGGCGTCGAGCAACACGTGGAGGGCGGACGAGATCCACGGCGTGGGCTGATAGTCGCGCATGAGGTAGTTGGCAAAGAGCAACTGTTCGCAACGGAAGTGCGCGAGACCCTCCACCCACACGAGCCGAGCCGGATCGAGGCCCGCGCGAACGAGCCATTTTTCCTGAAACGAACCCTGCGTGCCGTTGACGAGAATATGGTGGACCTGCGGCCGCTGGGCGCGCGCCAGCCAGAGTCGGGGCAGGCTCTCGACGAGGAAATGATAAAATCCCTCGGCGCTGAGCAGCGCGAGGTTCAGGGTGCAGCCAGGGAGCGGGACGGGAGCCGGCACACGCGGCGCCGCCAGCACCGGGTGGCGCTCGACCGCCGTTGTCCAAGAGCGCATCGATTCGACAACGGCCATCCGGGTGAGCGGGCAGTAAACCACGCCGTCGGCCCCGATGACGCCGGCGTCGCTGAGGCTGTAGAGGATTTTTTCCTGGGGTGGTGGAATGCCGCCGGCCAGATACCGCGGGCGCCCGTCGATCATTTCGCCGCTGCCCGGCTGACCCAGCAGGGCCTGGCCCGGCGAATAAACACTGGAGTCGCCCGGTTCCGAAAACAGGACGCCATTGAATCCCTCCGGCTGATGGATGCCGCGAGAGCGGGTGTGGCGTGCGGCGACGATTTGAGAGAAAGGCGCGACGCGATTCGGTCCGTGACCGGTCAGGCGGTTGATGAGGCGTTTGAGCGGACGCACGGGATCAGCGGTGAAAGAACAAGTCGGACGGCTTGTGCTCGGCGGGTGCCACACCGAGCCGCGCGAGGAGCCGCGAGGCGACTTCCGGATGGCGGTCATATTGATGGACCACGGCGAAGGGCCGGCCGTGGGCGTCGCTGAGCAGGTCGTCGGCCGTCCAGCGGATCGAGGCGGGATTGAGCCCGTGCAGGTTGACGATGCCGCCGTTCTCGAAATCGGCGAAGCGAACATTGGGAAGCGCGCGCCGGCGGACGACGATGTTATGCGCGCCGGTGTCGGCCCCGTGAAAATTGGCGACGTTGATGCCGGGCGAGGTGAGGGCGTCGACGACCAGGGCCAGGTATGCGGCGATGACCGGACCGGAACCGAGCACGACGCCGACGCACGAGACGCGTTCCGGAGCGAGGGCGTCGCGCAGCGTGGCGCCGCCTACGCGCTCCACCCAGAGCGAGTTGGCCCAATGGCTGCCGATGGTGACGCTCGCGTCCTCAAGGCCATAAAGAATTCCCGGCTCGGTGATGAGGGCGAACGGATCGGCTTGAAAAACGACGTCGCGGATGTCGCTCAAGAGCACGCGATCGCAGTCGGGAAGGACATGGCGCAAGGCAAGGTAGAACTCGACGAAACGCCGCGTGTTGGGATCGAGGAAGTGACGCACGGTGCGGGCGCGCCAGAGGAGCCTGGCCTCGGCGGTGAGGCCCGGGAGCGCGTTGATCCACGCGGCATAGCGGGTATGGAGGCGGGCCCAGCGGGTATTGCCGGGCCAGATCTTCCGGCCGAAAAACCGCGCGCGATAATACCGATAGGGCAGAAGCGTGCAGCGCCGGGCGCGCAGTTCGTCGCGCGTGGCGGCGGAAATCTCGCTGCTGGCAAGGATGACCTCCGCATGCGGTGCGACCCGCCGGAGTGAATCGAGAAACGGGCGCGCCATGGCGGCGGGATAGCCATGGACAAGGCCGAGCACCAGGTCGCGCGATGATTTCGGGGCGGACACGGGATCAGTCCAGGCTCACGGCGGCGGTTTCGAGTGAGGCGCCGAGCCGGGTTTCGAGGCGGCCAACGGCGGCGAGGACGTGCGCCGGCAGAATCTGCTGCATGCAGCCGTGGCCGATCCGGCATTCGTCGTCGATGCCGCAGGGAGCGCAGGCCGCGACGCCGACGAGATTCTCGTTGGCGACGTAGCCCGATTGCAGGGGATGCTCGCGGCCGCCGTAGACGATCACCGCCCGGGTGCCGACCGCGCGCGCGAGGTGCATCAGGAAGCCGACGAGGCCGACAAAAAAACGAGCCTGGGCGAGCAGGGCGGCGACCTCGCGCAACGCCAGGGTGCCACGCAGATCCTCGACGCCGCGTAACACGAGGTCGTCGCGATGCCCGGTTTGCACGAGGCGGTGGTGCGGGCGGAGCGCGTCGACCACCTGTTGCATCCGTTCGATGGGCCAGTTTTTGGCCGGCAGGGTGTGCCGGGCGTTCAAGCAGGAGGACTGGACGACGACAGCGCCAGCGTAACTGGCGAAACGTTCCTTTTCGCCGGTTTGAAAATGATAGTAGGGGCGCAGGTCGACCCCGCCAGTCAGCCCGGCGCTGCGACAGAGTTGCGCGACCACATGGTCGGCCGGCATGGGGACGCGCGGCGGCTGTTCCTGCGGGATGCGATAGACGGGATGGACCACGCGGCGTTGCCAGCGCCGGAGCGACTCGACCAGCCCGTAGTCGTAGGCGTGGAGCGAACGGATCCCGGGATCGCCGCGATACAATTCCGGGTGGGGTGTCATCAGCGAGACGGAGCCCGGTTCGCGGCGATTCAGCTCATGGACGACCGCGGAGCAGTTGAGGCTGTCGCCGATCCCGCCGCCACCGAGATAGACCAGGGTGCGAATGCGCGCGAGTTCACGCCATCGCGGCAGGTCGGTGCGCGCCCAATAAACCCGCCGGTAGGCCCGGCGGAACGCGCCGGCATCGTCAGGGGCGGATCCGGCTGACGGATGATTCACGAACGAGGGAATCGCGAGACCGGGCTCATGCCGGCGAACCGGGCTTGGGTGGGAGTTTTTCCGCGACGAGGTCCCAGCCGTAAACGTCGACCGCGGGAGTCGCGACGAGGTAACGCACGGGACCGAGCGCCGCGAGGTGGTCCTGGACAAACTTCAGGGAAAAATCGGCATGCTTGTGGTGAATGTTGTAGTGCCAGCCCGTTTTCCGGCAGTGCTCGCGGTAGACCTGCTCGTCGGGGCAATAGATGATAAGGCGGCCGCCGGGTTTGAGCACCCGCAGCCATTCGCGCAGGACACTGCGGGTGTCCTCGAAATCCTCGAGCAAGTGAGACGAAAAGACGAAGTCGAGGGAGTCATCGCGAAACCATTTCAAGTCGGCGGCGTCGCCGCGGAGCTGCGCTTGATATTGGCCGACCGCGCCGTATTGGGCAGGCATGTCGACCCGGACCGCCTCAGGCGTGATCGGGTCGCCGCCGAACCCGAGATCGACGCCGTCGCCAATGCAATAAGGGGCAAGGCGGGCACGGCATTTCGACGTTTCGCTGGGCATCGGGCGGCGGTAACGCCAGTGGCGGTAGCGATGCCAGAGCGGGCGCAGGAAATTCTTCAGGGGATTGCTCATGGCGAGAATCAGGCGGAGGAGAGCCGCCAGTCGCTCGGCGGGCGCCAGTCCCCGTAAATCCCGTGCAAATGGGGCGGAGTGGTGGCGCCGGGCTGGACGTCCACGACCGTGCAGTCGGGCACGTAGTGGTAGCCCTCGTGGCTGGTGCCGTAAGCGCCGACATCGACGCGATAGCGGCCGGGAACGAGGTCAAGGACGGGCACCGTCACCTCCAGGGCGTGCGCGCCGGCGCGCTCGAGGGCAATGAATTTTCCGTGATAGTCGCTCTCGAGCGTGAGCACCCGGCGGCCATCGACGCTGCAAAAACCGATGCCGAAGCCGGCACCGGCGAGCGGGCGGGTGGTCGCAAAGCGCAGGGCGATGGTGAGTGGCTGGCGGTTGACGAGCGGGGCGGCGGCGTTGAGCGAGAGCGAGAGCAGCTTGACCGGGGCGTTCGGAGCGTGTCCCTCGCGGGTGAGATCGATGCTGGCGCCCCCGGCGTGCCGCCCGGTCGTGACGTAACCGTTGATCGCGAGGTCGGTGCGACCGTCGAGCACCACACGACCGCGGTCGAGCAGGATGCCGCGGCGACAGAAACGCGCGATGGCCGCGATGTTGTGGCTGACAAACAGGATGGTGCGGCCCTCCTCCTGCGCGACGGATTCCATCTTGCCGAGACACTTGGCCTGAAAGTCGGCGTCGCCCACGGCGAGGACCTCGTCGACGATAAGAATCTCCGGTTCGAGGTGGGCGGCGACCGCGAAGGCGAGCCGGACATACATCCCGCTGCTGTAGCGCTTCACCGGCGTATCGATGAACTGTTCGATTTCGGCGAAGGCGACGATCGGGTCGAACTTGTGCCGGATTTCACTTCGACGCATCCCCAGGATGGCACCGTTCAGGAAAATGTTTTCGCGGCCGGTGAGTTCGGGATGAAACCCGGTGCCGACCTCGAGCAACGAGGCCACGCGGCCGCGGATGCTCACGCGGCCGGCGGTCGGCTCGGTGATGCGCGAGAGGATTTTCAGCAGCGTGGATTTGCCGGCGCCGTTGCGGCCGATGACCCCGACCACGTCTCCCTTCGCCACCTCGAAGGAAATGTCGCGCAGCGCCCAGAATTCCTCCTGCGTCGACGCCCGGCGGGCCGCGCGCGAGCGAAAACGCGACCACAGGCCGCGCAGGCCGTGGCTCAGGGTGTCGCGCAGCGTGTCATGCTGCGCCTGGTGGCCGATGTAGTAGCGCTTCGAGAGGCCGGCGACGGAGATGGCGCTCATATGACGTCGGCAAACTGGCGTTCGGTCTTCCGGAAATACCAGACGCCGCTGGCGAAGAGCAGGGCGGTCAAGAGCACGGAATAACCCAAGGTCAACGGGTCCAGCGATTGGTTGCCGTTGAGGAGACACCAGCGAAAGCCATTGATTACGCCGGTGAGCGGATTGAGGGCGAAGAGGGCGCGCCAGTTTGGGTAGTAGTCGGTGCGGAATCCGACCGGGGACACGAACACGCCAATCTGGAGGAAAAACGGCACGAGATAGCGAAAGTCGCGAAAACGGACGGTGAGGCTCGTCAACCACAACCCGGCGCCGAGCGCGAGCAGCAGCGCGACGAGCATGTAGAGGGGCAGAAGCAGCCACTGCCAGCCCGGCACGAAGCCATAGCAGAGCGAGACGAGGAGGAAGAGGCCAAGCACCATCGCAAAATCGACGAGGGCGACGGCGAGGGCGGACATGGGCACCACCATGCGGGGAAAATAAACCTTGGAGATCAGGTGAGAGTTGCCGACAACGCTGTTGCTGACACCGCCAAGGGCATTGGCGAAAAGCTGCCATGGCAGGAGACCGGCAAGCACGAGAAGCGGGTAGGGGACGCCGCCGGTCGGCATGTTCGCCAGCCGGCCGAAGACGAAAGTGAAGATCACCATCTGCACGGTGGGTTGCAGCAGGGCCCAGGCGGCGCCCAAGGCGGCCTGCTTGTAGCGGACCTTGACATCGCGCCAGGCGAGAAACCCGAGCAGTTCGCGGTAGCGCCACAGTTCGCGCCAATAGTGGGCCTCGGCGCGACCGGCCTCGAGCACGAGTTCGGAAGCCTCCCCGGCAGGGTTGGCGGCATCGGCGTTCATATGGTCGATAGTGAGTTCGCCGTCGGCCCCGACGGCGAATCCGAAAAGCGGGGCCGGGGGACGGGACGAGACCGGTCGATCGCGAGCTTCATCGCGATTCCGGAATTCCGGCGGGAGGGAGGCGAAAAGCAAAATAGGGTCCGGCTCGGTCGACCAAATCGCCGCGAATGGCGGAACGATCCCGGGTAATGGCGACAAGTTTCCCGGCGGGGGCCAGTCGTTCGTCGAGCCGGGCGGCATCCCGGACGAGCGGGGCCTCCTTCTGCACGTCGAGATAGAGATCCGGCTGGAAGGTGACGTAGGCTCCACTTGCGACAAGGCGATGGACAAGTTCGACCATGGCCTCCGTGTAGTGCACCGGTTGGAAGCTGCCGGTGCGCACGGCGCGCAGTTCGGTCGGGATCCAGAGCGCCACCAGCAGCGGGACCAGCGCGCCCGCCCGGCGTGCCGAGGGCAGACTCAGGGCGTCGGCCCATCGCGCGAGGCAGGCGAGCAACAGGATGAGAACAAAGAGCGAAACGGCTTTCACGTAGTTGTGCGTCGCGTTCGGCACGTGTTGGAAAACCTTGAGCAAAGTGCCGGCGACCAGCGCGGCCGAGGCGCCCCCCAGCGTTCCCACCAGCAACCGGCTGCGCCGGCAGTTCACGGCCAGGACAGTGCCGCCGATCAAGAAGAGGCCGGCGGCCGTGTCGAGCGCCCAGTCGAATTGGGTCCGGGGAAACGGCAGCTCGTAACCGAGGACGGTCCGAAATCCCGCGATTTCTCCGAACCCAATCAACCTTTTCCATTCCCACCCCCGCAGTTCGGCCCCGCTCAGGAACGTCAGCTCACGCCAGCTCGCCGGAATGTAGTAAAACGTAGTGGCCAGGAGCGAGAGACCGAGCCCCAGCAAGACATTCCAGCGGCGCTTTGTCTTTGGGGCGCGAAAAGTCGCGAAGACCAGTGCCAGCAGGATGACGCCGATCACTGGCGGGATTGTCGGGTGATGCAGCATGGCCGCGGCCAGGAGCAGGCCGGCGGCAATGCCCGCGCGGACGGCGGCTGGGCCCGGGAGCAACCCAAAGGCCGCCTCAAGGGCCAGGAGAAATCCGGCAAATCCGAGCAGCACGCCGGTCGCCTGGCTCGCATAGGAAAAATAGAGCAGAAAGTAGAGAAAAGGGTGGCACGCGACGATCAACAGCGGCCAGATGGCGCGGCAGCGAATGGTCTCGAGCCAGACTGCGCCGAGGCCGACGATCAGGATCATCGCGGCGACGATCGCGGGATTTATCACCCGATAGAGCTTGCCGGATGAGAAGACGCTGGCGGCCTCCGCGAGATAGACCATGTTGCCCAACCGGGCGTGAAGAAAAAGATGGTCCCGGATGTCGTCGGAACGAAATTCCGTCTGGGTCTCGTAGGCGTGACGGCTGGCGCCGTGCAGCAGCAGGTAGTCCGACACTCCCCAATACGCCGCAAAGTCTCCCGAGCCCCAATAGTCGCGCACGTCGGTCCTGCCCTCGACGGTCATGAGGTAGGACGAAAGCGAAGTGATTAGTCCGCTCAACACGAGCAGGCGCAGGCCTCGTCTGCGCAGATAGGCCAGGGCGCGTTTTTGGCGCAGCAACGGGTGCCGCCGCCGCAAGAGAATCGTCGCCGTGAGGCCGCAGACGGCGAGCGACGTCATCAACCCGGGGACGAAAGTTCCAACCGGCAGGCCGAGGAGCGAGAGGGGAAGACCGAGCACCGTCACAACCGCGAGGCCCACCACGGGGGTGACAACGATCCAGCGAAAGGCAAAGCGGCCGGGCAGAAACAACAGCGTGGCGCCCCAGCCGGCCACCCCTCCGAACGCGAGCAGGCCGGCGACGCTGGCGGTGAGGCGCAGCCACTGGATCAGGAGATGTGCCAGCATGGAACGATTTTACGAGCGGAATGAAACCCGGGGTTTTTGCTGGTCGGGGCGCGCAGCGCCGCACGAAAGCGGACCTTCAGATCGAGTCGGATTCGGACGTTGCGTTGGCCGAAAGGAGCGAGGCCAGGCGCGATTGGAACCGGGTGAAGGAAAAGTGGCGGGCGCGTTCGAGGATCGGGCGTTCGTCCCAGTCCCGCTGCAAGGCGGTGACGCTCGCGGCAGCGATGCCGGGCACGTCGCCATATTCGACCAGCACGCCGGTATCGTTGGTGATCACCTCGGGAATGCCGCCCGCCCGGGCGCCGAGACACGGACGGCCATGGGCCATCGCCTCGACGAAGACGAGGCCGAAGCCTTCCTTTTTGCTGGGCAGAGCGAAGAGACGGCACCGGCGCATTTCCTCCGCCAGGCAGGCGTCATCGATAAAACCGGTGAATTCGACGGCATCGGCCAGCCCGAGTTCATCGCGCAGAGCCTGCAGGCGCGGCTGGTCGTCGCCGCGGCCGACGATGCGCAGGGTCGCGGCGGGGATCGCGGCCCGGATGGCCGGCATCGCTTCGATCAAATGTTGCACGCCCTTGTAGCGGTCATCGTGAGTAAGGCGCGTGACCACAAGGATCACCGGCGGGCACTGCGCGAGCGGCGTGCCGCCCGCGATGTCAAAATGGGGATCGAGGGTGTTGTGGAGCACGACGGCCCGGCCGCGGCGAAGCGGACAATGCTTCAGCAGTTCGCGGCGGGTATAATCGCTGACGCAGAGCACTCGCTCCGCGTCGCGCAGCGCGAGGCGCTCCGCGAGATTGAATTGCCGCCAGACCTCGATGCCATGCGCGACCAGATAGTAACGAAGGCGGGGATTGAGGCGGCGGGCCAGCCAGGCCACGGGAAGTTGCCCGACGTGGCCGCAAACGACCCGCTCGCATCCCCGGCTCATGCGCAACGCGGCACGGACGAAGCGGGCTTTGTTCCGGCTGCATACATGCCAGTCGTCCAGGGCGGCGGAGGCGTAGCGGTGAAGGCTCGACGAATTGATTTCCGCATCGTTGAGGGCGACGAGACGAACTCCGTGGCCCGCCTCGGGAAGTTCGCAGAGCGCCTTGAGGTAAACCTGCAGGATGCGGGGGATGCCGCCTTCGGACGCGAAGATTTCGGGCGCGAGCAATAGTGTCCGCGAACGGACTTTTCGTCCGCGGGCCGGAAAGGCGGCTGCCGGCGGCGGGGGATGCGCGGCCGTTCCGGAGGAGGAAGCGACGGTCACTGCCGGATCGGTCGGCCGTGGAGACGCAGAGGGCGCGCGGCGATTGGTGAAGGCCACGAGCACCGCGAGACTCCACACGCGCGACCATTCGCGTTCGTCGTCGCTCGTCAGGAAACCGCGCCAGAGATTTTGCACCTCGGCGCGGGCGAATAATTGGCTGCGGTCCACGCTGGCGTCGGAAAACGTCTCCTCGAGAAAAGGGCGCAGTTCGCGTTTCATCCACAACGGAAACGGAAGGGTAAAGCCCCACTTGCGCCGATTGGACAGGCCCGGCGGCAGCAAGTCCCGCGTCGCTTCGATGAGCGTGGTCTTTCGGTGCAGCGGGTCGGTTTTGAACGTCGCGGATTGGTGCCACAACCACTCGATCAACGGCCGGTCCACGAATGGCACGCGGAGTTCCAACGAATGGCGCATGCTCATCACGTCGCTGTCGCGCAGGAGCACGTCGGCCATGTAGGTGCGCAGTTCCCAGGCGCTCATGACCTCAAAAACGCCCGCGTCCGCAAGGTCCACGGTGAGTGCGGCGAGTTCCGGATGATGCGGAGCGCGGCCGTCGAGCGCCGCGCGGGCGTCGGGCCCGAGCAACGGGCGGCGGCTCGATTCGGAAAACACGCGGCGTTGAAGCGAGCCGAGTTCACCGAGATTGCGCGCATGTTGGAGAAAATCGGCCAGCTTGCGCCGGCGCGTGCCGCCGCGGTTCAAGCGCGAGATGATCGACTGGCGCACCCGGGCCGGCAGGCGGCGCCACCAGGGCAGCCAAGGCGCGAGACGCGGGAGATCGCGGAACGAAGGATAACCCCCGAAAAGTTCGTCGCCGCCGAGACCCGAGAGCGCGACGGTCACGCCTCCGGCGCGGGCGGCGCGGCTGGCGTAGTAGGTGTTGACGCCGTCGCCGGTGGGTTGGTCGAAGGCGGAAAGCAGTTGTTCGAGATCCCGGGCGACATCTGCGCCGGTCAACACCGACGGATGATGGTCCGTGCCCAGATGACGGGCGGTGGCCGCCGCATTCTCGGCCTCCGAGTAGCCGGCCTCGCCGAAACCGATCGAGAAAGTCCGCAGGCGATGTCCGCCGACGCGGGTCATCAACCCGACGACCACCGCCGAGTCGAGCCCGCCGGAAAGAAATGCGCCCACCGGCACGTCGGCGACCACATGGGCCCGGATGGAGTCCTCCAGCCGCGCACGCAACTCGTCGTTGAATTCTTCGCGGGTGACGCACGGCTTGGGTTCGTCCGGGATGGTGCGGAAACTCCACGCCGTCCTGATGTCGAGGCGGCCGGCGCGAAAAGTAGCGCATTCGCCCGGGCGGAGGCTGAATGTGTCGCGATAAATTGTGCGCGGAGCCGGCACCGCGAACCACGCCAGATAGTCGGCCACGGAGGCCGGGTCGACTTCGGCGGCAAAGATCCCGGACGCCGCGAGCGCGTTGAGTTCGGAGGCAAAGAGAAATCGCGTGCCCTCGTGCCGGTAGTAGAGCGGCTTGATGCCGAAAGGATCGCGCGCGAGAAACAGCGACTGCTCGTGCGCGTCCCACACGGCGAATGCGAACATGCCGCGGAATTTTTCGAGGCAGCGTTCGCCCCAGCGAGCGTAGGCGGCGAGCAGCACCTCGGTGTCGCAGTTGGTGCGAAACTCCCAACCGGTGGCGGCGAGCTCGCCGTGCAGGGCGCGGAAATTATAAATCGCCCCGTTGAAAACCAGCGTATAGCGCCCGTCGGGCGACGACATTGGTTGGTGCCCGTTGGCAGGATCGAAGATTGCGAGCCGGCGCATGCCGAGGGTCGCGTCGCCATGGGACTCCATGCCTTCGTCGTCCGGTCCGCGGTGAACCATCGCGTTGCACATGCGCGTAACCGCGTCCATTCGGGTTGCCGGCGCTCTTTGTGGATCGACGAATCCGGCTATGCCACACATTGAGATAGAACCGAAGAGGCGAACAATAGCTTCGCCCCATCACTTCCGGACCGAAGCGACCTTTTTCGGGGAAAACGGTTGAACACTACTCGGGTTGAAACTGGGGTTTATACCTCAGGCAAGAAAGACCTATGAGTGACGGGAAAAATAGGCAATCCCGTTGATGCGCCGGAGGTTCACGCGCAGATTGATCGCGCAACCTCATGAGCTCTCTCGGGGGAGAGCAGCTTTGCAATCAGCAGCAGGCCGAAGTCGAGCGCTGTGCCCGCCCCTCGAGACGTGAGAATGTGTCCGTCGGCGACGACGCGTTCGTTCGCGATGATGCCAGGCAACTCCGCCGCCACGGAAAAATGCGCCGTGTAGTTCCGGCCCGCGAGCACGCCGGCATCGTGCAAAACGGTCGGTGCGGCGCAAATGGCGGCGATCCAGCGGGCGGCGGAGTGCTGGCGCAGCACGAGGGCGCGCACGCGCGGATCGGCGCGGAGATGTTTCACGCCTGGTCCTCCTGGCAGGAAAAGACAGTCGAAATCACGCGGCCCCTTCGATTCGAGGGCGGCCAGACTGGTGTCGGCGTGCAGTGTGATTCCGCTGCGGCCGGTTACGTGAATGCCGTCGCCGAGCGCGGCCGTGGTCACCTCGGCTCCGGCGCGGCGCAGCAAATCGATGGGGGTGACCGCCTCGACTTCTTCAAATCCCTCCGCGAGGATTGCGAGGACCGTGGGCATGGTGTGAGCTGAACACGCATGACCGCCGATGCCCACGGAAAATTTTCAGGAAAACGCCTCGTGATTCTCGGCTGCGGTTACGTCGGAACGGCGATGGCGCGTAAAGCGCGGGCCTCGGGGCTCCGGGTTATCGCGCTGACCCGCAACGAAGCGAAGGCGGCGGCGTTGCGGGCGGAGGGCGTCGAAACCGTCGTCGCGGACCTGGCGGGCGACGCGTGGCACACCCGGATTCCCGGGGAAGCGGACCTCGTGCTCAATTGCGTGAGTTCCGGCGGCGGCGGGATCGAGGCGGTTCGCCGCAGCTACATTGGCGGGATGGAGTCGTTGCTCGCCTGGGCGCGGACGCGGGGAGCGCCGGGCACGATTGTCTATACCGGGAGCACGTCGGTTTATCCGCAGGGCGGCGGCGTTCGAGTCGACGAAACTGCGCCGACAGCCGGCGCGGGGGAACGCGCGCAGTCTTTGCTCGAAGCCGAGGCGCGATTGCGGAGCGGGGTCGGGGCCGGCGGGCGATGGTTCATCCTGCGGCTGGCGGGAATCTACGGGCCGGGGCGCCATCGTCTGCTCGATCAAGTCCGGGCGGGTCAGGTGGCGGGACGGGGCGAGCACCAGCTCAATTTGATCCATCGCGACGACATTGTCGCCGCGATCTGGGCGGCGTTTGCCGCCGCGCCGGCAGTGGCGGGCGGGATCTTCAATGTCGCGGATGACTCGGCGGCGACCCGGGCTGAAATCGCGATGTGGCTGGCCGGAAGGCTCGGCGTGGCGGTGCCCCGGTTTACCGGCGAGCCGATGCCGGGGCGCACCGTGGTGACGCCCGACCGCATCATCGCCAACGGCCGGATCAAGGCACAGCTCGGCTGGCGGCCCGCTTTCCCCGGTTTCCGGGAAGGCTACGAAAATATTTTGTCGCGTTAGGTCAACGGCCGGATCTCAACTCTCCGTCTTCCAGAACCACCCAAGGCGAAAATCCCTCAACTCCCATCATCCATGGCCGGCGTAGGCAAACTTCTCAAACAAGCCCAGAAAATGCAGCGCGGCATCGAGGCGCTCCAGACGCAGCTCGAGGCCAAGGAAATCGACGTCGCGAGCGGCGGCGGGGCGGTGAAGCTCAAGATCAACGGCGCGGGCAAGTTCCTCGCGCTGGTCCTCGATCCGGAATTCTTGAAGGAGGACGCGAAGCTGGTGGCGGACACCGTGCTCGCCGCGGTGCAGGATGCGGCGAAGCAGGCGAAGGAATACAACGACGCCGAGATGCAGAAGGTGACGTCGGCATTCCAGATGCCCGGAATGTTCTGAGCGCCGGCGCGCGTGTTGCGATGACGCCGGCGTTCGAAAAGCTGCAGAAGCATCTCAAGCAACTGCCCGGCCTCGGTTATCGTTCGTCGGAGCGGATTGCGTTGCACCTGCTGGTCGAGAAGCCCGGCCAGTTGCCGGCGCTCGTTGCGGCACTCGAGGAAGCGGCCCGGGCGGTGCGGCGCTGTGCCCGCTGCGGCAACCTGGCCGAGGCCGAGCATTGCGCGATCTGCGCGGACGAGCGCCGCGACCGTTCCGTCGTGTGCGTGGTGGAGCACGTGCCCGATCTCGTGGCGATCGAGCGCAGCGGCGCCTACCGCGGTTCCTATCATGTGCTGCACGGAAAGCTTTCGCCGATTCACGGCGTGGGTCCGGACGATCTCAACGTCGCGGCGTTGCGGGCCCGGATCGAGTCGGGCGAGGTGGCCGAGCTGATTCTCGCGTTGTCCAACGACGTCGAGGGTGAGGCGACCTGTCATTATCTCACGGAGCACCTGCCGGCCGGCCGGGATGTCAGGATCACGCGGATCGGCTTCGGACTGCCGAGCGGCGGCGGCGTGCTTTATGCGGACTCGGTCACGTTGAAGAGCGCGCTCGACGGGCGGCGAACCTACCACTGAGGCCGGAGCCTAGTTGACCCGGCGTGGACGGAGTCCGGCGACGGCGAGGGCCGCCGTGAACGTCTCCACGGTGAATGGTTTTTGCACGAGGGCGTTGACGCGCAGCCGGAGCAACTCCTTGCGTTCGTCGTCCGTGATGCGGCCGCTGACGATGATGACCGGACGCTCGTAGGGCAGGTCGCGCGCGCGCTGGAGCAACTCGGCCCCGGTCAGCCCGGGCATGTTCAGGTCGAGGATCAACGCATGATAGGCGGTGGGAGAGGCAGTGAGCCGGGCCCAGCCGTCACTGCCGTCGTTCGCCCACGTCACCGCATAGCCGAGGCGTTTTAGAATCTGCCCGATCAAGGCGGCGACCGGTCCGTCGTCTTCAACGACGAGCAGGTGGGCGCGCTCGCCGGTGAGGGGCGCGGGCGGAAACGGAGGAGCTGGCGTGGCGCCGGTGGCCCGTTCGGGCGGCATCGCCGGCGGCGGGTGCACCGGCAGGTAGACATGGAAAGCCGTGCCCACGTCGGGCACGGACTCGATATCGACCCGGCCGCCCATTTCGGCGACGAGGTGCCAGACCGTGGCGAGCCCGAGTCCGGTGCCGTGACCGACCTGTTTCGTGGTATAGAACGGCTCGAAGACGCGTTCGATCACGTCCGACGCCATGCCCATGCCGTTGTCCTCGCAGGTGACCCGCACCCAGTGGTTGGGTGGGAGCGGCTTGGCCGGGTCGATTGGCGTCGCGGCGGCGGTCGGAACCGCGAGGGCGGTGACCGAGATGCGCGGGCTCCATGTTCCATCGCGCTGGCCCGCGAGTTTTTCGACCAGGGTGTCGCGTGCGTTGAGCAGGAGATTGAGGAATACCTGACGCACGTCGCCGACGTTCAACCACAGCGCGGGCAGGGAGTCGGGCAGCTCGCTCTCGAGCGCAATCCGCCGGTCGATCGTCAGCCGCAGCAGGTTGAAATTGCTCTCGATCGCGTCGCCCAGCGAGACCAATTCGGGTCTCACCTCGCCGCGTCGTCCAAATGTGAGCAGCCGGCGCGTGAGATCGGCCGAGCGGCGCGCGGTGCCGGCGATGACCTTGAGCTCGTCGCAGAGCCCCGGTTCGTGGCTCCATTCCGTCATCAGCAGGTCGGACTTCAGCAGGACCGGCGTGAGGAGATTGTTGAATTCGTGCGCGATCCCGCCGACGAGCTCGCCGATGGCGCGAAGTCGCCGGCCTTGGGCGATCTCGGCATCCTTTTGCCGGCGGGCGGTCACATCCTCGGCCAGAAAGCAGAACTGGGGACGCTCCGCGGGCGCGGCGCCGAGCGGCACGATGGTGACGGCGAACTCGCGCCGCGGCGTCTCGCGCACGAGTTCGGCGTTGATCGGCCCGCCACTGGCCCGGCAGCAGGCCACGAGGTCCGTCCAGTAGCGAAACCGTTCCGGGGCCAGGCCGAGCTCGGCCAGCGGGCGCCCGGGCGCGGGCGGGGCGGAGAGTTCCAAGAGGTGGACGGCCGCGGGATTGACGGAAACCACGAGGCATTGCTCCTCGGCGACCTCGAACACCCCGAGCGAGTAGGGCAGGTTGTCGTAGAGCGCGCGGAGCAAGCGTTCGGATTGACGCAGCGCCTGCTCGGCCTCCCGCCACGGCGTGATGTCCTGCACTGTGCCGAACAATCCCGTAACGCGGCCCGCCTTGTCGCGGGTTGGCCGGCCGAGGAGGTGGACCACCTTTCGCACGCCGGGACGGGGCTCGATGGCGATGTCCAATTCGAATGCGACGCCTTCGTCGCGGGCGCGCCGGACGAGCAACTCCCACGTGACGCGATCGGGGCCGGTGGCGAGGTTCAAAAGCTCGTCGAGCGAAGCCGGGGCCCCGAGAGCCGGATCGCGTTCGAAGATGCGGAACGTTTCGTCCGACCATTCGAGCGGCCCCTCGCGCGGATGGAGGATGCGCTGCCAGTGGCCGATGCGGGCGAACTGCTGGGCGTCCGTGAGCTGGGCGCGGCTCTCGGCAAGATCGGCGGCCTGCCGGGCGATCCGGTGGCGGAGATCCCGCTGGCGAAGGATTGCCCGGATGGCGAACGCGAGCCCCAGAATGAGGGCGGCGGTGAGATAGCCAAAGACTCCCTCGGGGATGAAGAACGACGGGTGGACTGGAGCGGAGTCACTGGCGGCGTGCAACGACGGCAGTGTGGCAAGCACGACGCCCGGCAACATCCGCGTCAGACCGGCGCAGACGATGCCGGCCGGGGCGACACGGAAACCAACGTCGTCGCTGCGCTGCTGGAGGCGGCCGTTCACGCAGGTCCGGACTATAACGACGCGAGGGCCGTGTGACGCAAGGTTGGCCTGAGATTTTTCATTGTCAGCGAACGCGGGGGCCGACATGAACGGCGTTTGCAGCAACGCGGGCGTAGTATATCGGCTATTATGTGTGCTTCCCAAGCATGAGAGGAGGGTTCGACTCCCTCCGCCCGCACCAGCCTTCGCTCGTCCGCGAGCGGATGGGGTTGTGGCCGGCGGGCCAGCCATTCGCGGGCGGAAACTAGGGTGAAGGGTGCCCGCTGCAGGCCGGGCGCCTGATGCCGGGTCCGCTGCGGCGATCTTAGCAGGCCTACACGTCCGCCTCGACCCGCTCGGCGCTCAGGTGGCGCCAGCGATCGAGCACGCGGCGATACATGTCGTCGGGGGCGAGGCCGTTCGCGGCCCGGATAATCTCGACGTTGTTGCCGTGTTCCACGAAGCGATCCGGCCACCCGATGCGCTCCACGGCGACGGGACAGTCCGCCTCCTGGAGGGCCTCGAGCACCGCGCTGCCAAAGCCGCCGGCGACGACATGATCCTCCAGCGTCACCAGCAGCGGAATGCACGCGGCGTGGCTGAGCAGCAGCGCGCGATCGAGCGGTTTCACGAAGCGGGCATTCACGACGCCGACGGAGAGATGCTCCTCGGCCTGAAGACGGGCGGCGAGCTTGAGGGCATCGGGCACCATGTTACCCAGCGCCCAGAGCATGATGTTCGAGCCTTCGCGGAGCACCTCCGCGTGGCCGACCGGCAGCACGGCGGGTTGCGCCTTGATCGGAGCGCCCGGGCCGGCACCGCGCGGATAGCGGATGAAGCCGGGGCCGGGCAGCTGCAAACTGGTGTGCAGCATGTCGACGAGTTCATCCTCGTCCTTCGGTTGCATCACGACCGCGTTGGGCACGCAGCGAAGATACGCGAGGTCGAAGAGCCCGTGATGGGTCGGCCCGTCGGCGGGCGAAAGACCGGCGCGATCCAGGCAAAACGTCACCGGGAGATTCTGAAGCGCGACGTCGTGGATGACCTGGTCATAAGCGCGCTGGAGAAACGTGGAGTAGATCGCGCACACCGGGCGGATGCCCTTCGTCGCGAGCCCGGCGGCGAACAGGACCGCGTGTTCCTCGGCGATGCCGACGTCGAAAAACTGCCGCGGCACCTCCGTGGCGAGGTGGGCGAGGCCGGTGCCGCTCGGCATCGCGCCGGTGATGCCGACAATCCTGGAGTCCGCCTTCGCGAAGCGCGTGAGCGCGGCGCCGAACACATCCTGATAGTTGGGCGGCGCGCCGGGCGCGCCCTTCTTGCTTTCGCCGGTGACGGGATCGAACGGTCCCGACCCGTGGAACCGCTCCGGATGCTCGACCGCGGCGTCGAGGCCCCGGCCCTTTTTCGTCAGCACGTGGATGAGCACGGGCACATCGCAGTGCTTGGCAAACTCGAGGTTCTTCACGAGCGCGTCGATGTTGTGGCCGTCGACCGGGCCGAGATAACGCAGGCCGAATTTCTCGAAGAGCGACGAGCCGACGATGAAGTCCTTGGTTTCGCGCTTCCACTTGTGATAAACGCGGTTCATCTCCACGCCGACGGGGAAGCTTTTGAAAAACGCGTCGAGGTCGTGATGGAGCTTGTTGTAGGTCGGGCTCGTGCTGATGCGGTTCAGGTAGCGGGAAATCGCGCCGACGTTCTTCGCGATCGACCACTCGTTGTCGTTCAGGATGACGATGAGGCGGTCGGTCGAGGAGACGACATTGTTGAGCGCCTCGAGTGTGATGCCGCAGGTGAACGCGGCGTCGCCGCAGACGGCGACCACGTGCTCGGCGGAGCCGCGCAGGTCGCGGGCGGTCGCCATGCCGAGGGCGGCCGAGAGGGCGGTGCCGGCGTGGCCCGCGCCGAAGGCGTCATGCGGGCTTTCGTTGCGCGCGAGAAACCCGCTCGCCCCGCCGGTCTGTCGGAGCTTGCGAAAAAATTCGCCGCCGCGCCCGGTCAGGAGCTTGTGCACATAGCCCTGGTGGGCGACGTCGAAGACCAGCTGGTCCTCCGGCGTGCTAAAGACGCGATGCAACGCGACGGTCAACTCGACCACGCCGAGGTTGGGGCCGATGTGCCCGCCGTTTTTCGCGGTGACAGCGATGAGTTCGCGCCGGATCTCCTGGGCGAGTTGCGGAAGCTGCGCGGGGGCGAGCGCCTTCACGTCGGCGGGGCCGCGAATCGTCTCGAGCAGGCGCGGCGGGACGGGAGTGGCTTCGTTCATTCGGGTGCGGGCGTGGCGGGTCCGGGTGCCGGGCTCAGGCTTCGCCCACGGTCTCGAATTTCTCGAGGACGACCTTGCCGTCCTTCTGTTTCTTGAGCTGCTCGATCTTGAGTTCGGCGTCCTTCAGGCGGGCCTCGCAAATCTTGAGCAAGCGGCTGCCCTCCTCGAACTTGGCGAGCAGTTCCGCGAGCGGCACGTCGCCCGACTCCATCGCCTCGACGATGGACTCGAGTTTGCCGAGGGCGGCCTCGAAGGACAGTTTGGCATCTTTGACTTCCACGCGGGCAACGATGCGCCGCCGGACGGGCAATTCAAACAATCTTTGGGCCGCCGCCAATTTGTGATTGCGTGGCCGTTGTCCTGCGCGAGGGGATGCCGGGCCCGCGAGTTTGGGCTGGCGACGACGGCGGTTTCCCATGGATTGGAGGCATGCTTCCTGTCCTCTGGGTGGCCGCGGTGCTGATGGTGCTGCGGCTGGTGGGTGAATTGATTCTGGCCGCGCTCAATCGGGCCGAGGTGCGCCGGCACGCGGCGGCGCCCCCGCCGGCGGCGGCCGCCATCATGGACGCCGCCAGCTACGCGAAATCGGTGGCCTACACGCTGGAGAAATCGCGCTTCGGCGTGATCACGGAAATTTTCGACACGCTGGTGCTGGCGCTCGTGCTGTTTGGCGGCGTGCTGCCGATGCTGTTCGGCCGGGTCGGGGCCTGGGGGGGACCGGCCGCCGTCTGGAACCACGCGCTCTTCGTGTTATTTGCCGGCGTGCTGTTGTCGGTGCCGTCGCTGCCGTTCGACTGGTGGGAGCAATTCCGCCTCGAGGAGAAGTTCGGTTTCAACCAGTCGACGCCCGCACTGTGGGTGACCGACAAGCTGAAGGGGCTGGCCGTGGCGTTGGCGCTGGGCTTTCCGCTCCTCTGGGCGCTGTTGTCGCTCGTGAAATGGGCGGGCGGCACCTGGTGGCTGTGGGGCTTCGCGCTCGTGTTCGGGTTCCAGTTGCTGATGCTGGTGCTTTATCCCAAGCTCATCGTGCCTCTCTTCAACAAGCTGACGCCGCTCCCCGAGGGCGAACTGCGCGCCCGCCTGCTGGCCCTCGGGGATCGCACGGGTTTCAAGGCGCAGACGATCGAGGTCATCGATGGCTCGAAGCGCTCCAGTCATTCCAACGCCTACTTCACGGGCTTCGGCCGGTTCCGGCGGATCGTGCTGTTTGACACGCTCATCGCGCAGCTCAGCCCGGAGGAGCTGGAGGCGGTGCTCGCCCATGAGATCGGCCACTACCGGTGCGGCCACATCCCGAAGACGATCGCGCTGTCCGCCGCGATGATGTTCGGCGGATTTGCCGTCATCGCGTGGCTGGCGCGCAGCCCGTGGTTCAACCGGTCGTTTGGCTTTCCCGCGGACGAGCTGGCGCCGTCGTTTCTCCTCTTCGGCCTGCTGAGCGGGCTCGTGACGTTTTGGTTTACGCCGCTCGCGAACCTGCTCTCGCGCAAGCACGAATACGAGGCGGATGCCTTCGCACGCGAGGCGATGGGCGGTCCCGCGGCGATGATCGGGGCGCTGCGGAAACTCGCGCAGAAAAACCTCAGCAACCTGACGCCGCACCGCTGGTTCAGCGCATTCTACTACTCACACCCGACCCTGGTCGAGCGCGAGGCGGCGCTGGCGCGGAGTTAGGGACGGCGCGGTGAAGGAGGGAAACGAGATGCGCGCGACAATCTCCCCCTTCCGCGCGTTCGGGTTCCTCCTGCTGACCTCGTTGGCGGCTTCAAGTGGGCGCGCCGAAACGCTCACCGTCGCAACCTACAATATCGAGAACTATGGTCCAGCCGACCGCGTGACCGAGATGGGATTCCGCAAGGACTACCCGAAGCCCGAAGCCGAGAAGCGGGCGCTCCGCGCGGTCATCCGGACGCTGAATGCCGACGTGCTCGTGTTGCAGGAGATGGGCAGCCAAGCCTATCTCGATGAATTGCGCCGCGACCTGAAGGCCGAAGGGCTGGATTATCCGCAGGCGGCGCTTGCCGCCGCCGGCGACGCCGACCGCCATGTCGCGTTGCTCTCGCGCCGCCCGCTCAAAAACGTGGTGACACACACCGATCTCGATTTCGCCTACCTCGGCGGAAGGGAATCCGTGAAACGCGGATTGCTCGAGGCGACGGTGGCGACCGCGGCGGGCGACGTGACGATATTTGCGGTGCATCTCAAGAGCCGGTTCACGGAGCGGCCGGACGATCCTTCGTGCGAGATTCGCCGGGCGGGAGAGGCGACGGCGATTCGCGACCGGGTGTTGAAGCGGTTTCCGTCGCCCGCGGCGGCGCGTTTCCTGGTCGTGGGCGACTGCAACGACACCAAGGCCAGCAAGGCGCTCGAGCACCTGGAGAAACGCGGCAAGACCGACATCGTCGAGTTGCTGCCGGCGGCCGATTCGCGAGGCGACACGTGGACGCACGATTATCGCCGGGAGGAAACCTACACCCGCGTCGATCACATCCTGGTGTCGCCGGGCCTGCGGCAGACGGTGCAGGGTGGGGCAGCGCGGATCTTCGACGGCGACGGCGTGCGCGCCGCGAGCGATCACCGGCCGGTGGCGGTGACGCTCGTCCTTGGCGGCAAAGCCTAGATCGGGCGGGCGTGCGCGGCGGTTACTTATCCGTGACCGTGAGCGGGACGGTCACTTCACCGGCGCCGAAGCCCTTGAGAAAGAGACTGCCGGTGCCGGCCTTGCCACCCTCGACCGTGACCGTGACGCTCGTCTGGCCCTGCGGGACAATGACCTCGGGCATGATGACGCTCTCGGGCACGTCCGTGGAGACGTCGAGGAGCGTGCCGCCCGGAGGGGCGGGATTCTGAATCGTGAACGTGAGCGTTTGCCGGTCGCGAGTGCGCAGGTTGAGCGAGATCGGAAAAACCGACACATTGCTCGCGTCGATGTGGAACGTGCCGACCTGCGAGAAGCCGGGCGTGCCGTTCAGCGCGACGGAGTAATTCTTGTTGGCCTCGAGAGGCGGGACGAAAAAGCTGAGCGACGTGGGCGACTCGAAGACGGTGTTTACCGGCGTGCCGCTGAAAAACACCTTGTCGCCCGGGGTGAAGCCACGGCCGAGGACGCTGACGCGCGAGCCGACCGGGCCACGGTTGACCTCGAGGGCCAGCACATAGCGGCGCACGATCTGGGCGTGGGCCACCTCGGTGTAGGCTTCGGATGGCGTGGCGACGTTGTTACCCTCGACGTCATAGTTGACGAGAAAGTAGTAAGCGACGTCGTCGCGCCCGGCACCGAGCTGGTATTCAAACTCGTAAAGTCCCTCGCCGACCGGGCTCTTCTTCATTTCGTAGCTCTGGCCGTCCAGGATGATATGAGGCAGGATGCTGGCGGCAGGAACTGTATTGGTGCGCGGCGTGATGCGCAGGGTGAACGTGTAAATCTGCGAGGGATTCTCCGGCATCGAGGCCGGCGTGAGATTGGTCAGCGTGACGCTTTCACAGCCCGCCAGCAGCGCGAGGGCAAGGGTGGCGGCGAGCCAGCAGAGGATTTTTCTCGCGGGAGAAATTCGGTTGGTGTGCATTGGGCTTTTAAGCGTGAAAACCGGTCGGGTTAAAACGTGTTAGTAATGAGCGGCCTACCCACAGAGCAAGCCAAAGCTGCGACGCGCGCGCCACTGGGACTCTACGTCCACGTGCCGTTCTGCGCGTCGACCTGCGACTTCTGTGCGTTCTATCAAACCCAGCCGACCGCGGTTGGGGTGGGGCGGTTCCTCGATGGCATCGCACAAGAGGCCGCGCTCGTAGACTGGAGCGAGCCGGTGACCACCGTTTTTTGGGGCGGCGGCACTCCCGGCCTGCTCGCGCCACGCGATCTGGCACGACTGGCCGCCACGGTGCGGGCGCGATGCGGCGGCGCGCCGCAGGAATGGACGGTCGAACTTGCACCGGCGTCGGTGACGGAGGCGCGGCTGGCGGCGTTGAAGGAGGCGGGGGTCACGCGCGCCTCGATGGGCGTGCAAAGTTTCCAGCCGGCGCTGCTCGAAGCGCTGGGCCGGGCGCACTCTCGGGAGCAGATTTATCGCGCCTACGACCGCGTGCGAGCGGCGGAGTTTGCGAGCGTCAACCTCGACTTGATGTTCGCGCTACCCGGCCAGACCGAGGCCGAGTGGGCGGCCGACGTGCGTGAGGCGGTGGCGCTCGCGCCGGACCATCTGTCGACCTACTGCCTGACCTTCGAGGAGGACACCGCGCTTTGGGTGAAGCTCTCGCAGGGCCGGGTGAAACTCGACCCCGAACACGAGGCCCGGCTTTACGAGTCCACCTGGGCGCAGCTCGCGACTGCCGGCTATGCGCAATACGAGGTGTCGAACTTCGCGCACCCCGGCCACGCCTGCCTGCACAACCTGAACACGTGGCGGATGCACGAGTGGGTGGGGCTGGGGCCGTCGGCGGCGTCGCAGCACGCGGGCTGGCGCGGAGCGAACGTCGCCGATCTCGACCAATGGCTGGCGCGCATTGGGCGCGGCGAGCGCGTGACGGAGGATCGCGTCGCGCTGACGTCCGCGCTCCGGGCGGAAGACGCCTTGATTTTTGGCCTGCGAATGAACGCCGGGGTGGATCTTTCCGCCTGGCGGCCGCGCTGCCCGGAGGCGCCGTGGACCGCGGTGGAGGCCTTGCTCGACCGGCTGGCGGGAGACGGCCTGGCGCAACGCGACGGTGGATGGGTGCGGCTGACCGATCGCGGGCGGTTGCTGGCCGATTCGGTGGGGTCGGAGGTGATGGCGGCGTTTTCGACCGAGGCATTCGTGGCATGATCCGGTGCGCGTTCATCATTTCGCTGGCGGCCGGGGCGCTCGCGCACGCGGCCGATCGGGTGGAAATCGTCTGGCCGACGCCCAACCCCGCCTGGGCCGAGGGCCGGCCGCTGGGCGACATCCTCCAGCACGCGGGCTCGGGCGATCCGGAATCCGGGGCGTTCGGCGGGGTGCGGAGCAGCGGCACGCAGTTTCACGAGGGGCTCGATATCAAGTGCCTCGCGCGCGACCGTCGCGGCGAACCGCTCGACAGCGTGTTTGCCGCGATGGACGGGGTGGTCCGGCACGTGAGCGCGAGTCCGGGGGACAGCAGCTACGGCCGCTACATCGTGCTCGAGCATCCCGAACAAACGCCTGCGGTCTACACGCTCTACGCGCACCTGGCGCGCATCGCGCCCGGCATTCGCGAAGGCGTGCGGGTCGTCCACGGCCAGGTCATCGGCACGATGGGACACAGTTCCGGCGGCTATATGATCCCGGTCGAGCGGGCGCACCTGCATTTCGAGATCGGCGTGATGGTGACACGCGATTTCCAGGCATGGTATGACCGGCAGAAATTCGGCAGCCGCAACGACCACGGGATGTGGAATGGGCTCAACCTGATGGGCATCGATCCGCTCGATTTCCTCAACCAATGGCGGGCGCATCGCGTGAACACCTTCGCGGATTACTTTGCCCGCATGGAGCCGGCGGTCCGCGTGCGCCTTGCGACCCACCGCACGCCCGATTTCGTGCTGCGCTACCCGGCGTTCGTCACGCGCCCGGCGACGACGCCGCTGATCGGCGGCTGGGAGATCAAGTTCAACTGGACGGGCATTCCGTTTGCCTGGACGCCGCTCGCGCCCAGCGAAGTCATGGGGCTGGCGGCCGACAAACCCGAAATCATCGACGTCAACGCCGCCCTCGAGCGGCGCGAGCGCAGCAAGTCGCTCGCGGTGTCGCGGCGCGGCCAATGGACGATCGGGCGGGACCTCGCAACCGTCCTGCAGCAGTTGTTCGCGCTGCGGTGATTTGCCGGACGGCGGGGAGGATGGCGCCGACTAACTGTGCGGCTTGAGCTGCTCCAGCAGCGCGACGAAATCGGGATGGTTCTTCAGGTCCTCGAGGTCGGGGTCCTGTTGCATCCAGTCGAAATCACGGTAACCGAGGGCGACGGCGTGGCGCAGGGAGCGCAGGGCGTCGGCCTTCCGTCTCGAGAGCGCGAGGCTGCACGCCAGATTGTAGTGCGCGGTCGCGTTGGCCGGCTGGAGTTTCACCAGCTTGCGGTCCATCCGGAGTCCGTCGGCGATCCGGCCGTGCTTCGTGTAAAGCCCGCCGAGAATCTCGACGACCTCGGTGTAGCCGGCATTGCGGCGGAGCACCGATTCGAAAAAACGCATTTCGAATTCGGGATCGTGATTTTTCTGCCGGGACATTGGGTCGGGAAGGGAGGCGAACTCAGCCGTGCCGCGGGCACGTGCCGGTGCGACGAAAGACGTCGCAATTGGCGCTGACTTGCAAGCGCTGCGACACGGGCGTGAGGCCGAGCTTGGACGAAACGGTGCTGCCATACCACTCCATGAACGGTGCGCTGATCTCGAAAATCCGGTCGCAATCGAGGCAGACGACCTGCGCCACCTGCGTGCTGCCGCCATCCCGGTTCGGCCGGTAGTATTTTTCGCCGCTGCCGATGTCGACCTCGCGGAGCAGCGCGCTCTCCGTGAGGATGGGCAGGGTGCGGTAGACGGTGGCCCGCGAGACGGAGTCGTCGATGTCGCGCGCAAAATCGAGCAACTGGTCCGCGGTGAAGTGATCCTTTTGGGCGAACGCCGCATCGAAGATCGCCAGCCGCTGGTTGGTCGCGCGCAGCCCCTTGCGGGTAAGAAAACTGCGGAACTTTTCGCGGGCGACCGGGATGCTCACGGGCGACTGTTTTCCGCGGGCGGCGGGGGTGTCAATGCGTTCGTCGAGCTCACATGCGGCGGAAGACGCCGGGCGTGGTGCGGTGGCTGCGGCGCGCTGGCTACTCGCTTGCCATGCTTCACCACGCCCGCCGTCATGGCGGCGATGATCGTCGGCGTCCATCCGCTTGCGGGCTTCGACAAGCTCCTGCACTACCGTGTGCCTGAAACCCTGCGCGATTCCGTCGCGGTGGGTTCGTTGGTGCGCGTGCCGGTGCTCAACGCGTTGCGGCTCGGGCTTGTCGGGGAAATCGGGCCGCCGCGCGATTTCGACGTCGGCAAACTCAAAGCCCTCGCGCAGGTGGTCTATCCGTTTCCCGCGCTGCCGCCCGACTTGCTCGAACTCGCCCGCTGGATGGCCGGCTACTACGCCTGCGGCCTCGACAGCATCATCGAGACGATGATTCCCGCGGCGGTGCGGAATGGCGCCGGGCTCAAGCAGGAGAAACTGCTCGCGGTCACGCAGCGGCTCACCGCGGAGGAACTGGCGGCGCTGACCAAGCGCGCGCCGCAGCAGGCGAAACTGTATCGATTCCTCGAGCAACAGTTCCGCGCGCAGCGCAAGGCCCTCGTGCTCGCCCGGCTCGGGCAGACCGCGGCGGTCGCGGCGGCGCTCGTCAAGCGCGGGGTGCTCCGCGAGGAGGTGCGCCGGATCGAGCGGATCGCCTACACCGACGAACACGCACACGGCGAACTCGTCGCGGCGCAGCCGCACGTGCTCAATGCGGAGCAGCAGGCGGCGGTCGCCGCCGTCACCGCCAGCCTCGGCGCGGGAAAATTCGGGGTGTCGCTGCTCCACGGCGTCACGGGCTCGGGCAAGACGGAAGTTTACCTGCGCGCGATCGACACGGCGTTGAAGTCCGGCGGCGGGGTCGTGTTTCTCGTGCCCGAGGTGGCGCTGACGCCGCAGACCGTGGCCCGGTTGCGTTCGCGACTGGAGGCGATTGCGCCCGGGCATCGCTGCGTCGTCTGGCACAGCCATCTCAGCGAGGGCGAGCGGCTCGACGGCTGGCTCGCGCTGGCGACCGGCGAGGCGCGGGTCGTGGTGGGCGCGCGCTCGGCGGTGTTCGCGCCCGTGCAGAATCTCCGGCTGATCGTTGTCGATGAGGAGCACGAGCCAGCCTACAAGCAGGACGAGACGCCCCGCTATCACGGGCGCGATGTCGCGGTGCTGCGGGCCAAGCTGACCGGCGCGGTGTGCCTGCTGGGCTCGGCGACGCCCTCGCTCGAGAGTTTTCTCAACGCGCAGCATGGAAAATACCGGCTGCTGCAACTGCTGCAGCGCGTCGACGCCCGGAAGCTGCCGCACATCGACATCGTCGATCTGCGGATCGAGGCCCTGAAGCAACGCACGCTGCCGCTGCTCTCGGGCAAGCTCGTCGGGGCGATGCAGGCGCGGTTCGAGCGCCGCGAGCAGACGATTCTGTTCATCAACCGTCGCGGCTACTCCTCATCGATCCTGTGCACGAAATGCGGGCACATCGAGGAGTGCAGCCATTGCAGCATTGCGATGACCTATCATCGCACCGACGAGATGCTGCGCTGCCACCTCTGCGGCGATCAGCGGCCGGCACCGTTGCGGTGCCCGAAGTGCGGCGCGCCCGACATCCGGTGGCGCGGGCTGGGCACGCAACGGATCGAGGAGGCGGTCCGCCGCGTCCTGCCGCGCGCGCGGATCGAGCGGATGGACAGCGACACGATGGGAAAGAAAAACCGTTTCCGCGAGGTGCTGGCGCAGTTTCGGGCCGGCAAGGTCGACGTGCTCGTCGGCACGCAGATGATCGGCAAGGGACTCGATTTTCCCAACGTGACGCTCGTGGGCCTCGTCGATGCGGACATGTCGATGCATGTCCCGGATTTTCGCGCCAACGAGCGGACGTTTCAGCTGCTCGTGCAGGTGGCGGGTCGCGCGGGGCGGGGCGACCGGGCGGGCGAGGTCGTCGTGCAGACGTTCACGCCGCAGGCGGAGGCCATCCAGTTCTCGCGCCACGCCGACTATGCGGGTTTCGCCGCGGCGGAGCTGAAGGTCCGGCAGGATTTTCGCTATCCGCCGTATCGGCACCTGATTCATCATCTCTTCCGAGGACCGAATCCGGAGAAGCTGAAATTCTTCGCGGAGCAATGGGCGAAACTGGTGGAGAAAACGCTCGGCGAGCGCGTCGAACTGCGCGGGCCGTCGGCCTCGCCGATCGAGAAGATCAAGGACGAATATCGCTGGCAGCTCTGGTATTTCACGAATGCCGTGACGAAGGTCGTGCCCGAACTCGCGCGGCTCCGCGCCGGGTTTGCGTGGCCCGACGATCTCACGCAGGTGCTGGATGTCGATCCGGTGAACCTGGTCTAAAAAACGCGTCGCGTCGGGATTTCTTGTCGGATTCCCGTGGCGGGCGACGTTATCCTTGGTAGATGAGCATGGGTGACCTTGAATTGATCCACGACTATACGGTGGAGGGCTCGCAGGCGGCCTTCGCCGAGCTGGTAAACCGTCACGTCGATCTGGTCTACTCGGCCGCACGCCGCCAGGTGCGTTCGCCCGACCTGGCAGAGGAGGTCACCCAGGCGGCGTTCATCGCCTTGGCGCGACATGGACACAAACTGAAGCCCGGAGCGCCGGTCGCGGCATGGCTTTATGTCGTGACCCGGCGGGCGGCCGTGGACGTGCTGCGACGGGAGTCGCGTCGCCACGCCCGGGAACAAACCGCCGGAGAAATCGCCGCCATGAAAACGAATTCGCCCGGGTGGCCGAGCATCGAACCCTGGCTCGACGAAGCGATGGAATCGCTGACGGCCGCCGACCGCAGCGCGATTCTGCTGCGCTATTTCGAAAACAAGAGCCTGCGCGACGTCGGCCGGACGCTCGGCACGTCGGAGGATGCGGCCCAGAAACGGGTGAGCCGGGCGCTCGACCAGTTGCGGACTTTTTTTTCGAGGCGGGGAGTCACGGTCGGCGCGGCGTTGCTCGCCGCCGATCTTTCGGCGGGCGCCGTCCTACCTGCGCCGATCGGTCTCGGCCTCACGGTAGCGTCGGCCACGGCGGTCGCCGGCGTCGGGGGAGCCGCCGTGGCGGCGGGCGCAGTCCGGATTTTCACGATGACCTCGATCCAAAAAACCCTCATCGGCACGACGCTCGTGGCGATCCTCGGCGCCGGCATTTATGGACGGCACGTCCTCGAGCAACAGGCGGGAGAGCTCCCCAGTCTGCGGGAACAGACGGCGCGACTCGAGGCCGAAAACCGGCAGTTGCGCCGGGATCGAGCCGACGACGCCCGCCTCCTGCGCGACGCGCAAAACGCGATCGATGCCGTGCGGGTCGAGGCGCCGGTTCCCGCTCGCGCCGCGGCCGGCGGCGACCCGGCGATGGAAGCCGAGCTGAAGTCGGTGCTGGCGCGGGTGATCGTGCTCAAGCAGCAGATGGCGGACAACCCCGGCCACCGGATTCCCGAGCTGGGGTTTCTCAAGGATCAGGACTGGATCAACGCGGCGGCGAGACACAAATTGGGAACGGACAAGGATCTTCAAGCCGCGCTCGCGGACGTTCGTGCCAGCGCCAAGGTCGATTTCTCCGAGCTGATGGCGAAGGCGCTGTGGCAATACGCGCGGGCCAACGACGGGCAGATCCCGCCCGATGTTTCGCTGCTTGCGCCTTATTTCGATCCGGCGGTTCCGACCGACGCGTTGCGACGCTACGGCATCATGCGGGCGGGAAAGCTGAGCGCCGTGCCGCCAGAAACCATCGTGATCGCCGAGACCGCCCCGCCGGATGACAATCGCGACCCGAGACTTTACATGGCTGGCCCCAGAACGGCGGCTACCCAGAACAACATCACGATTCACTCCGGATCGTTCGCCGATGACGTGACCAGCGCAGTGCTCACGGCAGTGGCGGCCTACACCCGGGAGAATGTCGGGATGCAGCCGGCCGACCCGGCGCAACTCGTGCCGTATCTGCCGGCGCCGGTCGACTCATCGAGGCTCCTGGGATTCTGGAAGGCGCTCGGGCTTCCCGCCGATTTCCACCGTCCGAACGACTGACCGGCCGAGCATCTCAATCCGTCCGCAATGCCTCGACCACGGGGAGGCGCGAGGCGCGGATCGCGGGGTAGAGGCCGGCGAGCACGCCGACGATGCCGCTGAACAGGACGCCGATCGCGAGCGCAGCGGGCGAAAGTTCCGGGCGGTTCGACTCGACCACGACCTTCTGCAGAATCTTGATGAGCCCGATGCTCGCGATCATGCCGAAAATCCCGCCGCCCACCGCGAGCGTCAGCGACTCGGCGAGAATCTGGACGAGGATGTCGCTGCGCCGGGCGCCGAGCGCGCGGCGCACCCCGATCTCGCGCACGCGTTCGCTGATCGAGGCGAGCATGACGTTCATGATGCCGATGCCGCCGACGATCAGCCCGATCGCCGCGACGCCGCCGAGGGAGTAGACGTAGCTCTTGCGCGTCTCCTCGAAGCTGCGGAGCAGGTCCTCGCGCGTGTCGAGGCGGATATCCATCACGCCGCGGTGCGTGTGCAGGAGCACGTTGGAAATCTGCTCCAGCGCGACGGGCATGTCGGCGACATCGGCGAGCTGGACGTTGAGGACGTCGACATTTTCGTCGACGCGAAACAGCGTCTGCGCGGTCGTCAGCGGAATGAAGACCGACATGTTCTTCTGGTTGAAGCTACCGCTGCCGCCGAAGCTGTAGTCGGGCAGGATGCCGACGACGGTAAAGGGCTGGGCGTTGATGGTGATGACACGACCGAGCGGATCGAGGCCGCGGGCGAAGAGGCGCTCGGCGACGCGGACGCCGATGACGACGACCTGCGTCTGGTATTCGAGATCGAGGTCACCGATGAGCCGGCCCGAGGCGGCCTCGAAGCGATCCATCACGAACGTGGCGGGCAGGACGCCCCGCACCTGCAGCCACATGGCGCGGCCCTGGTGGTAGAGGCGGGCGCCGTTCGTGATGTTGACCTCGGCAGTCACGCGGCGGGCGAGCGGCACGGCGGCCTTGATGGCGTCGACGTCGTTCAGCGTGCGCCCGGGCGAGAGCGGGGCGATCTCACGCTGCACCTCGGGGGCGGGTTGCGAGTTCACGCTGATCCGCTCGATGCCGCCGGTCTCGTAGATCATCGTTTCCCACCCGCGCAGCAGGCCCTTGACCACGCCCAGCATGCCGACGAGCGCGGCGGCGCCGAGGACGATGCCGAAGAGGGTGAGAAAGGAACGCAGCTTGTGCGCGAACACCTCGCCCAGCCCGCTGATCATGCCCATCCACAAGACGCGCATCGCGGTCAGGTGCCGCTGCGGCGCGGTGGGGGCGCGGGCTTGGCGGCGGTGGATCCGGGCGTGTCGCCGACGATCGGCACGTCGCCGGTGAATTCGAGCGGCCGCGCCAGCGCGACCTCGTCGCCCGCCTGCAGCCCGGACAAAATCTGGACGCGGCGCGTGTCCGCGATGCCGATCTCGATCGGGCGGACCTCGAAACTCCCGGGAGTCTTGACAAAGACGTAGTGCACGAAGTCCGCATTCGAAAACACCGCCGAGAGCGATACCGACGGCGTGTCGTCGGCGTGCGCGAGCGTGAAGGTCACGGTCGCGGACATGCCCGGGCGCAGGCGCGGGTCGGTCGTGTCGAGCACGACGTCGACCGGGAACACCCGGGTGCGATCCACCGCGCTCTCGGTCGCGCTGGTGGCGATGCGTTTGATGGTGCCCGTCATCATGACATTGCGCAGCGGATCGATGCGGACGCGGGCGGATTCCTCGAGCTTGAGGCGCGCGACGTCGATTTCGTTGATGTTGGTGCGCACCATCAGCGCGGAGAGATCGGCGACCTCGCCAAGCAGCGTGCCGCCGTTTTGCGCGCCGACGCCGGTGATTACCTGGCCCTCGGTGAGGTCGTGGAGCAGCAGCGTGCCCTCGTGGGGCGCGCGGATGACGGTCTTGGCGAGTTTGTCGCGGAGGTTGGCGGCGCGGGCCTCGGCCACGGCGGAATCGTTTTCCGCCAGCGACAGGGTGATGCGCGCGTCGTCGAAGTCCTTCGATGCGATCAGCCCGCGCCTCTGCAGGTCGGCGAACCGCTCGTAGTCGCGACGACTGCGCTCCGCCTTGAGCTTGGCCGCCTCGATGTTGCGCTCGGCCTCCTGCAACTGGGTGAGCAGGTCCTGCTGGTCGAGGCGGAGGATCTCCTGGTCGCGTTTCACGGTCTGGCCGTCGTCGACGAGCAGCTTGATGATCCGCCCGTTGACCTCGGCGCGGAGCTCGGTCGAGAAAACCGCGCGCACCCGGCCCACGGTGACGATCTCCTCGGAAATGCTGGCGTTGCGCACCCGGCCGAGGGGAATGTTTTCCGCCCGCTTGTCGCCGAAGAGCCCCGGGCTGATTTGCACCCAGGTCCAGCGTCCACCCCAGCCAGCGGCGGCCAGCACGACGAGGATGAGCGCGGTGCGGACAAAGACATTAGGCCGGCGGCTGGCGGCAGCGGAGGAAACTGAAGCTGGCATCACCCGACAAGACGAACGGAACCAGATTTGGAAACAAGCTCTCTTCGCGGGTCGCGCCAAAAAAAATCCGGCATTGCGGGTCGCGCCAGGCAAGCGACGACCAGTCCGCTCCGATCGCCGCGGCCTCGGGCGGCCGCCTACCGGCGCGGGGCGTTGGCGGAAAATCCCTCGGTGCGGTCGACAATGACGCGCGGGCGCCGGCGCACTTCCTCGTAAATCCGGCCGATGTAGGCGCCGAGGATCCCGACGCTGATCAACTGGATGCCGCCCAGAAAAAGAGCGAGGAGCGGGAGAGCCGGGTGTTCGAGCGGGCAGCGCAGCCCGGCAAGCTTCATCGCCGCCCACGCGACCGCGAGCGCGGCGGCCAGGCCGGCGAAGAAGAACCCGCACCACGTGCTGAGCGAGAGCGCGACCGTGGAGAAACAGAAGACGCCGTTGAAACCGATGCGCAACGAGCCGAGGAAGCGGTTGTAGTTCGTCTGGCCGGCGAACCGCGCGGGACGATCGAACGGCAGCAGCGCCTGCTTGAATCCCACGAGGGCGACCATGCCGCGCAGGAAACCGTGGCGCTCCCGGAGGCGAACGACCTCGTCGACGACCCGGCGCGACATCAGGCGGAAATCGCCGGTGTTCGGCGGAATCGGCACGTCGGAAATCCGGTTGATCACAAGGTAGCCGGCCGCCGCGACGAGCCGCTTGAGCAGCGGCTCGCCCTCGCGCGAACGACGTTGCGGAAGGACAACGTCGAAACCCTCGCGCCATTTCGCGACGAGCGCCGCGACCAATTCGGGAGGGTCCTGCAGGTCGACATCCATCACGATCGCGGCACCGCCAGTGGAATATTCGAGACCGGCCAGCGTGGCCATCGGCTGGCCGAAGCGCCGGGAGAATTTCAGAAGCTTGATCCGCGCATCGATGGCCCGCGCCTCGATGATTACCTCCTCCGTGCGATCGGGCGAGGGATCGAGTGCAAAGATGATTTCGTAGTCGTCGGTGATTTCAGCCAGGATGGGGCGCAGGCGCCGGAGGAACTCGGGCACAGTCTTTTCTTCCTGGTAGACCGGGACGACGACGCTGAGAAGCATGGCGGGGTGTTGTAGCGGCAAATCCGGGCGAATGAACGATTATTTTGGGCGCCCGCCGGCACGTTACTCGGTTTCGAGTGAACTGAGGCTGAGCGAGCCGGGACCGGTGAGCGTGACGCGAAACTTATAGGTGCCGGCGTTCAGACTGGAGCCGGTGCGCGTGCGCAGCACTCCCCACGTGGCGGGCCCAGGTGTGCCGGAAAACTCGAGCGGGTCGGTGCGCAGCGGGCGGCCGTCGGGGCCAATGATCGTCAGCCGGGCCGCAACGGGTTGCGGTTGATCGGTGGCATAACGGAAATTCAAGCCGTAGCGGTCGCCGACACCGATGGTGACGGTCCACTCGACGAATTTTGCCGGTGTTTCGGAGGAGAGACGTTGCGGTGTCTCGAGCGAGTAGACGCTGGCGGGGCGCACCGGACGGACCACGACGGAATACATGCGTGCGGCGCTGCCCTCCGGCAGGAAGGCGTTTTCGCCGAGCTCGACGATCGCGCCGGGAGCGAACCGCCGTTTCAAGGCCCGGTAAGGACCGCCTTCGGGTCCGCCGGCCACGAGCGTCTGATTGGCGTCGATCCAGTCAGCCAGCCACGCGGGCCGCTGCGTGACGCGGGCATCGAGCGCCACGTAGATTTCGACCTGGTCAGTGACCGTGAAACGCGCCTGGACGCCTGGCACGGCACGCGAATCCGTTTGAATCCAATCGCAGTCGGCCAGCGTCGCGGGAAGTTTGGTCCACGAAGGATCCCGGTCACGGTCGGCATAAACGGAGGCGCCGTTGCGCAGGCGGCCGACCGCCCGCCACGTGGCGCCTTGAACCTGGAGATCCCTGATGATTGCGGCCGGGGGTGGCGGCAGTCGTCGCTTGAGCAGCACCGTATACATCGCGCCGCGAGGTGAGGCGGCGGCGGCGTTGGGGCCGAGCGCGACATCCGAACCGGCGACGAAGGCGCGATGGAATACCCGAAACGTCGCGGGCGACGGACCGGAAACGGCGAGCTCCATCCCGGTGTCGTCCCAGTCGCGAAGCCAGGGCAATCGGTCGCGACCGGGAGTGTTGGACGCCACGTAGACGTCGGTGTCCGCAGAGACAACGAAGCGCAGGAGCTCGGGGCCGTTGAAATCGCGCGACGCGCTCGCGGTGCGGATCCAATCCGTGTCGAGGAGATCTGCCGGGACCGTGGCGAAGGCGCCGGGGGCGTCGCTGTAAAACGAATCGCCCGGATCGAGGTGCGAGCACCAGGCGTAGGCGGAGGCGTGTTCGCGGTCGGCGACGCGCAGGTTCTGCACCAGCGTCGCGGGCGGCGGCGGCGGGCGGCGCGAAGGGTCGGCGCTCGAGATCGCGATTGCGGAGATGACGGCCTGGCCTGCGGCGACGTTGGGAAAGGACAAATCGAGGCGACCCCCGCGGACGCGAGCGGGAACGATTTTCTTCAATGCCACCGCCCGGCCGGCTTCGCGCCAGAGGTCGAGGTTGTGCAGGCGCGTTTCGCCGTCGACCGCCACGTCGAACAACCGCCAGCCCGTGCAGTCGAGGCCGCCGCCCGTGCCATACCACGGCTCGGCGAAAAACAACTCGACGTCGTAGTCGCCATCGGGAAGCGCGAACACGTAGTGGAGGCGGTCGCGTCCGTAGCGAAAGGTCTGAAACAACGCTCCGTCGGACGTGCCGGCGACGGAATCGTAGATTTTTCGCTGGCTGCCGAAGGCGGGTGGCAGGTCCGGGTAGTCCGCCGCCCACGAGAGCGAGCCCCACGGGTCGCCCGGGGTGTAGGCGCGATCGGCGAGCCAGCGATGACCAAGGCGGTCGGTGTAATCGGGGCCGCCGCAGTTCACCCGATAGAGGTAGTTGCGGCCGGCCAGCGGCGTGGTCGGGTCCTCGGCGCCGGTTGCGCGGCTCGCATCCGTCGGGCCGGGAGGGGCGGGCAGGTGGTGGAGTTGGATGCGGTCGGTGGCCACGATCCGTCCGTCGACGCGGCCCTCGGCGAGAAGCGTGTTGTAACGGATCTCGACGTTGTCCCACTGAAAGTGCGTGCCCTTCGGGCCGCGGGTGCGCCGGCCGAGCGAGCGGTGGCCGTCGTCGTTGAACAGTTCCACCTCGTCGCAATTCGAATAGACGACGATGCCGTTCTTGATGCCGGGAGTTGTCCAGCGGTCCGGCCAGGTGTGCGACACGATATACACGATCGGCTGCGTCGCGGCGGGGGCGTAGTTGCTTCGGTAGAGGTAGAACGCGTCCAGCGGCTCGCCCCAGAGCGTGAAGAGGCCCTTGTTGTTGGCGGGGCCGATCCGGTCGAGCTCACGGAAGCCGTCGCGGGTTTGCTCGCCCTGGTCGCCCGCGGTGCGGCCGGGATTCTCGTGCGTCGTGAGCGGCCACATGAACTGGCCGCAAACCTCGTCGCGCACCGACTCGGCGAGCCGGATCTTCGTTTCAAGGAGCGAGCACATGCGGTCCTCGCTCAACGGACCCTTGGCATCGAAGCCGCCCTCGGTGTGCAGGCCGAGACTGCGCCACGCGCCATACTCGCCGACGAGATGCTCGCGGCGCAGGTCGTCCGCGTAGGCCGCCGGATCGCCGCCATAGGTGCCGCTCCAGTTTTGCGGCACGTCCCAATCCGTGCCCGTGCCGCCGTTGCAGGTGGCGATCGGCCGCTGGACGGAGGCGGTCGGGTCGAGTTCGCGGATGATGTCGCAGCACTCCCGGGCAAAATCCGCCGGCAGCACGCTTTCGTTCTGGAGACCCCACAGGACGAGCGACGGGCTGTTGCGACGCTCCTTCACCCAGTCGCGGAGGAGTGCCTTGAAGTTCGCGCGGAACGCATCGTTATCGAACCAGATGTGTGCGCCGAACTGCGGCCACCACAGCAGACCGTCGCGATCCCAGAATTCCTGGAACCGCAGGTCATGCGGATGATGTGCGTCGCGGAAGGCGTTGAACCCGGCCGCTTCCACCTGGTGGACGCGCGCGGCGATCTGCTCGGCGGTGAAGGCGTGGCTCGTGCCGAGCAGGTGTTCGTAGTCGGCGACGCCGTTGATAAAAACAGGTTTGCCGTTCAGCCGAAACGGCTGGTGCGCGTCGCCGCCGGGTTTCGGCCACTCGATCCAGCGAAAACCAAAGGGCGTGTCGACTTCGTCAACGGTGGCGCTGGCTTCGGCGAGCGTGGTCGCGACGGTATACAGATACGGATCATCGAGCGACCAGAGGTGAGGCGAGACGACCGGCGGCAGCTCCTGCGGCACGATGGTCGACTGGCCGGGTGAGAGCGTGCAGTCGGTCTGCGACACGGCGACGGCAGCGCCCTGGTGGTCGATGACGCGGGTCGTCACGGTCACCGTCCGGCTGGTCGCGCCGTAGTTTTTTATTTCCGTTCGAACATGCGGCACCGCGGCGGCGCGGATGGGGGCGTCGTTCCAGACGTGCACCCCGAACGGCTCGATGCGGATCGGCGCCGTGACGACGAGGTGCACCGGGCGGAAGATGCCGAAGGGCTGCGTGCCTTCGGAAAAACCGGTGGCGAGTTCGGAGCCGCCGCAGACCCACGGCAGATCGCGAATGCCGTTCGGATGATCGGCGCGAACGGCGAGGACGTTCGCGCCGGGGGCGACGACGTTGGTGATATCGAGCGTAAACGTGGTGAGCCCGCCGGCATGCCGGCCGACGAGGTGACCGTTGACCCAAACGGTCGCATACGAACCCACGCCCTCGAAAAAAAGAAAAAACCGCCGGTCCTGAACGGCGTCGCCGGCGGGAACGGTGAAGGTGCGCCGATACCAGGCGAAACCGTGGCGGTCGCCGTGCCGGACTTGATGAGCGCCTTCATAGCGATCCCAATTGTGCGGCACGTCGACCGGTGACCACGTGTGGTCGTCGAAACCGGGTTGCTCGAAGCCCGGATATTTCTCGCGGTCGTTGTCGTCGGCGATCGAGCGCCATCCGGTATCGAGCGAAAAGTCCGTCCGCGTTCCGGCGGGAGCCGTCGACGCCGCGGCGAATCCCGGCGTGCCGGGCAGCCAGCCGGCCAGGACGAGCAGAACGATAACGGTGAAACGAGTGGGGCGCACGGCGGACTTCGCGCGATCATGCGGAGGGAACCGCGGCGTGCGAGCGTTCGCTGTTCGCCGGACGCCCGCGGCAATCGATCACGGCTGGCCGGCGAGGGAAGGATGGTCGTAGAATTTGTCGGTGCCGGGGATGAGTTCGTGATTCTTCCAGGTCGACTCGGAGCGTTTGGTGCCGTCGGACCAGTAGGTGGTCCAGTCGCTGGTGCCGTCGTCGTGGTGGTGCCACTCCCATTGCTTGAGCCCGGTGGGCGACCAGTAGGTCTCGACGCCGGTTTTCACGCCGAGGCGGTAGTCGGCTTCGTGCTGCTTCGCGCCATCCGCATAAAACCAGGTCTCCCGACCTTGCAGCAGAACCCGGCCGTCATCACCCACGCCGCTGCTCCATGTGATGTGCGGGTGGCCGTCGGCGTAGCTTTCAGAGTGCGATTGGACCTTTGAGATCTTGGTCGCCACGCTCCCGTCCATCCGCGGATCGTCGTCGGGGAAAGTCGCGTCGCTCATGATCCAGGCTTCATTCATTTCGAAGTGCAGGGCGGGGTGGTTGAGCGAGGTGATGAGATGGATGACGCCGTTCGGCGCCTGGCGCGCGACGCAGTAGCCAACGCTGCCCATGTTGCGGTGCAGCGAAAACGCGCCGGGCAGCCGCTTGATGCGCCACGTCGCGCCGTCGTCATCGGAGAGTGCCACGTAGGAACCGCTCTCGGTGATCGAGGCCGGTTTCTTGGTTTTCTTCGACGGCTGGTAGTCGCCGGCCATGAAGAGCCGCCCGCTGGCGAGCCGGATGACGCAGGGGCGCTGGCCGCTGTTGAGCTGCGAGAACGGCGTCTTGCCGAGCTTGTAGGTCCGGCCGCCGTCGTAGCTGATCGCGCTCGGCATGAAGTCGTCGACGCCGGAATTCTTGCCGCCGAGACCGAGAATGCTGCCATCCTTGCGGAGGACAAACGTCGTGTGCCGTCCGAAGGTGCGGCCGAGCGTGTCATGCCACGTCGCGCCATCGTCGTCGGTCGCCCACAGCATCGCCTGGGAGCCGAGCGGGCCGCCGCCGGCGGCGTCGACCGCGAGCATGAGCGTGCTGCCACCCTCGGCCCGGGGAGCACGGATGACCGTGTTGATCGGCTGCGGGCGCTCGAGACTCTTGCCGAGCGGTCCGGTGATATGCGGATAGTTGGCGGGGCTCCACGTCGCACCGTCGTCGTGCGACGTCAGGAAGTTGAACGGAAAATGTCCCTCGGCGTAGGGATTGCCCCAGAAAAGCCACAGCGTGTCGGTGCCATCGTGCCAGAGCAGCGGCGCGTGATCGTTGGCGCCGGCGGTGTCGAGAAACGGCGACGGCATGTCCCATTCCTCGGCGCCGAAACGCAGCCGCGCGGCCATCAGGCTGACCTCGGGCTCGTATTCGTTGTAGGAGGTATAGATGACGAGGAGCGCGTCGCCATTCGGCAGCACGGCGAAGCCGGGACTGTGGTTGTGATCGCGAAACGATGGATGGAGCCCGGCGTGATTGATCTCGGGTTGCTTCGTGTCCTCCGGCGGAATCGGCAGCAGACGCCGGCGGCGGAAATAGGGACGATTGGCGTCCGGGCCCTGCGCGGCGCCGGCGGTGGTCTGCTTCACGCCTTGCCGCGCGTAGGTGGCGACATAGGGATGAGGCGCCGTGGCGGGAAGCGGAGCGGCGACCACGCGGAATCCGATCCGGTGCAGTCCGTAGCCCTGCGGATTCGGCGCGCCGTCGGCGGAGGGGCCGAACGACGGGGGGGCGGCCGCGCGGTTCGAGGGGCGCAGATAATTCGCCGGCTTGTATTTTTCGGGCGTGTCGAGGTAACCACCGCGGACGACCTTCGCGAAACCGGCGGCATATCCCACCGGGTCGCGTTCGCTCGGAAAATCATATTCGCCATACCAGTCGTTGCACCATTCGACCGGGCCGCTAAGGAGATCGCGCAAGCCCCACGGGTTCGCGGCGCCGGCGGCGGTTTCCCACGCGGCGCCGTCCGCGCGACCGGCCCGGCAGGCGTATTCCCATTCGGCCTCGGTCGGGAGCCGGTAGGTGCGTCCTTCTTTTTTTCCCAGCCAGTCGCAAAAGGCCACGGCGTCGGCCCAGGTGACGCCGGCGGCGTAGGGTGCATAGGCGGGATTGAGCGGCGCACCGGGTTTGAATTGGTGGAACTGCTCCGCGGTCACCTCCGTCTCCGCCATGAGGAACGGCGCAGCGATCGTGACGCGGTGCAGCGGGAGTTCGTCCCAGTTCGCGGGCTTCTGGTCGGAGCCCATCACAAAACTGCCGGCAGCGACAGGCACGAGTTTCATGCCGAGCGAATTGACGGCCGGCTCCGCGGCGCGGGCAGTCAGGCACAGGGCGGCAAGCGCGGTTGCAACGAGGCCGCGCGAGCAGCGCCGGGTGGCCGGTTTCCGATCGGGGCGGTGCCCGGCGGCGAGTTTCGATGGGGTTGATGCTTTCATGAAATAATAGGAGGAGCCGAGGGTGGGACGAGGTAAGCGCTCAAAATCCGCAGGCAAAATAGCGAAACCTATTTCATGAAAATAATTGACCGCGGATTTTTTTCATGTGAAACAAAGATTTCCCGACGGCTGCTGGCGGCAAGCCGAAAGAGCAACCTCCCAGAAAAATTTCCCCGATTTCATGCAGATTTCCCGCGCATTTCCGTGGCCGACCTCCCATGCGAAGTGACCTCGTCCGAGTAATTATCTTCTTCGCCGGCGCCGTGGGTGGAATGCTCCGCGCCGAGCCGGTGCGCGTCGTCATCGACACCGCCGCCGTTCCGCGCGTCGAGTATGGCGCCGGCCAGCTGGTAGCCGCGCTGCAGGCGACGGGATTGGAGGCCGCGCTCTCGCGCGGACCGGTCGCGGTCTCCGGTGCACCGACGGTGGTGGTCGGCAACGTGCAGCAGTCCGCGGTGAAGGCGCTGGTCGATGCAAACGAAATCACGCTCGCGGCCGGCGAGCCGGGACCGGAGGGCTTCGTGCTGGCGACGTGCCGGGGCGGTGTCACCGCGGTGGCGGGTGGCGACGATTCGGGCGCACTCTACGGCTGCATGGAACTCGCGCGCCGCGTGCGCGAGAGCGGGCGGCTTCCGGCGCAGTTGCGCTTTGCCGACAAGCCGGCGTTCGTCCTGCGCGGGCCCTGCATCGGGATGCAGAAGACCTACATCCTGCCCGGCCGGCACGTTTACGAATATCCCTACACGCCGGAGCTGTTCCCGTTCTTCTACGACAAGGCGTTCTGGCGGCAGTATCTGGATTTCCTCGCGGAAAACCGGATGAACACGCTCTACCTGTGGAACGGCCACCCGTTCGCGTCGCTCGTGAAGCTCAAGGATTATCCGTATGCGCTCGAGGTTTCCGACGAGGACTTCGCGAAGAACGTCGCGATGTTCCGCTATATCACCGAGCAGGCCGACCGGCGCGGCATCTGGCTGGTCCAGATGTTCTACAACATCATTCTCTCGAAACCGTTCGCCGAGCACAACCACCTCGCGACGCAGCTCCGGGCGCCCAACCCGATCGCCGCGGACTACACGCGGAAGTCGATCGCCGAATTCGTCCGCCAGTATCCCAACGTCGGGCTGATGCCGTGCCTCGGCGAGGCGTTGCAGGGGACAGCCAACCAAATCGACTGGGCGACCAACGTCATCCTGCCCGGCGTGCACGACGGGATGCGGCAGGCCGGGCTCACGGTGGAGCCGCCGGTCGTTTTTCGCACCCACGCGATGGACCCGGTCGCGATCATGCCGGCGGCGTTCAAGGTCTACGGGAATCTCTTCACCATGACGAAATTCAACGGGGAGTCGCTGACGACGTGGGAGCCCCGCGGGAAAAACCAGGCGACGCATCTCGCGATGGCCAAACTCGGGCCGCACGTGGTGAACATTCACATTCTCTCCAACCTGGAGCCGTTCCGCTACGGGGCGACGCGTTTCATCCAAAAATCCATGCAGGCGGCACGCGACCGGCTCGGAGCGACCGGCGTGCATCTTTATCCGCTGTCCTACTGGAACTGGCCGGATGCCCCGGACAAGACCGCGGTCCCGCTCAAGCAACTGGACCGCGACTGGATCTGGTTCGAGGCGTGGGCGCGCTATGCCTGGAATCCCGACATCGCGCCGGCGGCGGATGAGGCGTATTGGACCGGCCGGCTCACCGAGCGTTACGGTTCGGCGGCGGCCGCGGCACCGATCCTCGAAGCCTACAATAATGACGGCGAGGTCGCGCCGCGGCTCATCCGGCGCTTCGGCATCACCGAGGGCAACCGGCAGACCCTCTCGCTCGGCATGACGCTCGACGAACTGGTTCATCCCGAAAAATACGGTGTGCTGGCGGACCTCTGGGAGTCGCAGTCGCCCCCGGGCGAGCGGCTGCAGGATTACGTCGAGAAGGAATTCGCGCATCAGCCGCACGAGGGCGAAACGCCGCCGCAGATCATCCGCGCGGTGGACGAGTTTTCGCAGCGCGCGGTGGACGAGCTCGCCGCGGCGGCGCCAAGCGTGACGAAAAACCGCGAGGAATTCGACCGCCTGCGCAACGATGCCGCGTGCATCCGGGCCATGGCGCTGAATTACGGGGCGAAGGCGGAGGCGGCGCTGCATGTGCTGCGCTACGCCCGCAACCACGACGTCGCCGAGATGGAACAGGCGCGCACGGCGCTCGCGCGCAGCCTCGAAAGCTATCGCACGCTCGAGCGGCTGACCCGCGACACCTATGTCTATGCGAACTCGATGCAGACGAGCCAGCGGCGGATTCCCGTCGTCGGCGGAGAGGGCGGCCAGCCGGCGAATTTTCACTGGACCCAGTTGCTGCCGGTCTATGAAAAGGAATTCGCGGACTTCGACGCACAGGTGACCGCCCTCAAATCCGGCGGTCGAGCCGCCGCGCAGGCGCAGTTGCTGGCGACCATGACCGCCGCGCCGTTCCGGTTGCTGGGCCGGGGTGCGGAAGTCTACACGGTGAAAGTGGGTGCGCCGGTTTTCACCGACGTGCGTGCCCCGATCCAGGCGGTCGCGTCCGAGCTCGACGGGCTCAAGGGCATTCGTTTTTCGAACGAGGCGGCGAAGGCGGGACGTTACGAACCGATCGAGTTTTCGACCGCAGGGCCCGTGCGGGTGCTGATCGGATATTTGAAGGCGGACGATCCCGCGTGGCGCCGCCCGCCCTCCTCCGAGACCGACGCCGCGGCCGCGGAGCGTGGAGGCACCGAGCCGTTGCTGGTGAATGCCGTCACGATTCCGACGCTCCCGGCGGTCGACGTCTATGAACTTTCGTTCGGTGCCGGCCGCCACCGGATCGATCCGCCCGGGTCGGGCAGCTTCCTCGTGCTCGGCGTGGTCCGGGCCGCCGCCGCGGTGGAGCCGGGCGGCATGCCGGCTCCTTAACCTGCAGCGCAATTCCCGTCCGCTAAACCTCAAGATCATGGCAAAGAAAAAACGAATGACGATCACGGACGTGGCGAAAGCCGCCGACGTGGCCCTCGGCACGGTGTCGCGGGTGTTGAACAATCATCCGGATGTGAATTCGGAGATTCGCGTGCGGGTGCTGGAGGCGGCGCGGGCGCTCAACTACACGCGCATCCGGCAGAAGAAAAGCAACGGGGCGCGGGTGAACGGCGACGGCGTCGTCGGCAACATCGCGGTCATCTTCTTCGGCATGGAGGACACGCTGGCGCAGTTGCCGATCGTCGGGGCGGCATTGCAGGGCATCGAGGGTGCGCTCTCGGGCCACGGGCGGAATCTCATGCTGGCCAGTATTCCGAAAGGCGACCGCGTGCCGCCGTTCCTGATGGAAAAACGCATCGAGGGGTTGATCCTGAAAGGACCGAACCAGGGACTGCTGCCGTCGCCCGCGGAGTGCGAGCTGCTCGCGCACATTTATCGCTGGCCGCACGTGTGGCTGATGGGCCACCTTGCCAATGCGCGCGGCGACCATTGCAACTTCGACACCGACGCCGCGGGCCGCCTCGTGGCGGAGCACCTGAATGAGCGCGGGCACCGGCGGGTCGGGTTCTTCAATCCCAAGCCGGGGCAGAACCAGTTTGAAAAGCTCAAGAGTTCGTTCAGCAACTTTGCCGCGCGCCTCGGCTGCGAAGTCACCCTCCTGGAGGCCGAGCCGTCCGACCGGTTGATCTGGCCGCTGCCGGCGACGACGGTGCAGCACAAGGTGAACGCGCTCGTCGACCAGTGGATGGCGTCGCCGGCGAAGGTGCGGCCGACGGCGCTCTTCGTGCCGTCGGACCGGACGGCGGTGCAGGTTTACTCGGCGCTGGAACGCCGCGGGCTGCGGGCCGGGGTGGACGTAAGCGTTGTCTCGTGCAACAACGAGCTGTCGCTGCTGGCGGACCTGCATCCGGCGCTGACGACGATCGACGTTCACGCCGAATACACCGGCCGGCGCGCGGTCGACCAGCTGTTGTGGCGGATGCGGCATCCGGACGAGCCGCTTTCGATGCAACTGCTCGTCGAACCGACGCTCGTGGAGCGCGATTCCGTGGTCGTGCTCTGAGAGGCGGGGAAGTGGAGAGTGGTCAGGGCGCGGCGGCCGTGCGCTGACGCGCCGCGGCCAGATTGCGGCGCGCCTGCATGTAGTCGGGCCGGACGCGCAACGCGGCCTCGAAGTGCGCGATGGCTTCTGGCATCCGGCCGGCGTTGACCAGCATGGAGCCAAGGTTGTTGTGGGCCTCGACGAAATCGGGGTCGAGGCCCAGTGCGGTTTCAAACTGTGCCATCGCCTCAGCGGAATGGCCGGCCTGGGCGAAGGCGTTGCCGAGATTGTAGTGAGCCGTCGCGAAGCCGGGGTCGAGTTGCACGGCGGCCTGGTCGTGGGCGATGGCGTCCGCGACGCGCCCGGCGGCGAGCAGGGCGACGCCGAGATTGTTGTGCGTCATCGCCTGGTGCGGCTGCAACTCGAGCGCGCGCTCGAAACTCGCGATCGCAGCCGGCAGCGCGCCGGTCTGGAACTGTGCCTGGCCGAGATTGTAGTGCGCGTCGGCGAAGTCGGGCTTCAGGCGCAGCGCGGCTGCGAGCGGTGCGAGGGCGTCCGCCGGCCGGCCGGACTGGATCAGCGCGGCGCCGAGATTGTTGTCGGCCTCGGGATAGGCGGACTTGAGGCGGAGTGCGGATTCAAACTGGACAATCGCCTCGGGAACGCGGTGGTCGCGAAGCAGCGCCCCGCCGAGATTGTTGTGGGCGCGCGCGTTTTCCGGACGCTTCGCAATCGTGTCCGTCCAGAGCGCCACGTCGGTGCGATAGTCGAAGTTGCGCTGCCAGGTGGCCACGCCCAGCGCGACGGCGACCACCGGCCACGCGAGAAGTGTGCGTCGGCCGAAAATCCGATAGAGTCCAATCACGAGCAGCGCGATCATGGCGACGAGCGGTAGATACATCCGGTTTTCCGCGGTTGGTTGCTGGATGATCGGCACCACGCTGGACGACGGCGAGAGGATCACGAAGAACCACGCGCCCAAGAATCCGAGCATTGGCCGCCGCCGGAGCGCGAGTGCGGCGGTGGCGAGGAGCAGCCCGAGCGCAACCGCCCACGGTGCGGCGGCGGCGATGCCACCCACGAAGTCCCAGCCATAGTCGAACACGAGCGGATGCGGCCAGAGCGCGAGCCGCAGGTAGATCAACACGGCGCGGCATTCGGTCAGCGCGTAGTCAAACGAGGAAACGCCGAGTGCGTAGCCGACGCCGCGATCCGCAAGGCGTGCGTCCAGCATGCACGTGGTCAAGACCAGCCACGTGGCGGCGAGAGCCAGATGCAGCCGCCCACGTTGCCGCCACGCGGCGCGGATCGACCCCGCGACGAACGTGCGGTCGAATAGCAACGTCATGACTGGCGCCGTCACCATCACTTCCTTGCTCGCCATGCCCAGCGCGCAAGCGGTCACGGTGGCGACGGGCCACCAGCGCGAAGCCGATTGGGTGCTGCGAATGAATCCATAGAGCGTCGCGAGGTAACATAATCCCATCAGGGCCTCGACGCGCTGCGAGAGGTAGTCGACCACGTTCGTCGCCACCGGATCAAGCGCCCACAACCCCGCCGCCGACAGTGCCAGCAGCGACGCATCGCGACCGAAACGTTCGCGCAGCGCGGGCAGCAACAACGTGCGCCGGATCACGCCGAACAGCGCCAGCACGGCCAGCGTGTGAATGAGCAGGTTGCCGACGTGATAGCCGCGCACGTCGAGGCCGCCGGCGGCGTAGTTGCACGCGAAGCTGAGATTCGCCAGCGGCCGCCCGCGGACACCAGCCGCGATCGGCGGGCTCAACAGGGAGCCGGGCGGCCAGAGCTGGCGGATGGACGTGTTCTCGAGGATGGCGGACTGGTCATCGAAGACGAACGCGCCGGAAAAACTATTGAGATAGGCCGCGAGGGTCGCCCCGACGAGCACGGCGAGCGCAAGCGCGGTCCGGGCGGGGTTGCTTGATGGGGGAGCGACCATGCTACCGGCGTTCCATGGTCTGGAGCCGAGGGCGGAGCGATCCTATTTCTCGGGTGTGATTAGCACGTCGTCGACGAGGAAGACCGCGGCCGGTGCCTTCACGTCCGCGCCCGGCGCCTCCTTGCCCGCAAAGCCGGTGCGGCGATAGGCGCCGGTGCGGAACGAGAGCCGCTCGACACTCGTGACGGGTTCCGTGAAGACGGCGGCGCGGGCGAGCGGCGACTTGCCGTCGACCCGCACGTCGACGCGGTCGGCGGTGAGCGCGCGGGGGATTTCGAGATTGAAGGTCGTCCAGTGCCCGGGCGTATAGGCGCCGGCGTCGTTCCATACGCCTTCATGGCAGGCCCAGAGGTGGCCGTCCTCCTCGAATGCGAGGCGCACGGGGCGCGTGCCATGGCCGTCGAGAATCTCGATGTCGAGCCGGGCGTCGGGCTGCTCCGCGAGGACCTTGAAGCTGATCCGCACGCCGTGCGTCTCGGGGAAAATGCGGATGGCGCGCGCGTAGTCGGAGGGATCCTCGTCGCGCAGCTCGAGCGCGCGGCCGGCTTTCGCGGCGGCCTCGGCGGGGAGGCCGGCGTCTTTGACGTCGACGACGCGGACGGGAGCCCAGGCGGGACTGTAGATATTCCAGCCTTCCGGCAGGCTGCCGGCGGGGGTCGATTCGAAATTGTCGTCGACCGGCGCATCGACACGACCGCGAATCGGCACGGGCACGCGGCTGACCCAGATGTCCTCCTTGTTGACACTGTAGGCGATCCAGGTGGCGCGGGCGGAGTCGGGCGGCGTGCCGTTGCCCTCGACGATGCCGCGGGTGTATTGGGGGCCGATGTTCTTGAACTTGCCGGGAAAACGCTGGTCGGGCAGTTCGCCGTGCACGGTGAGCAAACCGGAGAAGTTCGCGCAATCGTCGCTCGTCATCACGGCGAGCGGGTAGCGCAGGCGGTCGGTGGGATTGAGGAAGAGCGCGTAGCGGCCGTCGCCGGTGTGCGTCAGCCAGTATTTCGAGGCGTTGTTCGGCATGTTCGCGGCCTGCAGCTGGCGCGACCACGTGCGGCCGTTGTCGGTCGTGACGGCGGTGAGCGCATTTTTCCAGATGCCGAGCACGGAGCCGTCGGGGCGGTGCACGAAGGAGAACGCCCGGCCGTGGATCGAGAAGAAGCCGTCCTCGGTCAACTGGTCCTCCTCCCACCACTGGGTGGTCATGAGTTTGTTGGCGAGGAGCGCGTCGCAGGCGGCGACGAAACCGGCGTCGGGGGAAGTTTTGTAGAGGGGATAAGTCTGATTGGGACCACGATCCGCCCACGGGCTGTGCAGGCCATAACGGATGAAATAGATCGGACCGAAGCCGCCATCCTCGTGAATCTCGCGCACGACGCGACCGACGCCCGTGCCGTCGTTCGGCGAGGGCTCCTTGCCGTGGAAGCCGAGCACGAGCAGCCGGCCGTCGGGCGCGACGTAAAACGCCATCCGCTGGTGCATGTCCGACATGCTGCCGTCGGGCAGCTTGATGGCGGGAAAGACCGTGCGCGGCGCCGCCCAATGCACGCCGTCGGGCGAGGTGGTGAGCGAATCGGAGCACGGCGCCTGGCTCTCGTCGCGCGGGCCGCTGAGGTATTCGAGGTAGAATTTGCCGCGCCACCACGCGAGCATCGGCTGGTGGAGGTAGGTGTCGGTGAGATGGTCGAGGTGGGTCGGTGCGGTGCGATTGGCCCGGTAGACCTGGATGTTCTGCACGCCGACCGCGAGGCGGAGGCCGCCGTCGGCGCTGGTGTCGGGGCGGACCGAGTCGGTGTAGGTGACGACGGGTTTTTCCGCGGCGCGGACCGCAGGCGCGACCGGAAACAGGGCAGCGAGGCCGGCGAACGTGAGGCGGGAGAGGGAACGTAAAATTGCTTTCGGCGGCATGGGAAATGGGAATTACGCGCGGCTTCGTTTGAGCCAGCCCCACAGCGTCATGTCACGGCAGATGGGAGCGGGCGCAGGAAAGAGGTAGCTGGCCAGATAGCCCACCACGAGCAGCACGACATGGGCGAACACGCCGATCATGATCGGGGCGAGGGTGAAATTGCCGGCCCCGAGGTCGAGCACCGGGGCCTTGCCGCTGGTCAGCGTTCCCCACGTCGTGAACAGCAGGCACGCGATGATGCCGGCGGCGGCGCCCTGCCGATTTGCCCGCGGCGAGAGAAAGGCCAGGAGAAAGAGGCCGGCGAGGCCGCCGGCGACGATCGAGGACGTCGTAAACCAGAACGACAGCACGCGTTCGGATTTCCACGCGATGATGACAGCGACCCCGACGGCGAGCGTGCCACAGACCCCGACGATGAGCTTGCCGACGGCGAGGCGGCGGGCGTCGGTGGCGTTAGGACGCAGCCGGCGGTAATAATCCTCGACGCCCACGACCGAGAGGCAGTTGAGGTCGGACGAGAGCATCGACATCGCGGCGGAAAACAACGATGCCATGAACAACCCGGCGAGACCCGCGGGGATCTTGGTGGTCAGGAAATACGGGAAGATTTGATCGGGCTTGGTGATCGAGGCCGGCAGCATCTCGTGCGAAAGCTGGTAGTAAGCCCAGACGAGTGTGCCGATGAGCATGAAGAGGGTCCACGCCGGGATGCAGAGCAAGGCGCCAAGCGCGACACCCTTGAGCGCGTCGCGGTCCGTCTTGGCGACGAGGTAGCGCTGCACGAGGGTCTGGTCGGCGGTGTATTGCTGCAGGTAGCGGAAGAAGCCGTAGAGCGACATGACCCAGATGCTGCTCTTGTCGGCGAGATTGAAGGCGGGGTTGCCGAGGCTGAATTTGTGATTGTGCGCCGCGAGCGAGAAGGCGGCGCCGATGCCGCCGGGCATTTGGGTGCACAGCCAGCCGAGACACACGACCACGCCGATGACCTTGACGAAACCCTGGATGACATCCGTCCAAATCACCGCCTCGAGCCCGCCGATGACGGTGTAGTAGATCGTGATGGCGCCCGTGCCGACCATGACGAAATAGATGTTCCAGCCCGTCATGCTCGAAACGGTCAGCGCCGTCGTGTAGAAAACGAACCCCATCTTCGAGAAATGGCCGAGCGTGAAGGCGAGCCCGCTGTAGGCGCGCACGCCGTAGCCGAAGCGCTTTTCAAAGTATTCATAGGCGCTCATGCCGACCGCGTGGCGGAAAAACGGAATGATCACGGTGCCGACGAGGATCAGCGCGCCCACGACCATGAAGCCGGGCACGAGCTCGCTCCAGTTCCCGGCATACGCCGAACCGGGATAGGCGATGAAGGTGATGCTGGTGATGAGCGCGGCGTAGATCGAGATGCCCATCGCCCAATGCGGCACCGAGCGCTTCGCCACGAAGTAGGCCTCGGTCGTCGTCTGGCGTCGCGCGAACCAGCGGCCGACCGCCAGCATGGCGACCATGTAAACTGCGATGACGAAGAAATCGAGCCAGCGAAGGGTGGTCATGGGGAAGGGGTTTGAGGCGGGCGGGAAAGCGCGAGCGAGTTCAGGGTGGAGGCGGCGGGGCGGCGCGTGCCATGATGGCGGCGAGCTTGATCGCCTCATTCAGGCTGCGCGGATCGGATTTGCCGGTGCTCGCCATGTCGAAATTGGTGCCGTGCTCGACGGAGGTCCGCACGATGGGCAGGCCGAGGGTGACGTTCACGCCGCGCCAGATGCCGAGCATCTTGACGGCGACGTGGCCCTGGTCGTGAAACATCGCGACGACGGCATCGAATTCGCCGTTCAACGCGCGGAAAAAAACCGTGTCGCCGGGATAGGGTCCGGACGCGGCGAGGCCCAGGCGCTGGGCCTCGGCGATGGCGGGCTCGATGAACCTGGCCTCCTCGTCGCCGAAGAGTCCGTGCTCGCCCGCATGCGGATTCAGGCCGGCGACGGCGAGGCGCGGTCGCTCGATCCCGAGCCGGCGGACGGCGTCGTGCGTGAGCTCGAGAACTTTCAAGATGCGCTCGGGTTTGACGCGCTCGATGGCGACGCGCAGCGGCACATGCGTGGACACGTGGCTGACGCGCAGGCCCTCGGCGGCGAGCATCATCGTGGCGCCCGGGGAATTGCAGAGGTGGGCGAGGAGCCCGGTGTGACCGTCGTAGTGGTAACCGGCCTGGTTGAGCGACTCCTTGTTTATCGCCGAGGTGACGATCGCCCCGACGCGACCGGCGAGCGCCAGCTCGGTGGCGGCCTTGATGTATTCGTAGGCCGCCTTGCCGGCCATCGGGTCGACCCGGCCGGCCTGGAGTTTCGCGAGATCGAGGTTCGCGAGGTCGAGCACGTCGATTTCGCCGGGGCCCGCGCCGGCTTCGGCCACGTCGCGGATGGGGCGGATCGAGAGTTTCACCCCGGTGTAGCCCAGCGCACGGGTCATCATGGCCGCATCGCCGACGACCACCGGACGGCAGAGCGCGCGGATTTCGGGCAAGGCGAGGGATTTCGTGATGATTTCCGGCCCGGTGCCGGCCGCATCGCCCATGGTGATCGCGAGCAACGGAGGAGAAAGGGCGGTCATGGGAGATTGGACTGCGCGGAGGTCGAGGGAGTGGGGCGGGATTGGAGAACGTGCTGCCACAAAGCCGAGGGCCAGGCATAACTGCCGGGCTTCATGGTCACCACCAGCGGGATCCGGCCCGCGGGGCGGAGAGATGCAACGCCCGTGGCCCACTCGTGGGCAAGCCGTAGTTCGTGCCAGCCGAGCGCGCGGGTGATGGTTGCCGCGGTCGCGCCTCCCTCGACGACCAGGTGCTGGAACGCACGCCGGTCGACCAACCCGCGAACGCCGTCGGCAAACGCCGTGCGAATCGCGGTTGCGAGGCGCGGGTCGGACGAGTGCGGTCCATCGAACACGGCGACGGCGTTTCCGGCCGCGGAGAGTTGAGTTTGCAGCGCCGTGATCCACTGCCGGACAACGGGTGACGCCGCCGAAGAATCGGACACGGCCTCCGCCGGCATCGGCACGATCGGCACGCCGTCCCGCCGACTGGCGTCGCGCAGGACTTTTCCAGCGGAGCTGGCGGTGCCGGAAATGATCAACGTCGGGGCGCCGGGCGAAAACGCCGCCGGCCGGGCCACCGGTGCGAAGCCGTGCGCGGCGAGCAGGGCGGCGAAGAATTCTCCGCCGCCGGCCGGCAGGGTTTCGGCGGCGAGGCCGCGCGCCCAGCCGACGAGGTCGGCGGAACTCGTCGCGTTGCCGGCGATGATTCCGCCGGTGGGGCGCGGGTCGGTCGCATTGAGGACAGCGACAGGGAGCGTTCCGTTCGGGCCGAGCAGGTCGCGCACGGAATCGGTCGCTGCCGGGTGGTGCGGATCATGGGCGAAGGTCGTTTCGTGCAGCGGCACGCCTCCAACCGAATAGCGCCCGTCGCGCACGGTCCGGCCCAGGGCCGGATTCGCGGACACGAGCACGATGCGCCCGCGACCGAGGCCGGACGCGAGCGATTCCAACTCGACCCGCACGGCGCCGCGCAGGACGGAATCGGTCTTCTTGTAGACGAGCGCTGGCGGCCGGGCGGCGATGACGCGTGCGAGCGCGGCGAGTTTTTCCGCGGCGACGGCGGGCGGATCGAGCCGCGTGTCGGTGTCGAAAACCACGAGCCCCGTATCGCCCGGCGGCAGCTCGAAATTCGAGACGACCGCCGCCGCGAGTCCGTGGCGGTGACCGATGGCCGCGATCTCGGCGGCCCCGGTGAGGTCGTCCGCGACTGCGATGATGGGAACCCGCGCCATGAAACTCAGAGCAGACCGAAGGCGGCGGCGGCCTGGCGAATGGATTCGCGCTCCGCGGCACCCAGGGTCACCAACGGCGGGAGCATCGCCGCGGTGCAAAGCCCCTGGGAGGCGATGGCGGCCTTCAAGGCCGCGAGCGACTGCGCGAGCGAGCGATCCCGCTGGACGATCTCGCCGATCGCGTCGAGCCGGGCCTGGGTCGCCTCGGCCTGCGGCCATTCGCCCGCCCGCACATGCGCATATAAATCGCGCCAGAGCGCGGGGGCGATGTTGCCAGAACTCGGGACGGCGCCGTTGAAGCCGGCGCGGAAAGCGCGCGTCGCGTTTTTCGCGACCCCCATGAAGATGGCGAAGTTGGCGCGGCCGCCAAAACGCTCCGCGACGGCCTCGAGCCGGCCGGGGGTTCCCTCCGAGTCTTTCAGGCCAACGACATTGGGCAGCGTGCTGAGCCGGTCGATGACCTCGAGCGGAAGGGACATGCGCGTCGTCTGCGGCATGTTGTAGATCAAGAGCGCCCCGGGAATATCGCGAGCAATTCGTTCGAGGCAGGCGTGCATTTCACCGGGGGTGAGGACGTAGTAGGCGGGAAGAAGGGAGACCACGGCGTCGACGCCGAGTTGAATGTAGCGGCGGCCCATCTCGATCGCGCTGCTGACGCAATCCGAACCGATGCCACCGTAGACGACGACGCGGCCGGCCGCGGTCTTGACGGCGATCTCGACGAGTCGCTCGCGTTGCGCCGCGGGAATGGAGGGCGCCTCGCCGGTCGTGCCGAGCACGAAGACCCCGAGGCCATGGTCGGCCAGGCGCGCGACCATGCGCTCGGCGGCAGCCTCGTCCAGATCCCCGGACGTGGTGAAGGGCGTGCTCATCGGCACGACGATGCCGTGGTGTTTGGCGGAGGAAGTCATGGGTGAAATGCGTTGCGATAGATTTGCTCCGCGTCGGCCAGGGTGACCTCGCGGGGATTGTTCTGGAGGAGACGAGTGACCTTCATCGCGTCGGCCGCCATGTGCGGGATGGCGTCGGCGGGCACGCCGTGAGTCGACAGCCCGGCGGGAATCCCGCATTCGGCGCACAAGGCCGACAGGCGGTCGGCGCCGAGAGCGGCGGTCGCGAAGGCGTCGCCGGTGTCGGCAACGCCCAGTGCGCGCGCGACGCCGGCGTAGCGCCCGGGCGCGGCGGCCAGGTTGAAGCGCACCACGTGTGGCAGAAGCAGCGCGATCGACAGGCCGTGAGCCAGACGGAATTCGCCGCCGAGCGGGTAGGCAAGGGCGTGGACCGCGGCAGTGTTGACGGGGCCGAGGCAAAGGCCGCCGTAAAGACTGCCGAGCGAGATCGCGCAACGCGCGTCGAGATCGTCGCCGTGATCGACCGCGCGTTTCAAGTGGGACGCGATCAGTTTCACGCCTTCCAAGGCATAGAGGTCGATCAGCGGATGGGCCGCACGATTGGCGTAGGCCTCGAGGCAGTGGGCGAGCGCATCGATGCCAGTGGCGGCCGTGAGGGCGGGCGGCATGGTCACGGTCAATTGGGGATCGATGAACGCCGCGTCGGGCACGAGAAACGGACTGATGACTGCCTTTTTTAACCGGGCCGTCTCGTCATAGAGAATCGCGTTGGGCGAAACCTCGCTACCCGTTCCGGCGGTCGTCGGCAGGCAAACGAGAGCGAGAGACCGGGAGGGCAGAAGGCCGCTGCCGAAGAATTCGCGCACCGACTCGGTCCGGCCATGGAGCGCGGCGACGAGCTTGGCCACGTCCAGGACGCTGCCGCCGCCAAATCCGACGACGGAGTCGAGCGATAGGCCTCGGGCCGTCGCGAGGATGTTTTCCAGGCTTGCGACGCCGGGTTCCGGGGGAATTCCAGAAAGCGGGGTGGTGGCGATGCCGTGCTGATTCAGTTGGGCGAGAAACGCCTGCACGGCATTTTTCGTGGCGGAGGAATGGATCACCAGCACGCGGCGGCGGCCTTGTTGGACGAGGTGAGGTCCGACCTGGGTGGCGCAACCGACGCCAAATCCGATCGTGGCGGGCTGCCGGAGAACAAGGCTTCGGTGGGAACTCAAGATCACAAGGCGGGAGCAGCAGTCGGCCGGGGGCGTTTCATCGCAAAAGGCGTTATGTATTTTCATGAAATAATACAGTCAACCCGTAATTTCATGCGATACGCCCGTCCGGCGCCGGATGGTGCCGCGGCGCGAGGTGTTACCGCGGCACGCTCCGACATTGGAAGTCAACGGAGAGTGGGGTGAAGACGAATCGAGGCGGCGGCGTCCGCGGCAAAATATAAAATTCCCGAAGCGCCGGCCGAGCGGAAACCCGCGTGCGGCGACCGTGCCGCTGGGATGGAGCGGGCTTGAAGCGCGCATATTTCGGCCGGTGGCGAACAGTGAAGGAGTGACGGATCGGCGCGGCCAGGGGCGTGCGCCGATCCGGTGGGTGAGAAATACCGTTGACTTTCGTTTCATCTCTTTTTCGCTCAGCGCTGTCGTTGTTTCATATGAAACAATAATGCATGTTTCAGGCATGCAGGAACCTGCCGGCACAACCTCAACCTGATCCCCATGAAAACAAATCCGTTTGTTGCATGGAGTGGAGGCCTTTGCCGCCGGCTGCAAAGTTTCCGCTCCTTTCCCCGCTATTGGTCGTGCGCGCTCCTCGGCGCTGGCTTCGTCCTTGTCACAACCGCGCCGATGCGCGCGCAGGGTGCCCGTGGCGCGATTATTTCCGGCCGCGTCCAGAGCGCCGTTTCCGGCAATTATCTCATCAATGCAAGGGTCCGCGTTGCGGGCACCAATCTCGAGGCGTTCACGGACGCGGCGGGCGAATACCGGCTTGCCGGGGTGGCGGCCGGCCAGGCAACCCTCGACGTCTTCTACACGGGCATGGCGGAGCAAAAGCTCCTCGTCAGCGTGCCGGCAGCCGGCTCCCTGACGCAGGACGTGTCGCTGCGCGACATCGGATCCGAAAACGGCGCCGTGGTCATGAGCCAGTTTGTGGTGCAAAGCCAGCGGGAGACCGACGCTGCGGCGATCGCGATCAACGAGCAGCGGTTTGCCCCCAACCGGAAGGATGTCGTCGCGACGGATGCGTTTGGCGACATCAACCAGGGCAACATCGGCGAGTTCGTTAAATTCATCCCGGGCATCTCGCTCGATGTGAAGGACGGCAACAGTCCCTCCGGAATCATGATTCGCGGCTTTGACCCGAACTATACGAACGTCACGATGGATGGCGGGCAGCTCGCCAGCACGCAGATTGCGAACACCCAGACAGGATCGCGCGGGTTCCTGCTCGAGCAGGCCAACATCAACAATCTCTCGCGCATCGAGGTGACGAAGCTTCCGACCCCGGACATGTCGGCCAATCTGCTCGGTGGGGCGGTGAATTTCGTGAGCAAGAGTGCCTTCGAGCGAGCGCGGGAGGAACTTCGGTTCCAGGTGTTCTTGTCGGCCAATACGAAGGCGATGGACTTCAGCCAAACCCCGCTCCCCGAGCATGGGGACACCTATAAGGTGCGGCCGAGTTTCGATCTCACCTATGTCAAGCCGGTGAGCAAGCGGTTGGGGTTTGTCGTCAACGTCTCGCAGTCGAGCCAATACTATCTGCAAAACAAGGCGGTGCCGGGCAGCCGCTACACCAGTGGCGGCGCGACGCTCGCGAATCCGCAGATCGTGTCGATGTCGACGAGCTATAATCCCAACATTATCGACCGCACCTCGGGCTCGATCAAAGTCGATTGGAAGCCGGCCGACCGCAGCGTCCTCTCGTTCACGGCGGATGCGAACGCCAACCGGCAGCAGAATGCAAGCCGCAGCCTGAGCTACAGCGTGGGTGGCGGCACGCCGGTCAAATGGGACCAGCACAACACGTTTGGCTCGACCGGCGCCTCCGGCACGGGCTCGGCGAACGAGGGCAACAGCTACCAGAACCGGAACGGCCTCTTGCGGCACCTCGCGTCGAGTTGGACTTACACCGGCAGCGACTGGGATTTTGACCTGGCCGGCAGTTGGTCAAATTCGAACAATCGCGTGCGCGACACGGCCAAGGGCTTCTTCAACGGTATTTCGACCAGCCTGCCCAATGTGAAGACCGTCAACCTGCAGGATGTCGACAATTCGAAGGCGTCATTCGGCAGGGCGACCGTGCTCGACGCCAACGGCAACCCAATCAACGAACTGAAGCTTGCGAGCTACAATCTCGGCCAGCTGACCAGCCAGCCGGCGGACAACGAGGACAACGTCAAGGAAGTGCGCGGCAATGTCGCGCGCCACCTGACCTTCCTCGCGAATCCGGTGGTGCTGAAGGTCGGTGGATCCGTCAACGACATGACCCGCGATGCGCGGTATACGGCCGTCTACACGAATTATGCGGGACCGGACGGGATTTTGAACAGCGGCGACGAATCGGCTGCGCCGTTTGCGGACAAGAGCGACCTGAACCGCAGTCCCGGCTACGGGAGGCCGGGCCCGGAGTGGGTTGATCCGTGGAGCGTCTATCAGGCGACCAAGGATCATCCCAACTGGTTTGTGAGCACGCCGAAAAATCAAGGCGACCAGATCAAGAATTACGCGGTGCGGTCGCCGTGGTTGCATGAGACGATCCAGGCGGGCTATCTCATGGCCGACACGAAGTTTTTCCAAAACCGCCTGCGGCTCGTGGGTGGCGTGCGCTACGAGAAGACGATCGACGAGGGCCGGGGCTACAAGCAGGACGGCAATGCGATCTACGTGCAGGATGCGGATGGTCACCCGGTCAAGGACGCGGGCGGCAAATATATCCTGAAGCCGGAACTGGCCGGCACCCTCAGCGGCGGCCCCGAGCAAAACGCGCTGATCTATCAGTTCCGCGGGACCTACAATAAACGGGACTACGCCTACTATTTTCCGAGTGCGCACGCGACGTTCAATCTCACGGACAATCTGCTGCTGCGCGCGGCGTTCGCGCGGACGATGGGCCGCCCCAACATTTCGGACACCGTGCCGAACGTCTACGTGGGCGACAATATCAACTACGGGATTGCCGGCAGTTCCTCGGCCAGCATCCCGGGTTACATCGTGACCAACAACTCCACGCTGCGGCCGTGGACCGCGAAGAACTACGACTACTCGCTCGAATATTACCTGCCGCGAAACGGGCTGATGAGTTTCAACTTCTACAAAAAGGACATTCGCGACTTCTTCAGCACGCTCCATGAGGTGGCGGACATTCCGTTGCTCGATTCGCTCGGCATCTCGCACGACGCGGTGGGTTACGATTACCAAACCCGCATCAACATCAGCGACGCGATGATCAAGGGCTGGGAGGCGACGATCAACCTGCCGCTCGAGAATCTCACCGCCTGGGGGCCGTTGGAGCGCTTCGCGCCGTTTGCGCGGCATTTTACCGTGATGCTCAATACGACCCATCTGCAGCTTTCCGGCTCGCGTATCTCGGCCAGCGACTGGAAGCGCTACATCCCACGGTCGCGCAACGCGCAACTGCGCTTCCATTTTGGCAAGCTGTCGGGCAACGTGCTCGTCAACTGGCGGGGCAAGATGCTGCGCGACACGAGCAGCGCCTTCCCCGGTGCCAACGAATACATCCGGGCGCGCTACCAACTGGACGGCAACGTCGACTACCAGATCACGAGGCACTATGCGCTCTACCTCGCGGGTCGCAATATCCTGAACGCATCGAGCGAGTGGGAGGTTTCGGGGCCGGGCGTCGCGACCTATGATTTCATGACCAACCATGAGACCTATGGGGCGCAGCTTTCGTTCGGTGTGCGTGGCAGCTTCTGAGAAAACCGCTCGCGGAACGCGAATACTTCGGGCCGGCGTTGTTCGCGCCGGCCCTTTTCGTTGACGCGAGCGCAACTCGCGGCATCGGCTTCCGGCGGGCCGGGCGCAAAGTCCCGTGACGGGGCGAGGCACGCCGGTCGCGTGAACCACCTGGTGGCGTGCAGCGAAGGATTCAAGGCATATTTTCATGAAATTAATGTGGATTTTAGTATTTCATGGCCGACGGGGCGGCCGATCGTCGCGGGCGTATTTCGGCGGCCTGCGCGGTAAAAGTCCAGGCGGTGGCGCCGCGCAGTTTCGGCGCCAGGCGGATCGCCGGTGCGTCGATCCTGCAGGGTCCGGATTCCCCTGCGCCCAGCGGGAGAGGGGATCGGTGCGTGCCCGAGGGCCCCGACCCGGCGGCGATTTTCCGGAGTGGGCGAACGCGGGGGCGGATTGCAGGATCCGGGAAATATCATGAAGCAATTTTTAAGCGGGAGAAAACTATTGACATGGATTTCATGAATTTCGTCTACTCGCGCCGTTGTTTCATATGAAACAATTATGCATCTCACCCGTGCATATCCAAAGTAACCTCACCTCGCCCTGATCCCCATGATCTCGAACCTACCCGTCCATTGGCGTGGAGACTTTTGCCGCCGACTGCGGAGTCTCCGCTTTTGCTCGTTCCGCATATTTTGCGCACTCGCCGCCTGCGCGATCCTAGCGGTGGCCATGCCGCTGCAGGCGCAGGGCACGAGCGGCGCCGTCGTGACCGGACGCGTGCAAAACGCCGTCTCCGGAAACTACCTGACCAACGCCCGGGTGCGGGTGGCCGGGACCAAGCTCGAGACCTTCACCGATTCCTCGGGTGAATACCGGCTCACGGGTGTGCCCGCCGGGCAGGCGACACTGGATGTCTTCTACACCGGCATGGCGGCACAGAAAGTCCTGGTCAGCGTTCCAGCTTCCGGCTCGGTCAGCCAGGACGTCGCGCTCCGCGGCGTCGGCGCGACGACGAAGGAAGGCGATACGCTCGTGATGGGTCAGTTCGTCGTGGAGAGCCAGCGCGAAACCGATGCCGCGGCGATCGCGATCAACGAGCAGCGGTTTGCCCCCAACCGGAAGGACGTCGTCGCGACGGATGCGTTTGGCGACATCAACCAGGGCAACATCGGCGAGTTCGTTAAATTCATCCCGGGCATCTCGCTCGATGTGAAGGACGGCAACAGCCCGTCCGGAATCATGATTCGCGGCTTCGACCCGAACTATACGAATGTCACGATGGACGGCGGTGCACTCGCCAGCACCCAGATCGCCAACACGCAGACCTCGTCGCGCGGCTTTCTGCTCGAGCAGGCCAGCATCAACAATCTCGCCCGCATCGAGGTGACCAAGCTGCCGACGCCCGAGATGTCCGCCAACGTGCTGGGCGGCTCGGTGAATTTCGTGAGCAAGAGCGCGTTTGAGCACTCCCGCGAGTCTCTGACGTTTAACGCCTTCTTGTCGGCGAACAGCAACACGATCACGTTCGACCAGACACCTGGTCCCGGCGCCGATTCCACCTACAAGATTCGACCGAACTTCGATCTCACCTATATCAAGCCGATCAGCAAAACCCTGGGCTTTGTCGCCACGTTGCAGCAGTCCAGCCAGTCCTACCTGCAAAACAAGTCGGTGCCGACGCGTCGCTACACGTCGGGCGGGGCGACCCTGACGAATCCGCAGACGACGGCGATGGCGTCGAGCTACAATCCCAACCAGATCGACCGCACGTCCGGTTCGATCAAGGTCGATTGGAAGCCGTTCGATCACCAGGTGCTTTCGTTCACGGCGGATGCCAGCGCGAACCGCCAGCAAAACGCCAGTCGCACGCTGACCTACAACGTGGGCGGCGGCACACCGGTGGCGTGGGATGAGCACAACACCTTCGGTTCGGTCGGCGCGACCGGCACCGGCACCGCCAACGAGGGCAACAGCTACCAGAATCGCAACGGTCTGCTGCGCCACGTGGCCGGCAGTTGGAATTACACCGGCAACGACTGGCTGTTCGAACTCGCGGGCAGCTACTCCAATTCGAACAATCGCGTTCGCGACACCGCCAAGGGCTTCTGGAACGGTCTGTCGACTTCGCTCCCGAATGTGAAGACCGTCAACATCGAGGGCATCGACAATTCCTCGGCCTCGTTCGGCAAGGCCACGGTCCTCGATGCCACCGGCAAGCCGATCGACGAACTCAAGGCCGCCAGCTACAATCTCGGCAAGGTGACCAGCCAGCCCGCGGACAATCAGGACACCATGAAGGAGGTCCGTGGCAGCGTCACCCGGAACCTCACGCTGTTGGGCAACACTTTTGCCGTCAAGGCGGGCGGATCGATCAACGACATGATCCGCGACCAGCACTATTCGCTGGTGGAAACAACCTACGTCGGGCCGGACGGAATCGCGAACTCGGGCGACGAGACGGCCGCGCCGTTTGCCGATGCGAAGGATCCCAACCATACGCCGGGCTTTGGCCGGCCCGGCCCGCAATGGATCGATCCTTATCTCGTCTACCAGGCGTATCAACAGCACCCGACTTGGTTTTTCCGCGCGCCAAGCAATTTTGGCGACACGGTGAAGAACTACGCGGTTCGGTCGCCGTGGCTGCACGAGACCATCAAGGCGGGCTACGTGATGGCGGACGCGAAGTTCTTTTCCAACCGGCTGCGCATGGTCGGCGGCGTGCGCTATGAGCTGACGATCGACGAGGGCCGGGGCTACAAGCAGGACGGCAACGCCATCTACCAGCAGGACGCTTCCGGGCACCCGATCAAGGGCTCCAACGGCGCATATCTGTTGCTGCCTTCGCTCGCCGGAACGGTCAGCGGCAGCGGCGAGCAGAACTCGCTGATCTATCAATACCGCGCCAGTTACAACTCCCGCGACTATGCCTACTACTTCCCGAGCCTGAACACCACCTACAACATCACGGACAACCTGCTGCTGCGTGCGGGCTATGCCGAAACGATGGGCCGGCCGAATGTCTCGGATGTCGTGCCGACGCTCTTTGTCGGCGACAACGTCAGCTTCGGCAACGGCACGTCGGCCGGCACGTATCCGGGCTTCATCACGGCCTCGAACACGACGTTGAAGCCCTGGACGGCGAAGAACTACGATTATTCGCTCGAGTATTATCTCCCGCGGAACGGGTTGATTTCCGTCGACTGGTATAAGAAGGACATTCGTAACTTCTTCAGCACGCAGACCTCAATCGCCGACGTCGCGTTGCTCGACAAGCTCGACCTGTCGCACGACTACGTCGGCTACCAGTATTCGACCCGCATCAACATCAGCGACGCGATGATCAAGGGCTGGGAAGTCAATTTCCAGCTGCCGTTGCAGAATCTCACGGCGACGGGACCGCTCGAACGTTTCGACTCGATCGCCCGCCATTTCACGATCGGGCTGAACACGACGCACCTGGAACTCTCCGGCTCGCGGATCACGGCATCCGACTGGAAGCGCTACATCCCGCGTTCGCGCAACGCCACACTGCGGTTCAACTTCGGCAAGGTGTCCGGCAATCTCCTGCTCAACTGGCGCGGCAAGATGCTGCGCGACACGGCGAGCGATTTCCCGGGCGCCGCGGAATACATCCGCGCGCGCTACCAGCTGGATGGCAACATCGACTACCAGCTCACGAAGCGCTACGCGCTCTATCTCGCCGGCCGCAATATCCTGAACGCATCGAGCGAGTGGGAGCATTCGGGCCCGGGACCGGTGCCGTATGATTTCATGGTCAACTACGAGCGTTATGGCGTCCAGTATTCGCTCGGCGTTCGTGGCAACTTCTGAGCGCGCTCGACAGCTGGTTGCGGAATAATGTTCTCTCCGCGACTTCCAGGGGCCGGCGCGATTTGCGCCGGCCCCTTTTTTTCGTTCAACTTTGAACCCCTCCGTCCCTCCAACCGTCAACCGAGATGACTGAACCGCATCGCCGGCGCATGAAACGATTTCTCCCCTCCGCCGTCCCCCCCCTCGCTCTCGTGCTGGGCCTGTTTGGCATTCCGTCCGTTCGCGCCGAACCCGCGGTGCTAAAAACCGACGGTCTCGCGCGGCACGTCGCGCACTTCAACGCGATGGAGAACGAGCCGGTCGTCAACCTGGTGCCGAACGCCGGGGCGGAAAAGTGGCTGGCGGCGAACATTCCGCTGTTCGAGTGCCCCGATACCTCCGTCGAGGAAATGTATTTCTTCCGCTGGTGGGCGATGCGCAAGCAGCTCCGGCGGGCGCCCGACGGCAGCTATGTTTTCACCGAATTCATCACGCGGGCCGATCCGATCAGCAGCGCCCTGGGGCACCATTTGATGGAAGGCCGCTGGCTGCACGACCAGGAATATCACGACTCCTATGTCCGCTGGTGGTTTCGCGGCAACGCCGGGAAGCCGCAGCCCAAGTTTCACAATTACAGCCAGTGGGTGGACGACGCGCTCTACCAGCGCTACCTCGTGACGCTCGACCGTGCGCCCCTGGTCGCGCTGCTCGACGACCTCGTCGCCGACTATGGCCAGTGGGAAAAGGAGAAGCAGCTCCCGGGCGGCCTGTTCTGGCAGTTCGATGTGCGCGACGCGATGGAGGAGTCGATCAGCGGCTCGCGCACGAAGAAGAATGTCCGCCCGACGATCAACAGCTACATGTTCGGCAACGCCCGGGCGATCGCGGCCATCGCGCGGCTCGCCGATCGCGCCGACGTTGCGACGGAGTTCGCCGCGAAAGCCGCTGCCCTGCGACGGCTGACCGAGGACAATCTCTGGGACGCCGACGCGAAATTCTTCGAGGTGAAACTGGAGGACGGAAGGTTTTCCGACGCGCGCGAGGAGATCGGTTTCATCCCGTGGTATTTCGAGCTGCCGGAGAAGGACCGGGGCTTCGAGGCGGCGTGGGCGCAGCTAACGGACGAGCAGGGGTTCAAGGCGCCGCTGGGCATCACGACGGCGGAGCGCCGGCATCCGCAGTTTCGCTCGCACGGTGTCGGCGGCTGCGAGTGGGATGGGGCGGTCTGGCCATTCGCAACCTCCCAGACGTTGACGGCGCTCGCGAATGTGCTCCGCGACTATCCGCAACAAGTCGTGACGAATCGCGACTACTTCGACGCCTTCCTGACCTACGTCAAAAGCATGCACTGGGGCGACAAGCCCTACATTGGCGAATACCTCGACGAGAAGACCGGCGCGTGGCTCAAGGGCGACAATCCGCGGAGCCGCTGGTATAACCACTCGACGTTTGCCGACCTGCTCATCACCGGAGTCGTCGGATTGCGGCCCCGCGCCGACGATCAACTCGAGATCAGCCCGTTGTTGCCGGCCGACACGTGGAATTGGTTTTGCCTGGACGACGTGCGGTATCACGGTCGCGCGCTCACGATCATCTGGGACCACGACGGCACGCGCTACGGGCGCGGGCGCGGACTGATTGTCCTGGCGGACGGCAGGGAACTCGCGCGGGCCGATTCGCTGCGACCGCTGACTGCGAAACTTTCCCCGCGTTGATGGCAAAGCATCGCTGGAGTTTTCCGTGGTGCCCTGCCAAGCTGCCCGGTCCGCCCAGTGCGGCGGGTCGATTTTACCCTTCATGAATCCGTTGTCCCTGTTGTTTCCTCGCCTCGGCCGAGTCGCGGTCGTCGCGGCGGTCGCTTCCGTGCTCTCCCCGGCGCAGCCGCTCCGCGCGGCCGAGGCGCCGCAGACGGTCCGTCAATGGGATATCTTTGAGCTCGAGCTCAAGGGGCCGGCGGAAGGCAATCCCTTTGTCGACGTCCAGGTGGGTGCGCGTTTTTCCGACGGCAGCCGCACGGTCGATGTGGCCGGGTTCTACGACGGCGACGGCGTCTACCGCGTGCGGTTCATGCCCGATCATACCGGCGGGTGGCGCTACGAGACGAAGAGCAACCGTTGGCCGCTCACGGGCAGGATCGGCTCGTTCACCGTCACGCCGCCCGCGAAGGGCAGCCACGGACCCGTGCGCGTGCACAACACCTATCACTTCGCCTATGCCGACGGCACGCCGTTCAAGGAGATCGGCACGACGATCTACAACTGGCTCGACACGCCGGAGGAAGTGCAGGAGCAAACGCTGCAGACGCTCGCCGCGTCGCCGTTCAACAAGGCCCGGATGCTGATCACGCAGCAACCCGAGTCGTATCAACGGAAATTCGCGCCGCCGCGCTGGCCGTTTGCGGGCAAACCGCCGCACGACTGGGATTTCACGCGGTTCAATCCCGATTTTTTCCGGCACTACGAACAACGGCTCGGCCAGCTTCGCGACCTTGGCGTCGAGGCCGACCTCATTCTTTTCAATCCCTACGGCAAATGGGGCTTCGAGACGATGGACGCCGCCTCCGACGAACGCTACGTGCGCTACGTGGTCGCGCGTTTTGCCGCCTACTGCAACGTCTGGTGGTCGCTGGCCAACGAGTATGATTTCCTGCGGACGAAGACCGAGGCCGACTGGGACCGGCTCGGCACGCTCGTGCAGCAGTGCGACCCCTACAATCACCTGCGCTCGATTCACAACGGCAGCCTCGTCTACGACCACAACAAGCCGTGGATCACGCACGCGAGCATCCAGAACGGCTCGGCGGTCGAGGAGCCCGGCCGCGCGGAACTCTATCGCGACGTTTACCGCAAGCCGATCGTTTACGACGAGGTAAAATACGAGGGCAGGAGCCCCTACCGCTGGGGCAACCTCTCCGGCCCCGAGATGGTTCATCGCTTCTGGTGCGGCACGGTCGCCGGCACCTACGTCGGGCACGGCGACTATTTTTTCACGACAGTCGAGGACACCTGGACGTCGTTCGGCGGCCAACTCACCGGCGAAAGCGCGCCGCGACTCGCGTTCCTCCGGAAGATCATGGAGGACGGCCCGGCCGACGGCATCGACCCGATCGACAAATGGCAGGACCCGCGCGTCGGCGGGAAACCCGGCGACTATTATCTGATTTATTTCGGCCACGAGACGCCGACCTCGTGGCCGTTCCAACTCTACAAGAACGGCGTCACGGCGGGCATGCGATTCAAGGTCGAGGTCATCGACACCTGGGCCATGACCATCGCGCCCGTCGAGGGTGATTTCGTGGCGAAGAAGAAAGACGGCTACGACTTCGTCGATGCCCAGAACCGTGCGGTTGCGCTGCCGGGGAGGGCCGTGATGGCGATTCGCATCCGCCGGCTCGGCGCCGACGGCGCGCCCGTGAAAACCGAACTGCCGACCGACTAAACACCATGCCTCGCGCGAAGAATTCATCCGGTTCGAGGGTAGGTCGGGCCCGGCCGCGCGCCGCCAATCTCCTTATGAAACGCCTCACTGCCATTGTTGTCGCCACTCTCGGGCTGATCGCGCCGCGCCTCGCCAGCGCCGTTCCCGCCGATCTGCCGGACACATGCTACCTGTTCTCCTATTTCTATCACGACCGGCAGGCCGACGGCTTGCGCCTTGCGTGGAGCCGCGACGGGTTTTCGTGGACGATGCTGAACGGCGGCGAGAGCTGCCTGCACCCGATGGTCGGCGAGTCGGAACTCATGCGCGACCCCTGTCTCTACCGCGGACCGGACGGAGTGTTTCGTCTCGTCTGGACCACTTCATGGGCCGGCAAAACCATCGGCTATGCCTCGTCGCGCGACCTCATCCATTGGTCGGAGCAGAAGGCGATTCCCGTGATGGCGCACGAGCCGAAAGTCGTGAACACCTGGGCGCCCGAGGTCGTGTGGGACGAAGCGAGGCAACGTTACGTCATCTTCTGGTCGTCGACCGTTCTCGGGATCAATCCGCAAACCGCGAACTCGAACAAGCGCCCCGAAAGCAACAATCGCATCTACGCGACGGAAACGAAGGACTTCGAGACTTTCACGCCGACGCATCTTTTTTACGATGGCGGCTTCAATGTCATCGACGCCACGCTCGCGCCAAATGGCGGCGACTGGCTCATGTTCGTGAAAAACGAGACGCTCACGCCGCACACGGAAAAAAACGTCCGCATGATTCGCGGCCCGTCGCCCGAGGGACCATGGGGTGAGGCGTCGCCGGCGATCACCGGCGACTACTGGGCCGAAGGGCCGACGGCGCTCAAGGTCGGCGACGAGTGGCGCGTGTATTTCGACAAGCACCGGCTCAACGCCATCGGGCTCGTCGTTTCGAAGGATCTCAAGTCGTGGACCGATCTCAGCGACAAGGTTTCGTTCCCGAAGGATGCGCGCCACGGCACCGTGCTCGCGCTCCCGCGCGCCGTCATCGCCAACCTGCTGGCGAATGGCGATGAACTTGGCGCGGCCGTGTTGCACTCGGAGTTTCTCAACGAGAACGCGCCTTATCCCGAGTGCCACGCCTCGACCATCGCCGAACTCGCGCCGGGTCAGCTCGCCGCGGCGTGGTTCGGCGGCACGAAGGAGCGCAATCCCGACGTCGGCATCTGGTTCACGCGGCAGGAGAACGGCAAATGGCAGAAGCCCGTCGAGGTCGCGGATGGCGTGCAGCCGGACGGAAAGCCGCGGTTGCCGACCTGGAATCCGGTGTTGTTCCAGGCGCCGCAACACGGGGCGCTGTTTCTGTTCTACAAGGTCGGCCCGTCGCCGAGCGCGTGGTGGGGCGAGGTGAAGACTTCGACCGACGGTGGTCGCACTTGGAGCGCCGCGCGCCGGCTGCCGGAGGGCATCCTCGGGCCGGTGAAGAACAAGCCCGTCGTCCTCGCCGACGGCGCGTGGCTTTCGGGTTCGAGCACCGAGGGAAATCCCGATGGCTGGCGGGTGCATTTCGAGTTGAGCCGCGACGCGGGCCAGACGTGGTCGATGATGGCCCAACCTTCCAAGGGCGTCGGCTTCGATGCGATCCAGCCGAGCATTCTGTTTCATCCCGACGGAAAACTCGAAGCGCTTTGCCGCACGAAGCAGGGCGTTGTCGCGCAAACTTGGTCGAAGGATGGCGGCAAGACTTGGAGTGCGCTGACCGCGACCGACCTGCCGAATCCGAACTCCGGCACGGACGCCGTCACGCTGGCCGACGGCCGGCAGTTGCTGGTCTACAATCACTCGGCGCACCGCGCCGAGGAGGCCAAGGGGAACCGCTACCCGCTCGACCTTGCGCTTTCGAAGGACGGCGTGCGCTGGCAGCACGTCCTGACCCTCGAGGACCAGCCGGTGGGCAACGGCTACGCGTATCCCGCGGTCATCCAGACCAGCGACGGACGCGTGCACATCACCTACACGTGGAACCGCAAGATGATCAAACATGTCGTCCTCGATCCGGCAAAATTGTGAGCGGGCGGCGCCACGTGTCCGCCCCCTGAAAAATTGGCGGTGGTGTGGCGTGCTGCTTGCGTTGATCGCGGCGTCGAGCGCGATGGCCCAGCTGCAGGTGGTAAACTTGAAGTGCGAATTTGGCGTCGATCCGCTTGGCCTCGATGTCGCGCAACCGCGGCTGTTCTGGCAGGTGGCCGGTGAGGCGCGCGGCGAACGGCAGACCGCCTGGCAGGTCCTCGTCGCAAAATCCGCGGAGGCGCTCGCGCAGGACCGTGGCGACCTGTGGGACAGCGGGCGCGTCACCGGGGACGACACCACCTTCGTTTCCTACGCCGGCGCGACGCTGCACTCCTCGCAGGAAGTTTTCTGGAAGGTGCGCGCGTGGGATCGCGGCGGCAACCCATCGGCCTGGAGCGCCTCCGCCAGATGGACGATGGGTCTGCTCGCCGCGGCCGACTGGAAGGCCCAGTGGATCGCCGCGCCCTGGGCGAGCGAAGGGTTGCTCCTCCGCCACGATTTTCCGGTGAAGCCGGGACTGCGGCGCGCGTTGTTGCACGCCTGCGGGCTCGGCCAATACGAGGTCTCCTTCAACGGTGCGAAAGCGGGCGACGACCTGTTATCCCCGGGTTGGACCAACTACGACGAGACGACGCTCTACGACACGCGCGACGTGACGGCGCTGCTGCATGCCGGAGCAAACGCGATCGGCCTCTCGCTGGGCAACGGGATGTATAATGTGGTTCGCCGCGACCGCTTCGCGAAGTTCACCGGTTCGTCCGGGCCGCTGCGGGCAATCGCCCAGCTCGAGCTCGAATACGCCGATGGTTCGAAGCAGATGGTCGGCACCGACGATTCGTGGCGCGTGAACCGCGGTCCGGTCACCTACAACAGCATCTATGGTGGCGAAGACTACGACGCCCGGCTGCTGCCGGCCGGCTGGAACCGGGCCGGGTTCGACCAATCGACCTGGGCGCCGGCGGTCTACATCGTTCGTCCGTCTCCGACCTTGAAAGGATTCACCCACGCGGCGAATCCGCTGCGCGCAATCGAGACCCGGGCGCCCGTGTCGGTGCGGACGCTCGCGGCGGACACGGTGCTCTACGATTTCGGGCAGAACACGTCGTTCATGCCGCGATTGCGCGTCACCGGGCCGGCGGGCTCGACGGTCCGGCTGACCGGTGGCGAGGTCGTCAAGGCCGACGGCATGATCGATCGCGACACGATGGGTGGGGCGCACCGGGGCAGCGCGTGGTGGCAATACACGAAGGCGACGGACGGGGAGGAAACCTGGTTTCCGCAGTTTTACTACGTGGGCTCGCGTTATATCAGCGCCGAACTCAGGCCCGCGGCGCCGGGCGCGCCGCTGCCGAAGATCGCGTCGCTGGACATGGTGATGGTTCACTCGGCGGCACAGCCGTTGGGAAAGTTCGCGACGTCGAACCCGCTGCTCAACCGCATTCGCGAGCTCGTGCGCTGGGCGCAGATGGCCAACATGGTTTCGGTTCTGACCGACTGTCCGCACCGCGAAAAACTCGGCTGGCTGGAGCAATACCATCTCAACGGTCCGTCGATCCGCTACGAATTCGACGTGGCGCGAATCTACACCAAGGGCCTGTGGGACATGGCCGAGGCGCAGACAGAGGAAGGGCTGGTGCCGAACATTGCGCCGGAATACACGAAATTCAAAGGCGCGTTCCGGAATGCCGCGGAGTGGGGCGCCTCGTTCATCCTGGTGCCTTGGCAGCAATACGAGTTCACGGGCGACACGGGACCGATGCAGGTGCACTTCGCGGCGATGAAGCGTTATTTTGCGTTTCTCGAAAGCCGCACCCACGACGGTCTGCTGGCCGACGGGCTGGGCGACTGGTATGATCTCGAACTGCCGAAAAAGGGCCGCGCCGGGCTCACGCCGGCGCCGATCACTGCGACCGCGTTTTTGTTCGAGGACGCGCAGACGCTCGCCCGCATCGCGACGGTGCTGGGGCGTGACGCCGACGCGAAAGACTTCGCGACGCGGGCGGCGCAGATTCGTGAGCGCTACAACCGGGAGTTCTTTCACGCCGCTCCCGTGAGTTATGCGACCGGCTCGCAGGCTTCGCTCGCTTTGCCGCTCGTGATGGGGATCGCGCCGCCGTCGGAGCGCGAGGCGCTGGTCGCGGCGTTGGCGCGTGACGTCGATGCCCGCGGCTACGCGACGGCGGGCGACATCGGGTTTCGTTATCTCTTGCAGGCGCTCGCGCAGGGCGGACGGTCGGATGCGGTTTACCGGCTCATCGACCAAGACGAGAAGCCGGGTTACGGCTACCAACTCAGGCAGGGCGCAACCGCGCTGACCGAGTCGTGGGATGCCAGCCACGGCGCATCGCAGGACCACTTCATGCTCGGCCAGATCACCGAGTGGTTTTATCGCGATCTCGCGGGCATCGATGTCGATCCCGATGGTCCGGGTTTCAAGAAAATCGTCATCCACCCGCAACCCGTCGGTGACCTCGCCTGGGTCGAGGCCAGTTACGACTCGATCCACGGACCGATCTCGGTGCGGTGGGAACGGAGTGACGGAAAATTTACGCTGCAAGCCACGATACCCGCGAACACCACCGCGACCGTCAGCGTGCCGGCGCGCGAGGGCGCGGCGGTGGAGGAGGGCGCGGTGCCGGCGGAAAGCAGTCCCGGTGTGCGTTTTCTTCGGCGGGAAGGCGATCGGATGGTCTACGCGATTCAGTCGGGTTCCTATCGTTTTACCTCGCGCCCCTGAACCCTGCCGCCCTGCGCCCGAACCTCGGCCCATGAAAACCCTGTCAGCTTTCATTCGCTCCCCGCTGGTCGGGATCGTGGCCGTCGCTTGCGGGATGGGCGGCGTGGCGCGCGCCGCGGGGGAACCACCCCCGGTGCCGGCGACCGACATGCAACGCGTCTATGCCGAGGTCAAAACGCCGTTCAAGTATGGCATCGTCCTCCGGCCCGGGCCCGGCGAGATCGTGGATTGCCCGAGTGTTTTCCGGTTCGCGGGCCAATGGTTCATGCTTTACGTGGCCAGCAGGGACAAGGTCGGCTACGAAACCCATCTCGCCACCAGCGCGGATCTCCTGAATTGGACTGCGCTCGGCACGGTTCTGCCGTTCGCGCGCGACGGCTGGGACGCGTGGCAGGGCGACGGCGGCGTCGCGTTGGTCGATCCGGCGTGGGGCGGATCCGCGGCGCTGCAAACTTTCGATGGGAAATACTGGATGTCCTACATCGGCGGAGCGAAGCAGGGCTATGAGCCTGATCCGCTCGCGATCGGCCTCGCCTGGACGACCGCACCCGACCGCCCGCAACCGTGGACGCGGCTTGCGGAAAATCCCGTGCTCTCGCCCGACCAGCCCGACGTGCGGGCATTCGAACGCCGCACGCTCTACAAGAGCCAGGTTCTCTGGGACCGCGGCGAGACACTCGGGGCGCCGTTCGTGATGTATTACAACGGCAAGGAACAGGGTGGCGGCGGCTACGAGCGGATCGGCATGGCGGTGTCGAAGGACATGCGGCACTGGCGGCGGTTCGGCGACGGACCGGTCGTCGCCAACGAGACGGGCAGCAAATACAGCATCAGCGGCGATCCCCAGATCGTGCGCATCGGCGATCTCTGGGTGATATTTTATTTCGGCGCGTTCTGGCGGCCGAATGCCTTCGACACGTTCGCGTGTTCCCGCGACCTGGTGAACTGGACGAAATGGGATGGCCCGGACCTGATCGCGCCGAGCGAACCGTGGGACAAGCAGTTCGCGCACAAACCGTGGGTCTTGAAACACGACGGCATCGTCTATCATTTTTACTGCGCCGTGGGCTCGGACGGACGGACGATCGCGCTTGCGACGTCGAAGGATCTGCGCGCGGCGCCGATTAAACCCCGATCGCCGCCATGATTCCGATTCGACTGGTGCTGACATCGATTGTCTCCGGACTCGTGGGTGCGACCCTGGCCGCGGCGCCGGATGCCGTAACAAAAATCCGGTTCGACGCGCCGGCGGCGCAGTTCACGGAATCCTGTCCGCTCGGCAACGGCCGGCTCGGCGCGATGATGTTCGGCGGCGTCGCCGAGGAACGGATCGTGCTCAACGAGACCGGCATGTGGTCGGGTTCGCCGCAGGACGCGGACCGCCCGGACGCGTTCAAGGCGCTGCCCGAGATCCGCCGGCTGCTGCTGGCGGGAAAAAACGCCGAGGCCGAGGCGCTGGTGAACGCCAACTTCACCTGCGCCGGCGCAGGCTCGGGCAAGGGTGCCGGCGCGAACGTGCCCTACGGCTGCTATCAGGTGCTCGGCAACCTGCGATTGAAGTTCACCGGCGTGGCGGCCGATGCGCCCGTGAAAAACTACCGCCGCGAATTGGACCTCGCGACGGCGATCGCGCGGGTGACCTACGAACTCGATGGCGTGCACTACACGCGCGAGGCGTTCGTCAGCGCGCCGGATCAAGTGATCGTGGTCCGGCTCACGGCGGACGAGAAGCCCGCGCTGTCGTTCGACGTTACGCTCGACCGGCCGGAGAATTTCCAGACGACGGCGGTCGGGGGTGACTCGCTGCTGATGACGGGACAGTTGCCCGACGGCAAAGGCGGTGCGACGGGAGTCCGCTACGCGGCGCGACTGCACGCGAAGCTGCCGGAAGGCGGGGAGGTGTCGAGCACGGGCAACGGGCTGCAGATCCGCAACGCGCGCGAGGTGGTGCTGTTGATCAGTGCGGTCACCGACATGAAGAGTTTCGCGGGGCGGCGCTCCGACGACCCGGTGGCGGCGACGGCGGCGGACTTGGAGCGTGCGGAGGGCTGGAGTCGCGCGAAACCATGGAGCATGGCGGAGCTGCGGGCGGCGCATGTGGCGGACTACGCGAAATACTTTGACCGGGTCAGCCTCGACCTCGGTCCTGGCGGGGCCGCGGTCGAGGGGAAGGCGACGCCCGAGCGGCTGACGGCGTTTGCGGCGGGGGCGAACGACCCGGCGTTCGTGGCGCTCTATTTTAATTTTGGCCGCTACTTGTTGATCTCGTCGTCGCGACCGGGTGGGTTGCCGGCGAATTTGCAGGGTCTGTGGGCGGAGGAAATCCAGACGCCGTGGAACGCCGACTGGCACCTGAACATCAACGTGCAGATGAACTATTGGCCGGCCGAGGTGTGCAACCTCTCCGAGCTGGCGCGGCCGCTGTTCGATTTGATCGCATCGCTGCAGCAGCCTGGCGCGCGGACCGCCCAGGCCTACTACAACGCCCGGGGCTGGGTCGCCCACGTCATCACCAACCCGTGGGGTTTTACGTCGCCGGGCGAGCAGGCGAGCTGGGGCGCGACGAGTTCCGGCTCGGCCTGGCTCTGTCAGCATCTTTGGGAGCACTATCTGTTCACCGGCGACCGCGCGTTTCTTGCGTGGGCCTACCCGATGCTCAAGGGGTCCGCGCAGTTCTACCTCGACACGCTGATCGAGGAGCCGGCGCATCACTGGCTGGTCACCGCGCCGTCGAACTCGCCGGAAAACAGCTTTTATCTGCCCGACGGCAAGGTGGCGCACATCTGCCTCGGGTCGACGTCGGACGAGCAACTCGTCCGTTATCTGTTCGGAGCGTGCGCGGAGGCGGCGCGGGTTCTTGGGCGCGATGCCGGGCTGAGTGCGGAGCTTGACGCCAAGCGCGCGCAGCTGGCGCCCACGCGGATCGGCTCGGACGGTCGCGTCATGGAGTGGCTCGAGGAATATCGCGAGGTCGATCCCCACCACCGGCATGTGGCCCACCTGCTCGGGCTTTTTCCCGGCAACGAAATCACCCCGGAACGCACGCCGGAACTCGCCGCCGCGGCCCGCAAGTCACTCGAGGCCCGCGGTGATGCGAGCACCGGGTGGAGCGTTGCGCTGAAGACGGGCATGTGGGCGCGACTGGAGGATGGCGACCGGGCGTTCCGCGTCTTGCGCGAGCAGCTCAAACCGGTCCTCGCCCAATCCGATCGCCGCTGGACCGGCGGCACTTATCCGAATTTGTTCGATGCGCATCCGCCGTTCCAGATCGACGGCAATTTCGGCGGCACCGCCGTGATCGCGGAGATGCTGCTGCAGAGCGAACCCGGCGAAATCCATCTACTGCCCGCACTGCCGAAGGCGTGGCCGCAGGGTGCGGTCCGCGGCCTGCGCGCCCGCGGTGGCTTCGAGGTCGCGCAGACCTGGCGGGAGGGCCGGTTGATCTCGGCGCAGGTGCAGAGCGCCGGTGGCGGCAAAGTGCGTGTCCGCTACGGCGAAAACTCGGCCGAGGTCGTCCTTAAACCGGGCGAAACCGCCCGTTTCGACGGCGAACTGCGACGCGCCGACTGACGCGGCGGGGAATTTGGAAAACCTTCATCCATGAAATCCAGCCTCCGACGGATTTGTGCTGCATCGCTGGCCATCGCCGCTCTTGCGATGGCGACGACAAGAGCGGCCGAAATCTGGGTGGCCACCAATGGAGACGATACGAATCCGGGGACGGCGGAGCGGCCGGTTGCCTCCGTGGCGATGGCGCAGCGCAAGGCCCGAGAGTTACGGCGGCTGGCCGATCTCTCGGCGACGGACGGCGTGCGCATCGTGGTGCGCGGTGGCGTCTATCCGTTGACCCGACCACTTTTTTTCCGGAGCGAGGACGCCGGCACGCCGTCGTCTCCGACCACCGTCGAGGCGGCGAGGGGCGAGCGTCCGGTCCTGAGTGGCGGCGTGCAGGTCATCGGGTGGCGAAAGCTGGAGGAGGACGTCCCCGGTCTGCCCGGCGCGGCGAAGGGCCATGTCTGGGTGGCGGCGGCGCCGACCTTCGGGGGGCGGCCGTTGGAATTCCGGCAGCTTTGGGTTGGCGATCGCAAGGCGACACGCGCCCGGCTGTCGAACGGCGACACGATGGAGCGGCTCGCCGGCTGGGACCGCACGAAACGCGAGGCGATCATTCCGGCGGCGTTGGTCGCGTCGTTGCGCGGCCCGGCCGGAGTCGAGATGTTCCTCAGCCAGCAATGGGAAATTGCGATCCTGCGCGTGAAGACGATCCGCATCGCGGGCGAACAGGCGCACCTCACTTTTCAGGAGCCGGAAAGCCAGGTCGAATTCGAGCATCCCTGGCCGCAGCCGATTCTGCCGCCGCAGGGCGGGGGCGCGTTCACGCTCGTGGGCGCCATCGAGTTTCTCGACCAGCCCGGTGAGTGGTGGCAGGAGGCGCCCGGCGGGCGGGTTTTCTATTGGCCGCGCGCTGGCGAGGATTTGAGCAAGGTGCCGGTGGTCGCGCCGGCGCTGGCCACGTTGGTGGAGATCGAGGGCACCGTCGAACGTCCGGTCGCGTATCTCCGGTTCAAGGGAGTGACTTTCGCGCACACGACCTGGATGCAACCGGCGGAAAGCGGTCACGTGCCGCTCCAGGCGGGCATGCCCCTGCGGGAAGCCTACAAGCTCAAGCCGCCCGGGACGCCGGACAAGAAGGCGCTCGAAAACCAGGCGTGGATCGGCCGGCTGCCGGCGGGCGTGACCGTGCAGGACGCGCACGACGTCGCGTTCGACCGTTGCCGGTTCGAGCATTGCGCGGCGGCGGGCCTGGATCTCGTGCGGGGGACGCACAACGACGTGGTCGAAGGCTGCCTGTTTCGCGACGTTGGCGGCAATGGCGTTCAACTCGGAAATTTTCAAGCCGCCGGTCTCGAAACCCACGTGCCTTACACGCCGGCCGACGAACGCGAAGTCTGCCAGCGCGAGCGGATCGCGAACAATCTCGTGACCGATTGTGCCAACGAGGACTGGGGCGGCGTGGGCATCTGCGCCGGCTACGTGCGGGATGTCGCCGTCGAGCACAACGAGGTCACGAACACCTCCTACACCGGCATCAGCGTCGGCTGGGGCTGGACGAAGAGCGCAACCGTGCTGCGCGACAATCGCATTCACGCGAATCTTCTCCGCCATGTTGCGACGCGGATGTGCGACACGGCGGGCATCTACACGCTCTCGGCGCAGCCGGGCACAATCGTCGACGAGAATTGCGTCGAGGATATCGCGATGAGTTCCTACGTCGACCGGCCGGACCACTGGTTCTACCTTTATACGGACGAGGGCTCGTCGTTCATCACGGTGCGCGACAACTGGTGCCCGGCGGAGAAATTCCTCAAGAACGCGAACGGTCCCGGCAACATCTGGGAACGCAATGGCCCGATGGTGCCGGCGGCGATCAAGGATGCCGCAGGGCTGGAGGCGGCGTTTCGCGACTTGAGGAGCGCCGTGGCCGAATAGCACCGATGGTTGGGGGCGGGTCAGTCTTCCAACCGATGCTGCCGCCGGTATTCGCGCGGCGAGCAACCGCAGGCGCGGCGAAACGCCTCGTTGAAGCGGCTGATCGAGTTGAATCCCGAGCTGAAGGCGAGCTCGACGATCTTCTGATCGGTGGTGGCGAGCAGACCCTGGGCATGCGACACCCGGTGGTGCGTGAGATAGTCGATCAGCGTCGTGCCAAAGGCTTTCTTAAAAAGATTCATCGCGTAGTTGGGGTGCAGCCGCACGGCCCGGCCGATTTCCGTGACCGTCAACGGCTCGGTATAGCGCTGGGCGATCACGCAGGCCATCTGTTCGACCTTGTTGAGGCCGCCGGTGTGCAGCGTAAGATGCCGGCTCCGCGCCTTGCGCGAATGCGCGCTCGGCATCGCGACCGACAGCCGCCGCAACCGCGCCTCCATTTCCAACATCACGATGCCCCGGAGCGACTCCCGCGGTTCGTGCAGGTCCTGGCTCCACCGTGCGAACAGTTCGGCGTCGCTTTGGGCGCGGCCCGGCTCCGGTTCGCTCAGGACTTCGCCGCGCAGGAGCGGGCGGACCAGGTTCTCCGGCAACCGGCATTGCAGGAAGGACGCGAACGGGATCGTGGCCACAAAGTATTCGGTCTCGGCCCCGAAATCGATGATCTGGTGCGGAATCGCCGCCCAGAAAATGCTCAGGTGCCCGGCGCCGATGCGCACCTTCCGGCCGCCGAGCAGGTAGGTCAGCCAGCCGCTGCCAAGCATGTTCAGTTCGATCTCGTTGTGGTGGTCCGGCCGCCGCATCGGCGAGGGATTCCAGCGCACGCAGGTGAGTCCATACGGCGAGAAGTCGGGACGGTTCGGATCGAACTGGACCATGGCTTAGAATACCGCAGATATTGAGGACAATGTCGGAAGAACCGGCCGGAAAATTACCCTATGCTGTTTCTCCCCGTCAACAGCGACCCTCAAACCCTCGTCCCGCGACGGCGCCCCGGCTTTTTTGCTGAAGCGTTTCGCGACCGGTGATTGTCTTTCCGCTCTCCATGAAACCAACCGCTTCGTCCCTCGGCGTTATTTTTGGCAATCGCGACTTTTTCCCCGACAAGCTCGTCGCGGAGGCGCGGAAGGATCTCGCCAAGCTCTTCCAGGAAATCGGGATTAGCGCGGTGATGCTCGGCCCCGACGATACGAAACTCGGTGGCGTCGAAACCCACGCCGAGGCCCGCCAGTGTGCCGATCTCTTCCGCCGCAATCGTGACCGCATTCTGGGAATCCTGGTCGTGCTGCCCAATTTCGGCGACGAGAAGGGCGTGGCCGATTCGCTCAAGCTCGCCGGCCTCGACGTCCCCGTGCTCGTGCAGGGCTATCCCGACGATCTCGACCGGCTCGACGTGGCGCGGCGGCGCGACGCGTTTTGCGGGAAAATCTCCGTTTGCAATAATCTCCGCCAGGCGGGCATTCCATTTTCGCTCACGCGCAAGCACGTCGTCCATCCGGGCGAACTGGGATTCCGCGAGGATCTCGTGCGCTTCCTGGCGGTTTGCCGGGTGGTGCACGGTCTGCGTCATGTGCGCCTGGGCGCGGTCGGCGCGCGGCCCGGGGCGTTCAACACCGTCCGCTACAGCGAAAAGATTCTCGAACGGAACGGCATCAGCGTCACCACGGTCGATTTGTCGGAAATCCTCGGTCTCGCTGCGAAACTCGGCACGACGCACCCGCGCGTGGCGCGCAAGGTCGAGGAAATCACGGCCTACGCCTCGACCAAGGGCGTGCCGCCGGCGAAACTCGTGCAGATGGCGCAGCTCGGCGTGGTGTTGGACGATTTTGTGGCGGACAACCACCTCGATGCGACTGCGATCCAGTGCTGGACCTCCCTGCAGCAGAACCACGGCTGCAACGTCTGCACGAGCATGAGCATGATGAGCGAGAATTTTCTCCCGAGCGCCTGCGAGGTCGATGTCACCGGTGTGCTGACGATGTATGCGATGCAGCTCGCGTCGAATTCGCCGAGCGCGCTCGTCGACTGGAACAACAACTACGGCGCGGACGACGACAAGTGCGTCCTCTTTCACTGCGGGAACTGGGCGAAGTCGTTCTTACCCGATGCCAGGGTCAGCACGGCGCCCATCCTCGGCACGATCGTCGGCACCGAGAACACCTACGGCGCACTCGAGGGCCGCACGCCGGCGAGTCCGCTCACCTACGGGCGCCTCACGACCGACGATCCGCACGGCGTGATCCGCGCCTACGTCGGCGAGGGCGAGTTGACGAACGATGACCTGAAGACCTTCGGCAATCGCGCCGTCGCCCGCGTGCCCAAGCTGCAGAAGCTCCTGCGTCACGTCTGCAACGAGGGCTTCGAGCACCACGTCGTGATGAACGCGTCGCACACCGCCGGGATTCTCGCCGAGGCGTTCGGCCGCTACCTGCGGTGGGAGGTCTACCACCACGAGCGGACCGACGACTGAGCATGCACACCGATCATCAACTCGCCCTGAAGTCGCTGCGTTACCGGCGCGGCGTCCTGCAGGCGATCAAGCACGCCGGCGCCGGCCACACCGGCGGCAGCCTGTCGTGCGTCGACATCCTCAACGTCCTCTACAACCGGGTCCTGAAAATCTCGCCGGCGACGTTTAGCGATCCGCACCGTGACCGCTATGTGCAGAGCAAGGGGCACTCGGTCGAGGCGTTGTTCGTCGTGCTGGCGGAACGCGGTTTTTTTCCCGCCGCGGAACTGGACACGCTCTGCCAGTATCGCTCGCACTTTGTCGGCCATCCGACCCGCAAGATTCCCGGCGTCGAGCAGAATACCGGTGCGCTCGGCCACGGTCTGCCGATTTGCACGGGCATGGCCATCGGCGGGAAACTCGATGCGGCGGACTTCCGCGTCTTCACCTTGCTCGGCGACGGGGAACTGGCCGAGGGTTCCAACTGGGAGGCCGCGATGGCGGCGGCGCATTACAAGCTCGATAACCTGACCGCGATCGTCGACTGCAACACTCTTCAGATCACCGGGCGCACCCATGAAGTGATGAGCACGGAACCGTTGACGGAAAAATTCGCGGCATTCGGCTGGGCCGTGCGCAACGTCGATGGACACGATTTCGCCGCGCTCACGTCCGCGCTGTCGGCGCCGCTCGAGCCCGGCAAACCCAGTGCGATCATTGCCTGCACCATCAAGGGCCGCGGCGTGAGTTTCATGGAGGACAAGGTCAAGTGGCACCATGGCGTGCCGAACGACGACGAATACGTCCGCGCCCTCGCCGAGCTCGACGCCGCGATCGCCAAACAGGAGGCCCTCGGATGAGCGCGCCTGCTCCCTCGATGTATTCGGATGCCGCGAAGCAGACCGCGGCGCGGCTCGGCCTGAAGCCCGGCCGCGCTAATTTGGAGGAATTCGCCGACACGCTGCTGGCGCTCGCGCGGGCCGACCGCAACGTGCTCGCCGTCACCAGCGATTCGCGCGGCTCGGGCAAGCTCGGGCCGTTCGGCCAGGCGCTGCCGCAGCAGATCGTCGAGCTGGGGATCGCCGAGCAGAATCTCGTCGGCGTCGCCGCGGGCCTCGCGTCCGTGGGCAAGACGGTCTTTGCCGTGTCACCCGCGTGCTTCCTGACGGCGCGCTCGCTGGAGCAGATCAAGAACGATGTCGCCTATTCCGACAACCCCGTGAACCTGGTCGGCATCAGCGCGGGCGTGAGTTACGGTGCGCTCGGGACGACGCATCACTCGCTGCACGACTTCGCGGTCCTGCGGGCGATCAACAATCTCACGATCGTCGTCCCCGCGGACAACTACGAGACGCGTGAAGCCGTCAGGGCGGCCGCCGCGCACGGCAAGCCGGCCTACCTTCGCTTCGGCAAGGCCGCGCTCTACACGCTGCCCGGCGAAGTCACCGCACCCTTCGCGTTGGGAAAGGCCCGCGTGCTGCGCGAGGGCAACGACGTTGCGTTTCTCGCCACCGGCGAGACCGTCATCCACGCGTTGCTCGCCGCCGCCCACTTGGAGACGACGGCCAATTTGCAGTGCCGGGTCGTGAGCCTGCCGACGTTGAAACCGCTCGACCCCACCGCCGTGCTCGCCGCCGCGCGCGAATGCCGCGCGGTCATCACGGCCGAGGAACACATGGTCAACGGCGGACTGGGAGAGGCGGTCGCAGGCGTGATCGCCCAAGCGGGCCTTGGCACGCGCTTCAAGATCGTCGGCATTCCCGACGAATACACGGTGACGGGAAGCCAGGCGGATATTTTCCGCCACTACGGCATTTCGATGGAAGGGCTCGCGCAAACTGCACGCGAAGTCCTGCGCTCCACCTGACCGCCATGCCCTGGATTCTCGCCATCGACCAAAGCACATCGGCGACCAAGGCGCTGCTGTTCGACCGCGATGGCGGACTCCACGACAAGGAGTCGCGCGATCACCGGCAGCTCTATCCGCAGCCCGGCTGGGTCGAGCACGACGCGGAGGAAATCTGGCAAAATACGCTCGCGACGCTGCGCGCGCTCCTCGGCCGTCATGCGGATAAGATTGCCGACCTTGCGTGCCTGAGCCTGACGAACCAGCGGGAGACGATCGTCGTGTTCGATCGCGCAACCGGCCGGCCGCTCCATCCGGCGATCGTCTGGCAGTGCCGGCGTGGCGATCCGTTTTGCGCGGAACACGCCACCGCCGGCCGCGAGGCGCTGGTGCGCGCGCGCACCGGGCTGCGGCTCGATGCCTATTTCTCGGGGTCGAAACTGCAGTGGCTGCTCCGTCACCGACCGGAGTTGCGCCGGCAACTCGCCGACGGCACCGCGTTGATCGGGACCATCGACACCTATCTCATCCACCGGCTGACGAACGGCGCCGTGTTTGCGACCGACCACACCAACGCCAGCCGCACGCTGCTCTACGACATCGGCCGGCTGCGGTGGGACGAGGAATTGTGCGCGATGTGGGAAGTGCCGCTGGCGGCGCTGCCTCAGGTGCGGGAAAGTTCCGCGCGCTTTGGCGAGACCACGCTCGACGGGACGTTGGCGCGCGCCCTGCCGATTTGCGGGGTGATGGGCGATTCCCAGGCGGCGTTGTTCGCGCAGCGCTGTTTCGAGCCCGGCGCGGCGAAGGTGACGTTCGGCACGGGTTCGTCGATCCTGCTGAACATCGGCCCCCGCCCGCAGCTTTCCGAACGCGGCGTGGTGACGGCGCTGGCCTGGGTGCATCGCGGCGTGCCGACCTATGCGTTCGAAGGCATTGTGATCAGCTCGGCGGCGACGCTCACCTGGTTGCGCGATCAACTCGGCGTCATCGATGACATCGGCAACGCCGAGTCGCTCGCGCGCGAATTGGCGGACAACGACGGCGTCTATCTCGTGCCGGCCTTCTCGGGACTCGGCCTGCCGCACTGGCGGCCGGCGGCGCGGGCGGCCATCGTCGGCCTCAGCGGGCACAGCGACCGGCGGCACGTCCTGCGCGCGGGGCTGGAATCGATCGCCTACCAGCTCCGCGACGCGCTCGATGCGATGCGCGCGGACGCGGGGGTGGAATTGCGCGCCGTCCACGGCGACGGCGGCCCGGCGGCAAACCGTTTCCTGATGCAGTTCACGGCCGATCTCACGGGCGTGGAATTGCGAATCGCCACGATGGCCGACTGCTCGGCGCTGGGTGCGGTGCTCGCGGGGATGCTGGGGCTCGGCCTCCGCGGGTCGCTCGACGAAATCGCCACAGCGCCGCGCGACGATGTTGTCTACCGGCCCGCCATGCCGCGGGAGCAGGTGCAAAAAAACTACGACGGCTGGCAGCGCGCCGTCCGCCAGGTTCTCGCCGCCGCTTCCTGAAATCTCCTTTCCATGAAAATCCCCAAAATCCCAACCCTGCTGTTTGCCGCTGCCGCGGCGTTACTGATCGTGGTCGCCGGCTGCGGCAAATCGGCGGCGCCTGCCGCGACCGGCGCCAAGCGCGTCGCGGTCGTCGTCTCGACGCTCAACAATCCGTGGTTTGTCGTCCTCGCCGACACGGCGCGCGACCGGGCGAAGGAGCTCGGCTACGAGGTCACCGTCTTCGACTCGCAGAATGACCCGGCGAAGGAGTCGACGCACTTCGACAACCTCATTTCGTCGGGCTACAGCGCGGTGTTGTTCAATTGCACCGACGCGCAGGGCTCCGTTGCGAACGTCCGCCGCGCCAAGGCCGCCGGCATTCCGGTGTTTTGCATGGACCGGGAAATCACCGCCAACGACGCGGCCACCGCGCAGATTCTTTCCGACAATTATTCCGGGTGCGTCGCGCTTGGGCAGTATTTCGTCGAGCAGGTGGGTGAGACGGGCAGCTACGTCGAGTTGCTCGGCATCGTCGCCGACACGAACACGTGGAATCGCTCGAAGGGGTTTCACAGCGTCGTCGACCGTTATCCCGGCCTGAAGATGGTCGCACAACAGAGCGCCGAGTTCGACCGGACGAAGGCGCTGGAAGTGCTGGAGGCGATTTTGCAGGCGCATCCCGACATCAACGCGGTCTTCTGCGGCAACGACGCGATGGCGATGGGCGCCTACCAGGCGCTGCTCGCCGCGAAGAAGGCCGACCAGGTGAAAGTGTTCGGTTTCGACGGCGCCGACGATGTCGTCAAGTCGGTCGCCGAGGGCAAGATCGTCGCGACCGTGATGCAGTTTCCGAAGACCATGGCGCGCACCGTGGCGGAATACGCCGACCGCTATATCAAGGGCGAACGCAACTTTCCGCAGCGGGTCCCGGTCGCCGTCGAATTGGTGGACAAGCAAAACGTCGCGAAATTCGGCGATTACGGACGCAAGCCGTAAGCGTCTGTCGGGAGAGTCCGCTCACTCGGTGAGAGCGGTTCCCGCTGATGCGAGATGGAAGGCTCCGCTCCGACCCCACATGACCACCTCATCCCGCTCCAACGCGCCGGCCCGCGGCACCTTCGCGTGGCCGTGGATTGGGTTGACGCTGGCCGTCGTGGTCCTGCTTTGCCTGTTTCCGCCTTTTCGCGTCGTGTCGCGGCAGCCGGCTCTGTCCGCGGCGCCGACGGGCGGGGCGGCATTCGATCCCGTGGCGTTTGTGGCGCGGTTCTGGAGCGAGCAGCTCCAGCCCGCCGCCGGGCGCGCGGCGGCGCTGGCGCCGATTCTGGCGGAACTGCGCCGCGATCCGGCGGCCGCGGTGCAGCAGCACGCCCGGTCGGCGGACCTCGGCGGGACGGCGTATTTTTTTTCGCGCGGGTCCGGCCGCGTCACGGCTGTCGAGAAATCGCAGGTGGTCGTTGCAGTCGACGGTGCCGAAGGCGGCACGATCGCGATTCGCACGGGGCCGATTTTCGGAAACGCGGTGCGCGACGGTTGCGGCCTGCTCGAGGTGAATCGGGTTCCGGGCCTCGCCGAGTTCAACGCGGTCTCGGCCGAGCTTAATCGCCTCGTCGAGGAGCGCGTCCTGCCGCCGCTTCGCCACGCGGCGAAAGTCGGCGGCCGGATCACCTTCGCCGGTTGTGCCGCGGCACCCGATGGACCCGGGGCCGGTGCGTTGCTTGCGTTTATTCCGGTGCAGGCGGAGGCGACCCCGTGATGGACGCCCGCGATGCAATTCTCGAGGCGACCGGGATCGAGAAATCGTTTCCCGGCGTGAGGGCGCTCGACGGCGTAGGCCTGCGGGTGCGACCGGGCCGGCTTGTCGCGCTGCTTGGCGAGAACGGCGCGGGCAAGTCCACGCTCATGAACGTTCTGTCCGGCGTGTTTCCGCCCGATGCCGGCACGATCCGGCTCGACGGGCGGGAGGTGCGTTTCGCGAATCCCCGCGAGGCGCAGGCGCACGGCGTCGGGATTGTGCACCAGGAGCTCAATCTCGTTCCGCACCTCTCCGTGGCGGAGAATGTCCATCTCGGACGTGAGCCGCGGACGCGGCTTGGGTTGATCGACTATGAGAAGCTGCATGCCGACACAACCGCCGTGCTGGGGCGGCTCGACCTGCATGTGGCACCGGACGCATTGGTCGCCGACTTGCGCGTGGGTCAGCAGCAACTCGTCGAAATCGCGCGCGCCGTGTCGGCCGAAGTGCGCGTGCTCGTTCTGGACGAACCGACCTCGTCGCTCTCCGCCCACGAAGTCGACGTGCTCTTCGGGGTGATCCAGGATCTCAAGCGTCGCGGGGTCGGCGTCGTCTACATTACCCACAAGCTCGAGGAGCTCGCCCGCATCGGCGACGACGTGACGGTCATGCGCGACGGCCGCGTGGTCGGCGAGGCACCGCTGGCCGAGCTGACCCGCGAGGAAATCGTGCGGTTGATGGCAGGTCGGGAGGCGAAGGAGATTTTCCAGAAGTCGACCGTGGCTCCGGGCGGGGAGCTTTTGCGCGCGGAGAATATTTCACTGCCGGGCGACGGGGTGGGGCGGCCGCTGCTGGTTGACCGCGTCTCGCTGTCGTTGCGGCGGGGCGAGGTGCTGGGGATCTTCGGCCTGGTCGGCGCCGGCCGCACGGAGCTGCTGGAAACGCTCTTTGGCGTCCATTCGGATCGCGCGACCGGGCGCGTGGCGGTCGACGGCCGCCCGGTTGGCTTCAAGTCGCCGCGCGATGCCGTGGCCGCGGGCCTGGCGTTCGCGCCCGAGGATCGCAAACGCGACGGGCTCGTGTTGACGATGAGCGTCGCCGCGAATGCGAGCCTCGCCAGTCTCGATCGCACGGTCCGCGGCGGACTCGTGAGCGCTGGACGCGAGGCCGCCCACGTCACGCCCTACATCGAACGCTTCCGGGTGAAAACGCCGTCGCTCGCCCAGCTCATCGTCAATCTCAGCGGCGGCAACCAGCAGAAGGTGATTCTCGCGAAGTGGCTCGCCACGGCGCCGAAGATTCTCCTCCTCGACGAGCCAACCCGGGGCATCGACGTGAACGCCAAGCGCGAAATCTACGCGTTCATCGACGAGCTGGCGCGCACCGGCCTCGGCTTGATCGTGGTGTCGTCCGAGCTGCCCGAAATCCTCGCGCTGGCCGACCGCGTGCTCGTGATGTGCGAGGGACGCAAGACGGCGGAATTCGCCCGCGCCGACGCCACGCCCGAACGCGTGCTGCACGCCGCGTTGCCGGATCTCGCGGCCCTCGCTTCCTGAAATGAGCGCGAAAAACATTTCCACCGTATTCGCGCGCTTCCGGTCGCTGCTCGCACTGGCGCTGATGATCGGGGCGCTCAGTTTGCTGTCGGAGCATTTTCTGACTGCGGACAACGGCTGGAACATCCTCCGGCAGATTTCAGTCAATCTCTGCCTCTCGATCGGCATGACGCTGGTCATCCTCAGCGGCGGGATCGATTTGTCGGTCGGCGCGATTCTCGCGCTTGCCGGGGCCATGGCGGCTGGGCTGCTCAAGCAGGGTCTCGCGCTCCCGGGTTCCTCTCTGCTCCTCCAGTTCACCACCTCGGGCGCGATCCTTGCGGCTGTGATCGTGGGCGCGGCGATGGGCTGGTGCAACGGCGTCGCGATCACGCGCTTTCAACTGCCGCCGTTCGTCGCGACGCTCGGCATGTTCAGCATCGCGCGCGGACTCACGATGCTGTGGACCGGCGGGTTTCCGATCACGGGGCTGGGCGACCAATTTGGATTTGTCGGCACCGGCTTCGTCCTGGGCGCGCCCATGCCGGTCTGGATCATGACCGCGCTGGTCGCGGTCTTCATGGTCGTGACGCGGCGGACGCGTTTTGGCCGGCACCTTTATGCCGTCGGTGGCAACGAGCGCGCCGCCCGACTCACGGGCCTGCACGTCGGACGCATCAAGGTCGCGGTCTACACGCTCGCCGGCGCGTTGAGCGGCGTCGCAGGCCTCATCGTGACGGCGCGCCTCGATTCGGCGCAACCCAACGCCGGGCTCGGCTACGAACTCGACTCGATCGCCGCGGTCGTGATCGGCGGCACCTCGCTCTCCGGCGGCCGCGGCTCGGTCGGTGGCACGGTGCTCGGCTGCCTCATCATCGGTGTGCTGAACAACGGCCTCTTCCTGCTCAACGTGTCGCCCTTCTGGCAGCAGGTGATCAAGGGCCTGGTCATCCTGCTGGCGGTGGCCATCGACAAGGTGAACGTCCGGCAACGCGACTCCTCATGAACTCGATTCGTTTCGTCTTACTCAAAACCGTGGCCGTCGCGCTTGGCATCGGCGCGGTGGTGCCGTCGCTCGTGTCGGCCCCGGCGGGTGGCGCACTGGCGGGCGACCGGCCGCGGGTCATCGTTTCCAGCGACATCGGCGGGACGGATCCCGACGATTTTCAATCGATGGTGCATCTGTTGGTTTATGCCGATGTGCTCGATCTCGAGGGCTTGATCTCGTCGCCCTATGGCCCCGGCCGGAAGGAGCACATCCTCGCGATGATCGACCGTTACGAGCACGACTATCCGAATCTCAAAAGCTATTCGGCGCGCTATCCGACGCCCAACGCGTTGCGCGCGATGGCGAAGCAGGGCGCGATCGACGGCGCCGGACTCGCGGGTTTCACCCGGCCGACCGAAGGCTCCGAGTGGATCGTCCACTGCGCGCGACGCGACGACCCGCGTCCGCTCTGGGTGCTCGCGTGGGGCGGCATCGAAGATCTCGCCCAGGCGCTGCACGATGCGCCCGACATCCTGCCGAAGCTCCGCGTCTACTTCATCGGCGGACCGAACAAGATGTGGAGCGCGAACGCCTACGACTACGTGGAGCAGAATCACCCGAAGCTCTGGATGATCGAGGCGAACGCGACCTACCGGGGGTGGTTTACCGGCGGCAACCAGACCGGCGAGTGGGGCAACACCGCGTTCGTGACGGCGCACGTGGTCGGGCGCGGCGCGCTCGGCGAATATTTTGCCTCGTTGCTGCGCGGGTCGATCAAGATGGGCGACAGCCCGTCGGTCGGGTATTTGTTGCACGGCACGCCCGACGATCCGACGCAGCCGGGGTGGGGCGGTCGGTTCGTGCGCATCTGGGATGGGCGCAAGACCGTGTTCGACCGGCTCACGACCGCCGCCGATGAGGTCGAGGCCTTCGGAACCGTGGAGTTTGCGCTCCCGCTGCCTCCGGGAATGTCGCGCGAGAACACATTCGGCGCGCTGATCGACAACCGGATTCGCGTCGCCGGCGAGAACGACGGCCACACGCTGCGCTTCCGTTTTTCGCCCCGCGACGCGAAACGGTGGCCCTATGTGATCCAGAGCGACTTCGCCGCCCTCGATGGCAAGACGGGCGCCTTCACCGCCGTGCCGCCGCCGGTGGCGCGCACCAGCCATCCTTCCAGGATTCATCCCGATTGGTGGATCGACGACCCTGATCCCGCCGCGGCCGAGGGCGTCCATCCCGGCGCGAAAAGCGTGAATCGCTGGCGCGAGGACATCCTGCGCGATTTCGCGGAGCGAATGGCGCGGTGCAAGGCGCCTGCTGCGACCAACGCGAATTCAGCCCCATGAGAATATTCCCGAAACTCCTGCCCTGGTTGTTGGGTGGCCTTGGCCTCGCCCTGCTTTCTATCGCAGCATCCGCTGACGCGCCGCGCTTCCGCGCGATCGTCTCCACCGACATCGGCGGCAGCGACCCAGACGACCATCAATCGATGGTGCACGTGCTCGCTTACGCGGACAGTCTGGACCTCGAGGGCCTGATCTCGACCCAGCCGCGCGGCACCAAGAAGGATGAAATCCTCAAGGAGATCGATCTTTACGAGCACGACTTCCCGAACCTCAAAACTTATTCGGACCGATACCCGACGCCGGACGCATTGCGGGCGATCACGAAATCGGGCGTGGCGACGCATATTGGGGCGTCGGGCTTTGGTCCGGCGACCGAAGGCTCGGATTGGATCATCCAGTGCGCGCGGCGGGACGATCCGCGGCCGCTTCACATCCTGGTCTGGGGCGGGATTTACGACGTGGCCCAGGCGTTGCACGACGCGCCGGACATCCTGCCGAAGCTGCGGGTTTACTTCATCGGCGGTCCGAACAAGCAGGGCAGCGTGAACGCCTACAATTACATCGAGCGGAATTTTCCCAAGCTCTGGATCATTGAGGACAACGACACGTATCGCGGCTGGTTTGTCGGCGGCAACCAGACCGGCGAGTGGGATGACACCAGGTTTGTGACCACCCACGTCGCCGGCCACGGCGCGCTCGGCGATTTCTTTGCCACCCTGCTCAAAGGCAAGCTGAAGATGGGCGACACCCCGTCCGTGGCGTGGCTGCTGCATGGCGTGCCGGAAGATCCCACGCAGCCCGGCTGGGGTGGAAAATTCGTGCGCACTTGGGACGGGCGCAAAACGATCTTCGACCACCTGCCCACGAGCGAGACCGAGCAGGCCGAGGTTTTCGGCGTGATCGAAATCGCGCTGCCCGTGCCCGTAGGTTATTCCGCCGCCAATACCGCCACGCTGGTCCTCGACACGCGCGCCACCGCCACGGGCGTGGACGAGGGCGAAGTCCTGCGCTTCCGGTTCGCCACGCGCGACCCGAAAGTCTTTTCATATGTGATTCAAAGCGACTTTGCCGGACTCAATGGGAGGTCGGGCAAGTTCCGCACGGTGCCGCCCCCTCTCGAGCGCACGAGGAAACCTTCCGCCGTGCATCCCAACTGGTGGAGCGACGATCCCGACCCGGCGATGGCCGAAGGCACGCACCCGGGCGCGAAGAGCGTGAACCAGTGGCGCGTGGATTTCCTCCGCGACTTCGCTGCGCGGATGGAGCGCTGCAAATCCCCTAAATCATGAAATACCGCACCCCGCCCTTGTTGTTCCTCGCGTTGATCGTCGGCTTGGCGGCATCGGTTTTCGCCGCGGACAAACCCCGCGTCCTCGTTCTGACCGACATCGAGAACGAGCCGGATGACGCGATGTCGATGGTGCGATTCCTCGTTTACGCGAACCAGTTCGATATCGAGGGTCTCGTCGCCACGACGTCGATCCACCAAAAGAGCCGGGTCGCCCCGGACCGCATCCGGCAGATCGTCTCGGCCTACGCGAAGGTGCGGGACAATCTCGAGGGGAATGAGCCCGGCTTTCCCACGGGAGATTTTCTGCTCGCGCGGATCAGCGAGGGATTGCCGGTCTACGGAATGGCCGGGGTGGGGGCCGGCAAGGATTCGCCGGCTTCCGCAATGCTGATTCGCGCGGTGGACCGCGCCGACCCGCGGCCGCTGTGGGTGACGGTGTGGGGCGGGCCGAGCGTGCTCGCCCAGGCGCTCTGGACGGTGCGCGCGACGCGAACGCCGGCTGACGTCGCCAGGTTTGTCGCGCGGCTCCGCGTTTACACCATCTCCGACCAGGACGACACGGGCCCGTGGATCCGCCAGAATTTTCCGGGGCTGTTCTACATTGTGAGTCCCGGGCTGGGGGCCGGCGGCGCCTATCACCACGCGACCTGGAGCGGCATCAGCGGCGACAACTTCAGCGGGCGTTTTGACGGGGCGGACTTCGCCGTCGTGACCAATGAATGGCTCGATCAAAACATCCGAGCGAAGGGTCCGTTGGGCGCGGAATATCCGTTGTGGAAATATTTGATGGAGGGTGACACGCCGTCGTTCCTCAATCTCGTCGGCAACGGACTGAGCGATCCCGAGCATCCCGACTGGGGTGGCTGGGGCGGGCGCTACGAACTCTACGTTCCGCACACTCAGAAATGGTTTCTTCAACCGGAGACGCGTCCAATCTGGACCGACGCCGAGGACGAAGTCTTCGGAACCGACGGCAGATGGCACACCGGCAATCACGAAACAATCTGGCGGTGGCGCGATGCGTTTCAAAACGACTTCGCCGCGCGGATGGACTGGACGATCAAGCCCTACGCCAAGGCGAACCATCCGCCGGTGCCGAAGCTCGGCACCCCGGCCGAAATCACCGCCAAACCCGGCCAGCGCGTCGAGCTCAGCGCGGAAGGTTCGACCGATCCGGACGGCGATGCACTTTCCTACCAGTGGTTCTACTACGGGGAGCCCGGGACCATCGCGCTGTCGAACTCCCGCACGGGTCAGCCGCTCGAGATCAAGGATTTCGACCAACCCAAGGCCTGGTTTACGGCTCCGGCCCGGCTGGCGATGCCGACAAACAACGGCACCCTGCACATCATTCTGGCCGTGACCGACCACGGTATTCCGCGCCTCACGCGCTACCGCCGGGTGATTGTGACCGTCAGTCCGTGAACGTGCGCGGTCTGTCACCTGATTGCCGTCCACCATCATCCACCAGTCCACGAGCCACCGGCCCCAAGTCATGAACTCACATTTGTTTTTTCACCCGCTGCGCGGGATCGTTGCACTGTTCGTCGGTCTCGCGCTTGGCCTGCCGGCCACGGCCGCGCCGGCTGCGACCGGCGCTTCGGTCGAACAATGGGGGGTGTTTGAACTGACGCTGGCCGGTCCGGCGAGCGGGAATCCGTTCACCGAGGTCGAGCTGACGGCGCGCTTCACCCAGGGCGCGCACACGGTGCCGGTGACCGGCTTCTACGATGGCGACGGTGTCTACAAGATTCGTTTCATGCCGGATGCGACCGGCGAATGGCACTACGAGACGGCGAGCAACCAGGCCGAACTCGGCGGCAAGAGCGGTTCCTTCACGGTCACGCCACCGGCGAAAGACAACCACGGCCCCGTCCGGGTCGCGCGCACGTTTCACTTCGACTACGCCGACGGCACGCCCTACCGCGAACTCGGCACGACCTGCTACGCGTGGACGCAGCGACCCGATGCCGACGAGGAGTTGACGCTCAAGACGCTCGCGGCGTCGCCGTTCAACAAGATCCGCATGTGCGTGTTTCCGACCGGCCGCGGACCGCGGAGCATGCGCTATCCGCCATTCGAGGGCCCGATGCCGCGCGGGTGGGACAAAACGCGTTTCAACCCGGTGTTTTTCCGGCACCTCGAGCAACGCGTGGGCCAGCTGCGCGACATCGGCGTCGAGGCGGACCTGATCGTCTTTCATCCCTACGAGACCTACTGGGGGTTCAACTCGATGGATGCCGCGAGCGACGATCGCTACGTGCGCTATCTCGTCGCCCGGCTCGCGGCGTATCGCAACGTCTGGTGGTCGCTCTCGAACGAATATGACTTCAACCGCGCGAAAAAGGAATCCGACTGGGACCGCTTGTTCCAAGTCGTGCAGGCGGCCGATCCCTACGGGCACCTCCGCTCGATCCACAACGGCACGATGATCTACAACCAGACGCATCCGTGGGTGACGCACGCGAGCATCCAGAACGGCGCGGCGGTGCTCGATTCCGAGCGCGCGCTGCTCTACCGCGACGTCTACCGGAAGCCCATCGTGTTCGACGAGGTGAAATACGAGGGCAACAACGCCGCGCGCTGGGGCCAGCTCAAGCCGGAGGAACTCGTGTTGCGCTTCTGGGAAGGCACGATCGCGGGCACGTATGTCGGGCACAGCGAAACCTATCGCGGCGCGATCGGCGCGTGGCTCAGCGTGGGCGGCGAGCTGAAGGGCGAGAGCGTCGCCCGCCTCGCGTTTCTGAAAAAAATCCTCGCCGACAGCCCACCCGAGGGCATCGACCCGATCGACAAATGGCAGGATCGCCACACGGGTGGCAAGGCGGGCGAGTATTACCTCGTTTACCTCGGCGAGCAGGCGCCGACCGCGTGGCCGTTTGTGCTCTACAAGACCGCGCTCGCCGACGGGTTGAAGTTCAACGTCGACGTGATCGACACATGGGCGATGACGATCACGCCGGTCGAAGGCCCGTTCGAGATCAAGAAGCGCGACAACTACGTTTTCGCCGACAAGGACGGCCGCAGCGTTTCGTTGCCCGGCAAACCCTACCAGGCGATCCGGATCCGCCGGATCGGCCCGCCGGCGGCGAATCCGATTCCCGAGACGCAAACCGAACCCTGATCGAATCAACCGCCTTACCCCATGAAACGAATTCTCCTCGCCGCCGTGTGCTTGCTGCTGGCCACTTTCTGCTCCGCCGCGTCCGCCCCTGCAACAGTGGAGCAATGGAATGTTTTTGAACTGACGCTCGAAGGCCCGGGTAGCGGCAACCCGTTCGTTGACGTGACGCTGGCGGCGAAGTTCACGCAAGGCGAACGCACGGTGACGGCGCAGGGATTCTACGACGGCGCGGGCATCTACAAAATAAGATTCATGCCCGAGACCGTCGGTGAGTGGCGCTATACGACGGCGAGCAACCGGCCGGAACTCGACGGAAAGTCCGGCGCCTTCACGGCGACGGCGGCAACGAAAGGGAACCACGGGCCGGTCCGCGTCGCGCACACCTTTCACTTCGCGTATGCCGACGGCACGCCGTTCCACGAGATCGGCACGACGTGCTATGCGTGGGTGCACCAGACGGAGGAGTTGCAGGAGCAAACGCTGAAGACCCTCGCGGCCGCGCCGTTCAACAAGGTGCGGTTCTGTATTTTTCCGAAATACTACGACTGGAATCACAACGACCCGCTCCTCTATCCCTACGAGGGCGCGCCGAACAAGTGGGACACGGCCCGCTTCAATCCGGAATTCTTCCGCCACTTCGAGCAGCGCATCGCCCAACTGCGCGATCTCGGCATCGAGGCCGACATCATCCTGTTTCACCCTTATGACCGCGGCCACTGGGGCTTCGACCGGTTGGATGCCGCCGGCAACGATCGTTACCTGCACTACGTCGTCGCGCGTTTCGCGGCGTATCGCAACGTCTGGTGGTCGCTCGCGAACGAGTTCGATTTCATCACGAACAAGACCACGGCGGATTGGGACCGTTTTTTCCAGATCGTCCAAGCGGACGACCCTTACGGTCATCTGCGCTCGATCCACAACGGCGCGCGGATGTATGACAACAACAAGCCCTGGGTGACGCACGCGAGCATCCAGAACGGCTCGGCGGTCGTGGACTTCGGGCGGGCCGAGATTTATCGCGAGGTCTGGGGCAAACCGGTCGTGTTCGACGAAGTGAAATACGAGGGCAACATCCCGCAGCGCTTCGGCAGCCTCTCTGCGGAGGAAATGACCGCGCGGTTCTGGGAAGGCACCGTGGCCGGGACTTATGTGGGCCACGGGGAAACTTATCTCGATCCCAACGACGTCCTCTGGTGGTCGAAGGGCGGCGTGCTCCACGGGCAGAGCCCGGCGCGAATCGCCTTCCTGCGGAAAATCATGGAAGACGGTCCGCCGACGCTCGAACCCATCGACAAGTGGCAGGACAATCCGTTCGCCGGCGTGCGCGGCCGGTATTATCTCGGTTACCTCGGGCGCCAGGCGCCGACCGCGTGGAAATTCGAGCTCTACAAGGGTGGGCTGACGGAAGGCATGAAGTTTCGCGTCGAGCTCATCGACACGTGGAACATGACGATCACACCCGTCGACGACGTGTTCACCGTGAAGAAAAAGGCCTTCCTCGGCGACGCCGCGGCCAACTATGCGTTCGAGGACAAGGACGGAAAATCGGTGCCGCTGCCGGGGAAGCCCTACATCGCGCTGCGGATCCGCCTCGTCGAGTGAAACCGGAGAGCCTCAAAATGCCGCGCCATTTTTCCCGCTTGATCATTGCGACGTGGTGGCTCGCGTTGCGTTGTTTCACTGTCGTGCAGGCGGCGCCGGGCGGGACCATCGCACGCTGGGACATCTTCGAGGTCACCCAGTCCGGGCCGGCTGACGGGAATCCCTTTGGCGACGTCGAATTCGGCGCACGCTTCACCGAGGGCGCCCAGACCATTCGGGTGAATGGATTCTACGACGGGGGCGGAACCTACCGCGTTCGGTTCATGCCGGAAACCACGGGCGAATGGCGCTACGAGACGTTCAGCAACCGTCCGGAGCTGGCGGGCAGGACCGGAACCTTCACGGTGACGCCGGCGACCGCCGGCGATCACGGGCCGGTGCGGGTGGCGCACACGTTTCATTTCGCGTATGCCGACGGCACGCCGTTTCGCGAGCTCGGCACGACCTGTTACGCGTGGGTGCAGCAGGGCGACGCGCTCGAGGAGCAGACGCTGAAAACGCTCGCCACCTCGCCGTTCAACAAGATCCGTTTTTGCGTCTTCCCGAAGAATTTCGATTGGAACCACAACGAGCCGGTTTACTACCCGTTCGAAGGCACGCCGCCGAACCGGTGGGATTTCTCGCGGTTCAATCCCGAGTTTTTCCAGCACTTCGAAAAACGGATCGGCCAGTTGCGCGATCTCGGCATCGAGGTGGACATCATCCTGTTTCATCCCTACGATCACGGTCACTGGGGCTTCGACCGGATGGGCGCGGCGAACGACGACCGCTATGTGCGTTACGTCGTCGCGCGCTTCTCCGCCTACCGCAACGTCTGGTGGTCGCTGGCCAACGAGTATGACCTGCTCGAAAGCAAACAGACGTCCGATTGGGACCGGCTGTTCCAGATCGTGCAGGCTTCCGATCCGGCCCAGCACCTGCGCTCGATCCATCAGGACAAAATCTATTACAACCACAACCAGCCGTGGGTGACGCACGCCAGCATCCAGAACAGCGCGGCGGTCCTCGATTACGGCCGGGCGATGGTTTACCGCGACGTGTATCGCAAGCCGATCGTGTTCGACGAGGTGAAATACGAGGGCGATATCCCGGCGCGCTGGGGCAATCTTACGGGGCAGGAGATGGTGCTCCGGTTCTGGACGGGTGCGGTGGTTGGCACCTACGTCGGGCACGGCGAAACGTTCCTCGATCCACACGACGTCTTGTGGTGGTCGAAGGGTGGGGTGCTGCGCGGCCAGAGTCCCGCGCGCCTCGCGTTCCTGCGTCAGATTCTGAACGACTCGCCGGCGGCCGGCATCAACCCGATCGACAAGTGGGAGGAGATCGCGATCGGCGGCCAGCCGGGCGAATACTACCTCGCCTATTTTGGCAACGACGCGCGCTCCTCGTGGCCGTTCGAGTTGTTTCACACCGGGGTCGCCGACGGAATGAAATTCAAGGTCGACGTCATCGATACGTGGAACATGACGGTCACGCCGGTGCCGGAGGTGTTTGAATTGAAGAAGCGCGACGCCTACTATTTCGCCGACAAGGATGGCCGGGCCGTGACGTTGCCGGCGCGGCCCTATATGGCGCTGCGCATCCGCCGAGTGCATTGAAACCCTGAAAGGAAAATCCGCCCATGAAACTCATCTCAATCCTCCTCCTCGCTGGCGCCGGTTTCGTTGCGTTTGCCGTCGCGCCCGCCCGCGCCGGGGAGCGCGGTCTCGTCGACACCACGCGCTCGCCGGATGCGAAGATGTATATGCCGGACCTCGGCGATGCGAAATGGACCGGCGGCCTCTGGGGCGAGCGCTTCGCCGTCTGCCGCGATACGATGGTGCCGCACCTCTGGGAAATCTTCAGCAGCGACACGGAAAGCCATGCGTGGGCGAACTACCGGATCGCGGCGGGCCTCCAGCAGGGGAAATTCGCCGGGCCGCCGTTCAACGACGGCGATTTCCTGAAATGGTTCGAGGCGCTCGCCCAGATCTACGCGGTCACGCACGATCCCAAGATCGACGCACAGATGGACGAGATCATCGCCGTCATTGCCAAGGCGCAGCGCGAGGACGGCTATCTGCACACGCAGACGATCATTCCGCAGCGCCAGGGCGATCCGAAGGTGAAGGAGTTTGCCGATCGCAATCATTTCGAAACCTACAACATGGGGCACCTCATGACGGCGGCCTGCGTCCACTATCGCGCCACCGGCAAAACCACGCTGCTCGACTGTGCGCGCAAGGCGGCGGACTACATCGACCACCTTTGCCAGACCGTGCCGGCCGACCTCGCCCGCAACGCGATTTGCCCCTCGCACTACATGGGCGTCGTCGAACTTTACCGCACGACACACGAGCCCCGCTACCTGGCGCTGGCGAAGCGGCTGATCGAGATTCGCAGCCTCGTGCCAGAGGATGTGGGCAGCGACATGAACCAGGATCGGGTTCCCTTCCGGCAGATGGCGGAGGCGGTCGGTCATGCGGTGCGCGCGAACTATCTCTATGCCGGCGTCGCCGACGTCGTCGCCGAGGACGGTGACCAGTCGCTGTTCAAGACCGTGTCGAAGATCGCGGACAACGTCTCGGGCGAGAAACTCTACATCACGGGGGCAACCGGTGCGCTCTACGACGGCGCGTCGCCCGACGGCTCGAAGGACAACGGCGCGATCAAGACCGTCCATCAGGCCTACGGCCGCGACTACGAGTTGCCCAATCTCACCGCCTACAACGAGAGCTGCGCGACGGTCGGCTATGTGCTCTGGCAATGGCGGATGTTCGAGCTGACCGGCGATGCGCACTATGCCGATTTGGTCGAGCAGTCGCTCTACAACGGCGTGCTGCCGGCGATCGGCCTCGAGGGGAAAACCTATTTTTATGTCAACGCGCTGCGGAAGTTGAAGGACTTCGACTGGCCGATGCGGTGGTCGCGCACCCGCCAGCCGAACATCAAGTCGAGTTTTTGCTGCCCGCCGAACGTCGTCCGCACCATCGCCGAGGCGCAGGACTACATCTACACACTCTCCAAGGACGCGCTGTGGGTGAACCTCTATGGCTCCAGTGCGCTCGATACCGCGTGGATCGACGGCAGCCGGATCAAGGTTTCGCAGGAAACCGATTATCCGTGGAACGGCGCGGTGAAGCTCACGATCGGCGAGGCGCCGGCGCGCGAGATCGCGCTGAAGTTCCGGATTCCCGGGTGGCTCCACGCGGGCGCTGCGCGGCTGCGCGTCAACGGCCAGCCCGTCGCGGGCGAGCCCGCGCCCGGCAGCTACGCTGAGGTGAAGCGCGTCTGGAAAGCCGGCGACACCGTGGACCTGTCGCTCGATTTCAAGCCGGCGCTCTGGGAGGCAAACCCGCTCGTGGAGGAAACAACCGATCAACTCGCCGTGCGCCTCGGGCCCATCGTGTATTGCCTCGAGTCGAACGACCTGCCCGCCGGCGTGCGCCTCACCGATGTGGCACTTGCGCTCGACGATGCGGGGCGGATGACGGAGCACCGCGAAAAAATCGACGGCGCGAGTCTCGTGACGCTGACGCTGCCGGCTTTTGCCATGGGCCGCGCAACGTGGAAGCCGGGCCAGCTTTATCGCGAGGTCGCGGCCCCGGCGCCGCACGAATTTCCTCTCAAACTCGTGCCGTATTACGCGTGGGGCAACCGCGGCGATACCGAGATGAGCGTCTGGCTGCCTTTGCGCTGAACCCACCGTTGTCCAGTCAGTCAACCCCGTCACACCCCTCATGAGTCAACCCCCGTCCTCCTCCCCGGCGCCGAGCCCGTTCACTTCCGCCGGCGACGACACGACCATCACCCGCCAGCAGTGGAAATGGTCCGCGCTCGCCGGCATGGCCTCCTACCTCGACGCCGGCTCGATCGTCGCGATCGGCGCGGGTCTGGCCTTGTTTCAGGCCGAATTCAAACTGAGCGACGGCGCGGTCGGCGCGCTGCAGGCCTTCGGGCCGAACGCGCTCGGTTGTGCGCTCGGTGCGTTCCTCGGCGGCTGGCTCGGCGACAAGCTCGGCCGCAAGCGGATCTACCAATACGATCTCATCGTCTACGCGCTGGGCATCCTGTGCATCGCGCTCGCGATGAACCGCGAAATGCTCTTTCTGGGGACGCTCGTGGTCGGCGTCGCGGTGGGTGCCGATGTTCCGACCTCGCTCGCGCTGGTCGGGGAGTTCGCCCCGGCGAAGGCGCGCGGCAAACTGCTCGGGTTCACCCAGGTGGCGTGGTGCCTCGGGCCCTCGATCGTGCTGTGGCTGGCGCTCGGGCTCGCATCGCTCGGGTTGCTGGGCATCCGGATCGTTTTTCTCCACCTGTTCGTCGTGGCCATCGTCACGTGGGCCCTGCGCCAGGGGCTGGCGGAATCCGCGCGGTGGAAAGCCGCCGCCCACACGGCCTCGGATGTTCGCAACCAGGTGGGCGCGCTCTTTTCCGGGGCCAATCTCCGGGCCATCGTCTGGACGGCCACCATCTACACGTTCTGGAATCTCGCGGCCGGCACCGCGGGGGCGTTCAATTCCTATCTCATCACGACGCATAACGCCGGCAGCCAGGCGCTCGGCGTCGGCCTGCCCAGTGCGGCATTTGTCACGATGATGGTCGTCACGGTCACGGTGTTCATGCGTTTCTCCGACCGCGACCACGCGACCCGGAAACGGCTCTGGGCGATCGGGTCGGTCACGCAAATCTTCGCCTACGCTCTGCTGATCGTGGTGCCTTTCAGCATCCCGGCGATCGTGGCGAACATCGTGCTGTTTGCCGGCGGCGGCGCCCTGGCGGGGGAAGCTTTCTACAAGGTCTTCAGCCAGGAACTTTTCCCCACCATGCTCCGCGGCACCGCCCAGGGGATCACGTTCGGCCTTGCCCGGATCGCGGTCGGCGTGTGGAGCTTTTTCGTGCCGAAACTCGCCAATGAAGGGATCGGCGTGCTCGCGGGATTGCTCACGCTGTTTCTCGTCATCAGCGGTGCCGTCGGCTACTTCTTCATGCCCGATACCTCCGGCAAGTCGCTCGAGCAGATTCAGACGGAGCGGGCGTAGAATTCGCCGTGGCTGCCACCACCGTTTCAAATCTTCGCTGCGAATACCTCGTCGAGCCACTCGGGATCGACGAGACCGCCCCGCGACTGGGCTGGTGCCTCGAAACCGACCGGCGCGGCGCGCGCCAGGCGCAGTATCGCATCCTCGTCGCTTCCGGCCCGGACTGGCTGGTCCGGGGCGAGGGGGATCTCTGGGATACCGGTTGGGTCGAAAGCGATCGGACAACGCACGTCGTCTACGCGGGCCGCCCGCTCGGTTCGCGGCTCGTGTGCCATTGGTGCGTCGAGGTTCTCGACGAAACGGGCGCTTTCGCGCGATCGACGCCTTCGTTTTGGACGATGGGCTTGCTCACGCCCGCCGACTGGTCGGCAAAATGGATCGCCGCCGATCCGGAGATCATCCGCCGCGATCCCGGGGCGGTGGCCCCGACCTCGCTCGATCCCGGCTCGCCGGCGGTATTTTCGCGCCGGTTCAATCTGCCGGTGGCGCCGCACCGGGCGACCCTTTACGCATCGGCCCGTGGGCTTTTTGAAATCGCGGCGAATGCCCGGCGCGTCAGCCGCGATCTCTTCGCGCCGGAGTGGACCGACTACGACAAACGGATCCAATACCGGGCCTACGATGTCACGGCGCTGCTGCTCGCCGGCGAAAACGAGCTTGCCGCCACCTTGGGCGATGGCTGGTGGAGCGGCTACGTCGGCTGGCAGGAAACGCGCGGCCGGCATGGGTCGCTCGAGAATTCCCTGCTCCTCCAACTCGAGATCGAATCCACCGATGGCACGCGAATGACCGTCGGCACCGACGGTGCCTGGCGGTGCGCCACCGGCCCGATCGTCAGCTCCGATTTCATGATGGGCGAAATCTACGACGCCCGCCGGGTGCCGCGCGATGGGTTGCCGGCTCGCGAAGTGCTGGCGCCGGCCGCCCCGCTTGTCGCGCAGCGGAACGAGCCGGTCCGCGTCACGGAGAAGTTCGCTCCGATCGCGGCAGGGGAGATTGGTCCCGGCGTGTTCATCTACGATTTCGGGCAGAACATCGCCGGTTTTGTCCGGTTGCGCGTCCGCGGTCTTCCGGCCGGCACGCGACTCCAGTTGCGTCACGCCGAGCGACTCAGTCCCGACGGCACGCTCTACACGGAAAACCTCCGGCGCGCGAAAGCCGTCGATGTCTACATCGCCCGCGGCGACGCCGAGGAGGTCTATCAGCCGCACTTCACCTTTCACGGTTTCCAATACGTCGAGCTCACCGGTTTCCCCGGCAGGCCGCCGGCGGACACGGTCACGGGCCTCGCGATCCAGTCCGCCGCGCCGCCCGCGGGAAGCTTCGAGTGTTCCCATGCCGGGGTGAACCGTCTCTGGCTCAACGGCGTTTGGTCGCAACGGGACAATTTCATCTCCGTGCCGACCGACTGTCCGCAACGCGACGAGCGCCTCGGCTGGATGGGTGACGCCCAGGTTTTTCTTCGCACGGCGTCCTACAACAGCGATGTCGCCGCATTCTTCACCAAGTGGATGGTTGACGTCGAGGACGCACAGACCGCGGACGGCATTTTTCCCGATACCGCGCCGCGACTCCGCGAGGGCGAAAACTTCACCGGCCTCGGCAACCTGGGTGGCTCCGCCGGCTGGGCGGACGCGGGCGTGATCATTCCCCACACGCTCTGGCGTGTTTACGGCGACCGCCGCATTCTCGAGCGCCACTACGCCGCGATGGTGAAGTGGGTCGACTGGATCGCCCGGCACAACCCGACGGGTCTTCGTGTGCACCAGCTCGCGAACAACTACGGCGACTGGCTCTGCGTCCCGAGCGACACGTCGTTCGGCACGCATTCGCCGATGAAGAACCTGCTCGCCACCGCTTACTGGGCGGACGATGCCGCAAAACTTTCCCGGATTGCCCGCGAGCTGGGCCGCGACGCCGATGCGGCGCGGTTCAGGAAAATGTTCGAACGCGTCCGCGCGGCCTTCCAGCGCGAGTGGTGTCGCGAGGCCGGCCGGCTCGCGGTTGAGACGCAGACCGCCTACCTGCTCGCGCTCGCGTTCGATCTGTTGCCCGAGGGCGACCGGGCGCGGGCCGCCGATCGTCTCGTGGCGAACATCGCCGCGCTCGACTGCCACCTTAGCACCGGGTTCATCGGCATCAGCCACCTCAACCCGATTCTCACGCTGGCGGGTCGCGCCGACGTCGCCTACAAGCTTCTCCTGCGCGACGACTATCCCTCGTGGCTCTATCCCGTGAAGCACGGCGCGACCACGATTTGGGAGCGCTGGAACGGCTGGACGAAGGAGGATGGTTTCTTCAACCCGCAGATGAACTCCTTCAACCACTACTCGCTCGGCTCGGTGGGCGAATGGCTGTTTCGTCACGTCGCCGGCATCGAACTCGATCCGGAAAAACCCGGCTTCCAGCATTTCGTGCTGCGGCCGTTCGTCGCCGACGGCCTCACGTTCGCGCGCGCGACCTATCGCACGATGCACGGGGAAATCGAAAGCCACTGGCGGCGGGCCGGGGGCGCGGTTACCTGGACGATTCGCGTTCCCGCCAACTGCACCGCCCGCGTCTTTCCGCCGCATTCCCCGGGCACCACGATCGATGCGGATGGGCTCAAAGCCGCCGAGCCGGACGGCCCGGCCGTGTTCGAGGCTCCGGCGGGGACTTATACGCTGAAGAGTTTTCTTCGCTCGTAGTTGTCACCGCCGCCACGATGCGGCGGCTCGCCGCGGCAAACCCGAGTGTCAACCCGCGGGCCGTCGCGCGACCAGCAGCAGGTGTTCCGCGGCGAGGACGGTTTCGCCGCGCTGATTGAGCGCCTCGACGAGTTCGACCACGACCCCGAGTTTCGGGCGCTTGGGGTCGTCGCGCTTTTCCTTCACCGTGCAACGGGTCGTGAGCGTGTCGCCGATGAAGACCGGCTTGATGAACCGCAGGCGGTCGT
>CALFNN010000011.1 GCA_937902925.1 uncultured Opitutaceae bacterium
TCGCCGCCCCGACGATATCGAACCGTGCGGCCCAACCCCATCGCTTCAACGTGAACCCAAGACATTTCCTCCTTGCGCGGCTGGCACTGGTGGTCTGCGCCGCCCGCGTGACGGCCGGCGCCGCCGAACTCGCGACCAGCGCCTGGGTCCATTCCGGTGCCGACGGCCGGCTCGTCTACCAGACGACGCCCGCCGGCGACCGCATCATGGACTTCTCCCATGCCGGCTACATGGGCGGCGGTGTGGCGCTCCCGGATGTCCCGGTTCGGGTGACGGTCCGTCCCTCCCGCGGCGCGGACGACACCGCAGCAATCCAAGCGGCCATCGACCAGGTCGCCGCCTTGCCGTTGCGCGACGGCTTTCGCGGCGCCGTCCTCCTGGCGCCGGGCACGTTCACGTGCGCCACGCCGATCGTGCTTTCGGCGGACGGCGTGGTATTGCGCGGCAGCGGCGCGTCGGGTGAATCGGCGAGCACCATCAAGCTTTCCGGCAAGCCGCACCTCGCCATCAACGTCCACGCTCCCGGTGGTCGCCGGGGCCAGGGCGTGGCCGGGCGGAACGATGCTGGCGGCGTTCAAACTCCCGTCTCGGATGCATATGTCCCGTCAGGCGCAATCTCCCTTGCGGTCGCGGACGCCGCCGGTTTCGCGGTCGGCGACACGATTGCGATTCAGAAACCCGTCACGGCCGCCTGGGTGAAGTTCATGCACATGGACGACCTCACGCGTGACGGCAAACCGCAGACGTGGATTCGCGCCGGCACGACTCTCGCCACGGAACGCCGGATCGTGGCGATCGCCGCCAAGACGCTGACGCTCGACGTGCCGCTCTCGGATTCTTTCGACGCTCGCTACCTGAATCCTCCCGGCACTGTCGTCGTTAAGATACCTCCACTCATCCTCGTCAAGCAGGTCGGCATCGAGCACCTCCACATCGAGTCGCCGCTGCAGGAAATCAGCCACACGGAACCGCACTTCACCGCGCTTCGAATCATGGGCGAGGACTGCTGGGCGTGCGATGTCGCGATCGACGAGACGATGAACAGCGTCGCCACCTCCGGCCGGCGCATCACGCTTGAGCGCGTTTCCGTTCACCGCCAAGCCAAGCATCAGGGCGCATCGAAACCGGCGGAGTTCGCTCCCGATGCCGGCCAAGTCCTGCTCGACCGCTGTTCGGTGACCGCCGACAACGTGTGGTTCATCGCGACCGGCGCAGGTCAGGCCGGCCCGATCGTGATTCTCAACTGCGATTTTCACGGCGCCAGCCGCTCCGAGGCCCATCAACGGTGGTCGACGGGCATGCTCTACGACAACTGCCGCGCCCCGGACGGCGGCATCGAGATGCGCAACCGCGGCTCGATGGGCTCGGGCCACGGCTGGCCGATGGCGTGGGGTGTCATCTGGAACTGCGTCGCGCAGGATTACCTCGTGCAGAATCCGCCGGGCGCCGTGAACTGGGTGATCGGCAGCATCGGCCGCAGCGAGGCGTCGCCGCGGCCGTTTGGCACCGGACCGAATCTTCCCGAAGGCATCTTCGATTCTCCCAACCACCCCGTCGCGCCCCAGAGTCTTTACCTCGCGCAACTCGCCGAGCGACTCGGACCCCAGGCGCTGAAAAACATCGGCTACGGATCGACCCGCGTCGACAGCGCGCTCGACAAACCCGCCGGACCGCGGAACCGGCCTGGTTCCCCGGCGGCATCGAACGCCGATGCCATGCTCGGCCCCGACCTCGCGATCGACCGCCCCGTTCTCACCAGCAACCGCCGCGGCGATCGCCGCGACTTCGCCGGCTGGCAGGCGCTCGACGGCAACGATCAAACCTGCTGGGCCACCGACGACGGCGTCGTTCCCGCCACGCTGGAATTGGACACAGAGGGGGCCGTGGAAATAAACACCATCGCGATCGGGGAAGTCACGGGCACCGCCGGTCAGGTGAAACGCTACAAAGTGGAGGGGTTCGTGGACAGCGCCTGGAAGGTTCTCGCCGAGGGCGGCACGATCGGTGAGCGCAGGGTGCTGCGTTTCCCAACGCTCACAGTCTGGAAGGCGCGGTTGACGATCCTGCAGGCCGAACCCTACGCCGCGATCCGCACCTTTGGACTTTTTCTCGCAAAAAATTAACCCCAGTTGCCCGATGCGAATGCTCTCAAGGGAGAACGGACCTCCCGGTCCGTTTCAGGAACTTGCCTCCCACTCGGGACAAGCGAACGGACCGAGAGGTCCGTCCTCCTGCAATGCGTAAAAGCTCAGGGCGATTGGTCTAACTGGTCGCCGGCACCGCGCCCGGCGAATCCGGCCGGCAACGTTTCGCGGTCCGGAAACCCCGGTCGGAGCGAAATCGCTTCCTCGCCCGGGTCAAATCAGGCTCTTGACGAGGCCACAGCGCACGAACGTCTCGCGCACGGCGCGCGGCTGCACGGGCTTGGTCATGTAATCGTCCATGCCTGCGCTGAGACATTTTTGACGGTCCTCCGGCAGCGCGTGGGCGGTCAGCGCGATGATGGGCACCCGCGGATCGACCCCGGGCTCCCGTCCCGAGCGGATGCGTTGCGTCGCCTCGTAACCGTCCATCACCGGCATCTGGCAGTCCATGATGACAGCATCGAACGACTGCCGGGCAAGCTCGGTGAGCGCCTCCTGGCCGTTGCTGGCCACGACGACCGTGCAGCCCATTTTCTCGAAGAGCATCTGCGCCACCATTTGGTTCGCGTAGTTGTCCTCGACGAGCAGCAGGCGGAGTCCGCCCGTCGCCGGGGCGCCGTCGGGGGCGGCCGGACGCGTGGCTGCGACCGCGCCCGCCGGCAGGGTGAGTTCCACCCAGAACGTGGCGCCGTGCCCCGGTTCGCTTTCGAATCCGATGGCTCCGCCCATCAAGTCGACCAACTGGCGGCAGATTGCGAGGCCAAGCCCCGTGCCGCCAAACCGTCGCGTCGCCGTGCCGTCGGCTTGGGAAAACGGTTCGAACAACCGCTCGCGCGATTCGTTCGCGATCCCGATTCCCGTGTCCCGCACCGTCAGGCGGACTGTCGCCTGGCCCTCCGCCTCGTGCACCAGCTGCGCCTCGACCTTCACTGAGCCGCGCTCCGTGAACTTGATCGCATTGCTCGCCAGATTCGTAAGCACCTGGCGGATCCGGCCGGCGTCACCGTGCAGCGATGCGTTGAGCGCGGGATCGAAGTCGCACACGAGTTCCAGCCCCTTTTCATGTGCCCGTGGCGCCAGCAGGGCGAGCGTATCCTCGATCACGGGCCGCAATTCAAAGTCCGTCGCCTCGAGCCGCAGCTTGCCGGCCTCGATCTTCGAGAAATCGAGGATGTCGTCGATGATCCCGAGCAGACTGGCGGCGCTGGTATCGATGACGCGGCCCATCGTCCGCTGCTCCGGCGTCAGCGGGGTCTGCATCAGCAGGTCCGACATGCCCATGATGCCGTTCATCGGGGTGCGAATCTCGTGGCTCATGTTGGCCAGGAATTCCGACTTGAGTCGCGAGGCCGTGACCGCCTGGTCCCTCGCCTCCGCGAGGCTGGCCTCGAGCCGCTTGCGCCCGGTGATGTCCTCGATCTGCGAAATCAGGTGCACGGGCTGCCCGGTGGCGTCGCGCACCAGTGCCGTCGTCAGGCGGATCCAAACAACGTGGCCGTCGCGATGCAGGTAGCGCTTCTCCGTCTGGCCGAAGCGCTCGGACCCGGACAGCACCGCTTTCAGCCGTTCCAGATCGGCCTCGAGATCGCCCGGGTGCGTGATGTCCTGGAATTTCCTGGCCAGCAACTCCGCCTCGGGATAACCGACGATTTCGCACAATCGCTGGTTCACGCGCAGCCAGCGTCCGTCGATTCCCACGATTCCCATCCCGATCCCCGCCGACTCGAACGCCGTGCGGAAAAGCTCGTCGCTGGCGCGGCGGGCCGCCTCTGCCTGTTGCAGCTCGGCCACGCGCTGCTCGAGGCCGGCATTGAGGACGGCAAGTTGTTGCGGGCTGGGGTAACGGAGCAATTCGGGTTGGGTGCGATAGAGGAAAAACGCCGTCCCGATCGAGGCGACCGCGGTCACGGCCTTCACGCCGCCGGCGAGCCAGTAGTCGGCATGCCAGACATTCCAAACCTCCATGAAGTGCGTGCTCCCGCAGGCAAGGATGAAGACCGCAAAGCTGAGCAGCATGCCGTTGAACGGAATGTCGCGCCGCGCGCGGATGACGTTCGTGAGCACCAGCGGGATCGAAAAATAGGCGATGCCGATGAGGGCGTCCGTCGTGACCTGCAGCCAGACCATCGAGGGCGTCCAAAGATAACAATGCCCGTGGGGCATGAATTGCGCGAGCAGCATGGAGGGGAAGGATTGGAACTGCCCCCGCTTTATCCGTGGAATAAATCGCGCGCCACTATTTTCCAACCGGCGTTATCCGCCCCGGGCCACGCCGCCGGTTCAAACGGCCCGCGGCGCACCCCCCGACGAAACCCAGCGCCAGCCCCGCCATGAATCCGGTGAGATGGGCCAGCACGTCAACCTGCAACCCGCCCGCTGCGCCCGCGCCATACAGTGCGAGCACGGTGAGTCCGGCGGCCAGCGGCACGAACATCGCCCGCCAGCGATGCGGATGATCGGCACGCTCGACCACGCGGATCGCGCGTCCCGTCAACAGTCCGAGCCCCGCAAAAACCGCCGTGGATGCACCAATCGACTGGTAGGGCCCCGGATAGTTCAACCCCGCCACGGCGACGTTGCCGGCGAACGACGCGAGCGCGAGCAACAGCCAGCCCCGGCGCAGGCCAATCGTCGAAACGACGGCGGAAAACACGAGCAGTCCGCCCAACAGGTTCGAGGCGAGATGCCCGACGTCCGCATGCAGGAAAAGCGCCGTGGCCGGCCGCCACCATTCGCCGCGGTCAAAGATCGCCTGCGTGTCCAGCGCCCCGGCCGCGGTGCTCCCCGGCCAGCGGCCCTGCACCCCAAACACCTCCACGACGAGGACCCCCCACATCAGCGGGGTGATGAATTCCGTTCTTCCCGCCGGGAGATCGCCGCCGATCGGCTGCGGCGGCCAGCCGACGCTCTCCCGGTCGAATCGCGCCAGTTGTTCGCGTGCGACCGGAAGTGCCGCCGGCTCCACCAACAATCGATGACCACCGTCGGACGGCATCAACCAATACGGCCGGCCCATCGCGAGCACCACCAATCCGTGGGCGAAACCGTCCGTGGCCGTGCGATAGAACCCCGCCTCGACGAGATCCTCGGGGATTCGCTCGTCGGTCGTTTCCAGGGACGTTTCCGGCGCTGACATCGGGTGGAAGCGTAACCACTCCCACGTGCGATGCCACCAAGTTGTTTCCAACCCGGATTCGCCGCCGCCGTGCGCATCGCATCGATTTCTAAAAAATTGGCCGCATCTTCGGACCGCATCCTGCGTCGTTCCCGGGAGTAACCGGCAACGCCTGCTTCCGCCGATGGTGGTCGCGCGTGCCCTCTCACCCCTCGATTCCCATGCGCACGCTGCTCGCTTTCGCCCTCGCTCTCGTTTCGTTGCAAGTCTGCGCCGCCGCCGATCCGTCAGCCGGGGGCACGCCCGGGGTTGAGCCCGCGACGGCGGCGGCGCCCTTTGCCTCCCTCACTCTCACGCCCGCGCAGATCAACGGCGCCTCGCGGTTTTTCACGATCGACGGCAAAACGCCCACGCTGCTGGCCGCTCCTCCGGCTCGGCTCGAGGACGTGCAAGTCCTCCGGCTCTGGCCCGATCAGGCGCCGCTGCAGCAGGGCGACAACCCCGCCACGGATATTCCCACGCTGACGGTGTTTTTGCCACCCACCGGCCGGGCAAACGGGGCCGCGATGGTGATTTTTCCGGGCGGCGCCTACTCGCACCTTTCCCCGCGCGAGGGTCTGCCCGCCGCGCAATGGCTCGCCTCCAACGGCATCACCGCGTTCGTGTTGAAATATCGCCTGGGGATGAAATACCACCACCCGGCCGAGCTGGACGACGCCCAGCGTTCGATCCGCTACGTCCGCGCCAACGCTCCGGCGTGGGGTCTCGATCCCCATCGCGTCGGCATCATCGGTTTCTCCGCCGGCGGTCACCTTGCCAGCGCCGCTGCAACGCATTTCGACGCCGGCAATCCGCAATCCACCGACCCCATCGAACGCGCGAGCTGCCGCCCCGATCTTCACATTCTACTGTATCCCGTGGTCACTCTGGCCGACGAAGCGCTGGTTCACAAACCATCCCGCACCTGGCTCGTCGGCGACCACCCTGCCCCGGAGCTCTTGGAATTTCTCAGCAGCGACCGCCAGGTCACGAAGGACACCCCGCCCGCTTTCGTCGTGCATTCCACCGGCGACACCACGGTCCCGGTGGCGAATTCGGACCACTATGTCGCTGCGCTCGAAGCGAACAATATTCCGTTCGTTTATCTTCGCGCGCCAATCGGCAAACATGGCTTCGGCATCACCGACGACTGGTCCGGCCCGGCCATGGCGTGGCTGCACATCCACAAGTTCTGATTCATCGGGACCGGGCGCGGCGCAACGCCCGCCGGAAGGCTGACACAGGCCCTCACGGGCGTAGTGAGGTCTCGCACCCGCCGTTGCTCATGGAGAACCACTCAGACGCGCTTGGGCAACGATTTTGTCCCGGCGGATTCTTTTGCCCCATAAAGTCCCGAGGTTCAGCGGCAAGCCCGGTGGCAGCCTGGGCGCCGCGAAACTCCACCCCGGCGGGCGCGTCACGGCGAGCACACCATGTATGCACTTCGCGCGCCGTATGCAGCCGCAATTCTCCTCGCCCTCGCGTCGACCCACCGCGTTTCGGGCGCCGACTCTCCGATCACATTGGCCGCCCCATCGGGGGCGGCGCTGACGTTTGCCGAGACCGACCGGGGTTGGCGCTGGACCGCGCTGATGGCCCCGAACGCTCCCGATCGCGGCTGGTCGCTCACCGACGACGACCTCGGAGTCGTCGCGGACAACGGCGAGGATAGTCTGGCCGCGGGTTGGACTCTCGTCGACAACGCGCCGGACCAAATCACGTTTGAACAAGAGGCCGGCGGTGCCGGCCTTCGTTTCCGGCGCATCTACTCGTTCGGCGCCGCGACGAATGCGGTCCGGATCGAAACCCAGGTGCAAAGCAGCGCGGGCGACCGCGTGCTCCAGCAGGTCGAGCTTCTCCGGCTGCACGTCGCGGACGAATCGTTTCATGAGACCGGCGCGGCACCGTCGTCGTTTCCGCTGTTCGGCAATCAGCTCTTTGTCGGCCTCGAGCACGTGTCCGGTGAAGCCCGCGCCGACGGCGACACCGCGAGTCTCGCCCAATCGCCCTGGCTGAAAGTCGGCGAAGCCTGGCAGTCGATCGCCACCGTGGTCGTGGGTTGGCCGCTTCCCGGCGCGAGCGCGCTGCTCCCCGGCGAATCTCCCGTCCGGCAGGCATTTCTCCAGTATCTCGACACTGTCCGGATCAAGCCGGACCATATCGAACTGCACACGAACACCTGGTGGACTCTGCCATTGCCGTTTTCCGAATCGGATGTGCTGAAAGACATCGAGGCCCTCCGCCAGGGTTTCGCCGTGGAGACCGGGATGTTCTTCGATTCCTATGCGCTCGATCTCGGGTGGTCGAATCCCCACAGCGTCTGGCGCGCGGACCCGAAACGGTTCCCCTACGAATTTCACACCATCGCCGACCGGCTGGGGGCCCTCGGCTGCAGCCTTGGCCTGTGGATTTCTCCCGGCAGCGGCTATCCCCCGGGCCTCGACAACGCGTGGCTGAAAGCGCAGGGCTACGAACTCACCCCCTTCCCTGGCTCGCCACCCGAAGTCGCCTGCTTTGCCCTCGGCGGTCGCTACCAGCAGGCCGTCAAGGCCAGCATTCTCGACTACGCCACCCGCTACCCGCTCGGTCACGTCAAACTGGATTTCATGCTTCACGAATGCGACGACCCGGCACACGGCCACCCGACGGGCACAGCCTCGTCCTACGCGATCGACGCCGGGCTCGCCGACATTCTCGACAGCCTGCGCGCCGTGAACCCGCGTATGGCGCTCGAGCCGTTGGTCTGCGGCTACCCGCCGAGCCCCTGGTGGATCATGCATACGCCGTTCGTGCTCGGCCCGCATGGCGACGACGTTCCCTACGGACGCGTGCCCAGTCCGGAGTGGATCGAATCGCTCATCACCGCGCGCGACATCGCCTATCGCTCCCGTCAGGAAGAATGGATCATGCCGACGTCGGCGCTCGAAACCTTCGACATCGTCGTGCAGACGCCCGGTGCTTTCGAAAACATGGCCGTGATGGCCGTGGGGCGCGGCCGGTGGTTCATCTCCACCTATCTCAAGCCCAGCCTGATGGCGCCGGCCGACTGGGATTTTCTCGCCGGGCTCGTGCGTTGGGAGCGCGCCAACCAGCAATTTCTCGGCAACGCCCGGATGTTCGGCGGCAAGCCGGAGGATCGCGCGCCCTACGGCTACGTGTTCCACAACGCGGACAAGGATATCTATTGCGTGCGGAATCCGTGGATCGAGGAACGCACGATCCAGTTGCCTGCCTTCGCCGACGCCGTCGACGTTCGCGACCTTCGGATGATTTACCCCCGCCGCACCACCCTGTCCCGGATGAAACCCGGCGTGGACGGTCCCGTGCTCACGCTGGCGCCCTACGAGACCGTCATGCTGGAGACCGTTCCCATCGGGGTCCGCAGCCGCGCGCGCGCGCCGCAACCCGCCGCGTTGCCAACCGCACAACTCAGCTCCGCGACCAGCGCGCCGCGGCCCGTCGTCCCGACCAAGGCACAATACTACAAGGAAATCGGCGCCCTCCACTACGTCTGGGACGGCTCGGTCGACGTCGCCAACCTGGCCGAGGCGCAGTTGTGCATTCTCGTCGAGGGCGCGCCGCCGGTGAGCGGAGCCGCCTGCAAGCTGACGCTGGCGGGGCGGGATACCGCGACCGCCCGGATCACCAGCGAGGGCCAGTTCGGCGCCGCGCTCGACCCCTCGCCGGAGCACTGGACGTGGTTCACCGCGCCGGTGGCCGCGGGGAACTCGTCGTTTCACCTCGACCTCAATGTCCCGCTGGAGACCGCCTCGATCGGAGTTTATCTCCGGGGGATGGCACCGGCCCGCAACGATCCGGAACCGAGAAGCCCGGCCGTTTTTCCCGTCTACCATCCCGATCAACGCGCCACCTCGCAAACAGTGTTGCCGCTCACGGTCTTCACATCGCTGCCCCAATAGGTGTTGGGCCTCCGGCTCCGGTCCGTTGGGGCCGAGCGGAGGCGGGGATCCCGCCGGGGCTCCGCCGCGGCGGCCTTGGCAAGGCATGCGTGGAAGCCGACAAGGCGTGCGGAGAGCGCCCTGTCCAGGGATGCTACGCTTGTTCCACAGCCAACCGATGGCCTGTCGAGCATCGGCGCCTTTCTTGTTGCATGTGGCAGCGTCTTCGTGGCGCGGGATGATAGCCCCGCTGAGGTTCGATCCCTCGGCTGCCACCAACAACTTTGACCCGCGCCGTGCGTCCGGCGGGCCGCGGGCCAACTCTCGAAATCATCATGAGCGTCACCCAACTCGCGGGCCTGCTGCCCGCCATCGTCTTTCCCGCCGCGACCCTCGTGCAACTCGCGCGCATGATCCGGGCCCGCTCCGCCGAGGGCGTGAGCATTGCCACGTGGCTGCTGTTCGGTTTCGCCAATCTCGGGATCTACGTCTACGCGGAACGCTATGCCGAATGGCAGGCGATCCTCGGCATGCTGCTGACCGCGGTGCTCGACTTTGTCATCGTCGGCCTGGCGCTGCTCCGGTATCGCAAGCGCGAAATCGCACCGTCCCACCGGACTGTCGTCGCGTAACCGCGGAAAGTCGGAGCCGGAGCCAGGCAGTGCGGCGCACCACCTAGCGTCCGCCGGGCGCCAACCCGCGCTCGCTCGCCTTCGCGAACGCCAGCGTCCGCGCGAACTCCGCGCTCGCCGCGTGCGGATGCGCGGCGAGTTTTTCAAGCGCCTGCGTGCGGTTGAGGCCGTCGCGATAGAGGATGCGATGGATCTGCTTCACGCGTTCGAGCTGTTCGGCGGTGAAGCCGTTGCGCTCGAGGCCGACCTTGTTGACCGCCCGCACTTCCGCCGGCGTGCCGTCGGCGATGAAGAAGGGTGGCAGGTCGTGCACGAGCTTCGCCGTCGCCGAGAGCATCGCGTAGGCACCGAGCCGGCAAAACTGGTGAATGCCGCCGTAACCGCCGATGACGACGTGGTCCTCGACGATCACGTGCCCGGCGAGCACCGCGCCGTTGCTCATCACGATATGGTCGCCGAGCACGCAATCGTGCGCCACGTGGCAGGTGGCCAGCAGCACGTTGCCGGAGCCGATCCGCGTGACATCGCCATCGCCCGTCGCGCAGTGCACGGAAACATATTCGCGAAACACATTGCGGTCGCCGATGCGCAGACCGGGTTTGCCGCCCTTGAATTTCAGGTCCTGCGTCTTGCCCCCGATGCAGGCATAGGGGAACACTTCGCAGCGTTCGCCCAGCACCGTGTCTCCCTCGACGGAGGCGTGATGGTGCAGTCGGGTGCCCGCGCCGAGCGTCACGCCATCGCCCACATAGGCGTAGGCGCCAATCTCGACCTCCCCGCCGAGCTGCGCGCCCGGTTCGACCACGGCGGAAGGATGGATCTTCGCGGCCATGCGGTTACTCGATGTCGGCGCTGTCGACGATGGCGAACATGAGTTCCGCACTCGAGGTTACCTCCCCGTTGACCGTGCATTGCGTCTCGGCGACGCCAATCTTGTTGCCGCGATTTTTGGTGAGCTTCGCAGTGATCGTGAGCTGGTCGCCGGGACGGACGGCCTTGCGAAACTTGGCCTTGTCGCAGCTCATGAAGAGCGCGGTTTTACCCTCGGCGGAGATTTTGCGGAGCATGAGGACACCGGCCGTCTGCGCCATCGCCTCGATCTGCAGCACGCCGGGCATCACCGGATTGCCGGGATAATGTCCCTGGAAAAACGGCTCGTTGATCGTGACGTTCTTCAACGCGACCACCGTGTCGTCCTTCACCTCGAGCACCCGATCGATCATCAGGAACGGATAACGGTGGGGCAGCGTGTCGAGCACGCGGCGGATATCCAGGCTGGTCTCCGTCGCGAGCACGACCGCGGGACCCACGGGTTTTTCCTTTTTCTTCGCCCCGCCCTTCCGGCGTTCCTCCAGCTTCGCGAACAGCACCTTGGTGAGTTCGGCGTTGATCGCATGCCCGGGACGCGTGGCGACGATGTGCGCCTTGAGCGGCAGGCCGAGCAGCAGCACGTCGCCAATGATATCGAGCATCTTGTGGCGCACGAACTCGTCCTTGAAGCGCAACGGCTCCTTCGAGATGATCTTGTCGCCGCGGATGAGAATCGCGGAGTCGAGCGACCCGCCGCGGATCTTGCCGAGTTTCAGGAGCTCTTCGATATCCTCGTAGATTGTGAACGTCCGCGCCGCGGCAATCTGCGACTGGTAGGTCTCGGGATCGATGGTCAGCGAGAGGTGCTGGGTGTGGACTCCGCGGTCGTCGGCCGACGTGCAGGAGATCTTGAACTCGTCGCACGGCAGGGCGATGACGGACGAGTTCCCGCGCGTGACCGACACCGGCCCGTCCAGTTCGAAGTATTCGCGCTCGCGGTCCTGCTCCATGGGTTCTCCCTGCAGGATCATGTTTACGAACGGTCGGGCCGAGCCATCCATGATCGGCGGCTCCGATGCATCCATCTCGATAATGACGTTGTCGACCCCGCAGCCATGGAGCGCGCTCAACACATGCTCGATCGTCTGGATCTTCGCATGCCCGGACTGGATGGTCGTCGCGCGAACCAGGTTGGTGACCTGGTCGACCCGCGGACGCAGCTCCGGGCTGCCATGCAAGTCGGTGCGCCTGAACACGACTCCGTGATCCGCCGGCGCGGGCTTCATGGTCAGCGTGACCGCATCGCCGCTGTGCAGCCCGCTGCCCTTGATGGAGACTTCCCGAGCGAGGGTGCGTTGTTTCATTGGGTTGGCGGAGTCTCGGAAACACGCCCCGCGGAGCGCAAGCGCGGAAGATGGCCGGCCGGTTTGGGCGGAGGCGAATTTGCGCACGGCACGGGCGCGGCCTTGACACTCGCGCCGTCGCTTCCCCAAGCTGAACCCTTTCTCGACTCGAAACCTCCTCTGTAAAGAACCCTCCGTCATGCCCGCAGCCAACGATATCCGCAAAGGCCAAGTCATCAAATTCAACGGCGAGCCGCACCTCGTCATGGAGACGCAGCATCGCACTCCCGGCAACCTCCGCGCCTTTGTGCAGGTGAAGATGCGCAATCTGCGCTACGGCAAGGCGCTCGACCAGCGTTTCGCCTCGACCGATACGATCGAGGTGTTGCCGACGGACAAGCGCTCGCTCGAGTTCAGCTACGCGGACCGCGACTCCTTCGCGTTTATCGATCCCAACACCTTCGACCAGATCGAGCTCAGCGCCGAACTCCTCGGCGACACCAAGAACTACCTCACCGCGGGCGGCAAAGTCGACGTGCTCTTTGTCGATGAAAAGCCGCTCACCATCGAGCTGCCCTCGACCGTGGCGCTGAAGGTCGTCGAATCCGCCGATGGCATCAAGGGTGACACGGCCAGCAACGTGCAGAAACCCGCCAAGCTCGAAACCGGCCTGACCGTGAACGTGCCGCTCTTCATCAAGGAGGGCGAAATCATCAAGATCAGCACCGCCGACGGCAGCTACCTCGGCCGCGTTTAAGCCGGACCGGAATTCCGTCCGCAAATAAATGCCCGCGGCCCGCGAACCGCGGGTTTTTTGTCGGCCGGCGGCGCGCTTCGGATTGAATTGTGCGCACCCCGATGGCTTGATGACCGGGATGAAATTGCTGCCCCGCCCCCTCGCCCTGCTCCTTGGCCTCGCCGCCGCCGCCCGCGCCGCGACCGCCGATCAAGCCAACAAGTATGATTTCGGGCCATGGCCCGCGGGCGCGTCGCCGCAGGAAATCGGCCATCGCATCGCGGAGAATCTGATCGCCCGGCCGCACATGCTGATCAGCGGCGAGGCCAATCGCGTGGTGCACTACGCGGAGGTCTGCACCTGGTATGGCAGCCTCGCCTTCGCGAAACTTGCCGCCGAGCAGGAGCTCACCGCGAAGCTCGTCGCCCGATTCGATCCCCTGTTCGACGCCGACGCCAAATTGATTCCCCATCCGATCAACGTCGACCACGCCGTGTTCGGCGCCGTGCCGTTCGAGCTGTTCATCCAGACGAAGGACGCGCGTTACCTGAAGATCGGCCAGGACCTCGCCGACCAGCAATGGGAGCCGCCCGCGGGCGACCCGGCGACGTTCAACCCCCAGATGCGCGACAACCTCGCGGCCGGCCTCAGCCGGCACACGCGGTTCTGGATCGATGACATGTATATGATCACGATTCTCCAGACGCAGGCCTATCGTGCGACCGGCAACAAGGTCTATCTCGACCGCGCCGCGCGCGAGGCCGTCGCCTATCTCGCCAAGCTCCAGCAACCCAACGGCCTGTTTTATCACGCCGCCAACGCGCCGTTTTTCTGGGGGCGCGGCGACGGCTGGTTCGCCGCCGGGATGTCCGAATTACTCACGTCACTTCCCTCCGATCACCCGGATCGCGCCCGCATCCTTGCCGGCTACCAGCACATGATGGCGACGCTGCTCGCGCATCAGGACGCCGACGGCATGTGGCACCAACTGGTGGACGACGCCGGGTCCTGGCCCGAAACCTCCGGAACCGGGATGTTCACGTTCGCGTTTATCACCGGCGTGAAACAGGGCTGGCTCGAGCCGAAGACCTACGGGCCGGCGGCCCGCAAGGCCTGGCTAAAGCTGATCACGTATCTCAATCCCGACGGCAACATCCGTGAAGTTTGCGCCGGCACCGGAGCGGGCAACACCCGCCAATACTATCTCGACCGTCCACGCCTCGTCGGCGACTTTCACGGGCAGGCTCCCGTCGTCTGGTGCGCTGCGGCGCTGCTTCGCTAGGTCGCGGCGCGGTCGGCCGAAACCACGGGTTCCACGGCCGTCTCTTTCAGAAGCTCGCTGCGCGCAGCCGGCGGGAGTGCGTTGAGCTTCTCCAAAAACAGGTCCCCCGAAAGCAATGTGAAATGCTTCTCTTCCGCGAAGTCGCGCGCCTCGACGTTGAATTTGCCAGTGGTCACGACATAACCGCGACGGATCTCCGCAGCCGTCAGCGCCTCGAACAAGTCCTGCAGCGGCTTCACGGGAATCAGCGTCGGCGGGCGGGCATGGCACTGCACGCCGGCAAACGGCTTGGGCTCACCCTTCCAGAAGATCTTGATATGGATCGCCGCATCGGCGCCCGCGTTGGCGAGCTCGGCCACCACGCCGGTCTTGGTGTAATACGATGCCACCAGCCGTTCGAAGCGCGCGGCATCGAGCTTGGCCAGCATGTCCGCGGTGAAGGTCGCCCCGGTGTCGGCCGCGGGCGCACTGAAGGGCGTGTTCGACACCGTCGTGGCGTCCAATTCCGCCCGGCGCTGCGACCGGCGCCAGAAAAGAACGACAACACAACCGAGAGCAACCGCCGCCAGGACGTAGGTCTGGGCCGAGATTACCGATAAAGCCTGCTGCGTGGCATTGTCGCGATGCCGTCGGATCAGGAGTCGCGAGGCCAGGGATATCGTCGGCCGCGGCGCCTCGGCCGGTTCGGTGGGTGCTGCGGATTCAGTGGTGGTCGCCTCGCCAGTCGCCGCTGCTTCCACCGCGGTCGGCGACGATTTTGCCTCACCGGTCGCCGTCTCAGCCGGAGGCGCCGGTTGATCACGGGCAACGGCAGTCGGCTCCTTCGCGACTGGAGCCGGAGCCTCCGGGGTCGTCGCCTTTGCGGACTCAGTCGCGGTCATCACCGCAGTTGCAACTGGACCGGCTGTGGTCGCGTCGGCCATCGGCGCGGTCGCCGCCGCCGCCGCTGCCGGCACCGGTCGGGGGGTTGGAGCGGTCTGCGTGACGGGGCGCACTGCCGCTTGCGCCGGCTTCGTCGCGCCCGCCGGTGGGCGGCGGATGATTCTGATTTCCAGCGCCGGCTCCGCCTCGCGCACCGGTTTCGGTGCCGCGCCAGCTGGGTTGGCGCCATCGGCTGCCTTCGCCGGCGAGGTTCCGTCCGTCACCGCGGCCGGCGCCGGGGTTTCGGTCGAGGCCGCCGGAGTCGTGGAGGCTGTGGACGGAGACGCCGCCGCGTCACCCGGCTTCGCAAGTGCCGCGGGCGCCTCCGCGGAGCGCGGGGGCGGAGGAGGAGGCTCGTCGGCCAGTTCCTCGTTTTCCACGACGACATCGTAGCGCAACGTCACTTTCCAATGGGAGAAAAACAAAACCTCGCGCGGCCCGGCCTTCAGCTGGCTTTTCGGCTCGCCCAACCGATCCACCACCTGTTCGCGAGTGGCGCCCACCGGCGGTGGCGTTGGCAGCGGCTTCGGCTCCGCAGACAGCGGCACCGCAAGTGCCAAAGTAAGCGCGAGGCCGGCCGCCCTTAAAGTGTCGACAAGCGAGCGAGGCATGGCGGGCAAATTGTGTGCATGGACAACGACGGCACAGCAATAACGGACTTAAGCCGATTCGCACGCATCGCCCGTCCGGCTAGACGACCCGCGCCCAAAGCACCTTGAGGTAACGGCTTTCGAGACAATTGGAGAACACAGGGTGATCGGGACCCGGACCGGTCCGGTCGAAGAATTGAAGACGGCGCTGGAGGCGATGGGCGGCCTTGATCACGTGCGCCTCGAAGTCCTCGAGCGAAAGCAGACCGGAGCACGAGCAGGTCACAAATACCCCGCCGGATTTCACCAACGAAATCGCGAGAAGGTTGAGATCCTCGTATTTCTGCCGCCCCTCCCAATTTCCGTGGTCGTCGCGCGTGAAAATGAATTTCGGCGGATCGAGCACGACCAAGTCCCATTTCTCGGCGTTTTGCTGCATCTGACGCGCGTAGGCAAACGCATCGGCATGGACGAACTTCAGCCGCGCCTGATTGAGGTTCGCGTTGCGCTTCGCCTGCGCCAGCGCGACCTCGTCGAGATCGACGCTCGTGACTTCGTCGGCGCCGCCGGCCACCTTCGCATTGAGCGAAAATCCGCCCGTGTAACTGCAAAGATCGAGCACCCGGGCGCCTTTCGCGAAGCGCGCGATCGCCTTGCGGTTCTCGCGTTGATCGCAAAAAAAGCCCGTCTTGTGCCCCTCGGTGAAATCCACCTCGTAACGGATTCCATGCTCGCGAATCTTTACCACGCGCGGCGCCACGGCGTTGGTTTCGTTGAACGTCGACGGCTTGATGCCCTCGAGGCTCCCGAGATCGTGATCGACGTGGACCCGGGCGAACTTCGTGCCGGCGAGTTCATGCAACAACGGCAGCCAGCCCGGCAGCCGCTGGGCGATGCCGAGGGAGTAGACTTCGCACAACAAGGTGTCGCCGTAGCGGTCGATGGTGAGCCCGCTGAGTCCGTCGCCATCGGAGTTGATCAGCCGGTAGGCGTCCGTCGTCTCGTCGAGCTTGAAGAGCTCGCGCCGCAGGGCGACGGCGCGGCGCAACGCCGCCTCGAAGTAACTCTCGCGCACCGGCTCGGTCGAATGGCAGACGACCCGCAGCGGGATCTTCGCCCGCGGATTGAAGAGCCCGCCCCCGGCGAGGTTGCCGTTCTTGTCGTAGACGGTGACGAAGTCGCCCGGCCGCGCGTCGGAGGAAACCTGGCCCAGCAACCGCGGAAAGATCGCAGGAGCAAACGTGAAATACTTGAGCTGCGCCCAAGGCTTCGGCCAGGCCGCCCGGTTGACCGCCGGCGGCGGTGGTTTTTCAGCGGCTGGGGGGTCGTCGTCGGCCATGAGGCTTCACGAATGGACGCAATCGCGCGAAGGACGGGAAATCGAAGAAGGCCGGCCGATCGAGCGGCCGGCCTTCGGCAACCGGTGGCGATGACCTTACGCGACGCGCTCGACGATGAGCGGCGGGGGCGTGGGGCGCTTCGGCGCGAGGCGGTAGGCGTTCTTGAAGTATTCAAGCGCCTGCTCGAGCTTCGCCTCGTCGTTGTAGTGAATCATCATGAGCGGCTCGCCCTGCTTGACCTGGGTGCCGACCTTCTTGATTTCGGAAACGCCGACCGAGTGGTCGATCTTGTCGTGGGCCTGCTCCTTGCCGGCGCCGAGGAGATGCACGCCGCGGGCGATCATCGCCGCATTGATGGTATGCACATAGCCACGCTTCGGGGCCGGCAGTTTGCGAATGTGGCGCGCCTGCGGGAATTTCTCCGGGTGGTCGATGAACGTCGTGTCGCCGCCCTGCGCGCGAACCAGATCCTTGAATTTTTCCAGGGCCGATCCGTCGGTGAGATGCCGTTGCACGGTCTGTTTCGCGGAAAGGGTGGAGCCCGCAACGCCCGCGAGCCGGACGATTTCCATCCCGAGCTTGAGGACGAGTTCTTTCATGTCCTCGGGGCCCTCGCCCTTGAGGAGCTTGATGGCTTCCTTCACCTCGAGCGACGTGCCGACGGTGTCGCCGAGCGGCTGGTTCATGTCGGTCACCAGCGCGACGCAGCGGCGTTTCATGGAACGTCCAACCCGGGTCATGGAACGGGCCAACTGCTTGGCCTGCTCGAGATCCTTGATGAAGGAGCCATTGCCCCACTTCACATCGATGACGAGGCCTTCGGAACCTTCCGCAAGTTTCTTGGAGAGGACGCTGCCGGTGATGAGCGGCAGGCTCGGGATGGTGCCGGTCTCCTTCCGCAGCTCGTAAAACCGTGCATCCGCGGGCGCGAGGTCCGCCGTTTGTGCCACGATCGCGCCGCCAATCCGCGCGAGCTGGGCGGCAAAGTGCTCGTTCGTCTGATGGCTTTTGAAGCCCGGGACCGCCGCCAGCTTTTCCAGCGTGTTGATGATGTAGTCGTGCTCGACGCCACACATCATCGGGACAACCACTCCGCTGGCCATCGCGAGCGGCACCAGCACGAGTGCCGTCTTGTCGCCCACGCCGCCCGTCGAGTATTTATCGATCTTCGGCTTCGCAATGTGCGACAAATCGATGACCTCGCCGGAAAGCATCATTTCTTCCGTCAGATCGGCGGTCTCCTGCGCCGACATCCCGGAGAAGTAAATCGCCATGGCGAGCGCCGCGAGCTGGTGCTGCGGCATTTCGCCATCAAGCGTGCTGTCAATGATGTAGCGGATTTCCTCCTGGGTGAATTCACCGCCGTCGCGCTTCTTTTCGATGAGAAATTCGAACGTAGGTTTGATGAAACGCCGGGTCGGGATGTTTCGTTTGCTGGTCATGAGCGAGTGATGTGTGAAGAGAACCCGGGGCATGGCCCGCGGGCGGAAAAGTTTGCCATCCAATGGACTTCCCTGCGGAAGTCGAGCCAAAAGCGGCGCTCACCCGATCAGAAACCGGGGGCTTATCCCTAGATAACTATCGAGCTGACCAGCCTGTCCCGCCTATTTTATCTTCGCCCCGTCCGCAACCCACGCGGCGATTACAGCACGTTCATAGTCGGTTATTTGCGTTACATTTCCGAGAGGCATAATCCGGGTGACGACGACCTGCTGGTAGAGGCGCTGGGCGTTCAGCATGATCGCATCTGGCGTGTAGAGCAGGACGCCAGCAGGAGGTTGGGCAATCCCGGTAAACGTCGGCGATGGCGAATGGCAGGTCACGCATCGCTGCCCGATGATCGCGCGCACTTGGTCGAACGTCACCGGCCCGTTGACCTTGGGCAACGGCGCGAGGTGCGGCGTCGTCCACCACGCCACGATTCCCAGCAGCACCGCCCCGATTGCCGGATAACGCCATTCCAGCACGCCCTTGTGGCGGCGATTGAAGAAATGCCGGATCGACACCGCCGCCGCCGAAAACAACGCGAGCACCGCCCAAGCCTGCTTGTGGCTGTAGGTCGACGCATAGTGATTGCTGATCATGATGAACAGCACCGGCAGCACGAAATAGTTGTTATGCACGCTGCGCTGTTTCCCCCGCTGGCCGTAGATTGGATCGGGCAGCCGTCCCGCCCGCATCGCCTCGACCATCTTCCGCTGACCCGGGATGATCACCATCGCGACGTTCGCCACCATGATCGTGCCAATCGAGGCGCCGATGTGGATGAACGCCGCCCGTCCGCCAAGCGTCCGACCCAATTCCCATGCGAGCAAAGTCATCAGCCCGAACACCACGACGCCAAGGAGCGGATCGTTCTTGCCCAGCGGCGACCGGCATAACCCATCATAGACTATCCACGAACCGACCATGCTCGCCGCCCCGATGCCAACCGCCTGCCAAGTGGTCAGCACCGCAATCGTCGGGTCGACCATCATGGTTTGCGCGTGCAACCAGTAGACGAGGACCAGCAGCGCCGTGCCCGACATCCACGTCGCGTAAGCCTCCCACTTGAACCAATGCAGCTTGTCCGGCAGCGCCGCCGGTGCGACGGCATATTTCTGCGGATTGTAGAACCCGCCGCCGTGCACTGCCCACAGTTCGCCGGCGACGCCCTTCCGGGCCGCGTCGGAGCCGGTCGGCGGTGGATCGAGGCTGTTGTCGAGCCAGATGAAGTAGAATGACGACCCGATCCACGCAATGCCGGCGATGACGTGGAGCCACCGGACCAGCATGCCGAGAAATTCGAGAAGGTGGGCGTCCATCATTCGTGATAAAGCGGGCGCGATGCCAACCATGGCGGACATGCGCCGCAAGCCTGTAGGCGCCACGCCCCCGTCCGTCGTCCGGTGCCGCCACCCGTCGCCCAACGCACCCGGCCCGACAAAAGCTTGCGCCGCACGTGCGCGTCCCCGTTTCCTCGCGTGATGCCCGTCTCGTTCAACCTCGTCGAGGATCTCGACGCCGCCCTCAAGGCCGCCGCCCTCGCGGCTGGATTGGACGATGCCGCCGCCTTCGTCCCGGAGGTCCGCACCGCCGATCCGCGCCATGGCGACTTTCAGGCCAACGGCGTCCTCGGTTACGCCAAGGCACGAAAGCTCAACCCCCGGACCACCGCTGAAAAGCTCCTTGCCGCCCTCCCCGCCTCCGTCCGGGAACTTTGCGACGTGGCGATCGCCGGTCCCGGTTTCATCAATTTCGCCCTCAAGCCCACCGCGCTCCTCGCCTGGCTTGAGGCCCACGACTCGGTGGAGCATCTACGCGCCGGCGCCGCCGCCGCGCACGCCGGCCAGACGTGGGTCGTCGATTATTCCTCGCCGAACACCGCGAAGCAGATGCACGTCGGACATCTTCGGTCCGCCGTCATCGGCGAAGCCATCTGCCGGATGCTCGAGTTCACGGGCGCCCGGGTGATTCGCGACAACCACCTCGGCGATTGGGGCACCCAGTTCGGCAAACTTATCTACGGTTACAAGCGCTGGGCCGACCCGAAGGCCCTTGCCACCGAGCCGATCGAGGAACTGGAGCGACTCTACAAGCTGGGCAACGACGCCACGCCCGATGGCTCGCCCGAGCTCGACGAGGCGCGTCGCGAACTCGTGAAACTCCAGGCCGGCGACCCGGAGAATGTCGCCCTGTGGCAGAAATTTTCCGACGTCAGCCTCGCCGCTTTCGCGGAAATCTACGACCGCCTCGGGATCAAGTTCGACCATCACCTCGGCGAAAGCTTCTACCGCGACAAGGTCGACCGCATCTATCGCGAACTCACCGACGCCGGGCTCGCCGAGACGAGCGAAGGCGCGCTGGTGGTCTTCCATCCCGAGCATCCGCGCTTCAAAACCCAGCCGTTTCTCATGCGCAAGGCCGACGGCGCGAGCAACTATGCGTCGACCGACCTCGCGACCGCGCTCTACCGCGCCGAACACTTCCGTGCCGATGGCATCGTCGTCGTCACGGACTTCCGCCAGGCCGACCATTTCGAACAGTTGTTTCTCACGGTGAAAAAGTGGTTCGCCGTGAAAGGCTACCGGCTGCCCGAGCTGCACCACGTGACATTCGGCGCCGTGACTGGCGAGGATGGCAAGGCCCTCAAGACGCGCAGCGGCGACGTGATCAAACTCAAGGCACTGCTCGACGAGGCCGTGGAGCGATCCTACGCGATCGTCTCGGAAAAAAGCCCCGAACTCCCCGAGGCCGGGCGTCGCGAGATTTCCCGCGTCGTCGGTGTCGGCGCGATCCAATACGCCGACCTCTCGCAGAACCGGAGCAGCAACTATGTCTTCTCGTGGGACAAGATGCTCGCACTCGACGGCAACACCGCCCCCTACCTCCTCTACGCCGTGGCGCGGATCCACTCGATCTTCCGCAAGGCCGGGGTCTCGCCCGGCGATTCCGCAAAAGCGAAAGTCGCCACGCCGCCCGAGACGCCGGCTGAGATCGCGCTCGCGCGCAAATTGGTGAAGTTTCCCGACGCCATCCGCCTCGCGATGGAGACCCTGCGCCCGCACTTTCTCTCGCTCTACCTGTTCGAACTCGCCGGCGACTACAGCACCTTCAACACCGCCGACAAAGTCCTCGTCGACGATCCGGTCGTCCGCGCCCGCCGCCTGCTGCTGTGCGCCCGTGCGCTGCTCGTCCTCGAAACCGGCCTCCACCTGCTCGGCTTGCGCACCTTGCAGCGCCTGTGAAGCGCCGGTTCAGCCCTCCCGGCTTCTCCTTCGCCGACCCGCGGCGCTTCGCGGCCAAATCGCGCTTGCCGCTCACCCGCCCCCCGCTCAGCCTCCGCCGATGGCCACGCAGGAAATCTACCTCCGCAACGAGACCGAAACCGAGGCTCGCGGCCCTTACACCGCCCAGCAGGTCGCCGACCTCGTCGAGGCCGGCCAGGTCACCCCCGAGACCCTCGTTTACGACGCGACCACGGAGCAATGGGTCGCGCTCAGCGCCAACCCCGAACTGATGGCGCTCGCCTTCCCCGAAAAAAAGAAACTCGTCCTCAAGGCGAAGGAAATCAAAACGCTCAACAAGCCCGACGAGAACGCCAAGTCGATCACCGTCGATGACATGCTCGCCGCCGCCGAGGGCCGCACCGGCGATACCGCCGACAAGAAGGACCCGACCATCGCGATGGCGCGTGCCGCCAAGATCGGCATGTGGTGTGCCGTCATCGCGCTCATTGCGGCCGCCGCGGGCGAGATCCTGCCGGGAACCGATGCGCTGATGTCCATGGATCCGGCCAAAATCCTCGCCCAGCCTCTCGTGGTTCTGGGCGCGATCGACGTTGTCCTCGCCGTGCTCTTGGGGCTCGGCATGACCAGCCTTTATCCCGTCGTCCGTTTCCGTGCCGCACTCGGCCTCGGGCTGCTCGGGTTCATGTTCTATGCGCAGGGTCTCAGCATGCCGCTGCTCGAGGCGGTCGCGGGCTCGGCGGGCCTCTACCTTTGCACGGTTCTGGTGAGTCTGCTGCCGGTGCTCATCGCCGCCGCCGCCGGCATTCTCGGCATGGGTGGACTGGCCTGGACCTTGATTTCGCAATAGCTCGTGGCGCCTTCCGGCCAACCACACTCGGCGTCCGCGGCGCGGTCCGGCGCGCTGGCGGCCAGGATTGCCCACGTCTGGCGCAAGGAAATCTGGCAGGTCAACTATCTCACCGATCGCTCGCCGCGCGGCTGGTTCTACGCCACCCTGCGCGTCGTCTCGATCACCTCGACCGTCTTCTCGGAAACCAAGGTCGCCGCCCGGGCCGCCGCCCTGAGTTTTAGTTCGCTCCTCGGCCTCGGTCCGCTGATCGCACTCGCCGTTCTCATCGGCGGATTCGTGCTCGGCAGCAACAGCGATCCCGACCTCGTCGCGAACAAGCTCGGCGCCATCCTCGAGCGCGTCGCGCCCCAGTTGCGCCAGCTCGACTCGCTCTCCGCGCAGGGTCACCAGCCCGGCGCAGCCGTCAGTCCGGATGTCGTGAGCCTCATCAACGGCATCATCGTTGGCGCCCGCTCCGGTTCCGCCGGGGTCTTCGGCGCCCTCTCGCTCATTCTCATCGTGCTGCTGCTGTTCAAGTCCGTGGAAGACGCGTTCAACGACATCTGGGGCATCCGCCTCGGCCGCTCCCTGCTGATGCGCGTCGTGTTCTATTGGACGATTCTCACGCTCGGCGCCGTGCTTTTCTTCGCCGCGGTCGCGCTGGTCGGCGCCGGCGCCGCCGTGAATATCTTCAAGGAGTCGTTCGCGAAAGTCCCCGGCGGCGCCGAGCTTTTCGCGGTGCTACGGTGGTCGCTGCCGGCGTTTTCCGTCACGCTGCTGGTCGGGATGCTCGCGCTCGTTTATCGCGTCGTGCCCAACACCAAGGTCTTCTGGCGCGCCGCGTTCGCCGGCGCGCTCGCGGTGGCGACGCTCCTCCTGCTGAACAATTTTGTCGCGCTCCTCTACGTGCGCCGCGTCGTTCTCGAGCGCAGCCTCTATGGCTCGCTCGGCATTCTCCCGGTGCTCATGCTCGGCCTCTACGTGTTTTGGCTCGAGGTGCTGATCGGCGGCGTCATCAGCTACGCGGTCCAGAACGTCCATTTCCGCAACAGCCAGGCCGCGTGGAGCCAGCTTACGGAGGCGATGCGCGAACGTCTCTCGCTGGTGGTGTTGCTGACCATTGGCCGGCGCTTCCACGCGTGCCTGCCGCCGGTCACGGCGCCGCAGCTCGGCGACCTCCTCAAGGTGCCGACCCAGATCATCAACGAATGCCTCAACCGCCTCGTCGTGATGCAACTCGTCACCCCGCTTCGCCCGGCGGACAACACGCCGGCCACTGACTTTTGTTTTCAGCCCGCCCGCCCGCTGAGCCGGATCACGCTGCTCGAGTTCAAGAACCTCGACGACAACTACGGCCAGGATCCCGTTGGCCAGACCTTCGAGCGCATCGACCCCATCCTCCGCCACTACGACGACGCCCTCGCCTGTCTTGGCGAGCAGGCATTTCTCCGGAAAAGCCTCGAGGAACTCTTCGCCGAACACGATTTCGACGAATCCCGCCCGCCGTTCGCGCTCGGCGAACGGCGCACGGCGAAATGACCGTTGCCCCGCCCGCCCGGCGCGACTTTTTCCGGCGTTTGCCACCCTCGATTCACCGCGCACTTCGCCCTTGCCACGCGCCTTGCCTGACCTAGGGTCCGACGTTTTCCCCCCATGATTTCCTGGATTCAGCGCTACTTCCAACATCACTTTCGAATCATCTTCGGCGTGATGCTGCTCATCATGGTCCTGCCCCTGATCTGGGTCTTCAATCCCTCCTCCGGCCTGGGCCGCGCCGAGCGCCGCGTGATCGACCGCCCGTTCTTCGGCTACAACCTCAATCTGCAGGAAGACCAGCAACGCCTCATGGGCGACGCCGGCCTGAGCGCCAACCTCCAGCTCGGCAGCTTTGGCGGACTCGATTCCGACCAGATCCAGAATTATGCGTTTCAGCGCGCCGCCTCGCTTTATCTGGCCGACGAATGGCACATCCCCGCGAGTTCCCCGGCCGAGATCGCGGACATGATCAAGACCCTCCGGATCTTCGCGGGCCAGGACGGCCAGTTTGACCCCAAGGCCTATGCGACTTTTCGGGACAACCTCCGGACCTCGCGCAACGGCATCACCGAAGCCGATATCGCGCGCGTGATCGCCGGCGATATTCGTGCGAAGAAGGTCCAGGACCTGCTCGCCGGCCCCGGCTATGTGTTGCCCGGCGATGTCAAAACCCAACTCGCCCGCGCCGATACTTCCTGGACGCTCGCCACCGCCACCGCCGACTACAAGAGCTTCAACCCTTCGATCGCTCCGAGCGAGGCCGACCTCGCCAAATATTTCGAGGAAAATTCCTTTCGCTACGAAATTCCGCCGCGCGTCGTCGCGAGCTATATCGATTTTCCGGCGCTGAATTATCTGCCGGCCGTGACCGTCACGGACGCCGAGGTGCGGGCCGATTACGACGCCAATCCCACCCGTTTCCCCAAACCCGCCACCGACGCCAAAACGCCGGCCCCGGCCAAGCCCAACCCCGACGCCGATTTCGCCGCCGTGCGTCCCCAGGTCGAAACCGCGCTCCGCCTCGAGCGTGCGCAGCGCCTCGCCGTGAAGGCGGCGAGCGATGCCGCCCTCGCCCTCTACGAGGGAAAAATTACCCCGGGTGCGGCGCTCGACTCGTTCCTCGTCACGCACAAACTCGCGCTGAAGTCCCTCGCGCCGTTCACCCACGAGGCCGGCCCCGCCGAACTCGGCGGTTCGCAGGACATCGCGACCGAGGCGTTCAAGCTCGGGCCCGATTCCGGCCGCTTTATTTCCGAGGCGCTCAGCAGCCCGACCGGCGCCGTGATTCTCGTCTGGAAGGAACTCCAGGCGACCCGCAAACCGCCGCTCACCGAGGTGCATGACAAGGTGGCCGCCGACTATGCCGAAAACGAAAAGCGCAAGCGGTTCGTCGAGCTCGGCAAGACCATCAAGGCGCAGATCGAATCCCGCCTGAAGGCCGGCGACGCGTTCGACAAGGCCGTGGCCGCGGCCGCCGGGACCAGCGGCATTAAAATCGAGGCCAAGACCCTCGCGGCGTTCACCCTCCGGAACCGTCCCTCGGATGTCGATTACTCGCTCCTTGGCTCGCTCGACCGCCTCGCGAAGGGTGAACTCTCCGACATGAACATTGCCGCGGACAAGGGCGTGTTCGTCTACGCCGTCGACAAGCAGACGCCCGACCTGAGCGAGTCCAATCCCCAATTTGTGACGACCCGCAACCAGCTCGCCAGCTACGCCTCCCGCCTCGGCGGCAACGCGTATCTTGCCGAGTTGGTTGAGACTGAGCTCAAGAAATCCGAGCCGAAGATGGAATAACGTGCGCCGCCGGTCCGCGCTATTCACCACTGAACCCGCCGGACCCGCCACTCACGCAAGGCGGCTTCAATTGCCGGCGCGACCGGAGCATTACTGAGGCCTCATGCCGCTTCGCGTCTACGCCCCGCTCGCTCCGCCGTGCCGCCTGTGTGGCGACGGGTTCGAACATCGGGCCGCGGCGGGCGCTCCCGACCTCGCCGCCTGTCCCACCTGCGGTCAGCCTGTGCGCCGGCGGCCGGTCCAGCCGGTAAATTCACCGCAACTTTCCGCGCCCCTTTCCGTCTCGCGCGCCAGACGGTCGGGCTTCACCGTGCTGAAACGCACCTCCGGTGGTGAGTTTGAAAAACAGTAACTTTCGAACCCTGCTCGTGTTCTTCCCGACAAATCCCTTTCCTCCGCTTCCTCCACTTTATTTCGTCATGTCACGTCCCTCCGCCCGCGCCCTCCTCCTCACCTTCAGTCTCGCCGCCATCCTCCTGGGCCCCGTTGCCGGGCGGGCTCAAGACACCACCCCGGGCACGCCGCTGACCCTGGAGGAGTGCATCGCCCGGGCGATGCAGAAGAATTTCGACCTGCAGATCCAGGCCTACTCGACGGACGCGGCGAAGGAATCGCTGGTCGTCGCCAATACCGATTTCGACCCGACGATCACCGCGTCGCTCAACCGCTCGCTCTCGCAGGCCGCCTCGACCACGAGCAGACTCGACGGGACGGCGGCGACCGGCCCGCGCTCGGACAACACCACGACCCGCCTCGGCATCAGCCAGAAACTGGCGCAGACCAATGCCACCGTCGGCCTCACCACGAACCTGACCCGCAGCGCCACCAACTCGCTGAATTCCCTGATCAATCCGAATTTTGGCGACACGCTCACCGCCACGGTCAGCCAGCCGCTCCTCAAGAACTTCGGCAGCGCCGTCGCCCGCGCCAACGTCGAACGCACCAAGCTCGGCGTCGGCATCGCCAATCTCGGCTACAAGAGCCGCGTGCTCACCGTGCTCCGCGACACGGAGAACGCCTACAACAATCTCGTCTCGGCCCGCGAAACCGTTCGCATCCGCCAGCTCTCCCTCGACCTCGCGCAAAAGCTCTACGACGAAAACGTCGCCCGCCGGAACACCGGTGTCCTCACGGATCTCGACGTCCTCAGCGCCGAGGTCGGCGTCGCCAACGCCCGCCGCGCCGTCGTCCAGGCCGACCAGGGCGTGCGCACCGCCGAGGACTCGCTCCTGACCCTCATCAACGCCGACGACTTCAACAAGCGTCCCGGCCCCGTCAACTTCCCCGAATACAAGGACCCCGCGCCGTCGTTCGACGTTTCCTACAAGCTCGCGCGCGACTCCTACCCCGATTACCTTTCCGCGGTCGAGTCGATCAAGCAGCTCGAAATCGATGCCGCCACGGCTCGCAAGAACCGGCTCCCGTCCCTGAACCTCGACGGCTCGCTCGGCTACAACGCGACCGATCGTTCCTACAGTGACGTCGTCGGCGCCCTTCCCAACCACCACGGCAACAACTGGAGCCTTGGCCTGACCTATACCATGCCGTGGGGCATGCGGGCGGACAATTCCCGCTACCGCACGGCACTCATCAGCCTGAACTCTCAGAAAGCCCGGCTGGCCCAGCTCGATCAAAGTCTCCTCGTCCAGGTTCGGGCCGCCATCGACTCCGTCCAGACCAACCGGGTCAGCGTCGAGATCGCCAGCAAGGCCACCGAGCTTAGCGAAAAGCAATACGAGCTCCAGAAAGCCCGCTTCGACGCCGGTCTTTCCACCAGCCGTCTCGTGCTTCAAGCGCAGGACGATCTCGAGACCGCCCGTCTCGCCGAACTCACTGCGAAGGTCACCCTGCGCACGTCGGTCGCCGAGCTCCACCGGCTCGAAGGCACGTCCATCGCCCGGTTCAAGGTTCAGATTCCCGAGTAAGCGGGCGCCGCCAGCGGCGACGGCCGGCGGGGCGCCGGCAGCCTGGGGATCAAGCGCGATAGCGCAGGCTCGCGTCGTCGCACGGCCGCGTCTTCCCTCGCCCGATGCCGACCTCGCTCGTCGTCCGCCTTGTCTTCTGGCTCTGGTTCGCCGCCGCCGTGCTTGCGGGGCATCAGCTCGTGTTGCAGCGCCTGCCGCCACCGGCGGTCCCGGGCCTCGTCCTCGGCCTGACGGCGCTCCTCCTCTTCGCTTACTTCCGCCTCGCCCCCATCCGGGCCTGGGTCGATGCGTTGGATCTTCGGTCCCTGGTCTTCCTCCACGTCTCCCGCTTCGTCGGCGTCTATTTTCTTGTGCTCTATCGGCGCGGCGAACTGCCCTACTCTTTCGCCGTGCCCGGTGGCTTGGGCGACATCACGGTGGCCGCCTTCGCGCTCCCGCTGGTCTTCGCGCCTTTTGCCGCGGCGCGCCGCCAGCGCCTGATCTCCATCTGGAACATTGTCGGTCTGGTCGATATCTTGAGCGTCGTGGCCACCGCCGCCCGCCTCAATCTCTCCAGCCCGGTGCAACTGCGGGCCCTCACCCATCTGCCGCTCAGCCTGCTGCCCACCCTGTTGGTGCCGCTCATCGTCGCCAGCCACGTCGTGATCTTCACGCGCCTTGCGCGCGACCGCGCGGCGGCTTGAAAGCCCTCGTCTCCGCCTCCAAGGTTGTCGCTGCCGGTGAATTATTCCGCCTCTCGTTCCGTCGTCCCGCCCCTGTCGCGTCGCCCGCTTCTTCCCGCGGGCGCGTCGGGCGCCAGAGGAGGCGGCCGGCGTTTCCGGAGCCAGGCCGGTTTCTCCCTCCTCGAGCTTTCGGTCGTGGTGTTTGTCATCAGCATCACTGCCGCGCTTGCGGTGCCCGCGCTCAAGCGGGTCAATCTCGAGGCCCGGTCAACCGTCGTCGCCAATGATTTCCGGGTCTTCGCCGGCGCGTTTCAGGCCTACGCGCACGACCACGGCGACTGGCCGTCGGGCGACAGCGGCCCCGGCGAGTTCCCGCCCGACATGGCCGGTTACATCGGTCAGACCAACTGGACGCGCGTGACTCCGATCGGAGGACGATACTCGTGGGAGCCCAACAGCCTTCAACAGGGTGAACGCTTCCGGGCCGTGATCGTGATCACCTCCGTCGGCGACGACAAGGTCACCACCGACCGGCGGCAGCTCGAGGAACTCGACCGGCGGGTCGACGATGGCAACCTCGACACCGGCAACTTCCGTCTGGGCTACCGCAACTACCCCATCTTCGTCCTCGAACACTAAGCCGCTTCCGGCCCGCCCCGCCATGTTCCTCGTCACCACCGTCAACCTCGCGCCCGACACCCGGCGGGCCGCGGCCGATCAAGGCACCACCGACTTGGGGGAACTTTCGCCGGACGAATTCGCCGCGCTCCTCGAGCGGCTTCGCACCATCGACCCGGTGCAAAATCATGAGTGCGATCCCCACGTCATCGTCGTCGCCCGCGCCGGCAAGTTTGTCGTCCGCACCAGCCAGGGCCGCCTCCTGCTCTACAACGCGCGCGACAACACCATCCCGTATGCCGAACTGTCGCCCGGGGAAATCGTCGCTCACCTCGATCGGTCGATTTCCACCGCCACGCCTTTCAGCGCCCCGGCCGCCGTGCCGCCCGCACCCGTCAGCACGCCCAGCCGCGGGATCGCGGTCGCCATTCTCGTCGCCGGTCTCGCGCTCAACGGCTACACGCTCTACTCCGTCTTCTACACCGAGAGCGTGAACCAGCCGCCCGCCGTCACGCTGCTCACCGACGCCACCGAACGCGCCGCCCGCCTGCACGATGCCGTCGGCACCTTCGCCACCGGCAACCAGCCGGGCGACCGCGCGATCGAGATCACCGCGGACGGCCGGATCCGGTTCATCGAGCTCGGAAATCACAGTCCCACCGGCGACACGACCGACACGTTTCGCATCGGCCGCCACGATCACAAACTCTGCCTCGCCACCGCGGAGAGCGGCGTGGTGGATGTCCTCAACATCGACAGTCTCGTTTACTTTCGGGATACCTACCACCGCACCAAGTGACGGACGCTTTTTCTCGCCACGCTACGGCAGAAACAGATCCCCCGCCCCGCGCAGGGACTCCGCTGCCACCGTGCGATGTTCCGGCAACTGCGTGCGAAACCAGGTGCGCTGCTTCTTCACGAGCGCGCGGGTGTTCTTCGCAATCTCGACCGCCAGTTTTTCCTCCGCCAATCCACCCGCCAGCATCGCCCGCACCTCGCGATAGCCGATCGCCATCGCCGCGCTCGGGTTCTCCTCCCATCCTGCCGCCTGCAGCCGCCGCACTTCGTCGACCAATCCCTCGCGCAGCATCGCCGCCACGCGGGCCTCGATCCGTCGCTCCAGTTCCGCCGGCGACCGCTCGATCACCGTCAGTTCGACGCGCCACCCGGCGTATGGCGCCGGCCGCCGCGCGAAATCCGCCGCCAGGTCTGCCAGCGTTCTTTCCGACGCCAGGCACCGCTCCAGCGCTCGCGCCACCCGTCGCGGGTTCGCGGTGTCGAGCGCGCCCAGTCCACCGGGATTCAGCCCGCGCAGCCGCGCCACTGCCTCCTCTAGCTTCAGACCGCGCACCTCGTCGCGCAATGACTCCGGCACGACCACTTCGTCGGCCACCGGCGCAAAAAAACTCTTCAGGTAAAACCCGCTCCCGCCCGTCACGAGCACCCGGCGGCCCCGCGCGCCGATTTCCTCCACCGCCGCCCGCGCCCGGGTCACATAGTGCGTCACATCCATCCGCCCGGTCACGCCGCAGATATCGATGAGATGATGCGGCACCCGCGCGCGCTCCGCCGCGGTCGGCTTGGCGGTGCCGATGTCCATGCCGCGGTAGAACAGCAGCGAGTCGCACGACACGATCTCGGCGCCGTTCGCTTCCGCCCAGCGCAACGCCCACTCCGTTTTCCCGACGGCGGTCGGCCCCGTGAGCACGTGCAGGACTGGCTTCATTCGCCTGCAGCGAAGACCTTCCGTCGCGGTGGCGCGAGCGAGGATTGGGTCATTTTAACCGTGCGCCGTGGCCCCCGTCCGTGAATATGACCCTCCGGTTTGAAAACCCGCTTCATCGTCAACCCCCGGTCCGGGCGAAACCGCGCGAAGTCGTATGCCGCCATCGCCTTCGCCTCCCGTCACGGCCACTCCGTTGCGTTGACGGCTCGCGCCGGGCACGCCACCGAGCTCGCCCAGCGCGCGCTCGCCGACGGTTGCGAACGGGTCGTCGCGGTCGGCGGCGACGGCACGCTCAACGAAATCGCCCGCGTCCTCGTCGGCACCGCCGTGACTCTCGCCCTCGTGCCATGCGGCTCGGGCAACGGCCTCGCCCGCCACCTCGGCATCTACGGATCGCGCCAACACGTTTTCCACATCCTCGCCACCGGCGAGCCGCGGCTCGTCGACACCGGACTGGCCGACGGCCGCCCGTTTTTCACGGCGGCGGGACTGGGATTCGAGGCCGAGATTTCCGCGCGCTTCAACCGGTCGGCCAGCCGCGGCTTTCTCCGCTACGTCGCCATCAGCGCCCGTGCATTTCGCGAATGGCAGGCCGAAGAATGCGTCATCACGCACGCCTCGGGGAGCGACCGCGTGCGCGTCTTCACCCTCGCGGTCGCCAACGCCAGTCAATACGGCAACAATGCCCGCATCGCCCCGCACGCGCGGGTCGACGATGGCTTGCTCGATCTCTGCGTCGTGCCGCCAGTCACCGCTTGGAATGCCCTGCCGCTGCTGGGCCGGTTGTTCACCGCCGGGCTGGCCGGCGCGCGCCAAGTCACGCACCGGCAGTTCGACCGCTTTGTCGTGGAGCGGTCCGCCGCCGGGCTGATTCACACCGACGGCGAGGTGCACGCCGCGGGCGCCCGCGTGGAGTTTGCGATTCGTCCCGCCAGTCTCCGCATCCTCGCGCCGCCCGTCGCGGCGGCCACGGCTACACCTCGTTGAACGGCACCGCCCGGTTCCGGCCGCGCGCCTTCGCCGCATAGAGCGCCTTGTCGGCGGCGTTCAGCAGGGCCGGACCGAATTTGGCGTCGACGGGAAGTTCCGCCGCGCCGGCGCTGACGGTCACGTTCAGCGCGATCGTGTCGCCGACGAGCACGGGATCCTTCTCGACGGCCCGGCAGACCCGGCGGGCCACGTCGAGCGCGCCTTTCCGATCCGTCTGCACGAGCACGAGCGCCAGTTCTTCGCCGCCAAAACGCATCGCACGGTCCACGGTGCGCAGTTCCGCCGCCACGCGGCGCGAAACTTCCCGCAGCACGGCATCCCCCACCGGGTGACCGTGCGTGTCGTTCACCCGCTTGAAGTGATCGATGTCCACCATCACGAGCGCGAGCGACTGGCCGAACCGGCGCGCCCGTTCCTCCTCCTCGGTGAGGATGCGTTCGAACTCGCGGCGGTTCAACAGTCCGGTCAACTGGTCGCGCGTCGCCATCCGCCGCAGCGCGTCGAGCGTCTCGCCCAGCTTGAGCGCATACCGCAACGACCGCTCGATCATCCGCGGCGTGATCTCGCCCTTGACGAGATAGTCGAGCGCACCCGCGTTCATGGCCTCGATGTCGATGCGCTCCGCGGATTCGGCGGTCAGGAACACGATCGGCGTGCGACAACCCCGGGCCACGGCCTCGCGAATCAGTTCCAGCCCGTTGCGTTCCCCCAATTGATAATCGAGCAGGCAGGCGGCATGCGTGCCGAAAAGCAGCTTATCGAGCCCGTCCTCGTAGGTCGCCGCCCACTCGAGCGTATAGCGGTCGGCGTGGAAATTCTTGAAATGCGCCTGGACGAGCCGGAACTGCATCCGGTCGTCGTCGATCAGCAGGATTTGGCGCGGCATGTGGGAAAAAGAGAGCACGCGGCCCCGTGGCGGCCCGCAAGGCGAATCTCACTTTCTGCCCGTTCCGGCTGCCAAATCCGCCGCGCGCGCCGCGAGCGTCGGCGCGATCCTGGCGCGGTCGCCCAGGTTGTCGCGGATCCCGTTCACGAGCGCGCTGCCAACGACCACCCCGTCGGCGTGGGCCGCCACCTGCGTTACCTGCGCCCGGGAGCCGATGCCGAAGCCGACCGCCACCGGCAGTTGCGTGTGCGCGCGGATCCGGGCAAGTGCCTCCGGGATATTCCCCGCCACCTGATCGCGCACCCCCGTCACGCCCTCGCGCGAAACATAATAAATGAAACCGGTGGTGACCGCCGCGATCTTCCCGATCCGCGCGTCCGGTGTCGTCGGGGCAATGATGAAAACCGTGTCGACGCCGTGCGCCCGGCAGGCCGCCGTCACCTCACCCGCCTCTTCCGGCGGCAGGTCGAGCGTCAGGATGCCGTCGACCCCCGCCACCTTGGCCGCGCGCACGTAGGCGTCCACCCCGTTGGCGAAAACGAGGTTGTAGTAAGTGTAGAAGATGATCGGCGCGTCGCTGCCTTCGCGCAACCGGCGCGCCAGCTCGAAGACTCGCGCCGCCGTCATGCCGCTCTCGAGCGCCCGCTGGGCCGCCAGCTGGTTCGTGAGGCCGTCCGCCAGCGGATCGGAAAACGGCACGCCAAGCTCAAGGATGTCCACGCCGTTGGCCAGCAGCGCCCGGCAGGCCGCCAGCGACGTGTCGAAGTCCGGATCGCCCGCGCAAAGATAGGCGATGAAGGCGGCGCGGTTTTGCGCGCGGGCGCGGGCGAAGGCGGCGGCGAGACGTGACATGCGAGTGGCAAGAACTGCCAAGCGAAGGGGCCGAGTGGCGAGTGAAAAGTCGCCGGGCTGGCGCAATTCCCGCCTACTGTGCCGGCGGAATCCGCCCGGCGACCGCTGGCCGGCGGATCCTCCGGCATCCATCGCATTTGGGGGATACTTTTCGCCCCTCCGTTCGTCCTTCGGCCAGAATCCAGCTTTTCACCCCCGGGCCAGATTATGAAAACGTGTCTTCGCCATTTCGTGTTTTCCACCGCACTCCTGTCGGCCGCGACGCCGACCACGCACGCCCAGGATAACGGCAACGGTGGCGAGCCCATCCGCCCGTCGATCAATGTCGCCTCCCTGACCTACGACTACCTCGTCGATGGCGCGCTCTCGCGGGACGATTCCGTCAACAAGCGCTTCAAAACGCTCCAGGCCGCCTATGCCGCCGCTCCCGCCGGCACCGCCGGCAGGCCCACCGTCATCGGCATCAAGCCAGGGGTCTACGCCATCACGGGCACGTCGAGCACCCCCGGTCTCGAGATCAGCAAGAACTACATCACGTTCCTCGGCCTCACCAACAACCGCCGCGCCGTCGTCCTCGCCGATAATCGCGGCAACAAGGAGGGCGGCGGCAACGATACCGTCGCCTACAACGGCTACGTTCTCGTCGTCAACGCCACCGGCTTCACGCTCCAGAACCTCACGGTCCTCAACTACTGCAACAACGACTACGAATATCCCGGCGACTCCTCGAAGAATCTCTCGAAACGCTCGCCGGTCGTCACGCAGGCCGTCGCGGCCGATTTGTCCGGCGACAAGCACGCCTACATCAACGTCGCGTTCCTGAGCCGCCTCGACACCATCTTCCTCAAAACCACGCGCTCCTATTTCAAGGACGTCTACATCGAGGGCACCAACGACTTCATCGGCGGCGGCACGATCAGTGTCTGGGAGGACTGTGTCATCGATTTCCCGGAGGGTTCCGGACTGCCGTTTGCGACCAACATCGCGTTCATCAACTCGAAGTTCACCGCCGCGCGCGGCTTCGCGATGTATAAGGGCAATGGCAACCGCCCGGTCGCCCTCATCAACTGCGTCGTGCCAGCCAACACTCCCGCGGCGCCGCTCGGATGGATGCGCGGCGAAGCTCCATCGCGCCCGAACTACTACTCGCTCACCTATCGCCTCCACGATCCGAGCGGGAAGCCAGTCGTGATCTGGGACGGCTCCTCGGGTCCCCACACGCTCGAATACACCCGCGAACTCTCCGCCCAGGAGGTGCTCGCCTACAATCCCTGGAATCTCCTCCGCGCCACGCCCACGGGCGCAGCCGACGACTGGGACCCGGCGGGCGTCCGCGAAAAATACGAGGCGGCCGGTCAAGGCAGCTTGATCTACCGCATGGCACTCACGAATCCCAATCCCTCGATTCGCGCGGGCGCCGAGGGCACCACGATCGGAGCGACGGTTTCGCCGAAGCGCGCTCCGGACCAGACCATCAAATGGTCGTCGCCTTCGAGCGCCGTTTTTCTCCGCCCGGCCGCCGGTGGCAGCGTGACCGTCACGGGCAATCCCAAGATCGACCGGCCGCAATACGTTCCAGTCACGGCCACTGCCGCCAACGGCTACTGCGCTACGGCATGGGTGTTCGTCGAACCCCCTTACACGAATCCGCCCGAGCTGATCGGTGGCCTGAAACTGAATCCACCTGCCAACGGCACCGTCACCGTCGACTACCGCCTCGCGCTCGATGGGCGCACGGATCAATCGCTCATCACTTGGTCCGTCAGCGACGATGCGACCCGTCGCAACGCGCGTCCCGTCGCTGTCAACCGCGGCGACGAACCGTTGAAAACCTACGTGTTGACCCCCGGGGATGTCGGCAAATACCTGAAAGTCTCGATTCAGCCGAAACACAATCGCAGCGACCCGGGCCCCGAAGTTTCCTTCGTTTCACCCCAAGCCATCGCCGCCGCCGATCTCGCGTCGACGACCGTCTCGCCCGATTTCCGCAGTTTCGTCACCGACACGAACGTCACCTACGTCGGCGACCGCTGGACCGTGCTGGGCATGTGGACCTCGGAGCATGGACCCGATTTCGTCAACGGCTACGGCGTCCGTGTCGGTTCGCAGGGCGCCTCGCTGCTCTACAACAAATCCGGCGAGGTCGGTGACATGCAGGTCGACGTCGTGCTGACACCGGAAAAGGGCGACGGCAAAGGCTTCGGCAGCCCCGGCACCGGCGGCAACGGCGATCGCGACCAGAAATGCGACATCTACATCAAATACGACCCGCTCACGAGAAACGGCTACTCGCTGCGCTTCTGGCGCGCCGTCGACCAGGAGAACAAATGCGTGTTTCAGCTTTTCCGGATCGTCAACGGAGCCGGAAGTCCCGTCAGCAACCGCAAGGTGGTTTCCGGCACGGTGAAACCCAACATGCACTTCTCCGTCAAGGTCGTCGGCGACAAACTGAGCGCCCGCGTCCACAATGACCGCGACAGCGAGGCGGTGACTCTCGAGGAGACCGTCACGCCGACCCGTTTCGGCGGCACCGGCCTCTACTGGTCCGGCACCACGCACGCCGGCAACAGCGCCGTCTGCAGCCAGTTCAAGATTACCTACCTTGGTCGCGACTGACACTGGGCCCTTCGCCATCAAAATGGGGCGGCCAACGGGACTCGAACCCGCGACCCCAAGATTCACAATCTTGTGCTCTAACCAACTGAGCTATGACCGCCGTAAAATGAGGAACGCGGAATCTCACGAGCACCCTCCGGCCTGTCAATCCCAGTCTCCACCCGGAGCCTTGCACCCGTTTCCCGGCACGCCGCGAGCCGCCGTTCAGCCCTTGGCCTGGATAAAATCCGATGGCCATCGGCAAAACGATGAAGACACTTCGAAACCGTGCGCGGGCGGAAACCGCGCCCCAAAAAATGAAACTCATTCCCCGCCGTGAATTTCTTCGCATCGGTGGCGCCGTCGGCTCCGGCGTGCTTCTTGGCTTTCGCGGCGGCTTTGGCGCCGAGTCCGCGGCCGCTCGTGGCACCCTCGCCGCCGCAGGCGGCGACGGCGTGACCCCGGTGCCCGACACGGGCTGGCGGATGTGGCGGGATCTCGAGGCACCGTGGAAGGACGACCGCATTTTTCTCCCGGGCGACGTCACGCTCGGCGAACTGCCATCCCGTCCGCCGACCGGCGGTTGGACGGCACTCGGCAGCGCCGCCGGCCGGGAGGTCACGCTGCCGGCGACGGTCGAGCAATTTTACTGGGGCGAGACCGGCTTCCGGCCCTACAAGGACGAATACCGGTTCGAGACCGCGGACGACCAGGTGAAAAACGGCGCCTACTATGGCGTGTCGTGGTGGTGGCGCTCGCTCGACATTCCGTCCGCGTGGATCGGGCGGCGGGTATTACTCCATGTTCGCGGCGCCCGGCAGCGGGCGGAGGTGTTCCTCAATCGCCAGCTCGTCGGCTATTCGATCATGGAGGAACTGCCCTTCGCGTGCGATCTCACGACCGCCGCCCGCGCCGGCGACAACGAACTGTCCATCCGCATCACCAATCCCGGCGGCCGCCTCGACTGGCGCGATGGCAGCCGACTGAGCTGGGCGGGGCTCGAATTTCAGAAAAGTCATGGCTTCGGCGGACTCGATCGCGGCCTGACCTTGAGCGTGCATGGTCCCGTCCGCGTCGCTGACGCGTGGGTGCTCAACACCCCGGAGCCGCGCACGGTCACGGCGCACGCGGAAATCGAAAACCACTCCGGCGAGGCCCGCGCCGGCACCGTCCGTTTCGCCGTGATCGATCCTGCCAACGGCCGGGAACTCGCGGGCACGGAGGTGCCGCTGGACTTGTCCGCCAACGCCACGGCTCCTTGCTCGGCGCAACTCACCGCCACCGCCGCCGAACTGTGGGACTTGGCGACGCCGCGGCTCTACCGTTTGCAGACGACGTGGAAACCGACCCAGCGCGACGGCGAGAGCGACACGAAGGAGACCGAGTTTGGCTTCCGCTGGTTCGCCGCCGAAGGCATCGGCCACGATGCCATTTTCCGGTTGAACGGCCGCCGCATCCGCCTCTACACGTCGATCTCGTGGGGCTACTGGGCGCTGAACGGACTTTTTCCCACGCCGGAACTCGCCGAAAAAGAAGTGCAGGCAGCGAAGGCGTTCAACCTGAATTGCCTGAACTTTCACCGCAACCTCGCGAAGGAAGAGGTCCTGCAACTCCAGGACCGCGCCGGGCTGCTCCGCTGCCTCGAGCCCGGCGGCGGCTCGCAGGCCATCGCCGGCAGAAACCGGCCCGCGGGATTTTCCGAACATTACATGCGGGAGAAAATCGTCCGCATGATCCGCGCGTTTCGGAGTCACCCGTCCGTCGTCCACTACATCGTCCAGAACGAGGGCACGATCGATCCCGCGAACCCGGCGCTGCTCGAGCTGTTCGCCACGATGCGCGCCGAGGATCCCAGCCGGTCGATCGTCGGCTCCGATGGATTTGTGATGCGCAGTCCACAGGCTTGGGAGGAGGCCTACGGCACGGACGTTCATCGCTCGACGCGGCCGGCGACCGTCGCAGGCGGCGCCGCGGGCTGGTGGGTCGATCACAGCGGGCGCGCGACCGATATCTGGCAGGACGCCTGTTATGTTTCGCCGGCCGATTTTTTCTACAGCTCGCCCGTTCGCGGCGAGATCGTCGAATGGGGCGAGATGAAGGGACCGGCGTCGTCGGACGACCATGTCGCCGTGCTCGAACAGATCCGCCGGCACGGCGGCACGAGCTACGACCGTCTCGACCACGAGGAAATCCTTGCCGCCTACGACGCCTTCCTCGACCGCTGGGGTTTTCGCCGGGCGTTTCCGTCGGCGAGCGATCTCTTCCGCTCCATCGGCCGGCGCGCTTACGAATCGTGGGGCCAGTTCATGGAGAACGTCCGGATCAGCGACGAGACCGACATGGCTGTGATCAGCGGCTGGGAGTCGACGGCGATGGAGAACCACTCCGGGCTGGTCGATAATTTCCGCGACTTCAAATCGGACCCGCGCGCCATCGGCGAGTGCCTCACTCCGCTGCGCCCCGTCGCGAAGCAACGCCAGCTCGTGACCGGCACCGGCGAACGCGCGGTGTTCGATATCTATCTGCTGAACGACACCAATCAACCGGCCGGCGGCGAGCTGCGCTTCACGCTCGTCGATCCGGATGGGCGCGTCGCACAGGAGGAGCGTTTTCCGGCGCCGGCGTTTGAAAAGGACCGGTTGTCCTATCTTGTCCACGAGGCGCTGACGACCTCCCCGCTCACGAAACCGGGACGCTGGCGCTCGCGGCTTGAACTCGCAGGCGCGCCCGCCGTGACGCACGAGCGTGAAATCCTCGTCGTTGCTCCACCGCCGGCCATGACCAAACCCGTGACGATCGCCCTGGCCGACGTGGCGGATGCGGTCGCCGATTTGTTAAAGGGACTGCCGTCCGTGACGGTGATTCCATTCGAGCCGGCGACGCCGTGCGACGTGATCGTCTTCAGCGGCCGGGCGGACCCGCCCGCGAGAGGCGGCGGCACGACCGCCGATGGCGCCGAAGTGGTGCGGGCCGCGGCGCGGGAAGCCGGCCTGCCGGAATCGGTGCTGGCGGCGGTCCGGGCGGGAACTCCCCTGCTCGCGTTGCCCTCGAATGACGGCCACGCGCAGGCCGTGGCCCGCCAGCTCGCCGACGCCGGCGCGTTTCGCTTCGACGGCATGGTGGGACCCTCGCGCGCCTCGTGGATGGGCGCCTGGTATTTCGTCCGCGAGCATCCGCTTTACGACGGCCTGCCGGTCAACCAGGCGCTCGGCCTGCACTATCAGGTGAAGAGCAGCGGCGGCAATGGCTGGCGGCTCGAAGGCAGGGACGTCGAGATCGTCGCCGGCTATGGGCGCGATCACGATCGGAATCTCGGCGCGGGCACCGTCGTCGCGAAGCTCGGCAAAACTCCGATCGTGCTGCACCAGATTCTCGGCATGCATCCGGCGCTGCTCCGACGTTTCCTGGGAAATGCGGTGCGGCACCTGACAGCGTAAGGACGCAGTCTCGCAATTTTCGGACACCCACGCAGCAGCCGCGGTAGGGCCCGACCTCCGGGCGGACCGGGCGCAAGCGAACATCCTCACGGCCCGCCACGGAGGTCGGGCCCTACCCTCGCAGCCTGGAATGCATCGATCGAAATCGCTCAGTCCCGCCGGCCCTGGCGCAATTTGTCGAGGAACACGGCGCCGACGATGATCCCGCCGGTCACGATTTCCTGAACCCAGTTGGCCATGCCCAGCTTGGTGCAGCCGTTCGCCACCACGCTCATGATGAACGCGCCGATAAGGCTGCCGAGCACCGTCCCCTGCCCGCCGCTCAAACTCGCCCCGCCGATCACGACCGCGGCGATCACGTTGAGCTCGAGCCCGACCGCCGTTGTCGGATCGCCGCCCGTCAGGTAGGCGAACTGCAGCACTGCCGCCACGCCGCCAAACAGGCCGCCGATGACATAAATCAAAATCTTCTGCCGCTCGATCGGCACGCCGCACAGCCGCGCCGTCTGCTCGTTCGACCCGATGGCGAACACGTGCCGGCCAAACCGCGTGTAGCGCAACATCAGCGCGACCAGCACCGCGAGCGCGAGCGTCAACCACACGCCGATCGGCAGCGACCCGTGCTCGCCGAGACGCATGAGTTGGTTGAGCCAGGTGTCGTCCGGATAAATCGGCTGCTCGCTTGCCAGCCCCTTGGCCGCGCCGCGCAGCGCCCCCATCAAGCCAAGCGTCACGATGAACGGCGTCAGCCCGAGGCGAGTCACGAGCAAGCCCGTGACCAGGCCGCACAACCCGCCCGTCCCGATGCCGCCGAGCGCCGCGAGCAGCGGGGGGAGATGCTGTTGGAGCAGCAGCGCGATGGCGACCGTCCCCAACGCCACGGTCGAGCCGACGGAGAGATCGATGCCGCCGGCGATGATGACGACGGTCATCCCGATCGCCCCGGCGCCGATCACGGCCGTCTGCTGGAGCATGATCGCGAAATTGTCGGCGGTGACGAAGGTCCGCCACCGCAGCGCGGCGAACAACGCGCAGGCGCAGAAAAGCCCGATGGCCGGGCCAAAGGCGGCGAGCACGCGACGGAAACGCGCGGCGGCGGAGGAGGCGTTCGAGGTTGCGGCCATGGAAAATCAGGCGGCGCGGGCCGGCGTCGTGGCGGTGGCCGCCAGCATGATCTTGTGCTCGTCCCACTCGGCCACGGGCCGCGCCGGTCCGAGCACGCCGCGGCACATCACGGCGATCCGGTCGCACAGGCCGAGCAGTTCGGGGAGATAACTGCTCACCACGAGCACCGCCTTGCCCGAGCAGGCGAGTTCGTCGATGACGCGGTAGATCGTCTGCTTCGCCCCGACGTCGACTCCCCGGGTCGGCTCGTCGAGGAGGAGGACGTCGACCTCGTGGTGCAGCAGGCGCGCGACCGCGACTTTCTGCTGGTTGCCGCCCGAGAGCTCCCGGATCGCCTGCAACGGATGCGCGCAGCGCACGCCGAGTTTCTCGATCCAGCGCGCGGAGTCCGCCGCCTGCCGGGCCGGAGTCACGAACGCCGGCAACCGCGTGAGCGTGAGGTTGTCGGCGATGCTCAGCGCGAGCGCCAGACCCTCGATCTTCCGATCCTCGCTGACCAGGCCGACCCCCTGCCGCCACCGCCGCGCCGGCGTGGCCGCGCCGCTGAATGCCGCGACGCGCACGCGGCCGTCCACCACCGGATCGAGGCCGAAGATCGCGCGGAGCAGTTCCGTTCGCCCCGCCCCCACGAGCCCCGCGAGCCCGAGCACTTCCCCCCGCCGCAACTCGAGGGAGGCGGCGGTTGGTTTCCGCGGCCCCGCGACATTCTCGACCGCCAGCAGCCGCTCGCCCGGCTGGCGGGGCGAACGCGTGTAAAGTTCGCTCACGCTCCGCCCGACCATGAGTCGCGCGATTTCGTCGGGCGTCGCGTCCGCCGTGCGGCCACCGCCCACGCTCGCGCCATCGCGGAGAACGGTGAAGCGGTCGCTGATCTCCTTCACCTCCTCGAGAAAATGCGAGATGTAGATCACCGAGCGGCCCTGCGACCGCAGCCGGCGGACGAGGCCGAAAAGTTTCTCCGTGTCCGCCAGCGTCAGGCTGCTGGTCGGCTCGTCGAGGACCAGCACGCGGCAGCCGAGCGCGATGGCGCGGGCGATTTCGAGGAGTTGTTGCTCGGCGATGGAGAGATCGCCGGCGGGGCCGTCGAGCGCGATATCCGGCCGGCCGAGTTCGGTCAGCGCGTCATGCGCGAGGCGGCGCGCTTCCCGGAGGTCGACCAGCGGCCCGCGCATGGGCTCCGCGCCGAGTGTGATGTTCTCCGTCACCGTCAGGTGCGGCGCGATCGCCAGCTCCTGGTGCACCATGACGATCCCGGCCTGCCGGGCGTCGAGCGGTCGCACCGGCCGGTAGAACTCGCCGTCGATCTGCATCGTGCCGGCATCGGGCGCGTAGACGCCCGCGAGCACCTTCATCAGCGTGCTCTTGCCCGCGCCGTTTTCGCCGACCAGCGCGTGCACCTCGCCGGCCCCGACCGCCAGGCTCACGCCGTCCAGCGCGACGGTGGCGCCAAAGGATTTTCGCACCCCCTCGAGCTGCAGCCGGGGCGGGATGGAATCGGGGCGGGACGGCATCCGGGGCGACGGGGCGCGGGATTATTTCCCCGCGGCCGGCATGTTCTCCTTCGTCACGAGTTCGCAGCCCGTGTCGATCCGCGGGTCGACCTTCTCGCCGTGCAACTGCTTCACCGCCGTGACCACGCCAAGGTAGCCCATGCGCTTCGGGTTCTGCGCCACGAGCGCCTGCACGTCGCCGCGGGAGAGCGCGGCCAGCAGGAAATCGGAGGTGTCGAAGCCGACGAATTTTTTCTTCCCGGCGAGTCCCGTCTGCCGCATCGCGAGGAGCATGCCCTGCGTGGTCGACTCGTTGGGGCAGAAAATGCCGTCGGCCTCGCGAATCTTGTCGATCAGGTTCATCGCGGCGTCCTGCGCGGTGGAGACCTCGGCGCCGCCGTAGCGATTGTCGACCGTCACCGTGATGCCGGGGTTCTTTTTCATCACATCCAGAAATCCCGCCTCGCGCTCGGCAGTGCTCGCGGAGCCCGCCGAATACCGGAGGAGGACGACCTTGCCCTTGCCGCCCAGCAGGCGCACGAGTTCCTCGCCCCCGATCTCGCCGCCGTGGTGGTTGTCGGTCGCGACAAAGCTCGCGAAATCCTTCCCCGCCTCGCCCTTCAGGCCGGAGTCGATGATCACGACCGGGATTTTGCGGGCCGCCGCAGCCTGCACCGGCGTGCGCAGGGCCGTGTCGTCGAGCGGCGCGAGCACGATGGCCGAGATGCCGGAGGAAACGAATTGCTGGACAATGCCGATCTGCTGGGCGCGGTCGTTTTCGGTCAGCGGGCCTTTCCAGACGATGTCGACGTTGAGCTCCGCGCCCGCCTGAAGCGCGCCGGCCTCGACGCTCTTCCAATAGCTGTGCGTCGTTCCCTTGGGAATGACGGCGATCTTCGGTTTTTCGGCGGCGACCAAGGTCGAGCCAACCACGGCAACGGTGAGGGCGAGGAGGAGTTTTTTCATGAGGGAACCGAAGAAAGACAGCCGCATCTCCGCAAGGTGCTGCGGACGGGGCGAGCCAAGGGACTCTGATGCTACAGGCAACCGCCCACGTCGAGAATGGATAATCTCGTCAACGACATGACCATTCTCGGCCCGGAAGCGCCTCAGTGCCCCACCGCATCACCGGCAATCTCGACCACCGCGACCGCGCCCATCGTGTCGTTGATGAAACGCGACACGACCAGACTGCGCGAGCCATCCTCCCGGGTTTTCACCTCGAGCGGCGTCTTCTGCGGATCGCCGAGCAGGTAGGCGGTCTTGATCGCATTCTTGAATGCGGGCAGGTTGAAATAAGCGTCATTGGAACTTCCCACCCGCTCGGTCAGGTGGAAGATCGTGAAGTAGAGTTTTCCCGGCTTGGTCGTGCAGCGCCAGTCGGTTCGTGGGAGGAATGGCGCCTTGCCGCCGCGATCCCGCAGTTTCGCCGCGTAGTCGCCGAACTCGTCGCCGAACGGCGAGCGGCCGGCGCCGTAAACCGCCTCGCCGTTCACCTTGAGCCAGCGGCCGACGCTCCGGAGATTGTTCTGGCTGCCCTGCGGGATGATGCCGGTGGGCATCGGGCCGACGTTGAGCAGGTAGTTGCCGCCCTTGCTCGCGATGTCGACCAGCTTGAAAATGATTTCGCCGGGCGACTTCCAGTTCGTGTCGTCCTTCCGGAAGCCCCACGTCTGGTTGATCGTCGCCGGCACTTCCCAGTCGCCGTCCTTGCCTTCCGGCGGAATCGCGTTGTCGCCCGTCGACTGGTAGTCGCCACCGGAGCCGCCGGGCAGCAGGCGGCCATCGATGAGTGTGTTCGGCTGCAGCGAACGGACGGCGTCGATGAACACCTGGCCGCGCTCGCGGGTCATTTCCTGCGGCGTGTCGAACCACATCAGGCAGACCGGCCCGTAGTTCGACAGCAGTTCCTTCACCTGCGGCACGGCCTTCTCGCGGATGTAGCGGTCATAGGCGCCGCTCTTGCTCTTCTCGCCGTTCGACGGGAAGTCCCAGTTGTTGCCCATGCCGCCCGGCTCGTGCCAGTCCTGCGACTGCGAATAATAAAACCCGAACGGCATGTGGTGCCGCGCGCACGCCTCGGAGAGTTCCTTGATCGGGTCGCGATGAAACGGCGTCGCGTCGTAGATGTTGTAGGGCGACACTTTCGAGTGATACATCGCGAAGCCGTCGTGGTGCTTCGACGTGATCACGATGTATTTCATCCCCGCGTCCTCCGCCATCTGCACCCACGCCTCGGCGTCGAAGTAGATCGGGTTGAAACCGCCGGCGAGCTTCGCGTATTCGGTCACCGGGATCTGCATCCGGTTCATGACCCACTCGCCGATGCCGGGCGAACGCTCGCCTTTCCAGTCGCCGGCCGGGATCGAGTAGAGCCCCCAGTGGATGAAGAGCCCGAACTTTGCCTGCCGGAACCACTGGACTCGCGCCTCGCGCGCCGCCGGCGACTCGAGGTCCGCGGCGGAAGGGGCGGCCGGCGGCTGCGCGGCGAGACTTGCGCCGAGGGCGAATCCGGCGAGGGCGACGAGGAGGAGGCGAAACGAATGAAACGGGGAGGCGTGTTTGATCATGGACGAAGCGCTGCGGGGTTGAATGCGTTGCGGTCGCGGGCCGAGGAGCGAAAGCGAACGTCGCGGACGCGGCAACGAAAAGTCGGGTGTTGCTTACATGGTTAAGTGTCGGGCGACTGCCCGCGCTTTTCGCGTGCGAGCGCCACCGGTGGCCACGCTCGCGGCGCCGCGGGTCCGCGAAAAGCGAGGCTCGCCTCGCGCCCGGCGTCCCGTTTGCGTCGCACCGTGTTTTTCTGGCTGAAAAAATTCCTGGGCTTCTGGCTGATGCCGCTGCCGTTCTGCCTGATCCTGCTGCTCGTCGGCCTCGGCCTCACGCGGCTCCGGGCCGGCCGCCACGCGCGGCTCGGCCGCGGACTCGCGCTCGCGGGCCTCGGGCTGCTGCTCCTTTTCAGCAACAAATACGTGAGCATCTGGCTCGTCCATCCGATCGAGGCGCGCTATCCGGCGATTCCCGAATTGCAGGCCGGCAGACCACCGCCGCCCGCGCTCGCCGCCTGCCGGTTTGTCGTCGTGCTCGGCGGCGGCAACGGCAACAGCGCGGGTCTCTCCGCCACGAATCAGCTCTCGACGAGCGCACTCGCCCGCATCACCGAGGCCGTCCGCCTGCTGCGCGTTTTGCCCGACGCCCGGCTGGTCGTGAGCGGCCCCGCCGACGCCGCCAACCACCCGAGCCATGCCACGATGCTCGCGCGCGCCGCGGAGTCGCTCGGCGTGGCGCCCGACCGCATCGCCTACATCGACCAGGCGCGCGACACCGAGGACGAGTCGCACGCCGTCGCCCGGATCGCCGGCCCGGCGCCGTTCGCGCTTGTGACCTCGGCGTGGCACATGCCGCGGGCGATGGCGTTGTTTCACCACGCGGGCCTCGCGCCCCTGGCCTGCCCGGCGGATTTCACCGCGCACACCGGCGACAATTTCCAGTGGCCCGACCTGTTCTGGGATCTGCCCTCGCTTGAGCGCAGCACGTGGGCCGTGCGGGAACGCCTCGGCTACCTCTGGATCTGGCTGCGCGGAAAAACCTGAGCGCGGACGGAAATTTGTTTCGCAATCGTAACATTCGCCGCTAACCCAAGCGGCACCATGCTTTCGCTTAAGAAACTCCTCGGCAAGGACGACAAGTTCTTCGATCTGCTCGAAGCCGGTGCGGAGGAGGCCAAGACCAGCGTCGATCTCTTTTCGCGTTATCTCAAGACCCTCGCCGCGGGCGGCGCGCCTTCCGGCCCGCTCGACGAGTTCATCACGACGCGCCGCAAGGAAAAGCGGATCCGTCACACGATGACCGAGGAGCTGAGCAAGACCTTTGTCACCCCGCTCGAACGCGAGGACATCGAGGCGCTGTCGTTCGCGCTCTATCGCATCCCGAAGCAGGTCGAGAAAATCGTCGAGCGGCTCTCCATTTACCCGGGCCGCGTGCCGAACGCGGCGTTCCAACGCCAGGCCGAGCTCATGTTGCAGGCGGCCGAGGCCGTCGTGTTCATGGTGAAGCAGCTCCGCGGCGGCACGCACATCGAGAAAATCCGCGAGGCCAACGACCGGCTGCAATACGCCGAGGGCGAGGCGGACAAGGTCATGCTCGGCCTGCTCAAGGATCTTTACCACGGACCCTACGACGCCAAGGAACTCGTCATCCTCCAGGAGCTCTTCGAGATGGTCGAGCAGGCCGTGGACCGCTGCCGCAACGCCGGCAACATCGTCGTCCAAATCGTCCTGAAGCATTCCTGAACCGCGCCATCCCGCGTCATGACGCTGTTCCTGCTCGTTCTGCTGGCCGCGCTCGTCTTCGAATACATCAACGGGTTTCACGACACGGCCAACGCCATCGCCACCGTCGTCTCGACGAAGGTGCTCACGCCGCGCCAGGCGATCGTGTGGGCCGCCGGCTGGAACCTTGCCGGGGCGCTCGCCGGCACCGCCGTCGCGCAGACGATCAGCAGCGGCCTGGTCAACGCCTCCGCGGTCACGATGCTCACCGTGCTGAGCGCGCTGCTCGGCGCCATCATGTGGAATCTTTTCACCTGGTGGCTCGGGCTGCCGTCGAGTTCGAGCCACGCCCTCGTCGGCGGCCTGTGCGGCGCCGCGCTCGCGACCGCGCACGGCGACTGGAGCGTGCTCATCTGGTCCGTCACCAACGCGAAGGGCGCGCACGCCGGCCTCTGGCCGAAGGTCGTGCTGCCGATGTTCAGCTCGCCGCTCTTCGGTTTCGTGGGTGGCGCGTTGTTGATGGGCTTGCTCACGATCGTTCTGCGCAAGGTGACGCCGCGGATGGTGAACCTCATCTTCGGTAAGGCGCAGTTGCTGAGCGCCGGCTGGATGGGCTTCGGCCACGGCTCGAACGATGCCCAGAAAACGATGGGCATCATCACGCTCGCGCTCTTCACCGGCACGACGTCGGGCGCGTTCGACAATCTGCCCGGGTGGGCGTCGTTCCTGCGTGTCACCGAGTTCAAGGGCATCCCGCTCTGGGTCATCGTCACCTGCGCGCTGACCATGGCCGCCGGCACCGCGGCGGGCGGCTGGCGGATCATCCGGACGATGGGCCACAAGATGGTGAAGCTTCAGCCCGTGCACGGCTTCGCCGCCGAGACCACGGCCGCGACGATCCTCTACGTCACCGCATCGCTCGGCGTGCCCGTTTCGACGACCCATGTCATCTCCACTTCGATCATGGGCGTCGGCGCGACCAAGCGACTGAGCGCGGTGAAATGGGGCGTCGTCGAGCGCATCATCTGGGCATGGGTGCTCACCCTCCCCGTCACCGGCCTGCTCGGCTATATGCTGGAGCGCCTGCTCACCGGCGTGTCCGGGTAGCGTTCCCTTGCTTCGGGGCGCGACGAAATGTCTGCCAACCGCGAGGGCTCGCGTCCGAAAAAATAGCTTGGTCGCGCCCGCCCGATCCCGCCACGCGGGATTTGAATTGTAACCCCGGCCCGCTTTGCTCGCATGAGCCGGTGGCGACGACGGCCGCATCGTCGCGTCCCCGCTACCCCGTCAAACTTCAATCCGCGCCCCGCTTTCACCATGACCGATGTCCGTGGATCGCCCGCCGGCACTCGTCGGCGGGCTATTGTGCTCTGGTTCGCCGCCGCCGCCGGCCTGGCGACGATCCGCGCGCAGTCATCCCTCGGCCCGGCCGGTCCACTCGAAAACGATCCGGATTTCTCGGGCGGCCGGTCGGAAGCACGACCGACCTTCATCTTCTTTCCACCCCTGCCCCCGCCGCTGGACCGTCCTGTATCGCACGTTGCCCAGGCGCTGCCGCCGCGGCTGGCCCCGCCACCAGAACTCGCCGCCTACGTCGACGAGCCGTTCTATCCGCCGCTCAGCGTCCGGCTCAGCCATCGCGACCTGACCGACGCCCTCCGCGGGCGGCTGAGCGCCTATGTTGCCGCGCGGGCTACCCTGCGCGAGGAATTGGAGACTGAACTCGCCCGCACCCGCGAGGCCGATCCCGCCCTCCGCCGTCAGGCCCTCGAGACACTCGCCCGCCGGCAGGCCGCGCGCCTTGCCACCCTGGAGCAGACCGCGGATAAACTTCGCGGCGACCTCATCACCGGTGACTACGACTGGGGTGCGTTTCGCGAATGGCACCTCGGGGAGCACGGCCTCCGGGCCGATTCGCCCCTCGAGCTTGCCCAGGTCATGCGGGGCTACGCCTTTTATCAAAACGGCTTCTCACCCGCGCAACGCCGGCTGCTGCGGGAAATCGCCCTCGAGCTCGCCATGGCGGCCGAAAGCACCGCGGCCGCCACCGCGGCGCAGCCGTTTCTTTTTTTTCCTCCGGAGCCGGCCCGGGTGTTGTTGCCCGACGACCTGCCCGGCGACCTCGCCGCCAAGGTGGCGGCCTACCAGACGAAGCGATCCACGCTGAAGAAAGAACTCTTCGATGCGGTCAGCACCGAGGACGGCCGGAGCTTTGCGTTCATTCGTAGCGGACGGTTCCGGACGCTGGCCGACCAGCAGGCCGCGGGGTTCGTCGCGCTCGAGTCGCTGGCCGAGGATATCCGGCGCGGCCTCGCGTTGCTGCCACCGGCACCGCATCCCGGCGACCGTTCGCCCTTGCCGCCGATCCTGACCGCCCGCGTCACCGCGTTGGTGGAGAATCGCAACGCCCTGCAGAAGGACGCGACGACCAGGATCGAGGCGGTCCGTCACCGTGGCGGCGTGGGTATCACCTACTCCTTCGACTCCTCGGGGCTCAAGTTCACCGTCTCCCCGGGCCGGCAGTTTCGCGGCCGGCCGGCACCGGACGCGGCCAGGATGGTCGAGGCGGCCGAAACCGACCTGACTGCAATCGCCGCCGACTACGACCGCCGGTATGTCGAATTGATCAACGAGACCGACGACGTCCGCCGGGCCATCGGCGACACCACGGGCAACACGACTCCGTCCGTCATCGATGCGACCCTCGCCGCCACGGTGCGCTACGCGATGTTGCAGACCAGCGAGGATGCGAATCGCGAATACCGCACCGCCGTCTTCGACCCGGGCCTGTCGCCCGAGCAGCGGCGCCTGCTCATGGGCAGCGTGATGGAACATCTCGACCTGCCGCTCAATCGGGGCGAACTCCAGCCGAGCATCCGCTCGGCCTCCTGGTAACGCGGCCCCGGGGCGTTCGGCCGGAGTCAACCGGCCGGCAGCGTGATGAAAAACTCGGCCCCCGCGCCCGGCGAGCTCTCGACCCGCACCTCGCCGCCGTGCGCCTGGATGACGTTCTTCACGATCGCGAGGCCGAGGCCCGTGCCGCCCTGTTCCCGCGAGCGCGCCTTGTCGACCCGGTAGAACCGCTCGAAAATCCTCGCCTTCGCCTCGGCCGGGATGCCGGGCCCGTCGTCGCGCAGGATCAGCTCGACGCGCCCGCCGTCGAGCGACCGGCCGTTGACCACCACGTGCCCCTCGGCCCGGCCGTATTTGATCGCGTTGTCCACGAGGTTCGCGAGCACCTGGCGCAACCGCTCCGGATCGGCCTTGGCCGCGAGACCGGTGGGCACCGAGTTGTCGAGCCGCACGCCGCGCGCGCGCGCCACGATGGCGAAATCGTCGAGGACATCCTGCACCGACGCCCGCAGCGGCACCGGCTCCAAATGCAGCTCGACCCGGTCGGAGTCGAGCCGCGCCAGCAGCAGCAGGTCGTCGATCAGCAGCGTCAGCCGGTTGGCATGCTTGTCGATGATCTCGAGGAAGCGCGACGCCACCGCCGGATCGTTCTTCCCGCCGTCCATGAGCGTCTCCGCCGCGCTCTTGATCAGCGACAGCGGCGTCCGCAACTCGTGACTGACATTGGCAACGAACTCCTGCCGCACGGCCTCGAGCTGCCGCAGCCGCGTGAGGTCGTGAAACACGAGGATCGCGCCGTCGCGCGCCCCGTCGGCGGCGCGCAGCGCCAGGGCGTTGATCTGGAGATATCGCGTGGCCGAGACGCCATCCAGCCGGAGTTCGTGGCTCAACACCTCCGGCTCGGTGTCGAGCCGGGTCACCAGCGCCGCCACCTCGTGATGCCGCGTCGCCTCGAGCATCGTGCGGCCCGTCGCCGGCGGCGTGAACCCGAACAGGTCGCCCGCCGCGCGATTCGCCAGGCGGATGCGGCCGGTGGGGTCGACGACGATCACGCCCTCCACCATCCGGTCGAACAGGGCGGCGGTGCGCTGCACCTGGGCGCGGACCTCGGCCTCCCGCTGGAGCCGCTGGTCGGCCAGCTCCCGCGCGTGGCGTTCGCCCACGGCGCGGTATTGCGCGCGAAACGACCACGCCATCAATCCCGCGACCGCAAGGAGGACGAGCAGGAAGAGTTCGAGCACGTTCATGCGGATGCGACTGCCGGGCCAGTCTTGCCCAACCCGCCGGTGGTGCAAGCCGCGCACCCCGCCATCATGGCGTGTCCGCCGTGAAGCGATAGCCGACGCCCCGGATCGTCTCGAGGAAACGGGCCGCGTCGCCCAGCTTCTCGCGCAGCCGGCGCATGTGCGTGTCCACCGTGCGGCTGTCGATCGGGTTTTCGTAGCCCCAGACATCCTGGAGGAGGCGTTCCCGCGTCTGAACGCGCCCCCGGCGGCGGGCAAGGAGCTCGAGCAGGTTGAATTCGGTCGCCGTGAGCGTGATGGGCTGGCCGTCGATCGTCACCTCGTGGCGCGGCACGTCGATCTCGAGCTCGCCGAAACGGACGTGGGCCACGGTCTCGTCGGCCGTCTTCGCGCGGGCCAGGAGTTTCTTGATGCGCAGGACCAGCTCGCGCGGGCTGAAGGGTTTGGTGACGTAGTCATCGGCCCCCAGCTCGAGGCCGAGCACCCGGTCCATCTCCGCGGCGCGCGCCGTTAGCATGAGAATGGGGATCATCGAGGTCGCGGCATCGCGCCGGAGAATCTTGCACACCTCGAGGCCGTCGACCTCGGGCAGCATCAGATCGAGGACGATCAGCGCCGGCCGTTCGTCGCGCGCGACTCCAATGGCGCGGGCGCCATCCTTGGCGAAGATCGGCGCGTAGCCCGCTTCCTTCAGTTTGAAGCCGAGCACCTCGAGGGCATCGGGCTCGTCGTCGACGACCAGGATCTTAGGTTTCATTCGGTGTCTGCCCGGCGTGGCGGATATCCTTTGCCTCGTAGAGGTAAACGACCTCCTCGGCGACGTTGGTGGCGTGATCGGCGATTCGTTCGAGGCTTTTCGAGATGACCATGAGGTGCAGGCAGCGGGAGATCGTCGTCGGGCGCTCGACCATGTAGCTCGACAGTTCGCGATGCAGCTGGCGGTTCAGGTCGTCCACGTCCTTGTCGCGCGGCACGACGGCGCGGGCCTTCTCCGGTTCGCGGTTGATGAATGCGCCGATGGCGTCGCGCAGCATCTCCAGCGACATCGCCGCCATGCGGGGCAGGTCGACGTAGGGTTTGAGCTGCGGCTCGGTGTTCAGGTCGATCGCCCGCCGGGAGATGGTGACCGCCTCGTCGCCCACGCGCTCGAGATTCTGGGAGATTTTCATCGCCACCGTGATGAGGCGGAGGTCGGTGGCCAGCGGCGCCTTCGTGAGCAACTGCAAGGACGTGTCGTCGATCTCGATTTCGAACTGGTCGAGGACGTTGTCGTCGTCCTGCACCTGGCGGGCCAGGTCGTCGTTGCGCTCCACCAGGGCCCGCATCGCGCGGGTGACGGCGGACTCCGCCCGGCTGGCCATCGCGAGGAGGCTTTCCTTGAGCTTGGTGAGTTCGGTGTCGTAGTGGGTCATGGCGGGGGGCGGCTCAACCGAAGCGTCCGGAGACGTAGGCCTCCGTCTGCGGGTTGGCGGGGTTCGTGAAGATTTCGCGGGTGGCGGCGTATTCGATCAGCTTGCCCATGTAGAAAAACGCCGTCCGGTCCGAGCACCGTGCCGCCTGCTGCATGTTGTGCGTCACGATGACGACCGTGAAGCGCTCGCGCAGCAACTGGATGAGTTCCTCGATCTTGGCGGTCGCGATGGGATCGAGCGCCGAGCACGGCTCGTCCATGAGCAGGACCTCGGGTTGCACCGCCAGGGCCCGCGCGATGCACAACCGCTGCTGCTGGCCGCCGGAAAGACTCGTGCCCGGACGGTTCAACACGTCCTTCACCTCGTCCCACAGCGCGGACATGCGCAGCGATTCCTCGAGACGTTCCTGCAGGAAGGCGCGGTCGCGCACGCCGTTGAGCCGCAGGCCGACGAGGACGTTCTCCTCGATCGACATGGTCGGAAACGGATTGGACTTCTGGAACACCATGCCGACCCGCCGGCGCACGTAGGCCGGGTCGATGCCGGACGCGTAGAGGTCGTCGCCGAAAAGCCGCAGCGAACCGACGATGCGGGTGCCCGGCGTCAGCTCATGCATGCGGTTGAGCGCGCGCAGGCAGGTGGATTTGCCGCAGCCGCTCGGCCCGATGATGGCCGTGACCTGGCGCGCGGGGATGCGAATGGACACGTCATACAACGCCTGCCGCGAGCCATACCAGAGCGAGAAACCCTGGATGTCGAAGGCGGGCAGGTCATCGACCGGGACGGCGGGCGGCGGCTTGCTGGCCGGCGCGGACGGACGAACGGTGGAGGCGGAGGAGGACACGGGAAGGGGGGCGGTTTGGACCATGAAGCGGGAGGAATCAGGAAGCGGCGGATTTGCCGCGCGAAAGGACGCGCACAAAAATATTCAGCCCGAGGATGAGCAGCATGAGCACCAACGCCCCCGCCCAGGCCTGGCGGTGCCAGTCGTCGTAGGGCGAGATCGAATAGGAGAAAATCTGCAAGGGCAGGGCCGCGATGGGCTGTCCGAGATTGCGGTTCCAAAAACTGTTGCCCAGCGCGGTGAACAGGAGCGGCGCCGTCTCGCCGGCGACGCGAGCCAGCGCCACGAGCACGCCGGTGACGATGCCCTTGAGGGCGGTCTTGACGACAATGACCGTGATGATTTTCCACCGCGCGATGCCGAGCGCGAGCCCCGCCTCGCGGTAGCTCTGCGGCACGAGGATGAGCACTTCCTCCGTCGTCCGCATCACGAGTGGCACCATCATCAGGCCGAGGGCGACACCGCCGGCGTAGGCCGAGAACGTCTTGAACGGGATGACGAGCAGCGCGTAGACGACCATGCCCCAGACGATCGAGGGCACGCCGTTCAGCACGTCGGCGGCGAACCGGATCCAGTTGTTCACGCGGTCGGAGCCGTATTCGGACAGATAGACGCCGCCCATCACGCCGATCGGCACGCCAATCAGCGCCGCCATGCCCAGCAGTTCCAATGTTCCGACAATGGCGTTCGCCATCCCTCCGCCGACTTCACCGGTCGGCTTGGGTAACTGGGTAAAAAAGTTCCAGTCCAGCGCCGAGGCGCCCTCGCGCAGGAGGAAATAGATGACGAGAAACAACGGGGCCATCACGACGACCGCGCACGCGCCCATCAGCATCGTCATGCCGCGGCTGGCCCAGCGGCGCCGAAGCGCAAGGCCGGGACTGGGCAGGCAATTGATCGCGGCGGCGTTCATCAGTTACATGACTTTCCCCGAGCCGGGACCGGCGAGCGTCCGCAGCATCAGCTGGGCGATCGCATTGATGACGATGGTCAGGGCCACCAGCACGAGACCGAGTTCGAAGAGGGCGCTGAGATAAACATCGGTAGTGGCCTCGGTGAACTCGTTGGCCACGACACTGGCGAGGGTGTAGCCGGGCGCGAACAAGGAAGCGCTGATGTCGGGTCGATTGCCGATCACCATCGTGACCGCCATTGTTTCCCCGAGCGCCCGCCCGAGCCCGAGCACCGCCGCGCCGAAGAGGCCCCGACGCGCATAACTGAGGACGGCGATGCGAATGACTTCCCAGTGGGTCGCCCCGAGCGCATAGGCGGCCTCGCGTTGGAGGTTCGGCACGGAACGCAGAATCTCCCGCGAGACCGACGTGATGATCGGCAGGATCATGATGGCCACCACGACGCCGGCCGCCAGCATGCTGGGGCCGTAGATCGGGCCCTTGAACAGCGGCAGGAAGCCAAGCGTGTGCTTGAACCATTGAAACACATGGTCGCGCAGCCACGGCACGAGCACGAACACGCCCCACAACCCGAAGATCACGCTCGGCACCGCCGCGAGCATCTCGATCACCGTGATGACGGGCTGGCGCATCCGCACCGGTGCCATCTCGGTCAAAAAGAGCGCGGTCGCCACCCCGAGCGGCACCGCGATGAGCAGGGCGATCACCGACGAAACGAGCGTGCCGAAGATGAACGGCAGCGCGCCGTATTTGTCGGTCACCGGATTCCAGTCCGAGCTGCCCAAAAAACCGACGCCGAATTTTTTCACCGCCAGCGCCGCGCCGGCATACAATTCCCATCCAACGAGCACGATCAGCGCCACGATGCTGAGCGCCGCCAGCAACGCCAGCCACCGGAACGACCGGTCGGGCCAGCGGGGCGACACCGGCAGGATGCCGGCGCCGGGTGTGGTGGGGCGCGGAAGCGGGCTCATCGGCGAAAAAGGAGGGTGCGGACTGCCGCACCCTCCGCTGCTAAAAACATCACGGCAAGGGTGAAGTCGGGCTTAGTATTTGATTTCACCGATCCGCTTGAGGACGCGCGCCTGCACGTTCTCCGGCAGTGGCGCGTAATCGAGCGACGAGGCCATCTTTTCGCCATCGGTATAAGCCCATTTGAGAAACTCGACGAGTTTCTTGCCCTTCGCGGCATCCTTCTGCTGGGCGTAGACCAGCAGCCAGGTCGTGCCCGCGATGGGATACGCCTCAGGCCCGGGCGGGTTGACCATCGAGAAGCGGAAGTCATCGGGAATCTTCGCCGTCGCGAGCGCGGCGGTGACCGAATCAATCGAAGGCGAGATATAATTGCCCGACGAGTTTTTCATATCGGCGTAGGGCAGCTTGTTCTGCTTGGCGTAAGCCAGTTCGATATAACCCATCGCGCCCGGGGCCTGCTTGATCTGGCCGGAAACGCCTTCGTTACCCTTGCCGCCGAGGCCGACAGGCCACTCGACCGAGGTATTTTTGCCGACCTTCGAAGCCCACTCCGGACTAACGGAGCTTAGATAGTCCGTGAAGATGTAGGTCGTGCCGCTGCCGTCGGAGCGGTGCACGACAATGATGTCCTGATTGGGCAGACTCACACCCTTGTTCTGGCCCGCGATGCGGGGATCGTTCCAATTCGTGATCTTGCCGAGAAAAACGTCGGCAACCGTCGGGCCGTCGAGCTTCAGCTTCGGATTGCCGGGAAGGTTGTAGCTGATCACGTCCGCGCCGGCGACCGTCGGAATATGCCAGAGGGCCCGCGGCGCCTTGGCGAGGTTCTCGTCGGACATCGGACCATCGGACGCGCCGAAATCCACGGTCTCGGAAAGAATCTGCTTCTGGCCGCCGCCGGAGCCGATCGACTGGTAGTTGAACCGGACACTGGGATCCACTTTCGCATACTCGTTGAACCACTTCGAATAAATCGGAAACGGAAACGTGGCGCCGGCGCCGTTGATCAGCATCTGGGCCGAGGCGATGGTCGCGGTGAAGGCCGCGAGTCCGAGGAGGAGGAGGAGTTTTTTCATGATGATTTAGGGAGTTGGAGGTGGATGACTTAAAAGTTGATCTGCATCTGGCTGCGGACGCCGTCGCTGGTCGCCTTGGCGGCGCCACCGGTCACGGTGTCCTTGGTCTCGGCGTGGATGTAGCCGAGTTGGAGTTTGGTGTCGTTCCCGTGCCAGTAATAGTTACCGCCAACGAACCACTCCGACAGTTTGTCCATCGTGCCGCCGGAAGGCGCCGAGCGCACGCCGTCGCCAAGGTCGACGCCGCGGCCGTCCGAATCGATGTAGCTGTAACGCAGGACGCCCTCGAGATTGCCGATCCGGTAGCAGGGCATCAGATAATAGCCCCACGAATCCGCGTCGCGGGTCGCGGACGCGCCGTGGTCGTTCTGGCTCCACATATATTCACCGCGCAGGAACAGCCCGCCGCTCTGCAACTCGCCATAGACGCCGTAGACCGTGAGATCGTCGCCGGCGCCGACCACCTTGCCGCCCTGATCGGGCAGGACGCCGATCGACGCGCCGATCCGGTAGTTGCCGCCGTCGAACTTGTCCGCGTAACCGAGGTTGCCCCAGTAGGCCAAGGTGTTGGACCCCTTGTTGCCCGCGCTGGCCACGCCCGTGAAGGATTCGTCGCGCTCGGGGTCGGTGACCGCGAAGTTGTAGAAGACGCCGTTCTGCGTGCCGCCGGCGTAGACACCGACGCGATAACTGCCGGCGCCCAGACGCCGGCCGTTGTTGCTCTCGACAAAATACCGCGTCGTCGGCGAGCGCTCGATCGCCCGGATGTCGGAGCTGGTGTAGAACTCGTCCCAAACAAACGGCACCTTTTTGAGCCCGACATCGATCGCGAGGGCGTCGCTTTGTTTCCACGTGACGAACGCCGCATCGAACGTCGAGCCCGCGAAGTCGTAATTGAAGGTGCCCGACCAGTTGTCGGTCAGGTCGGCCTTGAAGCCCCAGTAGATCCGGCGAAGGAAGAAGTGATTCGTGTCCGGGGGCTGGGCGGCGGCGCCGTTGATATCGGTGCCGAGGCCGGCATATTGAATCTGGAGCCGCCCGGAAACCGTGAGCTTTTTCAAGGCCTTGATCCCGGAGGTGGACACGTCCTGCGCCACCTGGGCGTTCTTGACCTCGTTGCTGATCTGCACCGCTTCGTCGGTGGTAAGGATGCCCTTCTTGACCAGGGCATCGATGAGGGCCTTGCTGTCTTGTGCGAAGACACCTCCGGCCGTGAGGGTGGCGCCAGCGAGCAGCGCGACACATTTGGATTTCAGGTTAAGCATGGTAGTTGCGTTTTTGTGGTATGGATCTGAACCGGGCCGCATAGTGGTGCCGGATTGTTACGAACAGATGACGGTCGCGTTACAAACGGGCAAAAGCGCCCCAAGGCGGGATGTCGCGTCGCGGAATCCCCGCGGGCTTGCGGCCTGTGGCCCTGAAGCCGACTCTGGTTCCCTACGGTCCCGGAGATGTCTCGCTGGAATCTCCGCCGCCGTAACCCAGAACCTCCACCGTAATGAGCGACGGGATCAGCTCCGGCTGCGCCTGCCCCTGCGCCTGCCGGGCGGCCTCGGCCGCCGCGCTGCTGGCCGCGGCGCCCGCTGACGACGCGACTGCCGCGAGACTGCCCACACTCGCCGCCACCGGCGCCGGCGTGCCGACGCTCGCGCCACTCACCTGGATATTGGCGGCATTCACGACTTGCAGCGCGGAGATGTTCAGGTTGCCCGACACGCGGATGCCCGCATCGCCGGCGTCGATGGTGCCCACCGGTGCAACCAAATCGACGTCGCCCGGTTTCACGCCGGCGACCGTCGCCAGCACGCCGATGCCGCCACCCGTGGCGAGTCCGGCGAGGTCGGTTTTGACGTCGGCGCTCTGCGGATCGATCAACACGCGGGTCGGCGGCGCGGACTGGATGGTCTTGGACGATGCCCCGGCCGCGATGTTGCCCTGGGACGACCAGATGACCTCGTCGCCGCCGCGCAACGTAAAGATGCGCGAGGTGCCCACGATCACGCTGTCCCGGGTGAAGATCGAAATGTTGCCGCCATCCTCGGTCAGGATGCCCTGGTCGACCGGCTGGCTGCCGGCGACGTCAAAGCCCACGGTGAGCAATCCGCCCGGCGCAAGCAGGCTGATGTCGCCGCCGCTGGCCGTCTTGATTTCACGCGACGTGAGCGAGATGTCGCCCGTCCACTTGTCGCCGGGGAACAGCGTCGCGATCGCCGCATAACCGTTGTCGTAGTTGCGGAAGCCGGGACTCGACGGCACGCCGTGATCGCGACCCGCATCGCGCAGCACGAGGTGGAATATATCGAGGGCCAGCGCATCGCGCCGCTCGGCCGGCAACCGGCTGAAGGCTGTCCACACCTCCCCGTTGCTCCCGCCCTCGAAGCCGAGCAGCGCTCCGAGCTCGGGCAGGTAGCGGTCCGCCTGCGCGCCGGCGGTTGCCGGATCGAGGAACTTCGCGATGAAGTCCGCGAAATCGAGCTGGCTGGCAGCGAGGCTCGATGACACGCCGATTCCCGCCGCGGCGATCACGCTCGCCCCGCCGAACGGCAGGTTCGGGTTGCGACCGTTGCCAATGCTGGTGATCCCGACTGCCGTGCCATCGCCGGCTCCGGGGCCGACGCCCAGATCGAAGTTGCGCCCGGCGAGGACCTCAAGGGTGCCCGGCCCGCTGATCTGGATGTCGCCCGCGGTCGGGTTGCCGGTCGCGGGGCCCGGGAGCGTCGAGCTGCTGGCCAGCAATTCGTTGCGGGCGGCTTGGGCGGCCACCCGCAGCGGCGAATTCAGATCGTAAGCGACGAGATCGCGGCCGGCGGCGACAACGCTCACGTCGTCCGCGCGGTTGTTCTGGAGATAGAGGGCGATGTCGGTGATGTCGCGGCCGGCGGTCACCCGCGCCGCTTTCGCCGAGAAAAACGTGAGCCCGGAAATGCTGCCGCCCACGGCGTAGAGCCGGGCCGGAGTGAGGTCGGCGAGATGCAGCGGACCGGCCGCATGCAGCGCCTGCTTGGTCTGGCTGACGCCGAAGATGCCCGCCGTCGAACCGGACTCGTCGAACAGGCCGTTCAGCGAATCCAGCAGATCGATCGGGGTGACGGTCGGCGCGAGCGCCGCGACCGACGACAAGGACAGCGGCGAAAGGGCGCCCGGAATCCGGCGCGGGTCGGCATCCGACAGGATGATCTCGCTCGAACCCCACAGGCTGTCGCCGTTGGTCGGATTGACGCCGTTGACCTGCAGGCCGTTGATCGACTTCGCCGCGGCGAACTCGATCGTGCCCTGCGCCGACGGCGACAACGTGAGACGGCCCACCGCGTTGAGGTCGCCGGAAAACGCGGTGGCGCGAAGCGTCGCCGGCATCAGCGCGTCCGCGGTGAAGAACGGCGTGATATCCGTCTCGAGCAGGCGCAGCCACGGCTGCGAATACGAGGAGAACGTCTGGTGGTGCGCCGGGTCGTAGAGCTGCACGTTTTGCAGCCACGCCGAGAGCGAGCCGTCGCCGCCGTCGGTGCTGTCCCGCAGCGTCAGCGTGCCGGTGAGCGAGGAGACGTTGACCGCATCGGTCGCGGCGTAGGTCGAAAAATACGTTTTCTCGAACGGGTTGTTGTTCACGCCCTGCGGCAGCAGGAACGGATTGGCCACCGGCCCGAGCAGCAGGTCGCCGCGCGCGCTGACATCGAAGCCGCCCTTGCCAAGGAACAGCGTCGTCGGCAGCCACGTCGTGGGATCGGGAGCGATCCGCTGGTTGTCGAACGCAATGACGTCCGACTGCTTGAGGGCCGCACGCGTGCTGTTGGTATGAATGCTTCCCCCCGCCGACAGCGTGCCGTGACCGCGCTCGACATAGTAAACGCCGCCATCGATATCCGCACCCGCCCGCACAACGAGATCCCCGCCGCCGAGCTCGAGGAGTTTCGACGCGTCGGGCGCGCCCGCGGGCGCACGGGCATTGGTCGGCACCACGGCGTCGACATTCGACACGTTGTGACCGGCGAGCAGCGTCACGTTGCCCCCGCCGAGCGCGCCCACGCCCTCGAAGAAATTGCTGAAGTCCACCCACCACGAGGTCGACGCGATCTCCCCGCCGGCATGCGTCGCGCCGAACTGCCCGGTCGCCGGGTCGATGTCGCCCCGGCGGTAAAGCCAGTTGTCCGGCAGCTCCCTCGACGAGTCGGCAATCAGCGTGGTGAACGAATCGTCCAGCCGCTCGTGGACGATGTCGTGCTGCGCCATGATGCTCACGTTGCCGCCCGCCAGGCTGTATTGCGCCGGATAAATCGGATCCTGGGTCGGGCCGAGTTTGCTGTTGCGCACCGGCTCCGCGAGATTCGGCAGGTCGAAATTCGCCAGCGCGGCGGCCTGGGTGCCGGCGGTGTAAATCGTCGCGAGCGGATTCAGCAACTGCACATCGCGGGCCGCGGCGATGTCGATGTCGCCCGTCCCCGTGCGGATCGTCTGATAATAGTTCGGGATGATGTTTTGCCGGAGATTGGACGTGCTGTTCGGGCTGTTCGGGTTGCTCGGCAGCGTGATCGGCGGTGCGTTGCGACCGAGGACCAGCGAGCCGGAGCCCGCGGCAAGACCCGCCGCCGGTTTGACGCGGCGGAAATCGGCGGCGGTAAAATCCGCGCCGGCCACGAGGCGATACGACCACGACTGGCTGCCGGGCGCGAGCAGCGGCATGTCCCACAGCCCGTAGCTCGACACGCCGCCAAACCCGTCGCTCAACGAGCCGATCGACGCGACGCGCGTCTTCGGGTCGAAACTGTAGTCGAAGTTCAGATTGCCCGCCGCGCGCAGGGTGAGCACGCCGGGCTCGGCCTGCCCCGGGCCGAACCGGAACGTCGAAAGATCCCACGCGTCGGCGAGCGTGAGATCGCCGAAGGGATTGACGATCTCCGCACCGGGCCGCACGTGCACGGCCGGCGCGAGGCCCGCGTTGTTCGCCAGCAGCCGGCTGGAAATCGCGGCGGAGCTGCCGGCGAAGGCCGTGCCGTCGGCCATCACTTCATCCTCGACCGCGCCGGTGATGAGCGCCTCCCCGGGCGTCCCGAGATCGAAAACCTTGAAGCCTTCCACCACGACCCCGGACGCACCCACGATGCTGCCGTTGAGCGGCGCGATCTGGACGTCGGTGCTCGTGGGATTCTGCGGCGCACGCAAATGGAGCGTGCCCGTGACGTCGCCCAGGGCCGCGCTGCCCGCCGAATTGCTCGCGACCGAAAGATCGATCGTCGCGCCGGTCTGCACATCGATCGTCCCGCCGGCGTTGCCGCGAGTCTCGAGCGAGACGGCGCCGCCCTTGCCCGCATCGTTGAAATCCTGCGCCGCGACCGTGAGCCGCGCGCCGGCCTGCAGGGTCACATTGCCACCCGCCGCGAGGGCAATGGTGCCGCCTTGCGCACCCGAGGCGTCGATCACGCCGCCCGCCGTGACCGTGATGCTGCCCTGGTCGGCGGAGAGGTTGAACATCTGCGCGGTGGCCAACCCGTCGACCAGGGCGTCGCCCGCGCGAACGCGCATCGAGCGCGAGAGCGTGAAGCCGCCGGCGTTGAGCGACGTGTTCAACGCATTCAGGCTTCCGCCGGCCACGCGGCCGACATCGAGCGAAAACGCCCCGCCCTGCCCCAGCAAGGTTGCCGCGGTCGTGAACTCGCCGGCCGGTGCCGACACGGAGACCGCCCCGGCCTTGGCGTCACCCGACAGCGCCGCCACCGTGAGCGTGCTGCCGGCCGCGAGGTTCACGGAACCGCCATCCGCGGTGAGCGAGAGCTGTCCGCCATCGGTGTATTTCGTGAGGTCATAGAACGTTTGGGCGGTGCCGCCCACGTCGAGGCGGCTGCCGCTGGCAATCGACAGATCGCCCCCCGTCGCATGCAAGGTGAGCGCTCCACTCGGCAGCACGATGTTGTCGGCGGCCAAAATGTTGGCGCCGGCGAGCGTCAGGCTCGCACCCAGGCCCGGGGTCACCGTTGTCGCCGAGGAGGCCCCCGCGAGCGTGAGCGTCCCACCGGCCGTGACCGCCTGGCTCGAGGCCGTCGCGCCGGTGATCAACGGCGCCGTCACGGCCAGGTTGCCCTGCACCGCGAGTCCGCCGGTCTTTTGTCCGAGCACGCCACCGGTCGCGCTGATCGCCACGCCCGCGAACTGGTCGATGGCCAGTTGATTGGCCCCAAGCTGCACCGTGCCGGCGTGGAAGGTCAGCGAACCGCCGGTCGCACCAGCCGCACCCGGCACGCTGCCCCCCGCGAAGTTGTCGAGGAGGATATTCCGGGCGGCGAAACTGACCGCGCCTCCACCCGTGTTGAACCCGCGGATCTCGCCCGCATGCAACGCGAGGCTGGCGAGCGTGGGTTGTCCGCCGTCATCGAGGGCGCCGATTGCCCCCGTTCCGTAGATGTCGATCGACGAATAGCTCAGCAACGAGAGCGATTGGGCGCTCTGCAATCCCAGCAACGCCGCGCCGGAGAGCGCCAGCCCGCTCGACACCGGCACGCTGCCGGCAGTCGCAAGCTCCAGCGTGATTTGTCCGCTGTCGAGCGCGATGGCGTTCCCGCCGATCGTCGCGCTCGCACTGAGGGTCGTCGAATGCGTCGAGTCGAGCGTGACGCCCGCGCCGGTGATCCGCGCGCCCGCGCCGATGGTCATCGCCGGCACCGCCGACGCATCCACGCCGTTGCGAACCAGCTGGGCCGCCGGGTCGGCCGTCACGCGCAGGAGCGCGCCGTCTCCGCTGCCCGCCGTCGCCGCGTTGCCGAGCACCAGCGTGTCCGCCGGCGCGACGAGCGTCCCCGTCTGGCTGACCACGGCGCCCGGCGCGAGCGTGAGCGATTGGTTGGCGGCAAGGATAATCTCGGTGCCGGCGAGCAGCGAACCGGCGTTGTTCACCGTGACATTGTTGGTCTGCACCGCGATCACCGTGCCCTGGCCGGTCGTCGTGCGCTCGCCGCCGACGAGCAGGCTCTCGGCGCCGAACGAGGTCAGCTCCGACGCATTCAGTCCGAGCGAACCGGCCGGTGCCGTCACTCCCGCGCCGGTGATGAAAATGTCCACGGGACTGCTGATGTCGACCAGGCCGCCGCGGCCGCCCATGGGCGCCTGCGCCGCGACGGCACCCTGCAGGGTCATCGCCTTGGTCGCGGCCAGCACGAGCTGGCCCGAATCGACCGGCAGCCGCGGCACCACCGCATCGTGCGCCATCGCGCCCGCGCTGAGAAACGCGTTGGCCAGCGAATCGTCGTATTCCGCCCGGGCGCGCACCACCGACTGCGGCGCAATTTCGAACGTGGATGCCAGCGGGGTGACGGTGCGGGCGGCGTTGAGGTCGTTGAAACGATAACCTGCCACGACGCTCGATCCATCCGGCAGCGTCTGCGCTCCACCCGGTGGCACGCCCGCCTTGGGTGTGACGAGAAACGCGCCCGGCAGCAGCGCATAACGCGCCGGCAGCAACGTGTAGAAACCGGCCGGCAGACCCGCGACACCGTTCAGGTAAATACGATCCCCGACCGCGAGCGTCGGGTTCACGTAGCCGGCGTCACCGCCGAGATTCGTGTTGAGGGCCGTCGGGTTGAACGGCGCGAACGGCGCGTAATCCGCCTGATAGCCCGGAATCACCGCGAAGCCGGCGGAGGAAGCGAGGACGTCATTCGTGCCACCGACGCCCGAGACCCACCGATAGGCGTAAAGATCGCCGCCGCCACGCAGGTCGACCGTCGAGCCGGTCTGCTCGGTCACGCTTTCCGCCGAGATGTGCACGGTCTTTTCCGGCGCACCGGTCACCGTGATGTCGGTGCTCGTGGGATCGATCCACGAGGTGCCGTTGAGATTCGTGCCATAGGGAATCGTGGTCACGTTGCCCGTCACCGGGTCGATCGCCGACACCGAGGTGACGCTGCCGGACGCCAGCGTGACTTGGTGCGTGACGGGAACACTCAGGTTCGAAACCAGATCCCTCGGCGCCGTGCCTGTGCCATCCCAGCCCAGGTTGATCGCGCCCACCGGCGCGCGCAGCACGCCGCCCTGGGTGATCGTCGACGCATAAAGGTTCAGCTCACCACCCGCGGACAGCGGCAACGGCCGGATGCCGGACCCGGCGATCGTGATCGAGCCGGGCCGCGTGACACCGCCCGAGACAAAATCTTCAGCCGCAAGGGTGAAGCTCACCGCACTCGGCGGGTAGATCGCGCCCGCGCGCAGCGTCAGGTCGCCCACCATGTCGAACGTGCCGTCGCCGCGGATGTCGCCGTTGTCGGCCGCCAGCGTGGCCTTGCCGATGTTCTGGAGCGAGAGGCTGCCGACATCGATCAGAGTCGCCGCGACGCTGAGACTGCCCGCGCCAAAAGTCGGCGGGGCGTAGAACGGCTGGCCCTGCACGGCGAACGCCGACGTTTCCTCCTGCGGCAGCAGCGGCGTCACGAACGCGGATCCCAGCGTGACGTGCGGAGCCGCGAGCGTCACCCCGCCGTCAGCGAAAAGGATCCCCGAGGTCGCGAGCGTGAGACTCCCGGGCGCCGTCAGCGCAACCGGCCCGGAAAACTTCACGGTGCCCTTGAGCGTGAGCGCGTCGAATCCGCTGCGAAGAAAACTGTCGGCCGCGAAGTAGCCCTGCCCGGCGAGGACCGCGCCGGTCGTCCCACGCACGGCGTTGCCGATGAACGACTGCCCGGCCGGCAGCGTTTGCGCCGGCACGGTCGGTCCGCTTTGCGTCACGGCCAGCGTGACATCGATGGGCGTCTGCGCGCTCGGCGGCGTGCCCGCCGGATAATATCTTCCCGACGACACCGTCAGGCTCCCGCCGACCGCCGACGGCCCGCCCGCCCCGCCGAGCAAGGTCGCATCCGAAAACAACTCCTGCGCCCCGGTCAGCGTGATTGCGCCGCCGTTGCTGTCGACGCGAGTCGCGACGACCGGCGCCCCGGTGGTGGACCCGCCGGCGTCGGTGTTTCCCACGCTGAACGTCGGCGCCAGGTCGAGCACTCCGCTCGTGCCCGAGACATCGAGCTTCGCGCCAGCCTCTGTCACGATGTTGCCGGCGACGTTGATCGTGCCGCCCGCCAGCACGGCGCCGGTGCGGTAGCCGCGCACGTCGGGTGTCAGCACCGTCGTGCCGGCCGTCGACAGCGAACTCTTCGCGCCGAGGTCGACCGTCGGCAGCGCCTGCGACGCACCTCCGAACAGCAGCGTCGAATCCTTGCCGCCGCTGATCGCAATCGTGCCGCCCGGCGCGACGACCGAACCCTGCACGAGCACCGTGTCGCCGCTAACGCTGACGCTGCCCTTGGGGTCGGTCTGGATGACCGCCCCCTCGCCCATCACGAAATCGCCGCGCACCACGAGCGGTTTGCCGCTGTTGAAGATGTCCCGCACGCCGGGTGCGCCGAACGAAAGATTCACGGGCGCGCGCACGCCGACCGGCTGCACGAGCGTCGAGAATGTCCCGCCCGCCGCCGTCGCGTCGGTCGCCAGCAGCCGGCTCTGCACGACGGGCGCGATGGTGGTGCCGGGCGCGATCAGGACGCCGGGCACGTATTGATCGGGCGGCGCGGTCGGTGCGCCGAGTCCGTTGATCGCAAACGCACTGAATCCGCCCGCGCTGAAAAAATCCGGCGCCAGCAGCAGCGTGCTTTGGTTCGTCGTCGTTCCGCCGATCTGCACCGACGGCGCGAGCAGCGTGAGTGCGCCGCCCTTCGCGCCGGAAAATGCCTGCAGGGTTGCCTTCAGGTTGAGCTGCCCGCCAATCAACGACGCGAAACCCGGATCCTGGCCCGCCTTGATGGCGACACTTCCGCCGTTGCCGTAGGCGATCTTCCCGTTGGCCGCGACCGTCACTCCTCCCGAGGCATCGATCCCGCTCCCCGCTGCGAGATTGGCACTGTAACTCGCGATCGAGATGGCGCCGCCCTTTGTGACCAATGGCAGCGTGTTGGCGGCCGTCGACTCGGGCCGGTCGTCGACGAAGAGGCCGGCCGTGCTGAGCGACGCGGAGGAGCCCAGCGTGAAATGGCCGCGGGTCGCATCGGGCACCGCCGGCGGGGGCAACGCGCCGCCGGTCAGCGCGCGGTCCGCGAACGGCGAACGGTCGTAAACCGTGAAGCTCAGGCTGCCGCCCGGCGCCGAGACATTTCCCTCGATGTCGAGATTCGCCGCGCTGAGCGCAAGCGAGCCGCCGGCCGCGACCGCCAGCGAACCGCCGGCCGGCACCGTGATGCTGCCATCGCTGTCGTCGATCGAGAGCGCGCCAAATCCGCCCGCGGCGAGCAGCGCCGGCGAAAGCTGCACGTTCTTCTTCCGGTCATCGGGCAGCACGGTGCCGTTCGCAGCAAACGCCCCGACCGCCGTCGCGCCGCCGCCTGTTTGAAAGACGATCGCCGGCGGCGTCGGCGCATACGCCGGGAACTGATTTTGCGGGAGCGACGGATCCTGCCCTTGAAACGCAAGCGAGAGCGAACTCGGCGCCGGGAGGACGGTGCGCTGGCGCGGTCCCGCGACCGTCGCGCCCAGCAGGCTGCCGTCGAGCGCCATCGCGGGCGCGGTGATTGCGAGCTTCCCGCCGCTGCCGCCCTGGGTGTAGCCGGGTTCGAAATCGGCGAGCAGCTGGGGATTCGTCGTCGTGCTGCTCACACCCCATTTCGCATCGGTCGTCGTCGAGCCGCCCGTGTAGATTCCGTCGTAGACCCGGTCGGGCGTCGCCTGCGAAATGTCGATCACCCGTCCGCCGGCGAGCAGCTTGGTCGTCGCGACGTTGCCGCCCGCGTAGTCGATGGAGCCGCCCGAAACGTTGATCGACGACCCGCCCTGCAGCACCACCGAACCGCCCGCCTGCATCGTGACCGAGCCGCCGCCGGTCGTGAGCTCGCCCACCGTGTGATCGACGAGCGCGACGTAGCCCGTCGTGTTCGCGAGCGGTGTGCCGACCCACGTCTGGCCGTTGTAGGTGCCGGTCTGCCGGAGGTCGACCTGCACGGTCTGCCCGCGCAGCGGCCCGTCGCGCTGGAGCGGCGCATCGGCGAGCTCGGAGCCGCGCAACTGCACCGAAACGATATTTTCGGTCACCGACGCCGCGACGCCCGCGGAGCCGGAGACATCGATCGTCGCGCCCGTGTCGAGATAGATTTCGCCGCCCGTCAGCGCGAAATAGTCCTGCGCCGTCGCGCCGCTGCCCGCGAGATTCCAGTTGCCCGCGCTGATCGTCAGCGCCGCATCCGGGGCCAGGAGCGCGGCCTTCGGGGCGAGGTAAACCGCGTGGCCCTGCAGGTTGACCTGCGAGGCCAGCGCGAGCTGCGAGCCGACCACCCGCTCGGTGCTGTCGTATTCCGGCACGACTTGCGTGACGCTGTTCGCGCCGAGCGTGACCGTGCCGGTCGCCTGCGGAAAAAATGCCGGCAAGCCCGCGAAACCGCCGCTGCTGACCGCGTTGTAGTTCGCAAGCAGGTCGACGCGGCCGTTGAACGCCACGGACGTCGTGCTCGCGACGGCGCCGAGCTGGTTGACCGTTTTTCCGGCGAGCGTCACGTCGGCGCGCGGAGCATCGATGAGCGCCGACGCGGCGTTCGTCACGTTGCCGCCGCCCGCGCCGACGAACACGTCGAGCCCGCGCAGCGTCGGGTCGGCGCTGTCGTGCGCAGCGAGTCCGATCTGCTGGCCCGCGGCGAGGATCGTCTGGCCATCCGGCGTCGAGATCGTGCCGGCGTTGGAGACATTCGGGCCGAAGAGCGCGATGCGCCCGCCCACGTGCTCGGCGGAGGTCGGGCTCGACAGTTGCGCCCCGGCCTGCACGGAGACGTCGCCGCTCTGGCCGCCGGACGTGAGGGCGGCGGGCGGCGTGAACGCCGGCGTGCCGTTGGCCCCGGCGTTGACCGGCAGCGACGAGAACAGGAATTGCTCGTCGGCGTTGTTGAGCAGGCCGAGTGCGACCAGATTGTCGTTGATTGGGAGCGACGACGCGACGAGCGCGTGCGCGTTCACCTGCGACGAGCCGCCGAAGATGATGCCGTTCTGGTTGAGCACGTAGACCTGGCCGTCCGCGTGGATCGATCCGAGGATCTGCGACGGGACGCCCGAGGGGTCGTTGATCTGGTTGAACGCGATCCACTCGCCACGGGAATCCCCGCCGGCGGACTGGTCGAAGGTGAGCGTCGTCTTCTTGCCGACGTTGAACGTCTGCCAGGTCAGCAACGCCTGCTGCGCCGTCTGCGCAATCGTCACGTCGGTCTGGCCACCGCTGACGGACTGCGTCGGGAGGCCGGCGCCCTGCCAGAACAATGCGTCGTTGCCGGTCGCCCGCTGCAAGCCGCCGGCGGCCAGGCCGTCGGGCACATTGGGCAGCGTCGCGCCCGGATGGTTCGGATCGAGGCCGAGGTTGTTGGCGCCCGCGGTGGCGGCGCTCCGGGCCGCCGCCTGCATCGCCTGCACGGCGGCGATCGCCTGGGCGGTGCGCGCCAGCGTGTCGGCGGCACTCGGCAACGGCGGCGTCGCGCCGCCCGCGGTCACGCCGCCGCCCGCGGCCGGCGCCGCGCCCGCGACGATCGTCGCGCTGCCGCCGCGCAGGATGTCGCCCGCGCGGACGGTGAGACTCACCGTCAGGGCGGACGCGACGGCGACTCGCCAGAATTCGAAGGTGCGCGTCCGCCGCCTCACGGTTTCGCCCGCTGGTCGAGGAGTTGGTCCGAATAATCCTGGACGAGATTCTCGAGCTTCGCCCGCGTGGTGCCGACGAACGGCTCGCGCGCGGCGAGCGCCTCGCCGAGGCTGAATTTCTCGTAGCGCGTGAGGATTTCGTTGCCGAGTTTGAACAGGGCGAGGTTCTTGCTCTCGCGGTCCTCGACCTTGCGCTGGAGCACGACGAGGTCGGCCGCGAGCTTGGTGCCGTCGGCCTCCTTCGCGGCGATCTGCGCGGTCGCGCGCTTGAGGTTCGCCTCGGATTTTTCGAGCTCCTCCTTCAGGCGCGCGAGCTCGGCCGTCTGCGTGGTGGCGGCGGCCTTGAGTTCGGCGATGGTCTTTTCGTCCACGGCCCGCTCGGCGACCGTCTGCTTGCGCAGCGCCTCGAACTTCGCGTCCAGCGCCTTGTTGTCCCCGGTCAGCGCAGCCTGGGAAGCCTGCAGGGTGTCGCGCGCGGATTCGGCCGCGCGCAGTTGCAGCGTCGCCGCGCGCAACGCTTCGCGGAGCCGCGCCTCGCCGGTGTCGGCGGAGTCGGCGGCGTGCAACGGCAGGGCCAGCAGGGCGGAGGCGAGGACGAGGGGGAATCTTCGGGTCATGGTCAGAATTTTCCGTTGAAGTCGAACATCAGGATGTCGTTTTTGTAGCGCGGGCCGGCGATGCTGCTGGCGCTCAGCCAGCGGAGGCTCACCCAGGTGCGTTGCGACAGCGCATAGGAGCCGCCGAGCATGAAGCCCTCGAGGTTCGTGCCGCCGTTGCCGAAATCGGAATCGGTGAACCCGTCGACCACCGCGTCGGACTCGAGATAGCGGTAGCCGAGCGAGGCATTCCAGTCGCCGCGCTGCGTGAGGGCGGCCGAGCCGACCCTGAACTCGAGGTTCCAGCCGTTGTTACCGCCGGCAAAATCGCCCGCGCCCCCCGGGCCGAGATTGTTGACCGCTTTCCGCCGCACGGCGCCGCGGTGAAACGCGAGGTTGTTCACCCACTCGCCCGAGAGCGAAACCAGCATCGGCTCGAACCCGCTGTAGTCGACGCGGCCGTTGAGGACGAGTTCGTAGAACGGCGTGGCGAGGCCGAAATACTGAAACTGGTTGATCGTGCCGAAATTGTTCAGGACGTTCGGCACGATGTTGCGCAGCGGGAAATAGGTGTTGCCCGTCTGCGCGAACGCCGGGCGCGTCTCGTCGGTGTCGCCGTTGTCCTGCGCGGTGACCGGCGTGAACGGCGACGAGAGTTTCCCCTCCACGTTGTCAAAATAGTAGTAGGCGGCGGCGACCTTGGCGGAGAGGCCGGGCTTGATTTGCCAGTCGGTGCCGACCTGGCCGCCGAGCAGCCACTTGTCCTGGCTCTTGAACTTTGCCGGCTGGATCGAGGAGAAGTTAAGTGCGCTGTTGAAGACCGGAAACGCGCCGACCGTCGCGAACGGCTTCAGGTTTTCGCCGCGGGAAAACTTCATCTGGCCGGCGACGCCGTCGAACCCGAGATCCTCGTCGAACACCATCTGGCTCGCGAAAAACGGGCTGTCGAACCGGCCGGCGCTGACCGACCAGTTCGCCGTGCGATACTTGAGGAACGCCCGGTCGAGCCAGATCGCGTATTTGCCGAACCCGCCGGAGGCGCCGAAGCTCTGGTTCGTCGTGACGGGTGAACTGTTTTCGCCGGTCGCGATGCGCGCGCCCGCCGTGTAGCCCTCGCCCAGGTCGATGTCGGCGCCAAACCGCGCCCGCAGCCGCTCCCGCTGGCGGTCGCGGTCGACGTTGTTCTGCGGCGAGAAGACGGTGCCGGTGACGTCGAAGGGCGAGCCGGTGTTGATCGCGTTGAAATTCGGAAACGCGCCCGTGTTGTCGTTGCCCGCCGGGTAGAACAGCGCCTCCCCGCGCAGCCGGATATCGCCGAACAAAGTGTAGCGCGACACCCACTCGGGGAAACTGCGCGGCGCCGCCCAGCGTTCGTCGCGCGCTTGTGCGAGCACCTCCTGTTTCACTTCGTCGCGAATCTGGTTCCGCACGAACTGCGGCACGTAGGTGACGCGCACGGTGTCGTCGTTCGCCGGCGTTGTGGCCGGCGCGGTCGGATTCGCCGCCGATGTCGCGGCGGCCCCGGCCTGTGCCGCAGCGGTATCCTGCTCGGCGAGCTTCATCAAGTCGTCGGCATCGGCCTGCGACAGGACGCCGCGCTGCACGAGCCGGCGGATGAGATTGATCGTCAGGTTCTGGGAACGGGGGATCGGCGCGGGCGCATCAGCCGCGGCCGCGCTCCCGACAAGCAGGAGCGAGGCGATTACGAGCGTGATTTGGCAGGCGCGATGGCAGGCGGGCATAATCGAAAAGGTGGGTTCAATCCGGGCGCCGGGCGGTGAGGCGCATTACGATTGGCAGTGGCATGCCGGCCGGCGGCGGCTCGCTGAGCTGGAGGCCGGCAAGAACCTCGGTCTTGATCGCAGCGTCGACCGCCCGGTCGCCGGTGGAACCCGCGAGCGTCGCGCGCGTGATGCGTCCGGTGAGATCGGGCCAGACGCGCACCTCGATCCGGAAGCTCGCATCCTTCGTGCGGGGATTCCGCCGCAACGCGTCGCTCACGGTCGCCTGCACGGCGCTCGCATACCAGCCCCAGCGGCTCCCGCCACCGCGCGAACCGGGGCCGCCCAGGAATCCGCCGCCGCGATTGGCGGAAAGACCGAAGGCGTCGGATCCGCCGCCGCCGGTGACGCTCGTGCCGAGATCGGCCGCCGGCGGTGCCGGCGCGTCGTCGGGCTTGGATTCGGAGTCATCCACCGGCACCTGCTGGACCATTTTGTCCTCCATCATTTTCGGCGGCGGCGGGGGCGGCGGTGGTGGCGGGGGCGGCGTGGAAACGATCTTCACCATCACGACCTCGGGCATCCGGTGCGGAGGCGGGCCGGAGTGACCGAACGACTGGCCGACAAAAATCACCGCGATCACGACCAGCACGCCGAGAATCCCCAACGCAAAGCCGAAGCGCTGGAAAAACCCGCGTTCCTCGGCGGCGGTATCGGAGAGCGATTCGGGTGGCATCGGCGGGAAGGTTGCGGACGGGAGTGGCGGTCAGCGCGCCTTCGTGGCGAGGCCGACCTGCGTGATTCCAACGCGGCCGATCACGTCGAGCACGTCCATGATGCCCTGGTATTGCGTGGCGCTGTCGCCCTTCACGACGACCGGCAGGTCCGGCGTTGCCGCCTTGTATTGACCGAGACGCTGTTCGAGTTCCGCGAGCGTCACGGGCACGGTGTCGAGGAAGATGTCGCCCTGGTTGTTGACGGTGATGGCCCGCGTCTTCGGTTTCGCGAGACTCGGGGCGGCGCTGGCCCGCGGCAGGTTGACCTTCACGCCCTGCACTGACGCCGTGCACATGAGGATGAAGATCACGAGCAGCACATACGCCAGGTCGAGCATCGGCGTGATGTTGATGTCGTCGTAGGGCTTGTCTTCGGTGGGCGCTTGCATGGCGGTTTACTTTCTCGCCGGCATCGGCGGCTCGCTCGGGGCGAACGGCGCCTTGGTGATCGTGCGGTTGGCGTCCGCCGCCTCGGAATAGAACTCGGCCATCTTCGCGACGAACTCGTCGATGAACACGTGCAGGTCCGACTGGGCCGCCTTGATGCGCGTGAGCAGGTAGTTGTAGCCGAAGAGCGAGGGAATCGCGACGCCAAGGCCCGCGACCGTGGCGGCGAGCGCTGCGGCGATGCCGGGCGCGATGGCGTTGACGTTGACGTCGCCCGCGGCCGCCACCGCGGCGAACGTGATCATCACGCCAACCACGGTCCCGAGCAGGCCGAGGAACGGACCGCCGGAAATCGCGATCGTCAGCAGCACCATCTGGCTGCTGAGGCGATGCGTCTCGCGGACGAGTCCGCCGTCGAGCGAGGCGCGAATCGCCTGGATCGAGCGCGCCGAGAGGACCTTCGAGTTGCGGTCGGCGGCGAGCCGGTGGCGGATTTCCTCGACGCCGATGTGGTAGACCCGGAAGAGCGGCGCCGCGTGCATGATCCGCTGGTTTTCCCCGCTGACGCGGCCGCCGAGCGATTTTGCCTTCGCGCTGTCGCCGTCATCGAGCACGGAAAGATCCGTCGCCACCTGGCGCCATTCCCCGAGGAAGAGTTCGTTGCCCTTCCCCACCCGTCCGAGGTAGAGCGCCTTCCCGATCATCACGAACCAGCTGATGACCGCCATCACGCCGAGGATTCCGATCACGACCCAGCCATCCACGCTGAGGGACCCGATGATGACGCCGACGTAGCCGTTCTTCAGGAAGGCAAACCAGCTCTTCGGCTGTTCCTCCTCGCCGAACCGCAGCAACGCCGCCGCCTTGTCGCCGCCCTGCTCCAGCGCGGCAAATTTCACGAAGCCGAGCGGCCGGGCGGTCTTGGAGATTTCCAGTTCATCGATCTCGCCCACAAAATTTCCCCCGCCGAGCACGGCGTCGGCGACCCCCGAACCGTGACCGCTGCCGACGAACGCCGGCCCGGCGAGGGCGGGCACTCCCACGTCGATGGCCGAGTGCGGCTCGCCGTCGATATACAACGCAATCTTCGTCGCGGTCGCCACGACCGCCACGTGCCGCCAGCCCGACGCCACCGCCGGCTGGGCGGGTTGGCTGCGTTGCGAGCCGCGCGCGTTCGTGATCTCGACGAATGGAAAACCGTTGTTCACCCCGATCACGAATCCGTTGACGCCGTCGGCGCGGCTGAAAATGACGGCGTTGTCCTGGGGCGGCCCGAACTTGACCCACGCCGACCAGGTGAATGCCGCGCCCTCGGCCCAGGCGAGCGCCGGCGACGCCGGGATGGTGACCGCCCCGTGCCCGTCGAGGTGCAGCCCCGTGCCGATCATCGCGCCATCGGCGGCGGTGCCGGCGTTCGAGGCGTTGAGGCCGGAGGCCGAGGCGTCGGCGGCTGCGGTCCCGTGCTCGGCGAAATGATAGACGAGCGCCGTGTCGGCATCGTAGGTGCCCTTCGCGTCGTCGGCACGCGCGACCGAGTTGCCGGTGTTGCCGTAGTAGAGCCAGAAGCTCGCCTGGGCGCCGGGCTTGAGGTCGGGCACCTTCACCCACACGAACGCCTCGTCGAGCAACGGGTCGAATTTTTCGAGGTGAAACGCCAGCGGCGTCTTGTCGTCGGCGGCGATGAACCGCAGATCGGCGCCGTCGGGCTTCGCGGCCGTGAACGGAAAATTGCCGTCGTGCAGCCGCACGAGCACGGGCGCGCTGCCGATGGGGTCGGCGATCGCCGCGCCGGTGGCGGCGGTGTCGATCGTGATCTTCTTGCGCAGCGGCCAGTCGGCGTTCCACCACGCGCGGGCGCTGGCGGGAAACGACAACGCGGCCGCGAGGCCGAGCAGCAGGGCGAGACGATGGGTTGGGTTCGCGCGTGGCATCATAGGAATCAGAAGTCGGCCCACAGCCGGAACGTGAACCGCAGGTCATGCGCCTGGGTTTGCGCCTGGCCAGCCAGCGGCACGCCGGCATCGAGGGAACCGTTGAAATTGTCCTGCCAGCGCAGCCGGCTGCCCACGCCGTAGCTGGCGAGGTAAAAATAGGAATGCTGCTGCGGCAGCGCCTGCTGGATCTTCAACGCGCCGGCGTCGCCGAACACGTAGGCGCGCCATTCGACCGCCTTGAAGCGCCACGGCGGCGCGCGCAGCTCGAGGGTGCCGAACGCCGCGTTGTCGCCGACCACCTCGGATTCGAGGTAGCCGCGCACGGTGCCGAGTCCGCCGCCGCTCGCCTCCTCGCTGTCGAGCAACGGCTGGTTCGCGAGTTGCCCCGACGCCTTCGCGAAGAGCTGGATGCCGCGCCCGATCTCGGTGGTGTGCGAGAGATCGCCGTGCAGGACGAAGAAGCCCGCGTCCGCCTGGTAGCGGCGCGCATCGAACGCCGCCGGATCGCTGCCCACGCCGCGGAGATGGAGCGTGACGCCGGCGTTGAGATCGGTCTCGCGCTTCGCGCCCAGCAGCGTCGCGCTGTAGTTGGCGCTCAGCGGCCAGTAGGTGATCGGCGCGATCAAGTCGCTGTCGCCGACGCGCAGCGTCTGGTCAAAGTGCTTGTAGTCGAAACCGAGGCTCGCCGACTGGTAGAAATTCTTTGCGCCGGGCAGCCGCAGGAGCGCGCGGATGCCGAGCGTTTCGCCCCGGCCCGTGACCGCCGCGCCGCCGAGCGTCGACACGTTGCTGTCCTGTTTCGTGCCCTGGAACAGCAGGCTGAGGCCGCCGGCGGCCGGATAGCGCGCGAGATAATAGGCGGAGAGCACCTTCGCGTCGGCGGAGCGCTGCGGGGCCACCTGGAAACTGAGCCCGAGCGAATCGTCGCGCTGCGCGAAATTATTGTCCGTCGCGGAAACGTTCACGCGCAGCGCCGTCGTGTCCGCGCTCCGGCGGTTGTTGAGCTCGACCGTGGCATGCAAGGGCGAGGTCTCGACCACGTTGAGGTCGACGTCGACGCCGCCGGGCGTCGCACCCGCGCGCAGCACAGGCGTCACGCGCCGGTCGGGGAGCTGGTTGAGGGCGACGATCTCGCGTGGAACGTCGTTGAAGTTGACCACCCGGCCCTCGGCGAGCGCGGGCGTCATCGCCTTGATGGCATCCGGCGAGGAGAAACGCGCGCCCCGCACCCGCAGGCGCTCGACGACGCCCTCGACCACCTGCAGCGTCACGACCCCGCCCTTCACCTGCTGGGGCGGAACCTGCACCGCCACGGTCTGCCAGCCGCCGTCGCGATAGGCTTTCTCAAGGGCGGCGCGGGCCTGCTCGACGTCGGCGGCGGTGCGCTCCGGGCCGAGGAAGGGGTAAACGGCCTCTTCAATCGTCTCGCGCGGCAGATGCTGCGCTCCCTGCACCCGATACTCGTGGATGAACCACGTCCCGGGGTCGGGCGGAGCGGAGGCCGCCGCCGTTGCACCCCGCCCAACGACGCCGAGGGCGGTCACCGTCAAAACCCCGGCCAGCCAACGCGTCGCCGCGCGGCGCAGCGCGGAGCTGATCGCGCGCGGACCTCGTTCACGGGATCGTGACAAAGAGCTGATCACGGCAAGTTGGAACAAACGCGGCCCCTCCGGCTGAAACGGAGAGGCCGCGCATTATGGCTGGGACGAATGCTCGAGTCTGGGTTTTGGCGCGGGCCCCGACGGTCGGTGTCCTGGCCCGCGCATCGTGAACTTAGAGGCCGGGGGCGAGGACGACCTGCGAGGTCACGTCCGTGCCGTTCTGGACCAGCACGCCCTTGTTGGCCTGCGCGGGCATGAGAACATTGCCCGAGGTGCTGCCATCCTTGAAGTGCAGGGCCGTAAAGCCGGCCACCTGAACGGACCGCCCGTTGTCCTGCGACAGATCGCCGCCGGTGACCCAGAGGTTTCCGTCCGCCTTGCCAATCGTCAGATACGACGTGGCGGAAGTCTTGGCGTTGATGTCACCGACATAAACCGGACCGGTGAACTCCACGCCCGGGGCGTAGACTCCGGTGATTCCCGTGGTCGCCCAGTAGGTCGCGTTCGCCGTCCGCAGCCCGCCGAACTTGCCGTTCGTGCTGGAAATCGCCACGAACGCGATGTCCGCCACGCCATCATACGCCGTGGTCGAATGCCCGGTGAACAGCGGGCTGCCGTTGTTCGCGGGATTGTTCGTCGTCGTGTTGGGAGCGAGGGTGATGTTGTAGGCGCCCGTCGGGTCGTTGGCCGTCGCCCGCCCGACGGTGAAGACACCCAGATTCGTCGTTTCGTTCGCTCCCACCACCACGAGCCCCGCGTGCCCCTTCATGTAGAGGGTCGTGGGCTGATTATAGTTGATCGGCGCCGCCGGCCCGGACGAGCCGGTCAGCACGACGGACAGCGTGCCCGCGCCGGAGAACTCGATCTGCACGATGTCGTCATTCAGGTCGATGTAGGACGTGCGGGTGACCTGGCCGGCGTCCGCCGTGATGCTCTCCGCCGCGCCCGTGATCAAAACCTGGTCGAAGATATTGCCGTTGGGATGGGCGATGTTGTCCGCGATGTCCGTGCCCGTGCCGATCACCTTGCTGGTGGTCGTGACGCCGACGACGGCTGGCGCACTCGTCGTCGAGCCGGTCGAATTCGTGACGACCGCCGTGTAGAGCCCCGTGTTCGCGGGCTGGACGCTGGCGAGGGTCAACGTCGCGCTCGTCGCGCTTGCGACGCTGGCGCCGTTTTGCTGCCAGGCAAAAGTCGGCGAGCCGCTCGCGGCGACGGTCAGCGTGGCCGAACCGCCCGCGGCCACCGACTGCGCCGACGGCTGCGTCGTCACGGCCGGCGCGGTGCCGGAACCGGTGAAGAAGGCGGCCGAGGTCGCGAACACCAGCGTGCCATCGGATTTCAGGCCAAAGGAGCCGACATAGGTGGCGGCGACGGCGCCGGGCTGCAATTCATACAAGTCCGAGACCACGTAGGTGGCGGAGCCGATCGTCGTGTTGTTGTCGATCGACGGGTTGAAGAACTGGAAGCTCGTGCCCGCCTGCTGCGTGTTCTGCACGGTGTAGCTGCCAGCCAGGGTCGCATTAATCAGGGACGAGTAGGAACTGTTCGGGCTCGCGCTCGCGCCGTTCAGGCTGCCGGGCGCGCCGATGAACAGGGACTCGATGAACGCCGAGGCATTCGTCTGGCCGTTGCGGCTGCCCGGCGTCCACGCGGCGGACTGGGTGCCGACGGTCGCCTCGGGTTTCGTCGCCCAGAGGGTCGCGGCCGGCTGGCCGGTCGGGCCGGTGCTGACGCGGCCGGCGGTGCCGATGATGCCCCAGACGAGGTCGGTGCGCGTCTTCCACGTTGCCCCGTAGGTGCCGGAAAGATCGGACGCCGACAGGCGCGTCACCACCATCGGGGACGACGCCGGGTTCGTATAGAGGGCCACGCTCCCGAGGTTGACCTCGAGGTTGGTATTCTGGCCCTGGCCGCCCGTCGCCCGGAAACCGAGGATCAGGTCGTTGTAGTTGGCCTGGACTTGCGCGGACGCCGGCAGGGCGAATCCGATCAAGGCCAGGAGAGCAGTCGAAAAAGATTTTTTCATTTATGAACAGGCCGTTTCAAGATTGAGGTCTTCCCAGGCGAGGGTGCCGCGTTGGTTGGGATCGGAGCGTGCAGCGGGCGCCTGCGGGTGAGTCGGAGCGCGCCGATCAGTTGTGGATGATCGTGCCGCCTTCGACTGCGCGGCTGACATTCATGGTCGAGAGGAGCACGCCGGATTGGGCGGCATCGGCGGTCTTGATCTGGTTCGCGATCTGATCCGCCACCGTCTTCGTGTTGCCCGTCAAGGTCGGCCGATACATCAGGTGCTCGTAGGACCAGCAGGTGTATTTGCCCTCGCGGACCGCCGCGTCGCTATACGGCACGCCATTAAACGTGAGGTTGTTGGCGCCGCCGTTGACGCCGGCCGCGTCGTTGACGCCGAAGTAGGCGATCAGCGCGAACTTGGCCCCGAAGGAATCTTTCGCCGTGGCGGCGACGGGCTGATTGAGCGCGGTCGCCAGCGCGCCGCCGCCGGAGAACCCGGAGTGGCCCGCCGGATAGTTGAAGCCCAAAATCGTGGCGGCCGGCCAGGGAGCGATCGAGGTGATCGAGCCGCCCGACTGGGGCGTCGGCTGATATTGGATCGGCGAATTGAAGATCCCGAACTCGGACTCGGACAGCTCGCTGAGCCGCGTGCCGGAATCCTCATCGCGGCCCATCGGGTAGACATAGATGGCCGAGTCGGCGGAACTGCCGGTGAACATCGAGAGCGGGGCGCCCGCCGCGAGGACGAGCTTTGCCTGCAGCGGCGTGATGTTCGTGAAATTGGCCAGGGCCGCCGAAACCGTCGGGTCGGCGCTCAGTCCCTTCGTAAAGACGAACGTCACGACGCCAACGATGTTGTCGACCAGGTTGGTGTAACCCGGGCCATAGGCGATCGACGAGGCCTGGAACGAATCGGAAAAAGCGACATCGGCCGCCGTCGCGGCATCGAATACCGGCGAGGCCAGCGCGGCGCCGGCGGCCGTCAGCGTGTTGCCCGTTTCCGAAATCCAGTCGGTGCGCGTGATGACCGGGCTTTGCTGCGCCACCGTCTGCACGCCGCCCGTGGAACCCGCCCACGAACACTTGATCACGACCGGAAGGCTGCCGACCTTCGTCGTGCCGACAAACACCGCCTGGCTGCCTCCCGTCACGCTGCTGCCGGTGTAGCCATAGGTGTAACCGGTCTGCAGGATGTTCTGGATCCCGATGATCGCGGCCTTGCGGAAGGCGGTCGATCCGGTGATGCGAACGGTGGTGGATTGCGCCATCGCGACGCTGGCGATCATGAGCGCGAGCATGCCCGCGAGGATTTTCTGGAATGATTTCATCTTTGTTTCGGTCCTGAGTTGACGTGTTTCCAACTGAACGGTGAGCGCCAACGACGGTTGGCTGCCATTGCTGGGAGACAGGAAGCTAAGGCCCGAATGTCACAGGCGGATGGCGCGACGGTAACGAATCGGTGACGAGTTTGTGAAACGGCCCGCGCACCTTTGCCCGCCGCGATGGCGGGCCCGCGGCCGCCTCCCGGGCGCTCCCTCCGCACGGCGTCCGTCTGTCTCTGTTACGATTCCGCCGCCGTGGAACCCAACGGAGGCCGCCCGGTCAAGCGGGCGGCCTCCTCCTAACGGTTCAGACTATACCGGCATCGGATTCCTACCATAGAACCCGAATCGGATGCCGTAGACGCAGCGCGAGCGCCAACGTTGGATTTCCGCCGCGGCTTTCACCCATTCGTCACACGAGCACGCGCCAGGGCGGCTCCACCGTCGCCCGCCGCCTGCGTCGCGCTCCGCCGTTTCGTCCCGTCCTCCGCGCGGGCGAGGTTCGATCGTCGCCGGTCATCATCGCAATTGATCTTGTCGCACCGCCCCTTGTTGGCTCTGTTGGCCGCGGTCTCGAACGTCCTTCATCCCTCATGAGGCCCGCTCTCCGCCTTGTCGTTTTCGCTGTCCACGCTCTCGCCCTCGGCGTGCGCGCCGCCGACGGCGACGGCCCGATCTCGGCCGACTCGCGCGAGCTGCCTCCCCCGCCAACCCCGCCCCCGCTGACCCGCGACGCTCCCGCCGCCGACGGCATGCAGGCGTTGTCGTATCGCGTGACATTCTTTCCGCCAACGGCGCCGGTGTTCGGCGCGTCGATCGCCCAATATGCCAGCGTCCGGACCACGGTTTCCGGCCGGCCGGTTTACCCTCCGGAGGAACTGGCGGACTGCGTCAACGAGTGGTTCTATCCCCCGCTTGGCACGCGCCTCTTCGAAGGCCACCTCGGGGAGAAACCCGCGCAGCGCCTCGCAGCCTATCGCGCGACCCGTGCGTCGCTGCTGAACGATCTCCAAAACGAACTCACCGTCACGGCCGCGTTCGACGCCGCCGCGCGTGAGAACGAGCTGCGCGAATTCGCGCGCGTGCAGACCCCGCGGATCGTTGCCCTCGAAAACGAGGCCGACCAACTGCGCGCGGACCTGATTCACGGCGGCTGGTTCGGTTCGGGCGCGAACTGGAATGACGGCCGGGGGTGGCACCTCGGGGCCGGGTCCGCCACCTCCTCGGTCCCCGCCAACTTCGGCGAAAACGCGGAGTTTCAGGTGCTCCGCGCCACGGCGTTCTATCAAGCCGGCCTGACGCCGGAACAACGCGGCCTGCTGCAGGAGCTCGCGATGGACCTGGGCGAAAAAAATCACGCGGCCCGCCTCCCACCGCAGGCCACTCTTCCACGCGATCCCCTCGTCATCTACTTTTCTCCCGAAACCTCGCGATTCTCCCTGCCCGGCGCAGTCACCCCGGAGCTCCACGCCAAGCTCGGCACGTTCAACCACGACAAGGACGTCCTGAAGCGGGAACTGCACGATGCCGTGGTCGCACAGGACCGATCCTCCGCGGCAAAGCGCACCAAGGTGTTTAGCGAACTGGCCGACCAGCAATGGCCGCGGCTGAAGGCACTCGCGGAACTGGCCGAGGCCATCCGCCACGATCTCGCCGCCCGGCCACCGCCGCCGCCGCCCTGGCTGCCCCCGCGACTTCCACCGGGGCTCGCGGATCGCATCGAGCTCCACCAACGCGCGCGCAGCGCGATCGAGCAGGAGCGCGCCGATGCCCGTTGGTCCGTGTTCTCCACGCCGATCCACCTCCCCGACAACCTCGCGGCGCTTTCGCCGCAGGAACGCAACGACCGGGCGTTCGCCGCGATCAGGGAGCGCGTGGCCCGCCTGCAGCAGGCGGACGCCGACTTCCGCGGGGCCAACGCCGAGCGTTACGACGCCCTGGCGCGGAGCCTGAAATCGATCAACGACGACCTGACCGCGGTCGCGCAATCGCAGATCGATCCCGCGACCGGCCAGCCGATGGACGTGCCGGCCCTCATGCGCAGCATCGATTCTTCCAACCAGCTCTTCGACAAAATCGGCCGCGAGGAAGCCATCTATCGCGACTACCGGACCGCCATGCTCGAACCGGGCCTTTCGCCCGAGCAACGGCGGCTGCTCTTCGGCAGCGCCCTCGTCGGCCTGGCGCAACCCCTGCCTTCGTTCGACCGGATGCCGGGGCCGCGGTTTCTTCCCGTCTGGTAGCGCCGCGGGCACGCGCCGGTGGCGCAATAAATCTTGCGACGCGCGCATTTCGTCGGTCAGTGATGGGATGATGGAAGGTGTCACCGGGCTCACGGAGGAAGTCGCCGCGATCGGCTCGCAGATGTTCAAGGTGCGGTTCCCGTTTGTCCCGGAGCTGCGCCGCTATTCATGGGCGAAATTCCGCGCCGATCTGCTCGCAGGCGCCACGCTCACGCTGGTGTCCATCCCGCAGGCGATCGGGTTTTCGCTGATCCTCAATCTCCCGCCGCAACCCGTCATCGTCGCGCTCATCGTCGGCGGCTTCGTGGGCTCGCTGTTCTTCTCGTCGCACCACCACGTGTTCGGGCCGACGAGTTCGATCAGCCTGATCGTCGCCGCCACCATCGCCGCCCACTCGGACTCCGGCATGCCGCCGCTCCAGCTCGCGATCTACCTGGCGTTTCTCATCGGCGTCATCCAGTTCCTCGCCGGCCTCCTGAACTTCGGCGAGATCACCAAGTTCATCTCGCGCTCCGTCGTGGTCGGCTACAGCACGGGGATCGGCGTGCTCCTCATCGCCAGCCAGCTCCACAACCTCCTCGGCTACGACGTCGGCCCGGCGCAGAGTTTTCTCACCAACGTCGCGCAGGCCGTCACCAACCTCGGGACGCTGCATTTTGAATTCTGGGCGCTGGGCATCGGCGTGCTCACGCTCCTCATCTTCGAGGGCGTGCGGCGGTTCCGCCCCGCCTGGCCGGAGGCGCTCGTCGGGCTCGCCCTGCTCGGGATCGTGGCGAAGCTCTCCCTCCTGCTCTGGCCGGCGGCGCCCTTCCGGATGGTCAAGGACGAGGGCGCCCTGCAGGCCGTGTTTCCCGTCTTCGCGGGTTTTCATTTCGGCGAGCACAAGCTGCACCTGCTCCCCGATCTCGCCGGCACCGCCTTCGCCATCGCGATCCTCGGCATGCTCGAGGCCGCATCGATCACCAAGGGTCTCGCGGCCAAGAGCGGGCAGAAGATCGAGCCGAACCAGGAACTGATGGGCATGGGCGCGGCCAACATCGCCTGCGCGCTCTTCGGCGCCGTGCCCGGCTCGTCGTCGTTCGCGCGCTCCGCCGTGAATTTCCAGAGCGGCGCCGTCTCCCAGCTGTCGTCGATGCTCAGCAGCGTTGTCGTGCTGTTCGTGCTGCTCTTCGTGACGCCGGTCTTCAATTTCATCCCCGTCGCCGCGCTCGCCGCCCACTTGATCCGCGTCGGCGTCAAGATGATCAACCGCCACCAGATCCGCATCGCCTGCCGCTCGACGCGGTCCGACGCCGTCGTGTTCGTCGTCACGCTCGGCTCCTGCCTGCTGCTCAAGCTCGACACCGCGATCTACGTCGGCATCGGCGTCGCCCTCGCGCTGTTCCTGCAGAAGACCAGCACGCCCACCCTCGCCGAATACGTCCTCAACGCCGAGGGCAACTTCGCCGAGCTCAAGGATCCGACCCAGCGGCCCGACCCCGAGATCTCCATCATCCATGTGGAGGGCGATCTCTACTTCGGCGCCGCCGACCTGTTTCAGGAGGAGGTCCGGCGCCTCGCGGAAAACCAGAACATCCGCGTCTTCGTCCTGCGGATGAAGAACGCCCGCCACCTCGATGCGTCCACGGTCATGGCGTTGGAAAACCTCCACGACTACCTGCGCCAGACCGGCCGCCACCTGCTCATCAGCGGCAGCAATCTCGATGTGACCCATGTGCTGCGGAAAAGCGGCCTCCTGGCGCAGATCGGCGAGGAAAACATCTTCCCCGCCGAGGCCAATCCCACGAGTGCCACGCGGCGCGCCCTCCAGCGCGCCAAGGCGCTGCTGCCGCAGCAGCACGCCGACGTCCGGATCTTCTACGAACGCGACCGGCTCCCCGCCGACGCCACGCCGCCCGCGCCGGCCGCCGGCCCGTGACGGCCGCCGCTCCGGGCGGCGGGCTCACGCCGCGACGCCGGACGTCTTGCGCTTTTCCATCAGCGCGAGCAGCAGGTCGCCTTTCGCGAGGCTGCCGCACAGCCGCCCGCTGCGTTCCACCACCGGCAGGCGCTCCGCCACGACGCCCATGAATCCCGCCAGCGCCTCCGGGAGGGGCTGGTCCGGCGCGACACGCGGAAAATCCTCCCGCAGGATGTCGCGCGCGATCACGAGATTCGCGAGGTCGGGTTCGCCGAGATACGGCTTGATGTCGTGCAACGACACCACGCCGATGAAGCGCTCGTTCTCGTCGGTCACGTAGAGATTGTTCACGCGCAGGCTCAGGAACAGCCGCGCGATTTCCTCGAACCGCGCCGCCGCCAGCACGAACGGCGGCTTCCCCCGCATCAGGTCCGCCACGCGGCTGTTGTCGAAGCCCGTGGCTTCCGGCACGGTCGCCGATTTCCGTTTGATCGCCTCGCTGTAGAGCGACGTGCCCTCGAGGCTCTTCGCCGTGTAGTAGGCGATCACGCTGCACAGCATGAGCGGCAGGATGATGTCGTAGCTCAGGGTCATCTCGAACAGCATGATCACCGCCATCACCGGCGCGTGGCTCGCCGCGGACAGGAACGCCCCCATCCCCACCAGCGCGAACGCCCGCGGATCCTGCGCCGCCACCGGCCAGATTTGATGCATGCCCGTGCCGAACAAAAACCCCGCGCCCGCGCCCATGAACAGCGACGGCGTGAACACGCCGCCCGGCGCGCCGGAGCCGAACGACGACATCGTCGCGAGCCACTTGCAGGCGAAGATCCCCAACAACGTTTTCCACACGAGCGCGCCGTTCAGGATGTCGACGACGACCGAGTAGCCGTTGCCCGCCACCTCGGGCACGCGAATCGCGATCGCCCCGACCGCCAGTCCGCCCAGCGCGAGCCGGGCGACGACCGGGAGCCGCAGCGCCCGGAAGAACTGCTCCGCTTGTTGCAGCGAGTGGAGAAACGCCGGCGCGAGCGCCCCCGCCAGCAGCCCGAGCACGACGTAGGGCAGCATCTCCCACGGCGAGTTCAACTGGAAGACCGGCACCGTATACAACACGTGCGCCGCGGTGAAGACGCGGATGGTCAGCGTCGCCACGACCGCCGACACCGCCAGCGGCCCGAGGCTCTCCATCGCGATCGTGCCGAGGATGATTTCAGCGACGAAGAACGAGCCGCCGATCGGGGCGTTGTAGGCCGAGGCGATGCCCGCCGCCGCCCCGCACGCGACGATCAGCCGCAGCTTCGGCGGCGTGAACTGGCGCCACCGGCCCATGAACGATGCCAGCACCGCCGAGAGCTGGACCATCGGTCCCTCGCGCCCGATCGATCCGCCCGAGCCGATCGAAAACAACGCCGCCGCGCACTTGATCAGGCTGGCGCGCACCGGAATCCGGCCGTTGCCGATGGCGATCGCCTCCATGTAATCCGTCGACACCTGGCCGCGAATCAGGCGGTTGCCGAAATACAGGACCGCCCCCGCGCACGCGCCGCCGAGCGTCGGCACGAGCAGGCAGCCCCACCAGGGAAGGTTGCGCATCGCGTCGACCACCCCCGGCCGGCCGGCGCCGAACAAATCGTAGATGTTCTCGGTCAGCGCCGAAAACATGATCGATCCCTGCGCGCCCAAAAATCCCGCGAGCGCCGCCCACAGCAAAGTGATCTGCCACTCGGTCGGCTGGAGCCGCTCCTGGATCCACACGCGCCACCGCAGCAGCCGGAGCATCCGCCGCATCAGCAGCACCGCCGGATCGGTCACCACGTTCATCGCCTCGGCCCGTCGCCGGGCGCCCCGCGCCGGCGCCATCGCGGCGTCCGGCCGGATTCACCCGCGCCGGCTTTCGGTCTGATGAAAGGTTCGCCCGGGAATTTCACGCGACCCGGAATCTACGCGGGTCGCGCCAGCAGACAAGGCGCGTTTGCATCGGGCCCGGTCGCGGCGCGTGCGCCGGGCTTGCACGGGCGCCGATTTTTCGCACGCTGCCCGCCATGAGCGCCAAGAAGAACTCCAAAGCGGCCGCGAACAAACCCACTCCGCCGGCCGCCGCGGTCGCGCCCGCGTCCACGCCGCCCGCGGCCGGCGCCGAAGCCAGCGTCGCCTGGATCGATTCGTCCGACCCGCGCCGCCGGCTGATCGGCAAGATCGCGCTCGTCGCCGTGTGGCTTTACGTGGCCGCGTTGATGTTGCTGGCGCTCGACCAGACCTTCCACTGGGGCATCTTCGGCCCAAAGGTCCCGCCGGTGCCGTAAAGCGGACAGGACGCGCCAACGTCCGCGTGATTCAGGTTCCCCGGCTCAATCCACCGTGTAGGGTTCGAGTTCCTGCTCCTGCTCGGCCTGCCACGTCAGCGTGACGAGGCTCTTCAGCGACGTGAAGTGCTGGCTCAGGTCGAAGTCACCGCCGAGTCCGCCGATGAGTTTGTCGAACAGATCGCGCTTCGACGCCTTCAACGCCTGGATGCGCTCCTCGATCGTGCCCGCCGTGACCATGCGGTAGACGAACACGGTGTTGGTCTGCCCGATGCGGTGCACGCGGTCGACCGCCTGCGCCTCCACCGCCGGGTTCCACCACGGATCGAGCAGGAAAACGTAGTCCGCCGCGTGCAGCGTGATCCCGGTGCCCGCCGCCTTCAGCGACACGAGCATCGCCGCCGCGCCCGTCGCGCCCTGGAACTGCTGCACGGGTTTCAGCCGGTCGAGCGTCATGCCCGTGAGCTCGAATCGCGGCAGGTCGGGAAAATTCGTCACGAGCGCCGCACGCACGCGGTCAAGCAGCATCACGAACTGCGAGAAGATGACCACCTTGTGCCCGCTGCCGACGATCTCCGCGAGTTTCTCGACAAGCAGGTTGATCTTGCCCGAATCCGAGAGCGGCGACTTGAGCCACGGCAGCATGTCCGGGTCGCAACAGGTCTGGCGGAGGCGGGTGAGCAGCGCGAGGAACCCGAAGGACTTCTCGCGCATCGCGGCGCCCACGTCGTCACCGAGACGCTCAAGCCCCTCGCTGCAGATGCGCGCATACTCCGCGCGCTGCACGTCGGTCATCGGGCAGATCAAATCCATCTCGACCTTCTGCGGCAGCTCCTGCGCGACCTCGTTCTTCGTGCGGCGCAGGATGAATGGCGCGAGCTGCGTGCGCAGCCGCGTCAGCGTGCCCTCGCGGTCGGCGGTGAGCGCCGCCTCGAACGAGCTCCGCGAACCGAGCAGCCCCGGCAGCAGGAACCGGAAGATGCTCCACAAATCGAGCTGGCGGTTTTCGAGCGGCGTGCCGGTGAGCACGACCCGGTGCTGTGCATGCACCGCGAAACACGTCTGCGTGATCTTCGCGTCCGGGTTCTTGATGAACTGGCCCTCATCCAGCACCGCGTAGCCGAACTCGAAGCCCTCGAGCATCGCCCGGTGCTTCCGCAACTGCGTGTAGCTCGCCAGCCAGATGACCGGTTGCGGACGCATCGTGAAGTCGTTCCCGGTCTTCAGCGTGTCCACGTCGAGGTGCGGGAAAAACTTCGCGATCTCCTCCCGCCACACGGGCACCACGCTCGCCGGGCAGACGATCAAGTGCGGTTTGCCCGCGACCGGGCGCGCGGCGAGCAGCGACAAAACCTGCAGCGTCTTGCCCAGCCCCATCTCATCCGCCAGCAGCCCGTGGCAACCCACGTCGCAGAGGTGATGCAGCCATTCCACCCCGCGCCGCTGATACGGCCGCAGCAGCTCGGGCAGCGCCGGCGGCGCGGGCGGCGGCGCGAGCACGCTCTGCCGCCAGGCCTCGATCTCGGGTGAGAGCGTCAGCTTCAACCGGGCGTCGTTGAACAGCGAAAACACCAGATACGGCGAGAGCGCGGTGCCGTCTCCGCCCTGCGTCTCCTGCACGTTTTTCTGCCACGCATTATACGAGTCCCACTTTTCCGCGGGCAGCGCCACGATGCCCAGGTTGGGCAGGATCACCGGCTGACCGTGATGCCGCAGCAGCGCGCGCACCTCGACGTCCGTGAGCATCCGCTCGCCCGCGCGGAAAATCCACCGCAAGTTCAGCGCCGTGCCGCCGTCCTGTCCCGCCGGGCCGCCACCCGCGGGCCCGGTGCCGCCGGACCCGTCCGCGCCAGTCGCCGGGGCGGCCACGCCGCGCTCGGCCACCGCCTCGATCTCGATCGTGCGCGTGCCCTTGAGCAGGTTCGCCGATTTCTCGTCGAGCTCGATCAGGAACAGCCGCCGCCACGCCGGCAGCACCGTCTTCAGGAAATTCGGGATCTCCACCAGCGACTCCATGATGTAGACGCCGGTCTCCTGATGATACTGGAAGTGCGCTTTCCGCGCGTAAGCGGCGAGACCGATCAGCTTGGCGCGCTCGGCTGACGTCACGTGGCCGTTCCCGTTCGTGTGCGCCTCGGGCCCGAGTGCCGGATGCTTCGTCTTCTTGTCGGCACCGAGCCACGCCGCCTGGAACGTCAGGCCCGCCGACTTGGTCTTGAACACGAGCACGAGCGTGCGCGAGGGCCCGTGCGCCAGTCCACTCGCTCCGCCGGCCGCCGTCGTCGCGACTCCGCTCCGGCCATTCCCGACCGCCGCGCCGGCGCTCTTCGCCAAACCCGCGCCATTGCCGCGGCCGTCGCCATTTCCCTCGCCACTATGGCCGCCATTCCCGTTCCCATCGGTGTGCGCCTCTTCCTCGTCCTCGTCATCCTTCGCCAAATCACCGGGCAGGGGTGAAATCTCATCCGCCACCAGTTCCTCGATCTCGTGCATTCCGGCGACTGCCAGCGCATGCGCCAGCTCGCGATCCGTGGATGAAGAACGCACGGTGAGTCCTTCCGCGGTCCACTCGATGACCGCATATTCGTCCTTTTTCTCGACCCGCCGGTGAACGATCGCGTCGCGGTCGGTCAGCTCCAGTTCGCGCACTTCGCTGTCCCGGTAGATCTGGCGACCCTGTTCCAACTGACTGGCCGTGAAGGCCCCGGACCAGTCGTTTTCGAGCTTACCGAACCAGAACTCGAGCGAATTTGGAGTGTAAACGCGTTTGGGGCCGTGCGATTGCATCCGCGTAAAAAGGGCGACCGTAGAAACCTGCCGGCTCGGCGCAACCACTAATTTGCATAAATTTCGCCCGGGGGGAACTGACGTAATCGTAACACGTTCGCCACGTGATTGGCACGGCACCCTGCCTATGCTGCACGCATGACTACAACCACTTCCGCCCTCCCGCACCACGCGCGCACTTCGTGAAACTCGCCCTTGTCACCGAAACCTTCCCGCCGGAGATCAACGGCGTGGCAATGACTTTCGGTGTCATCGCCCGGGAACTTGGCCGGCGCGGCCATGCGGTGACCGTTTACCGGCCGCGGCGCCACGATCTTCCTGCCGGCGGCTTGCACCCCGAATTCTCCGAGATCGCCCTCCCCGGGATGCCGATCCCCGGCTATCCGTTGCTGCGGCTCGGACTGCCCGCCGGCGGCGAACTGCGCCGGCGCTGGCGGACCGACCGCCCCGATCTCGTCCACGTCGCCACCGAAGGTCCGCTCGGCGCCTCCGCGGTCAGCGCCGCCCGCGAACTCGGCTTGCCGGTCACGTCGAGCTTTCACACCAACTTCCACGCCTACACCAAGCACTACGGCTTCGGGCCGCTCGGCCGGGCCGTGCTGGCGTGGTTGCGGCACGTGCACAACCGCACCCAGTGCACCTTCGCGCCGACCGTCGCCTTGTGCGATGAACTCACCGCCCTCGGCTTCCGCAACCTCAACGTCCTCTCGCGCGGCGTCGACACCTGGCAGTTCCATCCGGCGCGCTGCTCCGCCGACCTCCGGTTGAAGTGGGACGCCGCGCCCAACGACCCGGTCGTCATCCACGTCGGGCGGATGGCCGCGGAGAAGAACTACCCGCTGCTCTTCCGCACCTTCGCCGCCATGCGCACCGCCAACCCCCGCTGCCGTTTCGTCCTCGTCGGCGACGGTCCGTTGCGCGCCCGGCTCCAGCGCGAGCATCCGCACTGCATCTTTACGGGCTTCATTCCCCGCGACGAACTCGCCCGCCACTACGCGTCGGCCGACATCTACGTCCACGCGAGCCTCACCGAGACGTTTGGCAACGTCCTGACCGAGGCGCTGGCGAGCGGCCTGGCGGTCGCGGGCTTCGACTACGCCGCCGCGAGCGAGTTCGTCCAGACGGAGCTCAACGGGCTCGCCGTCCCGTGCGACCAACCCGGCGCGCTGACGTCCGCGGCCGTGCGCCTCGCCACCGATCCCATCTTGCGCGCCCAGTTGCGCGCCGCCGCGCGCGCCACCGTGGAACCCCAGTCGTGGGAACACGTCATCGCGCGCTTCGAGGATGATCTCGCCGCCATCGCCGGCGCCCATCCCATCCCGGCCGAACCGGCCATCGCATGAACCACCGCGTTCTCATCCTGACCGCGGGCTTCGGCGAAGGACACAACGCCGCGGCCCGCGCTCTCGCCGCGGCGTGCGATGCCGCCGCCGGCCCCGGCACCGCCCTCGTCGCCGACATCTTCGCCCTCGCCTCGCCGCGCCTCAACGCCGTCGTCCGCCGCTCCTACCTCGGCCTGATCAACCGCGCCCCGCGCGCCTGGAGCGCCGCCTACGCCTGGATCGACCGGTCGACGATCCTGCCCGGCGGCCTCTGGATGCTGGCCCGCGAGACCCGCTTGCTCGACCGGTTGATCGCCCGCGAACGGCCCGCCGTGATTTGCAGCACCTATCCCGTCTACGCGTTCATGCTCGAACGGCTCGCCGCCAACGGGCGCGTCCTTTCCCCGCACTTCAACATCGTCACCGATTCCATCAGCATCAACTCCCTCTGGTGGCGCGCCCCGTGTGCCGGCTGGTTTTTGCCGAACGAGGATTCCGCCGACGTTCTCCGCCGCGCCGGCATCGACGACGCCCGCCTGCATGTCCGCGGATTTCCCGTCACCGACTTCTTCAGCGCGCACGCCGGCGAGTTTTCCCCGCCCGCTCTCGCGGACGCCGGCGCCGTGCCCCGCGTCCTCTACATCATCAACTCCGGCACCCGCGGCGCCGCCGAGACCGCCCGCCGGCTCCTCACCGCGACCGACTGGGAAATCACCTGCGCCGTCGGTCGCGACGAGCCCCTCCGCCGCCAGCTTCTGCCGCTCGCCGCCGCCCGCCGGCGTCCCGCCACGATTCTCGGCTGGACCGATCAGATTCCCCGTTTGCTCATGACGCATCACGCCGTCGTCAGCAAAGCCGGCGGCGCCACCACGCAGGAGTCGATCGCCGCCCGGTGTCCGATGATCGTCAACCAGATCGTGCCCGGCCAGGAGGAGGGCAACTACGAGCTCCTTCGCCGGCATGGCGCCGGCACTCTTGCCGAGACACCTGATGCCGTCGTCGCCGCGCTCCACCGCGCATTCGCCGAGGAGGGCCGCATCTGGCGCGCGTGGCGCGCCGCCCTCGCGCCGCTCGCCCGCCCCGACGCCGCGCGCGGCATCGCCGCCCACGTCCTCGCCCCCTCCCTCCCCGCCGGCTCCGCCGTCTCCGCCGAGACTTGTCAACTAATAGTTGACATTCCATCGCCGGCGCCCGCCACGACGGGCGCGCCGCGCGCCCCGGTCGTCGCATGAAGACGCGGTTCATCTTCAACCCGACCTCCGGCCGCAACCGCCGCCGCCCGTGGCTTGCCGCCGCCATCCGCGATTTCATCTCGGCGCGCTCCCTCGACGCCGACCTCACGACGACCGACGGCCCCGGCCACGCCACCGACCTCGCCCGCGCGGCCGTCCACGCCGAGTGCGCCCAGGTGGTCGCCGTCGGCGGCGACGGCACGATGAACGAGGTCGCGCAAGCCCTGTTGCACTCGCCCGCCGCGCTCGCGCTGGTTCCTTGCGGCTCGGGCAACGGCCTCGCCCTCCACCTCGGCCTGCCGTTGTCGCCGCTCGGCGCGCTGGAACTCGTCGCCGGCGCCGGCGGCCGCGTTGCCGCCCTCGACACCGGCGCCGCCAACGGCCTCCCGTTTTTCAACGCCATGGGCCTCGGCCTCGACGCCGACGTCAGCCGCCGCTTCAACGGTCTCGTCAAGCGCGGCCTGCCCGCCTACGCCCGCACCGCGCTCGCCGCCGTGCGCGAATTGCACCACGAGCGCGTCACCATCCGCTCCGAGACCCACCACGAGACGCTCGACATGCTGCTCGTCGCGGTCGCCAACTCCGATCAATACGGCAACAATGCCCGCATCGCGCCCGGCGCCCGGGTGGACGACGGTCTGCTCGATCTCGTTGCCGTCGAGCCGGTCGGGCTTTTCGGCGCCGTGGCCCTCGCCGTGCGCCTCTTTCTCGGCACGGTCGACCAGAGCCCCCGGGTGCGCCGGATGCGCGGCCCGCGCTTCGTCATCGAGCGCGTTGCGCCCGGCTTGATCCACACCGACGGCGAAACGCACGCCGCCGGCACCGCCATCGAGGTGATCGTCCACCCCCGCAGCCTGCGCGTGCTCATCCCCGCGAGCTCGCGCGCGGTTGCGTTTCCGACCGTCCCCGCCCACGCCGGCTTCGCCCTCCAGCTGCCATGAAAAAACTGCTGCGCGTCCGCACGGTCATTCTCTCCGATGTCCACCTCGGCACGGCGGACTGCAAGGTTCGCGAAGTGAATCATTTTCTCCGGCACACCCGCTGCGACAAGCTCATCCTCAACGGCGACATCATCGACGGCTGGCAGCTCCGCCGTGGCGGCCAGTGGACGAAGGCCCACACGCGTTTTGTCCGCATTGTCCTCAAGAAACTCGAGAAGCGCGACACGGAGGTCGTCTACCTCCGCGGCAACCACGACGACATCCTCGCCTCGTTTCTGCCGCTCGACTTCGAGAACCTCCGCATCGTCGAGGACCACGTCCACGAGGGGCCGCGCGGTCGCTACCTCGTCCTGCACGGCGATGTATTCGACTCGGTCACGAAAAATTTCGTCTGGCTCGCGCACCTCGGCGACTGGGGCTATCAGCTTTTGCTCAAGCTCAACCGCGCCTACAACGCCTGGCGGGCGTGGCGCGGCAAGGAATACTGGTCGCTCAGCAAGGCCATCAAGGCGCGCGTGAAACAGGCGGTCAGCCACGTCGGCGACTTCGAGGACCACATTGCCGAGCTCGCCCGCGAGCGGGGCTGCACCGGCGTGATGTGCGGCCACATCCACACGGCCGCCGACAAGATGATCGGCGGCGTCCACTACCTCAATTCCGGCGACTGGGTCGAGTCGCTCACGGCCGTCGTCGAGCACTGGGACGGCCGCTACGAACTCGTGAACTTCCTCGATTTCGCGCGGGAGTTTCCGCTCGAGCTCGAGTCCGAGGTCGAGGCGGATGCCCCGCCGGCGGACGCCGTCGAGGCCTGAACCGGCGCCACGTCAACGGTCGCGCCGCCCGTCAATCCGGGCGCGTGTCCTCGCCCGTCGCCGCGGCATCGGGTGGCGGTGGGAGGCGCAGGAACGGCGTGCATACCTCGGCCAGCCGCGCCAGCGTGAAAGGCTTCGGAATGACCGGCACATCCCATTGCGCGATCTCCTCCTCCAGCCGCCGGTCCCCCGGATAGCCGGTCAGAAAGACAAACCGGCGCGCGATGCCGGGCCGCACCTCGCGCAGATGCAGGAAGAACTCCGGTCCGCTCATCACCGGCATCCGGATGTCGGAGAGCACGAGCGCATAGTTTTCCCGCACGAGCAGATCCAGCGCCTCCGCGCCGTTGCCCGCGAGATCCACCCGGCAGCCGAATTGCGCCCGCAGCATTTCCTGCAGCAGCCGGCGCACGACCTCCTCGTCCTCCACCACCAGCACGCGCTCGCCGCGCGGCACATCCGCCGGCCCGGGCGCCGCCGCCGTCCCCGTGGCCGGCGCGAAGAGCAGCGCGCCGACGTCCTCGAGCGGCAGCGTGATCGTGAATCGCGCCCCGGAGCCCGGCTGGCTCTCGACCGCGATATCGCCGCCGTGTTGCCGGACGACACTGAAACAGATGCTCAAGCCCAGCCCGGTGCCGCGTTCGGGCCCCTTGGTGGTGAAAAACGGATCGAAGATCCGGCCGAGATTTTCCGCGGCGATACCACAGCCGTTGTCGGTCACGGTCAAAACCGCCTGCCGGGCGGGCTCGCAGGCGTGCACCTCGATGGCCAGCATCCCGCCGGCGCGGTTCTCCATCGCCTGGAGCGCGTTCAAGACGAGGTTGATCGTCACCTGCTTCAACTGTCCGGCCTCGGCCATGACCCAGACCGGCGTCGCGGAAAACACGGTCCGCACCTCGCACGGCGACTCGCGCAACTGGAAGCGCAGCATCACGAGCGTCTCTTCCACCACCGTCCGCAAATCCACCAGTTGCGCCGCTGGTGCGACCGGCTTCGAGAGTTGCAGCAGTTGGCGCACAATGCCCGCCGCCTCGCCCACGCTTTTCTGGATGTAATCCGCATAGCGCTGCACGTCGGCCCCTCGGTCCACGCTGAGCAGGTCGGCAAACCCCAGGACGGGCGTCAGCTTGTTGTTCAACTCGTGGGCGATGCCTCCCACCAGCGTGTCGAGCAGCGTCTGCTTCTCGCGCCGCAGCATGTTGCGCTCGAGTGTCCGCTGGTCGGTGATGTCGTCGAGGCACGCGCAGATTTGCCCGGTCTCGCGAATCCAACCCGTGGAGCAGCGAAAGAGCCGCGCGCCGCGTCCCGGGAGGTGGAGCACCAGCTCCCGCGTCGCGGCCGCCGTCCCGCTGTCGGCGTGGGCCTGGAGCAGCGCGAGAAACGCCGGCCGGTCGGTCTCCGCCACCCACGGGGTGAGCGAGATCAGCGCGGCGGATGTCTCGGCGAACCCGAGCAGCTCCGCCAGCCGCTGGTTGTGCTCGTGGATGCCGCCATCCACGTCGAGCAGCGCGACCCCCAGCGTGTGGCCTTCGAACAATCCCAGATAAAGTCCCTGCGACTGGCGCAACGCATGGTTCGCCCGGAACAGCTCGAGATTCTGCTCCAGCAACGCCGCCTGCTGCCGGCGGAGTTCATCGAGTTGCTCGGCGACCAGCCGCGATTGCAACTGCGCCAGCGCCTCCACCGGAATCAGCCCGAGCAGCCGCCGGTCCGCGTCGACCAGCACGACTTCCTCGTGAAACGCATCGCCGTGGCGCGCCATCGCCCGGTCGAGCAGTTCGCGCACCGGCGTGTCGTGCATCACGATCAGCGGCTCCGCGACCAGCGCCGTCTCGACCGGGCTGTGACTGTAGAGCGCGAAGCCAAACCGCGAGCCCATCACGAAGCCGATCTGCCCGCGGGCGCACAGCCCGATCACGCACCCCTCCCGGCAGACGGCCATGAACTCCACCTGGCGGTCGCGAAAATCCCGGTGCGCGCTTTCCAGCGGCGTGCCGGCGTCGACCGACTCGCGATGGTGCACCAGCGATTCGAGCGGCGTCGCCTCGGCGCCCAGCACCGTCAGCTTCGCCAGCGCCAGCGCCGGTCGATTCGATCCGTCGATTGTTTCGGGCGCATGCCCGTTGGTCGGAGCAGGAAAGTGGGATAATTCCATGGGTAGGACTTGAGCGAGCCTTTCACGAAGGATCGGTCCATCGCCACCCGCCCATGTCACGATGAGGTGAAATCGCGCCGCCGCGCTCAATTTCGCAGCGCCACCTTGGCCGGCCGGAAGTCGGGATTCTCCCGCGCCGCCCGGGCGTATTCCGCCCGCGCGCCCGCGGCGTCGCCCTTTTTCTCCAGCAGCTCCGCGAGCCGGTAATGGATGTCCGCCGCCCCCGGCTTCCCCTCGCCCTCCGGCGCCGGCAGGTCGAGGCAGCGCCGCAGTGCCGCAATGCCGCGGTCGAGTTGCTGCCCGCTCAGCGCCGCGCAGCGGCCCACCTGGTAGAGGGCCATGAAATCATCGGGCGAGCGCCGCAGCACGTCGTCGAACTCCGCAAACGCCGCCGCGAATTTTTTCTCGCCCAGCGCGATCGTCGCCAGCGCGATCCGGCCGTTCATCGGGTCGAGCTTCTCGATTTCCGCCGCCTGCCCGCGCGCCAGGTCGACACCGCCGCCCGCGATTCGCGGCGCGACCAGATCGTAGCCCAGCAGGCTCCAGTGGTAGTTGCAGTTGCCCGGCTCGAGTTCCACCGCCCGCTCGTAGGCCGCCTTGCATTTCATCGCCCAGCTGAATTTCGCCAGCAGGCCGGCTTGCTGCGCCGCGAGTCCGTAGGCGTCGCCCAGCGCGTTTTGCACGCGCGCGCTGGCCGGCTCGCGCCGCGCCGCCCGCTCGAGGCGCGTCAGCGCCTCCGCCCCGTCGTCGAACCACAATGCCAGCCGCCCGAGATAGAAATCGAGTGCCGGATCTTCCGGCCGCTCCGCCGCCAGCCGCGCGAAAATCCTGCGCGCCTCGCCATAGCGGGCCTGGCGATAGAACGTGAGCGCCGACTCGAAATCGTCCGCCGGCGCGGCGTGCGCCGCCACCGCGAGTCCCGCGCACGCCGCCAGCACGCCACCCAGCCTCACGCTAACCGCCGTCCGTTTCATGGGAGTGCCAGGCCGCGCGCCCATTCGCGCGCGCGAGGTGCCGGAGTTGAAGGCCGCGCCAGAATAAAAACGTCGCGTGGCACCGCGGCGTCGGGGCCGGCGGCGCCACGGTCCCGGTCCTCGCCGCCTGCCGGACCAGATGCCAGCGGACTCCCGCGTCCGTGCCGGCCAGCAGGCCGAGGCGGTGGATTTCGGCCAGCAACGCATAAAGCGCCGCCGCGCCCGCTCGCGTCGCCTTCAACCGCAGCCAGTCGAGCCGGCTCGCCGTGCCCCGCATGTGTCCGGCCCGATCGATGTCTTCGAGCAACAAACGGAGGCGCCGGGCCGTGGCGGCCTCGCGCGGAGCCGGAGGGATCACGCGATCGCGCGCCCCGCCGCGCGCGCCTGCTGCCGCTCCGACAAATAACCCGCGGCGATTCGTCGCAGCCGGTGCGTCGAAAGCCGGCAGCGGAGTCTCCGCCGCCACCAGTTCAGGTTTCGCGCGTCCATCGCGTAGTCCCTGATTTCCTCCTCGAGCTGCTGGCGCGTCGTCACCCGGGCCGCGCCATCGAGCAGCTCCCGGTCGGGCGCAAAATACTCCGGATGCAGGACCGCCACCAGTGGCGCCCACGGAATCGCCCGCCAATGGAGCGCACGCCAAAACATCCGCCCGGTGAATCTTTCGAGCCGGCATCCGTGTCGCGCGCAATAAATTTCCTGAAAAGTCCTCACGCCGGCACCACCTTGGTCGCGCCACCTCCGCGGTGGCAACGGGTCCACGGTGAAGATTGTGCAAAACCGGGCCGCTGCCCTCCCCGCCGTTCCGGGAAAAAATGAAGGCCGCCCAAAACCCGTGGGCGGCCTTCCCCGGAGCTACACACCCTGACCAAATCGAAAGCGACCGGCGCGACGAAAGACGCCCGCCCCGGCCGGCGCGTTCAATTGCCAGTCATCCCTTGGCGCGAGTTTACCGCACCGTCACAATCATCCCGTCCGCCGGCTGTCGTTTTTCTCCGGAACCTCCGGCAGTCCGGCCAGCTCTTCGCGGATGACCTTGAGCGTGCGCTCGACGGCCCCGCCGTTCTCGCGCCGCCACTGCCCCGCCGCCGCGGCCAGCGCCTCGCGCCGGGTCGCGTCGCGCAGCAGTTCCTGCGCGTCCGCCACCAGTGCCGCCGGGTCGGCGACCTCCCGCGCCGCGCCGCGCGCGACGAGATCGCGCGCGATCAGCCGAAAGTTGCTCATGCCCGGACCGAACAGGATCGGTTTCTCCAGGGCCGCCGCCTCCACCGGCGTCTGGCCCTCGGTGTGCGGCGCCAGGCTTTTGCCGACGAAAACGAGATCGGCCAGCTGCGTGAGTTTCCGGAGCTCGCCCGTCGTGTCCCCCACCGCCACGTCGACCTCGCCGGCGGCGCCGCCCTGCGAGCGGAAATGAAACCTCAGCCCGCTGCGTCGCAGCAACCGCTCGATCTCGCCGCGCCGTTCCGCATGCCGCGGCACGAGCAGCAACGCGCACCGCACGCCGCGCTCCCGCGTCAGCCGCAGGGCGTCGAGCAACGCCTCTTCCTCACCCGGCCAGGTCGAGGATCCGAGCAGCACCAGCCCGGCCGGCAGGCCCAGCTCGCCGCGCAACCGCGCCCGCTCCGCGTCGCCGAGCGGCGCGATGTGCACGTCGAGCTTGATGTTGCCGGTCGTGAAGATTTTTTCTCCGGGCACGCCGAGTTCGCGAAACCGCGCCTCGTCCTGCGCCGAGCAGGGCAGGAGCCGCGTGATGCCGTCGAACATCAGGTGCGTGATCGACGAAAACAGCTTCATCCGCCGGAAGCTGCGATCCGACAGCCGGGCATTGATCGCCAGCACCGGCACGCCGCGCTTCGCCGCCTGGTGCAGGTGCTCGGGCCAGCGTTCGCCTTCTGTCAGGATGACGAGGTCGGGCGCGATCCGCCGCCAGGCCGTCGCGACAAACGGCCACCAGTCGATCGGAAAATACCCGACGCCGCGCGTCAGCGCGAGATAGCGGTCGTTCGCGAGGCGGAATCCCGTGCTCGTCGTGGTGGTGAGGTAGACCTCGACCTGGTCGCGGTGGAGCGCCTCGAGCAGCGGCCCGATCGCGAGCATCTCGCCGACACTCACCGCCTGCAGCCACACCCGGCGCACGCCGGGCGGCTTCCCCGGCAAATGCGGATGCCGGCCGAACCGCTGCCGGAAGCCGCCGCGGTAGCCGCCGCGCCGCCGCATCCGCCGCAAATAGCCGGGCGCCGTCACGAGCAACGCGGGCGCAAAGAGCAGTCGGTAAAGCCAGAGCATCGTTAAACCCCTGTTCATTGCGCCGACCGCCGCCGCGACGCAACCCATCTGAATTCGCGCCCGCCGGCCTGCCGGGCCTTTTGTGCTTTTGCCCGGGACCCGATTCGGCCAGCCTCCGCGGCCATGATGAAGTTCCTCCGACCCGCCGTGCTCGCGTTCTGTCTCGTTCTTCCCCTCGCGCTGCCGGGTGTGAGCCGCGCCCAAGGCAAGGTCGCCCTGCCGTTCCCGCAGGAGTCGAGCGACCTCAAGCCCGACCCGACCGCCCGGTTCGGCACGCTGCCGAACGGCGTCCGCTACGTCATCCGCCCGAACGCCGAGCCCAAGGGCCGCGCCTCGCTCCGGCTCCTCGTGCTCGCCGGCTCCTTCGATGAGGCCGAAAATCAGCGCGGCCTCGCGCACTTCCTCGAGCACATGGCGTTCAACGGCAGCGAACACTACAAGCCCGGCACGCTCGTCGAGTTCTTCCAGCGCATGGGCATGAATTTCGGCGGCGACACCAATGCCAATACCAGCTTCGACCGCACGCTCTACATGATCGAGCTGCCCAATACCAAGGACGAGACGCTCGCCGAGGGCCTGCGCGTCCTCGGCGACTACGCCGGCGGCCTGCTCCTCCTGCCCGACGAAATCAACAAGGAGCGCGGCATCATTCTCAGCGAGAAACGCGATCGCGACTCGGTCGATTACCGCACCAGCGTCGCGCAATACAACTTCGAGTATGGCGGCACGCTCGTGCCGGCGCGGCTGCCGATCGGCGAGACCGACGTCATCGAGAAGGCGCAACGCGACCGGTTCGTCGATTTCTGGAACACCTGGTATCGCCCTGAAAAGATCGCCGTCGTAGTCGTCGGCGACATCGATCCCGCAGCCGTGGAGAAAACCATCACGACGACGTTCTCGCCCATTGCGGCCCGCGCGCCCGCGCGCCCGGAGCTGTCGCGCGGGAGCGTCGCGCTGTTCAACGGTCTCCGCGTGCAGTTCCATCCCGAGACCGAGGCGCCGGCCACCAGCATCTCGATCAGCGCGGTCACGCCCTACAGCTTCGAGCCCGACACCGCCGCGAACCGGCTGAAATATCTCCCGCGCCAGCTCGCCGTCGCGATGCTGAACCGCCGCTTCTCCGTGCTCGCCAAAAAGGAGAACGCCCCTTTCACCTCCGCCAGCGGCGACGTGCAGGAGGTCTTCGATTTGTTCCGCGAGGCCGAGATCGACGTCAACTGCAAGCCCGAGCAATGGCCGGCGGCGCTCGCCGTCGGCGAACAGGAACTGCGGCGTGCGATCGAATACGGTTTCCAGCCCGGCGAACTCGCGGAGGTCTCCGCCAACTTCGCCAACGCCCTCGAGCAGGCCGCCAAGTCCGCCGCCACGCGCCACTCCGGTCCGCTCGCGAACGAAATCGCCGAGAGCCTCCTGCACCGCGATGTCTTTACCACGCCCGCCGACGACCTCGCGCTCTTCAAGCCCGCGCTCGAGAAGATCACGCCTGACGACTGCGTCGCCGCGCTCCGCACCGCCTTCGCCGCGCCCGGCCGCTACCTGATGGTGGCGGGCAACGCCAAGATCCCCGGCGACGCCATCGCCACCATCACCCACGCCTACGACGAGGCGCACGCGGCGCCCGTCGAACGCCCGGCGGTCGAGGCCACCACGGCGTGGGGCTACACCGACTTCGGCCCGCCGGGCAAGGTCGAGAAACGCGAGCACGTCGACGATCTCGATATCACCCTCGTCACGTTCGCCAACGGCGTCCGCCTCAATATCAAGAAGACCGCCTTCGAGGCCAACCGCATCCGCCTGAGCGCCCGCGTCGGCAGCGGCGGCATGACCGAGCCGCCCAATGAGCGCGGCCTCGCGCAACTGGCCGGCGCCACCTTTGTCGCCGGCGGACTCGGCAAGCACAGCGTCGACGACCTCCGCCGGATCCTCGCCGGGAAAAACGTCGGCGTCTCGTTCGGAATCGCGACCGATGCATTCAACTTCGGCGGTGGCACCACGCGCGACGACCTGCTCCTCGAGTTGCAGTTGCTGACGGCGCGGCTCACCGATCCCGGTTACCGGCCCGAGGCGTTGCGCCAGGCCCGCAAGGGTCTCGAGGAAGCCTATCTCAGCTTCGAACACACGCTCGACGGGCCGCTCGCGATGGACGTCGCCAACCTTCTCGCGAGCGGAGATCCGCGTTTCGGCATGCCGCCCAAGGAGGTCATGATGTCGCGCACACTCGACGAGGTTCGCGCCTGGCTCACGCCGCAGCTCGCCCACGGCCCCATCGAGCTCGCCATCGTCGGCGACCTCGACATCGACGCGACGATCGACGCCGTTGCGAAGACCCTGGGCGCGCTTCCGCCGCGCGATCCCAAGCCGGAGCTCGCCGACTTGCGCAAGGTGTCGTTCCCCGCGCAGCCGTTCGTGAAGGACTACGCCATCGCGACCGAGATTCCGCGCGGCCTGGTGCGCGTTTACTGGCCGTCCACGGACGGCATCGATGTCCGCCGGCTGCGCCGCCTGAATCTGCTCGGCAGCATCATCAACGACCGGCTGCGCGTGAAGATCCGCGAGGAGCTCGCCGCCGCCTACAGCCCCGGCGCCGGCAGCGTGGCGAGCGACGCCTATCCCGGCTACGGCTATTTTCTCACCCACGTCGAGATCGACCCCGAGACCGCCGCCAAGGTCACCCAGTTCGTCCTCGCCATCGGCGAGGACCTCGCGAAGAACGGCGTGACCGAGGATGAGTTCAACCGCGCCCGCGAACCGTTGCTGACGCAGTTGAAGCAATCGCTCCGCGATAACACCTACTGGCTCGGTCCCGTCCTGTCGCGCGCCCAGGAAAAGCCGGAGGTGCTCGACTGGTGCCGCACGCGCGATGCCGACACGATGTCGATCACGCCGGCCGAGCTGTCTGCGCTCGCGAAACAGTATCTCACCCCCGACCGCGCCTCGCACATCACGATCACACCCGTTTCCGTCGCACCGACCGAGTCGGCACCCACGGCAAAGTAGCCGGCCTGAATGACGACGGGCTCGTCACGGGCGGCTCGCGGGATCGAGCGGGGCGCCGGCGGGCGCCCTCCACCCCGTTTTCAAGTTTTTTCCCGCTGGCGGTGGGAAACGCCGCCGCCGCCCAACGCGCCCGCGGGGTCCCACCGCTTTTTCCACGTGACAGCGTGGCTCGCGCCCGAATCGTGGCTGCGTGTCCCGCCCGTTTCAGCTTGCGACCGGACTATTGCTCCTCGGCCTCGCCACCGCCTCTGCCGCGCCGTGGCCCGCCGTCGACAGCGACCTGCCGCCCGATCCGGCCGTTCACTGGGGCACGCTGCCGAACGGCCTGCGCTACGCCATCCTGCCCAACGCCGAGCCGAAGGATCGCATCGCGCTCCGCCTTCTCGTCTCGGTCGGGTCGCTGCAGGAGCGCGATGACGAACGCGGGCTCGCCCACTTCGTCGAACACATGGCGTTTCGCGGCACCCGCGGGCATCCCAACGGCTCCCTGACGCCGGCGTTGCAGCGCCTCGGCCTCGGACTCGGCCCGGACAGCACGGCGTTCACCCACTACGACTACACGATCTATCATCTCGAGCTGCCCGACGCGCATGAGGCCACGTTGCTCGAGGGCCTCCGCGTCTTTCGCGAATACGCGTCGGAAATCACGTTCGACGAAGCGCTCATCGAGCGCGAACGGGGTGTCATCCTCAGCGAGAAGGCGACTCGCGATACGCCCGAGGCCCGCAACGGTCTCGCGAACCTTCGTTTCCTTTTTCCCGATTCCCGCCAGGTGCGCCGCGCCGTCATCGGCACGGAGGACTCGATCCGCCATCTCTCTCGCGAAAAATTCGTCGAATTCTACGACGCCTGGTATCGGCCCGACCGCATGGCCGTGATCGTCGTCGGCGGGGTCGACCCCGCGGCCGTCGCGCGGCTGATCGCCGCCGAATTCGGCCCGCTGGCGCCCCGCGGGCCGGCCCGGCCCGATCCCGAAGACGTCATTCCCGCCACCGCCGGGCCGCCGGACGTCGGCATCTTTGCCGATCCCGGTCTGCTCGGCGCCGGCCTCGCCTTCGAGCATCCCACCCACCAGCCGCGCGCTCCCGACACGCACGCCCGGCGGGTCCGCGCGCTGCACGAGGCGCTCGCGTTTGTCATGTTCCAGAACCGGCTCGAAAAAATCTCCCACGAGCCCGACGCCTCGTTCGTCGTGCCCGGTGCCGGCCTCACCGCCTACCTCCCCGACTGGCGCCTCGCCTCGCTCACCGTGTCGGGGAAGATCGACGACTGGCAGCAGGTCGCCGCCGACACCGAACGCGAACACCGGCGCGCATTCCAGTCCGGCTTCACGTCCCGCGAACTCGATGAGGCCCGCGCGTTGTTCACGACCGGTTACGAGGAGTCCGTGCGCACCGCCAGCACCCGCTCGTCCGACGGGCTCGCCGGCCAGCTCGTCGAGTCGCTCGTGAGCGGCGCGGTCTTCCCCACGCCGGCCACCCAGCAGAGCGACCTCGCCGCCGATCTCGCCGCCACCACCACCGGCGACTGTCTCACGGCTTTTCGCGAAGCGTGGACGACCGGGGCGCCGCACGTGTTTGTCTCCGCCAACCCCGCCTTTCGCATCACCCGGCCGGAAATAGCCGCGGCGCTCAACGGCAGCCGCAAATCCGCCGCCCCGCCCCGCGCCGAATCCGCCGCCCCGCCGGTTTTCGCCTACGGCGACTTCGGGCCGCCCGGCCGGCTGGTGCGCAACGACCAGCTCGCCGATCTCGACGTGCGGCTGACCGCGTTCGAAAACGGCGTGCGTTGCAACTTCAAGGCCACGACGTTCGAGGCCGATGTGGTCGACGTCCGCGTGCGCGTCGGCGGCGGGAAGCTGCTGCAGTCAAGGGATCAGCCGGGCATCGACCTGCTCGCGAACGCCGTCTTCGCCGCGGGCGGTCTCGGCCGGCACACGGCGCCGGAGCTCCGGGCCCTCCTCGCCGGCCGCGCGGTCTCCGTCGGATTCGAGCTGGACGCCGATGCCTGCGTTCTCGAGGGGCGCTGCGCCCGGCGCGATCTGCCCCTGTGTTTGCAACTCATCACCGCCTACCTAACCGATGCGGCTTACCGGCCCGAGGCGATGCGCGAGGCCAACGCCCGGTTCGGCTCGATGTATGCCTCGCTCGCCGCCTCGCCCGGCGGCCCGTTCGGGGTGCAGGCGCTGCGCACGATGCTCGGCGGCGACCGGCGGTTCGGCGTGCCGGCGATCAACGAACTCCAGGAGCGCACCCTGCCCGAGCTCGTCGCCTGGCTCGACCCGCAGTTGAAGCACGGCGCCATCGAGTTGAGCGTCGTCGGTGACACTTCCTGGGAGGAGGTGGAACCCGCCGTGGCCCACACGCTGGGCGCCCTGCCCAAACGCGACCCCCGGCCCAAGCTGCGCCCCGCCGACGCCGCGCGGTTCGTGAAGCCGCCGGCCGCACCTCTGGCCTTCGCCATCGATCCGAAGTTGAACCAGTGCGCGATCGATTGCTCCTGGCCCGTGCCCGGCCTGAAGGACGTGCACGAGGAGCGGCGGTGCATCGTGCTCGCCCAGGTGCTGACCGAACGCCTCCGGGTCCATTTGCGCGAGGAACTCGGCGCCGCCTATTCACCCGCCGCCTCGTTTGTCCTGAGCACGGGGTTTTCCACCCTGAACTACTTCACGCTCTACGCCGAGGTCGAGCCCGCCCGCGTCACGCAGGCGTTGCAGATCATCCAGCGCGAAACCGCCGCCCTCGCGGCCCACGGGCCCGATGCCGACGAATTCACCCGCGCCCGCCAGCCGTATCTGCACGAGATGAACGACACGTTGCGCACCAACGCCTATTGGGGCGCCAATGTCCTCGCCGACGCCCAGGAGCATCCGGAGCGGCTGGCCGCCGCCCGCGACCGCGCAGCCGACATCCTCGCCATCACCCGCGCCGACCTCGCGAAGCTCGCCCGCCGGCACCTCGCGGCGAAAAACATGTTCACGTTTCTGACCGTGCCGCTGGCTCCTCCCGCAACGAAAGCCGCAAATTGAACACCGGCAGCAGGCAGAGCAGGCCCACGACGGTTAACCCCAGCACCGCGTAGCCCGCCGCGTCGTGCACCGTCCCCTCGATCGCCCGCGATCCGTAGCGGTAGGCCCAGCCCGTCAGGAACAGGCTGCGCAGGAGGTTCGTGAGAAACGCAAAAATCATCGCCGCCCCCACGAGCGCGACTTTCTGCCACAGCCTGTCCAGGAAAACCGCGGCAAGAAACGAGCCCGCGAACAGGCACCCCGTCAGCGAGCGAATGCCCGAGCACGCGTCCTCCACGCCGACGCTGCCGTTCGGCAGCACCAGCACGTTGCCTTGCTGCTCGATCGCGAGCCCGAGCGTGTCGAAGACAAACGCCACCACGGTGACGACCTTCCGGAGCAGGAAGAGGTTCAACTGCGATTCCACCGCCGAGACCATCGGCGCCGACACGAGCCACACGACGACCGGGAACACGAACAGCGCCGTCAGCCGCACGCGCGCATCGTCGCCCAGCCCGGCTTTCGCCGCCGCACCCGGCCCGGGCTCCGGCGCGTTCAGCAGCAGCAGCGGCAGCAGGATTCCGATCGCGCCCAGCGTGATCGCCAGGGTCCCGGGCTGCGAGGTGCCGGCGCCCGCGCGATAAAACGACCCGAGCAGAAACAACAGCACGCCGCAGGTGAGCGTCCCGCCCAGCGCGAGGCGCAGCAGCCATTTTTGCCATCCCGCCGCGCGCGGACTCGCGGGCGCGGCGCACGCCGCCGCCGCGGCCGTGATTTTCGGCCAGCGATCGTAAACCACGAACCCCACGAATACCGGCACGAGCCAGCCGAAGCTGTAGTCCTCCTTCACCCGCCACCAGTGCGATTGGTCCCACGCCACAAACGCGAGAAACCCCGCGCTCAAAACCAGCGCGCCAAGAAACGGCGCCGTGACCGCCCCCGCGGCCTTTTTCCAGAGGGAAAACATCCGCGGCTAGCGAACAATCCGTTCCGCCAAACGCGAGCCCGTTTGAACCGCCCGCCTCCGTTCCCCCGATTTTCGTCTACCGACCGCCCTGGCGTTTCGCGACCATCCGCTCGTGGATGAATTCCCGGAGCGCTGGCTCCAGCGAGCCGCTGCACGCCTCGAAACGCTTCGTCAATTCCGCCCACGGCACCGCGCCATCGCTCACGAGGATCGGCGTCTTGTTCTTGAACGGCGAATCGTCGCCTTCGTCGACGGCGTCGTGGACAAAGCTGCCATCGGTCCGCCATGTGAGCGCATGTTCACCGTGACCGAGATCGTAGCAAATTTGAAACCCCGTGAGCGCACCCGCCGCATCCTGCCAGACAACGAGGTCGAGTCCGTCGGACTCGAACCAACGCCGTCGGCCGGCGCCACCCTCCTGGCGGACGTTTGGGATTTCCCTCAGCATCCGCAAAAAATGGTCGCGTCGCCGCAGGGCGTCAAACCCGCGGTCGACCCTGCCGGCCTCGCCGGAAACTCCCCGGATTCCGTTCCCGGGGCCGGCCCAGGGCCGTCCCACGGAGCGCGCTATACCCGGGCGACTACGATCGAGGCATTGGTCCCGCCAAAGCCAAAGCTGTTGGCGAGCGCGGCCCGCACCGGCTTTCTCACGGCGACACTGGGCGTGAAGTTGAGCCCGAGTTCGCCGCATGCGGGGTCGACGTTTTCCAGGTTGATCGTCGGCGGCACCACCGCGTCTCGAATCGCGAGGGTCGCCGCGAATGCACCCATGGCCCCGGCGCCCCCCAGCAAATGCCCGGTCATCGACTTCACGCCGCTGACGTGCAGGTTGGCCCTGTTGCCGGCAAAAACACTCGCGATCGCCGCCGCCTCCTCGCCATCGCCGCCGGGCGTCGAGGTTGCGTGCGCCGACACATAGTCGATGTCCGTGGCCTTCAGGCCGGCCCGCGTCAACGCCGCCTGCATCGCCCGCGCCGAACCTTCGGCGCCCGGCGCCAGCGACGACAGATGGTAGGCGTCCGCGCTCGCGCCATATCCGCACAATTCCGCGTAGATCCGCGCTCCGCGGTTTATCGCCTGTTCCATTTCCTCGAGCACGAAGACCACCGCGCCCTCCGCCAGCACGAAGCCGTCCCGATCCTTGTCGTAGGGCCGCGAGGCTTTCTCCGGGGCGTCGTTGCGCGTCGACAGCGCGCGCATCTGCGCAAACGCTCCGACGGCCAGCGGCGTCACGGTCGATTCCGCACCGCCGGCGATCATCGCATCGACATCGCCCCGCGCGATCGCCGCCGCGGCCTCGCCGAGGGCATGGCCGCTCGTGGCGCAGGCCGAGGCCACGCTCATGTTCGGCCCGCGAAAATCCAGCAGCAGGCTCACCTGCCCCGCGAGCAGGTTGGGCGCGATCTGGATAATGAAGAACGGGGAAATCTTCCGGAAACCACCCGCCTTCCAGGTATCGTGCATCGCCTCCATCTCGGGCAGGCCGCCCAGCCCGACGCCGAGGTTCACCCCCATCCGGTTCGCATCGAGCGCCCCCCGGTGGCCATCGAGCCCGGAATCCGCGTAGGCCTCGACCGCGGCCGCCACGCCCAGATGCGCGAACCGGCCGAATTTCTTCACGTCCTTCTGCGTCAACGCCTGCGTCACCGCATCGCTCCCCGGGCCACGCGGGTGCAACGGCGCCGGCAGTGGCCGCGCCGGGTCGAAGTTTCGGACCTCGCCGGCGATTTGCGCCGCGCAATTGGTTGCATCGAATCGCGTGATCCGGCCGATCCCGCTGCGACCGGCGACGAGCGCCGCCCAGGTGTCGGCGGCGGTGTTGCCGCAGGGTGTGACGGCGCCGAGGCCGGTGATGGCCACGCGGCGGCGGGGTTGGGTGGTGGGACGATTGAGCATGGTGAAAAACGATCAGATCGCGCGCATGAAATCATGCGCCGGACTCGTGGGGGGCGGGCGGATTCCGTCGACCCCGTAAGCCGCGCGAAGGTGCCGGCGCATCGAGTGCAGAATCGCGTCGCTTCGCGCCGGGTCGTCGATCGCCCGGGCAAACAACAACGCGCCGACCAGCGCGCTCATCAATTGCGTGACGAGGTCGCGATTCTTTGCCGGGTCGCGGCTCAGCCGCAGCGCCGCAGCCAGCCGGTCGAGATGCTGCGTGAAACCCCGCGAGTAGCCCGCGCGGGCGGCCCCTTGCAGCCGCGCCATGTCCGCGCCGACGGCGACGATCAGGCAGCCCGATCCGCGATTGTCGCGATGGCGCGTTGCGAGATAACTATCAATGAGCATCCGCGCCCGCGCCGCGCGCGTCGGCAGCACTGCGATCCGCTCGAGATTCGGCACCGCCGCCTCGAACGCCGCCGCGCAGGCTTCGGCGATCAGTTCCGTCTTGTCGCTGAAGTGCGCGTAAAAGCCCCCGTGCGTGAGCCCGGCCCGCCGCATCACTTCGTCCACACCCGTCTCCGCCACCCCCCGCTCGCGAAACGCCTGTCCCGCCGCTTCCAGAATTCGGCGGCGGGTGGACTGCTTGTGGGCGGGCGGATAACGCATGGCGTGAGATTGAATGACGGTCGTCATATCACATCGCAAGCGGGAAAACCGATTTTTGTTCGCTCCAACTCCATCCCGCTCGACTCATTCATTATTCAGTTGTCCAACATCGTTTTATAGCCACGCGTTTGACCTCCATGTCCGATTTTTACCCGCAAATTCCGGAAACACGACATCGCGACCGGCGACCCAAACGCCGTTGAAGAACCGACGCCGCCCCTGCGGCGCAACCCGCGTCCGTCAGCGCGGTCGGTCACCGCCGAGGAGGGTTTTGACTTTCCCAGCCCGACCCACTTCGCTTCGCCCCCTTTTCCGCCGAACCGGCTCTTTCGTCCATCCCGACCTGATGCAACAGCTCCATCCTCACTGGCGCATGGAATACATCGAGGCTCCGCGCTACCCGGACACGATGAAGCGCCCGTTCACGGAACTGCCGGCTCTCGGCGATGATCGCGCGGCGCTGATCGTCCATCGCTCGCCGCTGTCCTTTCTCATTCTCAATCGTTTTCCCTACAACCCCGGCCATCTGCTCGCCGTGCCGTTCCGCGAGGTGACCGATCTCGACGAGCTCAGCGCCGTGGAACGCGCCGACCTTTTCGAGGAAATCGTTTTCGGCCAGGCTCTCCTCGCCGCCGCGCTCAAGCCGGATGGGTTCAACATCGGTTTCAACCTGGGCGCTTCCGTCGCCGGCGGCAGCATCGCCCACCTCCACGGCCACATCGTCCCGCGCTGGAACGGCGACAACAACTTCATGCCTGTGATCGGGTCGACGCGCATCCTTCCGCAGTCGCTCGACGCCACCTGGGCCCGCCTGACGGCGGCAATCGCCACCCGCGAAAAGCCGAAATCGGAATCCGGCAGCGGATCCCACCGCGCCTGACTCATCCGGCATCCGGTTTCGCCAGTCCGAAATTCCCCCGTGCCCTCGAAGACCCTCCATTTCCCGAGTCCCCGCCACCTTCACTCGCTCTACGCGGGCCACGAGGAGAACCTGCTCCATGCCGAACGCATGCTGGGCGTGAAACTCGTCTCCCGCGACGATTGGCTGAAGATCGAGGCCGGCGCCGCGCCGCTCGCCCTCGCGGAATCGCTTTTCGCGTTTCTCGACGAGGCCCGCGCCCAGGGCATGTCGATCCGCACGCCCGATTTTCATCGCATCGCCGACACGTTCGCCCGCGGCGAGGGCGACCAGCTTCGCGCGCTCCTCGACCGGCCGCTGGTCATCGCCACCAACCGGAAGAGCATCGTCCCGAAAACGCTCGGCCAGAAACTCTATCTCCAGTCGATGCTGGCGCACCCCGTCGTCTTCGGCATCGGCCCCGCCGGCACCGGCAAGACCTACCTCGCCATGGCCGCCGCCGTCTCGGCCCTGCTCAAGAACGAGGTCGAGCGCATCATCCTCACGCGCCCCGCCGTCGAGGCCGGCGAAACCCTCGGGTTTCTCCCGGGGGACCTGCGCGAAAAAATCCTCCCCTACCTCCGCCCGCTCTACGACGCGCTGCATGACATGCTCGATGCCGAGGATGTCACTCGCCTCACCGAGAAGGGCATCATCGAGATCGCGCCGCTCGCTTATATGCGCGGCCGCACGCTGTCGCGGAGCTTCATTGTCCTCGACGAGGCCCAGAACACCACGCCCGAGCAGATGATGATGTTCCTCACGCGGCTCGGCGAGGACTCGCGCATGGTCGTCACCGGTGACATCACGCAGATCGACCTGCCGCGCGCCAAGCAAAGCGGCCTGCTCGAGGTCCGGCACATCCTCGCCGACATCCCGGGCATCGACTTTCACACGTTCAGCGCCGCCGACGTCGTCCGCCACCCGCTCGTCCAGCGCATCATCGAGGCCTACGACAGCTACCGCAACCCGATCGGCACCGAAGCCGGCACGGAGGACAAAACATCCTCGTGATCGCCCGGGCGCCATGGCTTGTCTCAGCAGAATTGGCGCTCCACTTGCAGAAATTACCCGTTAGATAATTCCACCGGCACCCTCTTTCCCAATTCGTCCCGCCCAATTTCCCGTGTCTGTTCGCAACCAGCTCAAACTCCTCGTCGGCGGCCTCGGTGCCCGCCGGGCTGGCCGCGTGTCCCCGCCGCTCTCGGCCACGCGCGAATTTCTCGACCGCTCCCGCCTCGTCGCCGCCCTCATCTTCGTCGTCACGGTCGTCGCCATCCTGCTGATCAGTTCCGCGGGCATCACGACCCTCAACGTTCCCGTCCTCCCCGACCAGGTCGCCACCACCCGCGTCACCGCCAGCGCGTCGTTCAGCTTCGAAAGCGCCGAGAAGACCCGTGCCGCCCGCGAGCAACTGATCACCCGCGTGCCGCCCGTCTACCGGCTCGACCCCGAGCCCTTCCAACGCTTCGAGTCCGCCGCCCGCATCCTGCTTGCCCAGCTTGACGCGTTTGAAGCCGCCCACCCGATCAACATCCCCATCCTCACGCCGCGTCGGGCCGAGTTCACGGCCATGGCCGACACCTTCAATGCCGCCGGCGACTATCACGTCACCGCCGACGACATCGCCGCGTTGCTGAGCGCCGGCGACTCCAAGGCGCGCGCCGCCCTCTTCGAAAACGGCCTTGCGACGCTGCGCGACCTCTACGCCGAGGGCGTCTCCGATGCCGCGCTCGCCGGCACCACCCCGGGCAACGCCATCGTTTTCCAGATCGCGCGGCCCTCCGGCGACACCTCCCGGCGGCCCGTTCAGTCGATGGAGGACGCGCTCACGCTCCTTCGCGTGAGCCTGGCGACCGACGGCGTGCCGCGTCCTGCCGCGCAGGCGTTGTTCCGCGTGTTTCGGTTCGGGCTTACGCCCAACGTCGTCTTCGATCGCGACGCCACGCAGGCCCGCGAGTCCGCCGCGGCGCGTTCCGTCAAGCCCGTCGTCGTGAACGTCACGCGCGGCCAGACCATCATCGACGCCGGCGATCGCGTCACCCCGGAGCAATACGAGATGTTCATGGCCCACCGCCAATACATGCTCGAGCACGGCGACACCGAGCTCAAGGAGGGCCTCACCCTCTTCGGCCGTGTCCTCCTCGTGCTCGCGATGGTCCTCGCCTCGCTCATCTACATCCGCATCGAGGACGCCGAGACCCTCCGCAGCAACGTCCGCTGCAGCCTCCTCGCCCTCGTCGTCATCCTCAATCTCGCCGCCGTCCGCGTGGTCTACTCGGCCGGCGGCGCGGAGTTCTTCGTGCGCGACGGCTCGTGGGCCTCGACGCTGCCCTACGTCGCGCCGACGGCCTTCGCGCCGCTCATCGTCGCCATCCTGATCGATGCCGGCTCGGGCATCTTCATGGCGCTCTTCATCTCGATCTTCACCGGCGTCATCTACGGCAACCGCCTCGACCTCCTCGTCCTCACGTTCCTCGCCTCGCTCACGGCCATCTCCATCGGCCGTGACGCGCGCCGCCGCGGGCGTGTCGTCCGCGCCGCGGGCACGGGCGGACTCGTCGTGGCCGCGTTTGCCGCCCTCATCGGCGTCGCCAACCAGACTCCCTACGACACGCTGCTGCGCCAGATGGCCGCCGGCCTCGCCACCGGTGTGCTCACCGGCATCGCCGTCGTCGGCCTGCTGCCCATCCTCGAGTCGCTTTTCAAGCGCACCACCGACATCACGCTGCTCGAGCTCACCGACTACAATCACCCTCTCCTGCGCCGCATGCAGCTCGAGGCGCCGGGCACCTATCACCACTCGCTGATCGTCGCGCAGCTCTCCGAAAACGCCTGCAACGCCATCGGCGCCAATCCCCTCCTCGCCCGCGTCTGCGCGCTCTTCCACGATGTCGGCAAGACCGCCCACGCCGCCTATTTTGGCGAAAACCAGCGCGACGGCGCCAATCCGCACGACAACCAGGATCCCGCCGAATCCGCCCGCATCATCAAGCAGCACGTGCCCGACGGCATCGAGCTCGCCCACAAGCATCACCTCCCGCGCGCCGTGTCCGACGTCATCCGGCAGCACCACGGCACCACGCTCGTGCGCTACTTCTACCAGCGCGCCGTCGAGCAGTCGCGTGCGCCCTTTGCCGTCGCCGGGAAAAAATCCGGTCCGGATGCCCCCGCGTCCTCGCCACCCTTTCCGGCCGTCCCCGAAGCCGTGTTCCGCTACGACGGGCCCAAGCCGCACTTCAAAGAGAGCGCCGTCATCTCGCTTGCCGACGGCGTCGAGGCCGCCTCCCGCTCGTTGCGTCAGGTCGCCCCGGAGCGCCTCCACGAACTCATCGCCCAGATCGTCCGCGACCGCATCGCCGACGGTCAGCTCGACGCCGCGCCGCTGACCTTCGAGGAAATCGCCAAGATCAAGAACAGCTTTCACTTCACCCTCCTGAACATGCTCCACGGCCGCGTCGCTTATCCGACCGGCGAGCAACCCGCCGCCGAGGCCAAAGCCTGATTCCGGCGGCCTTCGACCGCTCCGGCCCGCTCTTGTCCGACGGCCATCCCGCGCGCCACCGCTTGTCCCTTCGAAAACGCGCATGACCGCCCGCCCGTCCTCGTCCGCCCGGCCCGTCGCCATCGCCAATCGTCATCCCCGCCTCCGCCTCGACCGCCGCGCGCTGGCCGGCGTCATCGCCACGCTCGACGCCCATCCCGGAAAATTTCGCGGCGGCTGCCCGCCGGGTGAACTCTCGCTCGTCTTTTTCACCGACGACGCCCTCGCAAAACTTCACGCCGATTTTCTCGCGGATCCCTCGACCACCGACGTCATCACCTTTGCGGGCGATGCCGCGCTTGGCACCGCCGGCGAAATCTGCGTTTCCGCCGACACGGCCGCGGCCTATGCGAAAAAGCACCGCCGCAGTCTTGCCGCCGAGCTGACCCTCTATGTCGTCCACGGCTGGCTCCACCTCGCCGGCTACGACGACCTCCAGCCCGCGAAAAAGCGGGTCATGCGCCGCGCCGAGGCCCGGGCCGTGCATCTCCTTCGCGCCGCCCGCCTTTTTCCGCGCCTCACGCTGGCCGGCTGAGCGCGGCGCAAAAAACTTTGCCTCCGGGGCGCTTTGCCCGAGCATGGCGCCCGATGCCCGACGATCCGCCCGCCTCCTCCCGCCTGGTCTCAGTGCGCAACGCCTTTTTCTCCGGCGTGCTGCTGCTCGCCCCGCTGTGGGTCACCATCTGGGCCCTTCACGCGATCATCGACATCGTCGGCGGCACCTTCCGGCCGCTGTATGAATTCTATCTCCCGCAATCGCTCCTGCACTATACGATCCTCTGGGATATCGCCGCGACGCTGGCCGTCCTCGTTCTCGTCACCATTCTCGGCTACGTCTCGCACTACGTCTTCGGCAAATTCTTCCTGCGCATCATCGAGCGCTTTGTGCAGAGCATCCCGGGCGTCGGCGCGGTCTACAATTCCGTCAAGCAGATCGTCGCCACCTTCGGCACGCAGAACCGTAATCTTTTCAACAAGGTCGTGCTCGTCGAGTATCCGCGCAAGGGCGTGTGGACGCTCGGCTTTCTCACCAACAAGGCGCAGGCGGAGGCGCAGAGCCGGGCCGGGACGACCCTGTGGACCGTGTTCGTGCCGACCACTCCCAATCCGACGAGCGGATTTCTGCTCTTTCTCCCGGAAAGCGACATCGTCGAGCTCGAGATGAGCGTCGGTGAGGGCATGAAGATGATCATCTCGGGCGGTGCCGTGGTTCCGCCGTGGCCTCCCCCCGAGGCCAGGTCCGCCCCCAACCGCTAGCGACTCCCGCCGTCGCTTCCGCGCGCCTTCCGTCCCGTGCCCGCGCTCTCGCTCGCGACCGACGCCTTCGTCCTGCTGAAGCGCCCGCCGGCCGACGCGTTCCAGTCGTTCAGCGTTTTTTCCGCCGACCACGGCGCGCTGCTCGTGCTGCAGCGCGTGCCCAAAAAGTCCGCCACCACCGCCGTGCCGCTCGATCTTTTTGACGAAGCCTCGCTCCTGCTCGAATCCTCGAATCAGGGCCGCACCTGGTTCGTCAAGGAGGCCCGCATCCTCGCGCGCCACGCCGGCCTCGGCCGCAGCTACGATTCGCTCCGTGCGGCATCCACCCTCACTGCGCTCATCGCCCGGAATCCCGTCCACGAGGACAGCCGTGCCGCCGTGGCCGCGCTGCTGCGCACCGCCTTTGCCGCGCTCGCGACCGGCGCCCGCCCCGACATCGTGCTTTTCAAGAGCCTCTATTGCTTCGCGCGCGACGAGGGTTATCCGCTCAAGCAGGACTGGTTCCCCACGCTTCCCGCCGCCGATCGCGCGGCCGTCGCTCTGCTCCTCAACCGTCCGCTCGCCGGGCAATCCGCCCCGGCCGCCGCCGTGATCCGCCTGCAACGCCGCCTCGACGACTACCTCCGCGACCACACGGAAATATTGTTGGAGTGACATGCGCGGCGCGACGTGGGACGAGACTCCGGATATTCCGCCTCGTTCGTCCCCCACCGCCGTCCATCCTTCGTCCCGATGATTTTCGATCTCGACCGCCGCACCGCAAGCCTGAGCGCGGGCGAGTTTTCGAACTTCGCCATCGGCCCGCATGACGCCCGCGGCGGCTCGTCGGGCCTCTGGCGCGCGCAGCTTGGCACGCACTGGCACAACGAGCTGCGCGCCCAGGCCACCGCCGCCCACGGCGCTGCCGCCGAGTTCGAACTTCCCATCGACGGCCGGATTTTTCACCGCGGCTGGACGCTCACCCTCACCGGCCGCATCGATCAACTCCTCCGCTCGGAGCCGGCTGCGACGCTTCGCGAGATCAAGACCGTCACGCGCGAGCTGCCGGCCGACGAAACCGAACTGCGCGCCGACTACCCCGAATACTTCGTTCAACTCGCCACCTACGCCGCGCTCGCGCGCCTCGGCACCTCGACACCGGCCACCCGCCTGCCGTTGTCCTCCAGTGCACCCCTGCGCGCGGAACTCGTCTTCGTCGAGGTGGCCGGCGGGCTGGCGCAAACCGTCGCGCTTACTCCCGCTGACGACGGACTGTTCCGTGCGCAGCTCGATCGTGTCGCCGAATTTCTCGATTTGCGCCAGCGCGCCCGCGACCGTTTGCGCGGCCTCCGCTTTCGTTCCGCATTCGCCACCTTGCGTCCGGGCCAGGAGACCACGCAAGCGGAGCTCCGCGGCACGTTTGAGCGCCATCCGCTCGTGATGTTCGAGGCGCCGACCGGATTTGGAAAAACCGGGGTCCTTCTCGAGTTCGCCCTCGGGCAGCTTCGCGCCGGTCATTTCGACCGCGCGCTCTATCTCACGAGCAAGGCCACCGGCCAGCTCCAGGTTGTGCGCACTCTCGCTGCCATGACTTCCCCCGCGGCCCCCGTCGAGCGCCACCCGTCAAACGAGCAGGCCGGGGAACGACCTCGTGCCCGGCATGATCAATGTCAACTAATAGATGACAACCGGCCCGCGGCCGGTTCCGGTTTGCCGCCTGCCACGACTCCCGTCGCCGCCTGGCACGTCCGCAACAAGGGCGAACACTGCGTCAATCACACGTTTCACTGCGTGCGGGAATCCTGCCTTTATCTCGACGGCATCGCCGCCCGCTGGCCGCAGAGCGGACTCGCCCGTTTTTACCTCGACGAAAACCACGCCCACGACCTCGACGCCCTCCGCGCCGCCGGTCGCGAGGCCCTCATCTGTCCCTACGAGATCACCCGGGCCGCGCTGGCGTTCAACGACGTGTGGATCGGTGACTACAACTACGTCTTCGCGCCGCGCAACCGCACCCTGTTTTTCGACCAGCCCGGCTTCGACCCGGCGCGCACGTTGCTGCTCCTCGACGAGGCCCACAATCTGCCCGCGCGCGTCGCCGACGCCTACTCGCACGCCTTGGTCGCGGCGGACGCGTTCATGGTGCGCGACGAACTGCATCGGATCCGCCCGTCGGCCCCGTTGGTTGCGGCCTGGGAGCACTGGTGCCACTGCCTGCAGCACCTGCGCGCCAACGACGCACTCGCTCCCGCCGACGAAGACGACACTCGCCACGTGCTCGGTGAAGTCGCCCGGCTGGTCGCCAGCGTCCCGCTGGACCTGGCCGCCCTCGGTCCGCGTGCGGCGGATTTGCTCTGGCAGATCCCCGCGCTCGTCGACGAACTCGCCGCGAGCGAACTGCCCCGCCTCTGGTGGTGCCCGCGCGACGGCGAACTTGCACTCACCTGTCTCGACGCCGCCCGCGCCGTCGGCGCGACGCTGCGCCACTTCGGCGGTGTTGTGCTCGCGAGTGCCACGCTCGCACCCGTCGACGGCTTTGCCGCCGCCTGCGGACTCGACACGCCGCCGGAACTCCCGCCGCCGGCTCCGCCCCCGCCGCCCGAGCGACTCGGCGCACTCAACAAACGCCAAACCCGCAAACTCTACACGCAGCTCACCAGCGCGGCCGATTTACTTCGCGTGGAGGAGGCCCGGGACTCGGTTTCTCCGCTTCACTTGACCGCGCACACCCCGTGGCGCGACGGGGCCTACGACATCGCGGCCGACGCCCGCGTCGACACCACCTTCCAGCACCGCGTGCGCCACTACCCGACGACCGCCGCGACCGTCGCGGCGTTGCAAGCCGCCGCCGGCGGGCCGGTCGCCGTCTTTTTCTCCAGCTACGCCTATGCCGAGGCGATCGCCCGCGAGGTCGAAAACATCTCCCCCGGGCTTCGGGCCGCCCTGCAGCCCCGCCTGCGCGATCTCGCAGCGCAGTCCGCTTGGGTCGACGAATCGCTGCTCCTGGCCGACGCGCTGTTTCTTGTGCTCGGCTCCAGCTTCGCCGAAAGCATCGACACCCTCGGCGGCCGGGTGACTCACGCGATGGTGGTCGGTCCCGCCCTCCCCGAGGTCAACGCCGTGCAACGCGCCCGGCTGGCCGAGTTTGCCTCGCTGGGTCGCGACGCGGCCTTCCGCCGCGTCTACCAGATTCCCGGCATGACGAAGGTGAACCAGGCCCTCGGTCGCCTCGTCCGCGCTCCGGGTCAGCGGGCGCGCGTCATCCTGCACTGCCGCCGCTTTCTCGAGCCCGCCTACGCCAGCCTGCTGGCGCCCGAATACCAATTTGCCACGAACGTGACCGATGACGCCGCGCTGGCCGTGTGGTTGCAGCGGTCCTGAAACGATCGCCGTGCGTCAGCCGCCCTCGTTTGTCTGCTTATTTTTCCGGTGGGGGATACAAGGCGCGCCCGGTTTCCGCGCGCCGCACCACCCCGGCCAGTGAAGCCACAAACTCGTAACCCTCGTCGTTGGGCCACGCCCAGCTCTTGCCCGCCACGAAAACCCGCAGGCGCTTCTCCGGCAAGGCCACTGGAATTTCCGCCGTGATCCGCTGGATCATCTGCGCCGCAGGGCCGGGCTCCCGTCGCAACTGGGCCAGCACCCAGACTTCCCGATCGAGTTCGAGCACGCGCTCGACCCGCAGCCGCCAGCCGGCATCGGGCACCTTCACCGTGATGGTAGTTGGCATCGGCGGAATGCTTGTGGCAGCCGATGCTCCCGCGGCACCGGCCCCGGACGCGAGCGCGAATCCGAGGATTGCGACGAGCCCGATCGCCATGCCCGCGGTTTTTTGTGCAACATATCCGGATCGCATCGTGTCGGAGGCCGGCAATCTTGTATCGAGGCTCATTTTCCTGGCAACCTACATTAGTTGATATCCCATGACTCGCCTACGGCTGGGTTTGTTGCTCGTTTTTCTCACCGCTGCAATTGTCGCTTCGGCGTCCGTCGCGTCCCCGGGCGCGGCAGCCTCATCCTTCAGTGCTGGGGAGGAAGCCCAGGGCTTCGTCAACGGCCGCGTGCTCGTGAAACTTCGCGGCGACGTCACCGCCGTCGACGCGCGGAGCCAGGATGCCGAGACCCGCGCCGGCATCACGCACCGCCGGAACTTCCAGCATCTGACCCGCCAGCATGTCCTCGAGTTCGACCGGACCAGATCGGTCTTTTCCGTCATCAAGCAACTGCGGGCAACCGGCCTCTACGAGATTGTCGAGCCGGACGGGATTCGGCATGCGCTGGTCATTCCCAACGACCCGACTTTCGGGCAGCAATGGTCGTTGAACAACACCGGCCAGACCGGCGGCACGGCCGGCGCGGACATCGGCGCGCCCGCGGCGTGGAATGTCCAATCCGACGCCTCGAACGTCATCGTGGCCGTGATCGACAGCGGAATCCGCCTCACCCACAGCGACCTCAAGGACAATCTGTGGGTCAATCCCTCGCCCGGATCGAGCGGCATCGCGGGCGATCTCAACGGGATCAATTCCCTCAATGGCACCGGCAATCCGGCCGACAACAACGGCCACGGCACGCACGTCTCGGGCATCATCGGCGCCGTCGGCAACAACGGAAACATGCTCTCGGGCGTGGCGTGGAAAGTGAAACTCATGCCCCTCAAGTTTCTCGGCGCGGATGGCAGCGGCGGCAGCACCTCGGCCGAGATGACCTGCATCGACTACGCCATCGCCCACGGCGCCGTGGTCATCAACGCCAGCTACGGCGGCTCGGTTTACTATGCGTCGGAATACGCCGCGATCCAGCGCGCCCGCGATGCCGGCATCATCTTCGTGGCCGCCGCGGGCAACGACGGCCTGAGCGCGGACGATGGCAGCAACTATCCCGCCGCCTACTCGCTCGACAACATCGTCACCGTCGCCGCCACCACCAACACCGACGCGCTCGCGAGTTACTCCGATTTCGGATCCGGCACCGTCGATCTCGCGGCGCCCGGCGACAAAATCCTGTCGACGTGGAACACCTCCGACACCGCCACGCAGGTCGAAAGCGGCACGTCGATGGCCGCGCCGCATGTCGCGGGCGCGCTCGCCTTGTTGAAGGCGCGGTTTCCGAACGACACCTACCGCCAGCTCATCAACCGGTTGCTCCGTTCCACGACCAGGCTGCCGGGTCTCAGCGGCAAGGTGCAAAGCGGCGGCCGGCTCAATCTCGCGCAGGCGCTCGCCTCCACCGACAACCGCCCGATCAACGACGACTTCGCGACCCGCGCGCAGCTCGCCGGCGCCAACGTCCTGGTGCGCTCGTCCAACGTGGGCGCGACCCGCGAGGCGGGCGAGCCCGCTCACGCGGGCGTCACTGGCAGTTCCTCGCTGTGGTGGACGTGGACCGCGCCCTCCTCCGGTGCCGTCACGTTCGACACGGCCGGGAGCGGCTACGACACCGCGCTCGCCATTTACACCGGCTCCAACCTCGGCAGCCTGCAACTGGCCGCCGCCAACGACGATGCCGCGGCGGGCACGAGCACGAGCAGCGTCACCTTCAATGTCGTGACCGGAACGACCTATCAGATCGCCGTCGACGGCAAGGCCGGCGCCACGGGCCTTACCGTCGTGCGCATCGCCGCGCGCCCCGACAACGACAACTTCGCCGCCGCACAAACCGTGACCGGCATGAACGTGTCCGTCACCACCACGAACCTGGATGCCTCGAGCGAGCCCGGTGAACCCAATCCCGCCGGTGCCGGCGCGGGGCATTCCGTCTGGTATAAGTGGACGGCACCCGCCGGCGGCAGCTTTACGCTCGCGGCGTTCAGCACGCATGACGTCGTCGCCGGCATCTACACGGGCAGTTCGGTTTCGAATCTCACGCTCGTCGCGGCCAACGACGACTCCGCCGCCTACAACACCGACGCCCTGATCCCGTTCACCGCGACCGCCGGCACGACTTACTATTTCCTCGTCGACAATACCACCGCGGACCTGTCGAGCGGCGGCCCATTTATCCTGACGCTCACGGATTCCCTCTGGCAATTCCCCGCCGCCGATCAGGTCACCTCCACGCCGGCCGTCGGCACCGACGGCACGGTTTACTACGGGTCGCTCGACGGCTATTTCTACGCGGTCAATTCCAACGGAACGCTCAAGTGGGAGTCGACCGCCAACACCCGCACGGGGATCGTCGTCGATCTCTCCACGCCCGCGATCGGTTCCGATGGCACGATCTTCGTCGGCTCGACCGACGGCTATCTCTACGCGCTCAACCCCGCGACGGGCAGCCGCCGGTGGCGCTTCCTCGCCACCACGCCGATCGGAAGCGCCCCCGCCATCGGCGCCGACGGCACCGTCTACGTGCGCGACGACACCACGCTCTACGCGCTGACCAGCGGCACAAATTCGGCCGCCAAGAAATGGAGCGCGGGACTCGGCGGCGCCGGCACCTATTCCTCGCCCTCGCTCGCCGCGGACGGCACGATCTATGTCGGCAACGGCGGCGGCAATTTTTACGCCTTCAATCCCGACGGCACCACCAAGTGGACCTTCACGGCCGACGACGACATCTATACCACGCCCGCGATCGACGGTGCCGGCACGGTCTATTTCGCGACGCTCTCCGGCACCGTCTACGCCCTCAATCCCGACGGCACGAAGAAATGGTCGTGGGCCGTCGCCGATGGCAGCAGCATCACCTCCTCGCTCGCGATCGGCGCGGACGGCACGCTTTATTTTGGCGCCTACGACCACAAGCTTCATGCGCTGACCAGCGCGGGCACCGAGGCCTGGTCCTCGCCCCTGGGCGACGAGGTGCGCGCCTCGTCCCCGGTCGTCGCCGCGGACGGCACGATCTACGTCGGCTGCTACGATTCATCCGTCTACGCTTTCAACGCCAACGGCACACTGCTCCGCACGTTTCCCACCGCCGGCTACATCCGCTCGTCCCCGGTGATCGCCGGCGGCCATCTCTACTTCGGGAGCACGGACGCCAAGCTCTACGCGTTCGCGATCGGCCAGGACGCCGCCGCCACCGTCTGGCCGATGTTTCATCAAAACATCCTTCATAACGGCCGCGCCGTCCTGCCGCCGAGCATCACCTCGCCACCCGCCAGCCAGGCCGCGGCCGTCGGCGCGTCCCTCACCCTCAATGCCTCTGCCGCCGGCACGCCCGCTCCGACCTATCAGTGGCAGTTCGACGGCGCCAATGTCACCGGCGCGACCGGCTCCTCCCTGACGCTCACGAACCTCCAACCCGCCAGCGCGGGCCTCTACGACGTCGTCGCCACCAGCGGTGCGGCGGCCACGAGCGACCCGGCGATCGTCGGCGTGCTCACCTCGGGCGAGGTGGTCGGTGCCGGCACCGTGTTGCAGCCGACGCACATCGTTCATCCCAACGGCAATATCTTCGACCAGATCCTGCTCACCGGCGCGGCCGAGACCATCACGGCGCTGCCGGGACAGGTGGCCCGAACCTCGTTCGTCGACCTGAACGGCGACATCGTGCAGGTCGAATTCAGTGGCACGGGCACCCTGTCGCTGGTGCTCGACGACTCGTCGGGCCCGGCGACGCCCGTGAACTACAATCAGTCGAGCGTCTCTTACATGACGGGCCATGCGGGCATCGTTATCGCCGGGGCGGATGAAACGACCAACGTCTCGGTCTTCACGGTCGGGCGGGCCACGGCGTTCGACCCCACCGGCGGGTTCAACATTCTCCAGCCCGTCAGCTCGACGAACAACCCCGCCAACAACGGCAGCTCCCTCTTCCAAGGCCACGCCACGACCCCTTACGACGGCGTCGCCGACCTCGCGTTCATCGCGATCTCCAGCCCAACTGGAAAATTCGGCGGGGTGCGCACCTCCAACGCCAGCTATTTCGCGGTGCAGGGCCTGACCGGTGTCTATGCCCCCGGCGTGCAATTCACCGGTCCGGTCTACGTGGGCAACATCAGCGCGTCCGATGCCGCGACGCCCGTGCTGATGATCGGGTCTTCCCCCGACACGCGGATCACCGGCGGCGATCTGTTTCAGGCCAATGGCCAGCCGGTCAAGGTCAGCGGGCTGACCCAGTTGAAATTTACCGCCGGCCAGGATTCCAACGGCAACACGCTGCCGGCGAAAAACAGCCGGGGCGTCCTGCAGCAAAACGGCACCGACGTCACCGCGCAGGTCGTCGTCAACCCCGGTCCGTAGTCCGGTCGTCTCGCACCGGCTCCCGCCTGGCGCCCCGCTTCCGCTGCTAAAACCCGGCGAAATCCACCGCCGCGGCGCTGGGCGGTTGCCAACCACCGGCCGGCCGCAATTCTCGGTCGATGTTTTATCGCCTCGGGTTCCTCTTCCTCGTGACTTTCGCGCTCGTCCGCGCGGCCGACGATCCCGACGGGAATGGCGTTCCCTTCACCGCCCGGGAGCTCGCCCAAGGCTACCGCGACCATGTCATCCTCGCCGCCCCGCGGCCGGTGGCGCGTGCCGCGGCCGATGCCGCCGAGGCCCGCGAAGGCATCCGCGTCCGCGCGAAGTTTCCCCGTCTGCGCGACCTGCGCGTGATCGACCTCGATGCCTCCGACGACGCCGCCCGAGCCGTGGCCCGGCTCCGCGCCACCGGCCGCTACGATTTCGTCGAGCCCGACTACCTTCGCCACATCGCGGTCGAGCCCAACGACCCGAAATTCGCCGACGGCTCGCTCTGGGCGATGAAAAACACCGGCACTGCCCTCGGCATCGCCGGCGCCGACATCAAGGCTCCCGCCGCCTGGGATATCATCCACGACGCGCCTGGCGTCATCGTCGCCGTCGTCGACACCGGCATCAACCTCAACCACCTCGACCTCGCGGGCAATCTCTGGACCAACCCGGCGCCGGCCTTCGGCGACGTCCATGGCGCCCGTTTCCTCAACGGCGGCCGGAACGGCAATCCCACCGACGACAACGGCCACGGCACGCACGTCGCCGGCACCATCGGTGCACTGGGGAACAACAACCTCGCCGTCGCCGGCGTCGCCTGGAAGGTGCAGCTCATGGCCGTGAAGGTTTTCCCCGCCACCGGCAGCGCCGCCGTCTCCGACATCGTCAGCGGCATCAACTACGCCGTCACCCACGGCGCCAGCATCATCAACGCCAGCTACGGCGAATCCGGCAGCACCGGATTTTCCCAGGCCGAGTTCGCCGCCATCGCGGCCGCGCGCGACGCCGGCGTCATCTTCGTCGCCGCCGCGGGCAACGAGGCGGCGAACATGGACGTCTCCCGCTTTTATCCGGCGAGCCACGCGCTCGACAACATCGTCACCGTGGGCAACTCGACGCGGCGCGACGAGATTTCGCCCTCCTCGAACTACGGCGCCGCGGTCGACCTCTTCGCCCCCGGCACCGACATCGTCTCGCTCGATTACGCCACCAACACCGGCACCGTGACTCTTACCGGCACCTCGATGTCGGCGCCTCACGTCTCCGGCACGCTCGCGCTGCTCAAGGCGGAGTTTCCCGCGGACAACTACCGCCAGCTCATCAACCGCCTCCTGCGCGGCGTCGACCCCGGCGATCGTTTTGCGGGAAAAGCGCAGACCGCCGGCCGCCTCGACGCCTACCGTGCCCTCGCCCTCAACAACAACCGGCCGTTCAACGACGACTTCGCCACCCGCGCCCGCGTCAGCGGTGACAACCTCGCCATCCGTTCCAGCAACGCCGGCGCCACCGCCGAGCCGGGCGAACTCACGCGCGCCGGTTCCGCGGCGGCGGTATCGTTGTGGTGGGAATGGACGGCCCCCGCCACCGGCACCGTCAGCATCGACACCAGCGGCAGCGCCTACGATACCGTGCTCGCGGTCTACGCCGCACCGGACACGACCACCCCAAGCCTGCCCGGCGGACTCGCGCTACTCGCCTCGAACGACGACGATACCGGTAGCCAGACCTCCCGCCTGACTTTCGCCGCCCAGGCGGGCGTCGCCTACGAAATCGCCGTCGACGGCAAGAGCGGCGCCGCCGGCCTCACGCTGCTCAACCTCGGCACCACGCCCGCCAACGACTCGTTCGCTTCGCCGGCCGTGCTCTCGGGCGTCAGCACGCACCTCACGGCCACCAACGCGCACTGCAGCCGCGAGTCCGGCGAGCCGCACATTCTCGGATTCGCTGGCGGCACCTCGCTCTGGTATCGCTGGACGCCGCCGCTCACCGGTCGTTACCAGGTCTCGGCGGTCAGCACGGATTTTGATCCGCTCCTGGCCGTTTACACGGGCGACTCGCTCGGCGCGCTGAACCTTGTCAGCGCCAGCGACAACACCGACACCGCCGGCGTGCAAACCGGCAGTCTCTGCACCTTCAACGCCTCGGCCGGCACGGCCTACCTCATCTCCGTCGATTCCAAGAGCGCCTCTTCTGTCGGCCTCTTCACCCTCAGCCTCGCCGACTCGCTCTGGCAGGCGGTCACCAACGACACCGTCACCGGCCCGCCGGCTGTCGCGCCCGACGGCACGATCTATGTCGGCGGCACCGATCGTTCGTTCTACGCCTTCACCGCCGGCGGCGTCCAGAAATGGGCCTATCCGACCGGCGGCCTCATCGACACGTGCTCCGCCGCGATCGGCGACGACGGCACCGTTTACTTCGGCTCGAACGACGGAAAACTCTACGCGCTTTTCCCGAGCGGCGCCCTCCGCTGGAGTCACGATTTCGGCGCCACCGCCCCCGTCTCGGACAGCCCCGCCCTCGCGGCCGACGGCACCGTCTACGTGAAAGCCGACGACGGTTTCCTCTACGCGCTGAACCCGGCCGACGGCACGACCAAGTGGCGGTTCGATGTTCACGCGCCCACGTCCTACGCCAGCCCGGCAGTCGGTGCCGATGGCACAATCTATCAGGGATCCGAGGATAAAAATCTCTACGCGATCAATCCCGACGGCACGCTGAAGTGGGCCTTCACCACGGACAACGATATCTACACCGTCCCGGCGATCGACGCCGCGGGCAATCTCTACTTCGGCGTGCTCAACTCCGGGAAGCTCTGGTCGCTCACCCCTGCCGGCACGCTGCGCTGGACTTACTCCGGCGCGACGCTCGGCAGCAGTTCGTCGGCCGCGCTCAACGCCGATGGCAGCACCGTTTATTTCGGCGGCTACGACCACAAGCTCCATGCGGTCAACACCGCCACCGGCGCCGCCCGGTGGGCCTATCTCCTCGGCGATGAGGTCCGCGGCAGTTCGCCCGCCATCGACGCGAACGGCGTGATCTACATCGGTTGCTACGACTACCGGCTCTACGCGATCAACGCGGATGGCACGCTCAAGCGCACCTACGACACCGGCAACTGGATCCGCTCCGCCCCGGCGATTTCCGGCAACACGCTCTATGTCGGCAGCAACGATCACAAACTCTACGCCTTCGACATCGGCGCCGCCTCCGCCACGGGCCCATGGCCGCAATACCGCCAGAATGTCCGCCGGCTCGGCCGCGTGGCCGGTCCGATTGTCGCACCCACGATCACCACCCAGCCGGTGAGCCAGGCCGCCGCGGCCGGCGCTTCCGTCACGCTGTCCGTCGCCGCGAGCGGCAGCCCGTCGTATCGCTGGCAGGTGAACGGCGCCGATGTCGGCGGCGCCACCGGCCCAAGTCTCGCCCTCGCAGCCGTGCAACCCGCCGACACCGGTCTCTACACCGCCCTCGTCACCAGCGGTGCAACCACCACGAGCACGCCCACCATCCTCGGCGTCTCCACCACCGCCAAGGTCATCGGCGCCGGCGCCGAGGTGGCGTCCGACATCTTCGTCCCATCCGCGCACAATACCTTCGACCAGATTCTTCTCCAGGGCGCCGCCGCCACCGTCACCGCCGACGCCGGCCAGGTCACACGCATCTCGTTCGTCGATCTCACCAACGACATCGTCCAGGTCGAATTCTCCGGCGCCGGTTCGCTTTCGCTCGTGCTCGACAATGCCTTTGGCCCCGCCACCGCGACCAACTACAATCAGCCCGGCGTCACTTACATGAAGGGCCACGCCGGCATCGTCGTCGTCGGAGCCAACCAATCGACCAACGTCTCCGTTTTCAGCGTCGGCCGCATCACCGCCGTCGACCAGACACTTTTCAGCGATGCCATTTCCTACGACGGCATCGCCGACCTTGCGTTCATCGCCATCCTCAGCACCGACGGAAAATTCGGCGGCCTTCGCACCGCCAACGCGAACTACTTTGCCGCCAAGGGCTGCACCGGGATCTATGCGCCCGGCGTCCAGTTCACCGGCCCGGTCTACGTCGGCGACATCAATGCCTCCGACGTGGCCACGCCCGTGCTTCTCCTCGGCTCCGCCAGCGACACCCGCATCACCGGCGGTGATCTCCTCCAATCGAACAGCCGCCCGGTAAAAGTCAGCGGGATTTCGCAACTGGCGTTCACCGCCGGCACCACGTCGCACGGCAAGCTGCTTCCCGCCCAAATCAACCAGGCGCACCTGGAGCAAAACGGCGCTGACGTCACCTCGCAGATCGTCGCCAACCCCAGCCCGTGACCGCGGCCGCCCGGTTGGCTCGTTCAAGTAGCGCCGGTCGTTGACCGGCGATTTTTCCGATCCACACCCAGCGGATCACTCTTTCGCACCGTTGCGCCGGGCCGCTTACTTCCCCGCCCCGCCCGACAGTTGTTTCGCGTATTTGTCGACCGCTTCCGCGGGCACCCGCAACCGCAATCCGTCCGTCGTCTTCTGCAGCCCGAAGGACTGCTCCTTCGTTTTGCCTTTCTCGTTCGCCAGCCGCACGCGCACGCCGACGATGTCCGGGGTGACATCCCGCTGGCCGAGAATCTGCATGCCGGACATCGCCGCGGCGTCCTTGGCGATCATCAACGCGACCAGCTTGTCGGGCGAGCCGTATTGCGCCCGCGCCGCCTCCGGCAGCCCCGCGAACAACTCCTCGGCCTTCGCCTGTGCCTCCGGGTCCAACATGATCCCGCCGGCGATCGTTTCCACATCGCCACCCGCCGCCGCCCACAGCAACGTCTCGATCACCGCCGACGCCGTCGCCCGGCCGGCATTCTTCAGTTCGCTCACCGGCGTCAGCCTCACCGGGATCGGGCTTTCCCCTCGCGCCGCCTGCGCTGCCGCCTGTGCCGCGGCCTGCGCCGCGCGCGTGCTTTTGGTGAGCGCCGCCAACTCGTCGCGCAACTTCGCCAGCTCGGCGCCTTGTTCGTCGGCGCGCACCTTGCCGGCCTCGTCCGTCGTCGGAACGTCGCGCGCGGTGGTCTTCTGACTGACTCGGCCCGCCTCTTCCACCTGCCTCGCCAACTGCTGCAGATCGCCGCGCAGCGCGCCGAGCTCGGCGCGCAACTCTGCGTTTGTCTCGCGTTGCAGAAGCATCGCGCCAAGCCCGAGCACCACGACAAAACTCGCCAGTCCGACGGTCAGCTTGCTCATGGCTGACTCGTCTCAGATTTGCCGCGCTCCGTCACGCCTTATGACGCCGCCGGTGGGCGGAGCCAAGATCGCCCGCCTCACTTGTTTGGCTCGAATCGCTCCACTTTCACCGTCCGCTCGAACCGCGCCTCTTCCTGAAAGCCCACCAGCGCCAGCGTCGCGCCGTCCAGCCACGACGGCTGCCAGTCGACCCACTTGCCGCCGCGGCTTACTTTCGGCATGCTGAACATCAGGGTGCGCCGGAAAATCTCCACCGATCGGACCCGAATCGCCTGTCCGTCCTCGGTGCGAATTCCGTTCATCTGCCCCAACGAGCGGTTCACCAAATAAACCGCGGGATCCGGACTCGAAAATTCCCACGACTGCCATCTTTGGTGCGGGAAGTAGACAAGTTGCCAGTCGTCCCGCCACGTGGTCGGCCGCGTCTCGACGACCGCAACCTTGAATTGATCGGCGAACCGCGAGTCCCGGCTCCCTTCGATGAAACGCTCGATGCGCGCCACCCGCATCCGGTGCGCGTCGTGACTTTGCCAGCCACCCACTCGCAGCGGCGTCTCGAACGAAAGCTTCGGCCGAATCAACTGCAGCCATTCCCGCGCTTCATACGCCGGCGGTTCCGTGCGCATCCGTGCTGCCAGCGAGCGTGGCACCATGGCGACCGCGGAGACGTCCCGGTTGGTGCTCACGGGAGGCGCCCACCCGGGCGGTTCCGGCGGCCAGCCCGGCTTCTTTTGCCATGCCTGCAGTAATGTCCGCTCCGTCTCCTCGTCCTTTTTCTCGGCATTCAAGCCCAGTGCTGCCCTCATCGGGAACCACTCGTTGACCCGATAAGACACCGACAGCCACCCGTCGCGAACCATGACGGGACCACCCGGCCATCGCCAGGAGTGGATTGAGCCGTCGATTCCTTCCAACCACAGGTCCGGGGGAACGTCGCGGGCAATCATATCCACGCTCATATAAAAATCGCGCTGGCCATTTCTCGTCGCCGTCGGGGGCATCGTCGCCTTCACGAATTCCAGCTTCACGGCGGCTGCACGCCCGGCGTTGGCCTCGGTCAAATTGTATTCCGCCGACCACGCGGCCGGCCACCAACCCGCAATCGCCACCGCCGTCGCAATCCCGCCGCCAAAGATAGCCAGCGATCGGCCGAATCGACGCGTGAGGAATTGCGTCGCCGTCGCCGCAACCGTTGCCGCCGCCAGCACAGCGAGAGGAATCCAAGTCCTCGCCCAAGCGACATAGATCGCGCCCGAGTCGTTCCGCGCGGCCACAAAAAACCCCCACATCACCGTCCCCGAACCCGCCGCGGCAATCAGCACCAGCGTCCACAAAAACGCGCGCTGCACCGAATCCGCCAGCGACGCCACCAGCAGCGCCGGCAGCGCAATCACCCCGTTCAGTCCGACTGTCTCGACCGTCGCCCAAGCGATTTCGCGCAGGCCAAATCCACAGCTCAGCCACCACGGCAGCGCCACGAGCACGGGTAGTCCCCCGAGAATGAGGACCACTCCGATGCATTTCGCCGCCAGCAGCCGCACGCCGGAAATCGGCCGCGTGATCCAAAACTGCCGCGTGCCCGCGAGCGCATCTTCCTGCACCAGCAGCAGCGTGAGCGGGAACACGATCGCGCCGTTGAGCCCCGTCAGGAACTTTGCCGCCGTCACCAAGCGCTGCCAATCCTCGCCGGCATCCAACCAATCGCCCGCCCGCATCATCCAGCCGACGCCGATTTCCGCCGCCAGCAACACCGCCCAGCAGGCGAGCCATCCGCGCATTCGGAGAAAATCCTTCCAGACGATGTGCAGGAATAGTTTCATGGCTGTTTCTCCTCCGCGGCACCCGGCCACCGCTCGATGGCCAACGGCCGCGAAAAAATCCGCTCTGCCTCGAACCGCACTTTCCGGAGGGTCGCTCCTTCCGCCCAGGCGGGCACCTCGAGCCACCGTTGCCCAGTCGCCATCGCCCGGGCGACCAGCGCGTCGAAGGTCCCGGGTTCAAGCAACTCCGCGCGGCTGTTCGCCTGGTCGATTAGGACATAAGCATCCTCCACTTCGCCCGGGCGTCCGCGCATCCGGCCCGTGTCGAGCCAGTATTCGCACATCGGCAGCGCGTCGCGTTCCTCGAGGACGAGAAACGTTTTTTCCTCGACGTGCTTAAACTCCACGATGCGCGTCAGGCTCGAACCGGCGTGCAGCGTCGCCCCCGGCTTGGCCGGCAGCTCGCCAAGCAGTCGGCCGCGCATCGACCTCAACCACACGACGCCGCGAAACCCCACGGGCTTTTCCTGCGGGCGGGTATTCGAGGCCGGCGGCGCATCCCGGCTGACCGTCCATAGCGCCGCTCCGCCTTTCGGCGTCTCGCCGGCGATTGTCATCGCCGCGTGTTCGTCCGGCCGGATTGCGGGCTCTTTTTGGCGATAATAAACGGTGAACTCCCCTGGCTTTCCCGTCCGCTGCCACTCGCCCCGCACGCGCTGCAAATAGAGAAAAGAGTCTGTCGCGCTCCCCGTCGTCGTCACTCGCAACGCGAGCTTGGCCGCGACATCCGCATCGGTCGCTTCCACTCGCGTGACGGCCACTGTCACCGCCTCGTCGTTCGCGGAATTGGCCACGGGAATCCCGTCATCCCCCAAGCCTAGTCGCGTCAACGGTCGCGACGTTCCCGTCCACGCCACCCCCATGCTCAGGACCAGGGCCAGCCCCACGCCGAGCAGCGCGGCAGTGCGGGTGCGCCGGCGAGTCAGGAATTGGTGAACGAACAACCCCGCTGGCCAGAGCACGATGGTGCACACGATCCACTCGCGTTCCGATGCCTGCACCAGGGGCGCCGGCGGCGGCACTCCGAGATACCGCTCGAATCCGAAAAGCGCCGCGAACACGATCACCACGAGCAACAGCGACCCGAACAGGAATTGCGCGAGATTTTCCGCCAGCGCCGCCGCACCCAGCGCCATTGTCACGATCAGCCCGTGCACGACTACGCACCACACCGCCGCAGCCGCCACCTCGCGGGCAGAGAATCCCGCAATCATCCAGACGGCAGACAACATCAGCGCCGGCGCCGCGGCCAGGAGCAGCCCGGCGCTCAACAACTTTGCCCCGAGCAAACGCCCGCCGGAAATCGGCCGCGTCATCCACCAGGCCGTCGTGCCCGTCACGTGATCCTCGTGCACGAGCGCGGCGACCAGGACGCACCCGACGCAAACCTCCGCTGTCTGCATCAACCTCAGGATCGCACCCCAGAAACTAAAGGTCGCTTCATCCGCCGCGGCGCTTCCCATCGCCAGCCAGGGCAACACGGCCCGCGCCACGACCAGGGCGCACCACAGTGCCACCGGGCCGGCCATCCGCCGCACGTCCTTCCGGGCGATGTGCCAGATCAGTTTCACGCGGCCACGCCCTTCGCCTCCGCGCGGCCCGCCCGGGCCAGCGCCAGGAAGATTTCCCGCAACGACATCGGCTGCGCCACCACCGCCGCTTCCGGAAACCGTTCGCGACACGCCCGCTCGGTCGCCTCCCGTTCGTAGCGACTCTCGACAAACCGCACGAGCCCTCCCGCCCGTTCCACTCCGAGCCACGTCTTGGGCCGGGCCTCGAGTTTCGCGTCGCCGTCCTGCAAGGTCACCTCGACCCGCCGGAATCGCGCCTGCAGCGCCTCCGTCGTTTCGTCGAGCTGCAGCCGCCCGCGGTCGAGCAACGCCACGCGGTCGCACAGCCGCTCGACTTCCTCGATGTCGTGCGACGAGACCAAAACCGTCCAGTCGCCGCTCGCCGAGACCTCGAGCACCCCATGCACGAATTCCTCGCGCACCAGCGCATCGAGCCCGCTGAACGGCTCGTCGAGCACCAGCAGCTTCGGCCGGTAGGCCAGCGAGGAAAGCAGCGCGGCCTTCATCAGCATCCCGCGCGAAAGGTGTTTCAGCTTCCGGTCCTCGGGCAGCGCGAACTGCGCGAGCAGCGTCTTTTCCAATTCCCGGTCCCACGCCGGATAAAACGGCCGGCAGTAGTCGAGTAGTTGCCGCACGGTCATCCACAGCGGCAATTGCTGGTTTTCGGAAACGTAGCCGATCCGCGCCCGCTCGCGCTCGCCCAGTTGGAGCGAGTCGACCCCAAACACCCGCGACCAGCCGGCGGTCGGCCGGAGCAGGTTCATGAGCACCTTGATCGTGGTCGACTTCCCGGCGCCGTTCGGCCCGAGCAGCGCACACACGCTGCCCTCGGGCACCGCGAGCGTCAGGTCATGCACCGCCTCGGTGGGCCCGAACCGCCGCGTGAGATTATGGGTTTCGATGATGTTCATGGGAAAATCCGCCTGCCGCCGTGGTGTGGGCTGGGTTGTCAACTATTAGTTGACAACCGATATTTCCGCCCTCTTGGCGCGGTGGGGCGTGGTCCTTGACCGACGCCAATCGCCGGAAACCTTCCGGGAGCGCGGCGGGGCGTCGTGGCACGGAGGGATTCATTTGCCGCCGAGTTTCTTCCAGTGCGCCGCCACGCCGCGCTGCACTTCGTCCAGCGTCAGCCCGAGTTTCTTGGCCTCGACGATGAGCCGCTCCAGCTCGTCGCCCAGCAGGTCGGCCTTCTCCTGCCGCCCGCCGGCCTCGCGCTCGGCGACAATGCTCCCGACCGCCGGCGTCGTCACCAGCACGCCTTCGGCCACCAGCGCAGCGATCACCCTGTGCGCGGTGTTGGGGTTCACCCTCAACTCCTGGCTGAGGACGCGCACCGAGGGAAACTTGTCGCCCGGCCGCAACTGGCCCGCGACCACGGCCTTCTTCACCGCGAACAAAATCTGCTCCGCCACGGGCAGGCCGGGTTTCAGCGCGAGGGAGAACGGCAGCATTACTGTCCTATCAACACTAGAACAGATAGGACGGTCAAGAGCAAAAAATGCCGTGCCGCGGCGGCGCTCAGGGATTGTAGGACATGCTGAACCCGCCGGTGGTTGTCACGGTGAGCGGCTTGCCCTGGGCGAACACGATCACATGGTAGTCCTCGCCCTCGACCGGAATGATCTGCTTCACATATTTCGTCGCGCCGACCAGTTCGTCGAAGGTCGCCTGGGTCTTCCCGTTCTCGAGGTAGAATTGATCCGCGGCCGCGGCGAGCTGGCGCAGGTTGTTCAGGATGGCCCGTTTTTTTTCCTCCGTCGGCTCCACTCCGCCCGCCTGGACCTTGGCGGTCTTGAGCCGCACCCGGAACTGCCGGCCGCCCTTGGCCAGGACCACGGTTTCGGCCGCGTCTTCGTAGGCCGAGACCACAAAGCCGTTGAATTCCTGCCCGATCTTCACCCAGCGCTTCTGGCCGGTCGACGGGTCGGCCAACGACACCGTGGTTTCCTTGCCGTTGGCGAGCACCGCCAGAAACTCGATCGCCGGTTCGGCGCCGAGCGCCGCCGATGCCAGGCCCAGCAGGAAAAAATACCGGCACGCTTTCATGGGATCGCGGGCGTCACGGCCCCGGTTCCTCGCAGCAAACCAGCCGGCTGTCCATCTCAAGTCGCCCTCCCCCGCCCGTTTTTCTTAGGCGGTGAAAAAAAACTTCCCTCGCCACCACGCAGCCGTCACAAACGAGGCACGTGGGCACGCCCAAGACCATCGCCTCGGAGGAGGTTCACGCTGCGATCGAGCGGCTGGCCACGGGCATTTCCACCCGTCATCCGGACCGGAAGGACCTGCTGCTCCTCGGGATCGCCAACGGCGGCATCGAGCTCGCCTGCCGCCTCGCCCGCCGCCTCGACGCCAGGGCCGGCACGCTCGATATTTCGTTTCATCGCGACGACATTGGCCGCCACCCCATCCCGAAGGAGTTTGTCGCCTCCCACATCCCGGCCGATGTCCACGGCGCCATGGTCGTTCTCGTGGACGACGTCCTCTTCTCGGGCCGGACCGTCAAGGCCGCGCTCGACGAACTTTTCGACCACGGGCGTCCGGCCAAGGTGGAACTCGCCGTTCTCGCCGACCGCGGCGGTCGCCTGCTTCCCGTCGCCGCCGACTATTGCGGTCTGCAACTGGCCGCCAGCCCCGTCGAGAAGGTCGTCGTCCGCCTCGACACCACCAATCCCAAACGCGACACGATTCGCATCGAGCCCGCTCCCGCACTCGGCCTGAAACCGGCGGTCTGAGACCTCCATCCTGATGCCCTGGCACCGCAAGCACCTGATCACCCTCGAGGAACTCTCGCTGATCGAGATCGAACAGATCCACGCGACGGCCACTGCGTTCAAGCGCACCATGACGCGCAGCGTGAAAAAAGTCCCGGCCCTCCGCGGCAAGACCATCGTCAACCTCTTCCTCGAGCCCAGCACCCGCACGCGAATGGCGTTCGACATGGCGGCGAAACGCCTCAGCGCCGACGTCATTTCCCTCGACGGTTCCAGCAGCAGCACGACGAAGGGCGAGACTCTCCGCGACACGGCCGAGAACGTCCAGGCCCTCCAGGCCGACATGATCGTCATCCGCCATTCGGCCGCGGGTTCGCCGCGCTATCTCTCCCGCATCCTCGACATCCCCGTCATCAACGCCGGCGACGGCGCGCACGAGCACCCGACGCAGGGTCTTCTCGACACGTTCACGATGAAGGAGCACCTCGGGGCGCTGCGCGGCCGCAAGGTGGTCATCCTCGGTGACATCCTTTTCAGCCGCGTCGCCCGCTCGAACATCCACGCCCTCGTCAAAATGGGCGCCGCCGTCACGCTGGTCGGCCCCTCGACCCTGGTGCCCGAATCGTTCACCGCGCTGGGCGTGAGCGTCTCGCACGACCTGAAGACCGCGCTCGCGGATGCCGAGGTCGTGATGCTCCTTCGCATCCAGCACGAGCGCCAGGCGAGCAGTCACTTCCCGTCCCTCGGCGAATACACCAGCATGTTCGGCCTGAACAAGACCCGCGCCTCGTGGCTCAATCCCAAGGCGATCATCATGCACCCCGGCCCCATCAACCGCGGCGTCGAGATCGACAGCGAACTCGCCGACGGCGATCGCAGCGTGATCCTCGAGCAGGTGACCAACGGCATCGCCGTGCGCATGGCCGTGCTCTACCTCTGCGCCGGCGGCCAGCCGGAAAACGTGATGCCAACCGCCTGACTTCGCCATGCCCGCCCTCTGGATTCGTCACGCCCGCATCGTCGACCCCGCCGCCAAGCGCGACGCCGTCGGAGACCTCTTCGTGGTCGACGGCAAGATCGCACCGTCGCTTTCCGCCGCCGCGAAAAAACGGGCCAGACCGCTCGACGCCCGCGGGCTCGTCGCCTGCCCCGGCCTCGTCGACATCCACGTGCACTTCCGCGAGCCCGGCCAGACGCACAAGGAAACGATCGCCACGGGCTCGCACTGCGCCGCGGCCGGCGGCTTCACGACGGTCGTGTGCATGCCGAACACCTCGCCGCCCGCCGACACCGCCGGCACCATCCAGTTCATCGAGGATGCCGTGGAGCGCGGCGCCGTCGTGCGCGTGCTGCCCACCGGCTGCATCACCGTCGGGATGAAGGGCCAGACGCTCGCACCCATCGGCTCGCTCAAGCGCGCCGGGGTCGTCGCGATCACCGACGATGGTGACTGCGTGCAGAGCAACGAGCTCATGCGCCGTGCCTGCGAATACGCGAAGATGTTCGACCTGCCGATCATGGATCACTGCCAGGATGCCTCCATGACGCAGGGCGCCGTGATGAACGAGGGCGCCGTCTCCACCCGCCTCGGCCTGCGCGGCTGGCCGAACGCCGCCGAGGACCTGATCGTCGCGCGCAACGTCATCCTCTCGGAATACACCGGTGCGCACATTCACCTGCAGCACATTTCCTCCGCGTTCTCCGTCGACGTGATCCGCCGCGCGAAATCCCGCGGCGCCCGCATCACTGCCGAGGCCACTCCGCATCACCTCGCGCTCACCGACGCCGCCCTCGGGACCTACGACACCAATTTCAAGATGAACCCGCCGCTGCGCACCGAGGCCGACCGCCGCGCCCTCATCGCCGGTTTGCGGGACGGCACGCTCGATTGCGTCAGCACCGACCACGCGCCGCACACCGATTACGAGAAAGACAAGGAGTTCGACTACGCGCCCAACGGCATCCTCGGCCTCGAAACGTCCCTGGCTGTCACTCTCGACGTGCTGATGCGACAGAACAAATTCAAGCTCACGCGCGTCATCGACCTGATGACGCATCAGCCCGCCCGCATCCTCGGCCTGCCCGCCGGCACCCTCGCCACGGGCGCCGCCGCGGACATCTGTCTTTTCGCCCCCGAAGAGCGCTGGCGTTACGAGGCGAACGCCGGATTCAGCAAATCGCGCAACTCGCCGTGGCACGGGCAGACTCTCACGGGCCGGGTGAAGACGACCATCGTGGGCGGTCGCGTCGTTTTTCACGACGGCAGGGTCGTCGCCCGCTAGGCGCCCGGCCGGCCTCCTCCCTTGCGCCGTCGGCGTTCTTTCCCCGCAATCGTCGTCGATGCCCGAGCATGTCACCGCCCCCGTCGTCGGCCTGGAACTGACGATCCTCCTTCTTGGCGTCGGGCTGTGGTGGCGGCTCGCCCTTAGTCCGCATGCGCGGGCGAACCGCCACCCCGCGGTCCTCGTCCCATGGGACGCGGCGATGAGCGAGTTTTTGCTCTTCCTGTGGATGATCTTCTGCGGGGCGATCGTCGGGGAGTTTCTGGCCAGCAGCCTCTTTTCGCTGGTCCGGCTCGACGAAGCCGGGAAAATCATCCTGGGCACCGCGCTCTTCGACCTCGGCATGCTGGCCGGCATCGCCTTTTTTCGTTCCCGCTACGCCCGCGCGACGCCGGCTCCCGCCGCGGCGCAGAGCGGAAACGTTTTCCTCTCGGGCACCGCCACGATGCTGGCCGCGATGCCACTCGTCTACGCCGTCGGCGCCGCCTGGCAATACGCGCTTCAACTCTGCGGCCTGCCGGTCGAGGCGCAGGATATCGTCGCCCGCTTCGCCCAGGCCAAGTCGCCCGGGTTCCTCCTGGTGATGACGGTCGTCGCCACCGTGCTGGCGCCGATCGCGGAGGAGCTGATTTTTCGCGCCGGCATTTTCCGCTATCTGCGGACCCGGTTGCCGCGCTGGGCCGCGCTGCTCGTGCCGGCCTGCCTGTTCGCCGCGCTGCACCAGAGCCTCGCCAACTTCGCCCAGCTCGCGGCGCTCGGCATCGTCTTTTCGCTGGCCTATGAGCGCACCGGCCGCATCGGCACCTCGATCGTTGCCCACGGGCTTTTCAACCTTCACTCGATCGTCCTGATCCTGCTCGGCGTGACGGCGTGACCGCGCCTCGTCGCGGGGCGAGGCGGCTGCTGCGGGGTTGTTTTCAACCGCGGCATCTGCGTAATCCAGAGTGAACCATCCGTCCGTGCATCCCTTCACCAAACGCTTCCACGAATCCGTCTCCGCCCTCGGCGAGGAAAAACTGCTCGCGGCGATTCGGCACTGGCTCGGCACCGTCTCGCCACGGGCGCCGTTTGGCATCGGCGACGATTGCGCGGTGCTGCCGGCGGCCCGCGGCCGCCAACTCCTGACGGTCGATCCGGTCATCTATCCCCGCCATTTCAATGACTCCGTCCCGCCGCGCGCCGTCGGCGCCAAACTGCTGAAGCGAAACCTCAGCGACCTCGCGGCCATGGGTGGACGCCCCACCGCCGCCGTGGTCGCACTCACGCTCGACGCGCGCGTCAGCCGGAAATGGCTCGAGCAATTCTACCGCGGGCTCGCCGCCTCGGCACGACGCTATGGCGTGGCGATCGTCGGCGGCGATGTCGCCGAGGCCGACGGGGTCGTCGCCGCCAGCCTCACCCTTCTGGGCAAAGCGCAAGGCCGGCGCATCCTGACCCGGACGGGCGCGCGCGTCGGCGACTGGATCTATGTCACGGGCGTCCTCGGCGGCAGCCTGCGCAGCGGACATCACCATGACTTTGCACCCCGCCTCGCGGAAGGCGCCTGGCTGGCCGGGCGTCCCGAAGTTCGCGCGATGATGGATGTCAGCGACGGACTCGCGAAGGATCTTCACGCACTCACTCCCCGCGGCGCCGAGCCTGCGCTCGCCGCCACCGACATTCCGCGCCGCGCGCGGGCTACCGTGGCCAACGCCCTCGCTGACGGCGAGGACTACGAACTGGTCTTCGCGCTCGCCGCCCCGGCCGATCGCGTTGCGTTCGCCCGGGCGTGGCGCCGCACGTTTCCCCGCCTCCGTCTGTCGTGCATCGGGCGGTTTGTCCGCGCCGACCGGTTGCCGGGCGGCGCGCTCCGGCTCAAGGACTATCGTGGTTACGAACATCTACGATAGACTCCGCGCCGGCGTGATCACGGCGTCGGCGGCGGAAACCCAGGTGCTCGCCGCGGAGTTTGCCGGGGCACTCCCCGTCGACACGACGCTCGCGTTGCATGGCGACCTGGGCGTCGGCAAAACCACCTTTGTGCAGGGGCTGGCGCGCGGCTTCGGCGTCGCCGACGCGGTCACGAGCCCGACGTTCACGATCTTCACCCTGCATCGGGGAACGCGGACTCTGGTCCACCTCGACGCCTACCGCTTGAACGACGCCGCTCAACTCGACCCGCTGATGCTCGAAGATTTTCTCACCCCGCCCTATTGCCTGGCCGTCGAGTGGCCCGACAATATCGCCGCGTGGCTCCCGCGCGGGACACTGCACCTCGAACTGGGCATCGCCCACGACGCGCGCCACACCGTCAAACTGCGCGGCGACGCGTAACGCGGCGAACCGGACAGCGGTCCCGTGCGGATCGAACGTTTACTGGATCTTCAGCAGCTCCTCCGACGTCCACTGCTTGTGCTCGCCTTCCTTGGCATGGATGGCGGCGACCTGCTCGGTGGTGATCGGGCCGCCCGTGTTGCCCCATTCCTGGCGGACATAGGTCAGCACCGCGGCGATCTTGTCGTCACTCAGGTTGAAGCCGGAACCGGGCACCTTGCCGTTGGGCGGCATCGCCGAGCTGAAGTCGGCCCCCTTGACCTTGATCGCACCCTGCACGCCATACATCACGGCGCGAATCACGCGCTCCTCGGGGCCCATCACCCACTCCGAGCCGGCCAGCGGCGGGATGGCGCCGGGCAGACCGAGGCCGGTGATCTGATGGCAGGTCTGGCAGGTGCCGGTGAAAATCTTCTTACCGAGCGCCACCGGATCGACCGCCACCGCTTCCGCGGCGCCGGTGTGCGGCTTGGCGTGCTCATTGTAAATGGCCGGATTGAAATGGCCGGAATACAAATTGAGATAGGTGCCGGAGAAAAAGATCAGCCCGGCAAACACGAAGAGCAGATTGAGCGGGAGGAGCCGGTAGTGCCCCTGGTCGTCCGGGCGGCGCCCGAGGACCTTTTCGTGCGCGGCCAGCAGGCTCTCATCGGTGACGGCGGCCTGCTCGAGGCGCGGATCGGATTGGGAGGGAGCGTTCATTTCTTTCCCTCCTCCTTCTTCGGGGCCTCGGGCGCAACCGGGCGGGCCTCGGGATATTCGAAAGTGTTGTTCAAGCTGAGCAGGAAGGCGACGAGGCTGCGGGCACGCTCGGTGGGCACGATTTCGCGGCCGGCCGCGGGGGCAAGCCGGCCGACGAGCATCAGGCGGCTGTCCGCGGGCTCGCCGACGATCGCCCGCTCATCGAAGAGAAACTTGTAGGCCGGCATCGCCCCCTGGCCGGCGTAGAGTAGCTTCATCAGATTGGAGGCATCGAGCGCGGAGGGCTTGCGGCCGGCGAGATTGGTCAGGTCGGGGCCCAAGCGTTCCGCGCCAAGTTGGACGCGGGTCTGGTAAATGTAGTCGCGCGCCACGCTCTGGCGGTCGCCCCAGCCGCGGGCCTGGTCGGAACCGAAGTCCGGCCGGCGGACCGCCTGGGTGTGGCAGCTCGCGCAACCGAGGTCCGCGTAAACCAGCTGGCCGCGGGCCGCGATGCCGGGCTGCTGCGGCGGATAACTCGGATTCACCGGATCGCTATCGTCGATGTAGGGCGCGAGCGCACCCAGCTGGTGGTCGGCAAAGAGGACCGTCCCAGCCCACGACAGCGTGAGCGCCACAAAGAGTCCGAGGAAAAAAAGCGGGGCGTTTCTCATGACGCGGGGGCCTCCATCGCGGCAGGCTGACGGAATGCAACGGAATCGGCGGGCTCGGCCGGGCAGCAGGCCCGGCAGGCGCTCCAGCAGAAATTAACCAGCAAAAGGAGATTGCCCAAGAGGAGCACCGCCTGCGCGGCGACCGCGAGGAGCAACCAGAACCGCGTGTGCGAGGCGATGTCAGCGAAGGTAACCTTCGCGTCCAGCAACTCATGGCCCTGGATCCAGCCGGCCACCGTGAGACTGACGACGAGCGCCGTGACGCCCAGCATCGCCAGCATGGCGTGGCCACGCACCAGCGCGGCCGAGGCCCAGGACTGACCGGTCAGCCGCGGCACCGCATAGTAAATCGCGCCGAAGATCATCATCGAGAAACCGCCGTAAAGCGCGAGTTGCTCCTGCGCCGTGTCGACATGGGTGAACTGCGTGACCAGCGCGACGCCGCGGAATGCCGTGATGGCATCGACCAAACCGCCCAACACATAGGCCCCCAAGCCGAATGCGACGAGTTTCAGTGCAGTGCCTCCGGCGCCGAAAGCGCCGCGGAGATTGATAAACACGACAAAGTAATGAAAGAGCAGCAGCGAGCACGCGACGATGGCGAGGCTGGCGATCCACGCCGGCACGGGGCCGCCGATGAGATGGCGGCCGCCCGTGACAGCGCCCAGCACGAGCAGGCACCAGAACGCGTGGGGTGCGAAATCGTAGCTCGGCAGGGTCCGGCCGGTGACCTTGGGCACGACGAAGTAGGCGCCCGCGAGGCCGAGCGGCGCGAGCCAGAGCGTCCAGGCACCCTGCGCGAACCAGCCGCCGGCGACCGCCTGCAGCACGCCGCGAACGGGCAGCCAGAAAAGCGTCACCTGCGCGGCGGAGAAAATCCACGGGAAGAGAAACAGCGCCGCCACGGCATACCATTGCGCAGCGAAGGTGCACTCGTGCCGGCGCCCGAGCCAGGCCAGCACGCCGGCGACGCCGATGGCGCCGTAGGCGACGAGCATGACCGGCTGCACGTAACGCGGCATCTGGAGGAGACCGACGCCGGTCGCGTCGCCGGTCGCGATACCGACGAGGCCGAGCAGGACCGAGAGATTCCAAAAGATCGTGCCGACGACGGCCCAGTTCAACGCGCGCAACGGCGCTCCGCCGAGCCGGCCAAGCACCCAGAGCGCGATCGCCAACCCCGCGTTGGCACCCCAGCCGTAGATGAAAGCCGTCTCGGTCAGGGCGACCGTGCGTCCATGCGTGAAGACCACGCAGTCGGCGAGAAACGACGGCTGGATCAGCTGGATCGAGGCGATCAGCGCGAGCACGCCGCTCAGGACCAGCCATTTGATCGCCGAGACCAGCAGCAGGAGCAACGGCCAGCGCCCCGTGGTATCGACGGCGGTGACTTCAGCGTTGGCGGGAGCGGGAGACATCGGGGAAAGGGTCATTGCTTGGAACCGTATTGCTGGACCACCAGTTCCATCGCGCGCTCGATCGGGAGCTGCACGACGCCGTTCTTCTGGTCGATCCACGCGTAGGAAACCGCCTGCTTCGCCTGTTTCTCGCGCAACTCCGCGAGGGCCTCGCGCCGGCTCTCGGGCGTGGCCTTCCATGCGAGATCCTTGGGAAGATTTTCCGCGGTCTCGTTCTGCGGCGCGACGGTGACGGGCCGGTAGAACCGCCAGACGACGACGAGAAACGCCGCCGACAGCGCCAGCACGAACAGCTTGACAACCAGCGAGACCGGCCGGGGAGAAACGGAGGATGCGTCACTCATGGTGCGTGAGGCTCTCGACGATGCGCGGGTCGCGAATCGGGATGAGTTTCGTGGTCGGGAAGCTCTTCAAATAGGACCAGACACACACGCCGCCCACCCCGACCACCGAGGTGAGCACCCAGAGAAGCGTGATCGAGAAGAAGGGCTGCGGGTCGCCATTCGGCAGCTTGAGCGCCGGCAGGATGTTGTAGCACATGTCGATCAGGATCACCGCGAGAATCCAGACGGCGATGCGGCGGATGATCACCGGCGTGGTCTTGAAGCGATACGACAACATCAGGCAGAACGGCACGACGAAGTGGCCGAAGAGAATCGCGATGATGCCGACGTATTTCCACTGGTTGGGCGATCCGTCGGCGTTGATTTCGCGGATGTTATACCAGAACGTTTCCTCGGGGACGTTGGCGTTCCAGATGAGGAAGTATTGGGAGAACGTCACGTAGGCCCAGAACACCGTGAACGCGAACGCCAGCGTGCTGATGCAGTGGATGTGGTTCGTGTTGTAGACGCCCTTGTAGTCGCCGCGATGGAGCAGCCAGACCATGATGATGATCCCGAGCGACAGGCCGCCGCGCATGCAGTTGGCGAAGAACCACACGCCATACATCGTCGAGAACCAGTGATATTCGAGACTCTTGACCCAGTAGACCGCGGCGAACGTCAGGCTCAGCGCCGCCACGATGACGCCGACAGCCGACGTCCGGCGGTTCATGAAGGTCCACTTCGCCGCGCCGTCGTTGTCCTGGGAGAACGACGCCTTGCGCAGGAGATACGAGAGCAGAATCCAGCTCCCGAAGAACCCAACGGTCATCCCGGTGAACATGTTCAAGTTCAGGAAGCCGGCCTTCTTGGCGTAGAGGACGTCGGTGCCGACGGTCCCACCGTGGATCGGATGACTCAAATCCATCCAAGGCCAGACGAGTCCGGGCTTGACCCACGCCGAGATCAGCAACGGCAGGAACAGCAGCGCGAGCCATTTGAACGACGCCAGGCCGTGCTCCCACTGGCGGCGGATCACCACCGACCACGAGGCGTCGACGACGTGATGAATGAGCACCAGCAGGAGGAAGCCGATGGCCATCGCGGTCCAGTAGGTCACGCCGACGAGCCAGGACATGGCGGCGACCTGCGCGCCGGACACAAAATATCCCACGATGGTCAGCGCAATACCGGCAATGCCGGCGGTCAGCGCCTTGCTCGCCGCGGAGGCAGTCGTCGTCTCGGCCGGGAGGGCCGCGGGGGCGGTGGCAGCGTGGGAGGTCATTTGAGGCCGAGAATTTGTTTGCCCGCGGGATCGGTCACATCGGCGACCGTGCCCATCTGCGCGCGCTGGAGCGCCCGGACGTAGGCCACGACGGCCCAGCGATCCTCGGGGGTGAGCTTGTCCGCGTAGGGCAGCATGTTCTTGGTCACGGAGCCGTTCGTGATCGTGTTGAAGATTTCCCCCTCGGTCAGTTTCCGGCGGGTTTCGTCGTGATACGAGGGCGTGGCGCCCATGCCATATTGCTTGGTGATGCCGTTGCCATCGCCCACGGCGCCGTGGCAGGGCGCGCAGTAGATCATGAAGCGGTCGCGGCCGTGTTCGACGAATTTCAGGTCGACGGTCAGCGACGCGGGAAAACCGCGCGCCCAAGTGCCGTCGGGATTCTTGCCGTAGTAAAGGTGATCGTCGTTGCGGACCGGGAGATCGGCGCGGACGACGTGCGGCGGCGGGGTCCGGTCGGCGCGACCGTCGGCGAAGAAATCGCTCGTCGACTGCGGCCGGAGCTTCGGCTGGTGCTTCATGCCGGGAAACGCCCACTCGGGGAACACATCCATCGGTGGATGCGCGAACTTGCTGCCGCGGAAACCGAGGACGGAGACGACGAGGACACAGACAAATGCGGTGACGAGGTAAACGTTGCGCATGGGTCAGGCTTCCAGCTCCTTGATGTCCTTGCCACCGACCTGCTCGAGGAGGGCCTTGGTGTTGGCGGCATTAAAGCGCGGGTCGCGCGTCTCGATGACGATGAAGAACGTATCGCTCATCCCGCGGGGAATCTTGTCGTATTTCAGCACCGGGTGATAGTGCATCGGGAGGCGGTTCACGAGGAACATGCCGCCGATGGTCGCGAACGCGGTGAAGAGAATGGTGAGCTCGTAGCTCACGGGAAACGCGAACATCGGGCTGAAATACGGCTTGCCGCCGACGACCAGCGGATAGGTGAACGCGTCGGCATACCAGATCAGCAACATGCCGGTGCAGAAACCCGTGATGCCACCCGCGAGCGAGATGCGCGGGACGATCGAGCGCTTCAGCCCCATCGCCCCATCCATGCCGTGAATCGGCGTGGGCGAGATGCAATCCCAATTCCGGTAGCCGGCATCGCGCACCTTCTGCGCCGCATGATAGACGTCGGGCACCGTCTCGAAGGTGGCAATCAACCCGTAGATTTGTGCAGCCATGGTCGGGCGGGATTAGTGTTTGCCGGCGGCGGCGGCGCGGTCGGTGAGAATGTTGTGGCCGGCGTGAGGGTCGGCTTGGGGCGTAACGGCCTTGATTTCCGCCATCGCCATGAGCGGCAGGAACCGGACGAAGAGGAGAAATAGCACGGAGAACACGCCGAACGTGCCGAAGAAAGTGAAGATATCGACGACCGTCGGGCTGAGGACACCCCAGCTCGAGGGCAGGAAGTCGCGCGTCAGCGAGGTGCAAATGATCACGAAGCGCTCGAACCACATGCCGAGATTCACGAAGAGCGACAGCACCCAGACGAACGTGGTGTTGTTGCGCACGCTCTTGAACCAGAAGAACTGCGGCGTGATGACGTTGCAGCTGATCATGATCCAGTAGGCCCAGGCATAGGGGCCGAACGCGCGGTTGATGAACGTGAAGCCCTCATACGGGTTCGCGCCATACCACGCGATGAAGAACTCCATCGCGTAGGCGTAGCCGACCATCGTGCCGGTCGCGAGGGTGATCTTGCACATGCAGTCGATGTGATACTGCGTGACCAAGTCCTCGAGCTTGTAGATTGCGCGGAGCGGCAGCAGCAGCGTCAGCACCATGCCGAAACCGGAGAAGATGGCACCCGCGACGAAATATGGCGGGAAAATCGTGGTGTGCCAACCGGGGATCAACGAGACGGCGAAGTCGAACGACACGATGGTGTGCACCGAGAGCACGAGGGGCGTCGCGACGCCCGCGAGAATCATGTAGGCCATCTCGTAGTTGCTCCAGTGGCGGCTCGAACCGCGCCAGCCCATCGCAAACAAGCCGTAGAGGAACGAACGAATCCGGTTACCCGAGGCATAGAAACGGTCGCGCAGGACCGCCAGATCGGGAATCATGCCGACATACCAGAAAAGCACGGAAACCGTGCCGTAGGTCGAGACCGCGAATACGTCCCACTCGAGCGGCGAGCGGAAATTCTGCCAGATAACGTTGGAGTTCGGGAGCGGAAACAAATACCAAGCATACCAGACGCGACCCACGTGAAACACGGGGAAGATACCAGCGCAAACCACCGCGAAAATCGTCATCGCCTCGGCAGAGCGGTTGATCGACGTGCGCCATTTCTGCCGCAAGATGCACAAAATTGCGGAAATCAGGGTGCCGGCATGGCCAATACCGATCCAAAAGACGAAGTTGACGATCGGCCAGCCCCAGTTGACCGGGCTGCGATGGCCCCACACACCGACACCCGTGGCGACGACATAGGCGATGCCTCCAACGGTAAAACAAGCGACGAGGCAGGCGACACTGAAACAAACCCACCACCACGCAGGCGTCTTGTCCTCGATGATGCCGCAAATCTTGTCCGTGATCCAGGTGAAGCTGCGATTGTGCTCGACGAGCTCGGCGCGCGGGACGTCGGCAGGCTTGACCTCCTGCAGGATCGCGGGCGCGGCGGTGACGTGTTCAGCGTGGGCCATCAGCTAGTTCCTCCGAAATGTTTCGCCGTGGGACGGTGCGTTGTCATTCGTGACCCTCCGTCTTGGCTTTCTTGCCCTTGGGCTCCTCGAAGCCCGCGGGGTGGTTCTTGCGGTCATGCTCGGTCCGGCTGAACGGCTCCGCGGCGCCTCCCGGCATCTTGGGATTGGGATTGCGCAGCCGGCCAAGGTAGGTCGTGCGCGGGCGGGTGTTGAGATAACCGAGCAGCGAATAGTCCTGCTCGCGCGCCTTCGCCTGCGAGACCGCGCTCTTCTCGTCGAGAATGTCGCCGAAGACGATCGCCTCGACCGGGCACACCTGCTGGCAGGCGGTCTTGATCACGCCGTCGGGCACCGCGACTTTCCCCATGTCCTCGGGATTGCCGGTCTGGGCCATCTTCACCTTGTGGCGGATCTTCCCGTTTTCGATGCGCTGCACGCAATACGTGCATTTCTCCATCACGCCGCGCATGCGGATCGTAACCTCGGGATTCTTCACCATCTTGACGAGCTCGGGCATGCCGTGCGGACCCACGGGGCCGAGGTAGAGGCTGTCGAGCTGGCGCTCGTTGTAATCGAAATAATTAAACCGACGGACCTTGTAGGGGCAGTTGTTCGCGCAATACCGGGTGCCGATGCAACGGTTGTAGGCCATCACGTTGAGGCCCTCGTCGTCGTGCACCGTGGCGTTCACGGGGCAGACCATCTCGCAGGGGGCGAGTTCGCATTGCTGGCAGGCGACGGGCTGGAGCGAAACCTGCGGATCCTCGGGAATCTCGCGGTTGCCCTCGCCACCGAAGGCCGCGGCGTCCGCCTGGCCGTCGGAGTAGTAGCGATCGATCCGGATCCAGTGCATCTGACGGCCGCGGAACGACTGGTCGCGGCCGACGATCGGAATGTTGTTCTCCGCCTGGCAGGCCACGACACATGCGTTGCAACCGATGCAGGTGTTGAGGTCGATGCTCATGCCCCACTGCTGAAAGCCATCGAAGCCGCCGTGCTTGACGTTGGGCGTGACGTAGAGCGAACCGCCGCGGGGAATCTGGGTCGACTGCTGCGCGAGCGACATCCCCTCGCCCACTTCGCCGAGCGTCGAGGGCGTCTCGGCCTCCATGCCGATTTCCTTCACGTAGCCGGGATTCTCGCGGTATTCGTCGTAGTTGGCCTCGCGGATGAGGTCGCGGCCTTCCATCGACCAGTGCTCCTGCGTGTTCGCGAGCGGCATGCGCTCGCCCGTCAGCGCGATCTTGGCGCCGGAAGCGAAGTGCATCGCACCCGCGGTGCGGATCGCGTAGGCGTTGAAGCCGGCGTCGTTCGCGATGTGGAGATGGCCCAGTTTGCGCCCGTAGCCGAGCGGCATCACGATCGTATAGGTCGGGAGGCCGGGCTGGATGTGCAGCGGACCGCGGACCTTGCGGCCGTCCGGCATCGTGACTTCGCCCACATGGGCGAGTTCCTTGCCCTTGGCGTCCTCGGCGAGTTCGACGCGCGCGACCTGGAGCAACGACCCCTTCGGATAAATTCCCAGCTCCTTGGCGAACTTGGGGCTCACCGAAATGGCGTTATCCCAGGAAATCTTCGTGATCGGGTCCGGACACTCTTGCAGCCAGCCGTTGTTGCCGAACCGACCGTCGTCGACCTTGTGGTCGGCGATGAAACGAACCTCCACGTTCTGCGCTGAAAACGTCTCCGCCTTCGCCGGCGGGCCGAAGAGCCGTGACGAGCCCTGGCGGTCAAAAGTGACGGTCTGCTTCGCGTAGGCCGAGCCCGCGAGCATGCCGTCGTGCAGGAAGCTGCGCATCGTCTTCTCCGGATCGCCGCCGGCGAGACAGGTGATGGTCTCGCGCATCTGCTCATAACCGTCGGCACTGGACTCGCCCGCGAGTCGCGCCAGCACCTCGATCTCGGTCAGGCCGCCGAACAGCGGCAAAATCATCGGTTGCACCGGCACGATGGTGCCGTCGGCCGTGCGGGCGTCGCCCCACGACTCGAGATAATGCGCCGCCGCGATGTGCGTGCCGGCGAGCGTGGCGGTTTCGTCGGCAAAATAACCGAAACGAACCACCTCGCCAACGGACTTCTGCAGCGCCTCCCAACCGAGATCGGCGGGGGCGTTATAGACTGGATTGCCGCCAAGGATGACCAGCGACCTGACCGAGCCGGACTTGATCGCGGTCGCGAGGTCGGAAATCGACGCCGCGGTCGAAGGCTCGACGGCGACGAAATCCACGGTCTTGCCGAGGTTGCCGAGGAACGCGTTGATCGCGTAAACGACCGCGTGGACCGTCGCCGGCAGATGCGCACCGGCAACCACGAGGCACTCGCCCCGGTGGTCGAGGAGGTCGGCGGCACACTCGTCGATCCATTTCGCGTCGACCGGCAGCCCCTCGGCCATCGGTCGCATCATGTCCGTGTTCATCACCCGGCCGCCCAAGGCGGCGGCGAGCGCCAGCATGTGGCTTGACGCGAGCCGCAGGCGATGATCAGCCATGCTGCCGGTCAGCGTGAACGCGCTCTCCGCCGCATAAAGGCGGTTCATCGGGTCGTCCTTTTTCTTCACGCGGCGCCCGTTGGCGAATTCGCGCGCGTAGTAGAGACTGCCCGCCTCGGCGTGGAAGAAATCGGCATCGAGCGAAACGACGCGTTTCGCCGTGGCGAACCGGTAAAGCGGTTTGACGTTGGCGCCGAAGCACGCCTGCGCGGCGGCCAGCGGCGGCTCGTCGGTCACGGGTTCGTATTCGGCCCAAACGGCTTTCGGGAACCGGCGCCGCAGCTTGGTCAGCAGGCGCGCACGCGTCGGCGAGGATGACTCTTCCGCGAGAAACGCCAGCCCGGCGCCACCGTCGGCCGCGTGGGTCTTGCCCATCTCGGTCAACAGGTCGTTGACCGCGTCGGGCTTGAGCACGGTTCCGCCCTTGGTGTGGGCAGTGGCGCGGTCGGGATCGTAGAGTTCGAGCACCGAGGCCTGGGCCAGGAGTGAGGTGGCGCCGCCGTGGGCCTGGTAGGTCGGATTGCCCTCGAGCTTGGTCGGGCGGCCTTGATGCGTCTCGGCCAGCAACGGGATGGCGGATTTCCGCAGCGGCATCGCTGTCGCATAATACTGCGGCAGGCCCGCGATGATGCCCTCGACGGACTTGCTGTAGGGCAAAATGTATTTTTCCGGACGGCGGCAACCGGCGAGGCCGACGCCGCCGAGGGCGAACGACGCCGCCATGATCTTCATGAACTGGCGGCGGTCCACGCCGTTCAGTTCCGAGGCGCCCTCGGGAAACTCGCGCTCGAGCTGCGCCTTAAAACCGGGCGTCTCCGCGAGTTCGTCGAGGCTGCGCCAGTATTTCGGACCGCTCTGCTCGCGTTCGGAGGGAGCGGGATGGGCAAATTTGCGTTTCATCGATGGCAGCCGGAGCAGCTCTGGGGAGGTTTCACGTTCCAGTCGTGCACGAATTTCGCGGCGTCCTGTTCGCGGCCTTGGGCGACCAAGGTCTGGGAGTTGAGATTGAAAACATCCTTCGGGTCGCGGAGCCGGGGCGTGGGATTGCGGTGGCAATCCAGGCAGAAGCCCATGCTGAAGGGCTTCATGTGGGTGACCGTGTCCATCTCGTTGATCTTGCCGTGGCACTCCACGCAACTGATGCCGCGGTTCACGTGGATCGAGTGGTTGAAATACGCGTAATCGGGCGTCTGGTGAATCCAGACCCACGGCACCGGCTTGCCAGTCTCATAGCTGTCGCGGATGACCGCGAGCTGCGGGCTCGTCGTCTTGATCTGGTTGTGGCAGTTCATGCACGTCTGCGACGACGGCACGTTGGAGTGGTAGGACTTGTCCACATCCGAGTGACAGTAGCGACAATCGAGGCCGAGTTCGCTGACATGTTTCTCGTGGCTGAACGGCACCGGTTGCACCGGCGTATAGCCGACCCGCGTATAGGCGGGAGTCATGTAATAGGTCGCACCGGCGGTCGCGATGCCCGCGAGCACCACCAGATAAATCACGATCTGAAGCGGGAGCCGGTTCGCCGATTTCGGAAAAAGTTGCGACATGGTCTGGAGGTCTCGGTTGTCGGCGGGGCGCTCAGATCGTCTCGGCGCGACGGGCGATGGCCCGGGACTCGGGGCGCACGGCCACCGGGGTGGGCATCGGGGAAGCGGCTGCTCCATCCCGCGAGCGCCCGGCCGGCGCGGATTTCACGAAAAGCCGGGGCGCGAAGCTAAAGACCGCTGTCAGTCCAAGCAACTTGGCAAAGAAATGTTTTCGCGACGGATCGTGGCTCACGGGTCAGGGAAGTGGTGGGAATCGCTGTCGAAAGAAGGGTGCGGCGTTTCGCTTGTAAACCAAAAATTCCGAAGGAATTTTTTTTAAGCCACAAGAATTAGCGAATCCCTCGCGGACCCCGGTCACTTCTAATCGCCGGCACGGCGAAAACGCTCACAAGAACAGCCCGTCCCGCATCGGCCGCGTGAAATCGCAGCGCTGGGCGATCTCGGGATTGTGCGTGACGAGGACGACCGCCTGGCGGTGCTCCCGGGCGAGCTGCGCGAGCAGGTCGAAGACCAGTCCGGAGTTCTTCACGTCGAGATTCCCGGTGGGCTCGTCGGCGAGGATGATCGAGGGCTGGTTGGCCAGGGCGCGGGCCACGGCCACCCGCTGCTGTTCGCCGCCCGAGAGCTGCGTGCCGAGGCGGTGCGTCTTGTCCCCCAGCCCGACCGATCCGAGCAGCGCATGGGCACGCTCGACCATCTCCGCCGGCCCGAGCACGCCGCGTTTGCGCATGGGCATCATCACGTTCTCGAGCGCCGAGAACTCCAGCATGAGGAAATGGAATTGAAACACGAAGCCGATGTGCGTCCCGCGCGCCGCGGTGCGCGCGTGATCGTCCGTGTTGGACATGACGTGGCCGTCGATCTCGATCCGCCCGTCATCCGCCTGGTCGAGCAACCCGAGCAGGTAGAGGAGCGTGCTCTTGCCACAGCCGGACGGGCCGACGACGGCGCAGATCCGGCCCCGCCGCGCCTCGAACGACACGCCTTTCAGGACGTGAACGCGGCTTTCGCCTTCGCCGAGGAACCGGTGCAGGTTGGTGGCGCGCAGCACCACGCGGTCGGCGGCGTCGGCGTTGGCGGCAACTTCGGCGCTCATTGGGCCATGCCGCGGACGATGTCGCCCGGTTCGAGGCGGGCGGCACGGCGCGCGGGAAAGAAACTGGCGACCATGACCATGACCGCCGCCGTCGCGATCGCCTGGACATAGTGCCAGCCCGACGACGAGACGCTGATGGTCTCCGCCTTGAAAATGCCCGTCACATGCAGCGGGATCTTCCCGATGACAAACGTGACGGCGGCGCCAAACAACGCCCCGGCGGCCGCGCCGATCGTAAGCACAATGGCGGCCTGCCAGAGGAAGATCTGGGTGATGTCCTTCCGCTCGTAGCCCATCGAGCGCAGGATCGCGATGTCCTTGGTCTTCTCCAGCACCATCATCGCAAGGGTGTTGAACATCGCCAGGCTCGCGATGAGCGTGAACACCGAGACCGTGATCGCCGACGCAACCCGCAGGGCCGCGAAGGCCGACAGCCATGGTTCCTCGCGCTTTTGCCAGGGCGGCACGCTGTGGTTCAGCACCTCGGCCATTTGCGCGGCGATCTCCGGCGCGCGGTCGACCGCCTCGGGCACCAGGCTGATCTGGACGAACGTCGCACCCGTCGGCTTTTTCAGCAGGGAACGCGCCTCCGCCAGGTTCAGGAAGATGCGCGTCTTGTCGATGTCGCGGTAACCGGTTTCGAAAATCGCCGCCACGCGATAACGGTGCGACTCGTCGTGCGCCCGGATCACGAACGAGTCGCCGACGTCGAGCTGCAGCCAGTCGGCCAGCACGCGCCCGACCAATGCACCGTCGGGCATTTCCGCAAATTGCTCCAGACCGCCCGGCGTGGTGATCTGCCGGTCGAGGTCGGACACCTTGAGCTGATCCTCGAGCTTGATGCCAAACACCTGGGCGCCCCGCGTCGTGAGCGCACTGGTGACCTGCACGTCCCCGCGCACGATCGCCGACACGCCGTTGACCCCGGCAAACAATCGCACGGCCTCCATGACCGCCGCGGGATTCTCGACGCCCTCGATGAGCTTCACGCCTTCCTTCTGCCCGATCTGAAAGTCGGAACCGTGCGCCGTCTCCATGCTGCGCAACGTGTCCTGCTCCTTGTCCTCCACCCGCATCGCGCCATCGCTCCCGACCAGCGTCCGCTTGAACAGGTTTTCATAACCGCTCGTCGTCGCCTGGGTGACGATAAACAGCCCCACCCCGAGCACCGTGCACGCCAGGCTCATCGTCATGGCGCGCTTCTTCGCGGTGAGAAAGCGAAAGGCGATGCGGAGATTCGGTGACATCGGCAGGTCAAAACCGGGCGCGCCAAGACCCGTCACTTGAGCGGGGAAGCCCGGACATACTGGCCATCGTCGAACTGGCGCACGTTTTCGCAGATGACCTGTTCGCCCACCGCCAGCCCGCTGGCCACCTCGACGGTGTTGAGGCTGGTGTAGCCGAGGGTGACCTTGCGCCGTTCGACGCGGCCGTTTTTCACGACGTAGACATTGTCGCCCTCGCCGCGGAAGACCGCCCGGCGCGGAATCAGCATCACGCTGGGATGCTCACCCACCGTGATATTCACCTGGCCCGAACTGTTCAGCACCAGCCGCGCCGGATCGACCGCCACATCCAGCAACACGGTATACCGCTGCGTATCGGGATCGGCCGTCGGCATGATTTTCGAGACCTTGGCATCGAACGGATCCTCGCGCGCGTAGATCACGAGACGCACCTTGGCGTCCTGCCCGACCTTGATCTTGCCGAAGTCCTCCTCGCTGATCTTCGCGACGACGACCCGGCTGTTGGAGTTGAACGTCGCGACCGTCGTTCCCGTGTTGATCAACGCGCCCGGCCAAACCATGACCGCCGCGGCCGTCCCATCCTCGGGCGCGACAATCGTCATCTTTTTCAACTGGAGCCGCATGTTTTCCATCGCCGTCTCGTGGTCCGCCCGGGCCTTCGCGGCATCGAACGCCGCCAGTCGGAGTTCCTTGTCGAGGTCGGCGACCGCCTTTTGCTGTCGGTCCCAGTCCGCCTCGGAAAGATCGCCGTGGTCGTGCAGTCGCTTCGCGTTCTCGAGATTCCGCTCCACCGCCTTCCGGCGGGGATCGGTCCGGGACTCGATCTCATCCAACTGGGCCCGGAGTCGATTCATTTCCACCGACGCCGGTTCGCCCGGTTGGACCTGCTTGCGCGCCTCGTCCAGCTTTTGCGCGACGGCCGTCCACTCGGGATTATCGGAAAACTCGATCTCCCGCCGCTGCCAGGCCGCTTCGTCGTTGTGAATCGCCTGGTCGATGGCCCGCCGCTGGTCGGTCGCGTCGAGTTTCACGAGCACATCGCCCTTCTTGAACGACTGGCCCTGGTCGAGATGCTCGCACGACTCCACCCGCCCGGAGCCTTCGCTCTTCAACTCCTTGAGATCGCCGCTGGCGTGCACCTCGATGCTGCCCGAGACCGCGTCGACCGCCGTCCCCCGGTAGACGGCGATGAACGTCGCGTCCTCCCGCAGCCAGAAAAACGCCCCCGCCGCCACCGCCGCCACCACGGCGACGCCGAGCCCGAGTTTGAGGGCGATGCGGGGACTAGCGTTGTTCGCGGTCATGGGAGGCGGGGACATTGTTCAGCACAGGGTCGATTCCGGTAAGCGAGACGAATTCCGCCCAATGCCCGAGAAAGGTCGCCCGGGCGGCGGTGTTGTTGGCTTCGCTGGCATAAAGCGTCGACTGGGCGCCGGCAACCGTGGTTTTCGGCAGGTTGCCCAGATCGAGCTCCGCCTGGGCTCGCGCGAGATCGTCGGCCGACTGTTGACGATGAATTTCGGTCAACTCCATCGCCCGCGCGTCGAGGGCGAGCGAGCGCTGGAGCGCCTGCGCCTTGTCGAGCGCCTCGTCGACCGAGGTCTGCAGCGCGCGTTCGTGCAGCCGCTTGTTGGCGAGTGCCTCGCGCTTCGCCGCCGTCGTCGCAAAGCCGTCGAAGATATCCCACTGGGCGTTGAGCAACACCGTCTGCCGGGCCACCCCTTCCTGCAGCACCGAGTTTGGCGTCGCATTGGTCGTGTTTTCCAAACCGTAACTCGCCCGCGCGTTGAATTTCGGCAGCAGTCGCACCCGGGTGACTTGGTAACTCAAATCGTCCTGATGCACCTGCAGCTCGTTGATCTGCGCCTGAAAAGTGCTTTTCGCTCCGTCCCGCAGAAACGCCGCCAGCAATTCCGTCGCCACCGTGACCGGATACCCGGGCTTCACGATTTCCACCGGAATCGAGTCTTCCGCGAAGTCGCTGAGGCCCGCCAGCCGCGCGAATGACCGCCGTTGTCCCGTGAAATCCGCCTCGTCGCGTTCGAGCCGGAGGCTCGCCTCGTCGAAGGAGAGCTGCTGCAACTTGACCGTATTCGGCTGCGCCTCGCCATCCGCCAGTTTTTCCCGGGCGAGCTTCAAGTCGGCGGCGAGCAACCCGAGCGCAAAGCGGCCCTGGCGCAGCACTGCTTTCTTCGCGATCAGCGCGAGGTAACGTTGGCGGAGATCGATGGCCACCACCCGCCTCATCTCCTGATAGTTCTTCTCGGCCACAATCACGTTGATGCGGGCGGCGTCCGTCTGATTCTTGAGCGCGCCCCAGTGAAAGACCGGCTGGTTCAGGTCGATCCCGTAGAAAAACCCCGAGTCGCTGGTCTCCGTCGAGGTATTGCCCGAGATCGCCGTCTGATTCCGGGCGTAGTCGACATGGCTGCTCAGGCTCGGCAACTGCTGGGCCTTGACCCCCAGCACGCGGGCCTCGCTCAACGCGACCTCAATTTCGCGGGAAAGGACCGGCGGCGATTGGTTCAACGCGGCCTGGAGGATGGTTTTCAACCCCGGCAGATAATCCTCCGGCAGCGTGCCGGCCGGCGACGCTGGCTCGGCCCGGGCTCCGACCAGCGCCAAAATCATCCCTAAAACCAGCGGCGCGCACCGTGAACGGCGCAATGACATGGGAACCAACGGCGGCATGAATCGATGCGTAAATTGAACGGTCAGACCGCGATATTTCGAGGGCGATTGCAACCCATAAGTCTTGAGCCCGACGGGGTCTCCGCACCAACTTTGCCGCCATCCGCGCCCCGCGTCGCGCCCGCCCGCCGACATGCCCACCGAAATCTCCGCCCTCGCCCGCGAACACCTCGAACGCGTCCGTGTGTTCTATGATGCCGCGCCCGTCGAGCCGCTCTGGGGCGCGCGTTGCTACCGGGCGCTGCTCGCCCACTATTACAACCTTCTCATCCCGCCGGACGCCAGCGTGCTCGAGGTCGGATGCGGTTCCGGCGACCTGCTCGTCCGGATTCGGGCTGGCAGGAAAACTGGCGTCGACCTTTCCGCCCCGCAGATCGAGGCCGCGCGCCAGCGCGTGCCGGACGCCGAGTTTTTCGTCCAAGCCGGCGAACTCATCGATCTCGGACGCCAGTTCGACGTCATCGTCATTTCCGACACCCTGAATCTCGCGGCCGACGTCCAGCACCTGCTCGAGCAACTGCACCAAGTCGCGCGACCGGACACCCGGCTCATCCTCAATTTTCAAAACTCCCTCTGGCGCCCTCTCCTCACCCTCGCCCGCGCCCTCGGCCTCAAGGCCACCCAACCCCAGAACAGCTGGCTCGCCTCCTCGGACGTGCTAAACCTTCTGGGCCTTGCGGGCTGGAGTCCGGTGTGGCGGCACGGGCGGATCCTGTTTCCGTTTCAAGCGCTCGGACTGGGCACGCTCGTCAACCGCTGGCTCGCGCCGCTGTTGCAGTGGTTCTGCCTCACGATCTTCATCGTCGCCCGGCCCGTTCGCGCCGCCACCGGCCGGGCGCCGTCTGTCTCGGTCGTGATTCCCGCCCGCAACGAGGCGGGCAACATCGCCGCCGCGGTCGCCCGCACGCCGGCGATGGGCGCCGGCACCGAAATCATCTTCGTCGAGGGCCACTCGCACGACGACACCTGGGAGCAAATCCAGCGCGTCGCCGCGGAAAATCCCGATCGCAAAATCAGGATTCTCCAGCAGACCGGCCGCGGCAAGGGCGACGCCGTGCGCGCCGGATTCGCCGCGGCTACCGGCGACATCCTGATGATCCTCGACGCCGATCTCACGATGCCGCCCGAGGACCTGCCCAAGTTTTACGACGTCCTCGCCAGCGGCCGCGCCGAGTTCGCCAACGGCGTGCGGCTCGTCTACCCGATGGAGGAGGAGGCGATGCAATTCCTGAATCTCTGCGCCAACAAAACCTTTGGCCTCATCTTCACCTGGCTGCTTGGCCAGCCCGTCAAGGACACGCTCTGCGGCACGAAGGTGCTCTCGCGGGCGCACTACGACCGGATTGCCGCCAACCGCGCTTACTTCGGCGACTTCGACCCGTTCGGCGACTTCGACCTGCTGTTCGGCGCGGCCAAGCTCAATCTCAAGATCGCCGACGTGCCCATTCGCTACCGCGAGCGCACCTATGGCACGACCAACATCCAGCGCTGGAAACACGGCTGGCTGCTCTTGCGGATGGTCATGTTCGCCGCCCGCAAGCTGAAGTTCGTGTAAGATGAAAGTCCCGATCCTCGATCTCAAGCCGGCCTGCGCCGAACTTCGCGCGGAACTCGACGCAGCCTATCACCGCGTCATGGATTCCGGCTGGGTGCTGCTCGGCAAGGAACTCGAGGCCTTCGAATCCGAGTATGCACGTAGCGTCGGCGTTGGGCACTGCGTCGGCGTCGCCAACGGCCTTGAGGCGATGCAGCTGGTCCTCATGGCGCTCGGCATCGGTCCCGGCGACGAGGTCATCGTCCCGTCGCACGGCTACATCGCCACCTGGCTCGCCGTCACTCATGCCGGGGCGCGCCCCATCCCGTGCGAACCCGACGAGCGGACCTACAATCTGGACCCTGCGCGCCTCGCCGCGCTCATCACACCGCGAACAAAAGCCATCCTGCCGATCCATCTTTACGGCCAGACGGCGGACATGAACGCCATCAACGCCGTCGCGAAACAATCCGGCCTGTTTGTTCTTGAGGATGCCGCGCAGTCGCACGGGGCGCGATGCCAGGGTCGCGCGAGCGGCGCGCTCGGCGGCGCAGCGGGCATCAGCTTTTATCCGAGCAAGAATCTGGGTGCGCTCGCGGATGGCGGCGCCGTGACGACCGACGACGCCGCGCTCGCCGAGAAAATCCGCCATCTCCGCAACTACGGCTCGAAGGTGCGCTACCATAACGAATACCTCGGCCTCAACTCGCGCCTCAGCGAGCTCCAGGCCGCCTTCCTGCGTGCCAAGCTGCCGCACCTCGCCGCGTGGAACGCCCGTCGCACCAGGATCGCGGCCCGCTACTTGGCCGAGTTCCGCGGCATCGGCGACCTCACCCTTCCCTTCGTGCCCGCGTGGGCCGAGCCGGTGTGGCATTTGTTCGTGGTTCGCACGTCGCGCCGCGACGCGCTGCAGACCCACCTGGCATCGCGCGGCATCGGCACGCAGGTGCACTATCCGATTCCGCCGCATCTCTCGAACGCCTATCGCGCCGCCGGTTGGAAGCGCAGCGACTTTCCGCTCGCCGAAAAATTCGCCGGCGAAGTCCTCAGCTTGCCCATCGGCCCGCACCTCGCATCGGAACAGGTCGAGCATGTGTGCTTGGCGGTGAAGGATTTTTTTGCGGGAGTCGGCTGACCAAGCAATGACCACTTCTTCCTGGAATCCCTTCACGCCCTTCGTCCTCCTGTGGCGCCATCGGGAATTGTTGGGCCAGTTCACGCGTCGGACGATCGAGCAACGCCACAAGGGCAGTTTTCTCGGCTTTGTCTGGGCGGTGCTCGCCCCGCTGCTGTCGCTCGCGGTTTACACCTTCGTCTTCGGCCGCGTGCTCGGGACCAAGTATAACCAGATTCCCAACGAAACCGCCTACGACTACCCGCTCGGGCTTTTCCTCGGACTCGTGCTGTTCCAGTTTCTCGGCGATGTGCTTGCGCTGAGCCCCATCACCATCGTCTCGCAGCCGAATTTTGTCAAAAAGGTCGTCTTTCCGCTGGAGATTCTCCCCGTGGCCACGGTGGGCGCGGCGGCCTTCAATGCCGCGATCAGCATGACGCTCGCCCTTCTGGGGATTCAATTCCTCGGCGGCGGTCTCGACCATCATGCGTTCATGCTGTTCGCGGTCGTGCCGCCGGTCGCGCTTCTCGGCCTGGGTCTCGCCTGGTTTTTGTCGGCGCTCGGCGTGTTCGTGCGGGACGTTTCCAACGCCATGCCGTTCTTCGTGATGGTTCTCATCTATACGAGCGGCGTGTTCTTCTCGACCCAGTTGATGCGCACCAACACCGCGTGGCGCTTCCTGCGTCTCAATCCCCTCCTCTGGGCCGTCGAAGACAGCCGCCGGTCAGTGCTGTGGCATCTGCCCGTCTCGCTCTTGTCGCTGGAGTATCTGTGGGTCGCGGGGATTCTGACGTGCTTTGCCGGGTATTTTTTCTTCCACCGCACCCGGCCCGGCTTCGCCGACGTGCTGTAAAGGCACGACCAGTTCCAGTCGCGGCGAAACCGGTTACCGTGGCGGACTTTGCCGCTGTGGGCTTGCGGAGAGTCGCAGTTTGCCGACGATGGGCAGCCCTAGCCGATGATCCCGCTCGAAGATTATCCTGACGCACCCGACATTTTTCACGCCTACCGGCGCTGGTTGTCCTTTCCGTCGGTGCAACGAAAGCCCGGTGGCTGGGAATTCGAGCAACGGTTTTATCCCGACTACCTGTTCGTCGGCGGGGCCTCCTTTGCCATCCATCGCGCCGCGTTGCGGCATTGCTCCGGCAACGGTCTGGACATCGGCGCGGGGCTTTGGCCGCTGCCGGGGGCTGTGGCCGTCGATCTCACCCGCGGACCGGGGCACGGCCGGACGCTCGATGATTTTCGGGCCGGCTCCCAAGACTTTGTTTTCAGTTCCCACTGCCTTGAGCATATCGAGGCGTGGCAGGACGCCCTGCGCGTCTGGGTCGCGAAACTAAAACCCGGCGGCCGCCTCTTTCTCTATCTGCCACATCCCACGTGCGGCATCTGGCGGCCCGGCTCCCCATTTGTCGGCGATGGCCACAAATGGGCTCCGACTCCGGAGCTCATCAAGCGGGCGGCGAGCGAGCTTGGCGGGCGGGTAATCGATTCCGACGACGGCCCGGACGCGATGGAGAGCTTTTTCGTTTGCGCGACTTTCGGCGCGGCTTCGTCTTCTTCCCTCCTATGAGTCCGGAAAGCTACCATTTCGGCACGCGGCTGGCCCTGCGGTGCGACTATTACGCCTTCCCGCGCACGGGCAGCCACTACCTCTGGGCGTGCCTGACGGGACTGCTCGATCTCGTGTTTTATCCCAACGATTTCGTCGGCAACCCGGAAGCCCGGCAACGGGCCGACGAGTTGAATCCCCATGCGTTCTACGCCCTGCGGCTCCGTGAGGACGGCGTTCCTTACCAACCCGTCTATATCAATGCCGCCCCCCAGGGTGTGCACGGGGTTCCAACCGCCGGCGAGTGGCCTGCCATCATTCTCATCCGCGATCCCCACCCCACCATCTATAGCTGGTATCACACCGCGACCGAACGCTGGGGAGCAAAGGTCCCGGACCGGATCGCCTGGATGCACGATGCCTACCGGCAATACACCGAGTTCTACGATCGGGCGCTCGCGCTCGCCGCCGAACAACCCGCGCGCTCCCTGCTGATTCGCTTCGAGGAACTGAAAGCCGATCCCGCGGTGCTCCGGCGACTGGTCGAGTTCATTGGCGTCCAGCCCAAGCTCTCGCCGGAATTCGTGCATTGGTGGACCGACTTCGAGCGCATGACCCAGCCCGGCCCGCGCACCTTCTACCGGGCGGGCAACAATGAAAAGTGGCGCACCGACGCCGCATGGCAGGCCGACCTCCGCCAAGTTTCGCCCGGCGATTTCGCGCGCCTGGGTTACCCGGCACCATGATGAACGCGATGCTTCAGCCCGTCGAGGCCGGCTGGTTTGAGGTCGCCGACCGCTGCTGGTGCGGCGGCCGCAGCACGACGCCGAGCCCGCACTCGGCGCACTATCGCGTCTGCGCCCGCTGCGGCGCGCACTTCGCCACCCGGCGGCTCAAGCCCGGTTGCGTCGAAAAATTCTACAGCTACGAGGGCTACTGGCAGCAGCGCCAGCAAAGCAAACAGCATCCGACGCTGTGGGAACGCCAACAGCTCCTGGAGAGCGACGGTCGCGTCGAATACTGGATCCAAGGCATCTCCCGCCACGTCGGCCCCAATCCCGGCACCGCGCTCGAGGTCGGTTGCGCCGAGGGCACTCTGCTGCTGCGCCTGCGAAAGCTCGGCTGGCAGACCGTCGGGATCGAGCCCGACGCCGAGACCGCCAGCGCCGTCCAGGCGCGCACCGGCCTCGATGTCCGCGCGGGCGTTTTTCCCGACGTCGCCGCACCGTCGTGCGACCTGTTCATCGCCTGCGACGTGCTCGAACATGTGCCCGCGCCGCTCGCCTTCCTGCGGGCCGCCCGTGCCGCGTTGCGCCCCGGCGGCATCCTTTTTCTCCAACTGCCCCTGATCGAAAAGGCCCAGCCGGATTTCGGTCACATGACCGACAAGGTCTTCGATCCGCAGGAGCACGTTTTCATCTATTCGCGCGAGGCACTCGCGACGTTGCTGGAAACCGCGGATTTCGAGGTGCTCGAAAACCACGACGCGTGGCGGCGCGCCCACGAGATCGTCATCGCCCGCCGCATCGAGCGGCCCGCGCGCCCGGTGCGGCATCTTGCGAACCTGCCGCAACTATTTTCGCGCGAATGGACCGACTTCATCGACGAACTGAACGCATTCGGTGCGTCGCACGGTCTGCGCCAGTTTACGAACTGGTCCAAGCTCTGGGAATATCCCTGGCTGTGGCGTCACGGTCTGTCGGCGCTCGACTGGCGCGGCCGGCGCGTGGTTGATCTCGGTTCCGAACAGTCTCCCTTCCCATGGTGGCTCGCGACCCAAGGTGCGCGCGTGACGCTCGTGGAAACCCGTCGCGACTGGATCCCGCAATGGGAGTCCATCCGAGCGAAGCTCGGCGGCGTCGATGTCGACTGGCAGATTGTCGACTCCTGCCGGCTGCCGTTCGCCGACGACAGCATCGACGTCGTCACGAGTTTGTCGGTGATCGAGCATCAGGACGACAAGGCGCTCGCGGCGTCGGAAGTCGGCCGCATTCTCCGGCCCGGTGGCCGGTTCGCGGTTTCCTTCGACATCTGCGAACCGACGATGGGCATGACGTTCCCGGAGTGGAACGGCCGCGCGCTCACGATGGCCGAGTTCGAAGCGACGATCTGGAACCAACCCGCCTTCGCCCACGACGCGCCGCTGGAATGGAACCGCGAGGACATCGAGTCTTTCCTCCGCTGGCATCGCCAGACGGCGGCGCACCACAACTACGTCGTCGGCGCCGCGGTTCTGGAGAAACGTCGCGCGCGCGGCTGGCGGCGGTTCCTGCCTTGGGGAAGATGAGGCTCCTCCTATCCAAGCCAGACGCGCTCGGCGACCAACTCATCGTCGCGGGCGCCGTGCAGTCGCTGCGGCGGCTTCGCCCCGATCTACACATCGTCTGGCATGTGCGCGCCGGTATTGAGGCGGTCGCGCCGCTGCTCGGAGCCGAAGTGTTTCGCCCGCGATTGGAAGAACCTCCCGAGGCCGAGGCCGCGCGGCTCGACGCGCTGACTGCCCCGCTCGTGCTCCTGCCGTTTCCGTTGTCGGCGCACGAAGCGTGGAGCGACGACGTTCGCCGGCGGGTGACTTGGTGGGGGGCGTTCTTGCGCGCCACTTCGTGGGACGCCACCGCGCTCGCGCTTGTCAACCGCAACTGGGTCGGAGACTTCACCGCGATCGCCGCCCCGGCGCCGGTCCGCGTCGGTTTCGAGGCCAACGCCATGCGACAGCCGCTCGTCAACGAGGCGGAAGCCGTCGCGAAAATCGACGCACCGGCGTTTACTGCGACGTTGCCGCCCTCGTTCACGCGTTCCGAGGTCGCCCAATTGCGTGATCTGCTCGCGTTGATCGAGCCGCGGCTGACCGGTGTCGACGCCACGCCCGCGTGGCAGTCGGTCGCCCCGTGGCAGCCATCCGCCGAAGCAGGCAGGTCACCCCGGATTCTGATCGCACCCGGTGTCGGTGGCGATTCGCGACGGGCTTGGGGTCTGCCGAATTTCTCCCAAGTTGCGGACGTGCTGCGCCGCCGCGGCGCCTCGGTCGAGTGGCTCGAGGGCCCTGGAGACGCCGCCTACTTTGATGGATTTCCCCAGAACGAGGCGTCGTCGCGACTTCGCTTCGGCGCCGATGAATTGTCTCAATTGGCCGCCGCCCTCGGCCAGTGCGACCTGCTCGTGTGCCACGACACCGTCTATGTGCATCTGGCGGCCGGCATCGGCGTCCCGACCCTGGCAATCTACGGCGCGGGACAGCACGAGCGTTTTCATCCGGTGTCGGGGCGCATCAAGGTTCTCCAGAGCCGGATCGCCTGCGCCGGCTGTCAGTGGCACTGCCTCTTCGACCGGATGGTCTGCGTCGCGGACATTCCCGTCGCCGCCGTTGTCGACGCCGCGGAGCAGGTGTTGACCGGAAATATCTCGCCGGTGCCGGTGGCCCTGCGCACACCGCTCGCCGACGCGCCCGAAGGCGAAGCCGCCGCTTTGCGGCGGCGCCTTCAGGAGGAAGTCCTGACCCTCAACGCCGATCGCTTCGCCCGGCTGCAAATCATCCAGAGTCTTCTCGCCCAGGCACAGGCGGCCGCGGCGCACGCTCCCGTGCCCGAGCCGCGGCTGTCCGTCATCATTCCGATGGGCCGGCCGGAACGCGTCGCCCCGACCCTCGCCTCGCTTGCCGCCCAACGGCGGATGCCGGCAAACTGGGAGATCGTGCTCGTCGGGGTCGAGGCGGAAACGGTGGCCCGGGCCAATCCGCACCTGCCGATCGTCCCGGTGGTCCTCGCCGCCAATCAACTGCCGCCGCGCACGCGCTGCCTCGGCGTGGAGCGTGCCACGGGTGAGTGGCTTCTCTTCGTCGACGACGACGTCGAACTGGCCGACGACTGTTACGCGCGTTTCGTCGAACTGCTCCGCGTTGCCGAGCCCGGTGCCACCGGCGCAAAACCCGTCGGGGCGATCGGCCCCCGGCTGCCCGGCAAGAGCGGCCGGTTTTTCGAGCGCCTCACCGACATTTCGAATTTTTGGGCGCAACAAAACGACACCGCCGAAGATCGCGACTGGCTTTACAGCGCCGCCTTGTTTGTGCAGGCCGAGGCCTACCGCCGCAGTGGCGGCTTCAATCCGGAACTGCCCAACGGCGAAGACGTGGACCTGACGCGCCGGATCGCCGCCGCCGGTTACCGGCTGCGCTACGAGCCTTCCCTGGTCGCCCGCCACGACCATCGGCGCGACACGCTGCTCTCGATGTGGCGCTACTTCTGGCGCAACGGGAATGCGGCCCGCTATTTTTTCGCCGCCACGGGCGCCGCCTGCCCGTTCAGCGTCAAGACCACGTGGCTGAAATCGTGGAGTGACTTGAACATGAATCTCGCGTTCCAACGCGCGCATGGCGGCTCGCTCGGCCTGCGCGCCCCGCTGGTCTGGTTCAACTACCTCATCGTCGAGGCCTCGCTCGAATGGCATTGGCAGGAATACATTCACGGCGACCGGCGCTACGCCCGGCTCCCCACCCGCGCAGCCAGCGATGCCACTTATGTCGCCGCCCTGACCGATTGGGACGGAGGCCGTCGCGTCCGTGGCGCGCTGCGCTATGGGCTGGCCGTCCTTCAGGACTTTGCGAACCCCGTGCGGCGATGAGAATCGGCATCGGCCTCAACCTGCTCGCCCCCGACAACGGCGGCGTCACCAACTATGCGCTGACCCTGCTGCGGCACTGGCCGGAATTCGCGCCGGATCACCCGATGATCCTCTTCAGTTTCGCGCACAACGAGCCCCTTCTCGCCACTCTGCCACCCGCGTCGCGTCAGCACGAAATCCGCCTTCAAACCCAGGAAGAGGCCCTCGAACACTTCGACAAGATCGACGTCTATTTCTGCCCGTTCGGCACGCTCTGGCCGCGACCCGTGCGCAAGCCGTCGGTGCTCACGTTTCACGACATGCAGGAGCGTTTCTATCCCGAGTTCTTCACCGTGAAGGAACTCGAGGAGCGCTTTTTTCACTATGACTGGTCGTTGCGCATGGCCGATGCGGTCGTGGCCGTTTCCGATTTTACTCGCGACATGTCGGTTCAGATCGCCGGAGCCACGCGCGGAAAATTCCACGTCGTCCCGCATGCGCCCGACGCGCTGCCTCCACCGGTCAAGCCCGCGGCGTGGACGCCGCACGACGACACGCGCCCGTTCGTTTTTTATCCGGCCAATTTCTGGAAACACAAAAACCACCTCCGCCTGCTCAGCGCGTTTGGCGAGGCGCGCGCCCGTGGGGCGGACCTCACGCTCGTTTGCACCGGCAGCCTGCTTGGCCGCGAAGCCGAGTGGCGGGAAGCCGTCACTGCCGCCGGCGTCGCCGATCGCGTGCGCCACCTCGGCAAGGTGCCCCGCGCCGAGATCAGCTGGCTGTTTCATCACGCCCGCGCGCTCGTCTTCCCCTCCCTCTTCGAGGGCTTCGGCATCCCGCTCGTCGAAGCGATGCAGACCGGCTGCCCCATCGCCTGCGGCCACAACACCAGCCAGCCGGATGTCGCCCGTGACTCCGCCCTTTATTTCGACGCTTCCGCGCCCGCCTCCATCGCCTCGGCCATCCTGCGCATCGCGGCCGATGAGCCTCTGCGCACCCGGTTGCTCGCGGCAGGCCGCCAGCGCGCCGGCGATTTCACCGCCCGGCGCCTCGTCGACGGCCACCTGGCCGCCTTTGCGACCGCCTGCCGGCGCCACACGCCGCTGCGGGCCTGGTTCAATGAACGCGTCCGGCTGCCGCGCTCGCAGCGCCCGCGAACCGCGCTGACCCCGTGGGAGGCGCGAGTGGCAGCGCGCCTGCTGCGCGCCCGCGCGCGGGTCCCGAACGGCTACGAACACGTCAGCTCATGAGCTCTCCCCGCTTCACCATCGTAATGCCCACCTACAACCACGGACGGTGGATCGAGACGGCGTTGTGCAGCATCTTCGATCAGGGAACGACGTCGCTGGAAGTATTGGTGATGGACTCCCTTTCCACGGATGAGACCCCGCAAATTCTGGAGCGATATCGCGATCGCCTCACCTGGCACCGCCGCAAGGACGCCGGCCAGGCCGACGCGATCAACCAGGGCCTCGCGCTCGCCCGGGGCGAAATCGTCGCGTGGCTCAACTCCGACGATACCTACCTCCCCGGCGCTTTTGCCCGGGTGAGCGCCGCATTCAGCGACGATGCCTCGCTCGATTTCGTCTATGGCGATGCGCTCGAGATCGACGAGACCGGTCGCATCCTGACGCCGAATCTTTTCACGGAGGACTGCACGCGTGAACGGTTTTATTTTTCCCACGACTACATCTGCCAGCCCACGCTTTTTGTGCGCCGGGAGGCGCTAGCCCGCGTCGGCGCGCTGCGTGCCGACCTGCGCTGGTTCCTCGACTACCAGTGGCTCACTCGTTTTTTCTCTGCCGGCTTGAAAGGCAAACGCCTGCCGCATTTCCTCGCCGCGAACCGCGATCATCCCCAGACCAAGACGAATTCGGGCGGCCTGCGCCGCTGGTGGGAAATCATGCGGGTCCTCGCGGCCAATCCCGGGCCATTCCTGCTCGCCCGCCGCAGCCTGTGGATTTATTCGCTGGAGTTCGTGATCAAATCCATCAACGCCGCCTCCTGGGGTGCCCGACCCGACTCGGCTGACGACGCGCGGAAAGCACGCGCCTGGGCGCTCGCAACGCTGAACCGCCGGTTTATGCGACTGGTTAGCCCGCGCTCGTTCGATGATATCGTGCGCCGTTATCATCGCGATATCGTCCCGGCCGGACAAACTGTGGCCGACCTCTGGACCCGCGACCTGGCCGGGGCCAAACACCAATGATGGTCAGCGAACGCCCGATGACACCGCTCGAACCCAACACCCAACTCAAGTATCCCTCGCTGGTGAAGGAAACCCACGACGCCCTGAGCGCCCTGCTCTTCCCTAATCTACCCGGATGCGCCGGACGCACGGAATTGATGGCCCGCCTGCTGGGCACCGGCATCAGCGAAGCGATGCATGTTCTGAATGGACTGCACGCCGCGATTGGCGACGCCGGCGACGTGTGCGAATTTGGTGTCGCGCAAGGTGCGACCTCCGCCCTGCTGGCCAACGAAATTCGCGCCACGGGCAAGCATCTCTGGCTCTACGATTCGTTTTCCGGCCTGCCCAAGCCCTCGCCGAAGGATCAGTTGAAAGACGATATCTTCGGGCTTGGAAGCATCGACAAATACGAAGGCGAGATGCGCTGCGACGCGATGGAAGTCCAAATGCGTCTCGCCGCCATCGGCTTCCCGGCGGAGCGCTGCCACCTGCGCGCCGGACTCGTGCACGAATCGCTGCAGGAAGGCACGGGGCCGGCCGAGGTTTGCTTCGCCTACGTCGACTTCGATTTCTACGAACCCATCGCCCATGCGCTTGCCTATTTGGACCGCCACCTCTCGCCGCACGGACGAATCGTCGTCGATGACTACGACTTCTTCTCGACCGGGGCAAAGACGGCTGTCGACGAATTTGTCCAGCATCACCCTGGACGCTACGAATTGAGCATGCCGCAGACCTTCGCCGGTAAATTCTGCCTGCTGCGCCGCAAGTCCGTTAACTTGATGGGCACCTGACCCGCCAACATGCCAGCATTCCTTCACGTCGGCTGTGGTCGCGCAACCAAGAGCAGCGTCATCGACCATTTTCGCGGGGCAGAGTGGCGCGAGATCCGTCTGGATATCGACGCGACGGTGCGTCCGGACATCGTCGGAACGATGACTGATATGTCGGCGGTTCCAACGGAGAGCGTGGATGCAGTTTACTCCTCCCATAATATCGAGCATCTATACGCCCATGAAGTGGAAGTTGCCCTGAAAGAGTTCCTACGCGTCCTCACCCCAAATGGATTCGCGGTCATTACCTGTCCTGACTTACAGGCAACATGCCGGCTGGTAGCCGAAGGCCGCCTTCTGACGCCCGCTTACGTTTCTCCCGCTGGCCCGATTTCGGCGCTCGACATCATTTACGGGTTTCGCCCGGCCATCCGAGGTGGCAATCACTTTATGGCTCACCGTTGCGGGTTCACCCTCGAGGTGCTCCTAAGCACTCTCAAGGCGGCAGGCTTCGGTTCAGCCGGCGGATTCTCCCATCCGGCGGCCTTCGCATTGTGGGCTGTGTGCCGGAAGGACCGGATTCGCGACGAAGATATGGAACAGTTCACGCGAAGTGTTTTGACGCTGAGCTAAAAAGTGCGGAGTGCGTTCACGATCATGGAATCCTGGCAACAGCCCACCCTGGCCGGCTTTCTCGAACGGCTGCCACGCTACCGAATCGATTTCACCACCGTGATCGACGTCGGTGCCTCCAACGGCATGTGGACACGCGAGATGATCGCCCGCTTTCCCGACCGCGACTATTTTCTCGTGGAGGCGCGGACCGAACACGAACCCGCACTCAAGGCATTGGTCGCGGAGCGGTCACGCGTCCGCTATGCGATTTGCGCCGCGGCCGACCAGCCCGGCGAAGTTCACTTCCACGCGGGCGACCTGTTTGGCGGACTGGCGGCTCATCAGCCATTTTCCGAACACGACATCGTGGTGCCCGCCCGCACCCTCGACGAAATCGCCGCGACGCACCGTCTGAAGCCGCCGTTTTTTATCAAACTCGATACCCATGGATTCGAAGAACAAATCCTGGCCGGCGGAGCGTCCGTGCTCGCGCAAACCTCGCTCGCCGTGATCGAGGCCTACAACCACCGCATGGGGTTCGCCAACCTGCTGTTCAACGAACTCTGCACCCACATGGCAAATCGCGGGTTTCGATGCATCGACCTGTTCGACCCGCTCTATCGCCCGCATGACGGGGCGTTCTGGCAGGCGGATATGGCTTTCGCTCGGGCGGACTGGCCCGGCTTCCAGCATCCCTCCTATCTCTGATCGAATGCGCGCGATTGCCGTTCAACAGCCGCGTCACGCCCGCCACTGTCCGGCCCGGAAAAAAAGCGGACCGCCTAGCCGACGCCGCCACAGGATATATGGCCACCACGCGAGACGGTAAAGGCGCTGCTCCCTTTTCCCCGGAAGCAAACGCCATCCACCTCCCTTTTCATCGCGAAGATAGCGAAGATACTGCTCCCACCAATTCCGCCCGCAGTAGCCGAGGTGCCGAAGCTGGAGGTCACGAATCTGCCGAAAAATCTCACCGCGCAACCGCTGCGACTTCGCGTCTGCGTGCTCCCGCGCGCAAGCCCACTCCTCGTCGACGAAAAGAAATTTCGCCCCGCCGCGCATCACGCGAATCCAGAATTCGTAGTCCAGGGTGTGGTCAAAGTCAGTCGAGAAATCGCCAAATCGATCGTGCAACGACCGTCGCCAAAACGCCGCCGGCTGGCTGATGAAACAGTGCTGCACGAAAACCTCCCGATCGAACGGCCTCGTCGGAAACGGCCGCAGCACGCGACCCACCGCATCGATGATCGACGCCCGCCCGTAAACCACATCCACCTCCGGGTGAACCTGCAAGGCCCTCGCCGCCGACGCCACGGCGCCCGGTCGCAGGATGTCGTCACTGTTCAGGAACCCGACGATTTCTCCTGCGGTCCGCCGCAGCCCTTTGTTGATGGCGTCGGCCTGTCCGCCGTCTGGTTCACTCTGCCATTTTAGTCGCCTCCCCAGTCCGTTAAGAATGTCCACCGAGCCGTCGGTCGATCCGCCGTCGACAACCAAGTATTCGAGCGCCGCGTAATGCTGTCGCACGACGCTCTCGACGCAGTCGCGCAGGAACGTGCTCTGCTGAAACGAAGGAGTAACGATCGAAACCGGAGGGGAAGCAGCGCCCATGGTGGAAACGTTCTAGAGGCCCCAAACATCGAAGCCATCTGAATCACAAATGAATCCCTCGATGCCTCAGAAGCACAGCCCTCTTCCCAGTCGACGGGCCCGACGAGCGAGCCAGCGCAAAGGTCAGAGACCTGGCTGCACGACGAACTCGTGCAGTTCGCGTGAGCGCGCCTTGAACCACTCCAGTTCAGACTCCGACTCGCCCGCGATCTCTGCGGCGGCCCACAGTCGCCGATAAAGATTACCCTCGGCAGCGACCGATTCCCACGTCCCGCAAAGTTGCGCCTGCAAGTTGTCGAGCACGCCGCTGAACTTAGACCGGTTGTCCGCCTCGATCAACGGCCGCCACACACCTTCGTGCAGGCCATAGCCAAACCAGAACATCTCCTGATGCCAGTAGTAGCCGAGCCAAGAAAGTCTGCCCAACTCTGAGCCACCAATCCACTGAATCCCAGTCGTCAATTTCCCCATCTGGCTCTCATGGAAAGCGCGCAGGACTTGCAAGGCCTGCAACCAGCGCTGCTCGCGGCCGAGAAACTGTTGGAGAATTTGCGCGTCGCTCATTGAGAACCGATAGTTAAACACACGTATGACCGAAAACAAAACCATTCAGTGAAAGGGTTGAAAAGGCCTTTCTCTCCCGCATGATGGCACCAAAAACAAAGCCCAATGCGCGCCAGCCACGCGCCGGAACCCACCAACGTCTGCTTCGCCTGATCGATCTTCTATGGCGCCAAGAACCCGCCGTTTGCGAGCGAGGTCAAGGCCGTGTCCACCACGGGGCCTAGCGATGCCCGGATTTTGGCCAAGTCGGTCACTTTGGCCGGACCTTCGTTGACCTGAAGCTTGCCCTCGTTGACCCGCGCAACCAATTCCGAGAGGATTTCATCGCGGGCGCGCGTGCCGTCGCAGGCCGCGATCACGTAACGCGAGGCTGCGTCAGCCGACACTCCTTGATGGATGCGATTGGTGACAAGGCGCGAGTGCACGGCTTGATATCGCATCAGTGCGCTTACCTGCGGTTTTTCCGGCACGCCGGCTCGAACCTTCACTGGCTTGGCATAAAGGTCCAAGATTCCCTTCGCGACGAGGTTCATCAAGTTATTCTGGAGCGTCACGTCATCGACTTCATCGCGATTCGGGGGGAGTTCGCCCAAGAAGGCGCGCGACCGCGAACGAGCAGCATCGAGGAGGTCCTGGAATGATATCGCCGAAACACCCCTCGTTTCCAGCAACGTCCAAAGCGCCGCCTTGACGAAGGCGTCGGAACTGGAGACTTGCGCACCATTCGCCGCCGAAAACCCGACCGCCACGCCGGGCACCAGTTCGATCGGGCCGGTGGCGTTCAGCAGAGACGAACGGAAGGCAAACTGTTTGAGGCTCGCTGGAGTGATGTTGCGCCGGATGCCGACATTCGCCCGGCATAACAACGTTTGGCGAAAGGTGCGGTTCCGAATAAAATCCATGTATTGTTCCTGAGCCACGATCTGATTGTTCAGTCGTCCCAGCGTCTCACGAACCTTGTCGGAAAAGTTCGCGGCGAGCATATCGGCGATATTCGGTTCGCTCAAATACTGGACGCCATGGCGGGCGGCCCGCTCGACGAACTCGTGGAAATAGAAGGGTGTGTTCTCCTCCTCCAGAATATCGTGAAGCAAAAAATTGTCGGCCTGATTTTTCATCTGGCCCAGTTCGCTTTGGAGCAGCAAGCCGTAAGCATTGTTCTCGGTCGGCACCGAGTCCGCCAAAAATCCCAGCAGCGCGCGAGCCTGTTGCACCTTCGTCGGTGCGTCGCTGAAACTCTTGGTGTGGAATAGCATCATGTCCCGAAGCGAACGCTTCATGTTCCAACCGGGAAGGGCATTGTAGCTGATGTAGGCGACGCCATTCTCGGTCAGGTGCTCGGCACAAATCGCCAGGATTCGTTCCCGCACCGGCTCCGGAACCCACGAAAACACGCCATGGGCTATGATGTAGTCGAATCGGCCCTCCGATGCCGGAAAATCCAGTATATCCTGGTGGCGCAACTCGACGTTCTTCAGCCCCGCTCCCTCGATCCCCCGCTTTCCGGCTGCAATCTGGATCTGGGAGGAATCCAAGCCCAAGAACATCGCGCCGGGCGCCTGTTCAGCCATCGGCAGCAAATTGGCTCCGTCTGCACAACCAAGCTCCAAAATCCGCGCTTTGGCCGGATCGGGGGCCTGCACACCAAACAGGTGAGCCATCGCCGCCAGCCGGTTGGGATGCGTCTGGGGAAATGGCTTGGAGGGATAAGGCGTCTCATCGTAGGCCGTGGCGCCCTTGGAATTGGAGGAGATCTCGGGAGTCGACATGACGCTTAAAAATTGGGTGCGAGGACGCTGGTGTAAAGCGGGATTCCAATCGGTCGGATGCGCCTGCATCCTGGTCTTTCAATCGTTGAAGTATGAGACCATGAATGCCCCCGTGTAGTCTGCTGGGCTGAATTTTGAAATGGCGACGCTGGCAAAGTAATCCACGTAGGGCACCCAATTCGAGATCTATTACCATGCTCGCGAACAACCGAATAATCCGCTGTGCGTGCACTGATCGCGCTCGACAGTCCCTTCAGTTCGCAGCTTTTCGAATGTTTGATCCCTCATCGCGCCATCGCGCCCACATGCCACGCAAGGCGGTTTCGAAATTGCGGGAAAATCGCTGGGCATCAAGAAGCGGCGAAGCCACGAGCTGTTGGCGAAGCGCGCCACGGAGTTCCGCCAAACGCGGCAGGCTGCTGGCATGAGACGCCGCCCGGATAACATAGTCCTCCGGGCCATTGGCAATCCAGTCATGCAGCCCAGCGTTGATCAGCAGTCCGAGCCCTTGACGCGATAGAAAGTTCTTACCCGCCAAGGTTAGCACCGGCACGCCCATCCAGAGAGCCTCAATACTGGTTGTGATTCCAGGATAGGGAAATGGGTCGAGGGCAATGTCCACGCGCCCATAAGTTGAAAGCAGTTCCAGTCGTGGCGCCGAGCCTTCGAGAATCAGCCGTCCGGCATCGATGCCGTGCGAGGCAAACCGTTCAGCAGCGTGTTCGCGGGATTTTTGCTCATTCAGCTGCGCAGTCTTGAGAAAAAGGCGACTTCCGGGCACCGTCGTTAGAATTTTCGCCCAGAGCGCGACTACCGCGTCGTTAATTTTGGCCAGATTATTGAAAGAACCAAACGTGACGTATCCGTTGGCAATCGCTGGGGTCGCCGAAGTGGGCAAATCGGCATCCGGCGGGCTGAAACACAGATAACTTTCCGGCAGGCGCCAGATTTTTTCGGTGAAATTCGGCTCGTCGCTCTCGGGCAAGGTCCATCGATCAGCGATAAGGTAATCCATGGCGGCAACCCCGGTGGTGCCCAAATAGCCGATCCAACTGGCCTGCACCGGCGCGGGCTTCCATGCAAAAATTGGCAGTCGGTTGTGCGCCGTGTGTCCCGCGAGATCCAAGAGGATGTCAATGCCGTCTCCGTAAATTCGTTGGGCCAGTGTTTCGTCCGAAAACCCCACGACCGACTGCCAGCTGCGACAGCAGGCTTTGATCCTGTTCGTCACAGCGTCATTACAGGAACGGCTGGAATACGCGAAAAACTCCAACCGGTCAAAGGGTCGGCCGACCAGCGTAGCCAGCACATTTTCCAGGAAGTAGCCCACCGGGTGTTGGCAAAAGTCTCCCGAAACCAAACCGATCCGCAAGCGACGACCGGATTGGGACTCCTTAACGTTAGGCCATCTTGCATAAGGCCGGACTGCCCGGGTGACCAGCTCGCCAAAGCGCAGTGCTTCACCCAGCAACTGTGAAGCAGGCTGATCCGATTGGTAGTTCTGTGCAAAAAGAAGATTGCTGTGGACCAACGCAAAATCGGGCTTGATCGCCAGTGCCCGTCGATAGCACGCCACTGCGGCATCGAGTTGACCGAGGTCTTTCAATGCGCATCCCAGATTGTTGTGCGCCTCTGCATAGTCCGGCCTGATTTCCAGCGCACGGCGACAGCTCACGACCGCATCATCGGTTCGGCCAAGTTCTTTCAGGGCGTTGCCCAGATTGCTGTGCGCCTCAAAGTAATCGGGCTTGATCTCCAGCGCCCGACGGTAGCTCGCAACGGCTTCGGCGAGTTGCCCAAGGTCTGCCAAGGCGTTGCCCAGATTGCTATGCGCTTCGGCAAACGCCGGCCTGATCTCCAGCGCGCGGCGGGCACAGTCTACGGCCTCCCTCAGCTGACCCAAATCCCTCAGTGTCGCCCCAAGGTTGTTGTGCGCCTCGGCATCATCGGGCTGCAATGCTACCGCCTTTTGCATGGGTGCCAGCGCGTCCGCGTTCCGCCCTAATTGCCGCAGTGATGCTCCCAATACCTTCCAGCCAAATGGATGCCAGGGAAGGCGCGTCGTCATGGCTGCGGCGGCAGTTGTTGCCTCCGAGAATCGCGCCGCGGCGAACAGAGCGATCAGCGCGGTCACATCGTCAGAGCTGGGGTTTTCCCGGGGGTTTATTTTGGGGTGTGCCATTACGATGCGTGCACGCGCGCTCCATTCGGCAAATTCTAAAGGCAGTTGATCGGTCCGCGATTGAGGCTCTCGCGCTTTCTCAATGGACGTTGGCCAGCAGCGACTCGGGCACAAGATGGAAGCATCAGGGCCGCTGCGTCATTCGCGACCACTGCAATAAAAAAAGCCCCGTCCCCCTTTGCGGGGAACGGGGCTTGAGGATTTTCAACTCGGGCTGGATGTCCCGATGGCGGAACGCCGACCCCAAGTTGTCGTGCTTAGCGGATGATCAGTTCGGGCACGCCCGCGTTTTGCGCGAACGCCGCACCGCTCAGGTCAACCAAGCCCGACAGCTTCACCACGATATCCTGGGTGGAATCGAAGGAAGTGCCAGTATGCATGGCTTCGACGACATAGGTGTCGCCATTGAACTGGAACCACCCGACGTAGCCGTTGGCGCTGGCGGCACCGCCCGTGTTCACCACGGCGTTGGCGTAATCCTGGAATACCGCCGTGCCGGAACCAAGCACAAGCTTGGTAGGCGCGAACGATTCCACTCCAGTTCCACCTGCGGCCGCCAGTTGCAACAAATCACCGGCCGAAGCGTCGGTGACCGTCGTATAGACGTTCACGTTGGCAGTCTTGGTCGCAACGACGAACGTATCGTTACCCGAGCCACCGGTGAGGGTGGTCAGGCCGGCGTTCGATGTCAGCGTGTCGGCGCCAGCACCACCGATCAGCACGTCGGCCGTTGTCGTGCCGCCAGCGATCAACTTATCGGCAGCGGAGCCGCCCTTGACCGTCTCGGCCACCGTGCCATTCGTCGTGTGCGTCAATGCACCAGTCGCGGCAGAAGCGTCCACCGAGGCCAGCACAACATTACCCGAGTTGATCAAGTTCAGCGCTTTGCTGCCCGTGACCGTTATGCTGGTCACGGAATCGGCGGCCAACTTGATTTGGGAGTCGTTTGAGCTGTTGGCGATCGTGATGCTTTCAATGCCCGCAGCCTTGGTTGTAGTGCCACTGGCATCCCCGTTCACATTAATTGTGAGCGCGTCGGCTGCAGTGTCAGTCTTCAGCTGGTAGGTAACGTCCTGACCGGGGACGACAATCGACAACGGTGAACCGGCCGCCACGTTACTGAACGTGACTGCACCACCGGTAATCGCATCCGCAGACACACCGGTGAAGCCGGTCGCATCAAAACTACCACCACCCGCGGCGCCAGTCAACGCCAGCGTTTCGAACCCACTGATGTTGGTATTGGTCGACGGATTGGTGAGCGCTGTGCTCGTTAGCGTCAGCGTATCGGTGCCTGCACCGCCGCTGATTGCTTTGGTCGGCGCAACGGCAATGGTCACGTTGTCGGCTCCAGAGCCGCCCTCATAGGTGGCAAGGGTGGGGTCCAACGTCACCGTGACGGCACCGCTCGTTCCCGAGGCATTGACGTCAGTCACGTTCGCTCCGGCGGTCATCTTGAGCCCGGCAGAACCTGAAACCGTCACCGAAGTGAGCGAGGCAGGAGCCGTCGTGATCGTCAGCTTCTTCGTGCCATCGACCGTCAGCGACTTGAGGCTGGTGTCGGTGAAACCGGCCAGCGTCGTGTCATTGCCGGTGGTGTGCACCTTCAGCGTCGTATACGTGTTGGAGGCATCGTTGATCGTGTTGATGCCCTTGGACGCATTTACCGTCAGGTCGAGCGAGGTTGCGACCGTGTTATTGAGTGTCAAAAGCGCGCTCGTTGCACCGCTGCTATTCGAGAGGCTCAGGGTGTTCAGCGCGTTCGACGTGATGGTCGAGGCGCCATAGTTCGACAGCGTGACACTCGAGATCGTGTTGGTCGTCGCGCTGACATTGGCGTCACTGATGGTCACCGAGCCGGGGATAACCCCAGCCGCACCAGACGCTTTGGCCGACGTGACGCCTTGCGTGATGGTATTGATCGTCGTCAACCCCGTGCTGGGAGTAACGCCGTCAGCCAACAAGCCGCTATTCGCGAGGTCCGTCAGCGCCTTGGCGGAAAGACCCGTAAAGGTAACGGTGTCTGAGTTGGCTCCCGACACTGCGCCCGTCGAGAAGGTGCCGAGCCCGTTCGCCAAATTGGCAAACGCAGCAGCAACCTGCTTCGCCGTCGCGCCGGTTGCCGGAACGGTGTATTTCAGCCCGTCCAGAACAATCGTATCGCCAGCAGCGGGCGTCCCGGTGAACTGCACCGTGGCAACCTCCGTCACAGCCGACACGGCCAAAACCGTGGGCGCAGCGGTGCTCGCAGCAACTTGGTTAACCGTCACCGATGTGGTCGAAGTCGAACCGGTTACGTTCACCGCGGCTTCAGTCACGATAGCGTTTGCGCCCGCGACAGTGTTGACAGGATTGGTCACGGCCTGCGTGACGGAATCCGTGGTGCCGCCTTTGACTGTGATGGTGCCACCCGTGGTGTTGGTCGCGTAGGTGGAGTCGCCGACAAGCGTCGACGAAACCGTCACCGCACCAGTCGGCTTCGTGGTGTTGCCAATCGTGATGGTGCCAGTCGTGCCGCCGTTGTTCTTCGCGGAAGCCGTCAGGTTGACCGTCGTGCCGTCATCAATCGTCGAGGCGACGGCAGCCTGGGCCGTATCGGTAACGGTGATCGCTCCAGTGGCGCCGCTCAGCGCGTAGCCGCCGGCGGTTGTAACAGTCTGCGTCGAACCGCCAGCCAAGGTGACCTTGCCAGCCGTGTCGAACGCCGTCACCGCCTGGCCCGCTCCCGCCTTGATGTTATCCGCACCCGTGGACGTGATGACATTCAAGGCCGTCAAGCCCGTGATGTTGGTAGTCGAGGTGTCGATATTGGCGTCGTAAGCCGCGGCGAAATTAATCGTCTCGACGTTCTTGATCGTCAATCCGTTGGGAAGAGGAGTCCCCGCGTTAGGCGGGCCGGACGTGCCGACATCATTGATCGACAGTTGATCGCCGGTGCCAGCACCGCCATCGATATTGTCCAATGCCGTCAATGTCGCGGTAGCACCCCCGACATTTCCGATTGCACCATTGATAATATCGTTACCTGCAGTGCCGGTGATCGCATCGACGCCCGTGGTGAGCGTGAAGGTCTTGACTTGCGCCGCGATCGGGTTGTTGCCCGTGAAGGACAGCCCGGCCGCCGGCGTCTGCGCCGGCAGATTGGCCGTGCCACCCGGAGCGACGGTCGAATCGGAACCAGCGGTGAAGTTGAGACCGAAGTTGTAGGAACCCGCGTTATTGATGGACTTGCCATTGGCTTCACTGAGTCCACCGCCGGCAACCGTCACGCTGCCGAACTGCGAGGCCGTGCCAAACACGAGAGTCGGCGTGGCCGTGCTCGTCGCGGAGGTCTTGATGTCGCCGATCGTAACGACGTCCTGGACTTGAACGTTGGCCGCAGCAATGCCGACTACGCCGCTGTCGGCGGAGAAGACCGCGTTGCCGGCGCGAATGCCGCCGAAGATCGAACCGTTGGGGTTCGCGGGATTCGCCACGATCGTGATTTTCGCGACGTCCGCCGTGTGATCGCCGCCCGTGTGGGTCGCATCGAACAGCGTGTTACCCGCGAAGGCAGTCCCGGATCCAACCGAGAAGACCGTGAGATTGGTCGTGGCGTCCGAGCCGGTGACCGTAAATGAAGCGAGACCCTGCTCATAGCCGCCGGTGACGGTCTGATTGTATTTCGTCGGCTGCACACCCGCCACAGCGGTGGAAGGATCGAGCGAGATGGTCAGCGTGCCCGCGCCGCCGAATTCAGCCTGCACGATGTCGCCTTGAAGGTCGAGGAACGACACGCGGGTGATGTTACCCGTATCGTTGGTGACCGAGACGGACGTGCCGGTCAAAAGGACTTGGTCGTAGTGATTGCCGTTCGAAGCGACGATGAACTTGTCAGCGCCAGAGCCGCCCGGGGTAAGTTCGGTGCCGCTGCCGGTGATCCCGGCGAGAAGCTGGCGTTGTTCCAACGCCTCGAGCTTGAGATTAGACTTGAACCGTTTCTTTGTTTTTTTGGCCATGATCGTTTTTGTTGAGTTTAAGCACCCAAATTGCCTCTCCCGAGAAGCG
>CALFNN010000012.1 GCA_937902925.1 uncultured Opitutaceae bacterium
CGATGTTCTTCCGCTCGAGATTGATTTTGAGAACCTTGAAATCGTAGGTCTGGCCGACGTATTGATCGAGGTTCTTGGGGGGCTGGATGTCGATGTGCGAGGCGGGCATGAACGCATCGACGCCGATGCTGATGATCAGGCCGCCCTTCACTTTCGCCTTCACGCGGCCGGCGGCCACGGAACCCTCGGGGAACTTCGTCAGGATGTTGTCCCAATTCTTCTTTTGTTCGGCGAGGTCGAAGGACAGCACTGGCGCGCCGGACTTGTCCTCGAGCTTTTCGACGAGCACCTCGATCGTGGAGCCGATTTGCAGCTCCCCGATGTCGAGAAATTCGTGGGCGGGGATGACGCCTTCGGATTTGCCGCCAATGTCGACGACGACTTCGTTCTGGCGGATTTCGGTGATGACGCCCGGGACAATCGCACCCTCCTTCAACTTGTCGAAGGACGACTGGGCGAGCAGGTCTTGCATGACGGAACTCATATGCGGAAAACCGGACTGCCGTCGCCTGCTCCAGCGCGCCGTCAGACCGGTGGCGACCCCACCGTGAGGCGGAGCCGATTGGTTGATGGTTAGACTAACGTGACCGGCCGGCGGGAGCATCGCGGCAACGCCAACCAGACCAATAAGAACAGCCGCGAACGGTCAGATTCCCCCGCCCTCCCTTGCGTCGCAAGCCGAATCTCGGAACGATTCAGCCCTTCTTTTGGGCGTCGATGGCCTTCTGGAGGTTGCGAAAGAAGGTGTCGTAAAGCGGCGTGTCGCGCAGCGGCGTCTCGGTGGCCGTGCCGGCGCGATTGGCAGAATCCGCCTCGATGACTTCTTTCATCCAAGCCTGCACTTCGGTGCCTCCGTCCGTGGTCGCATGCAAGCGCAGCTTCAGCGAGACTTGGCGGGCGCTGTGCGGAGCGTCGCCGGTTGAAACGCCGTTGATCGCCTCGAGCTCGCCCTGGGCCGCCCCGCCCCGCAGAAACCGGAAATCCATTTGACCGATCGCCACCCGCGCGGCCTCGTAAACCGCCCTCGGTGCAATTTCCGGGTAGACCTTGGTCTGCGGTTGGTCGCGCGCCGCGATTTTTTCCCGGACACTGTCCGAGATATCCGACAACGATTCGCAACCGGCGAAAGCGACGGCTGCCGCCAGCACGGCGGGGGCAAGGAGTTTTTTCATGGCTCAGCGGGGCTGCTGCTGCGAGATGCAGTGCAGAGTCCCGAGGCCCCACACGAGTTCCAAACAATCGACGGGAACGATCTCCCGCCCCGGAAAACACGCGGCGAGCACTTCCGCCGCGGCCGCATCGCGGTCGGGCTGGCGAAACGCGGGCATCAGGACGGCACCGTTCAGGACGAGAAAATTCGCGTAGCTCGCCGGCAGCCGGTAGCCGTCGCAGTAACTTGGGTGAGGCATGGGGAGTTCGACGATTTTGAACTTCTCCCCGCCGGGCGTGCGCAGCTCGCGCAACCGGGTGAGATTCTCCGCCAGCTTCCCGTGATTGACGTCGCGTTGGTCCTCCTCGAACGCCGTCACGATTCCGTCCACTGCAAAGAAACGCGTGAGATCGTCGACGTGCCCGTCGGTGTCGTCACCGGCAATGCCGTCGCCGAGCCAGATCACGGTGTGGATGCCGAGGGAATCCCGCAGCGCCTGCTCGATCTGCCCTTTTGTCAGCGTCGGGTTCCGATTCTTGTTCAGGAGACAGGCTTCCGTCGTCAGGAGCAGTCCCGCGCCGTTGACGTCGATCGAGCCGCCCTCGAGCACCATGTTGCGCGCAAACCGGCGGATCTGAAATGCCGAGGCGATCCGGCGCGGAATGGCATCGTCGTGCTCGAAGTGGGGATATTTGCGGCCCCACGCGTTGAACCGCCAGTCGGTGATCGCCACTTCGCCCGTCGCGTCGTTTTTGACGAAAATCGGCCCGTGGTCGCGACACCAGGCGTCATCGGTCGGGTGGTCAAAAAGCGCCACTCGGGGCAGGTCGGCCTTCGCCTTCTGGACAAGCGACCGCACCCGCGCCTGCAGCGGTTTTGCGACGTTGATCCGGACATCCTCGAATCGGCTGATCTGAGCGACGATTTCCGCGAACTTCGCCGGGATCGGCCGGAAATGCCCGGGCCAGGTTTGCCGCCGGTGCGGCCACGACAGCCAAATCGCGGCCTGCGGCTCCCACTCCGCCGGCATCCGGAATCCGAGCGAGGTCGGCTGGTCCTTTTTGGCGGTTTCGGTCGGCATTTTCGGGCGCCGCTTGTCGGAGCCCGAAGGGACGGCGTCAAGCGCCGTTCCTGCCTTCAGTCGATAAAACGCCGCGTCAGATCGCCATAGGCGTCGATCCGCCGGTCGCGCAAAAACGGCCAATGCGTCCGGGTATCATCGACATTCGCCATGTCGATGGGCACCAGCAGGATCTCTTCCTTGTCGGGACTGGCCTTGCCAAGAATTTCCCCGCTCGTGCCCGCCACGAAACTCTGGCCCCAAAACTCGATGCCATTGCCCCCGGCGGGCGTCTCGTGCCCAATGCGATTTGTCACCGCCACGAAGCAGCCGTTGGCGACGCCATGGGCGCGCTGGATCGTCTCCCACGCGCCATGTTGCCTGGCGCCCAGCGCCTTTTTTTCCTTCGGATGCCACCCGATTGCCGTCGGATAAAACAGGATCTCCGCTCCCTGCAGTGCCGTCAGCCGCGCCGCCTCGGGATACCATTGATCCCAGCAGATCAGCACGCCGATCTTCCCGAACTTCGTCGGCCACGCGCGAAACCCGGTGTCCCCGGGCGTGAAATAAAACTTCTCGTAGTAGAGCGGGTCGTCCGGGATGTGCATTTTCCGGTAGACGCCAAGCAACGCACCGTCGGCATCGATGATCGCGGCGGTGTTGTGATAGAGGCCGGCAGTCCGTTTTTCGAACAGCGACACGACCACGACGACGCCGTGCCGCTTCGCCAGTTTCTGAAACGCCTTCGTGGTCGGACCGGGCACCGCTTCGGCGAGTTTGAAATTTTCGTAGTCCTCGCTCTGGCAGAAATACTGCGACCGAAACAGCTCCTGCGTGCAGATGATGTTCGCCCCCCGCTTCGCCGCGCGTTCCGCGAGCGCCAGCGTCTTCGCGAGGTTGGCCGCGGGGTCGGCGCCACACGCATGTTGAAGGAGACCGAGGGTGACTTTCATGAAGCTCAGGTCAGGGCCGCCTGCTCGATTTTTTCCCGCAGGATGGCGACAAATTCCTCGACATGTCGCGCCGACGGAAGGCCCTGGTTGATGAACACCACCGGGCGGCCCGTATGACGCCCATGGAAGATCACATAGTCGACCTTCCGGGTGAAAAATCGCAGCCAGCAGCACGCGGCCAAAAACGCGACCGCCGCGGCCACCGCGAGCAACCCCATCCGCTCCTCCCCCGGCGATGGCTGGAACGCGCCGCCCAAAGCGCCCAGGGCGCCCAGGCTGAAAACACCGGCAAACATCAGCGACGGCAGCGGGAGCTGCTTGAAATAGGAGGGAATCGCCCGCAGTTCCTTCAACGGCACTTCCACGCGGTTGCTCCTCAGGAGATTGCTGCCGGCCACCAGCAATGCGGTTTCCGTCAGTTCGAAGCTGCAGCGGATCCGCGGAAATCTTCGCTGCTGGAGGATCATGGAACCGTCCCGTCCGCGGCGCGCGTCAATACACGACCTTGTTGAGCGGATATTCCACGATGCCCTCCGCCCCGAGCGCCTTGAGCTGCGGGATGATTTCGCGGACGACGCTCTCGTCGATGATCGTCTCCAGCGCAATCCAGTCCGGCGAGCTGAGCTGGGAAATGGTCGGGTTGCGCAGCGCCGGCAGCGACTTCACCACCGCGTCGAGCGCCGCCTTCGGCAGGTTCATCTTCAGGCCGACCTTGGACTCGGCCTCGAGTGCGCCGCGCAGCAGCAGCGCAATGGTCTCGATTTTTTTGCGCTTCGCGGGATTCGCCCAGCTCTTTTTGTTGGCGATGAGTTTGGTGTTGGTCTCGAGCAGCGTGTCGATGATCCGCAGCTTGTTCGCCCGGATCGAGTTTCCCGTCTCGGTGATGTCCACGATCGCGTCGACGAGATCGGGCACCTTCACCTCGGTCGCACCCCAGGAAAACTCCACGTCGACCTTGATGCCCTTTTTCTCGAAGTAGCGGCGCACCGTCCCGACCAGTTCCGTGGCGATCCGTTTGCCGGCGAGCTGTTCCGGCTTGGTGATGCCGCTGGCCTCGGGGACACAGAGCACCCAGCGCGACTTCAAGGTGGTGGCGCGGCTGTAGACGAGGTCGCACACCTCGACCACGTCCGACTCGTTTTCCCTGATCCAATCGAAACCGGTCAAACCGCAGTCGAAAAAGCCGTGCTCCACGTAACGGCTGACCTCCTGCGCCCGGATGAAACGGCCGTCGAGCTCGGCATCGTCGATCGAGGGTTTGTAGGAGCGGGAGCTCGTGGTGATTTTCCAACCTGCCTTCGCAAACAGGTTCTTGGTGGATTCCTCGAGGCTGCCCTTGGGCAGGCCGAGCATCAGGAGTGGCGGTTTGTCGGACACGCCGGCCAAGGGAGACCCCGCGACGGGGGCCTTCAAGCAAATTTGCCGGAACCCCGGCCGGCGTTCCATCTCTACGAACCCGGGGCGCGACCCGAGCCCGTCGGCGCATTGGTTGACAAGCTCCCCTCCCAACCTAAGAAACTGTTGCCGTTTGGTTATGCCCACCACGACTCCTCCCCGCACCGAGCCCAAACCACTCATCGTCATTGTCGAGGATGAGGCCGAGCTGGCCGCGCTGGTCTCGATGCATCTCGAAAAGGCGGGGATGCATACGCAGGTCTGCAACCGCGCCGCCCATGCGTTCAAGTTCCTCAAGAAGAATTTCGCGAACCTGCTGCTGCTGGACATCACCCTGCCCGACCAGTCGGGCTTCTCGCTGCTCGAGGAGCTCAAGGCCGCCGACATCACGATCCCCGTGATTTTCCTCACCGGCAACATCGAGGAGGTGAGCAAGGTGAAAGGGCTCGAAATGGGCGGGGACGACTACGTGACGAAGCCGTTCAGCTACGCGGAACTGCTCGCCCGCATCCGCGCCGTCCTGCGCCGGACCGAGGATAAAACCGACCTGAATGTGACGAAAAACGTCAAGATCAGTGACGAACCGTTCGACTTTTGCGGCGCCAAAATCACCCCGGTCCGGCTGGAGATTTCATTCCCGGACGGGGCGGTGCAAAAACTCGGCCGCAAGGAACTCGGCATTCTCGCCTATCTCAACGCCCATCCCGGCGAGGTCATCACGCGCAAGGCTCTTATCCATTCTGTCTGGGGCATCCACGCCGATGTCCGCAGCCGTTCGCTCGATCAGTATGTGGTCAAGGTGCGCGAGCTCTTCAGCGAGCATGGGCTCGATCTTTCGAAATTCCGCACCGTGCACGGGATCGGCTATATTTTCGATCCCCAGGGCGTTTCGCAGGAGGGTCGCTAGTTAGCGCCTGCGCCCCGCCGGCGAACTCACTCGAGCAAACTGCAAACCTCGGTCACGCGATCGATTGCGCTGGAGAGATGGTCCCGGCGCTCCGGCCGCGCCATCGTGCCGGCTTGGCTGGCCTCGAGGTGACGGAGCCAGGTCGTGATGAGCTCGGTATTGTAGGCGTTCATCACCAACTCGACGGCCTTGTCCTGGCCGACCTTTTCCACGATCTTTTTCATGTCGTTCTTTTTTTCCATGGGGATGCCTTGCCCCATGGATAGGCCCCCCTGCCCGGGGAAACAAGCCGCGATTCGGAAGCCCTAAAACAACTCCGCCTGCCTGGGTTTGGCGGCGGACGCTGGAGCCGGGCCCGGGGCCGGCGAAGAAGCGGCCGCGGTCGGAACGCCCGCCCCGTAACGCCGCTGCGCCTCGGTCAGCGTCGAACGCATTTCGAAGCCCTCGAGCAGCCGGAACAGTTCGTCCGGCGCCGGCGTTCGCCATTGCGGCGTTACCGGCGGCAGCGACAGGTTCAATGTCGTCAGCTTGAGATTGACCCGCAGTCGCGCCGCGTGGGCCGCCACATTCTCGCGGAACCGGTCGGGCTTCAATTCCGCCGCATGGGCGATCACGCCCTCGAAGTCGCCCCACTCCGCCAGCCACTTCGTCGCGGTCTTCGGACCGACGCCGTCGAGTCCGGGAATGTTGTCCGACGTGTCGCCGACCAGCGCGAGATAGTCCGCGATTTTTTCCGGCGGCACGCCGAATTTTTCCCTCACGCCCCCGGCGTCCATCAATCGCCAGCCCAGCTTGGGATTGGCGGACGGCGGTGGCAGCATGATCTTGATTTTCTCGCCGACCACCTGTGCGAAATCCTTGTCGGCGCTCACGATCACCACGTCGTTCCCGGCGCGCGCCAGCGCCACGGCTTCCGAGGCCAGCAGGTCGTCGCTCTCGACTCCCTGCACCTCGATGCCCGCGAGGCCCATCGCGCGGGTGAGCGCCTTGATCGGGTCGATCTGCTGGCGGAGCGGATCGGGCATCGGTTTGCGTTGCGCCTTGTATTCCGCGTGCAGCGCGATCCGGTCCTCCGACTCGCCCAGGTCGAAAAACACGAGCGTCGAATCGGGCTTCTCCTGGTCCATCAGCTTCCAGAGCGACTTCACCCAGCCGTGCAGCGCGCCCGTCGGAAAGCCATCGGCCCGGGTCAGCTCGGGCAGCGCATAAAAACAGCGGTAGGCGAGATTGAACCCGTCAACGAGAAGCCATTTCGACATGCGTCCAGCAGAGCCGGCGGCCGGCGTGCGGTCAACTGCGCTACGGGCTGGTTGGATTCACCACGAGCTGGTCGGTGACATCGGCGTCGTTTTGCTCGAAACGCGCCTGGTTGATTTGCGCCGGCAAACGCACGCCCTGGGAGGTCGTGCCGTCGGCGAACTGCACCTGGCTGATGCCGCTCACGCGGACCGGCTGGCCGTTTTGTTGCAGCAGGTTTCCGCCGGTGATCCGCACGTCCGCCGCCGAACCCAGGAGCAGGACCGGCGTTGCGTCGTCCGATGCGCTGATGTCACCGACATACACCGGGCCGGTAAATTCCACGCCGGGCGCATAGATGCCGGCGAACCCGCCGGTCGCGAAGAAACTCGCGTCCGCCGCCCGCAGGCCGCCGAACTTGCCGTTGGCGCTGAGGATGACGATGTAGCCGAGATCGGCCACGCCGTCGTAGTTCACATCGTTTCGGAAGAGCGCGGGGTTGCTCGCGGTCATCCGGCCGACACTGAAGACGGAGACGTTGGTCGTCTCGTTCGCCCCCGAGATGACGATGCCGGCGTGGCCGGTCATGTAGGCCACATCGGGTTGGTTGTAAAACAGCGGCGGCGCGGGACCGGACGCGTTGTCCAGCATTACCGAAAGCGTCCCCGCGCCGGAGAACTCGATCTGCACGATGTCATAGTTGAGATCGACCAAGGACAGGCGTGTCACCTGGCCGGGATCGGCGGTTATCGTGGTCGCGTCGCTTTGGAGCAGCACCTGATCGTAGGTGACGCCATTGCCCGCGGTGATATTCGAACCAACCTCGGAGCTCACGCCAAGGAGCTTGCTCGCGGTCGCGATGCCCAGGATGGCCACCTGGCTCGTCGCCGTGCCAACGCTGTTGGTGACCACGACCGAGTAGGCGCCGGTCCTGGAGGTGTCGACCTTGGTCAGGGTCAGGGCGCTGCCGGTGGCGCCGATGATCGGGGAGCCGTTGAAGAGCCACTGGTAGGCCAGGGGCGGCGCGCCGACCGCCACCACGCTGAACGTCGCGTTCGCGCCCGCGGCGACCGAAACCGACTGCGGCTGCGTCGTGATGGTGACGTAGCGGTAGAGATAAAGCTGATCCTGCAGGACGGCGTCGGCGATCGACGGGATGTCGGCGAGCTTCGCCAGCGCGGAAAGCCGCGCGGCGATGTCGTCCGTGCTCGTCGCCAGCGGCGGCTTGTCGAGTTGGTAATACAACGCGGCGGCGCGGGCGATTTTGTTGAGCGCCGCGTTGGTCGAGTTGGTGTTCGTCACGAACTCGGCGAGCGCGGTGTTGAGCCCGGCGACATTGTAGCCGCGCCCCAGCGTGGCAATCGCCGTGGGGTTGTTGCGAAACGCCACGTCGGCGGCTGCGCTCGGCGGGCCGAGCCCGGCGTCGGCCCAAAGTCGCGCCTCGAACGCCGTCGCCGGAATGACCCCCGCCGGATTCTCCAGCAAGGCGACCGTCGGGGTGACGTGCTCGGGGACCTTGGCCACATATTCCGGCGAAGCGATAATGCTGCCGCACGCGCCGGCGAGGTTGTTGCGGAACGACGCCAGCAGGTTGGTGTAATTCGTCACGGTCGGCCACTGGCCCATCAGCACATAGTAGGCGGCGAGAATGTTGATCGGTCCGGCGAAACCGGCGTCGTTGCTCAACGTGCTGATGAGCTGACCGCGCGTCAGCGTGCCCGCCGTCAATTGCGCGCTGTAGGCCGACGCGAGGATAAGATTGGGCGCGGTGTTGTTGGCGACGTCGACGTAACTCTGGAGGACGAACGCGTCGTTGTCGGCGACGGGGTTGAACACGCGGACATTGACCTGCGCCGCGGGGGAAACGTTGGTGTTGCCCGCGCTGTCCGTCGCCACGGCGTAGACGTTGTAGGTGCCCGAGGCGGCGTTGGTCCACGTGAACTGGTAGGCGCCGGGCGTGGTCCGGCCGGCCAGGAACGTGCCGTTCGCAAAATACTGGATGCCTGTCACCACGCCGGTGACGCTGCTGGCGCTCGCCGTCAGCACGATGGACTGGCCAAACGCAACCGACGCCGGCGACGCGAAGACGGCGATCGACGGCCGCTGACTGCTCGTGGCGGAGGTGACGTTGATCGTGCCGGTGTTCGAGGCGGTGAGGTTGCCGGTATTGTCCTGCGCGAGCGCCACCAGTTCGTAGGAGCCGGCGGTCAGATTGCTGAAGGACGCGGTGAGCCGCCACGTGTTGTTCAACTGGTCGCGCACCGCCTGTCCGATGCTGCTGCGATTGAGGAAAAACTCCACGCTGGTCACGGCACCGTCGCCGTCCGAGGCGGTGGCGGTGAAGTTGGCGGTGGAGGCCGTCGTCGCCGCCGTGGGGAAGCCGCCGGTGATCGAAATCACCGGCGGGATGCCGGAGACGTTGTTCACCGTCACGCGATGCGACACGGAGCTGGTCGCGGTCACGGCGGAGGCCCCGGTGCCGATCGCCGCCGAAGAGATGATCGTGTAGGTGTCGGCGACGGTCGGCACCCACGTCGCCCGGTAACTCGACGTGGTGCCCACGCGCTGGACGTTGGTGATGTTCGTGCGCGTGCCGCCACTGCCAGTCGCGATAAAACTGACGGTGACGGCTTGCGAGGGATCCGAACTGCCGGCCGTCGCCTCGAGGAACACGAAGGCGCCCACGTTGGTCACGGTCGTATCGTTGGCCGGCTTGGTGAGGATGGTGCTGGGCGCCGCGATCGGATTGACCGTGAGGACGATCGGGGGCGACGAGACGCCGACGTTGCCGGTGTCGTCGGTCGCCGTGACATAGAGGTTGAACTTGCCGGCACTCGTCGGGGTGAACGTCAGGGGGACCTGGGCACCGGGATTAGGCACCGCGCTGCCCGAGGCGGTGCCATTGACGAAAAGTTGAAGCGACGCGACGACCCCGTCGACGTCCGACGCACTCGCGACCATCGGGAACGCCGTGTTCTGCGTGACAGTGGTCACCCCGGACGCCTGCAACAGCACGGAAGGCGCCGCGCTGGTCGACTGCGTGACGATGAGGTTCGTGGTCGCGGAGATGGTCTGGTTGCCGTTGTTGTCCTTCGCGATGGCGTAGAGCGCGAGCGGATAGCGCGTGTTGCCGTTGACGTCGGGCGTGGTCGGGATGATCGCCGAGAAATCGTAGGTCCCGAAGTTGTAGGCGAGACGGTAGAGATTCGTCGTCTGCTCGCGGGTCGCGATCCCGATGCTGGAATCGTTCAGGAAAAACTCGACGCTGCTCAGGCTGCTGTTGGTCCCGGTGGCGAACGCATTGGCCACGAGATTGACCGTCGAGAGGCTTTGGATGCTGCTCGCGGCGGCATTGATCGGCGCGGCGATGGTGATGGTCGGCGGCGTGCCGACCACGTTGGCAACATTCACATTGATCGCCGGCGTGGAAGTGGCGCTCAGCGAGTTGCTGTCGGTCACGCGCGCGGTCAGCGCGTGCGAACCGAGCTGCGCCGTGGTCGGCGTCCACGGAAACGTATACGACGTGCCGGTCGTCGGCGTGGTGCGCGTGCCAACCTGCACCCCGTCGATCAGGAACTCGACGAGCAGAACGGTCGAGCCGCTGCCGCCGGCGGCGGTCGCGGTGATGTTGAGGGGGACATTCGGCGTGGCGCGGACCGTGCCTGTCGCGGGGGGCGACGTGATCGCGATGGTGGGTGTGCCGAACGCCGCGGTGACGACCGCCGCGGGGGAAATCGCGGCGTTGCCCTTGTCGTCCGTCGCGATGGCCTCGATCCGGCTGGTGCCGACCGGCAGGTTGGTGAGCGATGCCCCGTAGGGCACCGTCGTGGTGGCGGCCCCGAGTGGCACACCGCGGTTGTAGAATTGGACGCTCGCGATCGTGCCGTCGGAGTCGGTCGCCGTCGCCAGGAGGTTGACGTTGACCCCCGGATTGAACGTCGCCCCGTTGCTCGGCACCACGACCGCGACCGACGGGGAAGTTCCAATCGCCGTCGTGACCGAGATCAGCACGCTGGAGGACGCCGTGAGTCCGCTGTTGTCGAAGGCCTGGGCGGTGACGTGGTGCAGTCCGACCGCGTCGGGCGCCGTAAACAACATCGTATAGGGCGGCGACGAGACGCTCCCCAGCGCCGTGCCATCGTAGGCAAAATCCACGTGGTCGATCGCGCTGTCGTCCGTCGCCGTCGCGATCAGGTAGCGCGCCGAACCGACCGGCACCGTCGCGTTCGCGGGGCTCAGCGCCAGGCTCACGACCGGGACGAATCCGGTCACTGTGACCGTCGCGGTTGCCGCCGCGCTGTTCGCAGTCGCGCGCAACGAGTAATCTCCGATCACGGTCGGAGTCCAACTAATCGACCAATTGCCACCGGACCCGGGCGTCGAACCAAGCGTCACGCCGTTGACCGTCACCGTGACGGTCGGCGCGTTGGCTCCGAAGCCGGAATACGTGCCCGAGATCGTCACCGCTCCCGAAGCCGTGAAGGCACTGGCTGGAGCGGTGAAAGCCAGGCTCTGCGCCCGCCCGGCCGCCGAGAGCGCGAAGATCAGCAGGAGAAGCCCGAGAATGCGTTTCATGACGGGAAGGCGGGCCGGGGCTTACTTGCTGGAGGCGCGGGTGCGCGGTTCCGAACTCGCCGGCGTCACGATCGTCGGATTCTGAAAGAGCGAGTTGTCCGGCGTGCTCTTGAGGTTCTGTTTCTTCGGCGAACCACCGGGGCTCACGAGATTCGCCGTGACGAAGATCAGCAGGTTCCGCTTCTGCGAACTCTCCCCTTTCGAGCGAAACAACCGGCCGATGAGCGGAATGTCGCCGAAGAACGGCACCTTGTCGTTGACCTTCTTCACTTCCTCGCGCGTGAGCCCGCCCATGACCAGTGTCGCCCCGTCCCAGATCGTGACCTTGGTCGAGATCTCGCGCACCGAAAAGATCGGCTGATAAAAACCTGGTGGAACTGTAACGGTCGTTCCCGAGGATATCGCAATGCTCGGCCCGCCGTATTCGACGAAGCCTTCGAACTCGGTGACCTTTGGGTTCAGATCGAGGCTGATCGAATAGTCGTCCTCCTCGACCGTCGGCGTGACCTTGAGTTCGACGCCGACGTTGCGGGTGGTAAATTCCTGCGGGGTCCCCGCCGTTATGGTAACGCCTGCGCCGCTGCTGCCGGTCCCGCTAGAGGAACCAACCTGGCTTTGAATCTCACCGTAGCTCTGCGGATAACGCAGTTCCTGCGCTACAGTGATATTGGCGGGATTGCCTGACAAGACGGTGACCTTCGGCGAGCTGAGCAAGTCGCTGCCCTGTTTTTGAGAAAGGGCGCGGATCGCAGCCGCAACATCAAATTCACCGACAAAGCCTGTGATGTTTGCGACCGCATTTGCAGCAGCGGCGAGCGAAACTCCTCCAGGAATGGACGCCGGCGATGTAGGAATGGCCAGATGGGTAGCGTCTGCAGCCTGTGCCCCCGTAACCGAGTTAGCTTGCACGGCAGCGGTGTCGATGGTGATGCCATTGCCATTCGAAGTCGACGGAAACGCGCTTACAAGCGGACGTGTGACGCCGGCAGTCGTGTAAGTCTCCTGAGGGACGAATACCTGCCTGCCGTTCGCATCGAGAATGGGGGCTCCTGTCGCAGGATTGATCTGCGGGACACCGCGACGCGAGAGGTTCCACTGCACGCCAAGCTCCTCAAGTGCACCTTGCTGCACTTCCAAAAATTTCGACTCGATCTCGACCTGGCGGACGTCGTTGTAGCGCGCGAGGATGTTCCGGATCCGTTCGATGTTGCGCGCCGTCTGTGTGACGATGATCGCCGACCCGTCGTAAGCGAGGCTGGCACCCGTCACCGCCTCGAAGTTCACGCCCGCCTGCTGGAGAAACGCTTTCATCGACGCCGCCTCGCCACTGCTCGCCGCCGGCTCGGCGCTGTTGCCCGCGCCCGCGGACGAATACGGATTGCCGCCGCCCCCCGCGGCCGGCCCGCTCGTCGTGCCGCCGGAAATCCCCGTCATCCGCAGCACCGTGGCTCGGGTGATCGGGAAAAACGCCGTGTCGAGCGTCGAGGTCTCGCCACCGGGGCGCACGATGACGGCATCGGCCTGCACCTCGTATTGGTAGCCGACGGCCTCCGTCACGAAATCGAGCACGCGCTTCAAGGTCGTGTTGCGCAGGGTCAGCGTGATGGTCGGGTTCTTGTTGCCCGGGTCGAGCAGCACGACGTTCACGCCCTTCGGCCCGGTGGCGGCGGCGTCGTATTGCTCCGAAATTTCGCTGAGCGCACTCACCACCTGCTGGATCGTCGCGTTGGTGAAGCTGAAATTCGGCAGCACGATTTCGTTCAGCTTCTTCGCGAGCGGCGCGACTGCCGCCGCCTGGTCGGCATCGCGGGCGCGTTCCTGATAGATCCCCGGCCGCTGCCAGCCCTTCGCCACCTCCTCGAGGAGCTGCGCGCGGGTCTTCTCGCGGTTGAGCGCGCCGGTCTCGGCCTTTTCATCGGCGATCCGCAGCAGGTAACCCTTCGCCACCGTGTTGTCCGGCTCCTGCGCCTCGACCGTGCGAAACGTTTCCTGCGCCCCGTCGATGTCGCCCGCCAGATACTGGGCGCGGCCCTTCGCGATCAGCCGCTCGTTCGCTGCCCGCGCCGCGGCGAACGCCGGATCGATCGTCATCGCGGCCGACTTCGCCTCGGCGGCCGCCAGCTGGTGTTCGACGTTGCTCGCGCGGGCGTCGGACGGCGCGAGTTGCTCGTGCGCGTTGAGCGCGGTGCGGGCGGCTTCCGTGTCGCCTTCCTTGATCAGGACCTGCGCCCGGGCGAGGAGCGCGGAGGCTTTTTCCTTTTTCAAGTCGGCGATGAGCGATTGGGTGAGCGGATTGACCGGCAGCGATGCCAGCGCGGTGTCGAGCGTGGCGATGGCATCGTCGGGCTGTCCCGCCCGCGCCTGGGAACGCGCGGTCGTGAGCTGTGCCTGCCCGGTCGCCAGCAGGCTGCCCAGCCGCGCCGACTCGGCGCGCGCCAGCTCATCGGCCTCCTGCTCGGCGGCGGTCGCCGGCGATGTGGAGGCCGCCGGCGTCGGACCGGCGTCGGTAATCTTTCCGTCGCCTATCGCGGGCGAAGAGGCGCCCGACGGCACGGCAGCCGGCTCGACACCCCTCCGGGCGGCGGCTGGCCCGGCGGCCTGCTGGGTGCTGCGCTGCGCCTCGGTCCGGGCGGCGATGTCGGCGCGGGCGGCGTCCTCGGCCTTCGCGGTTGTCTCCGCCCGCGCCGCGGCATCGATTTGCGCCGTGCGCTGGGCGTCGACTTCCGCCTGCAACCGGTGCACCGACGTGTCGCCCGGCGCCAGGGCGGCCAGTTCGGCGAGTTTCTTTTGCGCCGTGGCGAGGTCGCCCAAGTCCCGGGCACGCAGGGCCTCGGACATCAGCTTGATCTTCGCGTCGGTCTGCGGCTGCGCGCGCGCTCGATCCACCGGGCCGGCCAGCCACAGCAGCGCGGCGGCCAGCGCGAAAACGACCGACACGGGGGGAAGGTTTTTTTTCATCGACGAAAGTCAGCTGGAAGGCAGCGGCGTGTCCTCGGTTTCCCGGGGGACGAGCGTGCGACGGTCGGGCTGGGCAAGAGCAGGCGACTCCTTGGTAACGTCGACCGCCGGCGGAGCGAGTTGGATTTTTTCGACCCGGTAGGACGCGGCGCCAAGCTGGAACGTTTCCCCCTCGCGCACCTCGCGCGGCGCCGACTCGCCCGGCGCCGCCAACTGCGCGGACAGGCCGCCGGTGAAATACCGCTCGCGGTGCGTCAGCGTGAGATCGCGTCCGGTCCGCTCGTCGCGAACGACGGCGGTGGCCACCCTCTGCCGCGTGGTCATGCTATCCGTCAGCGCGACCGGCACGGCCGCCACCGCCAGGCTCTTGATGGTGAGCCCGAGATCCGGCATCCGCCGCCCCGCTCCGGCGAGAAACACCTCGCCGCTCACCAAGTTTTGAAACGTCCCGCGCCAGTTGCCCTCGCCGCCGACGTAGCCGATCAGCTGCAACCGGAACGGTTCCGGCCGCACCGCCACCAACTCCACGCCAAACGCCTCCTCGACCACCTCGTCGGTGGCGCTCGCCGGCGGCTTCACAGTGAAGCGCTGCGTGCGCGGATTGTAGAAAATCTCCGGCGGCGTGAACGTCTCGTAGACCCAATCCCGCCCGCGCGCCTGGGCCGCCGGCGGGTTCCAGACGTCGGTCTTCACCGCGGGCGCAGCGCCGACGGTCGCGGTGTAGGGAGCCGCCGACAATTGCACGCGCGCCGCCGCCCCGCGGGGCAGGCGGCCGTTGCGCCACGCGAGCGCGCCGAACACCGCGCCCGACGCCACGGCAATCCCGAGGGCCGTGAAGAACAGGAGTCTTTCCCGGGGCATGGCGGTCATGGTCAGGCCGTCGGCTTCGCCGGGTCCGGCTGGCCGGTCGCCGCCGGTGCCAGCACGATATACTCAACCGTCACGGTAAACCGGGAGAGCGGTTTGGCGACGATCGGCGCGATGGTGGATTTTTTTGCCGCGGGCTTGGCCGGCGCCGGCGCATCCGTCGTCAGCACGATCGACGCCGCGACGGGCTCCAGCGTCGGTGCCTCTTCCGCCGCCGGCGCGGGCCCGGCGTCATCCTCGGTCGCCGGCCCGACCTCGACCTCGCGCACGAGCACGGGAAGTTCGAAGCTCGCCAGCTTGTTGAGAAATGTGCGCAGCACCGCGGTCTGCCCCGTAAACACCAGGCGGAACGCCGTCGTCTCGAGGTGTCCGGGCACCCGCGCGCTCGCCCGCGGATCCATCGCGAAGAAATCGGGGCCGTCGGGCGTGCTGGAAAAAGTCGCGTCCGGCACCGGCTCGGGCGGTCCGCCGTTCGCCTCGGCGGCCGCCTTGGCCGCCTGCACGGCGGTGTCGCGCGCCTCGCGCTCGGTCTTGGTGAGCATGCGTTCGCGTTGCACCGCGAGAAGCGAACGCGGCCGGGCCTCGAACAGCGACTCGAGAAGGTATTGCGCCACGAGACGTTGCTGAAACACCGTCGGGATGTGGTCGGTGTCGGGGCCCTCGTTCGCGTAGCTCGCGAAGCCGAACCGCGCGGCCTCGGGTTTCACGGCGACCTCCTGCGTCCGGGCCAGCGCGCGCGTTTTTTCGATGAACGTCGCGAGGTCGAAATACGCGTCGGTCCGCGCCGCGGGCACCGGCGTCGTGCGCAAGCGTTCGGCCGCCGGGCCGCGACCTCGCAACCCGGTCGCCATGGCCGCAAGCGCCTGCTCCGCCCGGGCGAGATCCGCCTCGATCGCCGCGGCGACGGCGCGCGTCGGCGCCGGGACGAGGCCCGACATCGCGTGGAGCTCGGTTTTCTTTTGCTCGAGCGTGACGGCCGCATCGCGCGCCGCCGCCCACCGGTCATAAAGGCACCAGCTTTCGCCGAGCACGAACGCCGCGCAGATCGTGAGCGCGGAAACGAAGATCGGATGCTCCTTGAATGCACTCATGGGACGCGCCGCTCAGAGAGGTTTCCTTGCGTCGACCACGAGCGTGAAATCGAACCGCAGCAGCCCGTTCTGGCCGTTGTCGAACCGCTCGTTCTCGACCGCGGCGATGAATTGCGAGCCCGCGAAGCTCGCCAGCAACTGCTTCACGCGGTCAAACGACTCCTGGCTGACCTTCGACTGCGGGTTCGTCACGTCAAGGAGCCGGCCGCTCAACGCGAGTTTCAGGGGTGGCGGCGGCTTCGCCGCAGCCGCGTCCGTCGCCGCCGGGTCGCCCGCCGGCACCGCGGCGCCCGGCTCCGGCGGCGACGGCCGCACGAGCTGCAGTTTGTCGAGCCACACGTCCTCCACCTTCACGACCCGCGTCTGCAGGTCGGTGAAAAAATTGATCCAGTTCGACTTTGTCTCCACCGCGCCCTGCAGGGCGGCGATCTCCTGCTTCGCCGCCTCGATCTTCGCAAGATTGTCGGTGTTGCGCGTGTTCAGGCCGCGCAGGGGCATCAACTGCCCCTCGACTTGCGCCGCCTTTGCGAGCGTCACCGTGGCCACCCGGTGAAAATAAAAGATCGGCGGCAACAATGCCGCCGCGAACAACGCGGCCGCCGCCAGCAGGACCGGCTGGCGCTTGCGAAACGCCAGAGCCTCGAGCAAGGAGGGCGGCAACAGGCTCGCCTCCGGCTCGTCTTTTGTCACCAGCCGGGTGGCCAGGCCCACGAGATCCGCCAGCAGGTGCGCCTCACCCTCCGCCCCCGCCGCCCGCGCATCGGCGGAAAGATCGACCCGGCGCAGCGGTTCGTAGCGCTCGACCGGCAGCTTGAGCTTTTCCGCCAGAACCCTGGGCAGCTCCTCGATCAACGCCCCGCCACCGGCCAGATACAACGCCACCGGTTGCGCCCCGCCGGACTGCCGGCGGTGATTGACCGTCGAGCGCGTGGTTTCGAGCGCGAGCTTCTGCGCGAACCCGGCCACCGCGTGTTGCACTGCCGCCCGGGCCGGGGAGCCGGCCGGCAGATCGGAGCGGCCGGAAAGCACCTGCACCTTGAGCGCCTCGGCCTGGGCAAAATCGATCCGCAGCTCGTCCGCGACGCCCTGGGTGACGGCGTTGCCCGCGAGCGCCAGCGTGCGAAGGTAGAACCGGTCGTCCTCGAGAAACAGCAGCGTCGTGGAACGCGCCCCGACGTTCGCCACGATCACGCTCTGCCTCACATCGGGGTGGTTGTAACGGAAGGCGTGGCACAGCGCGAGACCCGCGGGCAGCGCGCGCTCCGCGGCAAATCCGGCGGCATCGGCGGCCACGCAGACCGTCTGCATCGCCTCCGTCTTCGCCGCCGTCAGCATGATCTCGAGATCGAGGCCGTCGTCCGCGACGACGACGTGGTCCCACACGACCTCCCCGAGTGGATAGGGAATGTTTTCCGCCGCCTCGAACGCGACGATCTTGGCGCGCTTCGCCGCCTCGATCGACGGCGACTTGACGAATTTTGTCAGCGCCAGATGTCCCGGCACCGCGAGGGCGCATGCTCCGCCGAGGTGCTGCCGCGCGGCGGTCGCCCCGAGCGATTGCGCCAGGTCATCCGCCCAACGCGCATCCCGAGCGGGATCCGGGGTGTGCCGCTCGACGGCGAACTCCTGCAATACCAGCCGCCCCGCCACTCCCACGGTGAACGTGCCGCAGACTACGTGAGAGGCTCCGATATCGACCGCGAGGATGCGTGGTGCGCGCATGGGGCGTTCAAGGCGATTTCAGATGGCATCAGACGCCGCAAGCGCATTCTCGCCGCCGCCCGCCGCGCCGGCGCCGCGGACCGGCGGGTTGCACTCCGCCGGCATATTCCCCGCCGCGCGCAACCGGCACGAGGAAGGCCCGTCTACCGGATTTCAGGTAGTTCGAGGATTCGTTTCGCCGGTTGTTCGAGCCACGCTCAAAACTGTCCCGATTTGCCCTTACCGACAAACACCAGGCCCTCCCCGCCGCCTTCGCGCAAAAAATGAACCTATTTCCAAACCAGGATGCGGCAGCAAATTCCCGGCCGGTGGATCCGTCGGCCATCGATTGGCGCTCGCTCCTCGCGTTGTTTCTCGGATCGCGCCTCCTGATCTGGGCGGTGGCGGGCGTTTCGCTGGCCGTCGTCGAGAAAGGGCAATTCTTCACGCCACCGGCCGGGCCCGCCGACTGGTTTATGCGATGGGATGCCGTTTTCTATGAAGGCCTCGCCGCGCATGGTTACAGCTACGACCCTGGCGCCGGATCGACCAACGTGGTCTTCCTGCCAGCACTGCCGTTGTTGATCCGCGCCGTTTCATTGGGCGGGTTGATCGATTTCAGGATTGGCGGTTATCTCGTCTCGCTGGCCTGCCTCTGGATTGCCTGCGTCTGGCTGTGGCGTGCGGTCGCACGGGAATGGAACGACCCTCGGCTCGCCACGCTCGCGGTCGCCTTCCTGCTCCTCGGCCCCGTGAGCTTTTTCTTCTCGTGCCTTTACTCGGAGGCGTTGTTTCTGCCGCTGGCCATCGGCTGCGTGGACGCCGCGCGCCAAGACCGCTGGTGGCGGGCCGGCATCCTCGGGGCGCTGGCCGCACTCACCCGATTCGTGGGCGTCATTCTGCTGGTTCCCCTGCTGTGGCAATACCTCGAATCGATGTTTCGGGGCGGGAGCCGCTCGCGCCCCAAGTCCGCTGTCCTGCTCGCGTGTTTTCTCCCGGTCGCCGGCTTCCTCGTTTTCTGCGGCTTCTTGTGGGTGCGCTTCGGCGATCCGCTGCTTTACTTCCACGCCGAAAACTTCTGGGGCCGGCATTTTGCCTGGTTCTGGGACTTGTTGTATCGGGAAAGCTTCAGCAACCAGCCACTCTTTTACCGGATATGGTTTTCCGCCACCCTGGCCACCGCCTTCGGTGTGCTGCTGGCGGGCGTGCTGCTGCGGATGCCGGTCGCCTATTCGCTTTTTGCCCTGGCGGCCGCAGGCGTCTACATCTCTGCCCGCCTGGTTGAGTCGTTGCCCCGGTATTTCAGCGTGCTGTTTCCCCTTTATGTCGCGCTTGCGCTGGTTGGCAGGCGATGGCCGCGGACCGTGCTTCCGCTGCTGGCAACCTCCACGGCCCTGCTGATCTTTTCCGTCGTGCTTTTCGTTAACGGCTACTGGTTCACATGAGGGTGCCTCGTGCACCGCGCCCGAATCCTTCGAACCTCACCGCGGCTCGCGACGCACAAACGACGGCGTGGTCCGCGGATATTCGCCGGCAAACGGCGTCAGGTATTGCGGCTGGAGCAACCCGTCGTTCGCCGCCGCTGCCGTGGCCGCCCGCGTCTGGAAATTCTTCTTTTGGTCCGCCGTCGCCAGCGTTGCCGAGTAGGCCGACCGGCCCGCCGCCACCGGCCGGCCCCCGGCGGTGAGTTCGACGCCCCAGTATTTCGGGTCGCCGTGCAATTGGTCACGCTTCACCAGCTCGGGCGGCAGATAAAACCGCACCTCGGCCCGGCCCGCCTCGAGCGCCACGCATTCCGCCTCGGCGCGATAGTGCTCGATGCGACGCTCCCCTCCCGCCGGTGCCGGCAACTCGAAGCCCACGATCAGCGCCACGCGCACCCGCGATACCATTTGACCCGGCGAACCCGCCGCCGGGCGGACGTTGAGCGCCACATCGGCCTCCAGCCAGTTCCCCGTCGCCCCGCCCGGCGCGCGAAGATTGGCGAACTTCACCGAGCTCACTTCGACTTCCTGCGCCGCCGCAACGGACGCCGCAACCAGCGCGAGGCTCAGCGCAACCAGGACGAGTTTCATGGGGATCGATCAAGAAGCTGGTCCGGCCCGCCGGAACGTCACGCCCAAACCACGGCCCGTCATCGATGCTCCACGCAGCAACCTCCAGCCTGCGATGAAATCTCCCCGAGAACCACCAATGCAGCGGGATTTATTCTTGAGATTTCTCTGGAGCTTGGCGTCCGGACCTTGAACCTTCCGGGGCGTGAGCACCGGTCTGGCCTACAAAATCGCCGTCCTCGTCTTTCTCGAAAACGCCGCCGGCGAACACCTGCTCCTGCTCCGGGCCAAGCCGCCGAACCTCGGCGTCTGGAGTCCGATCGGCGGCAAACTCGAGACCGCGCACGGCGAGTCGCCGTTCGAGTGCGCCGTCCGCGAGACGCGCGAGGAAACCGGCCACGAAATCGTCGCCGCGGACCTGCATCTCTTCGCGATGATCGCCGAGAAGGCCTACGAAGGCCAGGCGCACTGGCTGATGTTTCTGTTCCGCTGCCGCCGGCCCATCCCCGCCCTGCCGGCCGATATCTCGGAAGGAAAATTCGGCTTCTTCTCGCGGGCGAAGATCGATGCCATCCCCTTGCCTGAGACGGACCGCACTGCCCTCTGGCCGATCTACGATCGCTACCGCGACCGGTTCGTCGCCCTGAAGGCCGACTGCGCCCCCGGCCAGTCCGTGCGGGTCGACATCGAGGAAATTACTCCGGCCTGATTCCTGCGTGGCCGGGCGTGCGCCCCGCGCGGGCGGCGCCTCGGGCAATCCACGCTTGATTTCCCCGCCGTCCGGCCAACAGTTTTCCGTTCCCATCAACCGATCCACTTTCGTGACTAAAAAGACGAGCACCACCGCCGAGAAAAAGCCCGAGACCGCGGCCAAGTCCGCCGGCTTCAGCCAGGCGCCGATCAACGCCGGCTTGTCCGGCGAACAGAAGATCGGATTGTTTCGCACGATGTTGCGCATCCGGCGGTTCGAGGAGCGCAGTTTGCGCGCCTACCAGGCCAAGAAGATTGGCGGCTTCCTTCACCTTTACATCGGGCAGGAGGCGGTCGCCGCCGGCTGCTGCTCGCTGATGGGCAAGGATGACCACGTCATCACCGCCTATCGCGATCACGGCCACGCCATCGCCGTCGGCATGGACACCAAGGGCCTCATGGCCGAGCTCTACGGCAAGGCCACCGGCTGCTCGAAGGGCAAAGGCGGTTCGATGCACTATTTCGATCCGACCCGTAATTTCTGGGGCGGCCACGGCATCGTCGGCGGCCAGATCCCGCTCGGCACCGGCCTCGCCTACGCGCTCAAATATCAGGGCAAGAAGGGCGCCGCGATGGCGTTCATGGGCGATGGCGCCGTCAATCAGGGCGCCGTCCACGAGGCCTATAATCTCGCCTCCCTCTGGAATCTCCCGGTCGTCTTCGTGATCGAAAACAACGGCTACTCGATGGGCACGAGCCAGGAACGTTCTTCCGCCGGCGAACTCGCCCAGCGCGCCGCCGGCTACGACATGGAATGGGGCCAGTGCAACGGCCACGACGTCTACGAGGTCCGCGCGACGATGGACAAGTTTCTCAGCAAGGCCCGCGAGCAATCGCGCCCCAGCACCGTCGAGATCGACACCTACCGTTATCGCGGCCACTCCGTCGCCGATCCCGACAACACCTATCGCAGCAAGGCCGAGATCGAGGAATACCGCCGCACCAAGGATCCGATCCAGGTCTTTCAGGACCAACTCGTCGCCGCCAAAGTGCTCGACGCGGCGATCGTCGAGAAGATCGACGCCGAGGCTCGCGCCGAGGCCGACCAGGCGGCCGACTTCGCCGAGGCCAGCCCGTTCCCCACTCCGGACGACATTCAAAAGGACGTTTACTGGGAGGCCGACAATCCGTCCGAGCGCAAATCCCACGGCCGGCTCTTTTTCGAATAAGATTTCCGCCCACGGAACACACTGAACACACCGAAAGCCAAATCGAATTCCGTGTATTCCGTGTGTTCCGCGGGCACCATTCCTCCTCTCTCATCATGCCCGTCCTGACTTACCGCGAAGCCATCCGCCACGCCCTCGCCGAGGAACTGGAGCGCGACCCGAACGTCGTCGTCATGGGCGAGGAAGTCGCCCAGTTCAACGGCGCCTACAAGGTCACCGAGGGCCTCCTCGCCAAGTTCGGCCCGAAGCGCATCGTCGACACCCCGATCAGCGAGGCCGGCTTCATCGGCATGGGCGTCGGCGCATCGATGCTCGGCGTCCGCCCGGTGATGGAGCTGATGTTCTGGTCGTTCTACTCGGTCGCGTTCGATCAGATCCTCAACAACGCCGCCAACGTCCGTTACATGTCCGGCGGCCAGATCAACTGCCCCATCGTGATCCGCGGTCCCGCCAACGGCGGCACCAACGTCGGCGCCACCCACTCGCACACGCCGGAGAACGTCCTCGCCAACCACCCGGGGGTGAAGGTCGTCGTTCCCGCCACCCCCGCCGACGCCAAGGGTCTCCTCAAGTCCGCGATCCGCGACAACGATCCCGTTTTCTTCCTCGAGAACACCATCCTCTATGGCGACAAGGGCGAGGTCCCGGAGGGCGACGTCCTCGTCCCGCTCGGCCGGGCCGACGTGAAGCGCGCGGGCACCGATCTCACGATCGTCACCTACGGCCGCTGCGTCCTGCACTCGCTCGCCGCCGCCGAGTTGCTCGCCAAGGAACACGACGTTTCGGTCGAGGTCGTCGACCTCCGCACGATCCGTCCGCTCGACATCGACACGGTTCTCGCCTCGGTCGCAAAGACCCATCGCGTGTTGATCGTCGAGGAGCAAAAGCCGTTCGCCAGCGTTGGCTCGCAGCTCGCGTTCATGATCCAGCGCGAGGCCTTCGACGAACTCGACGCGCCGATCCACCGGCTCGCGACGATCGACGCCCCTGCGATCTACAGCCCGCCCGTCGAGGTCGAGCAGCTCCCGAACCCGCGGCGCGTCCTCCAAGCCGCCCTCGAAGTCCTCGCCTGATTTTTTCCACGCGGAGATCGCGGAGAACGCGGAGTAAACCCAAAATCATTTTCTTTCTCCGCGTTCTCCGCGATCTCCGCGTTTCAATTCCGTCTTTAGACATCCGTAATCTGTTCTCCGACTCCCATGGCCCAAATCATCGACATGCCGAAACTCAGCGACACCATGACGGTGGGCACGCTGGTCAAGTGGCTGAAAAAGGAAGGCGACGCCGTGAAGACCGGCGACATGCTCGCCGAGGTCGAGACCGACAAGGCCACGATGGAGCTCGAGAGCTTCTTCGACGGCACGCTCCTGAAAATCTTCGCCGCCGCGGGTTCGCAGGTCGAGATCGGCGCCGCGCTTTGCGCCATCGGCAAGCCGGGTGAAAAGGTCGACGCTCCCGCCGCCGCGCCGAACGCCGCGCCGATCGCTGGAGCCGGGGTCGCTAACCCCGGCCCGGGCTCAACGAGCCCGGCTACAACCAAGCCCGCCCCGGCGCCTGCTTCCACTCCGGCACCGGTCGCTCCTCCGCCCGCCGCCGCGCCTGCTCGCGCCTCCGGCGAGCGCGTCAAGATTTCCCCGCTCGCGAAAAAACTCGCCGCCGAAAAAGGCATCGATCCCTCGCGCCTCACCGGCTCGGGTCCCGGCGGCCGCATTGTCCGCGCCGATGTTCTCGCGGGCGAAAAGTCCGGCGCCGCCAAGGCCGCTCCGGCCTCGGGCGCCTCGCTTCCCTCCGGTCCCTCGCCTTTCGCCAAAGGCCCGATTCAGGAAGAGCGCGTCGTCGCCGTCTCCAACATGCGCGGCGCCATCGCCCGCCGGCTGGTCGAGTCGAAAACCCAGCTCCCGCATTTCTACGTCGAAATCGAGATCGACGCCGCCCCGCTTCTCGCCCTGCGCGAACAACTGAACACCGGCCTCGAAAAGGAAGGCGTCAAACTTTCCGTCAACGACTTCATCCTCAAGGCCAGCGCCGAGGCCCTCCGCCGCGTGCCGCAGGTCAACGGCTCGTGGGAGGTCGCCGCCTCCGGGCAGGGCCAGATCCGCTATTTCGGCGCCGCCCACGTTGCCTTCGCCGTGGCGATCGACGACGGCCTCATCACACCGGTGATTCGCGACACGCACCTCAAGAGCGTTTTCCAGATCAGCACCGAGGCGAAAACGCTCGGCAGGCGGGCCAAGGAAAAGAAACTCAAGCCCGACGAATTCACCGGCGGCACGTTTTGCGTGTCGAACCTGGGCATGATGGGCATCCCCCGTTTTTCCGCGATCATCAATCCGCCCAATGCCGCGATCCTCGCCGTCGGCACGACCGTGACGAAACCCGTCGTGAAAAACGGCCAGCTCGCCATCGGCCAGACCATGGTGCTCACGCTCTCCTGCGACCATCGCGTCGTCGACGGCGCCGTCGGCGCCCAATACCTGAACGCGTTGCGCCAGTTGCTGGAGAGCCCCGCCCTCCTGCTGGTGTAAACGCGGCAGCCATCCGTCAGCTCGGCGCCACGATTGCATCGGCGCGCGGATCGAGCCTCCCTTCCAGGCCATGAAAACGCGCCGCGATTTCCTCAAGCTTTCCGCCGGCACCGCCGCGGCGACCCTCACGGCTCGCGCCACGGCGGCGGTGCTGCCGGCCTCCTCCGCCACGTTCACGACCGGCGCGGTTGTCCCTGGCGTCACCGATCGCGCCTATTGGTGCTCGATCGCCAGCCGGCTTGCCACGCCGGTGCTCGACGCCCTCGCCCGTCGCCGGCTCAAGGCCGAAATGCCGGTCGAGGCGCAGCCCGCATCGAACGATCGGCCGCAATTCACCCATCTCGAGGCCCTCGGCCGGCTGCTGTGCGGCGTGGCACCGTGGCTTGAACTCGGCGATGACGCCACGGCGGAGGGAGCCGATCGTGCGCGTTTCGCCGGGCTGGCCCGCGCGGCGATCGATGCCGCCACCGATCCGGCGTCACCCGACTTCATGAATTTTTCGCGCGGCCAGCAGCCGCTGGTCGATGCCGCATTTCTCGCGCAGGCGATGGTGCGCGCGTCCACCGAACTCTGGAAAAAACTCGCACCACGCGTGCAGGCGAACGTCGTCGCCGCCCTCAAATCGTCGCGCCCGATCCAGCCCGGCGAAAACAACTGGAAACTTTTCGCGACCACCGTGGAGGTTTTTCTCCAGCGGGCTGGCGAAAAGCGCGACGCCGCCCGGCTCTTCGAGGGACTGACCAAGCACCGCGCCTGGTATGTCGGTGACGGCGTCTACGGTGACGGCCCGGAGTTTCACTGGGACTACTACAACGCCTTTGTGATCCAGCCGATGCTGCTCGAGGCGCTCGAGGTCGTCGGCGATGAGGCGTCCGAATGGACCGACTTTCGCGGCAAGGTCCGCGAGCGGCTCACGCGTTACGCCGCAATCCAGGAACGCCTCGTCGCCCCCGATGGCTCTTATCCGGCGATCGGCCGCTCGATCGCCTATCGATGCGGCGCGTTTCAAGGCCTCGCGCTCGCGTCGCTGCGGCACCTGCTGCCGGCCGACGTCAAACCCGCGCAGGCCCGCGTTGCGCTCACCGCGGTCATCCGCCGGACGCTCGAGGCGCCGGGCACGTTCGACGACCGCGGCTGGCTGCGAATCGGGCTCGCCGGCCATCAGCCCGGCCTGGGCGAGAACTACATCTCGACGGGCAGCCTCTATTTGTGCAGCGCGGCCCTGCTTCCGCTTGGGCTGCCGGTGGGCGATCCTTTCTGGAGCGAGCCCGCCGGCAAAACCACCTGGGGAAAAGTCTGGGCGGGTGAAAACCTGCCGGGGGACCACGCGCTGCGCAGTCCCCGCTAGCGGCGCCCGATTCGGCCGGCGGCTTGGTTGGTTGCTGTCCGCCTGCTTTTATACACCGCGGCGATGAGCCAACCCTTGGGCGGCATTGGCCCTCGAGCGGGATTCTCCTTCTGCCGGAAACGGTTAGGGTTGGCCGGCACCGGGAACTTTCCGAAGCCCGGCGGTTCCATGGGCCTATCCACCCACAAAAACCATGAAAGAATACTCTGAAGAGATGGCCGCCCTCCACCACGACTCGCCATCCGAGCACGATGGCCTCCCCGCCCCGGTTCGCCGGACTCGCTTCGCCGAGCAAATCCCCGTCATCGTCCTCACCGCCGCGCTCGTGATCGGCGCACTCGCCTGGATGCGCCACACCGACTCCACCCAGCGTGCCGCGGATCTCGAGCCTCTCCGCGCCCAAAACGAGGCCCTTCAGGCGCAGAGCGAGGAAAACCGCCGGCAGCTCGAGTCCACGACGCAGCTCCTCAAGCAGGCGATCACCAAGAGCGACGGGATGCTGTTCCGCCCCGAGCAGGAGATTCAGAAACTCAACGACCAGCGCGTCACGCTGCTCGCCGACGAGATCGCGAAAAAGATCCAGCCGGCGCTGCCCGCCCCGAAGAGCGCGGAGGAAATGGCCCAACTCCAGCAGGAGCAGACCGACAAGGTCGCCAACCGCCTGACCGACAATCTCCGCCCGATGATCGCCGACCTCTCCACGGCCCAGAAAAATGCGTCCGCCGAGACCGCCCAGCGCTACGAGACACGCGTGCAGGAGTTGAACAAGAACCTGCGGCAAACCCAGGCCGCGGCCCAGGATGCCCTCGCCCTGACCCATGAGGTTTCCGCCCTCTATCTCGATTCGTTCAAGGATCAGGGCGTCCTGATGCGCCTGTTCTCGCTGCCGGCCAACCTCGTGATCGACACGGCGAAGCTGAATCTCGTCACCAGTCGCGATCGCGCCAAGGCCCAGCAGGAGCTCTCCGCGAAGATGAGCGAACTCGAAAAACGGCTGAGCGATATCCACACGGTGGCGGTCACCGACACCAAGGGCTGATCGCATCGCGCTGCGTCCCGCGATTTTCGCGCCGGCTTCCGCCGGCGCTTTTTTTCGCCCGGGAGCCGTGTGCGGGCGCGGCCCGGCGCGCCCGCCTGTCCAAAGAACGGGAACTTCTTGCGCGCTGCCCGCTCCCAGGTCTAAAAGCTGCCCGCGGCGGCGCCGGCCGCCCCGGTGGCAATTCCCGCTTCTGCCGCCGCGATTCTCCCCACCCGCAATCCCCGAACCCCATTCCCCATGTGGCAGAAATTCAAAGAGCAGATTCCCGTCCTTGTGATCACCGTCGCTCTCGTGGTCGGTTCGGTCGCCTATTTCTCCGACAACATGACCAACCGCCAGCGGGCTGACCTCGCGCCGTTGCGGGACCAAAACGACGCCCTGCGCGCCCAGGCCGAGGAAAACCGCCGCCAACTGGAAGCCACGACCCAGCTGCTCAAGCAGGCCATCGCGAAAAGCGAGGGACTGCTGTTTCAACCCGAGACGGAAATTCAAAAACTCAACGACCAACGGGTCACACTTTTGGCGGACGAAATTGCGAAGAAGATCCAGCCGGCCTTTCCCGCGCCCAAGACCGCCGAGGAGATCGCGCAGCTGCAAAACGAACAGGTCGACCGGGTCGCCGACCGGCTGACGGCGAATCTCCGCCCGATGCTCGCCGGCGTTGACAACCACCCGCAGGAATCGGTCGCCGAGGTCTCCCGCCAGTATCAGGAGCGGGTCGCGACCCTCGACCAAAACCTCCAGGCCACGCAGGCCGCCGCGCAGGATGCGCTCGCGCTGACCCATGAGGTCTCCGCTCTTTACCTCGATTCGTTCAAGGACCAGGGCGTGCTCGTGCGCCTGCTCTCGCTGCCGGCCAATCTCCTGATCGACACGGCCAAGTTGAACCTCGTTGGCAGCCGCGACCGCACCAAGGCGCAGGAGGAACTCGCGGCGAAGATGCACGAGTTGGAAACCCGCCTCGCCGACGTGCGCGGCGGCACGGCCGTCAACGGGAAGAAGTAGCTTCGCCGTTCCCGCCTCCGCGAGGCGGTCTCCACCTTGGAACCCGGAGTCATCCGGCGGTCGCCGCCAGCCAGGGCACGCCGACCAGCAGCAGCGCGCCGATGAAAACCAGTCCGAACACGAGGCCGAGCCGCCAGAAATCCCGGCGCGATAGGAATCCGCAGCCGAAATAAACCGGCGCGGGACCGCACGCATAAGGCGTCAGCACCCCCATGATCCCGAGGCAGAATACCAGCAGCAGGGCGAATTCCCGCATCGGCACGCCGGGAACGCCCGCGCCCGCCGCCAGCACCACCGGCAGCATTGCGGTGGTATGCGCCGTGAGCCCGGCGAACATGTAGTGAATGAAAAAAAACAACGCCACGAGCGCGAGCATGACCCCCAGCGGCGACAACCCGCCGAGCAGCACGGCGGAATTCTTTCCCAGCCACGTGATGAAGCCGGTCTTGTTCAGCCCATCGGCCAGCACCACCATCGTCGCGAACCACGCGAGCACGTTCCAGGCGCTGTGATGCGCCACGATGTCCGCCCACGTGACGACGCGGCAGACAATCATCAGGCAGATCGCGACCAGCGCCACCAGCGTCGCGTCGATCCAGTCGCCCCCCAGGATCCATAGTCCCAGCGCGATCAGCACGAGCGCACCCATGACCAGTTCCCGCCGGGTGACGGGCCCCATGGCCGCCAGCTCTTGCGCCGCCCATCGCGGAACCTCCGCGCTCGTCGTTATCTCCGGCGGATAGATTTTATAAATCAGCCACGGGAGTGAGAGCACGAGCAGCGCCCCGACCGGCAGAAAGCCCGTGAACCACTGGCCCCAGGTGATCGCAACGCCCGTCGTCTTCCGCACCAGGTCGAGCGCGAAGGCGTTCGGCGCGAGCGCGGTCACAAACATCGAGCTGGTCACGCACGTCACCGCAAAGGCCGTCCACATCAGGTAGGCGCCGATCTTGCGCGCCGACTCCCCGGGCTGCGAACCGTAGAGCGCGGGGATGTTGCGGATGACGGGATAGATCGTCCCGGCGCTCCGTGCGGTGTTTGATGGCGTGAACGGCGCCAGCACCAAGTCCGACAGGGCGACCGCATAACCAAGCCCGAGCGTCCGGCCGCCCAGCCGTCGCACCAGCACGAGCGCAATGCGCCGGCCCAATCCGGTTTTTTCGTAACCCATGGCGAAGACAAACGCGCCGAAGATCAGCCAGACCGTGCTGTTCGCAAAACCCGCCAGCGCCCATTTGATCGCCTCGCCCGGAAGGCGGAATCCCGGGTCCGCCCGCTGCGCCGCGCTAAACGGCAGCCCCGACGCCGCGAGCAGCGTCACGCCCATCAACCCGACCGCGGCGCCCGGGAGCGGCTCGGTCACCAGCGCCAGGATCACGGCGGCAAACACCGCGAAATAACGCCACGCCTCGGGCGCCAGTCCCGCGGGCGGCGGCAGCAACGCGAGAATCGCGCCCAGCGCGAGCGGAGCCCCGGCGCGCCAGACCGTCGGGGAGACTTTGCGGCCGGAGGTCGTCATCGCGGTGGCGCGTCTACGCGTCCAACCGCCGGATGACTTCGGTGGTCAGGCCCGTCGTCGTCAGTTTGCCGCCGATGTCGGGCGTCAGGCAGCCGTCGGAAAACGCCCGCCCGACCGCCCGGCGCACCGTTGCCGCCGCCACCGCCTCGCCCAGCCATTCGAGCATCATCGCGCCGCTGAGGATCGCGCCCGCGGGGTTCGCGATGCCCTGCCCCGCGATGTCCGGCGCCGAGCCGTGCACCGGCTCGAACAACGATGGCGCGCGCCGCGATGGATCGAGGTTGGCCGAGGGATTCAGGCCGAGGCTGCCCGTGATGCCGCCCGTCAGGTCGCTGAGGATGTCGCCAAAAAGATTCGAGCCGACCACGACATCGAACGTGTGCGGCCGGCGCACCAGCTCGAGCGTCGCTGCATCGATATGAAGTTTCTCGATCGCGACGTCGGCAAACCCCGGCGCCATTTCCGCGAGCACCTTGTCCCACAGGACATAGGCGTAGCGTTGCGCGTTCGACTTCGTGATCATCGTCAACCGGCGCCGCCGGGTGCGGGCCAGCTCGAACGAAAACCGCATGATTCGCTCGACTCCGCGCCGCGTATGAACCGCCGATTGCACGGCGATCTCGCCGGGAGTCCCGGTCGCGAACGCCCCGCCGTTGTCGACGTATTCGCCCTCGGAGTTTTCCCGCACGACCACGAGATCGATCGGCTGGTCGCTGCGCAGCGGCCCGGCCACGCCGGGAAACGTCCGCGCCGGCCGCACGCAGGCGTAAAGATCGAACGCCTGCCGCATCCGGATGAGCGGCGCGAGCGTGATGTGATCCGGCAACCGCGCCGGCCACCCCACCGCACCGAGAAAGACCGCGTCGAAACCGCGCAGCCTGGCCAGGAAGTCCTCCGGCGCCACCACGCCGTGACGCTCATAGTGCGCGATGCCCCAGTCGAACCGCGTGCACTCGAGGCGAAATCCTCCCGCCTGCTGCTCGACAGCCTGCAGCACGGCCAGCGTCGCATCGACCACCTCGGGGCCGATGCCGTCGCCGGGATAAAGTGCGATGCGGAAACTTTTCGCGGGGTTGGCGGAGGGCACGCCCACGAGGTTGGGAAAGCGCGGGCGCGGTGCGACATGAAATTTTTTGGGGACGGATTCGAGCTGCCGTGGCCGCCTGCGCAGGCTGCGGCCGGCGACGCAGCTTGCGCCGCCCTCGCTCCACCCACCCGGATCCCGGGCGATGGCCCGGCGTTTTTTTATTTTTATTACTTTCAAACTCGTGCACGTTCCTCCTCCTCCCATGCGTCTCGTCCTTCTTCCGCTCCTCCTCGGCGGCGTGTTTCTCCCCGTGTCCGTCGCGGCCCCGTTTCCCAAGCCCGATCCCGACCGGGCGTTCGCGGACCAGAAAATTTACGACCCCGCCGGCCGGCCCTGGCGGGTGGCCCGCGAGGACTGGGCCGGCGCCAAAGAACGCATCGCGACCGATCCCGGTTGGGCCCAGTGGCTCCGGCGCGAGCGCGCCGGGGTCGACGGATGGATCGCGAAGCACCACGACCGCGTCGAGTGGGTCGCCGGGTGGTCCCACGACGGCGTAAGTCCCAAGGACGCCTCCCGGCTCATCTGGACCGACAAGATTCCCGGCGAGGAAGTGCCGTTCGTCAGCAGCCCGTCCGACCCGCACGTCGAGGTCACACCGAAGATTCTGGCTTGGTGGGTGGTGTCGTTCCGCGGCCGTCATGCCGACACGATGGTGCGCGCCGCCCGGCTTTACCGCCTGACCGGCGACGAGCGCTATGCGGCGTGGGCCGCCGGCCAGATGGACTTCTACGCGGACAACTACCTCAAGTGGGCGCCGCAGCGCGAGGGCGCCCGACTCTTCTGGCAGACCCTCACCGAGGCCTCGAACCTGGTGAAATATGTCGAAACCGTCCGTCTCCTCGGCGGCTACGCCCCGACCGCCCGCCGCCAGTCGTGGCGGGAAAAGTTTTTCCAACCCGAGGTTGCCGTCCTCAACGCCAACTTCCAGGCGATCCACAACATCGCCACCTGGCAGCGCTGTGCCGTCGCCCAAGTGGCCTTGCTGTTCGGCGACGAGGCGATGTGGCACGAGGCGATCGACGGAAAATTCGGCCTGCGCGCCCAGATGGCCGGGGGCGTCACGAGCGACTACCTCTGGCACGAGCAATCGCTCGGCTACAATAATTTCGTCGTCAGCGCCGTCCTCACGCTCTTCACGACCGCGGGCCTCTACGATCGCGCCGCGGAGCTCGCCCCGGAAATGGCCATCGCCGAAAACCTGATGCTCAGCCTCGCCACGCTGCGTTTCCCCGAGGGCCACCTGCCCAATCCCGCCGACTCCGGTGCGCCCGGCATAGCTCCCGATCGCGCGCTCTACGCCTCGGCCGCGCGGGTGTTTCCCACCCCGCTCGGTCTCGAGGCCGTCGCCGGCCGCCACGATTGGGCCACGTTGCTCGATCCGCTGCCGCCGGCTCCCCGCGCCTCGAGGCTTCCCGCCGTCGTCAGTCGCAACCTCGCAACGACCCGCATGGCCCTGCTGCAGTCCGGCCCGTGGCAGGTTTTTTTCCACTACGGCCAGCTCACCCGTTCCCACACCGAGGCCGAGGCGCTCAACTACTCCGCTTATTTCGGCAACGTCGATGTCACCCACGACACCGGCACGGTGGGCTACGGATCGCCGCTGCACCGCGGCTATTACACGCGGGGCGCGAACCACAATGTCCCGCTCGTGAACGGCGAGGGCGAGGACCTCGGCCCGCTCGACGAGCGCCGCGAGTGGGTTGTCGAACAAGGTGACGAGCTTTCGCCGCTGCGCGGCGAGCTTTTGGAATATTCCGCCTCGCCCGCGCGTGTGAGCGCCGCCCAACCGCACTACCAGGCCAGCGTCTCCGCCCGCCGCAGGCTCGAGATCAAGGGCGACACGCTGGTCGACACCGTCACGCTCGCTGACACGGCAAAGGAGCCGCCAAAGCTCGGGCTCACGCTCCACGTGCAGGGCAAGGCCCGGTTGGGCGGCGACTTTTCGCCCGCCGCCGATTTCGCGGCCGGCCGGCCGGAGCCCTTTGCGCAGTGGCGTGACGTCCGTGGCGCGACGTTTCGCGACCACGCCACATTCGATGTCGACTACGGTGGAACGGTATTGCGCGTGACGCTGACCGCGCCGGGCGAATTCCAGTTGTGGCACGGCAACACGCCCGATGCGCCGCCCCTGCGTCGCGAATCGTTTTATCTCGAGCTCTCGCGGCCGGCGTCCGCCGCAACCTTCACCACCACATTCGCCCCGGCTGCGCCGCCCTGAGAGACTGTGGCGCCCGCCCGCGCGGCCCTGTTCACACGACGCCCATTCGCACCCGTGCGCTCCAATGCCACGGGAGCGCCGCCGTCCCGAGAACGCGTCGCGCCGTCTCGCGCAGGACATCGATGCCGAGCTGCGATTCGGTCAGGCCGCGCTTCAGCAGGCTCATCACGCCTCCCTGGCTGAGCAGGACTCCGACGAGCCGCTCCGCGTCGCCGGTGTCCGTGTGCTGAAGCAGCACCTCTTTCACGTGACGAAACATTCCGCTCGCCCGCATCCGCGCGAGATGTCCGTCCTTCTCCCATTCCTTGAGCCCATCGCGCAGCTTTAACTCTCTTTCGTGGCGCCGGACCGTGGCGATGCACGCCTCATAGGCGGCGTCGGCTTCCCACGCCCCCGTCGTCGGCGGCCAGTCGTAGTCGTTCGCGGCAAACACGCCGCCCGGCTGCAAAATCCTCGCCGCCTCCCGGAACGTGGCGGTCGGCTCCATCCAGTGCAGCGCCTGCGAGCAACTGACGATCTGGGCACAGCGATCCGGCAACCCGGTCGCATGCGAAAATCCCTCGCGATAGGAAACGTTTTTCGCCGCGGTCAGCATCACCGCCTGGCGCCGCATGTCGGCCGTCGGCTCGACGCCGATCACCTCTCCTGCGTGCTCCGCCCAGTAGCGGGTGGAGAGTCCCGTGCCGCTGCCGAGATCGACCACCCGGGAGAGCGCGTCGATTCCGGCAAAATGCCGCAAGCAGTCGCTGAGTCCCGCGGGCGGACCCGGACGATGCCGGTCATACAGCGCGGCAAATCCCGTGAACCGTTCGAGGTTCTCCGCGAAGTCGATCGGAGTGGAGCTCACGCGTCAGGTTCGTCCGCCGTTCCGTCGGCGGTCAGCCTTCGGCGCGAGCCTTGGCGTCCGCCTCGATCAATTTACTCAGCCCGTCGAGCGCGGCCTTCACCCGGGCTTTCACGGCGGGCAGCTCCGTCGCGGCCGCCACCTTCTCGTTCGCGAAGAGATAAAACTTCATCTTCGGCTCCGTGCCGCTCCCGCGCGCGGCGAAGGAATAGCCGTTCGCCAGGCTGACGACGTAGAGATCCTGCGCCGGAATCCGCTCGCCGTCCGCGTCGAGGATCTTTTCGCGGCCAAAATCCTGAAACTGCGTCACGGTCACCGCCCCGAATGCCTTGGGCGGGTTCGCCCGGTAGGTCTCGAGGATGCGCTTGATCTTCGCGTTCCCGCTCGCGCCCTCGTAGTAGAGGTTGATCACGCCCTCGAGGTAGAAGCCGTAGCGCAGGAAGACTTCGTCGAGGTATTCCGGCACGGTCAGCCCGCGGCCCTTCACCCAGGCGCAGACTTCGGCGAACATCAGGCACGCCGAGTTGCCGTCCTTGTCGCGCACGAAATCGTTCGGCAGGTAGCCGTAACTCTCCTCGCAACCGAACGCATAGAAGGTGCTGTGCTGCTGCAGGAGCTTAACGCGCTCGGTGAACTCCGTCCCGTCGTAGTCGAAGTCCGCGCCCATTGCGGCGCGCAACTTCTCCTCGTAGCCGCGGATTTTCGCGGCGATCCATTTGAAGCCGGTCAGCGTCTTGATGACCTTCACGCCGTGCCCGCGGCCGATGGCGTCCTGCAGCTGGCTCGTCACGTAGGTGTTGACGATCGCCACGTGCGGCCCGCCGTCGCGCGGGATCCATCCGAGCTCCTTGAATTTCGCCAGGCGGTAGTCGGCGAGCAGCGCACCGATCTGGTTGCCCGTGAGCAGTTCCATCTTTCCGGCGCGGTTGCGCACGGCGACACCCATCCGGTCGGCATCCGGATCGGTTGCGAGCACGACATCGGCCCCGGTGCGATCCGCCAGCGCCACGGCGCGCGCCAGCGCCTCGGCGTTTTCCGGGTTCGGCGACTTCACCGTCGGAAACCGCGCGTCGAAGTTCAGTTGCTCCGGCACCGCGCTGACTTCACAGCCCGCGTGGAGCAGCAGCGGCAGCGAGTGCACCGCGCCCGTCCCGTGGATGTTGGTGAACACCACCTTGAGCTTCGCGGCGCGAAACACCCCGGTGTCGATCGCCGCCTTCGTGGCCACCGCGAGATAGGCGTCGTCGGCCTTGCGTCCCAGCGTCGTGACGCCCGTGAGATCCGTCTCGAGGAACCCGGCCAGCTCGCCCAGCGGCACCGCATTCACCTCGGCCACGATCCCCTTGTCGTGCGGCGGGATGACCTGCGCGCCGTCGGTGAAGTAGGCCTTGAATCCATTGTCGTGCGGTGGATTGTGGCTCGCCGTGATCACGACCCCGGTGTGGGCCTTGAGCCAGCGCACGGAAAAGCTGAGCTGCGGCGTCGGCCGCGGGCCGTCAAAAATGTAGGCGTCGCCGCCGAGCCGCGTCCATGTCGACGCTGCCAGTTCGCAGAAGTGCCGCGAAAAATGCCGCACGTCGTGCGCGATCACGAGCCGCGGCCGGGCGCGGTCGCCCTCGGTCGCGAGGAATTTTTTCGTATAGCGAAACAACCCGACGACCGCACGGATCAGCGTGAAATCGTTCAGCATGTTGCTCCCGACCGCCGCATGCTCCGGCGAACCGGTTGGGCTCAGCGTGCCCGTTTCCGCGGTCGCCGGCGTCACCCCGATCGTGCGCCCGCGCATGCCGCCGGTCCCGAACTCGAGGTAGCGGTAGAACCGGTCGTTCAACTCCCCCCACGCCTGCTGCCCGACCAGTTCGTCGATGCTCGCCTGCGCCCACGGTGGCAGCCTGGCGGCGAGAAACGCCGCGAGGTTTTCGGCCGTGGACGGCAGGAGCTGGGCCGCTTTCGCGGCGGTCTGGATTCGATCGAGGGTCGTCATGGGGTTTCGAGATACAATCCGTCACGAATCTCGGGCCGAGGCGAAAGCTTTTTCCACGCGTCCGCAAACGAATCCTCGTCGTAGCCAAACCGCGGGGAGACCTCGATCGCCAGCCGCGGGAGACCGCTCGCGTCGGTTTCGATCGCCGCGCCATTGCCTTTCAGCCAGCGGGCGAACTGCCGCAGCTGGTCGTCGCGACAGCTCTGCGGCGAATCCACGCCCTCGGCGTTTTTCACCGGGGAAAAATCGTCGGCCCGCAGTGTCTCGATGATTACGGGGTTCCGCGCGAACGGCAGCGCGTCGAAGACGAACAGCTCGAACTTCACGCCGTTCGGTTTCACCGGCTTTACCGCCTGCCCCATCGCGTCGACCGTGACGATCTTCTTGTCCGCGCGATGAAAGGGCAGCGCGCTGGCGCCGCCCGCCATCCGCCGCACGAATTCGCGGTCGAGCAGGTGAATCGCGATGCTTCCCGCCAGAAACCGCAGCCTCCCGCCCGCCTCCGTCTCCCGCTGCAGCGCCAGCGGCAGGTCGGAGTATTCGACGACGACCGTCCGCCCATCCTGGGTGCAGAAATGGCCGACCTTCTCCTCGGCATAGGCCTTGGGGACCGTCTTGCTCGACATCTCCGAACCCCGCAGGAGATGCCAGCCGATGAACGCAGGGTCGACGCCGCGCACGAGCGGATTGTCGACCTGGAAGTAGCTGAGCGTGTCGACGCCCTCGCGTTTCATCAGGTCGAGCGCGCCACTGCGCTCCAGGGCGCGCAACGATCCGCCGTGGCCGTCGGGCGACAGGGCGATCGAGTCCACGGTCTCGAGGAGAATCTTCCCCTCGAAATCCACCGCCGGCATCCGCCCCTGCCGGAAAAAATGCACCCGCCCGCCATCGAGGCCGAAGAATCCATTCTCCGCGAAGAACGTCTCCGTCGCGGCGTGGTTCGCATGGCTGGTCATGATGAACCAGTGCAGCGGCCGCCCGTAGCGCGCGCCGGCCGCGCGGATTTTTTCGGCGAAGACCTGAAACAGCGGCTTGTGCCGCACCGGCGTGACCCGGAACGTCCCCTTGGGCCCGTCGTAGCCGAGCCGCGTCCCCTGCCCGCCCGCAACCGTGAACGCCGCGACGCGTCCGCCGCGAAGCGCCTCCTCGCCCGCCGCCTTCGCCCGCGCCCAGGCCGCGCCGTCGCCGCCGTGCTCGGGCCGTCGTTCGTAGGGCGCCGGCTCGAGCCCGTCGAGCTTCACGCCCGGGGCGCCGCCCTTGGCGAGGAGCGTGCGGGTGAGCCGGGAGATTTCATCGAGGTCGACCTCCGCCGCCTCGGCGAGCAGGCGGCCCTGCGCCTCCGGTTCGAGCTTGGGAAAAAAGGCGAAGACCTGCGGCTGGCCGGCGCGGATGAATTTCTCGATGAGCGGGTGCGGCATGCGGTGGAAAAATGTCGGCGGCGCCGGGCGGCGTCAGTCCTCGAAGCGGAAAATATATTCCCCCGGCCGCGCGTAGCCGTTGCGGCGGAGAACCTTTTCCAGGAACGCGGGATCGGTCTGGAGCCGTTTCAGGATCTGTTCCTGCTCCGCCAGCCGCGCCTCCGCCTCGGCGAGCTTCCGCCGGTGGTCGGCCTCGACGAGTTTCAGCTCGCGGTATTTCGCCCATGCATCGCTGAACAAAACCCCCGCCCCCGTGCCGAGGCCGGCGAAGAGCAAGACGTAAAGGAGGACGAGCAAACGACGGGAATTCACGACGATGCGAGCGATCAACGGGCGCGGCTGCGTGCGAGTAAAGGAGATTTCAAACGGACCCGCCGGCGCCGTGGTGGTGCGAATTTGGCGTGCGTTTTCGGCCCGGTCCGCCAGTTTGGCCGCTTCCATGTATCAGAGTTTCTACGGGTTTCGGGAAATGCCGTTCAACATCACCCCCGACCCGCGCTTTCTTTACCTCAGCCCCACCCATCAGGAGGCGCTGCAACACCTCAAATATGGCGTGCGGGAGAAGAAGGGTTTTATCGTCCTGGTCGGCGAGGTCGGTTGCGGTAAGACCACCCTCTGCCGCCGTTTTCTCAACGAGCTCGATCCCGCGCACTACGACACGGCGCTCATCCTCAATCCGCGCGTGACCGAGACGCAGATGCTCAAGGCCATCCTCACCGAGCTCGGCGAAACCAAGCTCGCCCGCAGCCAGGTCGATCTCGTCGCACAGATGAACCGCGTGCTGCTCGACCGCATCGCCGGCGGGCGCGACATCGTGCTCATCATCGACGAGGCCCAGAACCTCAAGAACGAGGTGCTCGAGCAGATCCGGCTGCTCTCCAATCTCGAGACCGACAAACAAAAACTTCTCCAGATCGTGCTCATGGGGCAGCCGGAGCTGAAGGAGGTGCTGGCGCAGGAGGAATTGCGCCAGCTCCGCCAGCGCATCCTCGTCCACTACGAACTGCATCCGCTCGGCGCCGTCGACATGGCGCATTACATCCAGCACCGGCTGACGCTCGCCGGCGGCTCGGGCCGGCCGAGTTTCACCAAGTGGGCGCTGCGGGCGATCCACGGTGGCAGCGGCGGCATTCCCCGCGTCGTCAACAATCTTTGCGACAAGGCCATGCTCTCCGCCTTCATCCGCGAGTCCGACGAGGTCAACTACTGGGACGCCCGCCGCGCGGTCCGCGAGATGGCGAACCTCACCGCGTCCTGAGCGGTCTGATCCCACCCGATGAGTCTCATCAACGACGCCCTGAAGAAGGCCCAGCGCCTTCGCACCGAGGATCCGCCCGGCGCCGCGCCGGCGGCGTCCGGCGGCGGCGCCCGCGTTGCGAAGCGCGATCAGCCTCGCACCGCCCAACAACTCGTGCTGATCGCGGCGGCGGTCGTGGTCCTCGTGGTCCTGACCGTCGTTGCCACGGTCTGGCTGGTCAACCGGCCGAAAAACCCGGCGGTTCCCGCGGTCGCCACCACCCCGGCCCCGAAGCCGCCGCCCGAGGCGAATGCGCCGGCGCCCGTGATCGTCGCTCCCACCGTCAAACCGGCTCCGGCCCCGGCGCCAGTGGCGGTGACCCCCCTGCCCCCCGCGCCCGAAAAACCGCCGGCGGTCGCTCCCGTGCAGACTACGCGTGGGCCCGCTCCCGGCCCCGTGACGCCACCGCCGACGCCCGTGGTTGTTCAGGCCCCGCCGCATTCTCCGGCCGGGACCTCTCCCGCCGACCTCGCCGACAATCCCGCCGTGGCGGCTGCCGAACCGCCGCCCGCCACCACACCGCCCGGCGCGCCGCCGAAGGATGACGAGCGGATCCACGTCTTTGTCGACGCGATCCGCGTCACGGGCATCCGCTCGTCGGGCGATGACAGCCGCGTGTTGATGAACGATCGCGTGTTTCGTCTCAACGACATCGTCGACCGCACACTCGGCGTGCGACTGACGAAGGTCGAGCCGAACACTCTCACGTTCACCGACGGCAACGGCGCGATCTATACCAAGAATTTTTAGCGACAGGCTGCGCGGAGCGTCTGTCCCGCCGCCGCCCGGCGCGACTCGCCCGCGTCCGGGGCGCCTCCGTCCCGCCGCATCAGTAGGCGGTGGCCGGCGGGCGCACGACCTGCCAGAGCGTGCGCGCGGTAATCTGCAGGTCGAGCCAGATGGACCAGTGCGTGATGTAGTGCACGTCCCAGTAAACCCGCCGCCGCAGCATCTCCTGCTCGAGAATCTCGCCCCGAAAGCCCAGGCTTTGCGCCAGTCCCGTGATCCCGGGCTTCACGAGATGGCGCGTGCGATAACCCCGCGTCTGCGCGCGAAATTCCTCGTCCAGCCTCGGCATGTAGGGCCGCGGGCCGACGATACTCATTTTCCCGGTGAGGACGTTCCAGAACTGCGGGAACTCGTCGAGACTCCGCCGGCGCAGAAACCGCCCGAACGGAAAGATTCGCTCATCCTCCGATTTCGCCTGCCGGGCCTCGGCCGCCGCATCCTCCGCCTCGGCATACATCGAGCGGAATTTCAGCATGTGAAAGATTTCGCCCTGCTGCCCGCGCCGCTCGCGCGAATGAAACAACGGTCCGGGCGCCTGGCGCCGCTGCTCGAGCCAGACCCACAGGCAGAGCGGCGGCAGCACCAGCCCGACCACCGGGAGCGCCACCCCGATGTCATAGGCGCGTTTCAACAGCCGGTTCAACGGATCCTCGAGCGGCTCCTCCTGCAGTGTGTAAAAATGCCGGCCTTCCTCGATCACCGGCACGAGCGGATGCGTGTAGCGCTCGGCCAGATTGTTGTGAATCAGCAGGCGGCAGCCGTGATCCTGGCAGATGTTGATGATCGCCTTCGCTTCCTCGTCCGAGGCCGGCAGTTCGAGCAGGAGCACCTGGCCGACCTGCTTCTCGGCCAGCACCCGCGGCAACTCCTCGACCCGGCCGACCCACGGCGCCGGCAGCGGCGTGCCGCCTTCGGGCGGCGGATCGTCGGACAGCAGCGCCACCGGATAAATGCCGAGCGACTCCTTGTGGGCGATCCACTCGTTCAGCCGGGCAAACGACGCGCGCCGCCCGATGAACACGGTCGGCAGCCGGTGCCCGCGTTGAAACACCAATCGTGCCAGCACCCGCGGCAGCCGCGCATTCAGCACGGCCAGCCCCAGCCACGACCAGACGAGAAACGTGCCGAGAAACAGGCGGCTGATCCGGTGATCCTGGGTCGCGAACATCATCGTGAACGTCAGCAGCGCCATCAACGCCACCTGCCGGCCCGCCAGCCGCGCCGCGTCGACCGGATCGAGCAGATGAAACCGCGCCGCGAGTCGCGACAGGTCGCGCGCCGAGAGCACCATGCCGCCCACGACGCAGAGAAAATACGGCAGCAGGTTCACCTCGCGGCTCAGCTTCACCACCGGCACATAGCGCATGATGAATTCCGCGTAGACCCAGAAAAACACGCCCACCACCAGCGTCATGACCCCGACGTGGAGATTCGCCAGTCCGCGCGCCCGGGTTGTGATCATCGCCCGGGGTTATGGCGGGAAGGCCGCACGGCTGCAAGCGCGCCGGGATTGCGGCCGCGCCTCCGTCACTTCTTGGCCCGGCGCCCGGCGAGCCAGCGCTTGATCGCCGCGAGGTTTTGCGTGTTCACCACCTGCTCCTTCGTCAGCCAGCCCTTGCGCGCCGCGTTCACGCCCGCCCGCACATGGGCGAGGCCCGCCGTCTCGTGCGCATCGGGATTGATCGCACAACGCAGCCCGCGCTCGGCCGCCTTCCGCCAGAGGCGCCAGTCCATGTCGAGCCGCCACGGGCTCGCGTTCAACTCGATCACCACGTCATGCGCGACCGCGGCGTCGATCACCTTCGCGGCGTCGACTTTGTAGCCTTCGCGTCTCAACAACAGCCGCCCGGTCAGGTGGCCGAGCATCGTGGTGCGCGGATGCTCGATCGCCCGGATGATCCGCTTCGTCATCGTCGCCTCGTCCTGCGTGAAGACATTGTGCACCGACACCACCACGTAATCCAGTTGCGCGAGCAGCGCGTCGTCGAAGTCCAGCTTGCCGTCGGGCAGGATGTCGCACTCGGTCCCGGTAAAGACGTGCGTCTTGAATTTCTTCGCGGCGTTGAGGGCGTGGATTTCCTCGATCTGCTTCGTCACCCGCTCCTCGCTCAGGCCGTTGGCCTGGAAACTCGACTTCGAGTGATCCGCGATGCCGAGGTATTCCCAGCCGAGCGCCTCGGCGGCCGCGGTCATCTCCGCGAGCGTGTTGCGGCCGTCCGACGCGGTGGTGTGATTGTGAAACGCCCCGCGCAAATCCGCCAGCTCCACGAGCCGCGGCAGCCCGCCTTTTTCCGCCGCCTCGATCTCGCCGAGGCCCTCGCGCAGCTCCGGCACGATGAAGTGCAGCCCGAGCTTCGCGAAGAGCTCCGCCTCGTCCTTCACCGTCACGCTTTGCTTCGCCTCCGCCTTTGCCTTCGCCGTCCCCTCGCCTTCCGCCGGCACGAGTCCCCATTCGCTCATCGACAGGCCGCGGGCGAGCGCGCGCTGGCGCATCTGGACGTTGTGGTCCTTCGAGCCGGTGAAATGGTGCAGTGCGAACACGAACTGCTCCTCGGGCACGATGCGCAAATCCGCCTGCAGCCCGCTCTCGAAGCGCACGCTCGTCTTCGTCTCGCCGCGCGCCGTCACTTCCTTCACGCCCGGCCGCGCCACAAACCACGCGATCACCGGCTCGACGTCCGTCGCCGCCACGAGAAAATCCAGGTCGCCCACCGTCTCCATGCCGCGGCGCAGGCTCCCCGCCGCCTCCGCCCGCCTGACCTGCGGCAGCGCGCGCAGCCCCGCGACGATCGGCTCCGAGACCTCCCACGCGTCCCACCACATATGCCGCCGGCCGTAGGCCTCGCGATTCCTGATGCCGGCGAGGATTTTTTCCTGCGTCTTCTCGCCGAAGCCCTCGAGCGCCGCCACCTTGCCTTCCCGGCAGGCCTGGGTCAGCGCCGCGATGCTCGTGACGCCCAGCTTGCTCTTGAGCACGATGATTTTTTTCGGCCCGAGCCCGGGAATCTGCGCCATCTCGACCAGTCCCGGCTCGACCGACGCCTTCAGTTTTTCGAAATACCCGAGCTTTCCGGTCGTGTGCAGCTCGGTGATCTTCTGGACCAGCGCCTCGCCGAAACCCTTGATCGTGCCCAACTGCCCCTCCTGGATCAGCCGCCCCAACTCCGCCTCCTCAAGGCCTTCGAGCGCCCGCGCGCCGGACTGATAGGCACGCACCTTGAACGGGTTCTCGCCGGTCAGTTCCAGCAGCACTCCGATCTCGGTCAGCACGTCGGCGATCTCGTTTTTGGTCACGCCGGAAATTTGCCCGCAGAACACGCGGAAGACACGGAAAAATTTTCTCCCCTTCCGGGTGTTCCGTGTGTTCCGTGGGCTCATGCCGTTTTCCTACCATCGCACCGTCCGCCTCGCCGATACCGACGCCGCCGGCGTCGTCTTTTTCGCCCGGACGCTCGCGATCTGCCACGAAGCCTACGAGGAGGCCCTCGCTGCCGCCGGTCTCGATCTCAACGAATTTCTCGGCGCCTCCGGCATCGTCGTGCCCATCTCGCGCAGCGAGGCCGACTACAAGCGCCCCCTGCGCCCCGGCGACAAACTCCGCATCGCGGTCACGCCCGAGCCGCTCACCGCCAATTCGTTCGCCCTGCGTTTCGAGCTGGTGAAGCTCGGTCGCGGGGAGAAAGTGGCCGCCACCGTCCGCACCGAGCACGTCTGCACCTCGCCCGCCAAGCGCGAACGCGCTCCGCTCCCGCCCAAGCTCGCTGCGTGGGTCAACGCCCGCTGAAACCGCCGGCCGGTTCGCTCACGGCGCCGGTGGCGCCGCGGTCACGTGGATCGAGAACACCACGTAGGTGACGAGCCCCGGTCCGGGATTTCGCGTCGCGGTCAGGTCCTTGCCCGCGTAGTAAAGCACCGAACCAGGGCCGACCGTTTTCTTCGTGTCGTTGATCGTGACCTCGACGATGCCGGACTGCACGAAGATCGCCTCCTCGCCCGTGTGGGCGTGCGGCGCACCCGAGTCGGCGCCAGGATTCAGCGTGGTGATATGGCACTCGAAGTTGCCCAGCGTGCTGGTCGCGCTGTTGAACACGGCGCGCCGGATGCCGTTGGACCGCTCCTCGGCCTTCAGGTCCTTCCAGTCGAAAATAGTGGAGGCGAGTTTTCCCGGGGTCGGCTTGCCGGGGCCGGCGGTCTCGGCGGCGCGAAGCCACTGGCCGAAAACAACACCACACAACACAATCAGGCAGGGGATTTTTTTCATGGGGTGCCGCAGTCTGGCCCGCCGCCAACCCGGTTCAATCCCAGACCGCGCCGGCATTAAAGCGCCCCACGCAATGCCGCCCGGTTCACTTTCCCCTGCGCGTTCCGCGGCCAGTCCTTCACGGCCACGAACCGTTTCGGTCGCTCGTGCGGCGCCAGTCTCGCCGTCGCGCGGCGCACATCCGGCCGTATTCCGCCCGCCGGATAAAACGCCACGACTGCCTCGCCCCATTCCGTGTCCGGCACGCCGATCACCGCCACGTCGGGAAACTCCCCGCTGTTCCGTAACGCCGCTTCCACGTCCGCCGGCTGGATTTTCTTCCCGCCCGAGATGATCACGGTGTCGCGCCGCCCGCGGATTTGGAGGTGCCCGCACTCGTCGATCGCGCCCAAATCCTCCGTCGCGAACGTCCTCGTCCGGCTGGTTGCGGGAAAATATCCGCGGAATACCGAGTCCCCCGCGACTCGCACGATGCCCGCCCGAGTCACGCCGACCCGCGCGTGCGGCAGCGCGGCGCCGCAAGTCCGCGCGCCCGCCAGGAATTCCTCCGGGCGCAGCGCCGTGACCATCGCCGCGGTTTCCGTCATCCCATAGCTCAACGATATTCGCAGTTTCGCTCGCGCCGCCGCGTCGGCCAGCCCCGGCCACACCGGCCCGCCCCCGAGAAACACGATCTTGAAGCCCCGCAGCCAGTTGACCGCCGAGCGCGACTGCAGCAGCCGCTGCAGTTGGGTTGGCACGAGCGAAATCACCCACGGACCACGCAGCCGCGGCAAAATCGGCCGGCGGCCCGCCTCGAGTTTCTTCCAATTCCAGTCGAGATAAATTCCACCCGTCACCGCAGAGCGCACCCGTGCCATCAGTCCGCTCACGTGGTGCGCGGGCAGCACGCCGACCGCGTTGACGCGCGCGAAATCGAAGTGCCGGCAAAATCCGCGCGCCGCCGCCGTCAGTGTTTTCTCGTCGTGCCGGGCGAACTTGATCCCGCCGCTCGTGCCGCCGGTCGGCACGCACAGCCAGCCCGGGGCGGGTCGCGACTTGGAGTCCGTCTGCCGCGACAAAATCTCATCGACCCGGGCCCGCTGCGCCGCACTCCAATGCGGATCGCAAAGGAAAACAAACCTGCCCCGCTCCTCGGCACAGCCGGTGGCAAGCACGAGTTTTTTTAACTCAGCGCGGTCCATATCGCCTCCGGGTTGATTCGCTCGACATCCTCCCACCGCACAAACGGTGCCGCCGCAGGCCCGTCGAATCGCGCATCGGCAAACAGCGGCCAGACGCCAAACCCCAGCGCACGTTGCCCACCCGCCTGCCCGCCGCCCGTGGAACGGGCCCAGTCGAACGCCACTCGCAGCGCCGCTCGCGCGCCGATCGCGGTCTCCAACGCCGACGAGAAAACGACGTTCACACTAGCTTTCTTCAGTCGCGCCACCGCACCCTCGACGTCCGCCAGCAAACTCGGCTTCACCACAAATACTCCCCGCCAGCCCACACCAACCCACCGCTCGATATCGCCGTCGCCCACCAGCGACTCATCCAGCGCGATCGGCGTCGGCCAGTCGCCCGCCAGCCCGAACAGCAAGTCCTCCGCCCCGCGCGCGCCCGCCGCGACCGGTTGCTCCACGAACTCCACCGGCCGCTCCGCGCAGCGTTCGAGCCATCGTTCGGCCCGGCGCCGGTCCCACGCGCCGTTGGCGTCGAGCCGGAGTTTCGCCCCCGGCGGCAGCGCCGCGCATAAATCGTCGAGCACGCCCAACTCTTCCGCCATGTCGCCTGCGCCGACTTTCCATTTGAAAACCCGAAACCCCGCCTCGGCCTTCGCCGCCATCTGCTCCAGCGCCGCCCGCCCCGCCGGCAACAACACCGCCATCCCCAAGTAGGCCGGCCGTTTTTCAGACGCCGTGGCGCCGTCCGGCCCTGTCGCGGGGTTCGCGATCTCGCCGCGTGCGCTCGCGATCGCATTCCGCAGGCATCCGAGTCGCCCCGGCACTCCGCTCAATTGCTCTTCGCTGACCCGGTCACCGAGCGCTCGACACGCCTCCCCTCCATCGTCCGCCGTCTCCGTGCCGAACCACGGCATCACCGCCGCCTCTCCATAACCGAACCGCCCGGCCTCGTCTTCCAATCGCACGACGACGCCCTCGCGTTCCGTCCAAACTCCATGGGCCGTCCGCACCGCCACCCGCAGGAGCAGGCGATAACGGCGAAATTCGAAGCGATAGTTCATTCCGGTTTGCAACGAACTGATTTGTTCGAACCGGAGGCAACGGAGAAAACTTCCCACGAAAGGATCGCGCCACGACCCGCTCCGCTTCTCTGCCGCGTCTCCATGGTTTCGCGGTGCGGTTTTAAGTCCACCCGTGTGACCGCACCCCAACCTGAATTTCTGTTTGCGCTCCGGCGCCGAGAGCCTACTTCGTTCATGGCAACTCATGATGAAGGTTGCCAAGTCCTCCACCGCCCCGGCCGATAGCGAATTCTATCTCCCGGCCGACGAATTCTTCCGCGCCAGTCTTCCGGTGGCGCTCACCTTCGACGACGTGTCGCTCGCCACGCTCTACTCGGAGATTCTCCCGAAGGACGCCGACACCTCGACCACGCTCAGCGACGCGCTCCGCCTCCAGATTCCGGTCATCTCGTCCGACATGGACACGGTCACCGAGTCGCGCATGGCGATCGCCATGGCCCTCAACGGCGGCCTCGGCCTCATCCACTACAACATGTCGCCGAAGGAGCAGGTGAAGGAAGTCGCGCGCGTCAAGCGCCACATCCACGGGCTCATCCAGGATCCCATCGCCGTCACGCCCGACCGGCTCATCGGCGACGTGCTCGCGATGATCGAGGCGAAGCGCTACGCTTTTTCCACGTTTCCCGTCGTCGACGCCGAGGGGCGGCTCGCCGGCCTGCTCTCCGGCAACGTCGTCAAGGACCGTTACCGGACCAAGCGCGTCGCCGACGTCATGACTCCCCGTGCGCAGCTCCTCGTCGAAAAAAAGCGCGCCGTCGCCAAGGACCCCATCAAGGCCGCCGACGCTTTTTTCACCACCCACGTCGGCATCAACAAGATGCTCGTCGTCGACGACGCCGACCATCTCCGCGGCCTCATCACCGCGTCCGACGTCGAGCGCATCACCTCCGAGTCGAAATCCCGGCGCAAGCCCGCCCGCGATGCCGATTTCCGCCTCGTCGTCGGCGCCGCCCTCTCGACGATCCGCCAGCCCGATGGCTCGCTCGACCGCGACCAGATTCTCGAGCATGTCCATCATCTCGTCGCCGAGCACGTCGACGCCATCGCCGTCTCCACCGCGCACGGCCACACCTCGGGCGTCGGCGAGGTCGTCAGGCTCGTCCGCGGCGAGTTCAAGCAACTCACGCTCATCGCCGGCAACGTCACCAGCGCTTCCGGGGTCGAGTTCCTCGCCGGCTGCGGCGCCAACGCCATCAAGATCGGCCAGGGTCCCGGTTCGATCTGCACGACCCGCATCGTCGCCGGCGTCGGCATCCCCCAGCTCACCGCTCTCCACGTCGCCGGCAGCGCGGCAAAGAAGACCGGCGTGAAACTCATCGCCGACGGCGGCATCACGAAGAGCGGCGACATCGTCAAGGCCCTGACTCTCTCCGACGCCGTCATCCTCGGCGGCCTGCTCGCCGGCTGCCGCGAGGCGCCGGGCGAGATCATGGAAATCAGCGGCAAGGTCTACAAACAATACCGCGGCATGGGTTCGCTCTCGGCGATGAAGGCCGGCAGTGCCGCCCGTTACGGCCACGACAAAAACGACAGCACCCGCAAGGTCGCCGCCGAGGGCATCGAGGCCCTCAAGGAGGTCAGCGGTTCCGTCGACGAGGTCCTCGGCACCTTGATTGGCGGCGTGCAGAGCGGCATGGGTTACCTTGGCGCCGCCAACCTCGGCGAACTTCGCACGAATGCCCGCTTCATCCGCATCAGCCCCGCCGGCCAGAAGGAAGCGGCGCCGCATGATGTCGTCGAGGTCTCGACCCGGACAAGTGGCGCGTGAGTGAGTTGCCGCCTTTTATGAAGAAAATTTTTCCGCTCAAGGCCCCCGGCAAGGACGACGCGCGCGTGCGCGATAAAATCCGCCATGAGCTCAACAAATATATCCGGCGGGAGCGGAAGAAAACTCTGCCCGAGGGCTTCGATCTTTGGAATCTCGACTGCAAGGTCGGCGCCGACGCCACCAACGCCGAGACCCTGCCGCCGAAGGAGGTCGGCGGCGCGATCGACCGGGTCGCGCTCGCGGGTGCCGCGGAAGTCTACGTCGAGATCGTCGCGACCGCCGGACACCGGACGTTCGCCCGCCCGCTCTAGCCTCGCCTCACGCCAGGACGCAAAGCTCGCAGAGCCCGGCCTCGGAAAAGATCCTGGGTCCGATTCTTCGGCCTTCGCGAGCTTTGCGCCCCGGCGTGAGTCTGGCTCGGATCACTTTGCCGCCAGCGCCGCCTCGATCGCCCTGGTGACCTCCGCCGAGTCGGGCTCGACCGCGGAATCAAACCGCTTTAAAATCTTCCCATCGCGGCCGACGAGAAACTTGGTGAAATTCCAGCCGATATCCCCCGCGAACGGCGAATCCCTGCCGGCGAGCGCCACATAGAGCGGGTGGCGGTTCGCCCCGTTCACCTCGATCTTGTCGAACAACGGAAACGTGACATGAAACGTCGTGGAGCAGAATTTCTTGATCTCGGCATTCGTGCCCGGCTCCTGCTCGCCGAACTGGTTGCACGGAAACCCAAGCACCGTGAGACCCTTCGCCTGGTATTTCCCGAAGGCCGCCTGCAGCCCGGCGTATTGCGGGGTGTAACCGCATTCGGAGGCGACGTTCACGATGAGCAACACCCGTCCCTTGAACGGCGCGAGCGTCGCGGCCCGGCCGTCGATGTCTTTCACGGCGATGTCGTAGAGCGATTGGGCGTGGGCGGTCATGAGCGAGAGAAGAAACAGCGGGGCGAAGCGGAGCAGGATTCGCATGGCGGCAGCGTGGTCCCGGCGGCCACCCTGTCAATTTCGCTGCGACGCGCGGACGGGTGCGATCGCGCTCGACTCGGTCGCGGGCATCCGCTCCATACGGGGCTTTCGCGGCGGGCGCCCATCACGCGCAGCGCCCACCATCGGCCATGACCCCCACCTCCCCGACGGTCGCGGCGCCCAACCCGGGACCGCGACTCCTCTCCCTCGATTTTCTACGCGGCTTTATCATGGTCGCCCTCGCGCTCGGCGAAACCGGGTTCTTCGCGAAGCTCAGCCGGGCTTTCGATCACCCAGCCCTCAATCTGCTCGCCACGGAATTTTCTCACCCGAAGTGGGAAGGCTCGCACTTCTGGGATTTCCTCCAGCCGGCGTTCATGTTTGTCGCCGGCGTCGCGCTCGCCCTTTCGCACGACAAACAACAGCGGTTGCTCCACTACTCGTGGCTCCAGTCGCTATTCAAGACCCTGCGCCGCAGCGCGCTCCTCTGCTTCTGGGGCGTGATGATCTACGCCGTCCGCGGCGATCGGCTGAATCTCCAATTTTCGAACGTCCTCGTGATGCTTTCCTTCAGCACCCTGTTGTCGTTCCTGGTCATCGCTTGGTCGCCGCGGGCGCAGTTTTCGGTGAGTGCGCTGTGTCTGCTGGTGCCCGAGTTGCTTTTCCGGCTGACGCACTTCCCGGGGTTCGACCAGCCATTTGTCCAGCACCACAATTTCTCCGACTATGTCGACCTGCTCGTTCTCCATAAACCCGTCGGCAACTACAGCCCGATCACGAACTGCGTGCCCAACGCCGTCCACACCCTTTGGGGTTTGATGGCCGGCCAGCTTCTGTTGCGCGACGGCGACGCGAAATTCAAACTCCGCTGGCTGACGGGCACCGGTTTCGCCGCTCTCGCGCTTGGCGTCGGCCTCCATCTCGCCGGCATCACGCCGGTCCTCAAGTGGATTTCCACGAGTTCCTACGTGCTCGTTACCGGCGGGACCGTCCTCCTCGCGCTCGCCGGCGCCTATTTCTGGATCGATGTCCGCGGCCACCGGCAGCATCTCGGCTTCTTCACCGTCGTCGGGATGAATTCCGTGTTCATCTATCTTTTCTATAATTTCGTGGGGTCGCACTGGCTCTATGGCTACGTCACGACGCTTTGCGGCGGACTCCTGCAACTGGCCGGGGTCCCGCTCGCCATCGGCGCCGCCGCGAGCTGCCTGGTCGTTTTTGGCCTCGAATGGCTGCTCTGCTGGTTCCTCCACCGGCACAAAATCTTTTTCCGTCTCTAAGCCAGGCTTCATCGCGCGGATTGACCCGCGCGCATCGCCTTCGCATTTACACCGCACGCATGACAACCCCCAACGGCAACCAGTCGCGCACGCTTCTCCAGGATATCGCCCGCCGGGTGATGATCGAGCGGGGCCTCGCCCCCGATTTCTCTCCCGCGGCCATGGCCGAGCTCGGCACGATCCAGGCGCCCGCCACCACGGCCGATTCCGCCGCACGCGATCTCCGCTCGCTGCTGTGGTGCTCGATCGACAACGACGACTCGCTCGACCTCGACCAACTATCCGTCGCCGAGGCGCAGCCGGCCGGCGCGACCAAAATTCTCGTCGCCATCGCCGATGTCGCCGCCGTCGTGAAACAGGGCTCGGCGCTCGACGCCCACGCGCGCCAGAACACCACTTCCGTCTACACCGCCGCCCGGATTTTCCCGATGCTGCCGGAAAAACTCTCGACCAACCTCACTTCGCTCAACCTCGATTCCGACCGCCTCGCAGTCGTGGTCGAGATGGTTTTCTCCCCCGAAGCCTCCCTGGTCTCCTCGGCCGTCTACCCCGCCACGGTTCGCAACCGCGCCAAGCTCGCCTACAACAGCGTCGCCGCCTGGTTCGACGGCACCGGGCCGATGCCCCCTGCAATCGGCGCTGTCGCCGGTCTGGCCGACAATCTCCAGCTCCAGCACCGCATCACCGCGAAACTCGCCGAGCTGCGCCATCTCCACGGCGCCCTCTCCCTCGAGACGATCCAGGCCCATCCGGTGTTTGCGGACGGCGTTCTCACCGGACTGGAGGCCGACAGTTCCAATTCCGCGAAGCGTCTCATCGAGGACCTGATGATCGCCGCCAACGGCGTCGTTGCCCGCTTTTTCACCGCCAAAAAATTTCCCGCCATCCGCCGCGTCGTGCGCACCCCGGCGCACTGGGACCGGATCGTCGAGCTCGCCGCCGGGCACGGCACGACCTTGCCCAAGGAGCCCGACGCACGGGCGCTCGAAACATTCCTCGTCGCCGCCAAGGCCGCCGCCCCATCGACCTTTCCCGACCTCTCGCTCAGTGTCATCAAGCTGATGGGCGCGGGGGAATACGTGCTCGAGCAACCCGGCGGCGACGCCACTGGCCACTTCGGACTGGCCGTCAAGGACTATGCCCACTCGACGGCCCCGAACCGCCGCTTTCCCGATGTGCTCGGCCAGCGGATGCTCAAGGCCGCGCTCGCGGGCCGTCCGCCGCCTTATTCCGCCGACGCGCTGGACGCACTCGCCAAACATTGCACCGAGCAGGAGGACGCCGCCAAGAAGGTGGAACGCCAGGTGGCGAAATCCGCCGCCGCGCTGCTGCTCCATCCGAAAATCGGCACGCGCTTCGATGCCATCGTCACGGGCGCCTCGGACAAGGGCACCTGGGTGCGCATCGCCCATCCGCCGGTCGAGGGCAAGCTCGACCGTCCGCGCCCGAGCCTCCGCGTCGGCGACCGGCTTCGCGTCGAGCTGATCTACACCGACGTCGAGCGGGGCTACATCGACTTCAAGGGTGTGTAGCGCGCCGGCGTGCGATCCGCCGCGCGCTCAACTCAGCCCGAGTTCGTCGAGCGCGGCCCGGACTCCGCCAAGATTCGCCGGTTTCATCTCGGCGTAGTTGCGCGCGAAAATCACCCCGCGCGCTCCGCTGTTGAACGCCGCCATCACCGATTGCTTCACGCTCTCCGGCGTGTATTTCGCGCCGGCGCCGGGAATGTCGATGTCGAGACCGGCGTAGACCGGCACCTTGGCCGGGCCGATGTCGTCGAGGGTTCGCTGCACCTCGCGCGCGATGTAGTCGGTTGAGAAGCCCGCCGCGCCGACCTTCTCGAAGGGCAGTTCCTTGTAGTCGAACATCGCGTAGAGCATCTGGAGAATCTCCGGCTGCGGGATGTCGCCGAAAATCGTCCGGCCGACGCTGTTCACGAAGCTCGTCATCCGCTCGCCGGCGGAGACGTTGTAGAGCACGGGTTTGATGAAGTCGGCGTTCTTCGCCATCCCGGTGAAATCGATCTCCGCCCGGTAGAACGGGCTGAACGACGCGTTGTGCCAGACATGGAATCCCACCGGCGTGTCCGGGTTCACCGACTTCACGCGGTTGCGGAGGTCGGTCATGAACTGCGTCCGGCTGTTCACCCACAGCGATTCCCACTGCAGCAGTTCGGGATACGCCAGCAGCAACCGGAAGAACGAGACAAAATAGCCGTCGCGCGGGCGTTGGCGGGCGCGACCGTCCCGGATGAACCGCTCCAGTTTCGCGAAACCTTCCTTCGCGCGACCCGCATCGATGTTGAGTGCCGCGGCCTTCTTGAGGCAATGCTCGCAGAAACACGTTCCCTTGGTCGGGTCCGAGCCGCCGCCGTGGTGCCACGCGCCCATCGCGCTCGTCATCCCGCCCTGGCGCTCCGACGACCACATGAACCCGTCGACGCCGTAGGAACGGAGATAATCCTCGGCCAGCCCCTGCGTGAAGCCGCGGTAGAGCGGATTGTTGCTGCACGGCCCGCCCGGCTGCGCCGCCTGCTTCCGCCCGTGGGAATCGATCTCGTAAAGTTCCTGCCACGCCGGCACGACCGCCTCCTTGTCCGCCTCCTCGATCAGCGCGTAGGTTTTGAACCCGTGCTTGCGCGTCGCCTTCATCGTGCGCTCGAGGATGTCGACGTCCGCGAACTCCGGCGCGCGCATATCCTCGTAGGTGAAATGCGTGTCCTTGTAATACTGCATGTGCGGGATGGCGAAGTTCCCGCCGCGAAATCCCTGCTGCGCCATCGGCACCCAGCGCGCCACGTGGCCGTAGGCGAAGACGAAGAGGGTGTTGATCCCGCCGCGCTCCCGCAACGTCTCCAGCAACCGGTCGAGATCCTCCTTCGCCAGCGGCAACGCGCCGATCTGCATCCCGACGACCGGCGTGAATTTTTCGAGCGGTTTGGATGCGGCGGGTGCCGGCCCGGCCGCGGGCGCTGCGGCGCCGGCCGACGCCGGAGTGGAATCCTGTCCACGAGTCTGGCCAACGAACGCGGTCACGCCGGCGGCGGCGGTGGCCTTGAGCATTTCACGACGGGTCATGGGAAAAAGCGGTTCAGGTTTGGGGATTGCGGGGCTTGGCCGGCGAGACGCGGCGGAACCGGCGTCGTTTCGCGGATAAGTGAAACTGAGCCCGCGAAGAACCGGATTGGCTCACGCGGAAACGCCGGGAAGATGGACCCGCATTTTTCCCCGCATCCCCGTGTGCTGGGTTGCGTCTATCTGCGACACGTGTCGTTTGTTCTCTCCCGTAACCTCATCATGAAATCCCCCCTCCGCGCTTTAACGGCAGCACTTTGCCTCCCCTTCGTCGCCGGCCATGCCTTCGCCGCCGACGCCATGGCGCCGAAGGGCGACGAGATCGTCGCCGCGCTGCCCGTCATCCCCGACGCCAGGTTCAATCTCTCCGATTTCGGCGGCGTCGGTGATGGGAAGACGTTCAACACGGATGCGTTCAAGAATGCCATCGCCGCCATCGCCAAGGCGGGCGGCGGGCATCTCATCGTGGCGGCCGGCACCTACAAGACGCTGCCGTTCACGCTCACGAGCCACCTCGATCTGCATCTCGAACCCGGCGCCGTCATCAAGGCGCCGACCACGTTCAAGGATTACGGTCTTCCCGATCCGAACGATCCGTTGCCTGAGCCCGCGCCGGGAGAGGCTCCCGCGCGCGGCCGTGGTCGCGGTTTCGGCGGCCCGCGGCTCGCCTCGTTGATCTCCGGCTCCAACCTGACCGACGTCGCCATCACCGGCAGCGGCACGATCGACGGCTCGGGTAACGAATTCTGGATCTGGTCCGACAAGGCCGCGCGTTATTACCCGCCCGGCCGCCGGATCGTGGCGCGCCCGATGCTCATCGTCCTGAGCGGCATGCAGCGGCTGCATATCGACGGCGTCACGCTCACGAACTCGCCGATGTTTCACCTCGTGCCCAGCGGCTCGGACATGCTGATCGAAAACGTCCGCGTCGTCGCGCCGAGCGACGCACCCAATACTGACGCGATCGATCCCGCCGGCACGCGCATCGTGATCCGCAATTGCGAAATCGACACCGGCGATGACAACGTCGCCGTGCACGCCGGCTCGAAGGACGTCCTGATCGAGGATCTCATCTGCCTGCACGGCCACGGCATCTCGGTCGGCAGCGGCACGCGCGCCGGACTCGCCCACATGATCGTCCGCCGCTGCACGTTCGACGGCACCGACAACGGCCTGCGCATCAAATCCTATCGCGGCAACGGCGGCGAAGTGCACGACATCTGGTATTCGGACATCACGATGAAGAACGTCCGCCGGCCCTTCGACATCAACGCACTCTACCATGGCAACGACCCGACCGAGTGGGGCGATGTCGGCCCGCGCGAGGCGAAGCCCGGCGAGACGAACGGCATCCCGAACTTCCACGACATCCACGTCTCGAATCTCACCATCACCCACTCCCCCGTGGCGGGCCGCATCCTCGGCGTGCCGGAGCAGATGGCGCGCGACATCACGTTCACCAACGTGAAAATCGACTCCATCCGCGGCTTCCTCGTGCAGGACGGCAAGAACGTCGTTTTCGAAAACGTTCAAATCACGCCGAAGGTCGGCGATCCCATCGTGCTCGACAATGGCAGCGTGTCTTGGAATGGCGAAGCCAAGTCCGGCAGCAGCGGCGGCTCGCCGATTCCGTTCTACAAGGGCGAGTAATTTCGCCGCACCGCAGCCTGCCTGCCCCAAGTCTTCCGGTCCTCGCCTCTCCGCCTCCCTCTTTCTCGCGTCCGACGCGCGCCCGCCGTGGCCCCGACCGCGGCGGTGTTCCTGCATCATCAGCTCTACCCCACCGTCATGAAAACGAATCAAACTCCCCTGCGATTCCGTGTCCTCGCTGTCCTGCTTTTTCTCTCCTTCGCCCGCCTCCTGCCGGCCATGACCGAGCAGGAGCGTCGCGACTATCTCGCGTGGATGCTCAAGTCGCTGCCCAACACCCCGTCGTTCAATGAATGGGTGAATAAAACGGGCGAACTGCCGCCGGACTTCGACGCCTTCCCCCGCAACAACTACCTTCCCGAGCCGCTGCAATTTCTCAACGGCAAGCCGGTAAAGTCCATGGCGGACTGGAATGCCCGCCGCGCCGAGATCAAGCAGCTCTTCGAGAAATACGACATCGGTCGCTTTCCGCCGAAGCCGAAGCTCGACAAGGTCACCGTGGTCGAGGAGACGCCCGGCAGCGGCTACTTCACTCGCGTCGTCCGGCTCGAATACGGCCCCGACGACAAGGCCTCCACGCAGGTCACGGTCACCGTCCCGAACGGCAACGGGCCGTTTCCCGTCCTGATCGGTGGCACGCCTTCGTCGCTCCTTCGCCGCGGCTACATCGCGTGCAGCTACACCGGCACGGTCGATGCGCCGGGAAATATCGGGCAGCTCTACCCCGACTACGATTTCGCCTCGATGGCCCAGACGGCGCTCACCGTTCAGATGGTGGTCGATTATCTGTTCACCATGCCGCAGGTCGACAAGGCGCACATCGCCGTCACCGGCTACTCGCGCGGCGGCAAGATGGCGACCATCGCGGCCGCGTGGGACGACCGCATCGCCGCCGTCATCGCCGGCAGCACTGGCGTGGGCGGCGTGGTGCCGTGGCGTCTCTCGGGCGAATACGGCATGGGCGAGGGCGTCGAGACGACCACCCGCAGTTTTCCGATCTGGTTCACGCCGCGCCTGCGTTTCTTTGCCGGTCACGAGGACCGCCTGCCCGTCGAGGCCAACCTGCTCGTCGCCCTCATCGCCCCGCGCGCCTGCCTGATCGAATACGGCCTGAACGACCAGGTTTCCAACACGTGGGGCGACGAGCAAACCTACTACTCCGCCCTCAAGGCCTACGAGTTCGTGAAGCAACCGGACCGCGTCGGTCTGCTGCGCGTCCCCGGCTTTCACGGCGCCAACGACGTCGAGGCCACGCTCGACTGGCTCGACATCCAGTTCGGGCGTTCCACGGCGAAGTGGGACAACCACCTGCTTTTCACCTGGAACTACGACCAGTGGAAAAAGATCACCGGCGAAAAGGTCGACCTTGGGAAATTCCCCGCGCGCGCCACGAACGACCTGCTCGCCTCGAAATCCGGTCCCATCACCACGACGGTTGGCTGGGAAAAAGCCGCCGACGGCATCCGCGCCGCCGCCAACTGGATGCTCGGCGACGAGCCGCTGCTGCTTCCTCCCGGTGCGGGTCGCGGTGGCCCGGGTCGCGGCCTCGCCGGTCCCGGCCGGGCCGGACCTCCCGGCGCCGCTCGCGGCGCCCGGGGCGGTCCGCGTGGTGGAGTGCCGGCCACCGGACCGAATCCCGGACAACTAAAACCCGATGTTCCGGCATGGGTCATTCAAAACGGCGGCGGTTCCTACGGTTGGATCGAGCCCGCGAAAAGCATGGCCGCGATGCGCAAGATCAATTTCGGCTACAACGTGAGCGGTGACCTCTACTATCCGAAGGACACGCCGCCGAACACCAAGATTCCCGCGGTCATCTGGCTCCACGGCTACAGCTATCCGCTCGGCTACATGTGGGTCTATCGCTCCGACATGCATCCGATCCTCGCCCTGGTCCAGGCCGGCTACGCCGTGCTCGCCTTCGATCAATCGGGCTTCGGCAGCCGCATGGAGGAAGCGGCGCCGTTCTACCACCGCCACCCCCACTGGTCGACGATGGGCCGGATGGTGGAGGACGCCCGCGCCGCCGTGACCGCGCTTGCCGCCGACAGTCTGGTCGATCCGGAACGGATTTCCATCTTCGGTTACACCATCGGTGGCACGGTCGGGCTTTACACGGCCGCGCTCGACCCCCGCGTGAAGGCGGTGGTCTCCGTTTCGGGTTTCACGCCGATGCGCACCGACACCGGCGACCGCGGCACCGGCGGCCTCGCCCGCTACAGCGAGGTGCGCGGCCTGATGCCGCGCCTGGGCGCCTTCATTGGCCACGAGGCCCAGATTCCCTGCGACTTCAACGAACTCATCGCCACGATTGCGCCGCGCTCCGTGCTCGTCGTGGAGCCGACCATGGACCGCACCTCGACGCCCGCCGACGTCCACGCCGCCGTGATGCAGGCGAAGAAGGTCTATGAACTCTACAACGCGGGCGACAAACTCGCGCTCTATGAGCCCGCCGATTATACCCGTCTCACGAACGCGACCGAGAATTGGGCCGTGAACTGGATGAACGCCTCGCAGAAGCCCAGCCCCGTTCCGGCGAACCCGTGAGCCACCGGTCACGCTCACGGTGACGTTGCCCGGAGCCCGCACCCGGCGGTCGTCGTTTCCGGCGCGATCCTCCCGCGGGATCGCCCGGGATCAGTTCGAGCGAAACCCCAGCGCCTCGAGCTCGCTGAGGTGAAATGGCGCGCTTGCCAGCACTTCCTGCATTCGCGTCAAGGCTTCCGGTAGCGTCGGCGCATCGAGTAGCGCCGCACCGTCGTCCGCGTCATGCACGTGCACGACCCACGAACCGGTGGCGTCGTCCGCGCCGATGTGAAAGACCGCGCCGTGCAGGTAGTTTCCCGGCAGTCCGGGATGCGGACCTGCCCCCGGCACGAGAAACAGCGTGTGCAATGGATCGTGCACGACCTCGGCGCCATGCTTCGCCCGATGATGCGCCGGCTTGCCGATCACCATGACCCGGCAGCTCTCGGCCCGCACCCGGCGATCCGCCGGCAGCGACTGCACATAGCGGCTGAAGATACTGGCATTCGACTCGAGCGCCTCGACCTCGATCTGCCCCGCCACGAAGGCATCGAGGTTGCCCGCGTAAAACGACGACAGCCGGCCGAGCGACCGCGCCGTCACATGCCCGTCCTTGTGATCGGCGTCGGCATAGGCCTGATGCGTCGCGTAGAGGCGCTTCAACGCGTCCTGGTAGGACGGCGTGTTCGGCACCGCCCCGATGGGGCTGTGCTCGATCATATCGAGGACCGTCTGGTCAAACTGCGCGTGGGGGTCTTGGGGCATCGACGTTCACGGATGGCAAATCCCCGGGTCCAACACGAGACCCAACTCATTACCTCACGAACCGCTGTCGCGCTCGTTCCGTGACATCCACTTCTTTTTGTTTGCCCTCGCCCCGGCGCTCGCGTTTTCACTTCCCGGCAACAGGGGTGCCCGCGGCTTCGGTTGCAGTGTCGTTTTCGCAACCATGTCCCTCATCCCTTTTTCCAGCCAGCTCATCGCCGATGTCGGCATTTCCCTCGGTGACGAGGGCAAGGGCCGGCTCATCCCCGAGGTCGCCGACGAGCTTCGTGGCACCACGGCCGCCGTCTCCGTCGTCCTCAAGGTCAACGGCGGCGCCAACTCCGGTCACACCGCGGGCGGCATCAAGCTCAACCTCCTTCCCGCCGGCGTCGTCGTCCGCGATGCCGCGCACCTTTGCGTCGGCGCCGGCGTCGTCGCGGACCCGCGGAAAATCTGGTGGGAGACGAAACCGCTCGAGAAGAAAGGGCACGCGATCCTGTCCCGCTTGCTGATCGACGAGCGCACCCTCGTCTCCGATCTCACCCACCGCCTGCTCGACCTCGCGTGGGAGGACTATCGGGTCAACGACCTGAAGGAGGAGCCGCGCGGGTCCACCGGCCGCGGCATCACGCCCGCCTACGTCGACGAGGTCGCGCAATGGCCGATCACCTTTTCCGATTTTCTCGCCGGACCGAATTTCTTCGCCCGGAAGCTCGCGGCCCGCGCCGGGCGCGCCTGCCGCACGATCGCGCATGTCTGCCGGGTCAGCGAGACGGCGTGGCATTCGTTCTTCGACACGCTCACCGCCGCCGAGCAGCGCGCCAACGCGGAGGCGATCGAGCTCGGGGTGTTCGACAAATCCGAGTTCGATTTCACCCGCTTTCGCGGCCGCGAACCCTTCCGGCTCAACCTCGACGCGCTCACCGCGGCCTATTGGTCCGCCGGCACCGCGCTTGCGAACAACATCGGTGAAGTCCGCGAACTCATCCTCCGCGAGCTGCACGCCGGCCGCACGATCATCGGCGAATTCGGCCAGGCCTACTGGCTCGACAAGCGCCACGGCTTCTCGCCCAACGTCACCGCCTCGCACACGTTCACGCCGGAGTTTTTCGAAAGCGCCGGGATTCCCGTCCAGCGCATCCACACCTTCGGCGTCGCCAAGGCCTATGACACCAAGGTCGGCACGCACACCTTCATCACGCAGATGGACGACGCCCATCCGCTCGCCGTGAAACTCAAGAAGATCGAGTTCGGCGCCACGACTGGCCGCCAGCGGATGGTCGGCTGGTTCGATGCCGTGGAAAAAGGCGACGCGCTCCGCTATGGCGGCTTTCAGGACCTGATGCTGAACAAGTCCGACGCCCTCACCCACTCGGGGGAATGGCGCGGCGAGTTGCTCATCTGCACCGCCTACGAGGACGCCGGCGGCAAACGCTTCGTTCACGTGCCGCGCAACGAGGCCGTGCGCCAGACGCTTCGCCCGGTCTATTCGCGCCACGCCGGCTGGTCCGAGGACATATCCGCGGTCCGCCACTTCTCCGCCCTGCCGCGCAATGCGCAGCGCTATGTCGCCGCGATGATGAAGGGCATTCTCGACGTCGCCTACGCCGGACACCCCTGGCCGGCTTCAGACAAGCTTCCCAATCTCCGTTATCTCGGCGTCGGCCCCGAGCCGGCGCAAATCATCAAGGACGTCCCCGAAACTTCGGAGCTAATCCGGCTGATCTGACGGCTTGAAACGTCCGGGTGCATTTTCACGCAATACGTGAAAATGCCGCCGTCGGCCCGGGGAGCAGGCGCGCGATCCGCTCAACTTCCTCGAATCCAGTCCGCCCAGGATGCGTCCAGCCGTCGACAATTGCGTCTCATGCCTACCCCAGCCCTTCCTTCAGTCGTGCCGGCCCTCATGTTTCCCCGACGTTTGTGGCGCCGTGCCGCGCTCGCCGTTACCGCGGCGTTTGCCCTTGTGGCCGCCCGGTCGCAAGCCGCCATCGATCGCGAGGCGCTCGTGCATCGCCACGATGTGCACGTGACGCACATCGACCACGAGGCGTCCCTGAGCGTCGGCAACGGCGACTTTGCCTTCACCGTTGATGTCACCGGCCTCCAATCCTTCGAAGTGCCTTACTACAAGGATGGCATTCCGCTCGAGACACTCTCGACCTGGGCGTGGCACTCGTTTCCCAACGTCGACCACCTGAAACTCGAGGACGCGATGGCGCTGTCCGACTTCCATGGCCGCAAGGTGCCCTACGCGAGTTTGCAGGACAGCCCCGCGGGGAAATATTTCCGTGAGAACCCGCATCCCGTTCCGCTCGGCCAGATCAGTCTCGTCTACAAAGGCCAGCCGCTCACAGTCGACCAACTCAGCGCCATCGACCAGAAGTTGGATCTTTGGACTGGCGTGATCCACAGCACCTACGCGCTCGCGGGCCAGCCCGTCGTCGTCGACACCGCCGCGCATTCCTCGCTCAGCCTCGTCGCCATCCGGATTCAGTCGCCGCTGATCAGGAGCGGCGATCTGCAGGTGCGTTTTCGCTTCGCCTACTCGCACGATGTCAGCGTCAAAAACAAGCCGCCGCTCGTCTGGGACAAGCCGGCCCTCCACCACACCGTCGTGGCGCGGCAAGGCGCCAACTTCGCCCAGCTCGCCCGCACGATCGACGACACCAAGTATTTCGCCAACGTGCAATGGCAGGGCCCCGCCGGGCTGACCGAGGCCGCGCCGCACGATTTCCGCCTCGCGGCCCAGGACGCCGGCACTCTCGCCTTCACTTGCGGGTTTTCTCCCGACGCCGCGACCACGCGCTGGCCGGACTTCGATGAAACCCGCTCGGCGAGCGCGAACGGCTGGAAAGACTATTGGAGCAAAGGCGGCGTCATCGATTTTTCCGGCAGCACCGATCCCCGCGCCCCGGAACTCGAGCGCCGCATCGTGCTTTCGCAATACCTCATGCGGGTGAACTACGGCGGCAGCATGCCGCCCGCGGAAAGCGGTCTCACGCACCTGAGCTGGTATGGAAAGCACAATTCCGAGATGTATTTCTGGCACGCCGCGCAGTTCTACGAATGGGGCCACGTCGATCTCCTCGAGAAAGGTTTGTCGTGGTATCGCAAGATTCTCCCGGGTGCATTGAAGGACGCCGCCGCGCAGGGCTTCGAGGGCGCCCGCTGGCCGAAGATGGCCGGCATCGACGGCCGTCCCGGGCCCGGCACCATCAATCCTTTCATCATCTGGAACGAACCGAACCCGATCTATCTCTGCGAACTCGTCTACCGCGCGCATCCCGACGCCGCGACGCTCGCCAGATATCGCGACGTCGTTTTCGAGTCCGCCAAGTTCCTCGCCTCCTTCGCGTGGCTCGACCCGAAAACCGGTCGCTATGTCCTCGGTCCGCCGATCAAGAACGTCAGCGAAAGCACCGGGGAGAACAACACGATGAACCCGACGTTCGAGCTCGCTTACTGGCACTACGGCCTGCAAGTCGCGCAGCAGTGGCGCGCCCGGCTCGGCCTCGCACCCGAACCGCATTGGTCTGACGTCCTGCAAAAACTTTCCCCGCTTCCCGTCGCCGACGGCAAGTATCTCGAAATGGAAACGTCCCCAAACATCTACCAGCGCCAGGGTGGCGTGCCCACGACGATGCTGCTCGCGTTGGGTTTTCTGCCGCAGACGGACATGATCGACGTGGAGACCATGCGCCGGACCTTCGACGAAGTGAATCACCGCAGCCGCAACGGCATCGGCCGCTGGGTGAGCTGGTCTCAGGGTCAGGGCGCGATGACCGCGGCGCGGCTCGGTCAGACCGAGAACGCGCTCGGCATCATCCTCAACCCGTCCGCACGCTTTATGCCCAACGGCCATGTGCGGCGCGCCGCCGAGCCGATCGACTGCCCCGCGTTTCTCCCCGTCAATGCTTCCCTCCTCGCCGCCGCCGGTCTCATGGCGGGCGGCTGGGATGGCGCGCCGGCGGGCGACCTCCCGGGTTTTCCGCGCGACCCGAAGTGGAAAATCGCCGCCGAGGGTCTGCAGCGGATGCCCTGAGGCCGCGCGAGGGGCTGACCTATTTGGCGGCCGCGAGCCGGGCCATCACCTCGCCGAGCAGGTAAATCGAACCGGTGACGACAATCACGTCGTCCGCGCCGCCCGCCGTGCAACGATCGGGCGCGGGAAATAATTCCTCGACCGTCGCCCGCACAATTCGCCCCCGATACGTCGGCGGCACGAGCGCTTCCAGTTCCACATGCGAACACGCTCGCGGCTGGTGGGGCACGACCAAATGGACTTCGCCCGCATGCCGGCAAATGGTGGCGATCAGCGCCTGTGCCCGCGCCGCGCCCAGGGCGCCGGCGATCACGATCGGTGCCCGGTCTGCCTCCGCCACGAGGCGCGCGAGATTGCTGTCGAGCACCTTCGCTCCTTCCGGATTGTGCGAGGCGTCGAGAATCGCGAGGCGGCCGCCCAACCGGACTCGCTGCCAGCGCCCCGGCCAGTCGACATGCCGCAGGCCGTCCGTAATCGCCGCGTCGGTGATCCGCCACGCAGGTCCGAGGGTGCGCGCGACCAGTGTCGCCGTCGCCGCGTTCCACCGCTGATAGTCACCCTCAAGGTTCGTCTCCGGATAACCGGCTAGTTCCTCCCCGAACGTTTCTCCCACCGACATGAGCGGCGCCCCGCGCGTCCTGGCAACCCGTCGAATCACCGTCGCTGCCTCCGGTGGCACCCGTCCCATCACGACCGGGCGTCCCGGCTTGATGATGCCGGCCTTTTCACCCGCGATATTTTCGATCCCCTCGCCGAGAAACTCGCAATGATCGAGGCTGATCGAAGTGATCACGCTCACCTCCGGCGTCACGATATTCGTCGCATCCAGCCGGCCGCCCAGGCCGACCTCGAGGACGGAGATGTCGCAGGCCTTCCGCTGGAACTGCAGAAACGCCATCGCCGTCATGAATTCAAAAAAGCTCGGCCGGTCGTCCGCCGCGACCGCCGCGAGCTTCTCCGCGATGGGCCGCAACTCTCGGACGTAGGCCACGACCTCGTCTTCGGTCAAAGTCTCGCGCTCCACCTGCACGCGTTCCTCGAGTTTCACCAAGTGGGGCGACGTATAGAGGCCCGTCCGCCAGCCCGCGGCGTGCAGGATCGCATCGAGCATCGCCGCCACCGAGCCCTTGCCGTTGGTGCCGGCCACGTGCACGCACGGCACGGCCTGCTCCGGGTGGCCCAGCGCCGCCGCGAGCGGGCCCATGCGATCGATGCCGTGTTTGCTTCCGGCCGGCTTCAGCCCGAACAGATACTCCGTCACGGCCGCGTGGTCGGCCGGGTCGCCGGTGGCCATGAGGGCGCGGTGGCGATCAGTTTTTGCCGGCCGCGCGCGCCGGGGATTTCCTGCGGACATGCAATGCGTGCAGGATTTCGGCAAGCCGGTCGCGCATTTCCAGCCGGCTTACGATCTGGTCGATGAGGCCATGCTTGAGCAGGAATTCGGCCGTCTGAAACCCCACGGGCAGCGTCTGCTTCGTCGTGTCCTTGATGACCCGCGCCCCGGCGAAACCGATCAAGGCCCCGGGTTCGGCCAGGATCACGTCGCCCAGGGTCGCAAAGCTCGCCGTCACCCCGCCCATCGTCGGGTGCGTCAGCACCGAAATGAAGGGCAACCGCGCCTGCGCCAGCCGGCCCAGCGCGGCACTGGTCTTGGCCATCTGCATCAACGAGTAGATGCCCTCCTGCATCCGCGCGCCACCCGACGCGCTGAAGACGATGCACGGGATTTTCTTCGCAATGGCCGCTTCGATGGCCCGCGTGATTTTTTCGCCCGCCGCCGCCCCCATCGCCCCGCCGCAAAAGCGGAAATCCATCACCGCCGCCGCGACGTCCACCCCGTGGATTTTTCCCACGCCGCAGATCACGGCCTCCGGCAGCCCGCTGTCGCGCTCGTAACGCTTGATCCGCTCGGGATATGGCTGGGAATCGACGAAATTCAGGGGATCGCTCGAACGGACCGCCGCGTCCATTTCGACGAAGCTTCCCTCGTCAAACAGCTTCGCGATGCGCGCCCGCGCCCCAAGCGGAAAATGGTGCCCGCTCTTCGGCACGACCATCTGGTTGTCCTCGACCTCCTTGTTGAAAATGATCTCCCCGCTGGCAGGATCCTTGGTGTAAACCCCTTTCGGGATGTCTTTTTTCTTCGTCTTGCGGACCGTGTAGGTGGGTTTGTCGAAATGCATGGGTTCAGCCGTGGCCAAAGGTTGCGACGCCGAGGTTCAAGCCACCCGCCCGCCGGAGCGTGCGCGCGCAGCTGTTGAGCGTGGAGCCGGTTGTGAAAACGTCATCAACAAGGAGGTAATGCAGGGACGGATTTAGGATCGCGCCCCGGACCAGTGCAAAGGCATTTTTCAGGTTCGCCATTCGGGTGCGCCGGTCGAACGCCGTCTGCGTCGCGGTGTCCGTCACCCGGCGGAGCAACCGCTCGACGCGGGCGCCGCCGCCGGCCGCCCGGGCCAGCGCCTCGGCCAGCAGGGTCGCCTGGTTGTAGCCGCGGTCGCGTTCCTTCCGCGAATGCAGCGGCACCGGCACCAGCACCGCCCCGCGCGCCAGTTCGCAGACGTGCGCCGCCCGGCGGAAGATCTTCTCCATGTCCGCCAGCACGTGCAGGCCGCGGTGGTATTTGAGCTCGATCACCAGCGCCCGCGCCGGTCCCTTGAAGAGCACCGCCGTCCGACCCTCGTTGAACGCCGGAGCCAGTCCGACACAATGCGGACACTCCCGCTCACCCTCGACCACGCCATAAAACGGGTGCCCACACGTCGCGCAATGCGGCGGCTGGACGTAGTCGATCAGCCCCGCGCAACGCGCACACAGGTGACGGAGCCCCTCGGCGCCCGCGTCCGCAGCCTCCGTCTCGACAACGCCCCGGCAATGCACGCACGACGGCGGAAACACCACGTTGCTCAAACCACGCCCGAGTCGTGCCAGCGTCGTGCTCATCTCATCGATAAAAGACCTTCGCCAGAAACAAGCCTTGCGGCGGCGCCGTCTGGATCGCCGCGGTGCGCTCCTTCGACGCCAGGATCCGCTGCAGGTCCGCCGGCGAGAGCTTCCCTTCGCCCGCGCTCACGAGCGCGCCGACGAGGCTCCGCATCATCTTGTAAAGAAACCCATCCGCCTCGGCCGTTATGCGGATGCGCCGTCCACGCCGGCTGACCTCCAACCGGCGCAGGTCGCGCACCGTGTCCTCGCGCGCCGCGCCGTTTAGCGCGGTGAACGCCCGAAAGTCATGGCGCCCGCGCAACATCGCCCCCGCCGCCAGCATGGCGGAAAAATCGAGCGGCTTGAAAATCGTCCAGCAATACGGGCGCGTGAACGGATCGGCGTCGCCGAGGTGCAGCTCGTAGAAGTAGCGTTTCCCCCTGGCCTGAAACCGCGCGTGAAAGTCGGCCGCCGCCGGGCGCACCGTTTTAATCTGGATCGCCGCCGGCAGGCCGGCCCGGAACGCCGCGAGCAGCTGGTCGGTGTCGTGGCGCCAGTCCGCGTCGAAATGAAACACCTGCCCGAGGGCGTGCACGCCGGAGTCCGTCCTTCCGCTCCCGTGCAATCGCACCGGCCGGCCGAAAATCTTTGCCAGCCGGGCCTCGATCACGTCCTGAACCGCCCGCCCGCCCGCCTGGCTCTGCCAGCCGGTGAAGCCGGTGCCATCGTAGGCGCAGACGCCTTTCCATCGGCGCGCGCTCATGGCAGCTCCGCCTCGGGTGGCGGCAAAACTTGGTTCAGGTAATCCTGCAAGATCAGCGTGGCGGCCCGCGAATCGATGATGCCGCTTTCCCGCACGCCGCGGCGCTTCGATTTCGCGATGGTCGACTCCGCCTCGTAGCTCGTCAGTCGCTCATCGATGAGGTGGACCGGCAGGCCGGTTTCGCCCCTGAGTGTCGCTGCGAACGCCTCCGCCTCCTTCGCCTTCGGGCCGGCCGTGTCATCCATGTTGAGAGGGTGGCCCAGCACGACTTCCTCCGCCCGCCGTTCGCGGATCACGGTCAGCAACGCCGCGTGGCGCGCCGCCGCGTCCGCCTGCGTCAGCGCCGCCAGCGGCGTGGCGACCCCCAGCTCGTCGCCAAACGCGAGTCCGATGCGGCGTGTGCCAAGGTCGATCCCGATATAACGCATCGCGGGATTCCCGCCCGGCCGCGCCACGGGCGCAATTTCATTTGCGACGCGGCCCGTTCGCGCTCTCTTTCGCGGCGATGGCCGATCCGCTGCCCAATCTCGCACCCGCCGAACTCGCGCGTTACAGCCGGCACATCCTGCTCGCGGAGGTCGGCGTCGAGGGCCAGCGTCAGCTGGCCGCCGCGCGGGTGCTCGTCGTCGGGGCCGGCGGGCTCGGCAGCCCGGCGGCGCTCTATCTCGCCGCCGCCGGGGTGGGCACGCTTGGGATCGCCGATTTCGACCTCGTTGCCGACCATAACCTCCAGCGCCAGCTGCTCCACGCCGCCTCCGCGGTCGGCACGCCCAAGGTGAGTTCCGCCGCGCAGCGCCTGCGGGCGACCAACCCCTTCATTCGGGTGGTCGAGCATCGCGACGGTATTACGCCGGCCAACGCACTGGAGATTTTCTCAAACTACGACGTCATCGTCGACGGCACCGATAATTTCGGCGCACGTTATCTCAATAACGACGCCGCTTTTTTTGCGGGCAAGCCGCTTGTCTACGGCAGCGTCTTCAAATTCGAAGGTCAGGTCGCCGTCTTCGACCCCGCGCATGGCGGCCCCTGTTACCGTTGTCTTTTTCCAGCGCCTCCCGCCGCTGGCGCCGTGCCGGCCTGTGGAGAAGCGGGCGTGCTCGGCGCAGTGTGCGGGGTCATCGGCAGCCTGCAGGCTCTCGAAACGCTCAAACTCGTGTTGGGGATCGGCGAGCCGCTTGCCGGCCGCTTGCTCGCTTACGACGCCCTGACCCAGCAGTTTCAACGACTGTCGCTCCCGCAGGATCCCGCCTGCCCGCTTTGCGGCGCGCGGCCCTCGCTTCGCGGGTTGCTCGCCGAAAACTATGCGGGAGCCTGTGCGACCGTCTCATCATCTTCCATGGACTCCAGTGATTATCCGCTCGAACTCTCCGTCGCGGAGGCCCGGCGCCTGCTCGCCGAATCCCCGTGCACCGCCCTGCTCGTCGACGTGCGGGAGCCTTATGAAACCGAAATCTGCCGGATCGCCGGGGCCGAATTGATTCCGATGCGTGAAATCCCCGCGCGCATGCATGACCTGCCGCGTGGCGAACACCTGCTCGTCATTTGCCATGTCGGCAGCCGGAGCCTGCGCGTGACCGAGTTTCTCCGCGCCCAGGGATTCACCGCCGTCAGCAACGTCGCCGGTGGGATCGACGCTTGGGCGGAACAGATCGAGCCCGCGATGCGCCGCTATTGAAACCTACGCTCGCAACTCCGGGTGCGCCGCGGCGTAGGCCCGGGTGTATTCCCCGAACGCCGCCTTGAGTCGCGCCGTCACCGAGTCGGCCGCGACCCGGAACCGCCGGTCGTCGATCGCCGCCACAGGCGACACGTCCTTGGTGCTCGAGAGCAGGAAGCACTCATCCATCGCGGCGAAGTCCGCGGGCCGCACGGTCTCCTCGCCAGCCGGCACCCCGGCCATCGCCGCGATTTTTTTCAACAACAGGTCGCGGGTGATCCCGTGCAGGATTCCCGCCGTCAGCGGCGGCGTCACGACGGCGCCCTGGCGGACAAACCCGATGTTCGACACCGCCGCCTCGGTCACCTCTCCGGCTTGGTTGAGAATGACGACCTCCTCCGCGCCGCGTTCGCGCGCTTCGCGCAGACAAAGGAGATTGTTCAGGTAGTTGCCAGTCTTCCATGCGGGATTCAGGCTCTCGGCGGGATTCCGGCGCAGGCTGGTCGCCACGGAAAGTCGCAGTCCGGACCTCAGTTTTTCCGGCGCGAGTGCCGGACAGGGCTGCACGATCAGCACGAACTCGGGACGATCGGCCAGCGCGACATCCAGCCCGATCGCGCCGGCGCCACGGGAAACCTGCAGGCGAATATATACGTCGCCCGCGTCCGCCGCCTGGGTGCGAAACGCCGCCACCGTCCGCTTGATTTCCCCCAGCATCTCAGCGGCGCCGCATGGCAGCGCCATATATAATGCGCGCGCCGAAGCCTCCAATCGCCGCCAGTGTTCCTCCCAGGCGAAAATTATTCCGTGATAGGTTCGCCACACTTCGTAAATCGCGTCCCCGTAAAGGAAGCCGCGGTTCACTGGCGCGATCGAAGGTTCGTGTGCCGCGTGCAGCCGGCCGTTCGTGTTCGCTTGGATGAAATTTGCAGGCATGGTCGAAATCGGCCTCACTGTCCGCAAACGTCCGCGATTCGCCAAACAAAAAGCCTCCGTTCGCACGGAGGCCGAAGATCCCGCCGGGAGGCTGGCGTCGCGCTCAGCGTTTTTTGACGAGTCCGAGCGCCTTCTTGATATTCTGCACGCTCGGGAGCGAGATGCCGACGGTCTTGGCGATCTGGCCGCCCGTCTTTCCCGCCTCGACCAGCTTTTTCACCTCGGCACGGGTCGCGTCCGTAATCACGGCGCGCGAACGGCGCTTCTTGCCGGCCGCCGGCTTCTTGCCCGCCTTCGCCGCCGGGCCCTTCCGCCTGCCGCTCGCGGCCGCCTTGACGGCCTTGATAAAGGACTTGGCGTCGCCAAAGCCATATTTGGCCGGCAACTGCGCGAGTTCTTTGCTGAGTTCGGCCGCGATGGCGTTTTCCAAGGAGGCGATTTTTGCCTTCGCCGCCTCGAGTTGGTGCATCTTTTTGCTGATCATAGGAGGCAATATATAAGGCCCAGTCCCTACATAGCGCAAGTCTTCTGTCGGCAGGACCGGGCAAAGTGCATCCCTCTCTAGATGGTCATTGCATGATATCCGCCGTCTACAACGATTTCCGACCCGGTGATAAAACTCCCCGCGCCGTCGCTCGCCAGCAGCAGGGTCGCACCGATCAGTTCGCGGGCTTCACCGAAGCGTTTCGCGGGCGTATGGCCCATGATCGAGGCCACGCGCTCGGGCGTCAGCACCTTGCGGTTTTGCTCCGCGGGGAAGAATCCCGGGACGAGTGTGTTGACGCGCACCCGCTTCGTCGCCCACTCCCGGGCGAGGTTCTTCGACAGATTGTGCACCGCCGCCTTGCTCGCCGAATAAGTAAACACGCGCGACAGCGGCACGATGCCGGACATCGAGCCGAGATTGATGATCGACCCACCCTCGCCGCGTTCGACCAGGTATTTGCCAAAAATCTGGCAGCCAAGGAACACGCCCTTGACGTTGATGCGCATGATCCGGTCGAACTCGTCTTCGGGAATCTCCAGGTAAGGCGTGGCCGAGTTCACGCCGGCGCCGTTGACGACGATGTCGACCCGGCCCGACCGCGTCAGGGTTTCTTTCAGCAAAGCCTCCAACGGCGCCTTCTCGCTGGCCTCGGCCGCGACAAAATACGCCTTGCCGCCGGCGGCGGCGATCCGTTCGAGCCTGGTCTTCGCCTTCTCCGCATTTCGCCCGACGAGCACGACCTCGGCGCCCGCCCCCGCCAGACCCTCGGCCATGGCCCCGCAAAGCTCGCCCGTGCCGCCGATAACGACCGCGACCTTGCCGGAAAGCGAAAATAGTGACGTGAGATAATTGGACGGATTGCTCATGTGAACGGTCATCAAAGCGCGGGGCCGCCACCGCTGGCAATGCTAACCTTGCGTCCCGCCCGCGCCGGCCGTCCTCAGCCCGAAACGAGGATCACATTCGCATATTGCACCGTGTCTCCGGTTCGAATGAGCCCAATGACACCGGACACCCGCCGCTTGAACGCCACATGCGGCTCGTGTCCGAGTTTCGCCCCTTTGAGCGCCGTCGCGAAGCTCCGGCGGACGGACGGAGGATTCGCCCGAATAAATTCTTCCGCCATCCAGGCCTCGGCCACGGCAAAATTCCGCCGCACCGCGGCCAGGACCTGCCACACGGTCGGCACTCCATCGACGAGCGACAAATCGATCGTCTCGACGCCCGGCCAAAACGGGAATCCGCGGTCGGCGACGACCAGCGAGTTGGTGTGGCGCACTCGCGCCAGCAACGACAGCACGTGCGGATTAAGAATGCCGTTGGCGACCATGGCGGAAGCGACGCTAGCCTGCCGGGGAGCGGCGAATCCAGTATTATCGCGACCGGGCGCCACGCCTTTCGTGGCATTCGACTTGCGCGCGATGCCGGCGCGGGGATTGATTGCTCACCGTGGCCCGCATTCCGCTCGAAGACAATTTTGACGACGTCATCAACAAGGCCCAGCGCGGCCTCAGGATCTCCGACGCCGATCTGGCCCAGCGCGCCGAGGTGTCGGCCGGCGATCTCGCCGCCGTCAAATCCGGCGAGCCGATCGACCCGGTGATTCGCCGCGTCGCCCGCCACCTGCGCCTTTCGGCGGATGCGCTCGAGGCGCTCGCCCACAAGCGATGGTATCCCCAGCAGCCGGTCTTCCCGACCGGTTTCGCCGCGTTCAACACCGCCTACGAGGACATGCGCGTGAACAGTTACCTGGTGTGGGACGGTCGGACCAAGATGGCCGCCGCATTCGATACCGGCGCCACGGCCGAGCCAATGCTCGACCTGATTCGCGCCGAGAGCCTCGACCTGCGCTATATTTTCCTGACGCACACCCACGAGGACCATGTCGCCGATCTCCCGCGTCTCGCGGCCGAGACCAAGGCCGAGGTCTGGGCGCATGAGGCCGAGCCGGCCGATCTGCCGGCAGCCAGGACGTTCAAGGAGAACGCCCATTTTCACCTCGGACCGCTCGCGATCAAGACGCTCCTGACCTCCGGGCACTCGCCGGGGATGACGACCTATTACCTCACCGGAATGAGCTGGCCGCTCGCGATCGTCGGCGACGCCATTTTCGCCAGCTCGATGGGTGGCAGCGCCACCCACTTCGCCGAGCAATATCGCAACAACCGGGATAAAATCCTTCCGCTGCCGCGCGACACGGTGCTCGCGAGTGGACACGGCCCGCTCAGCACCCTCGGGCAGGAAAAACAGCACAATCCTTTTTTTGCGCGCTGATCGTTCCGGCCAACCGCCTCGCACCATGCCTGAAAAAATCGCCTTCGTCGGTGTCGGTCGAATGGGAGCCAACATGGCCCGGCGCCTGAAAGACTGTGGCTACACCATCACGGCGATCTATGATCCCAACCGTGCGGCGGCCGCAGCACTGGCAAAAGAACTCGGGGCCCGACGGGCCGCGACGCTTGCCGCGGTCACGGCGGCCGCCGAGGTGATTTTTACGGTCGTGCCTGACGATGCCGCGCAGCTCGCCGTGTTTGCCGCCAACGGCGACTCGTTGCTCGTCCGGGCGGGAGGGAAATATTTCATCAATTGCGCGACGCTCACCCCGGGCATCCATCTCGAAGTTGAACGTCGTGCGAAACGCGCCGGCGCTTTCACGCTGGAGGGCTGCATGGCTTCGTCCATTCCCCAGGCGCGCAATGGCACGCTTTACCTGATGTGCGGCGGCCCGCGGAAAACATTCGAGCGGGTCAAACCCATCCTCGAGCGGCTGAGCTCCGCGCTTCGCTACATCGGCCCGACCGGACGGGCGGCGCAGGTGAAGGCGCTGGTCAATCTCGTCATGAACATCAATACCGCCGGCCTGGCCGAGGGGCTCGGCCTTGGCGCCGCGCTCGGACTCGACCTCGACATGCTCCGCGAGGTCTTTGCCCAGACCGGGGCCAGCTCCCAGGTGTTGAAGACCGACGGCGAGGACATGCAAAACCGGGCTCACGACTGTTTTTTCTCCGCGGCTCACGCCGCGAAGGATTCCACCATCGCGTGGACGCTGGGCGCCCAGGCCGGACTGCAACTCCCTCTTTCCGTCGCCACGAAACAGCAATTCGACCGGATGGTCGCGCTCGGCCTCGGCGGACTGGACAAGAGTGGGGTTGCCGAACTCACGTTCAAAGGGCGACACGCTTGATCCGCTTCCGCCGAGGCCGGGATTTATCGCAAAATAGGGCAAATTACCCTGGAGCGCCGCTTCCTCGATCAACCAATTCACGCCCAACCCGGCGTCGAAATTATCGCGGACACATAAGATCTGACCGACTGCCGGGAGGCTTTTCGCTTTCCCTGCAGCGATTCTCTTGTCGCCTTGATCCTGCCGGGGCGGAACAGTCTCGCTGCGCGCCCGTCCCCAGAGCGGCGGCCCCCGCAGGCAGGTCCTCTTCCGGTGTGAATGCTTTTTCGTTAGACTTCCGCCCCGAGCCCCGGCATTCCTGAAGGCCCGACATGTCCGACAGCACGAAACGGAAGACGTATTTCATTCTGGCCTTGGCGCTCGCCCTCGTCGTCGCGTCGATCGCCATCATTGCGGACGACCAAATGCGGGTGAATCTAGGGGAGAACTACTATGTGTTCGGTTTCGTGGTCATCGGCTGCGTCGCCCTCGTCCTATCAGGTTATGTCAGCGACCGGTCGATCATGCAGCGGCTCAAGTCACTCCGGACTGCGGTGCCGGCGGATGCCCAGGACGGGATTGGCGACGAACCCGACCACGACGAGATCATCGGACTCGCCCGGAATATCGAGCGGATGGCGCAGGCTTTGCAGAAGACCGAGGCGAGCTACCGCGGCATCGTCGAGGACCAAGTCGACCTCATTTGTCGCTACCGCCTCGACGGCAAGCTGACGTTCGTCAACAGCGCCTACGCTCAGGCCTTTGGGCGCAAGCGCAACGAGCTGGTCGGTCAGCCATTCACCTTGTTCACGCCGGGGGCGGCCATCGGTGACGAGCCCTACACGTTTGAACGCGAGATGGATTTCTCGGACGGCCGCCGTCGTTGGTTCATGTGGACCCAACGGGCGATCAAGGACGACCGGGGCGAGACGCTCGAATATCAGGGTGTCGGCCACGATATCACGCTGCGCAAGGAGGCCGAGGCCGCCCTGCTCCACGCCAAGGATGCCGCCGAGGCGGCCGACCGCGCGAAGAGCGAATTTCTGGCCATCGTCAGCCATGAAATCCGCACCCCGATCAACGGAGTCATCGGGTTTGCGCAGATTTTGGCGGATTCGCCGTTATCGCCCGAGCAGCGCGAGCAGGTTGCCATCATCCGCTCGAGCGGCCAGGCGCTGGAAAAACTCATCGCCGACATTCTCGACCTTTCCAAGATCGAGGCGGGCAAGATCGAAATCGAGTCCGCGCCGTTTGGCCTCCACAAGTGCGTGGAGGATGTCTGCGCCTTCTTCGCGCCGAAAGCCCGCGCCGCGACCCTCACGCTCACCGCCCAGATCGACCCCGATGTCCCCGCGATCGTCAACAGCGACGAGTCCCGGTTGCGGCAGATTCTCACCAACCTCATCAACAACGCGCTCAAGTTCACCGAGCGCGGCAGCGTGACGGTTCACGTGTCGTGCATGCGGGGCGAACCGGTCAGCATGCGGGACACGCGCCGGGCCCTGCGGCTGTTCTTCTCGGTGGCCGACACCGGCATCGGCATCCCGGCGGACAAGATTTCGAAGCTCTTCAAGCCCTTCAGCCAGGTCGACGCGTCGTCGGAACGCCGCCGCAGCGGCACCGGGCTTGGCTTGATCATCTCGAAGCGGCTCTGCGAGCTCATGGGCGGCTCGATCTCTGTCGACAGCAAGCCCGGCGAAGGCACGACTTTCCGATTCTCGGTTCTCACGGACTACGAAAAGGGCGACACGATGCCGCCGTTTCCGATGCGCCACGGCAACTGACCCGCGGTTTAATTCGAATCGCGAAAAAAGCCGGCCAAGTCTGGCCGGCTTTTTTATTCGAAACGTCCCGCCCCGTCGGACGCCCCGCGGCCAGTCCCGTTAGTAACGGTAATGCTCGGGTTTGTAGGGACCCTCGAGCGGCACGCCCAGGTAGGCCGCCTGCTCCTTGGTCAACTTCGTCAGCTTCGCCCCGATCTTCTCGAGATGCAGCCGGGCAACCTCTTCGTCGAGGTGCTTCGGCAGCCGGTAAACCCCGATCGCATAGCTGTCGCGGTTCTTCCACAGGTCGAGCTGCGCGAGAGTCTGGTTGGTGAAACTGTTCGACATCACGAACGACGGATGCCCGGTCGCGCAGCCGAGGTTCACGAGGCGGCCCTCGGCCAGCAGATAGATGCTCGGCCCGCCTGGAAACGTGTAGAGATCGTATTGCGGTTTCACGTTGACCCGCTTCGCATCCGACTGGTTGAGGCGGTCGACTTGGATCTCGTTGTCGAAATGGCCGATGTTACAGACGATGGCCTGATCCTTCATCTTCCGCATGTGCTCGAGCGTGATGATATCCTTGTTGCCGGTCGTCGTAACGTAGATATCCGCCGTGCCGAGGGTGCTCTCGATGGTGTTGACCTCGAAACCCTCCATCGCGGCCTGGAGGGCGTTGATCGGGTCGATCTCCGTGACGACCACCCGCGCACCGAAACCCTTGAGCGAATGCGCCGAGCCCTTGCCCACATCGCCATAGCCGCAAACGCACGCCACCTTGCCGGCGATCATGACATCGGTCGCCCGCTTGAGGCCGTCCGCCAGCGATTCCCGGCAACCGTAGAGATTGTCGAACTTCGACTTGGTGACGGAATCGTTGACGTTGATCGCGGGCACGCGGAGTTTGCCCTTCTCGAGCATCTGGTAGAGGCGGTGGACGCCAGTGGTCGTCTCCTCCGAGACGCCGCGCCATTCCTTCACCATCGTCGTCCAGCGAAGCGGATCCTCCTTGTGCACGCATTTGAGAACATTCTTGATGACTTGTTCCTCGTGCGAGCCGGAGGGCGTGTTAACCCAGTCGCTGCCCTCTTCGAGTTCGCAGCCCTTGTGAATCAGCAGCGTGACGTCGCCGCCGTCATCGACGACCAACTGCGGGCCCTTGCCGCCGGGGAACGAGATCGCGCGCAGCGTCAGATCCCAATACTCCTCGAGCGTCTCGCCTTTCCATGCAAACACCGGCGTGCCGGTGCCGGCGATCGCCGCCGCGGCGTGGTCTTGCGTCGAGAAAATGTTGCACGAAGCCCACCGGACATCGGCCCCCAACTCCTTCAAGGTCTCGATCAACACCGCCGTCTGGATGGTCATGTGGAGGGAACCGGTGATACGGACTCCCTTGAGCGGCTTCGCCGGGCCGAACTTTTTGCGCACCGCCATCAGGCCGGGCATCTCGTGCTCCGCGATCGAGATCTCCTTGCGGCCCCAATCGGCGAGCGTGATGTCTTTGACGAGAAAGTCGGGCACGGCGGATTTACGTGCAGATTTGGTGGCGGAGGGCATGGCGGTTTCCGGGATGGAGATTAAGGACGTTGAATCATTTCACGGCGGCGCGGAGCGCCGCCACTTTGTTGGTTTGCTCCCATGGCAGGCCGGCTTTGCCGAAGTGACCGTAGTTGGTCGTCTGCCGGTAAATCGGCCGGAGCAAATTGAGTTGCGCGACGATGTCGGCCGGCTTGAAGCCAAAGACCTGCTTCACGGCGCGGGCGATTTTTTCGTCGGCCACCCGGCCCGTGCCCATGGTGTCGACGTAAACACTGACCGGGTCGGGATACCCGATCGCATAGGCCACCTGCAGTTCCGCGAGGTCAGCGAGACCGGCCGCGACGATATTCTTTGCGACCCAGCGGCACATGTAGGCCGCGGAACGATCAACTTTCGAGGGATCCTTGCCGGAAAACGCCCCGCCGCCGTGCCGACCCCAACCGCCGTAGGTGTCGACGATGATCTTGCGCCCGGTGAGGCCCGAGTCGCCCTGCGGACCACCGACGACGAAGCGTCCGGTCGGATTGATCAGGAACTGTGTTTTCCTCGTCAACATTCGCCGCGGAAGCACCTTTCGGATGACGTTATCGACGAGAAAACTCTCGATCTCGCGATGGGAAACATCGGCCGTATGCTGCGTGGAGATGACGACATTCTCAACGCCGACCGGCCGGTCATTTTCATAGCGAATCGAAACCTGCGATTTCGCGTCCGGCCTCAGCCACGGCACCCGGCCCGATTTGCGAAGCTGGGTCAAGCGGCGCCCCAGACGATGGGCGAACATCACCGGCGTGGGCATCAGTTCCGGCGTTTCGTTGCAGGCGTAGCCAAACATGAGCCCTTGATCGCCGGCGCCCTGCTCCGCTTTCTTCTTCCCGCGCGCCTTCACGGCGTCGACTCCCTGGGAAATGTCGGGCGACTGCCGGGTGAGATAGTTGTTGATGAAAACGGTGTCTGCGTGAAACACGTCGTCGTTGTTGACATAGCCAATCTCGCGGATCGCCGCCCGCACGATAGCCTCGTAGTTGAGGGCCGCCTTGGTCGTGATCTCGCCCGCCAGGATGACCAGGTTCGACTTGACCATGGTCTCGCACGCAACGCGGCTCGTGCGATCCTGGGCGAGGCAGGCATCGAGGACGCTGTCGGAAATCAGGTCCGCGACCTTGTCCGGATGCCCCTCACCCACCGACTCGGAGGAAAAGACGAATGTTTTGGCCATAGAATAAAACCCAAGAAAACCGGCGTGCCCCGGCCGGGGCAAGTTAAAACATCAACGTATCTCGATTGCCTGATGTGACAAAAGAGTCGCGCCTCCCGTCGCCCAAATTCGTGGTCTTTCTTCCGAACTTCCCATTGCAGTCGCTTCCCCCGCCCGCACACTGTCCCCGCCGATGGAGCCCGCAACGCCCGCACCCTTCGATCTCACAGGCCGGAAGATTCTCACGGTGGACGACGACCGCGTGAACCTTCGCATCCTCAGCGGCATCCTGCGCGGCGAGGGCTATGTGCTGACCGAAGCCTCCTCCGGGGAAAAGGCCCTCGACGCCTACGCGGAATTTCAACCCGACCTCGTGCTCCTGGACGTCATGATGTCCGGGATCGACGGTTTCGAAACCTGCCGGCGCCTCAACAAGCTCCACGGCGAAAAATGCGCTCCCATCATATTCATCACCGCCCGGAACGAGTCCGATGACGTCGTCGAGGGTTTGGGTGCCGGCGGCGTCGACTACCTGCCAAAGCCGTTCAAACCCAAGGAGGTTCTCGCCCGCATCCGCTCCCACCTGCACAACCGGATCCTCTCCGAACAGCGCAAACTCCTGGTGGACCAGTTGAGCAAGGCCAACGCCGAGAAGAACCGTTTTTTGGGCATGGCCGCCCATGACCTGCGCAATCCGCTCGCCTCCATCCGGGGACTCGCCGAGTTTCTGCGCGATGGTGCGGTGGGGCCGCTCGCACCCGACCAGCTCGACCTCATCAACACCATCCATGGTGCGAGCCAGTCGATGCTCGAACTCGTCAATGAACTGCTCGACGTGGCCACGATCGAGTCCGGCGAGCTCAAGCTGCACGTTGCTCCTTACAACCTCGCCGACCTTATCACGAAATCCGTGTCGCTGACCAACATCGAGGCCGCCAAAAAGCAGACGACCGTCGTGTTTGAATCCCGCGGGGCGGGGCCCGTTCTGATGCTGGACCTCGCGAAGATGCGCCAGGTCATCGACAATCTTCTCAGCAACGCGGTGAAATTCTCCCCGCCGGGTTCGACCGTCACCGTCCTGGTCGAACCTGGCGCCACGCCGGGCGGCGGTGGTTTTTCCGTGCAGGACCAGGGACCGGGGATTCCCGAGGGGGAGCGGGACAAGCTGTTCAAGGATTTTGGCCGCCTCTCCGTCCAGCCGACCGGCGGTGAAAAAAGCACCGGGCTCGGTCTCGCCATCTGCCGAAAGATCGTCGAGGCTCACCGTGGCACCATTTCCGCCGTCAACCTGCCGCACCGGGGCTGCGCCTTCCGCGTCGTCCTGCCAGCCCACGCATGAAGTTACCCAGCACCATCCTGCTCGTCGACGACGAGCCCCACATCAGGAAATTCGTTGGCCTGCTGCTGCGCCAACTCGGCCCGGCGCGGCTCGTCGAGGCCGGCTCTGGTGCCGAAGCGGTCGCCGCCTACGGCGTGGAAAGGCCGGACCTGGTGCTGCTCGACGTCAACATGCCGGGAATGGACGGCCTCGAGACATTGCAACGACTTCGCGAGTTGGATCCCGAATGCGTGGTCATCATGCTTACCTCGCTCGCCAACCGCCAGACCGTCGAGGAGGCTCTCGCACTCGGTGCGGTCAATTATATCCGCAAAGACACGCCCAAGGACGAGATTTTGCGCACCTTGACCGAGACCATCACCGCTTGCTTCGATCAGGAAGAACCCGCTCCATGAACTCGCCGCCGCGTCACGACCCCGCCCCGTCACGACCGCTACCAGTCATCGCCGAAGTCAGGTATTCGCTGCCCGAGATGCTCGAAGAACTCAAAGCCGAGCGAGCCACCGGCGTTTTCGCGATGGAAAAGCTCGACCAGTTCGAGATCGGCAAGCTCTTCAAGGCGAACGCCACCCCCCGTCGTGCCAAATCCAAAAAATAGCGCCTTCGTCGAGCGCGTCCGTCAGACACGGAATTTCGACTACGGGCAGGAACTGAACTCCCTCGCCTCCCGCCTCGAGGGCAACGCCTTGGTGCAGGCCGTGATCGATGGCAAGATTCTCCCCAAGGACGACGCCTGTCGTTTTTGGGCCGACTCCCTGAATGTGGCGTATGTCGACCCGTTCGCCTCCGTCATCACCGACGAAGCGATCGAACGAATTCCCGTCGAAATCGCGCGCAAGGTGAAGGCGATCGGTCTCTATGTGTTGAACGGGGTCCTGACCGTCGCCATGAGCGACCCGGGCGATGGCAGCCTTGTCAAACGCCTGGGGCAGATCGCCCAGCTTCCAATCAGTCCGGTCTTCGCGCTCGCACGCGAGATCGAGGATGCCATCGCCATCCATTACAGCACCGAGAAGGGCTTGGAGGAGAGCCTCAACGAGCTGGAGCGGTCCACGCTCTTCGACCGGCCCGAATCCGCCGCGGAAAAACTTGCGGTGCTCGCCGAGAACAACGCCCTCGTCCAGATCCTCGACGAGATCGTCTATTACGCGATGCGCGAGCGCGCCACCGACATCCACATCGAGGCGCATGAGACCCAATGCCGCATCCGCTTCCGCATCGACGGCAACCTCCGCGAGGTGCTCACCTACTCCCGCAAACTGCACCAGGCGCTGATTTCCCGGATCAAGATCCTCTGCAACGTCAACATCTCCGAGACCCGCTTTCCGCAGGACGGCCGCTTCTCCATCTCCATCGGCGGCCAGACCGCCAACTTCCGGGTCTCCACCATCCCCTCGGCCTACGGCGAGAAAGCCGTCATCCGCGTCCTCGCGATGACCGGCAAGAAGACGATGCTCACGCTCGACAAGATGATGATCTCGCAGACCATCGTCCAACCGTTCAAGCGCCTGATCCAGAATCCGAACGGCATTATCTTTGTCACCGGTCCGACCGGCTCGGGCAAAACCACGACGCTCTATGCCGCGGTGCATGAGATCAACACCCCGACGATCAACATCTCCACCATCGAGGACCCGATCGAGATCCAGCTGTCGGGCGTCACCCAGAGCCAGGTCAACGCCAACATCGATCTCAAGTTTTCCACGATCTTGCGCGCGTTGATGCGCCAGGATCCCGACGCCATCCTCGTGGGCGAAATTCGCGATCTCGAAACGGCCAAAATCGCGACCGAGGCCGCGCTGACCGGGCACATCGTCTTCGCCACGCTCCACACGAACACCGCGCCGCAGGCCATCACCCGCCTGATCGAAATCGGCGTGGAGCCGTTCATGGTGGCGCCGTCGGTGATCGGCGTCCTCGCGCAACGGCTGGCGGCGCGGATTTGCGAGGCCTGCAAGGAGGCTTATTATCCGACGCGCGACACGCTGCGAAAATATTTTCTCGATGAGGGCCTCACGGACGTTCCGTTCTTCCGCGGCCGCGGCTGTCCGGCCTGCCGCCACAGCGGCTACAAGGGTCGGATCGCATTTCACGAACTGGTGCTCATCACCGAGGAAATCCGGACGCTGATCAGCGAAGGCCGCAGCGTGCAGGAGATCTCCCGCGCCGCGGCCAAGGTCGGCTATCGGCCGCTCCGTTACGACGGGCTCAAAAAAGTGCTGCTGGGCCTCACGACCATCGAGGAGATCGAGCAGAACACCTCGTTCGAGTGGGCGACCTGACGCCCGCCTGTAAAGGGATGGCGCGGCAACCGCTTGACTGTTCAAAACATCCGCATTGCAGCCTCCAGTTTTTTGGCGAAACTCCGATCTAGCACTCCACCATGGCAGACCCGCTCGTCATCGATCCGCAGGCCATCGAAAATCTTCGCGCGCTGAATCCCGGCGACCACGACGAGTTTCTCCGGGAAATCGCCGGAATCTTTCTCGAGGACACGCCGCTCCGGATTGCCGAGCTGGCCCAGAGTCTGGGCGCGGGCGACGCCGCCAAATTCACCCGCGCGGCCCACAGTATCAAGGGCAGTTCCGCCAACCTGGGCGCCATGACCCTGCGGGCGGTCGCCGAGCGCCTCGAGCACCAGTCACGCAAGGACGGGCTTGGCGGGGTCGCGCCCCTCGTCGACGAGATCAAGTCGGAGTTCGCCCGGGCCGAGGCCGCACTCCGCAAGATTATCCAGCCCCGTTGAAGCCCGCGGTCAGCGATACAACGCGGTCGTCGGGGCGGCGGTCAGCACGTTATACTGGCGCATCGCCAGCCGCCACCACTCCGCGAGCGCCTCAGCCGGGCCGCTCCACAATTCGCGGTGCAGCCAGATCATCGATTCGGCGTCGAGCAGCAGCGCCATCTTCTCCTTCGTGGTGAACTTGCCCGGGCCGTCGCGCAGCAGCCGCTCGCGTAATTGAATGAACCACTCGCGCGCCTCCTCGCTGGGCCGCCGCTGCCGCAGCAGCGCCACGTGCAGCGCATTGACGTAGGGATCGAGCACGGCCTGCAGCAGGCCGTAGTCCGCGCGCAACGGCTCGAACGGCGCCAGGTGCCGGTAACATTCCGCGAGATTCTGGCGCAAGCGCCGCAGCTCGTAGGGCGGATGCGTTTCCTCCGGCGTGAGAAAAATCCCCAGCGTCTTCGCCGCCCGGCCGACCCCCGCCTTGCTGAGAAAAATCGACAGCGGGATCGAAAGCACCAACCCCGCCAGCACCGGGCTCAGCCACCAAAAAAATGCCGGCGAAACCACCAGCGCCGACACGCCCCACACGAGGCCAAATGCCGTCTGGCCGCCGTGGGTGATGATGGCCTCGCGCCAGTCGGTGCCATCGTCTCCGTCGCGCCGTTGCGTGACCCACGACACTCCTTGCCCGAGCAACGTGAACAGCACGAACTTCGAATTGAAGGCCATGTTGACCGGCGCAAGCAGAGCGGAAACGAACATCTCGAGCAACGCACTCGTCACGAGGCGGCGCTTCCCGCCAAACCGCTCCACCTCTTCGCGGCGGCCGAGCGTGACCACGACGCTCACCAGTTTCGGCAGGAAGATTAGCACCATCGTGAAGGCAAACAACGTGAGCGCCTCGGGCACCCGCAGCGAATATCCGAACAAAGGCGTGGTATCGTCCGGCTGGATCAATCCGTCCGCCGCCGGCGAGGCTGCGAGTGAAAAAACGTGGATCGTGCTCAGGATCATGAACAGCAGCCACAGGGGCGAGGACAGGTAGCCCATCACTCCCATCAGGAGATGAAACCGGCTCGCCGGCCGGAATCCGCGCGTCGTCAGCAGCCACGCGTGCTGCATGTTCCCCTGGCACCAGCGCCGGTCGCGTTTCGCCGAGTCGATGAGCGTCGGCGGACCCTCCTCGTAACTGCCCTCGATATCGCCCGCGAGCCATACCGCCCACCCGGCCTTGCGCATCAGGGCGGCCTCGACGAAATCGTGGGACAGGATGCGCCCGCCAAACGGCTCCCGGCCGGGCAGCTCGGGGAGCGAGCAATGGTCGATGAACGGCTGCACGCGCACCACGGCGTTGTGACCCCAGAAATTTCCCTCGTGCTGCTGCCAGTAGTTGAGTCCGGCGAGGAACAGCGGGCTGTAGAGCCGGCTGGCGAACGCTTGCAGCCGCACGAACAATGTCTCGCCGTTCACGATGCGCGGCGCCGTCTGGATGATCCCGACCTGCGGATTCTTCTCCATCAGCGCGACCAGCTGCACCAGCGCCCGGCCCGTCATGATCGAGTCGGCGTCGAGCACGATCATGTAGCGGTAGCGCCGGCCCCAGCGCCGGAGAAAATCCGCCACGTTGCCGGCCTTCTTGTTGATCGACTGCCGGCGCTTGCGATAAAAGATTTTCCCGAAGCCCCCCACCTGCTTGCACAGTTCCAGCCACGCGACCTCCTCCTGAATCCACTGGTTCGGCTGGTTCGAGTCGCTGAGGATGAAAAAATCGAAATGCTCGAGCTTCTTCGTCTCCTGCAGCGAACGGAACACGACGCGCAGCCCTTCGAACACCCGGCTGACGTCCTCGTTGCACGCCGGCATCACGATGGCTGTCGACGCCAGCGGCGGTTCCTCGCCGGGCGCCAGCGTGGCGGTGATGCGGGCGCTGTCGCCCCCGCGGTTGATCACGTAAAAGCCCGCGACTGCCGTGCAGAATCCGGTCGCGATATGCGTGAAGAGGATCACGAACAAGCCGAGCAACGTGCCTTCGAGCACGCTGATGCCGCCCCGCCACAGCAGGTCGGCCATGAACCAGGTCGCCAGGCTCGTCAGCGCGAAAATCGCCGAGAAAAACACGAACCGCCGGCGGTTGAGCCGGCGTGCGTCCATGTGGCTGTTCAGGTGCAACGGCATGGTTCAACGGGTCGCGTAGAAGATGCCCGCCAGCGCGGCGCCGAAAATCAGCCAGAGCAGCAGCGTGCGCAGGATGGGCCATTTCTCGATTTGCTCGAGGGTCTCGCCCGCCGCCTCCGTGATCGGCCCCAGGTCGATCGACCGTGGCACCATGCTCGACACGGCCATGTCGGGTCCGGCTTGGATCGCCCCCGCGCGCATCGCCTCGGCAAAGTCCGCCGGGATCTGCTGTTCATCGAGGAACGCATACGGCCACTTCTGGGGCCCGTCGCACAACAACATCGCCACGCGCCCGTCCACGGCCATGCGCTCGCGAGCGCGGCCGCGCTCGGCGAGCACCTCGGCAAACCAGAGATCCATCATGGCCTCGGTTTCCTCCGCGGCGATCGCCGTCGGGTCGAGCGAGGGCGCCGCCTCGTGCCGGCGCGCCGCCCGCTCGAGGATTTTCTGGATGAGCCGGCTCTGGTGCAGGCGATTGTGGATCCGGTGCGCGCGCAGATAATCCTCCACGCGGACGTAGGCGGCGTTCCAGCCCTCCATCGTGCCGGTCGCCGGGCGGAATGCGCCGGGAAGTTCGACGCGTTGCGGATCGTTCATCGGAGGCGGCGGTCGGTCAGGGCTGCCAGAGATAGGTCCAGGTCTCCGTCAGGGCGTGCGACGATTTCCTCAGGAAGCATCGCAGTTCGACCGGCCGGCCGGTGCCGTCCGGCCGCAGGAGAAACCCGGCGCGCCAGTTGCCGTTGAATCTGTTCTTCTGCGCCGCCGCATGCACGAGCGTCGCGCCTGGCCCCACCGTGACCACCGGCTCAACGGCCGGGTCCTCGCCCAGCCGGTTGAGGTAGGCGCCATCGAAATCCACCAGGAACCGCTCCAACCCCGCATCCGGCGTCCCGGCGCGAACGTGCCGCGTCGCCACCGTAAAACCAGCGGGCGGATGGATCTGGTCCAGCAGCCAGTGCAGGCGATACTCGATTTCCAGCGGCTCCCCGGGGGCCGGCGACTTTTCGGGCGACCAGAATGCGACGATATTGTCGTTGAATTCGTTGGGTGACGACAGTTCGACCAGTCGCACGCTGCCGCGGCCCCACGCGCCAACGGGCTCGACCCACGTGCTCGGCCGCAGCTGATAGGCCGCCTCGAGGTCCTGGTAGTGATCGAAGTCGCGGTCGCGCTGCAGAAGCCCAAAGGCCCGTGGATTGGTGTCGGCAAATGTCGCCAGCCGGATCCCCGCCGGGTCGGTCAACGGTCGCCAGAGCCACTCCCCGGCTCCCGTGTTTATCAAGAGACCGTCGGAATCGTGCACTTCGGGGCGGAAATCGTCGACGGCGACCGCGGAATTCTCGCCGTGCCAGAACATGCTCGTGAGCGGCGCCACCCCAAGAAGCTTCACCAGTTTTCGCGCATAGAGCACCACCTTCACCTGCATGACGGTATCGTCGCCGGGCGTGATGATGAAGCGATAGGCGCCGGCCACGCTTTCACTGTCGAGCAACGCAAAGACCGTGATACTCGTGGTGTCGGCCGCCGGCCGTGCGACCCAGAAATCGGTGAAGAACGGAAACTCCTCCCCTCCGGGCTCGCCGGTGTCGATCGCGAGGCCGCGCGCCGAGAGGCCGTAGACCGCCTTCCGGCAGAGCATCCGAAAATAACTCGCGCCGAGGAACGCTCCGAGTTCGTCGTTGGCGTGGTTCAACGGATAGAGAACGCGCAGGCCGGCGAAACCCATCGTGTCCGGCAGATCGCCGACCTTGAGCTTGGCGCGGTCGTAAATGAAGAAATTCGAGTCGAACGGGATCGGTTCCGCCGTCTTGCCGCGCACCTCGAAAATCCCGACGGTCTGCTGCTGGATATCGCCCGGGTGAAAAAACTGGAGCTGAAACGGCAGCCCGTCCCGCCGCCAGTAGGAACGTTCCGGATTGAACACGATCAACCGTTGCTGGTCGTAGCTCAGCTGGCGCAGCCAGGCGGGCACCCGGCTGGCGGGCCGCACATACGGCTTCGCCGCGAGCATCTTCGCGCGGTAGCGCAGCGTCTCAAAATCGAACATCTCGTCCGCCGCGCGCAGGGCGCACCCGAGCGCGAACAAGGTGAACGCAGAGAGCAGGCCGGCCCGAAGCTTCATCGATCCAGGAAAAACGCGCGCTGCTTGTCCGAGACGGGCAGCCCGGCGCGCTCCATGACCTTGAGCAGATCCTCCCAGATCATCCGCTTCGAGCGGTTCGACTGGTTTCGCAGGATGTAACTGGGGTGATAAGTGACCATGAGCGGCTTGCCGGCAAACTCGCGCCATCGTCCGCGGATCTCGCCGAGCGCCTTGAACGTGCCGAAACCCAGCAGGCCCTGCGCCGCCGTGGAGCCCAGCGCGACGAGCAGCGCCGGGGCGACGATCTCGATTTGCGCCCGCAAATACGGCAGGCAATAGCGCATCTCCTCCTCCGTCGGCGGCCGGTTGCCGATCTGCTGCGCACCGGGGGGCGTGGGCATTTCGGGGCGCCAGTTCATGATGTTGCCGATGTAAACGTCTTCGCGCTTCAGCCCCATCGCGCCGATCATGCGCGTGAGCAACTGGCCCGCGGGACCGACAAACGGCTCGCCCTTGACCTCCTCGTCCGCTCCCGGCGCCTCGCCCACGAACATGATTTTTGCCTCGAGGTTGCCGACCCCGAGCACAACGAGTTTGCCGGGGCGGACGTGCGCCCGGCAGGTCGGGTCGTTGCGGACCAACTCGAGCAGCGCATCCCACCGCACCTGTTTCCCCCCCGGCGGCAACACGACCGGCGGCGGCGGCGACATGGGTTTGCCAGCGGGGCTTGCCACGGGTTTCAGCGCCACGACCGGCGCCGGTGGGACAGAGGATTTGGCCGGGGTCACGACAGGCGCGGCGGCAGCCGCCGGCCGACTGGCCTTGCACCCCGCCACGACCCGCCGGAGCGCGGCGACGCTTTCGTCGGACACGGCAACCGACTTCACGCCGGCGGTCTTCAGGCGGCGGAGTTCGTCGGTCAGGGCGATGAGGGCGGTGCGCATTTCGGCGGCTTACGCGGAGCGACAGCCGGTCAGCTTCTCCACATACTTGCCGAGCAAGTCGAATTCCAAATTGACGAACTCCCCGGCTCGCCGGCCACGAAGGTTGGTCACGGCCAGCGTGTGCGGTATCAGCCAGACGGCAAACGTGTCGCCCGCGACTTCCGCCACCGTGAGCGAGATGCCGTCGATGGCGACGCTGCCCTTGTGCACCAGGTAGCGTCCGCTGCCCGCCGGTCCGCGGACCTTGAGATAGTGGTCCTTGCCCCGCGGTTCGAATATTTCGACCGCCCCGAGCCCGTCGATATGCCCGGTGACAAAATGGCCCCCGACCTTGCCGTCGAAGCGCAGGCTGCTTTCGAGATTGACCGTCCCGCCCGCCGCCAACGCGGAAAAATTGGTCAACCGCCGCGTCTCTTCCAGGACGTCGAAAAAGAGGTGTTGCCCCTCGACCTTCGCCACGGTCAGGCAGCACCCGTTGACCGCGATGCTGTCGCCCGGAGCGACCTCCGTCAGCACGGCACGTGCGGCGATCTGCAATTGCCATGCGGCCGGACCCGCGGCGAAGGCCACCACCCGCCCCGTCTCCTGGACAATGCCCGTAAACATGACGTCACTTCAATTTCGCGCGCAGCACGGCGGTCTCACCGCCCCGGCTCACGAGCAGCACAAATTCCGCCCGCGCTTGATCGCGGTCGATTTCGCCGAGCTTCGCGACCGCGTCCGCGAATGTCTTCACCTCCACCCCGTCGATCTCCTTGATCCAGTCCTCGGGACGGAGGCCCGCAATCGCCGCGGGGCTGCTCGGTTTCACGAAGTGGGCGATCACGCCGGTGGCCTCGCTGGTCTTGGCGCGCCGCTCCACCGCATCGCCGTAGACAAACTCACGCGCCGTGAACCCCAGCCGGTCAAAATATTTCCGCTCCGCTTCGCGGAGCAGTTTCGGCTCCTCGCCCAAGAGCGGCTTGAGTTCGACGCGCTCGCCACCACGGAGGACCGTCAGGGCCAGCGTGTCGCCGGGGGCGCGGCGCTCGATCTCGCGTTCGATATAGTCAACGACGACCCGGTCGGGCTTGAGCTGGGGCAAGGGCTTGCCATCGAGCGCGAGGATGATGTCGCGGTCCTTCAAGCCGGCTTTTTCCGCGGGGCTGCCCTCGAGCACTTCGCTCACCACTGCGCCGGACTGTGCCTCGAGCTTGAGAAATTTGGCCACGTCGCGATCCATCGGCTCGAGCCCGTAGGCGCCCAGCCACGCCAGCGGGCGGCCCGAGACATTTTTCGGAATCCGCCCGAGATAAGGCAGCATCTCGCCAGCCAGCGTGAAGGCCATGCTCTCCTCCACGTTGATGAGCGTCACCTGCTGCGGTCCCCGGCCGCGACTGCCGAACTGGAGATACGTCTGGCCGAACGCCGACGCCCCCAGCCCGATGAGCGCGCCGGATTGGTTGAACACGGGCAGGCCCGGACCGGCGACCTCCTGCTGGGCAATCGCGGTGCGCTGCGGCAACGATTGAATCAACACCACATGGCTTTCCATCAGATAGGGCGCGAAATCCTCGTCCTTGGGGCGAAGGCCGAGACCCCAGACGAATTCGGCCAGCGCGGGGACGGGCGGCGGACCTTTCAGGGCAAACGCCGTCACCGGGGTCAGTTGGGACCGGATCTTCTCGTCGGCGCGGACGAAGTGCCACCCGGTGAACGCGTCCTGCCCGAGATATTGCGCGGGACTTCCCGTCGCATCGCCGGGCAGATAAACCTTGAATTCCTTGAGCTGCCACGTCGCGGCGCGCGGATCGATCGCCCCGGAAGGCAGGATGATCGTGCCGTTCGCGTCGATGACCGTGCCCATCGAGATCGACGGTTGCCGGTCGGTCTCCGTTTCCGTGACGTATTCGACCGCCACGATGCATTTGGTCCGCTCAGCCCAGAGCGCCGGCAAATCCTGCGCGCGCAGGGCGGCCGGCACCAGCACCAGCGCGGACAGGAAAAAAAGTCGGACGTTCATGGCTTGAGGATATAAAGGGAGACGCGGCGATTGTTCTGCACTTCAAAAAGCGTGGGGGCCGGCTTGGCCTCATAAGCCGCCTGTGCGGCCTTGATGACCTCGAGGCTGTTCACGGGTTGCTGGTTGATCTTGGTGATCACGTCGCCACGGGAAAGCCCCGCAACGTCGGCGGGGTATCCCGGCTGCACCCCGATGACGAGCACGCCGGTTTCATCGTCGAGTTGCCGTTCGCGAGCGAAGGTCCGCGAAACTTTGCGAACGCTCAGGCCCCACTTCTCGAGCGCCCATTCCTCGCCGACGCGACTCTCGAGCTTCTCGGTGACGACGGTGAAGTCACGCGTCTCGTTGTTGCGCTTGATCGTCAGGGTCAACGACGCGCCGACCGGCTGGCTGGCGATGAGATTCTGGATGGCCGGCAGTTGCTCGGGGAAACGTCCGTCGACCTTGGCGCCATTCAGCGCGAGGAGGATGTCGGTGCCACGCAGACCGGCCTTGGCTGCGGGCGAGCCCGAGTCGACACTGTCGATCAACATGCCGGTGTTGGCCGCCAGCGAATAGAAGGTTTCCAGGTCCTGGAGTTCCTTGGGCACGATGCCGATGTAACTGCGCGTGATGACACCGTCGCGCACCAGGCCGGCGACGATGCGTTGCGCGGTGCTTGCCGGGATCGCAAAGCCCAGGTTGTTCGCGCCGGAATAGCCCCGCGTGCTGATGCCGACGACCTTGCCGTCCTCGGTGACGAGCGGCCCCCCGGAGTTGCCCGGGTTGATGGCGGCATCCGTCTGCAGCCAAGTGTTGAACAAGCCGGTCTCGTAACCGTTCACCCCCTGCAGATCCTTGAGATATTGATTATTGTTCGAGATGATGCCCCGGGTAATCGTGCGCGAAAGCCCGTAGGGCGTGCCCACCGCGTAAACGGTCTGCCCGGGATAAAGTTTATCGCTGTCGCCAAAGTCGGCATGGGTGAACTTAAGGTTCCGGCGTTTCACCTCGTCCATGTCGATTCGGAGGAGCGCAAGGTCCGTCCAGTGATCCCAGCCGACCAGCTTCGCGCCCACCCGCTCCAGGCTGGCGAGGGTGATGTTCAGCTCGACCGCCCGGTTGCTCGCCACATGGGCATTGGTGAGGACCAGCCCGTCGGCGGAAAGGATGACCCCGGAACCGATGGAGGCGGAATAGCGCCTCGCCCCCGCCTCAAACGCCAGTTCGCGCACGTCGATCCGCACCACCGCGTCGAGCAGTTGGTTGAAACCCCGGCTCATGGCGGCTCGCGCCGGCAACCCGGCGGCGGCCAGCAAAAACACGAGCACGAGGGCGGAGATTGACCGGGCCGGGAAAGGTTTCACAGTGGCAGGTTTCATACGATGGCTATCAAGAGCACCGACTACAACTTCCATGAGATAGAGCCGCGCTGGCAATCTTTCTGGGAAGAAAATCGCTCGTTTCGCGCGACCAACGACTCGCGCAAGCCGAAATACTACGTGCTCGACATGTTCCCCTACCCCTCGGGGTCCGGGCTGCACATCGGACATCCCGAAGGCTACACCGCGACCGACATTGTTGCCCGTTACAAGCGCGCCAGGGGCTTCAACGTGCTCCACCCGATCGGGTGGGATGCCTTCGGACTTCCCGCCGAGCAGCATGCGGTAAAAACGGGCACGCACCCGGCGACCAATACCGCGGCCAACATCGTCAACTTCAAGCGCCAGATCAAGGCCCTCGGTTTCTCCTACGACTGGGAGCGCGAGATCGCGACCACCGACCCGAAATATTTTCGCTGGACGCAATGGATTTTTCTCCAGCTTTACCGTCGCGGGCTGGCCTACGTGGACGAGCGTCCGGTGTGGTGGTGCCCGGAGCTGCGCACCGTGCTCGCGAACGAAGAGATCGTCGACGGCCGGAGCGAAGTCGGCGGCTTTCCGGTCGAGCGTCGCAATCTCCGCCAGTGGGTCCTGCGGATCACCGCCTACGCGGAACGCCTGCTGGCCGACCTCAAGGACGTCGACTGGCCCGACTCGACCAAGCGCATGCAGGAGGCGTGGATCGGCCGCAGCGAAGGTGCGGAAATATTGTTCGAGCTCGAGGACAAGGCGCTCGGCCCGCTCAAGGTTTTTACCACGCGTCCCGACACGCTCTTCGGCTGCACCTACATGGTGCTGGCGCCCGAACATCCGCTGGTCGACGCGCTCACGACGCCGGCGCAAAAGGCCGGTGTCGCCGCCTACCAGAAAAAGGCCGCCGCCAAGAGCGACCTCGAGCGCACCGATCTGGCGAAGGACAAATCGGGCGTGTTCAGCGGCTCCTACGCAATCAACCCCGCCAACGGGCAGCGCGTTCCCATCTGGATCGCGGATTACGTGTTGATGGGCTATGGCACCGGCGCGATCATGGCCGTGCCGGCACACGACGAACGCGATTTCGAATTCGCCCGGCAATATTCCCTGCCCGTCGTGCAAGTGATCGAGCCGCCCGCCGGCGCGGAAGACGGCGCTCCGGTTCACCTTCCCTACGTCGGCGACGGCACCCTGGTGCGGTCCGACCGTTACAACGGCCAGCCATGGGCGGAGGCGAAACAGAAAATCACCGCGGATCTGGCGGCCCGCGGAGTCGGCCAGGCCACGGTGAACTACAAATTGCGCGACTGGCTGTTCTCGCGCCAACGCTACTGGGGGGAGCCGTTCCCGATCGTCTGGGTCAGCGAGGCCGACTACCGGCACGCCGCCGCCACGCTGAAAAATCTCCCGCCTCCAGTAAGCTATCTCGCAGACGATGGCGCGCCGGTTTTTGCGCTGCCGATCCCCGAATCGGCGCTCCCACTCGAACTGCCGGAGGTGCAATCCTACTTACCGAGCGGAAATGGCGAGAGCCCGTTGGCGAACGTTCCGGGTTGGCTCGAGATTTGGTTCAACTACGAAACGGGCGCGGCGGTGCCCGCCACCCAACCCCGCCCCGTCGGCGCGAGCTGGGTTCGCGCGCGGCGCGAGACCAACACCATGCCGCAATGGGCCGGTTCGTGCTGGTATTATCTGCGGTTTCTCGATCCAGGCAACGCCACCGCCATCGCGTCGCCGGACGCACTCCGCTATTGGGGCGTGCCGGATCTTTACATCGGCGGCGCCGAGCACGCGGTGCTTCATCTGCTCTACGCCCGCTTCTGGCACAAGGTGCTGTTCGACCTCGGAGTCGTGCCGCAGCATGAACCGTTCACCAAGCTTTTCCATCAGGGCATCATCCTGGGCGAGGACGGTGAAAAGATGTCCAAGAGTCGGGGCAATGTCGTCAGCCCGGATTCGATCATCGCGAGTCACGGCACGGACACGCTGCGACTCTACCTGATGTTCCTCGGTCCGCTTGAGGCGATGAAGCCGTGGAACCCGCGCGGCATCGAGGGTCCGCATCGGTTTCTGCAGAAGATCTGGCGGGAGTGCGTGGGCGGCGACGGGGAAATCAATCCGAAGATCTCTGCCAGCGCCGTGGAGTCGGCCGAGCTGGCACGCTTGCGGCACGAGACGATCAAGAAGGTCGGCGACAACATCGAAACCCTTCGATTCAACACGGCGATTTCAACCATGATGGAGTTCGTGAACGCCCTGCAGAAGGTGCCGGTCGTCCCGCTGGAGACGATGCGATGCCTCCTGCAGCTGCTGGCGCCGTTTGCCCCGCACATCGCGGAAGAACTATGGGCCCGAACGGGTGGGTCGGGATCGATCATGCAGGCGCAGTGGCCGGCATTCGATCCGGCGCGGCTCGCTACGTCGGAAGTAAAACTCGTGTTTCAGGTCAACGGGAAGCATCGCGGCGATCAACTGGTGGCCGTGGGCATTTCCCAAGACGATGCCGTTCAGCTGGCTTGTGGGCACGCGCGAGTCGCCCCTCACCTCGAGGGAAAATCCATCCGGCGGGTCATTTTCGTGCCCGGAAAGATTCTCAACATTGTGACAGATTAAGTAATCTTACGAACTTGCCAATTCTAGGGTTTATACCTCATTTTCGCGCCGCCTGAAAAGACCTCAATCTGCTTTCCGATTCTCACCATCATGAACACCCATCGTCGCGCTTCCTTATTCTGCGGCATCCGCGTGCCGGCTGCCATCGCGGGCTTATCGGCTTTGCTGGCAACGGTGGCCCATGCCCAAGGCGGGCAGTCGAAGAATCCAGCCAGCAAGCTGTTCGTGTCGGACGTTAGTGGTGAGGCGCAGATCGACACCGGCGACACGGTCCAGGACCTTGCCAAGCGCTCGGTCTACAATGCCCAAGGCACGATCATCGAGACCAAGCGGGCCGAAAAGGAATCAGACAAGGCCAAGATTTACTCCACGATGGTTTATTCGAATGGCACCGGGGCTTATTTCGACCACGATACCCGCGTTGAGCTCAAAAAATTCGTGCAGGAACCGTTCACCCCGAATCGGACGGACATGGATGTCGAGCCCTCGATCTCCCAAACTCAGGCCTATGTGTCGCGCGGCGCGGTCGGCTTGTGCACCAGCAAGCTCGTCGCCGGCAGCACCATGGTTTACAACACACCCCACGGCGCCGTAAACGTCCTCGGTCGCAAGGTGGTGATCGAGGCCGACGACAACGAAACGAAGATTTCAATGCTCGAAGGCGACAGCACCGTGCGCGGGGGAGCGGCGGATTTGGGCGGCGAGACATTGCACGCCGGCCAGCAGGCGATTATCCGCCCGGGCGGACCCGGCCAGCCCAACATCGTGCAGGTTCAGGCGATTCCGCCGAACGAGGTGAACATGCTCGGCGACAAGGTCGATCAGGCGTGCATGGCCAAAAAGACCGTCTATTTCGAGGTTAAGGAACATGCGGTTGGATCGGGCCCCGCCGGTGATTCTGCGTCCGAAAAGTCCGGCGGCGACACGGCGGCCGGAGCCAGCAATGCCGATGCCGGCACTCCCGTCACCGCCTTCAACGGCCCCGCCGAGAACGCCAACACGCCGGTCACGGGCACCAACGTGGTCCGCGAGATCGTGCCGGTGGAGGTCGTGCCCACCACCCTGCCCGTCCAGTTTACGGTCAGCCCCGCCACGCTGACCAGTCCGCAGCCGAATACGGGCGGGTAACAGACTGCACCGAATTACCCATGACGTTTGGGCGAAATTTCCGCGCTCTTGTCGCCACGCTGCTGGCGGCGGCCATGGCCCGCCCGCCCGTCTACGCCCTCGTCACACTCAACGACAGCCACGATCACATCTACGTCGACACCTCCTTTGGCGTGAGCCACGACTCGAACGTCTTCGCCAACAAGGATAGCCAGGGCGACTACGTCTATAATTCCGGTTTGGTGGCCGAATATACGCGTCGCGCCGGCTGGATCGGGCTCAATGCCAGCGTCTCCGTGAGCGCCTCGCGCTACGGCAAGGTGAAGGGCGAGAACTTCAGCAACCCAAGCTACTCGCTCGAGCTGACCAAGCAGACCGGCCGCACCACCGGTTCCTTCACGCTGAGCGGTGCCCGCGAAAGCCGGGCCGATGCGGCGGTCAACATTCGCAGTTCGTCCTGGAATTATTCCGCCGGCCTCAACTTCGCTTACCCGATCGTCAACCGGTTCAAGCTTTCCGGCAGCTTGGGCTATTCGGCGCGAAAATACATCGATGAGACGTCGCTCGCCAACCTTTCCACTTACAGCGCCAGCACCGATCTGTTTTATGTCCTCAGCGGCGAGCGCGACATCATCGGGGGTTATCGCTACCGTTATAGCGAGACGTCGCGCCGCACGGCGACGTCGGACCACGCGCTCACCGCCGGCCTGAACGGCCGCATCGTCCGCGGCTTGAATGGGACCGTCCGGTTCGGCTACCAAATTCGTGTGCCGCAGGGCGCCGGGAACACCGACCCCACGTTTCACGCTCTCACCGCCAGCGGCTCCACGACCTACGCGCTGACGCGCAAACTGAACGTCTCCGGGCAGGTTTCCAAGGACTTCTCGACCACCGCGACGGACACGTCGGTCGACACGACCGGCGCCAGCCTCGTGGTCGCCTACGCCTATAACAAAAACTGGAATGTCGGGCTCAACGGCGGCTGGGGCTCCAGTCGTTTTCTCGGCCCGAGCGGTCGTGTCATCCTCTCCGGCGGCACCACGCCGCTGTTCGGCCCGCAACGGCTGGACAACTACGTCGACTGGGGCGCCACCGTCGGCTACGGTCGGAGCGAGCACCTGAAGCTTTCCTTCGGCTATTCATGGTTCGAAAACTGGTCGACGGTCGCTTACGCCGATTTTATTCGCACGAACTGGAATCTCAACCTCTCCTCGCGTTGGTAGTCTTTATGCACTCACGTCGCCTCCTCTGCCTCCTGCTGATCGCGAGTCCGATTGCAGGCCCCCTCGGGTTCGCCATCGCCGCCCGCGCCGAATCCGCGCCCGCCGTCGACACGGCCGCCGGGAAAAACCCCATCGCCTACCGCCTTTCGCGCACCGACAAGATCAGCATCGCCATCATCGGTGAGCCCGACCTCAACGCCGCGAACAAGCGGATCGACGTCAACGGCAACGTCAACCTCGCGCTCGTGCAGGACGTCCACCTTGCCGGCCTCACCGTCACCGAAGCCCAGACCGCGGTCGAAAACGCCTATCGCGACGGCCGGATCCTGCGCAATCCGCAGGTCACGATCAATATCGAGGAATACGCCCCCCGCACCGTCACGGTCGGCGGTCTGGTCAAGTTTGGCGGCACCATCAGCCTGCCACCCGAGACCGTGACGACGCTCAAGGACTTGCTCAGCAAGGTGCAGTTGCAGGAGACCGCGAACGCCAAGGCAGTCCGCATCAGCCGGGACGGCCCTGACGGCAAGACGGTGGTCTTCACCAAGAACGTCGACAGCGTGATGCATGCACGCCGCGACAGCGGCGATTCCAACGACGGCGACTTCATAATCGAACCCGGTGACAATATTTTCGTCCCCGAGAAAATTTTCTAACGCCCGTCCTCGATGGCCGAAAACACCGCCAAACCGCCGCCGGCACTGCCTCCCATCGCGCCGCCGCCCCCGCCACGCCCCGACAAGGAGGACGATGTCATCGAGCGCCGCACGCTGCGCGATTACTACATCATCCTGCGGGAACGCCTCTGGATCGCCCTCCCGCTCGCGCTGCTGGTTTCAGTTGGCTACGGCTACGTCAAATTGCGAGAGCTGCCCTCCTATCGCGCCGTTGCGACGATGCAGTTCGAGAAGCCCGATACCGTCGTCATGACTCAGGGCGTGGTCGATCAGGCGATGCGCAGCGATGTCGACCTCAACACCAACATCCAGATTCTCCAAAGTGGCCGGTTACGCGCGAAGGTGATCGAGTCCTTCACTCCGGATGAACGTAGAATCCTGCAGCGCGCGGCCCTCAAGCGCGCCCCTCCGGGCACCGCCCCGGCGGCGGTCGGCCTGCCGCTGGGTCAGGTGACCTTCGGCTCCGTCCACAACAGTTTTCTGATCAGCGTCAGCGTCATTCACGACGATCCGGAAGCGGCCATGATCGTCGCCAATCGCTACGTGAAAAAGTTCATGGAGTATCTGCGCGATAACGCCGGCGGTCGGACCGAGGAGGCCGTGGCGAATCTCAACGAGCAAGCGGAGAGACTGAAGGGCGAGTCGGAAGCGGCGGATGCGAAGTTGCAGCAATACATGAAGGAGAAGAACCTGATCTCCCTCGACAGCAACCGGAACATGGTCGACGAGGCGCTCAAGACCGTGAGCGGCAAGCTGCAGGAGGCCCATCTCGCCCTGCTGGCCGTCGAAAACCAGGTCAAGCAGGTCGACGAGTTCAAGGCGCAGGGCAAAAACCTTCTCGAAATCTCTTTCATTGCCAGCTTCGGCTCCGTCCCCGATCTCAAACGGCAGCTCGACGCTTATCATCAGGAACAGGCCCGCCTCTCCGAACGTTATTTGGAGCGGCACCCCTTGATGATCACGAATGCCAACAACATCGCGATCACCGAGGAGCAGCTGGAAAAAGCCAAGGCGTTGGCGATCGCCGCGCTCAACACCCGCCTCGAGGAGGCGCGCCAGAGCGTCAAGACTTACGAGCAGGAATATGCCAAACGGGAACAGGAATCGCTCCGGCTTAGCGATCTCGGCGTCGAATACCGCAGTCTCAAGCAGGAGTCCGATGTCGCGAAGACCAACTATCAGGCCATCCTCAACCGCCTCAACGAAACGCGCACCACGAAATATATCGAAAACCTTCCGCTCCATCCGCTCGACGACGCGACCCTGAATCCCTTTCCGATCTCCCCGAACAAGGGTGGCATCATGAACACGTGCGTCGGCCTGGGTGTGCTGGTCTTCGTGGGCGTTGCCGTCGGGCTCAGCTTCATCGACGACCGGATCAAAAGCGCGTGGGACGTCGAATCGTTCATTGGCGCCAACCTGCTCGGGATCATCCCGGACCTCGGTGGCGTCAAGGATGACGAAAAATACACGCTGCTCCTTGAAAACAAACAGGCGCCCGGCGTGGAGGCGTTCCTGAGCGTTTACAGTTCGATCAAGATCCATTCGAAACTGGATTTCCCCAAGTCCCTCCTTGTCACGAGCACCATTCCGGGCGAGGGCAAGACGCTTATCTCGTGCAACGTCGCGGGCAGTTTTGCCCGTCATGGCAAGAAGACACTGCTGGTCGACTGCGATCTCCGCCGCCCGATGTTGCATCGGCACTTCAAGCAGCAGAACACCTCCGGCCTGATCTCCTGGTTCGAAGGCGGCGCGGCGATCGAGGGCACGCTCGCCACCAATCCCGGTCTCGGCATCATCAAGGTCGGCGAGAATCTCTCGCTCCTTTGCTCCGGCGGCCGGTCCAAGAGCCCGACTGAACTGCTCGAAAGCCCGGCGTTCGGCCAACTGCTCGAAAAGCTGAAGAAGGAGTATGACCTTGTTATCGTCGACTCGCCGCCGCTCGGCGCCGTGACCGATTCGCTGCTCATCGCCGAGCGCATCGACGAAGTGGTCTACGTCTGCCGTTTCAATCGCGCCTACCGCAAACACATCCGCCTCTACATGCGAGCCCTGCGCAACGGCAAGAACGAGATCCTCGGCGTCGTGCTCAACGGCCTCTCGCCGCGCCGGATCGAGTATTACTCGAACTACCGCTATTATCGCAGCTACAAGAAATATTACGGCTCCCAGACCTAGCCCGGCCTTGCGGCCCGCCTTCCCATCAGCCGCGCCGTCACCGCGCGGCTTTTTTCTCGCCGCATTTCCGCCTTCCGCCTTCGCCTTCCAGCCCCCAGCGTCTCCTCGTGCCGCTGTCATCCGCCTTTCTTCCCGCCGCCTTTGACCCGCGCAAGCCCGTCGCGCTCATCGCCGGCCAGGGCCTCTATCCCGTCTTGGTTGCGCAGGCGGCGCGGCAGGCAGGGATACCGCTCCGACTCATCGCGTTCGAGGAGGAAACTCCGCCCGACCTGGTCGCCTCGTTCCCGGAGTCCGACCGCCGCACCCTGCTCGTGGGCCAGCTCGGCAAGATGCTGAAAGCGCTCCGCGACTTTGGCGCGGGCTACGCTCTCATGGCCGGCCAGATCACGCCCCGCCGCCTCTTCAAGGGACTGCATCCCGACCTGAAGGCCACCAAGATTCTTTTCTCCCTCAAACGTCGCAATGCCGAGACCATCTTTGGCGCCATCGCCGCGGAGATCGAGGAACTCGGTGTGACCCTGCTCGACGCCCGCGCCTTCCTCGACGAGCACCTCGCCACGCCCGGTTGTATGACAGGAGGCAAATTCCCCATCGAGCGCGACTATGTCGACCACGGCGTCCTGATCGCCCGCGAATGCGCGCGCCTCGACATCGGCCAGGGCTGCGTGGTCCGCAAAGGCACGGTGTTGGCGGTCGAGGCTTACGAAGGCACGGACGAAATGCTGCGGCGCGCCGGCACATTGAAGACCGACCACACGCTCTTCGTGAAAACGGTAAAGGCCCGGCAGGATTTTCGCTTCGACGTTCCCTGCGTCGGCCAGCGCACCCTCGAGACCATGCGCGAGGCGCACGTCGCCGCCGCGGCGCTGGAGGCGGGCAAGGTCATCATCCTCGACCGCCCCGCCGTCTTCGAACAGGCGCGCGCCTGGGGCATCAGCCTCCTCGGTTTCGCCTAGCTCGCGAGCTTGGATATGTCACCGGTTAGCACGCCGCACCTTCTTCGTCGGGCGACATTGCCCGCCATATTGACTGCTTCGGTGGCCGCCCGTTGGGCGCTGGCCATGGCCGGGGGCCAGTATTTTTTTGGAGATGAAGGGCGCTATGGCCGGGGCATTCAGCTCTATCTGGCCCTTCTGCACGGGGACGGGACTGGTGTCCGAACCCAACTGGCGCAGCCAGAACATCCGGCATTCACGTGGATCGCCGCCGGAGTCACCGCAGTCCAACACCTCGTGGCTAAAGCCGGTCCATTCGGCGATTGGTCGCGAGGCGATCCTTCGATACTTACCATCGGTTTCGCCGCCGGCGTCCTGTCGCTATTCGGCTCGCTGAATATCCTCCTCGTTCATCGTCTGGCGCGCGCCACCGGGGCGGCGGAAGACGAGGCGCTCTGGAGTGCCGGACTGATGGCTTTGTCGAACACCGCGCTGTATTATTCCAGACATCTCTTGCCTTACGATGCCGCCCTGGCCGCCGCGTTAGGCGGACTGCTGCTGGGTCTGCGCGCAGAGAACCCCCGCCGGCTTCTGGTCGCGGGTTTTATGATCGGCTTTGCCTATCAGATTTACAACGGCTACTGGTTTCTGGTCCCCGTGGCCGCAACGATGATTGCCTGCAGGGCGTGTCCTGTCCTTCCTCTAGCCACACGGGGACTCGCGCTGTGCGCGGGCGTCGCAGGGGGGATCGGTCTGCCCGTTGCCGTTGGTGCGACCGCCGGTGGGATGGAATATTTCCGCATCATGAGGGCGTTCAGCCAGACCGCTACCCAAGGGTTGTTCTCCGAAGGCTGGTCGCTACCGTGGGCTTATCTCGCGCAATCGGAATCCTGCACCGGAATCGCCGTGGTGGTGTTGAGCGCGACGCTCATCTGCACCCAACTTTGGCGGGGTGTTCTGATCGAACGCAGGGTGAAGCTATGGTTGGGAGGCATCGCCGGCGCGTATGCGCTCCTGATTCTATTCTCGACGGTATTGGAGATCTTTGTCGTCTACGGTCGGACGGCAAAGCCTTTCGTGCCTCTCCTCGCGTTGGTTGGCGGTTGGGCATTTTCCACCCTGCTGGCCCAACGGACAGCAATGGCCGTCCTGTCGATCCTGACCCTCACGGTCCTCGCTGTGCTCAATTTTGCGGGGCATCTTGAACGTCTCTTTCCACGTGACGTCGAAATTGCAGTGTTGAAAAATTACGGCAACCCCAAGCATACGCTGAGTGTTTCCGGCTCGTTGTATTTTCCACTCGACCTGCCTGTGACAAGGCCTGACTTGGCCTTGGTCAATGCACAGGTGCTCTATCCTGTTCGTGGCGCGCTACCCTGTCCGGCAGGGAACACTTTGATTGAAATTGAAAATCCGCTCTCCTACCCGCCCTACCAATATGAGTCATACACCCCGGCTCAGCGGGAGTTCATTCGCACTCACGATATCAAGATTCGGCTGATTCGGTTACGGGACCCTAACTCGATTCCAAACGACCTTCCGGCCCAATTTCGCTACCAGAACTCTGAGCACCCAACCGGCCTGTAGGCGACAATCCAGCCGCTAACATCGCATGTTTTGCCTCTTGGTCGCCCACTCGCAGTCTTCGGTATTTTGGCGCCCCGACGAAGCGGGGTTGCGCTTTCCCGCTGTTCCCGCAGAGTTTTCGCGCGATGCAAAACGACGTTGTTGCCGTAACCATCAAGGGGGTGATGCCCACCGCCAACGGCTGCGCCGTCTTCCTCGGCAACGACGCCAAGACGTTTGTCATCTATGTCGACCATTCCGTGGGCAACGCGATCCAGATGACGCTGAACGGCGTGAAAAAAGACCGCCCGCTCACCCACGATCTCATCGGCAGCCTCCTCGTCGGACTCGGCACGCGGCTCGATCATGTCGTCGTCAACGACGCCCGCGACGGCACTTTCTTTGCCCGCATTCTTCTCCGCATGGAAAACGAGCTGGGGAAAAAAATCGTCGAGCTCGACGCCCGCCCGAGCGACTCGATCGTCCTCGCCCTCCAGCAGAAACGCCCCATCTACGTCGCCCGCGTCGTCTTCGACGGCGTCGACGACATGACCGAGATCCTCGAACGCGTGCTCAAGCAGCAGGCCGAGGAAAATGACGAGCCCTCCGAGGGCGCCTGAGCGTGGCCGCGGCGCTCCCAGTTCCGCTTCCGCCCGGCCAGCAGGCCGGCGGCCCCCTGACGGCGCTCGCGCCGATGCAGGACGTGACCGACCTCGCGTTCATGCGGGTGATCGCCCACTACGGTGCGCCCGATTATTTTTTCACGGAGTTCTTCCGGGTTCATGCCCAGTCGCGACCCGAGAAGCACATTCTCCGCTCCATCGACGAAAATACCACCGGCCGGCCGGTTTTCGCCCAGCTCATCGGCGAGGACCTCGGCCATCTCGCCCGCACGGTCGACGAATTGCTCCGCCACAACGTGGCCGGCATCGACCTCAACCTCGGCTGCCCGGCGCCCAAGGTTTACAAAAAAAACGTCGGTGGCGGTCTCCTGCGCGATCCCGACACGGTCGACCGCATCCTCGGCACGCTTCGCGCCGCCGTGCCCGGTTTGTTCACAGTCAAGATGCGCATCGGTTTCGAGGACACCACGCACTTCAACCGGCTCCTCGATCTCGTCAACGCGCACCGCGTCGACCTCCTGAGTGTTCACGGCCGCACCGTGAAGGAAATGTATCGCAGCGAGGTTCGCTACGACTTCATCGCCCGCGCCGTGGCCCGCGCGCGGTGCCCCGTCCTGGCGAACGGCAACATCACCTCCGCGGCCCGCGCCGCCGGTGTCGTCGCGGAAACCCGCGCCGCCGGCGTGATGATCGGCCGCCACGCCATCCGCAATCCCTGGATTTTTCAGCAGTGTCGGGCCCTGTTTGCCGGCGCGCCCATCCCGCGTCTCACGCTCGCCGAGGTGCGCGACTACATCGAGCGTCTCTATCGCGCCACCGAGGTGCCCGGTCTGCCGGAGCGGGATCACGTCAACAAGATGAAGAAATACCTCAACTTCGTCGGCCAGGGCGTGGATGCGACGGGCGCTTTTCTGCACGATATGCGACGGGCCGAAAGCGAGTCCGGCCTTTTTTCCGTCTGCGACCGCCATCTGGTCGCCGCCGGTGCGGCCGCGCGCGAATTCTCCCTCGAGCCCTACCCCGGCGTGATCGCCCGGCCCAACTGCGAGACACCCGCCGCCATCGCCGACGGCTGCTCGCTCGAGACCGTCACCGCCTAGGGCCGGATTTCGCCGCCGTCTGTCCCGGCCTCGGGCGATCTGCTATTCGAGCCCCAGCACCTTGCGCCCGGTCGCCGAAATCATCTGCGGCGTCCACACCGGATCCCAGACGATATGCACCTTGGCATCGTCCACCGTCGGCAGCGTCGCGATTTTCTGGCGCGCGTCTTCCGCGATCACCGGGCCCATGCCGCAACCGGGCGCGGTCAGCGTCATTTTCACCTCGACGACATGCCCGCCTCCGGGAGCCGTCTCGATGTTCAAGTCGTAAACGAGCCCAAGGTCGACGATGTTCACCGGGATTTCCGGATCGAAGCAGGTCTTCAGCGTTTCCCACACCGCCTGCTCGCTGAAGTCGGCCGCACCCGCCGCCGGCGCAACCGTTTCTCCACCGCCGTCCTTTGTATAGCCGCCGATCGCGTCGGCGTTTTCCCGCGCGATGCGGAAGAGCCCGTTGTCGGTGCGGACCGTGACGTTGCCGCCAAGGGTCTGGGTGATGAAAACCTCCGCCCCAGCCGGCAGGGTGACGGCGTTACCCGCCGGTATGGCAGTGGCAGGGGTGTCGCGGGAGAGGATGTGATTCATGGGCTGGATTCCGGACTAGTGAATCGTCAATTCCAGTGGAAGGCGCGCGTAGACGCCGCGCGGGTCGTTGAACGACTTGAGCGTCTGGAGTTCCGTCTCGATCCGCGCGGCGATCTTCGCCGCGATGCCGGTGCCTCGCGCCCGCTCGGGCAGGCCGTTTTCCATGAAGTCCTGAATCACCTCGAAGAGCTCTTTCTCGCGCGGATATTCGGTCAGTTGATAATGCGTGCCGAGCCCCGCCCGGGATGCCGCGAGCGCGATCGCGGCATCCAGCCCGCCGATCTCGTCCACCAACCCGAGCTTGACCGCCTCCGTTCCCGACCAGACGCGGCCCTGGGCGATTTCTTCCACGACTGTGCGCTGCAGTTTCCGTCCATCGGCCACCTTGTCGATGAACTCGTTGTAGATCCAGTCCACCATGCGCTGGAAGACCGCCATCTCTTCCGGGGTTTTCGGGCGCGTGATCGTGATCGAATCGGCGAATTTCCCCGTCTTCACGCTGTCAAACGTCAGGCCGAAATTGTTGGCCAGTTTTTTCACGTCGAACTGGATCCCGAACACCCCGATCGAACCCGTGATGGTGGTCGGCTCCGCCAGGATCCGGTCGCCGTAGGCGGAAATCCAGTAACCGCCCGACGCGGCGTAACTCCCCATCGAAACAATCACGGGTTTCACCTTTTTCAGGAGCCGGATTTCGCGCTGGATCGTCTCGGCCGCCGAGGCGCTGCCGCCGGGACTGTTCACCCGCAGCACGACCGCCTTCACTTCGTCGTCCTGGCGCAGCTTGCGCAATTCCCGCGAGAACCGGCTGCCACCCACCTCGCCGATGTCGCCCTCGCCGTCGACGATGTCGCCCTCCGCGTAGACCACCGCGATGCGACCCGACCCGCCAGATCCGGCCGACCCCTCGTCTTTCTCGCCCTGCTTTTCCGGCGCCAAGGGAACGTCCTTCGCAATCTTCGCGTAATCGGCGAGCGTGATTTGCTTGAATGGCTCCGACGAATCCTTGCGCCCCGTCTTGGCCTTCAAGTCATCGTAGATCTCGTCGCGATACGCCACCCGGTCCACCAGCCGGGCCTTGGCGGCGGCCTCGGGGCGGATGAGTCCCTCCGCGTCGACGGTCGCCTGAATCTTGGCCGGCGTCAGTCCGCGCCCGGCCGCGACATCGGTCAGCAGGCCGCCCCAGATGTCGTCGAGAAGTTTCTTCACCTGCTCCCGGTTTTCCGGGCTCATGTCGGTCCGCGTGAACGGCTCGACATAGGACTTGTATTTGCCGACCCGCGTGACCTGGACATCGATGCCGTATTTTTCGAACGCTCCCGCGTAGAACATCGGCTCGCTCGCCAGCCCGGGCATCATGATCATGCCGTAGGGATCGATCGCCAGGTCCGTCGCGGCCGAGGCGAGATAGTAATCCTTGGTGGTCGCATAGGTCAGGTAGGCCGTGATCGGCTTGCCCGCCGCCTTGAACTCGTTGAGCGCCGCCCGCACCTCGCGGAGCGCCGCATAGCCCGATCCAAATGCCGCCGGCGTCAGGTCGCCCGTCACGAAAACTCCCGCCACCCGATCGTCCTTTGCGGCCGCCCGCAGGGCGCGCGTGATCGTCCGCAGTTGAATGGTGTCGTCGCGCGCGCCTCCGAACATCCCGAGGTCGACCGGCGGCGGCGCGTCCGTGATGTTGCTCGACAGGTCGAAGACCACGTAGGAGCCGCGCGCCAGGGCCGGCGCCGCCTTCTCCCCGCCGCCGATGGCGGCAATCGCCCCGATAAACCCGATGAAGACCAGCACGCACCCGCCCGCAAAGATGACCAGGGCCACCAGTGCGCCCAGCATCGACGTGAAAAAATTTCTCATGGAAGGGCGCACCGTAGCCGCTTTCCGGCGTTCCTCCAGTCGAAACGCCGCCGGGCGATTTCACCGCGCTGACACGCGTTCCGTCACGAACTGGTTGCGCCATGCCCGCGTATGGTCACCATGGTTCACCATGGCCGCGCAAAACACTCTCCTGACCACGAACCGCAAGGCGCTGACGATTAATCTCAACGACGAGCAATACGGCACGTTCGCCGAGATCGGCGCCGGCCAGGAAGTCGCCCGCGTCTTTTTCCATGCCGGCGGCGCCTCCGGCACGATCGCGAAAACGATTTCCGCCTATGACATGACGTTCAGCGACGCGATCTACGGCAAGGCGCCCCGCTACGTCTCGCACGAACGCCTCGAACTCATGCTCGAGCACGAGTTCAACCTGCTCGTCGAGCGGCTCGCGCAGCAGCGCGGCGACCGCACGACGTTCTTCGTGTTCGCCGATACCGTCGCCACGAAAAACTTCAAGGGGACCAACGAGGCCCACGGTTGGATGGGGATCCGCTTTCAGGCCGAAGCCGGCGGCGCGCCGAGCGACATCATCCTGCACGTCCGGATGTGGGACAAGGAGAACGTCCTCCAGCAGGAGGCGCTGGGCATCGTCGGCACCAACCTCGTCTACGGCGCGTTCTATTTTCGCGACGACCCGCGAAAATTCATCGAGTCGCTCCTCGATAACCTCAGCGCCGACCGCATCGAGGTCGACATGCTCAAGTTCATCGGCCCCGCCTTCGCGCACGTCGACAACCGCCTGATGTCGCTCCACCTCGTGCATTTTGGCCTGACCAACGCCGTGATGTTCGGCCCGGGCGGCGACGTCCAGCAACCGTCCGAGGTGCTCTACAAGAAGGCCATCCTCGTCGAGCGCGGCAGTTTCCGTCCCGTCACGCACGTCAACGTCGACATGTTGAACTGCGCCACCGCGCAGTTCGTCCAGGAACCGCTCGTGAAGGGCAAAGACGTGATCGTCCTCATGGAGATCACGATGAACAACCTCCTCGCCGCCGGCGAACTCGACGCCCAGGACTTTCTTTCCCGCGTCGACCTCCTCGCCGACATCGGGTTCACCGTCCTCATTTCAAATTACTCCGAGTATTACCGCCTCACCTCCTACTTCCGCCGTTACACGAAGGAGATGATCGGCGTCGCGATGGGCATCAACAACCTCATCGAGATCTTCAACGAAAAATACTACGAAAACCTCGAGGGCGGCATCCTCGAGTCGTTCGGCCGCCTCTTCCGCCATTCGGTCCGCCTCTACGTTTACCCCATGCGCCAGGAAGCCTACGACCGCTACCTGATGAACGGCCAGGTCGTTCCGGCGCCCGGCGCCACCGGCAGCCATACGTTCGCCTCGAACGTGCTGATCAACGCGAAGAACGTCCAGGTCGTGGATCACCTGCGCAACCTCTACAATCATCTCCTCGAGAACCATTACATCGACTCGATCGTCGGCTTCGATCGCGACATCCTGCACATCTTTTCCCGCGACGTGCTTCGCCGCATCAAGGAAAACGACGCGACGTGGGAGCAAATGGTCCCGACCTCCGTCGCCACCGCCATCAAGAAGCGAGGTCTCTTCGGCTACGCTCCTCCGGCCGGCGTCGCCGTCGCCACGAAATAATCCGGGGCGAGGGCGGTCCTCCGAGCTACCCTGGCTTTTTGCGCGTTCCCCCTTCACCGAGCCGATGCTCACGCCCTTTGCCCCGGGCCTCTGGGAACTCGATGCGCCGCTGATCGTCGTCGGCATGGCGCTTGGCCACCGGATGACGGTCGCCCGCCTCCCCGACGGTTCGCTCTGGATTCATTCTCCGGTCGCTCACTCGCGTGAACTCGCCGCGGCGCTTGCGGCGCTCGGCCCCGTCGCGCACGTCGTTGCGCCCAACGGCGGCCACGACACCTATCTCGAGGGCTGGTTCGCTGCCTATCCGCGCGCCCGCTTCCACGGCGCGAGAGGTTTCTCGAAGTTCCGCCCCGCCCTGAAATTCACCGACACGCTCGGCGACACACCGGATCCGGCTTGGGCCGCCACCTTCGATCAACACGTCCTGCGCGGCATGCCCCGGGTCAACGAGGTGGTTTTCCTCCATCGCGCCAGCCGCACGATCATCGTCACCGACTTGGTCTTCAACCTCGGCTCCGACATGCCGCTGCTCAGCCGCGTCCTGCTCCGTCTCAACGACTGTTACTGCAAATTCGGCACCTCGCGTTTCTATCGCGCCTTCATCCGCGACCGGCCGGCCCTCCGCGCTTCGCTCGATCACATTCTCGCCTGGGACTTCGACCGCCTGATCCTCAGCCACGGCCGCAACCTCGAAACCGGCGCAAGGGACACCCTCCGCCTCGCTCTCGCGTTTCTGTGAAATAACGTGGCGCGTGTTCGGTCGCGCGCCACGGAGATCTGTGCCCGCCGCCGTCGGTTTTCTACTCGCTCCCGGTCGCCCGCTACTCACTACTTTTAGTGGCCATGCGCTTCCACAAATACCACGCCCTCGGCAACGACTACATCGTGCTCGACCCGCGCGACTTTCCCTCATGGGAACCCGCCCCCACGGTCGAGCAGATCCGTGTGGTCTGTCATCGCAACTTCGGCGTCGGCTCCGACGGCATCCTCTGGGGCCCGCTGCCGTCGAAGCAGAGCGAGTTCGGCCTGCGCATCTTCAACCCGGACGGCTCCGAGGCCGAGAAATCCGGCAACGGACTCCGCATCTTTTCCCGTTACCTTTGGGACCAGGGCCTCGTGAAGAATCCGAATTTCACCGTCGAGACTCCCGGCGGCCACGTGCAGGTCGCGATCAAGGACGGCGGCAAACTGCTCACGATCGCGATGGGGTCGGTGAGCTTCGACAGCACGAAAATTCCGGTCATCGGCGCCCGCCGCGAAGTGCTCAACGAGAAGATCAAGATTCTCGACCGCGAGTTCACCTACAACGCCGCGACCATCGGCAATCCCCACTGCGTCGTCCCGCTCCCCGCCGTCACCTCCGAAATCGCCCACCGTTACGGCCCGCACCTCGAGACTCATCCGAATTTTCCACGCAAGACGAACGTGCAGTTTCTGCAGGTCCTCGACCGGGCAAACATCCGCATCGAGATTTGGGAGCGCGGCGCCGGCTATACGCTCGCGTCCGGCAGCAGCTCCAGCGCCTCGGCCGCCGTCGCCCACAAGCTCGGGCTCGTCGACCGGAGCGTGACCGTCCACATGCCCGGCGGCACGATCGGCATCGAGATCGGCGACAATTTTTCGATCATGATGACCGGCACCGTGAACAAGGTCGCGGACGGCACCATGCATCCGGAGCTGTTCGCGGTAAAGGTCTGATCCGGCAGCGATCACTCGGTCCGCCAGGCCGCCGACGCGCATGGTTTTCGCCACATCGATCAGCATCGTCCGAGAGACGAATTCATCGGGCGCCCAAGGGAATCAGGCGAACCGCGCGTTGAACTCCCCTCAGCCATAGATCGCGATCCGGGGTCGCACTCCCGAGCAAAGAACGTTCGCGGACCGGAACGGCTCTTCTTGCCGGCCTGGGGGCGATTTTGCTCGGCACCGAGATCGCCTTAGAAAGATCGACGTAAGCCTGACAGGTTGGCGCAACGAGTGCCCGTGTCCCTTCGTCATGCCCGGATGGACCGCGCTTGCAGGCGCGTTTCGATGCCGGATCCGCCCCCATCGGCTTCGGCGCCACCCATGAGTTTTCCGCTCGCCCACCCCCTCAGTCCACCACCGGTTGTCGTTCGCACGTGCCCGACGAACGGGCGCTCGACTCCGCCGCCGAAGAAGATGAACTTCGTCCACCCCTCCGAAGCGCCGGCCCCTCCTCCACGCCCGGAAAAAGCGATGAAACTCGTCCCACTCCTCTTGCTTTCATTGATGATGACGGCTCCCACGGTCCGGCCGGCCGGCCTGGCGCCCGCTTCCGCACCCACCAACTCCGAACCGGCGCCGGCCCCGGTCTTGCCGGCGATCGATCGGGCTCTCGGGTTCACTGACAAATACTGCTCCAACTGCCACAACGACGAGGACCTGAAGGGCGGGCTGGATGTGACATCGCTCAACTTCAAGCCCGGCGACCCGGCCAACTTTCTCACTTGGGTCAAGCTGCACGACCGGCTCGAGGCGGGCGAGATGCCGCCCAAGGATCGCAAGCGCCCCGACCGGGCCGAGGCCGCGGCATTTCTTCAGGACATCACGTCCGCTCTGACCACCTACGAAAACGACCTCGCCGCGCGCGAGGGCCGCGCGACCCAGCGCCGGCTCAATCGCGGCGAATACGAGAACGCCCTGCGCGATCTCCTGCAGTCGCCCTGGCTGCAGGTGAGGGACCAGTTGCCCGAGGATGGCGACGCCTATCACTTCAACCGCATCAGCAGCGCGCTCGACGTCTCCTACGTGCATCTCGCCCGCTTCATGAGCGCCGCCGACTATGCGTTGCGCCAGGCGATCGCCGCCGAGCTGGTCCGCCCGCCGACCATCACCAGGCGCTACTACGCCCGCGAGAGCTTCTCGATGCGGAACCCAGGGGACGACGGCAATCCGGACCGCCAGAAATTTCCCGTGCTCGACGCCAAGGCGCAGCCCGACGTCCTCTCCGGGGCCGCGCCGATGACCGTCGGCGACACCGATCCCGCCACGCGCGAGCGGGAGGCGATGGGCTGGGTCCAGAGCAACTACTCGACGGGCTTCGGCTCGACGTGGGGCGGCTTCCGCGCGCCCGCCGCGGGCCGCTACCGGCTGCGTTTCAGCGGTTACACGGTGTGGGTTGGCCCGGGCGGAACACGGCGGCCGACGCTTTCGTTCATCGGCAAGACGCCCAAGGGCGGCAACCCGTCGGACATCGCCGTTCTTCCGGCCGAGTGGTATCGACCCAACTTCAAGGACATCTCACCCGGCCGCCGCTACGAGCCGATCACGATCTACGCGAAGGGCGCGACGCTGAACCGCCGGATCGGCCAGTTCGACGTCACGCCCGATCCAACCGTGAGCACGCTCGAGGACGTCTGGCTGGCAACCAACGACGTGATCGTGACGGATGCCACGCGGTTTTTTCGGTCGCGCCCCACCGGCATTCCCGACGGCTACACGAATCCGCTGGCGCAACGGGACGGAATGCCCGCCGTGGCATTCCGCTGGATGGAGATTGAAGGCCCGCTCTACGACGAACCCGCCGCGCCCGGTTACCGCCTTCTGTTTGGCGATCTCCCCCTGACAAAAGTCGCTGCGAACGCGCCGGGCGTGGGCATCGAGGTCGCCGCGGAGCCACCCGCGGGACCTCCCGCCGGCCGCGGCGCCCGGGGCGCCGGTCGTGGCAACGCCGGGGGCGGATTCGGCTTCGCCGGCGCGCAGCGCGGCCGGCCCCCGCCGACCGTCCTCACCAAAGTCGAGGTCGTTTCCGCCCATCCGCACGAGGATGCCGCGCGACTGCTCCGCGCGTTCATGGCGCGCGCCTACCGGCATCCCGTCGACGACAGCGACGTGAAGCTGTTCCTCGGCTTGATCGACCAACAGATGGACGCCGGCCTCGGGTTCGCCGGCGCGATGCTCGCCGGCTACACTGCCGTGCTTGCCTCGCCGAAATTCGTCTGCGTCGAGGAAGCTCCCGGCCGCCTCGACGACTACGCGCTCGCCACGCGCCTCTCGTTGTTTCTCTGGAATTCCACGCCCGACGCTGCTCTCCGCGACCTCGCGGCGAAGGGCGAACTCCATCGACCGGAAGTGTTGCGCGCGCAGACGGAACGACTGCTCGACGACCCGAAGTCCCGCGACTTTGTCGAGGCGTTTCTCGACTACTGGCTCGATATCCGGAAGGTGAACGACACGTCGCCCTCGACCACGCTCTACAGCGACTATTACATCGACGACTCGCTCGTGGAAGCGTCGCTCGACGAGACCCATCTCTTCTTCGCCGACTTGCTCGATCACGACCTGCCGGCCCGCAACATCGTGGCGTCCGATTACACCTTCCTCAACGACCGGCTCGCTGCGCACTACGGAATTCCCGGCGTCACGGGTGTCGCCATGCGGCGCGTCGCGCTGCCGCCGGACAGCCCGCGCGGCGGACTGATGACCCAGGCCAGCGTGCTCAAGATCACCGCCAACGGCACCACGACGTCGCCGGTCCTCCGCGGCAAATGGGTCCGCGAACGCATCATGGGACTCGACACCCCGCCGCCACCACCATCCGTCCCGGCCGTCGACCCCGACATCCGCGGTGCGGTCACCATCCGGCAGCAGCTCGACAAACATCGCGCCGACCAGACCTGCGCAGCGTGCCACAGCAAGATCGACCCCCCGGGTTTCGCACTCGAGAGTTTCGACGTGATGGGGGCATGGCGCGATCGCTATCGAGCCTCGTCGGAGGACGGCGTCGTCGAGCCGGGCTTCGGCAAGAACGGCTGGCCGTTCACGTTTCACTATGCGCTCCCCGTCGACTCCAGCGGCGCGCTTCCCGACGGGCGCACCTTCAAGGACGTCCGCGATTTCAAGCGCCTGCTCCTCGCCGACGAAACGCAGATCGCGCGCAATCTCGCCCGTCAACTCGCGGTCTACGCCACCGGCGCCCCGATCCGTTTCAGCGACCGCCCGGCCATCGAGCGAATCCTCGCCGGCGCAAAGTCGCACGACTACGGCGTGCGGAGCCTTGTGCATGAGATCGTGCAGAGCGACCTCTTCCGCAATAAATAGACCTCCGCCCTTCTCGATTCCCTCCGTTTGCCCACTCCCGCCAGCGACCCACCCCATGAGCAAAAAATCCTCTTCTCCGTTTGGCTCCGGTCCATTCATCACGACGCGCCAGCCGATGTCGCGCCGCCACTTTCTCCGCGGGACCGGGATCGTGCTCGCCCTGCCATTCCTCGATTCGATGCTGCCGGGGTTCGCCCGCGCGACGACGTCGTCGTCTCCGCTCGTGCCGGGCGCAACCCCGCGCCGGATGTTTGCCATCTGCAACAATCTCGGGCTGCTCGGCCGCGAGTTTTTCCCCGCGGGCGCCGGCCGCGACTACACGCCTTCCCCGTATCTGCAGCACCTGCAGGAACACCGCAACGACTTCACCGTCTTCAGCGGTGTCTCGCATCCTTCGGTCGACAGCGGTCATCCCGCGGACGTTTGCTTTCTCACCGCGGCGCCGCATCCCGGCAGCGGCTCGTTCCACAACACCATCTCGCTCGATCAATACATCGCCGAACGCATCGGCACGCTCACGCGCTTCCCCTCGATCACCCTCGCGGTCAACACCCGCAGCCGGAGCCTGTCTTGCACCGGCACGGGCGTCGCCATCCCCCCGGAGGACAAGGCCGCCGAGGTCTTCAAGCAGCTCTTCCTCCAGGGCACCCAGGCGGAGGTCGACGCGCAGGTTCGCAAGCTCGACACCGGCCAAAGCATCCTCGACACCGTCGCGCAGCAGACGAAGGACCTGCAGCGCAACCTCAGCGTCAACGACCGCGAGCGCCTCGACCAATACTTCACCAGCGTCCGCGATCTCGAGCATCGCCTCCAAGCCTCGAAGGGCTGGGAAACCAAACCGAAACCGGTTGTCCACGTGCCAGTGCCCGTCGACCCGCCGAGCCCCGGCGCGTATATGGCCAAGGTCAAGGTCATGTATGATCTCGCGAAACTCGCCTTCCAGACCGACTCGACCCGCTCGATTTCGCTGATGCTCGACAGCGCTTCCACGCCCGCCGTCGAGGGCATCACCGACATCGCGATCACCGAGGGATATCACAACCTCTCGCACCACGGAAAGTCCCCGGAGAAGCTCGCGCAGTTGCGGGCACTCGATCTCGCCCACATGAAGCTCCTCGCCAATCTCTACGCCGAACTCAAGGAGGTGCGCGAGGACGGCGAGTCGCTCCTCGACCGCACGATGGTGCTCTACGGTTCGAACCTCGGCGATGCGAACGCCCACGTTTGCACCAACATGCCGGTCATCTTCGCCGGCGGCGGATTTCGCCACGGGCAGCACCTCGGATTCGACCGAGAGCACAATTATCCGCTGCCCAATCTCTTCGTCTCCATGCTCCAGCGGATGGGCATCGAGGAAGACAAGTTCGCCTCCTCCACCGGCACGATGCGCGGTCTGGAGATGGCCTGACGACGAGCGGCTTTGACGGCAGATGAACACTACCCATTTCTGCAAGGATTTCGGCGTCAGGCCGGCCCGCGCCGTTCGCGGCGCACTGCTGGCGATCGCGCTGGGCGCGGTGATGTCGCTGTTCGCCGCCGAATCCACGCCTGCCACCCAGCCACCGCCCCACTTCACCACCGAGCAGAAAGCCGCGCTCGACGTGCTCGACGGCGTGCTCGCGCGATTCGAGGCCTTGCTGGCTCGTGATGACGATGTCCACCACAAGGCCGCCACCTCGGCGGTCCTCCAGGATTTCACGGAACGGCGGGCGGCGCTCCGCCAGAACTTCGATCAATCCCGCTACGATGAACTGAGGGTCGATCTGAATCTCGCCTATCAACGGCTCGCCAGCTGGCTGGCGGCACCGACGTCACCGCCGCCGGCAGCCCAGCCATCAGCACGCTCGGCATCTTCGACCGCCAGGTGAACGCGGCCACCGCGAATCGCGGCCCAGCAGCCGCGCCGCCGGCCGCGTTAGGCAAAACAAAAGCCGGAGCTGGTGGCTCCGGCTCAACCCGCGGCAGTCGCGCGACGTTCAGTATTTCACCGAGCATCCATAGGGATGCGTCGCCGCTTTCTCGACCGGTTTGCCGGCCTTCACGTCCGCGAGCGCGGCCGCGACGTAATTGGTCGCCCGCGGGATATCCGCCTTGTTCGCCGAGCTGATGCTGTCGATCGCCCCGTCATAAACGAGCGTGCCGTCCTTCGTGATCACGAACATATGCGGCGTCGTCTGCGCCGCGTAGAGGTGGCCGACCTTCCCGTCGGGGTCGCGAAAGTATTCCGTCGGCGCCGCCTTGTGTTCCGCCAGCCATGTCTTCAATTCGGCATCGCTGTAGTCGGCCCCCTGCTGGCCTTTCGCCCCTGAATTGATCAGCAGCCACACCACCCCGTCGGCCGTCGCCGTGCGCTGGAGGCTGGGAAGGTTGTCGCTCTCGTAATGCTTGCGCACGATTGGGCAGTCGGGGTTGTTCCACTCGAGCACCACCGTCTTGCCCTTGTAATCCGAGAGCTTGTGCGTCTGGCCGCTGAGGTCGGTCAGGGTGAAATCCGGCGCGGCTTTCCCGATTTCCACGGACGCCCGCGCCGTTGGCATCGCACCGGCGGCGGCCACGGCCACCGCGAACGTGATGAGTTTGGCAATGGTTTTCATGGGAGAACTGTGAGCCAGACGAAACACGATCCCGAACGTTTCGCAACCCCGTCCGCCGCTCCGAAAACAGTTTGCCGGGCCGCTTGCCCGCCCGTTAACGTCCGCGTGTGCTGGGCTGGCTCGCCGACCTTTTCCGCCTCGCAGGGGGCCTCGTCTACTGGAACTTGCGCAAATCCTGGTTCCGGCTTCGGCGCGGGCGCGCCCGCTGCCCCTGCCAGAGTCTGAGCGACTCCGGCCGCGCCTTCGAAACCATCTGCGAAGCCAGCGTCCAGTGGGACAAGCCCGCGCGTTTCCGCCGCGTCTGCCCCCTGCTGGTCGGGACGAAGGACGGGCTCCGCTGCTCCGTCGACACGGCGGACGTCCGACCGTTCTGGGGCCGGATGTTCGGCTGGTATGGCAGCACGCTCCTGGCGATCTACCTCACCGGCGCCATCGGGGTTTTCATTTTTCTCCGGGCCATCGGCTATCCGGTCAGCATCGTGCACGTGACGTGGCCGGGGCTGTGGTATCGCGTGCCGCAGGCCCGTGGGTGGTTCTTTTTCGAGCGCTCGAATCGCGCCTTTGCCGCGGGCCGGACAGCCGAGGGACTGCTCTATCTCGCGAACGCCTACGAATTCGATCCGGGCAACTACGCCGTCGGCCTCACCCTCGCGAAAAACTACCAGGCCGCCCACCCCCAGGCCTCCGACCAGATCTTCAACCAGCTGTTGCGGGACCACCCCGCGGAGCACAACGCCACCGCCCAGGAATGGTTTCGCGCCCTGCTCGCCCGTGGCAGCTTTGAAAAGGTGGCCGCACTCGCGCGGGACGAGGCGCTTTCCGATCCCGTCCACGCCTACGCCTGGATGCGCGCCCTGCTCTTTGCGACGCACCAGACCGGCGACGACTCGGCCCTGCACGCCCTGCTCGCCAATGCGTCGCCCGCCGCGGCACTCTGGCACCAGTTGATCGAAACCGAGCTGCTTGTTCGCACGGGACGGACTCGCGAGGCCCAGGCCGCTTTGCGGCGGCCGTGGCGAACGGACCCGTCGCCCAACACCCAATTCACCCTCTACTACCGTGTGCGAACGCTGATCAAGCTTCACGACCCCGGTGATATCCTCGACGCTGTCGACCTGCTTCTCACCCCAAACCACCTCGACGACGAGGCCGCCACCACGCTGCTCCTCGATGCCTATGCCGCGGCCGGCGCCCAGCGTTCCCGCCAGGCCGAGATCGACCGGCTGCTCGCTCCGAAACTCGACCTTCCCCGGATCAAGATCCTTTGTGCCCACCTGATTCGCTGGCCCGACGCGGCCACCTTCGCGCGCCTCTGTGACAAAGTGGAGCTCGACCAGATCCCGATGAACACCGACAGTGCCGGCGTGTGGTTTTCGCTGATGTGCACGGCCGGCGCGGTCGGCGACTTCGCCCGGCTGCACGCTTTGGTCGTCAAACTCAAGCAGGCGTCGAACTCGCCCTTCGTCGCCCTCAACGCCGTCGAGTCGTTTTTTCGCGGCGACACCGCGATCCAGCGCGTCACCACGCTCCTGCCGGTGCTGCCGCTGCCGCTCGAGACCAATTATGCGCTGATCGAGCGCTATCCCGGCCCGCCGCGGTCCATCGGGACGGTCCGGCCGGAGAGCCCATGAACCCACCCGCTGTGCCTGCCTCCGCCGTTGCCCGGATGCCGTGGCTGGCCAAGTTCAACCTCCTTGCGCTCGCCGCGTGCATGGTTGCGTTGTGCGTGCAACTCTGGGGCGACTGGCGCCACAACCCCGATCTTTCCCATGGGCTGCTCATGCCGGTGGTGTTCTTGTTGCTGTTGAACGAGAGCCGGGCCGCGGGCCCCGTGCGCTGGGCTCCAGCCGGCCGCGGCTCCGTCGTCGTTCTGCTGGCTTTGCTCGTCGCCGGTCTCGGCGCGCTCGTCATGGCCGGGCTCTACGCGGCCTCGCTCGACTGGTCGCACGCGCTGGTAAATCTCTCGCTCACGCTCTCGCTCGCGTTCCTGCTTGGCGCCGGGCTCGTGGTGTTCTCGAATTCTGGGCTCCGTCTCATCCCGATCAATTGGACGGCATGCGTCGCGATCGCCCTCTGGCTCCTGTGCGCGCCGATCCCACCCGGCACCTACACCCGCCTGACGATCGCCCTTCAACTCCGGGTCACCGAAAACGTCCTCCACACCCTCCACGTGCTCGGTATCGCCGCGAACCGGCATGGCAACGTCCTCGAGCTGGCTCGCGGCTCCGTCGGCATCGAGGAGGCGTGCAGCGGCGTCCGCAGCCTGATTTCGTGCATTTTCGCCGGTCTGTTTTTTTCCGCCACGCTCGTGCGCCGGCCGTGGGCGCGCGCGCTCATCATCGCGTTGTCGGCGCCGCTCGCGCTCTTGATGAACTTCATTCGCTCGCTCGCTCTCACGTTGCTTGCCTCGCGCGGCATCGACATCGCCGGCACCTGGCACGACGTCACCGGCTTTGCCGTGCTCGGGGTGACCGCCGTGTTGCTCGGCGGGCTCGCGCTCCTGCTCGAACGTCGCCCGCCGCCCCCGCCCGCTCTTGCGGCCCCGCCGCCCGCCGCGGACCCGCGGTCCTTGGCGGTTCGCTCGCAGTTCAGGATCCTCTCGTCCGGCCTCGTCGCGGCCCTCGGGCTGACCATTCTCTTCATCGCCAACACCCATCCGTCCGACCATCGCGACGCGCCCGTCCCCAACCTCCTCGCGATGCTGCCCGCCTCGGCGCCCGGTTGGGCGATCGAGACGAGTTCCGACATCTATCAGTTCCGTGATACGTTGCAGACCGACAATCTCGCGCAACGGATCTACAAGAAAACCGATGCACGCGGTCATGGCGTCGAAATCATCCTCTACCTGGCCTACTGGCGCCCCGGCCAGGCGTCGGTGAGCCTTGTCGCCTCCCACACTCCCGACGCGTGCTGGCCGGGCTCCGGCTGGAGCGCATTGCCCACCCCGCAGGCGCGCGAGCAACCGGTGATCACCGCCCGCACCCTTCCGACCGCGGAGTATCGCCTCTTCAAAAATGGCGACTTCCCCCAGTTCGTCTGGTTCTGGCATCTCTACGACGGCCAGCCGATTGCCTACCGCGATCCTTACTCGGCCATCGAGCTTTTGCGCATCGCCTGGCGCTATGGTTTCCGTCACAACGGCGATCAGCTTTTTGTCCGCGTCTCCAGCAACCGCCCCTGGGCTGAAATTGCTGGCGAGCCGTTGCTCGCCGAGTTTTTCGCCCATACCCAATCGCTCGGCTTGTAACCCGGCCCCACCCCTGTCTCTCCCACTCCCGGCTTCTGCCACCCCGTGCCCCTGCCCGTCACCGCGCTTGAGAAGCGCATCCTCGCCATCCTCGCCTTGCTCATCGTTCTGGGCTTGATCGGGCTGACCGTGCTCTAGCGGGCCTCCCGCCTTTTCCTGAACCGCCCGGTTTCTCCTCTGCAACTTTCCCCTTTCACCCCCGGCCGTCTCCTGCATCCTTCCGGCCCTGCCACGCGTATGATTCGGAAATGTCCATCATGCTGTCCTGCCTGCCCGACGCGTTTGCCGCGACGGTTTCCGCAGGGGACAATCCGGCCCGCCCGCCGGACGACGCGCGCATGAGCGGAGCCGCCCCCACTCCTCCATCCGACGAGCGTCAGCTCGCCGACGCGCGCCTCCTGCGCCGCATGGCAGCCGGCGACAAGGCTGCCTTCGCGGAACTCTACGACCGCTTTTCGCGCCCGCTCTACGCCACCGCGCTCCGCATCGTCAACGACCCCGCGGAGGCGCAGGACATCACCCACGACGCGTTTCTCGCCCTCTGGGAAAAGGCCGCCGTCTTCGCGAGCGAACGCGGCACCGCGTTCGCCTGGGCCGTCACCCTCGTCCGCAACCGCGCCATCGACCGCGTGCGCACCCGCCGCCGCCGCGCCGAACTCCTCGCCGCCTCGCCCCCCGCCGACCTCGGTTACCACGAGGACACCGCCGGCGCCGCCGCGGACGATAGTGCGACGCTCGGCGACGAGGCCCGGGTCGTTCGCGCCGCCGTCGCCACGCTCCCGCCCGAGCAACGCCGCGCCCTCGAGCTCGCGTTCTTCGGCGGCCTCACCCAGCAACAAATCGCCGAACGGCTCTCGGAGCCCCTCGGCACCGTCAAGGCCCGCGTTCGACGCGGTCTCCTCAAACTTCGCGACTCGCTCGCGCGCCGGCTATGATCGACGAACGTCACGAGGAACTCGCCGCGCTCGCCGCCTTCGACCTGCTCGAGGGCGCCGAGCTGGCGCAGTTCGAGGCCGAGTGCGCCCGCGACCCCGCGCTGGCCGCGCTTGTGCGCGATCTCCGCGAGGCTGCGGCCAGCCTCGCCCTCGCGGCGCCCGCGGTCGAACCACCGGCCGCTCTCCGCGACCGCGTGCTTGCGTCCATTGTGAATTCGAAGGCCGGGACTCCCCGGGCGAACATCATCTCGTTCCCCGTCTGGCTGCCCTGGTTCGCCGCTGCGTGCCTCGCGATCTCGACCGCCTGGTTCGGCCAGCTTTATTTCGCGAGCCGTTCCACGGCCACCCTCTTGGGCGAACAGCAGGAACTCGCCGACATCGGGCTCAAATCCGCCCGCACCCAGCTCGAAACCGAGCGCCTTCTTTCTGGTCAGCAACGCGCCAGCCTCGACCGCCAGCTCGCGGAATCCACCCGCCAGCTCGCGGACGCCACCTCGCGCGCCACGTCGACCGACCAGCTTCTCGCCGCCGCCCGCTCGCAGCTCGGGGAGGAGCGTGCCACTCTCGGCGCTCGCGTCGCTGCGCTCGACCAGCAGCTCGCCGCGATGCAATCGCGGTCGGCCGACACGACCCGGCAGCTCGAGGACGCCCGGAAATTGCTCGCGGCCAGCGACGCCGAATTGGAGCGGCAGGCCCAGCGCATCGTCGCCATTGCCACGGACGCGAAGCTCGAGTCCGACCTCGCAAACTTCAAGATCACGACGCTCGCCTCGATGCTCAAGAATTCGCCCCAGGCCCTCGCCGTCGCCGTCTGGAATCCCGCCACGCAGCAGGGCGTTCTTCAGGTCGACAAACTGCCCGCGCTGGCCGCCGACAAGGATTATCAGCTCTGGGTCGTCGATCCGCAATATCCTGCGCCCGTGGATGGCGGAGTATTCACCGTCGACGCCAAGACGGGCGCAGCCCATGTCGCGTTCACGGCGAAGCAGCCGGTCCGCGCGATCAACGCCTTCGCCGTCACCCTCGAACGCAAGGGCGGTGTGCCCAAGGCCGAGGGTCCGTTCGTCCTCCTCGGCAAATAGCTCCCGCTTTTTCGCTGTTTTTGGCCTCGGCGCGTCAGCGTCGGTGGGACCCGTTTCCCGCGCGGCCCGGGTTCGCGGATCCAAATCGTTTCCCGCGTTTCCATCCCGGCCTGATTGACCTCGAATCGCTTCGCCCCCGTGCATGCTGGAAGTTTCTCTGGTTGTTGGAGCTTGGCGCTGGGGGTTTCACGCCGTCGGCCCGGAGCTTTCCCCTTGTCAGCCGTCCTCCCCCCGCGAAATCTCCCCGCCGCATGATCATCAAACCCAAGGTCCGCGGATTTGTTTGTGTCACGGCGCACCCGGAAGGTTGCGCCGCCCACGTGCAGGAGTGGATCGACCACATCAAATCCAAGGGGGCCATCGCTCCCGGGCCAAAGAAGGTCCTGGTCATCGGTTCTTCGACCGGCTACGGGCTCGCCTCCCGCATCGCCGCCACCTTTGGCTCGGGCGCCGCGACGCTCGGCATCTTTTTCGAGCGCCCTTCCGAGGAGGGCCGCCCCGCGACGCCCGGTTGGTATAATACGATCGCTTTCACCCGTGCTGCCCGCGCCGCCGGGCTCTACGCGAAGAATCTCAACGGTGATGCGTTTTCCGCCGATATGAAGCGCCAGGCCCTCGATCTCATCCGTGCCGACCTCGGTAAGGTCGACCTTGTCGTCTACTCGCTCGCCTCGCCACGCCGCACGCATCCGCAGACCGGCGTCGTTCACAAGTCCTGCCTCAAGCCCGTCGGCGTCTCCTACACCAACAAGACCGTCGACACCGACAAGGGCATCGTCAGCACGGTCACCATCGATCCCGCCACCGGGCAGGAAATTGCCGACACGGTTGCCGTGATGGGCGGAGAGGACTGGGAAATGTGGATGAATGCCCTGGCCGAGGCCAGGCTTCTCGCGCCCGGCGCGCAATCGGTCGCCTACTCCTACCTCGGCCCCGACGTCACCTGGCCCATCTATAAGAACGGCACCATCGGCCTGGCCAAAAACGATCTCGAGCGCGCCGGCCGGAACATCGACTCGCTCCTTAAGCTCAACGGCGGCGGCCGCGCATTCATTTCCGTCAACAAGGCCCTCGTCACCCAGGCCAGTTCGGCGATCCCGGTCGTCCCGCTCTACATTTCGATCCTCTACAAGCTCATGAAGGCCGCCGGCACGCACGAGGGCTGCATCGAGCAGATCCAGCGGCTTTTCGCCACGCAGATGTATGCCGGGCACACGCCGCAGTTCGACGAGGCCGGCCGCGCACGGGTCGACGATTGGGAAATGCGCCCGGCGATCCAGGCGGCCGTCCGCGAAATCTGGCCGCGAGTGACGACGGAGAATCTCGCGGTCGAGACCGACATCGCCGGTTACCGCAGCGAATTCCTGAAGCTTTTCGGCTTCGGCCTCGCCGGCGTGAACTACGACGCCGAGACGGAACCGCACCTCCCGATGCTGTAACCACGGGCGCAAGCCCACGGACCGTCTGGTCGCAGCGATCGCACCGTTTCCGTGGCGGGCCTCCCGCCGTTCACGTGCCGGGCTATTCCCCGGTCCCGGCGCGCGCAGACCCGCCGTCCACCGCCACCACCCGCACTCCCAGCGGCTCCAGCTTCACCGTTCCTCTCACTCGTCCGCCCGTCAGCAAATCCACACCCGCAAATCCTCCCAGCGCGACCGACGCTGGTTGCACCCCGTGGTTGAGCAAAAACAAAAACCGCCCGCCATCCTTCTCGCGTAACGTTACCTCGACGTTTTTCGGCGCCCGCAACACCGGCGCCACCTTCGCTCGTTCGCACACGCCGTCGAGCACGCGCGCCAAATCCTCCGTCTCGAACTTCGTGCCCGCGTAGTAGGCCGCCCCTCGCCCGAATTCGTTCACCGTCAGCGCCGGAGTTCCAGCAAAAAAATCCTCCGCGTAGGTCGCGAGCGCCTTCGCCCCCTCGAGGTGCAGCACGTCGCACCAATGCGAGCACGCGACCGTCCGTCCTTCCTTCGCAAATCGCACCCGCTTGGTTTCACCCTCGACGCAGGGTGACCATTCCTCGACCCACAGCCCGAGCACACGGCGCAGGTCTGCCGGGTAGCCGCCCGGCACGATCCGTTCGTTTTCGTCCACGATCCCCGAAAAATATGTCGTCAGGAAAACCCCGCCTCGCGCGACAAATCTCTCCAGGTTTGCCGCATCCTTCGCGGCCAGCAGGTAGAGCGCCGGCGCGACCACGAGATCGTAGTCGCCGAGGTCCTCGCCCGGGTGCACGAAATCCACCGCGATATTTCGCTCGAAAAAGTAGCGGTGAAATTCCGCCAGTGTCGCCGCGTAGTTGATCCGCCCCGGCCGCGAATCGAGCCCGACGCCCCACCATGCGTTCCAGTCCATCGCGATGGCGGCGCGGCTGCGCACCAGCGACCCGATCACCGGCCCGAGCATCCTCACCTCCGCGCCGAGCGCCTTCGCCTCGCGAAACACGCGGCTCTGCTTCGTGCCCGCGTGGGGCACCAGCGCCCCGTGAAATTTCTCCGCCCCGCCGAGCGACGCCCGCCACTGAAAAAACATCACCCCGTCGGCGCCGCGCGCGATTGCCTGCAGGCTCCACAGCCGCATCACCCCGGGCCGCTTGAGCACGTTGACGGGGCGCCAGTTCACCTGCGAGGTCACCTGCTCCATCAAGACCCACGGCCGGTCCTTCTTGAGCGAACGCGTCAAATCGTGCCCGCTCGCGGCCGACGCCTCCGCCGCGTGGCCTGTCGCCGGGTCGGGATACGAATCCCAGCTTGTGAAATCCAGCTCCCGCGCCCAGCGCCGGTAGTCGAGCGGTTCGAAAAAACCCATGAAGTTCGTCGTGATCGGCACCGCGGGTGTCGCCGCCCGCAGGATGTCGCGCTCCATCACGCAGAGCTCCAGGAAGGCATCGCTCATGAACCGCCGGAAATCGAGCTGCTGCGTCGGATTGGGGTGATAAGGCGCGCGCCGCGGCGTCAGGATCTCGTCCCAGCCGTAATAATGCTGGCTCCAAAACGCCGTGCCCCACGCCTCGTTCAACGCCTCGAGCGACCGGTATTTTTTCCGCAACCACCCGCGGAACGCCCTCGTGCTCGCCTCGCCGTGGCACGCGCTCATGTGGCAGCCGTATTCGTTGTTGATGTGCCACGCCGCGAGCGCCGGATGCTTCGCATAGCGGGCCGCCAGCCGCCGCACGAGCGCCGCCGCCAGCCGCCGGTAAGTCGGACTGCACGGCGAATAATGCTGCCGCGCCCCCGGATAGTAGGTCTTCCCCTGGGCATCCACCGCGAGCACGTCCGGATACTTCTTCGACATCCAGGCCGGGGTCGACGCCGTGGCCGTCGCCACGCACGCCAGGATCCCATTCTCCGCCAGCAGGTCCATGACCCGGTCAAACCACTCGAAGGTGTAGGTCTTCTCGTTCGGCTGCAGTCGCGCCCAGCTGAAAATCCCGACGCTCACGAGATTCACCCCGGCCTCCCGCATCAGCTTCACATCTTCCCGCCAGACCGGCTCCGGCCATTGCTCGGGATTGTAGTCGCCACCGTAAAAAATCTTCGGGAGCTTCGGGGAAAGCATCGTCATGCGCGCCGTCATTCAGCGAGTCAGCGAGGCCCGTGTAAAGATTGAGAACGCCGTCGCCGGGGAAATCGGCCCTGGTCTGCTCGTTCTCCTCGGCGTGGCGTCGGGCGACACGGACGCCGACGCGTTGTGGCTCGCCGGGAAAATCTGCGCCCTCCGCATCTTCGCCGACGCCGACGGCAAAATGAACCGCTCCGTCGCCGACCTTGCCTCCGGAGCCGCCGATCCCGGCCGCTCCGTCCTCCTCGTCGTGAGTCAATTCACGCTGCTGGCCGGCATCCGCAAGGGCACCCGCCCCTCCTTCCACGACGCCGCCCGGCCGGAAGTCGCCATCCCGCTCTACGAATTATTCGTTCGTCACGCCCGTTCCGCGCTTCCCGCCGCCGCCAACGGAGTCGACCGCGTCGCCACCGGCCGTTTCGGCGCGATGATGTCCGTCTCCCTCGTCAACGACGGCCCCGTCACCCTCATCCTCGACTCTCACGTCCGCGAGTAGTTCGGTTCACCACCGGCTTATCTCCCGGCCCGTTCCCACCATGCTCGCCTTCGAACACGCCCTCGTGCTCCTCCTGCTGATCGCGAGCCTCAACGTCGTCGGGCGCTGGCTCCCGTGGCCCCAGCTCATCACCTACCTCCTCGGCGGCGTGATCGCCGCGCTCATCCCGGCGTTTCCGCGGATCCGCCTCGACCCCGGGTTTTTCTTTCTTTGCTTCCTTCCGCCGCTTCTTTTCGCCGACGGCTGGCTCATGCCGTTGCGCGAATTCGTCCGCGCCAGGCGCCCCATCCTCACCCTCGCCGTCGGCCTCGTGATTTTTACCACGCTTGCGGTCGGTCTTGTCGCGCACTGGCTCGTGCCCGGTTTGCCGCTCGCGATGGCTCTTGCCCTCGGCGCCATCGTCTCGCCCACCGACGCGGTCGCCGTCAACGCGATCACCGAGCGGCTCCGCGTGCCCGCCCGGCTTTCCACGATTCTCAACGGCGAAAGCCTGATGAACGACGCCACCGGCCTCGTCGGTTTCAAATTCGCCCTTGCCGCCGTCGTCGCCGGCACGTTCTCGCTCTCCCGCATCGCGCTGTCGTTCTCCCTCCTCGCGCTCGGTGGTTTTGCCACTGGTCTTGTCGTTGGCTACGTCGTCGGCCGGTTGCGCGATGCCCTGAAATTCCTCCAGGTCAGCGATCCGCTCATCGAGATCACCCTGTCGCTCCTCACGCCGTTCGCCGCCTACCTCGCCGCCGAGTTTCTCGGCGTGTCCGAGATTCTCGCCGTCGTGGCCGCCGGGCTCTACTCGGGCTGGCGCGATCCCGTTCGCATGGACGTCGAAACGCGCCAGACCACCTTCGCGGTCTGGGGCCTCACCCTCTTCTGGCTCAACGGCGTCGCGTTCGTGCTGCTCGGCCTGCAATTTCCCAGCCTCCTCGCCGCGGTCCGCGATCATTACAGCGTCGGCCAGCTCGTCGGCTTCACCGCGGGGGTCGCGACGACGGCGATGCTGGCGCGGTTTGTCTGGGTCTACTCCGGCGTCTATCTGCCGTTTCTCTCACCGGGCGTCTGCGCCAGCCCGGCTCGCCGGGCCACCGCGCTCACCATCAGTTGGGCCGGCATGCGCGGCACCGTCACCCTCGCGGGCGCGCTCTCGATCCCGCTCCTGCTGCCCGACGGCACGCCGTTCCCGGGCCGCGACATCACCATCTTCCTCGCGTTCGGCGTCATCGCCGCGACGCTGCTCGTTCAAGGCACCTCGCTCGAGCGCCTGATCCGTCGTCTGCACTTGCGCGAGGACGACAGCCGCGCGCAAGAGGAGCATCTGGCCCGCACCTCCGCCGTCGAGGCCGGGCTCAAGGTTCTGCGTTCCCTGGAGGCCGCCGCCGCCACGCCCGAGCAAAGCGCCGCGCTCGGCCACGTGGCCGCCGAATACGAACACCGCCTTGCCGCCCTCGCCGCCGAGGGCGAGACCCGCACCAGCGCCCGCCGCCGCCGTCGCGCCGAGCACCACTACCGCACCGCGGCGCTCGAGGCCGAACGCCACACGGTCAACGATCTCTGGCGCCGCGGCGTCATCGCCGACGAGGTTCACCGGCCGCTCCAACAGCTCCTCGACCACGAGGAAGCCATGCTCCGCGCCGGTCCGCCGCCGCCCGATTCGTGACACGAATCGGGAAAATCCAAGCACCAACCTCCCGGCTCCAGAGAAACATCAACCGCCAAACCTCGCCTACGCTCGCCTCGTAACAATTGAAGAGTGTGTCTTGAAGCTTCTCTGGTTCCTGGCGCTTGGAATTTGGAGCTTCCAGGCCACCGGCCCCGTCAATCCTCATATCCGCCCACGCTTACCGACTGCCCGTTGTGCTTCGGCCCGAGTTTCAAGATGAACGGCGCGGCCGATTTCGCCCACTGCTCCGCCTTCGGATAACTCGCTGCGCCGTCCGCCCAGCACGAGCGCAGCATGTCGGTGTCGATCACGCCCGGATTCAGCGGCACCGCCGCCATGCCCGCCGGCAGTTCCGCCGCCAGCGCCTTCGTCAATCCCTCGATCGCCCATTTCGACATGCAATAGGGCGCGACCTCCGGCGACACGCTCCGACCCCAGCCCGAGCTGAAGTTCACGATCACACCCTTTCCTCGCGCGGCCATCGCCGGCACGAAATGCCGGATGACATTCTGCACGCCCCGGATGTTCACATCGACAAGCTTCGTGAATTCCCGGTCATCCTGCTCCCAGAGTGGCGACAAACGGTTCATCACGGCGGCGTTGTTGATGAGCAGATCCGGCGGGCTTTCGTTTTCGAGCACCTTCGCCGCCCACAGCGCCACTTTGCTGTCGAGCGCGACGTCGACGACCGAAAAATCGTGCGGCGCCGGATGCGTCATCCGCAGGTCGAAGATCGCCTCTCCGCCGCGGCCGCAGCCGATGACCGTGTGCCCGCCCCGGATGAACTCCTCCGCCAGCGCCCGCCCCAGCCCGCGGGTCGCGCCCGTGATGACGATTTTCATGCCGTCAGGTTGGCGAACGCGTGTCCACCGCGCAACTGCTGCGCGCGAGACCGCGACGGCTTACCGGCTCTGCAAGCTGAACTTGTTCAGTCCCGCCTTGCGGCATGCGTCCATCACGAAGGCGAGCTTCTTCAACTGTGTCGTCTCGTCCGCCTTGATCAACACCGGGATGTCGCGGTCGATGTTCTTCACCTGCTCGAGCAGCCCGATCAGTTCGTTGTCGCTCACCACGTGATTGTTGGTCGCCGTCGTGCCGAAGGAAATGGCCCCGTCCTTGTCGATCGAGATCGTGATCGTCCCCTTGAACTCGTTCTTCCCCGCGGTCTCGACCTTCGGCAGCGTGATATTCAGGGTCGCCATCGACTTGAACTGCATCGTGACGAATGCGAAAAAAATCAGCATCACGAGCACGTCGATCAACGGCACGAGGTTGAGCTCGGGGCGCTTCCGGCGCCGCTGGTAAAGCCCGCTCATTGCCGGCCGCGTTGCAGGATCCGCTCCAGCAGCACGTCGAGCTGCGCCGCATAGCTCTCGATCTTGCGCTGCAGATAGCCGCTGCCGACGAGCGACGGGATCGCAATCGTCAGGCCGATCACCGTCGCCGACAACGCCAGCGCCACGCCTTTCGTGAACGCCACCGGGTCCGGCAGGCCCGTGTCGGGCGAGATCTGGGAAAACACCTGCAGCAGGCCCGTCACGGTGCCGGTGAGCCCGATCAGCGGCGCGGCCGCATAAATGACGTCGAGATACGGGACGCCCCGCTCCATCCGGTTGACCTCGAGCCGGGCGAAGGCCTTGACGGCGCCCTCGTCGTTCTTGTGCTGCTCCGCGAAGTCCACGATGCGGGAGAGCACCGTATGTTTCCCGCCGACCAGCAGTCGTCCGGCAATGACGGCATCGACCAGATCCTGCGGCATCACCGCGGCGCGGCGGAGGGCGAAAGCCCGCTCGCAAATGATAAAGACGGCCGCCGCCGAACACAGCCCAAGCGGGTAAATCAGGAGGCCGGCACCCTTGAACACTTCAATGGCAGCGAAGAACATGGAGTTGGAAAGTGGCCGGATATGACGCCCGTGTGAAGCAAAGGTTCAGAAAATCTTCGTAGTTCGGCGTGTTGCCGGCGAATAGCCCATCGACTTGGCTCCTGGCCGCCCGGGGCGCAAGCTCAGGAGCCGGGCAGTCGCCGACTTCGGGTCATACCGGCGCTACGGGCCAGCCCGCCCTCTCCCCCACGCCTCACACGGTAACGTAAGGCAGCTTCGCCGCCGTGGTTTTCACCGCCGGCACGCCGTCGAGCAGCTCCCCGATCGGGTCCCAGCGACCGTTGACCAGCGCATCCCGGGCGGCCTCTCGCACCGTCGCCTTGACCGTCTGGCCCGCGAACCGGATTTCCTGCTTCACCACGTCGATGACCACCTCGGTCGCCGGATTCTTTTCCACCGCCGCCGCGATCCGCGCGATATCCTCGCGGCTCGCCGCCGCACAGGGAATCCCGAGCGTCGTGCAGTTGCCGAAAAAAATCTCGGCGAACCCCTCGGCCACGACAGCCTTGAAGCCATATTTCTGGATGGCCTGGGGCGCGTGTTCCCGCGACGACCCACAGCCAAAATTGGCGCCTGACAGGAGAATCGTCGCACCCTTGAACCGGGCTTCGTTCAACGGATGCGGCTTGTCGGTGCCGTCGGCGTTCTTGCGGACGTCGTAAAAAAGCCCCTCGCCGAGGCTGTCGAACGTGATGCACTTCAAGTAACGCGCCGGGATGATCCGGTCGGTGTCGATATCGTTACCGGGCACGCAGACGGCCCGGCCGGTGATGGAGGTGATTTTTTCGAGAGCCATGTTCGGAAGGAGGAGAATGGAAGGAGTGAATCGTTCCCTTGGAGTGAGCGACCGGAGAAAGACGATTAGGATTGGGAGAACGAGAACGACTAGTTCACGGCGAAGACTTCGCGCGCATCCGCGACCGCGCCGGTCACCGCCGCGGCGGCGACCATCAGCGGGCTCATGAGCAGCGTGCGGCCGGTCGGGCTGCCCTGGCGGCCCTTGAAGTTGCGGTTCGACGAACTCGCGCAGAGTTGGTCGCCGACGAGCTTGTCCGGGTTCATCGCGAGGCACATCGAGCACCCGGCAGCGCGCCATTCGAAGCCCGCCTCGCTGAGAATCTTGTCCAACCCGAGTTTTTCGCACTGGGCGGCGACAATCTGCGAGCCGGGCACGGCGATGGCCTTGACGCCCGCCGCGACCTTCCGGCCCTTTACGAACCTCGCGACCTCCTGGAAGTCGCTCAACCGCCCGTTGGTGCATGAACCGATGAAGGCCACGTCGATCTTCGTCCCCTTGATCGGCGCACCGGGCTTCAGCTTCATGTAGGCGAGCGCCTCCTCGATCGACGATTTCTCGTCCACGCCTTTCGCCGTCGCCGGATCCGGCACCGCCTCGACGATCGAGATGCCCTGCCCGGGATTGATGCCCCAGGTGACCGTCGGCGCGATGTCGGCGCCGTTGATCGTGACCACATCGTCGTAATGGCAGCCGGCATCGCTGGCGAAACTCTTCCAGCGCGCCACGGCCTCATTCCACGCCGCGTCCTTCGGCGAATAAGGCCGGCCTTTGAGGTAGGCGAAAGTCGTCTCGTCGGGATTGACGTAGCCGGCCCGCGCCCCGCCCTCGATCGACATGTTGCAGACGGTCATGCGCTCTTCCATCGTGAACCGGTCGAACACCTCGCCACCGTATTCGTAAGCGAAGCCCGTGCCGCCGTTCACGCCCAGCGTGCGGATGATGTGGAGAATGACGTCCTTGGCATAGACGCCCGGCCGCAGCCGGCCGGTCACGTCGATCCGGCGGACCTTCAACTTCCCCAGCGCCATCGTCTGCGTGGCCAGCACGTCGCGGATCTGCGTCGTGCCAATGCCGAACGCGACGGCGCCGAACGCCCCGTGCGTGCTCGTGTGCGAGTCGCCGCACGCGATCGTGGTGCCGGGTTGCGTGATGCCCTGCTCCGGGCCGACGATGTGGACGATGCCCTGCTTGCCCGTCGCCCGGTCGAAAAACGTGATGCCGAACTCGCGGCAGCTCTTCCGCAGCTCATCCATCATCGCCTGGGCCAGCGGATCCCGATAGGGCTCCGCGACCTGGTCGGTCGGCACGATGTGATCGACGGTGGCGAACGTCCGGTGCGGCATCGCCACCTTCAAGCCGAGGTCGCGCATCATCCCGAACGCCTGCGGACTCGTCACTTCGTGGATCAGGTGCGTCCCGATGAGCAGTTGCGTCTGGCCGTTGGCCAGCGTGCGGACGGCGTGGGCGTCCCAGACTTTTTCGAAAAGGGATTTGGGCATGGTGAAGGAGGTTGAAGGTCGGCGGTTATGGGCCGGAGGCCAAGCCGGAAACCCGGATTGCTCCCGGCGGCCGGCACCGGTGACGGCGCTACCCTACCAGAATCTTGCCATGACAATAAAATACTTGTTTCGTCGCCAGTGATGCCTCGCGAGTATCAGTTCCCCTTCGAGCTCCGCCACCTCGTCTATTTTCACGAGGTCGCGCGGCACCTGCACTTCCGCAAGGCCGGCGAATCGCTCTCGCTTGCCCAGCCCGCCCTCAGCCGCCAGATCGCGCAACTCGAGCGGGCGCTGGGCACCCCGCTCTTCCTGCGCTCGCGCCGACGGGTCGAGCTTACCCCCGCAGGGCGCGCGCTGGCCGAGCGCGTCGAGCCGCTGCTGCGTTCGCTGCAACGGCTCCCGCGCGACGTCCTTGCCGTGGCCGACGGCGAAGTCGGCCACGTCCGGGTGGCGTTCACGGGACTCGCGATGGCGACCGTCCTCCCGAGGATACTGCGCGCATTTCACCGCCGGCATCCGGGCATCCGGCTCGAGCTGACGGAATCCCCGACCTCGACCCAGCTCGCGGCACTTCAGGCCGGCGAGCTGGCGTGCGGATTTTTCCATCCGGATGCACCCACACCCGGCATCCGCACCCGACTACTGCTGCGTGAACGCAACGGCGTGCTGCTCCCCGCGACTGATCCGCTCGCGAAGCGCATGCCCCTGCGCTTGCGCGATCTCGCCGCGACGCCGTTCGTCCTCTTTCCCCGCGCGCACAATCCCGGTTTTTACGACCGGATTCTCGCCGCTTTCGCCAGCTCCGGCATTGCGCCGCGGATCGCCGAGGAGGTCTGGCCGCGCGCCAACGCCATCGGTCTCGTCCGCGCCGGCATGGGCGCCACGTTCATGACGCCGTCGGAAGCGCGCCATCTTCCGCCCGAGGTCGCGTTCCGTCCACTGCGCGGGCCCACGCCGGAAAGCCGGCTCGTCGTCGGCTGGCGGCAGTCACCGGCCCCCGAACCGGCTCTCGCCGCGTTTCTCGCTGTGGCCGGCGCCTCGCCCCCACCGCCCCGCTCCACCGCCTGACGGCCCCGCGCCGCCGTTGTGCCGGAACTTCTGTCCGCGCGATTGTCGGGCGCCTCGGGCCGATTGCGGCGGCGGCGGGTCGCGTGGCGCGGTCCGCCGGCTGCCGCCGCCGGGCCTACGCATCCATGCGTAGGGCATCACGGCGGCGTTGACTCCCCCGCGGCGGCGGCGGCAAAACTCGTTCATGACGATGCGGCCCCCCGTCCGCCAGCTCGGCTGGACCGCGCTCTTTTTCGCAACCTGCCTCTCCGCCGTCGCCATCGACAGCGAGCGCGGCCTGCCGTTGGTTCGCGCCTACGGCCATCTCGAGCACAAGGCCCACGCTCTTTTTCATGCGCCGTTCATCGGGGAAAACGGGCTTTACTATGCGGGCAATCAGCTCGCGCTGATGGAATACGACGGACGCACCTGGCGCATCCTGAAGCTCCCGCTCACCTTCACCCGCGCCCTCGCGCCGGGGCCCGGCGGCGACATCTATGTCGGCGACGAGGAACAGCTCGGCGTCATGCCGCGCCCGGGCAACGCCGATCCGGAATACCGGTCGCTCCTCGACCGGGTGCCCGCCGGCGCGAAGCCGTTCGGCTTTGTCCGCGATGTCGTCGCATGGCGCGGCGATGTCTTCTTCGCCACCGACCGGAACATCCTGCGTTACCGGCCCGGCAGCGGCGAATTTCGCGTCTGGCCGCTGGCCGGCGCGTGGCGCAATCATCTCGCCGCCGCCGGCGGCCGTCTCGTGCTGCACCGCCGCGGAGAGGGCCTCTACGAATTCGACGGCGAGTCGTGGCTTCCGTTGAGCCGCGACCCGGCGTTCGCCGCCGAACCCGCGGGCGGTTTCGTGATCGCTGCCGATCCCGCCGGCACCGCCCTGCTCGTCGGTCTTTCCCACCGCGGAATTTTCCGCCTCCGGGCCGGCGGCGTCCTCGAGCGCTGGCCGACCGGCGCCGATGCCATCCTCGCGCGGACCCAGTTGCTCACGGCCCTGCGCCTGCATGACGGTGCCATTGCGATCGGCACCGAAAGCGAGGGCATCGTCGTGCTCGACATGGGAGGCGCGTTCGAACGGCAGATTTCGCGCGAGAGTGGGCTTCCTCATCCCACGGTCTTCGCGCTCGCCGAGGACCATGATGGCGGCCTCTGGGCAAGCACCAACAGCGGTCCCGCGCGGGTGAACTGGCGCTCCGCCGCGACGTGGTTCGATCATCAGCACTCCGGCATCACCGACGCCGCCGCCGCGGATTTTACCCGGCATCAGGGCGTGTTCTATTATCTCAGCGCCGACGGACTCTATGCCCTCGTGCCGTCCGACGACCCGCGCCGCCCCGCGCATTTCGAACGCGATCCGCGGGTTGGCGTGCAGGTCCGGCTCACCTCGTTGCTTTCGCATCCCGGCGGCCTCCTGCTGGCGAGCGCCAGCGGCTTGCAGCGCCTGAGCCCCGCGGGTCTCGAGTTGCTCCAACCGGTCACCGACGGCTTGAAATGCCTGGCGGCGGCAAAATCCCAGCCGGCGCGAATCTTCTTCGCGACCGATCGCGGCGCCGGCACCGGCACGTTCGCCCTCGACGGCACCTGGCGGTTCGAGGGCGACATCCCGGGAGTCACCGGCGAGTGCGAGGACGTGGTCGAGGATCGGGCCGGCACGCTGTGGATCAGCACGGTGAGTCGCGGCGTCTATCGCGTCACGCGTCCAACCGACGCGACCGACTGGCGGGCGGCGGAGGCGAAATTATTGACCACCATCGATGGATTGCCGGCGGGCCACTCCTTGATATTCCTCTGGGAAACCGGCTTCGGCCTCCACTTCGACACGGCGAAGGGCCTCTATCGCTACGACGAGGCGAACGCCCGGTTTACCGCTGACACCGCGCTCACCGCTTGGGAACCGCGCCCGATGGTGCTCAACCCCGTGGCCGGCGGCGCGCCCGGGGAGCTTTGGACGAACGGTCTTCTCACCGACTACAAGACCAAGGAAGTGCCCTACCCGCTCCTCCGGTTGCGGCGGGGAGGCGACGGCTCCATCCAGCCGACCGCGATGCCTCCCGAGATTCACGAGCTGTTCGGCGGATCGGGCGCGCGACGCATTTTCTGGGAGCCCGGCCCCGACGGGCGGGGCGTCGTCTGGGGGAAGGGCGAACTCGGCCTCGTGCGCGTCGAGGTCGGCCGCCTCCCCGAACGCGTCGCGGCGACCGCGCCTCTGATCCGCGACCTCGCGGCCGAGGGACATGCCGTCGCGCTGCCGCCCAGCGGCCCGGTCGAACTCGCGCTGCATTACTCGCCCGCGCCCATCGTCATCACTTTTGCGTCGGGCCGGTTCCGTCAGCCCGACTTCGAGCACTTCCAGACGCGACTGGTCGGGTTCAACGACGAGTGGAGCCCGCCGACCGCGCGCAACGACATCGCGTTCACCAATCTCGAGCGGGGCCCGTTTACGTTCGAGGTGCGCTCCGTCGACCCGCAGGGGCGGCCGGGACCGGCGGCGAGTTTCCGGCTGCGCGTCGCGCCGCCGTGGCAGCGCAGCAATCTCGCCTATGGGCTCTACAGCCTCGCCACGCTCGGCGGCATCGCCGGCTTCGTGCGCTGGCGGTTGCGTCACGCCGAACGCGAGCGCTCGCGACTGGAACGGCTCATCGGCGAGCGCACCGCGGAACTGGCGGTGGCCAAGGAGCAGGCCGAGTCCGCCAACTACGCGAAGAGCGCGTTCCTCGCCAACATGAGCCACGAACTCCGCACGCCGCTCAACGGCGTCATCGGCTACGCGCAGGTCCTGATGAAGGACCGCGATCTCAGCGAAAAAAACCGCGAGCGCCTGCGCGTCGTGCAGACGAGCGGCGAGCATCTGTTGCGCATGATCAACGAGGTGCTCGATTTTTCGAAGATCGAGGCGGGTCGCATGGAGCTGCGCCCGGCGCCGTTTCACTTTCCGCAGCTCCTCCGCGACATCGCCGCCGCCATGAGCCCGCGCGCCGAGCAGAAGGGCCTCGAATTCGTGTTCGCCGCCGCCGCGGATTTGCCCGAGCTAGTCGTCGGCGACGCGCTCAAGCTCCGGCAGATCCTCGACAACCTCCTCGGCAATGCGATCAAGTTCACCGCGCGGGGCAGCGTCACGCTGCGGGTCGGCCGCGCCACCGCCGCCGCCGCGGAATCCGAGCTGTTCGAATTCGAGGTCCTCGACACGGGCGTCGGGATCGCCGCGCCCGATCTGGCTGCGCTCTTCCAGCCGTTTCATCAGGCGGTCGACGGCCGGCCGCCCGAGCCGGGCACCGGCCTCGGGCTCGCCATCAGCCAGCGCCTCGTCGAGCTCATGGGCGGCCGGCTGACGGTCGACAGCGTCCGCGGCGCCGGCAGTCGTTTTCTTTTCAGCCTTCACCTGCCCGTGCTCGCCGTCGCGGCCGACGCTTCGGCCGCGCCCTCCCGCACGATCAGCGGCTACGAGGGCTCGCGCCGGCAATTGCTCGTCGTCGACGACGTGACGGTGAACCGCAAGGTGCTGCGCGAACTGCTTGCGCCGCTCGGCTTCACCATCATGGAAGCCACCGGCGGCGCCGAGGCCCTCGCGATCGCGGCCTCGTCGCAGCCGGATCTGGTGTTTCTCGACTTGCGCATGCCCGGCATGGATGGGCTCGAACTCGCGAAACGCCTGCGCGCGCTTCCCGACGGACGCCGCATCAAGCTGATTGCGATGTCCGCCTCGGTGCTTTCGTTCAACCGCGAGGATGCGTTCGCAGCCGGCTGCGACGATTTTCTCCCGAAGCCGTTTCGCGAGGACGATCTGCTTTCGCGCCTCGGTCTGGCTTTGCGTCTCGACTGGAAGACCGCGGCCAGCGGCCCGGCTCCGTCGGGCGGGTCGTGCCCACCCTTCGCCGCCACGCGGCTGCCGCCCGCGGCACTCGCCGGACTTCTCGCCCTTGCGCGCCGGGGAGAAATCGTCGCCTTTCGCCGCCAACTGGCCGATCTGCGCGGCGCCGCCGACGCCGCCGACCCGCTGATTGACGCCCTCGACGCGCTCGCGAAGAGTTACCGCATGGAGCGCATCCGCGAAGTCTTGGAACGCGCACTTCCCTCCGCTTCACCGCCCACATGAGTCGCCCCGCGCCCGGCCGCATCCTCGTCGTCGACGACACCCCCGCCAATCTTTCCCTGCTGCTCGACGCCCTGACCGAGGCCGGCCACGAAATCCTCGTCGCCGAGGGCGGCCGCAGCGCCCTCTCGCTGCTCGAGCACACCACGCCCGACCTCGTCCTCCTCGACCTTGTCATGCCCGGCATGGATGGCGTCGCCACCTGCCGACGCATCAAGGAGCGCCCCGCGTGCCGCGACGTCCCGGTGCTGTTCATGACCGCGATCGACGAGCCCGACCAGAAACTCCGCGCGTTCGACGCCGGGGCGCTCGATTACATCACCAAGCCGGTTTATCCGCCCGAGGTGCTCGCCCGCGTCGCCGCGCATCTGCAAATCCGCACGCTGCAGAAATCGCTCGCCGACGAACTCGCCTTGCGCGTCGAGGCCGAGAACCAGCTCAGCCAGTCGCTCGACCGCGCGGTCGTGCTCTGCGATGCCGCGGGTCACGTCGTCTTCAGCACCCGACTCGCGGAGGATTTGCTGCACAAACATTTTCCCGCCCACCTCGCCGGCACGCTCCCGGCCGCGCTCGGCGCCGAAGGTCCGCTCGTCGCGCGGCGTTTCGCGGAGCAGGGCCGCGCCGACCTCGTGATGTTCGTGCTCGAGGAACGCGGCGCGCCGCCCGGCCCGGTGGCGTTGATGCAGCTCGGCCTGACCGCGCGCGAGGCCGAGGTGCTCTATTGGATCGCGCAGGGCAAGAGCAACCCCGACATCGCGACGATTCTCGGCGCGAGCGTCCGGACCGTTCACAAGCACGTGGAGCATATTTTCCAGAAGCTCGGCCTCGAGACGCGCAATGCCGCGACGCTCGCCGCGCTCGAGGTGCTGCGGCCCGCCGCCCGTTAGCCCGCCGGCCATCTACGCAAGTGTGCGTATGTCCCGGAACGCCCGGGGTCCGGTAGAGTGGACACGATGCGCTTCACTCCTCTTCCCACGATAACGATTCTGTTCTTCGCCGCGGCTGCCGCGTTCGCTCAGACTCCCACGTTCTCCGTCGTCGACACGACTTCGCTCAACGCCACTTTTGGCAACGCCGGCAAGGGCGTCGTCGAGCCGCAGGTCAAGGGCTTCGTCGGCGTCGCGTTTGGAAACGGCATCTTCGTCGCGATGGGCCAGGGCATCGGCGAATCCGCGTTTCGCTGGGCCACCAGCACGGATGGCACGACGTGGACCGGCCGCAACCAAGCCATGCCCTCCGGCACGACGAGCAACGGCGCGTCGAAAGTGCATTTCATCAACGGCAAGTTCATCACCTTCATCGGCGCGGCCAACAACGGATTCGGCGAGTCGTATTGCTACACCAGCACCGATGGCCTGACGTGGACCGGCAACAAGATCCTCAGCGCGTCGCTCGGCGTCGTCGAATTCGACGGCAGTTCCTCGCTCTACGTCGTCGCCGGCACCAATGGCGCGCAGCTCACGTCGCCCGACCTCGTGACCTGGACCTCGCATCCCGTCGTCGCCACCGGCGGGGTCTACAGCCACGACGACCTCGCGTATTTCAACGGCAAATTTTTCTCCACGATCAACGGCTTCGGCGGCGCCGCCTATTCCAGCGCCGACGGCGTCACGTGGACTCAGCTTACCGCCCTCTCCTATCCCGGCGGTCCCAGCGTCGAGGCGGGCAACGGCTTTCTCCTCGCGACCTTTGGCGGCTCGCAATACAAGAGCACCGACGGCGCCACCTTCACCAAGCTCACTCTCACCGCGCCGACCAACTGGTTTCCCCCCGGCGGCTCGCCGCGCTACACGAGCGCCGGCTTCGTCGCGATGGGCACGGATTTCAGCAACGGCAAGACCGCCTACATGGTCTCGGCCGATTGCGTAGGCTGGACGCCGGTGGCCTACATTCCTGCCAACCCGGCACCCGGCACCGGTTTCATCAGCCGCGCCTATAGTTATGTCGACATCGCTTACGGCGCCGGCCGTTTCGTCATCGTCGGTGCCGACACGTCGCAGGCGGCGTTCAGCATCGTGAACCTCCCCGCGATCATGACGGTCGCCGCCAGTTCCGTGCCGGCTATCCCAACCACGTTGACCGCGACCGTCGGCGCTGGCGCGACCGTCCAATGGCAGCGCAACGGCACCAACGTCAGCGGCGCCACCAGCGCCAGTCTCAGCCTCGCCAGCGTGCAATCGGCCGACGCCGGCCTCTACGGCGCCGTCGTCACGACGGGCGGCACCGCCACCACGCAGCCGTTCATCGTCGGCGTTTCCAGCGCGGCCAAGGTGGTTGGCACCGGCGACGAATTGCAGCCGGTGGATATCAGGCATCCCAACGGGAATATCTTCGACCAGATTCTTCTCTCCGGCGCCGCCGCCACCATCACCGCCGATGCGGGCCAGGCGACGCGCGTCTCCTACATCGACCTGACGAACGATATCGTGCAGATCGAATTCAGCGGTGCGGGCACGCTCTCGATCATTCTCGATAATTCCTTCGGTCCCGCCCAGCCGGCGAACTACAACCAGGCGGTCAACTACATGAAGGGCCACGCCGGCATCGTGATCGCCGGCGCCGACGAGACCACCAACGTCAGCGCCTTCAGCGTCGGCCGCGCCACCGCGTTCGATCCCACCGGCACCTACAACATCCTCCTCGCGCCCAGTGCCACGAATGTGCCGGCCAACAACGGCAGCTCCCTCTTCGTCGGCCATACCACGACCAGCTACGATGGCCTCGCCGATCTGGCCTTTATCGCGATCTCCAGCACCAACGGAAAATTCGGCGGCATCCGCGCCGCCAATGCCAGTTTCTTCGCGACGAAGGGCTTCACCGGCATCTATGCGCCCGGCATCGCGTTCAGCGGTCCCGTCTTCATCGGCGACATCAACGCGTCCAACTCCGCCGCTCCCGTCCTCGTCATCGGCTCCTCGCCGGACACCCGGATCACCGGCGGCGATCTGCTGCAGACAAACGGCCAGGCGGTCGCCGTCGCCGGCCTCACTCAGCTGAAGTTCACGGCTGGAACCACGTCCCACGGCGCCACCCTTCCCGCCCAAGTCAACCAAGCCGTCCTCCGCCAAAGCGGCGCCGATGTCACTGCCCAGGTGGTCGTGAATCCCTGAATCCCGCGTCTGGTCCGCGTTCGCTCCGGGCATTTTCCCTTAATCCATGAAAACGTTCCCGCGGCCCGCGGGGCGCATCACGCTATTTCAGCGATTTGATCCCTTTCGTCAGCGCGGCGAATTCCTGTTCGAGCTGGCTGTTCGCCTCGACCTTCAGCGTGTGATGCGCCCGGTCGATCGCCCGCAACGCCTCGGCGTTCTGCCGGAGCTGCACGAGATGCTCGGCAAAGACCACCACCACCTGGTCGAAGAACGCGACGCCCGCCCCCCGCCCGAACGAATCGACGACGGAGTCGTAGACCCGGAGTTGCTGCGGCAGCGGCTGGGTCGAGATCGCCTGCAGCACGAGATCCCGGGCCTGCTGCACGCTGAGGTCGGTGCGGTCGTGCCGGTTTTTCTGCGCGATCCGCCGCACTTCCTCCTCCGCGGCGCTCGTTTCGCCGCGAGTGCGCAGGCTCGCGGCCACCCGGTCGACGTAGAACGCCTCGAGATCGGGGTAGAGTTGAAACGCCAGCGCCGCCTCGCGCATCAGCGCCTCCACCGTCTTCGCGTCGCGACCGGACTTCTGCGCCGCCGCGATCAGGATTTCCCAGCCCGCTTGATTGCGTCGTTCGAAATTAACCGCCTGACGGGCCGCCACCGCCGCCGCCGCGGTGTCGCCCGCCGCCAGGAAATCGGACGCAAACTCGGCATGCACCTGCGACTGGCGAAACGACGGCAGCTCGTGAAATCGCTCCGACAGAAACTGGAGCTCGTGATCGGTCAGCTCACGCCACGTCTGCGGGTCGCGCGCAAACCCCGTGACGAACCGCTGCTCGGCATAGCGCCCGGCATCCAGCCGCCATTTCCGGTTGCTGTCCAGAAAGCCGAACCAGGCATGCCGTCCATCGTTCCCCGGGCCGTAAAACAGCAACGTGGGAACGCCGCGCGCCTTGCCGACTTCCGCGGCGAAGTAGGCTTGGTCGCAGCAAATCCCCCCCTCGCGCAGGATATCGGCCAGCCGGTAGGTGCGTTCCGGCCACATGGGGCGGTTGTTCGTCAGGCGATCCGTTCGATAACGCACCGTCATGTAGTTGCGCGCCATTTGGTCCAGGGGATAATCGATCATCTGCCGCGACCAATCGAGTTCCACCAAAGGCGCCGCGGCATCGACCACGAACTTCAGCTCGTCGGCGCCGAGGCGTGCGAGGCGGTGATAGGTGTGGCCGAGCTGATCTTCGCGCGTCCACCAGGCGAAGGCGTCGGCCGGCGCCGGGAATCGTCGGGGCAACGCCGCCGCGGTGACCTGGGCATGGGGCCAGTCGGGCGGCGGCGGGACGTCGTAAACGACGGCGAGCGCCAGGGCGAGGTTCGCGTAGGTCTTGAAGCGCGCGGGATCGCGCCGATAGAGCTCGTCGAGGATCAAGAACACCTGCGGCAGGTAATCGACCGGCGCCAGCAACGCGAAAAACTCGCTCGAAAACGCCGGGTTCCCGATCAACCAACCTTGTAACTCCGGCGACAGCATCGCGCCCAGCGGCGTCGGGGTTGTCGGGATGCGCGTGGGCATGTTGGGGTGCGCCACTTTCGCGTCCTGCACCGCCCGGATCCAGCCGTCCACGAATTGCGCATCGGTCTCCCCAAACAGCGCCGCCCAATGGTAGACATGATACCACGCCTCGGCCGCCACCAACCGGTCGCGTCGATACGCGCGCACCGCCGTTGCGCGCAGCAGTGCGACCTGCGGGGCCCAGCCGTCATGCTTCGCCGCCGCCTCGATCAGGGCCAGCCGGGCGGCGGTCGGTGGCTCGAGCGCCTCGGGCTCCGGGATCGCGGGCTGCGCCCCGAGCTTCACGGCCAGGGCGAACACGACTGCGAGGAAAGAACCGGGCGCTTTCATCCGGCGCAAATTTGGGCGCCCGGGCGTCCCGCCGGCAACGGGTAAATGCTTTCGGGACGCCCGGGCGCTCCAGCGAAGCCCAAAAAGAAAACCCCGCTCCCGTTGGTCTCGGGGGGCGGGGTTCTTTTAGGCGACGGTTGGTCGTCTTTTTTTACGGCGCCACCTCAGTGGTGGCGGGAGGCGCCTTTTGTTTGAAGATGAGCTTGTCGCCATCGCGCGAGACGAAGCACGGCTCGCCGTCCTTCACCTCGCCGCGCAAGAGCGCCTCCGCCAGCGGGTCCTCGAGGTAATGCTCGATCGCCCGGCGCAACGGACGCGCCCCGTATTTCTCGTCGTAGCCCTTCTCGATGAGGAAGGTCTTCGCCTCGGGCGTGAACTCGAGGGTGATCTTCCGCTCGGCAAGCCGTTTCGAGAAATTGGCCACCTCGAGGTCGACGATCTTGATCAGGTCGTTTTTGTCGAGCGGCCGGAAGAAGATGATGTCCGAGATGCGGTTCAGGAACTCGGGCTTGAAGACCCGCTTCGCCTCCTCGAGCACCTTCTCCCGCATCTTCTCGGCGTCGTTGAAATTCGACGTCGCCGCGGCAAAGCCCATCGAGGTCTGGCGCTGCAGCAAGGCGGCGCCGACGTTCGAGGTCATGATGATGATCGTATTCCGGAAATCGACCGAGCGGCCGAGCGAATCGGTCAGCCGGCCATCCTCGAGAATCTGCAGCAGGATCTGGATGACATCCGGATGCGCCTTCTCGACCTCGTCAAAGAGCACGACGGCATAGGGCTTGCGGCGCACCTGTTCGGTGAGCTGGCCACCCTCCTCATAGCCCACGTAGCCCGGAGGCGAGCCGACGAGGCGGGAGACGGAGAACTTCTCCATGTATTCCGACATGTCGATCTGGATGATCGCGTCCTGGTTGCCGAACATCTGCGCGGCGAGCTGCTTCGCGAGCATCGTTTTGCCGACGCCCGTCGGCCCGACGAACATGAACGAACCGATCGGCCGGCGCGGATCCTTGAGATCGGCGCGCGACCGGCGCAGCGCGCGGGAGATGGAAACCGCGGCGAGATCCTGGCCGATGACGGCCTTCTGCAGCTCGGATTCGAGGGCGAGCAGTTTTTCGCTCTCTTTCTTTTCCATCCGGTTGAGCGGAATGCCCGTCCAGTCGGCGACGACCTGCATCATCAATTCCTCGTCAATGGCGACCCTCTTTTCCTCGCGGGCCTTCTTCCATTGCTCGGTGAACTGCTCCTGCTTCGCACGCAACTGCTTCTCCTGGTCGCGGAACTTCGCGGCCTCCTCGAAGTGCTGCTCGCTGATCGCCTTTTCCTTCAGCGCGCAGACCGCCTCGATCTCCTTGGTGAGATTCTCGACGTCCGGCGGGCGCGTGAGCGCACCGATGCGCGCCCGCGAGCCGGCTTCGTCCATCACGTCGATGGCCTTGTCCGGCAGGAAGCGACCCGTGATGTAGCGGTCGGAAAGTTTCGCGGCAGTCTCCAGCGACTTGTCGGTGAAGGTCGCCTTGTGGTGATCCTCATACTTCGAGCGGATGCCCTTCAGGATGAGAATCGTGTCGTCGACCGACGGCGCCTCGACCTTTACGGACTGGAAGCGGCGGTCGAGCGCCGAGTCCTTCTCGATGTATTTCCGATATTCGGTGAGCGTGGTCGCGCCGATGCACTGCAGTTCGCCGCGCGAGAGCGCGGGCTTGAAAATGTTCGACGCGTCCATCGCGCCCTCGGCGGCGCCGGCGCCGACGATCGTGTGCAGCTCGTCGATGAAGAGGATGATGTTCTTGGCGCGCTTGATCTCGTCCATCACGGCCTTGATCCGCTCCTCGAACTGGCCGCGGTATTTCGTGCCCGCGACCATGAGCGCGAGGTCCAGCGTGATGACCTTCTTCTCCGCGAGGATCTCGGGCACCGCGCCCGAGGCGATTTCCTGGGCCAGACCCTCGACGATCGCGGTCTTGCCCACGCCCGCCTCGCCGATGAGGACGGGGTTGTTCTTGGTGCGGCGGCAAAGAATCTGGATGACGCGGCGGATCTCGTTCTTGCGGCCGATGACGGGATCCATCTCGCCCTTGCGGGCAAGCTCGGTGAGGTCGCGGCCGAATGCCTTCAGCGCCGGCGTCTTCACTTCCTTCTTGTCCTCGGCCTGGGCGGCGGAGCGCTGCGGATTGCCCGCCGTCGCCTCCTCGCTGCCCTCGCCACCCTGGCTGCCGGAGAACTGCGGATCCAGTTCGCGCAGGATTTCGTTGCGGGTGCGCTCGATGTCGATGTCGAGCGACTTCAGCACGCGGGCGGCGACGCCCTCGCCCTCGCGCAGGAGGCCGAGGAGGATGTGCTCCGTGCCGACATAGGAATGGTTCAGCGTCTTCGCCTCCTTGCCGGCGAGCGCGAGGACCTTCTTCACGCGCGGCGTGTAGGGAATGCTGTTCTGCGTCTTCGTTTCCTGGCCGGTGCCGACCTGTTTCTCGACGGCGGCGCGCACGGTCTCGAGGTCGAGGCCCATCTTTTGCAGCACGCTCACGGCGACGCCCTGCCCCAGCTTGATCAGCCCGAGCAGGATGTGCTCGGTGCCGACGTAGTTGTGGTGGAAGCGATCGGCTTCCTTGCGCGCCAGCGCCAGCACCTGCTGCGCGCGGGGCGTGAAATTGTTCATCGGTTCCTGGGACATGGATGTTGGTTTGGAGTCTTGGTCAGTTGTTGCCGTTGATTGTGAAAGTGAAATCCGGGCGGACGAAATTGGCAAACTCCGAACGGAGCCGCACCGCGCGCAGCAGGTCGCGCTGGCCGGGATCGAACTCGCCTTTCTGCGCGTGCTGCAGGTGCCCGGGTTGCGCCTCGATGAAGAGGCGGTCGATGACCGACCGCTGCGCGTCCGGAAAGACGCCGAGGTCGACGCCGAGCCGGATCAGCGACAGGAGATTCATCGCCTCGCTCGAGCTGAGCAGGTGGCTGTTCTGGAGAATACCGTAGGCGCGGCCGATCTTGTCGAAGAGCTTGCCGGCGTCGGCCTCGAGGAGCTTTTCGCGGGCGTTGAGCTCATGCTCCACAATCGACTGCAGCACACTGCCCAGGCGTTTGATGATTTCGTCCTCCGATTCCCCGAGCGTGGTCTGGTTGGAAATCTGGAAGATGCTGCCGCTCGCGTCCGATCCCTCGCCGAACAGGCCGCGCACGACCATGCCGAGCTGGTTCACCGCGCGGACGACCTTCTCCATCTGGCTCGAGATCACGAGCGCGGGCAGATGCATCATCGCCGAGGCGCGCATCGCGGTGCCAAGGTTGGTCGGGCACGCGGTCAGGTAGCCCAGCGTCGGCGAAAACGCGAAGTCGAGCTGCTCCTCGAGCGCGCTGTCGAATTCGTTGATCGCGTTCCACGCCTTCTTGAGCTGAAAGCCGGAACGCAGCACCTGGATGCGGAGGTGGTCCTCCTCGTTCATCATCACCGAAAACGCCTGGTCCTTGCTGATGATGACCCCCGTCCCGCCCTTCGAGCCGCTGAGTTCGCGGCTGATCAGGTGGCGCTCGACGAGGATCTGCTTCTCCAGCTCGCTCAACTCGCTGATCGCGACGTTGAGCGACCGCTTCATCGGCGTGGTCGCCGCGATCGCCCCGCGGCACGTCTCCAGAATTTGTTCGCGCTGGGCCGGCTTCGCCCACCCGGGAAACGGATTGCCCGCGAGGTTCCGTGCCAGACGGACGCGCGTCATCAGCACAATCGCCGTCTTGCTGCTCGCGGAGTCGGTCAGCTCGGAAGGAGTGTCGATGAGCGAGGCGATCGTCATGGGCTCAGCGCGGGGACGGCTTCGGGTTGGACGCAAAGGCTTGTTTGACTTCGTTGATTTCATCGCGGGCGCGGGCGGCGTCTTCGTAACGTTCCGACTTGATCGCCTCGGTCAGGTCGAGTTCGAGGCGGGTCAGGCGGTCATAGAGGGATTTGCGCTCCAAGGCGCGGGAGGGAACCTTGCCGGTGTGGTGCACCCCCTTGTGCATGTTATCGAGCATGGGCTCGACCAGGCCCTTGAAGGTATCGTAGCAGGCCGGGCAGCCGAAGCGCCCGTGCTTCTTGAAGTCATTTTGGGTAAACCCACATTGCTCGCAGCGCACGCCGGCGGCGGATGACTCGGGATTGAGCGAGGCCTTGAGCAACAGGTCGGCCAGCGAGAAGCCGCTCGGGTCGGTGACGCCCTTTTCCTGCGCGCACGCCTCGCACAGGTCCACCTTGTGAACCTTGTTGTTCACGATCTGGGTGAGGTGCACCGTCGCGGGTTTTGCGCAAAGATCGCATTTGAGCGGATTGGCCATGAAAGAATGTTGTTTGGTCTGCACACACCATGCCACTGGCACGCGCGCTGGCAAGCGCAGGCGCGCAATCCTCCGCGGTGTGCCGGCGCGTCATGACGCAGTGCGCCAACGGTGCAATCGTGACACTCCGGGGAAACTTGAGCCCAACCGCCACGCCGGGACGGAAACTCCAAAACCCAAGCCCTTCGCGGCTCGTCAGAGCCGCGTCCCTTCCACCAGCACGCGCTGGCGGAAAGCCTTCAACACGCGCTGCGTCACCGGGCCCGGCTTGCCGGTGCCGATCGCGCGGCCGTCGAGCTTCACGACCGGAATCACCTCGGCGCCCGTGCCCGTGAGGAAACACTCGTCGGCGCACCAGATGTCGTAGCGCGTCATGTCCGTCTCGCGGATCGGCACGCCGAGTTCCTTGGCCGTGTCGAACATCGAGCCGCGCGTGATGCCCTTCAACGCCCCCTGCGACGCCCCGGGGGTGATGATCTCGCCCTTATGCACGATGAACACGTTGTCCGCCGTGCACTCGGCGATGTAACCCTGATCGTTGAGCATGATCGCCTCCAGCGCGCCGAACTGCCGTGCCTCGATCTTCCCGAGGATGTTATTGAGGTAGTTGAGCGATTTGATCGTCGGCGGCAGCGCCGCGGGGCCGATCCGGCGCGTCGGCACGGTCACGATCGCGAGCCCGTTGTCGTAGTGCTCCTGCGGGTAGAGCGTGATCTTGCTCGCGATGATGAAGACCGATGGCTTCGGGCACAGCCACGGCGCGAGGCCGAGATCGCCCACGCCGCGGGTGACCACCAATCGAATGTAGGCGTCGGCCAGGCCGTTTTGCCGGCACGTCTCACACGTCGCCCAACTGAGTTCCTGGCGGGACAACGGCAGCGTCAACAGGATGGCTTTCGCGGAATATTCCAGGCGCTCGAGGTGCTCCTCCAGTCGGAAAACGTTTCCGCCGTAGAGCCGGATGCCCTCGAACACTCCATCGCCATAGAGTAGTCCGTGGTCGAACACGGACACCTTGGCATCGGCATCGTCGACGAACTTGCCATCGAGATAAATCTTCATCGCGCCAGCCTAGGCGTCCGGGAAAAGTTTTGTCCAGCCCCGTGCGGGCGAATCTGCTTGTGCTCCCGATTTTTCGGCGAAACTGTCCGCCAGTTCTGCGTCGCCTCGTCCCGCTTCGTCATGCGCCCTACTCGCTACCCGATCGTTGCACGTTCCGCCCGCCCCCAGCCCCCGTCGCCGGGTGCGTTCACGCTGATCGAGCTTCTCACCGTCATCGCGATCATCGGCATCCTCGCCGCGATCTTCATTCCGACGATGGGCTCGGCTCTCGACAAGGCGAAGCGCGCCGTCGACGCGGCCAACCTCCGTGAGATCGTCAAGGCCGCGTCGATTTACGCGCAGGACAACTCCGACCACCTGCCCGATCCCACCACGGGCGTGATTCCGACGACCACCTTGAATGCCAACCCCCGCGCGCTCCTGTGGCCCGGCATCATCGCGCACAATGGCATCCTGACCGACCCCAAGGTCTATTTCTCGAAGCTCGATCCGTTCTTCAGCGGCACCTATCCCGTGTCGATCATCAACTCCTCGCTGGGCGCCACAGCGGCCAAGACCTCGCTCGATCCGACGTTTACCGGCGTGTCGCTCGCCTACGAGTTTGTCGGCGGCCTCAAGACGGGCGATCCCGCGGCGACCCCCGTCGCCTATACGCGCGGCCTGCAGACGACGGGTGCCTGGAGTCTGACCAGCGGCGTTTACAAGGACACGGGCGGTTTCGTGGGCTTCCTCGCCGGCAATGTCGAGTTCTACGGCAGCACCGCCACGCCTGCCGCCGTGTTCACCTCGAACAATTCCGGCCGGAAAATTGCCAACATTCGCCAGGCGATTCCCACCGCCGCAAAGCTGTGGGGCGTTCCGCCCAACGGCCAGACCACCCTCGGCACCGCCACCGGCGTGGCCGGGCAACTCGGCCCGTAGGCAAGCCCCGCCGGCCCAAGACACCGCATGCAACCCGGCCGACTGCGCGGCCGGTCGCCCGGCAGCCTGCCACCGCCGCCGTGCTCGCTCAGATGTGGATCGCCTCGCCGCTCGTCGCCGCCGCGGCCTCCATCAGCGCCTCGCTCAACGTCGGATGCGCGTGGATCGAGCGATGCACCTCGTCGACCGAGCCCTCCATGTTCATCGCCAGCACGTATTCCGCGATGAGCTCCGGCGCCTCGTTGCCGAGGATGTGCACCCCGAAAATCTCCCCGGTTTTCGCATCGCTGATGACCTTCACGAAGCCTTCCGTGTCACCCGCCGCCACGGCCTTGCCCGATGCGGTGAACGGAAACTTGCCGACCTTGTAGTCGAGTTTCTTCTCCTTCGCGGCCTTCTCCGTGAGCCCCGTGCTCGCGATCTGCGGCTGGCAATACGTGCAACCGGGAAAAATCTTCACCCGCCCGGCGTGTGCATGGCCGAACATCGCCGCCACCGCATTCACCGCCTCGAACGTCGCCACGTGCGCCAGCCACGGCGGCCCGATGATGTCGCCCGCCGCGTAGATGCCTTTCACGCTGCTCTCGAAGTTGTCGTTCACCTTCACGTAGCCGCGCTCCAGCTCGAGCTTCACCTTCGCCGACAACGCCCCCTCGAGGTTCGGCACCACGCCGATCGCGATCAGCAGCGACTCCGCCTCGATCTCGGCGGGATTCCCGTCCTTCGCCAGGGTCAGCTCGACGGAATTTTTCTTCACGCGCACGTTTTCCACCTTCGTGCCGACGTGGACCGCGATGCCTTGCTTCTCGAACGAGCGCTGCAGCGCCTTCGCGACATCCTCGTCCTCGACTGGCACCAGTTGCGGCAGCATTTCGACGAGCGTCACCTTCGTGCCGAACGCATTGAAAAAATAAGCGAACTCCACCCCGATCGCGCCCGCGCCGATGATCACGATCGACTTGGGCGGACTCTTGCGCGGCACCAGCGCCTCGCGCGAAGTCATGACGCGCTCGCCGTCGACCTTCACGTCCGGCAGCCCGCGCGGCTTGCAGCCCGTCGCGAGCAGCACGTTTTTCGTCTTGAAAAACTTTCCCTTCTGCTCGCCCTCCGTGATTTCGACCATGCCCGGCACCGTCACCTGCGCGCGGCCGACGATGTAGTCGACCTTGTTCTTGCGAAACAGAAACTCCACGCCTTTCGCCATCTGCCCTGCGACGCCGCGCGACCGGTCCATCACCTTCGCGAAGTCGAAACTCAGTTCCTTCGCCCCGATCCCGAACGTCTCCGCCTTTTGCAGCGAGCGGTAGAACTCCGCGCTCTTCAGCAGCGCCTTGGTCGGAATGCAGCCCCAGTTCAGGCACGTGCCGCCCGCGCGCTCGAGTTCGATGCACGCGACTTTCTTGCCGAGCTGGCCGGCGCGAATCGCGCCCGCGTAGCCCGCCGGTCCGCCACCGATGACGATGAGGTCGTATTCTGTAGTTTCAGCCATGCTCCCAAAGTCATGATGCGCTCAAAACCGTCAAACGGAAACCGGCCGCTCCGCGCCTCCCCGTAGCGACGAAGGCTCAAATATCGATGACGTCGTCGCGTTTCGGCGGCGACGGCGGCCGGGGCGGCCGGGGCGGACCCTTGGTCAGCGAACTCAGCACCATGTTCGTGATGCTCACGACCAGCGCGCCCCACAGCGCGGGCCAGAATCCCGCCACATGAAACCCGCTTACCAGTCGGCCGACGGCGAGAAACAACAAGGCATTGATCACGACCATCCCCAGCCCCATCGTCAGCAGGATGAACGGCAGCGTGAACAGCACCAGCAGCGGCTTCAGGATGACATTGAAAAAACTCAGCAGCACCACGACCGCGAACAGCGCCCCGCCGCCGTCGCACGAAATGCCCGGCACGATGTTCGCCGCCAGCGCCACGCCGACCGCGAGCACCAGCCAGCGCACGAGCAATTGAGCGAGCGATGAACTCATCTGACCCGTCACTTTCGCCCCGCGTCCGGTCCGGGCAATGAAAATCCTCGTCGTTCAGGATTACCTCCGCAGCGGCGGCACCGAGCGCCAGTCGATCCTGCTCGCCAACGCCTGCGCCGCCGCCGGCCATGACACGACCTTGCTCACGTTCCGCCCCGGCGGCCCGCTCGCCGCGACGATCGCCCCCGCGGTTCGTCACCGCTCGCTCCAGCCGTTCGACCTCGGCCTCGATTGGTTCGCGCCCGGCCTCGCGCGCTTCGTTCAACGCGACCCGCCCGACATCGCGCTGTGCATGGGCCGCATGGCCAACTGCCGCGGTTCCGCCATTCACCGCGCCCTGCTCCATCGCTCGCCGGCCTCGGCGGTGGTCTGCACGATGCGCACCGGCAAAAAATTGCCCTGGCTCTTCCGCCGTTCGCTCTGCGCTGCGCGGCACATCGTCGCCAACAGCGCCGAGGCGCGCGACACGCTCGTTTCGCGGCACGCCATTCCCGCGGAAAAAATCTCCGTCATCCACAACGCGCTGGTCTTTCCCCCGGAGTCCGCCCTCTGGCGCAACGAGCCGCTGCGCGCGCAGCACGGCGCCACTTCCGCCACCACGGTCCTGCTCTGCGTCGCCATGTTTCGTCCCGAGAAAAATCACCGCGAGCTGGTCGAGATCGCGGCCGGCCTCCCGGAGCAACTCGACTGGCAGCTGTGGCTCGCGGGCGACGGACCGGAGCGCGCCGCCTGCCAGCAACTTGTCATCCAGAAAAAACTCGGCGCCCGCGTGAGGTTTCTCGGTTTCCAGTCCAACCCGACCGCGCTTTACTGCGCCGCCGATCTCGCCGTGCACGCTTCGTGGAGCGAGGCGCTCTCGAATTTCCTGATCGAGGCGCAGGCCCACGGACTTCTCGCTGTCGCCTATGAAGCGCAGGGCATCCGCGAGTGCTTCGTGCCGGGCCGCACCGGCTGGGTAGTCCCGCGCGACGACCGCACCGCGTTCCGCGCCACGCTTACCCGCCGCATGAGCGAACCCGACATTGCCCACGCCGAACGCTCCGCCGACGCCCGCACCTTCGCGCGCCAAACCTTCGACCCCGTCCGCCAAACCGCCGCCTATCTCGAACTCTTCCACCGCCTCGCCCCCAGCTAGCGCCGGATCCAACCGTCTTCCGCTCCATGACCAACAAGCAACGCATCGACCTGATCGAACGTTACGTCCGCGAGCACAAATACGCCGACCTCCATACGCTCGCGACCAACTTCGCCGGGTCGCTCTCCACCGTCCGCCGCGCGCTCGACGTGCTGGCCGGGCGCGGCGTTGTCCGCCGGCATCACGGCGGCGCTTCGCTCGTCGAGACCGATGCGCTCGCGCAGGAATACGATTTCCTCGCCCGCAACCAGCGGCAGGCCGACGAGAAATTCGCCATCGCCAGCCTCGTCGCCGCCCAGGTCCAACCCGGCATGACGGTCATTCTCGACGGCGGCAGCACCACCTACGCCATCGCCCGGCTGCTCGCCGAGAAAAGCCTGCAGGTCATCACCAACTCGCTTCCCATCGCCAGCCTCTTCAGCGAGGTCGGCAGCGTCGATACCGTCGTGACCGGTGGCAGCATCTACCGCCGCCTTGGCGTGCTTCTCGGGCCGCTCTGCGAGCAGTATTTCGACCAGGCGCACGCCGACCTCGCGATTCTCAGCGGCACCGGCATCACCGAGAACGGCGTCTGGAACCACAACGCCCTCACCGTCGCCGCCCAGCGCAAGATGATCGCCGCCGCGGACCGCACGATCTTCGCGTTGGACAACTCCAAGTTCGGCCGGAAGGCCCTCGGCCTCACGACCGCATTCGCACCCCGCTTCACCATCGTCACCGATGTCCGCCCCGCGCCCGCCGTCGTCAAGGCCATCGAGGCCGCCGGTTCGAAGCTCACCCTCGCCTCCCGGACGCCGGCGCCGCGCTAACTGACTGCCGTCGCTCCGATTCGCGGCGCCGCCGTCTCCTGACAGCGTCATGTCAGGAGACTTGGCTCGCGCTGCGCGTCGAGTTGCATTCCCTGCATCCGTGTCCATCCGTGCCAGCCGTGGTTAAGCCCAACCTGCCCATCGCCCGCCCGTCCCAGCCCGAGTGCATCCGCCTGCGCGGCGTCCGTCAGAACAACCTCAAGGGCTTCGACCTCGATGTGCCGCTCGGCCGCTACATCGTCGTCACCGGCCTGAGCGGCGCCGGCAAAAGCTCGCTCGTGTTCGACACGCTCCACGCCGAGGGCCAGCGCCGCTACGTCGAGACCTTCAGCGCCTACACGCGCCAGTTCCTCGATCTGCTCGACAAGCCGAAGGTCGACTCCATCGAAAACATCCGCCCGTCGATCGCCATCGAGCAGACCAACACGGTCAAAACCTCGCGGTCCACCGTCGGCACGATGACCGAGCTGACCGACTTCTTCAAAGTCTGGTTCAGCCACGTCGCCGAGTGTTTCGATCCCGTCACCGGCGAGAAAGTCGAGGACGACAATCCGGAGACCATCTGGGAAAAATCCCGCGCCGCCCACGCCGGCCGCACCGTCCTCGTCTGCTTCCGAGTCGTGAAACCCGCCAATCTCACGTGGCAGGAAATCCTCACCAACCTGAAAAACCAGGGCTACGTTCGCGTCCTTCCGGGGAATTCCATTCATCGCATCGACGACCTCCTCGCGCTGTCGCCTTCCGCTCTCGAGTCGCAGCTCCCGGCCCAGCCCGCCGATCTCTTCGTGGTCCAGGACCGCCTCGCCCTCGCTCCCGCCGCGAAGTCGCGCTTCCTCGAGGCCACCGAGACCGCGCTCCATTTCGGCGCGGGCCAGGTGCATTTCTTCGGCGCCGACGATTTCGCTCCCGCCGGCCATTTCTCCCGCGGCCTGCATTCACCGAAAACCGGCCGCACCTTCCGCGCGGCCACGCCCGCGCTATTCTCCTTCAACTCTCCCCTCGGCGCCTGCCCCAAGTGCCGGGGTTTCGGCCGCGTCATCGACATCGACTACCGCCTCGCGCTGCCCGACCAGTCGCTCTCCATCGACGACGGCGCGATCAAGTGCTGGGAGAGCGAGATCTACGGTGAATCGAAAAAAGACCTGCTCGTCTTCACGCGGAAGAGAAAGATTCCCACACACGTTCCCTTCGCCTCGCTCACGCCCGAGCAGCAGGCCTTCGTCATCGATGGCGAACCCGGCTACGGCGACGAGAACGGCAAGCAGTGGCCGAAATACTGGTATGGGCTCAAGGGTTTTTTCCGCTGGCTGGAGAAGCACACCTACAAGATGCACGTGCGCGTCTTCCTCTCGCGCTACCGCGCCTACAACGTGTGTCCCGCCTGCGGTGGCCAGCGGCTCCAGCCCGAGGCGCTTTGCTGGAAGTGGCAGGGCCGCACCCTTCCCGAACTCTATCAACTCCCCGTCTCCGACCTGCTCACGCAACTCGCCGGTGCCGGCGGGGCGCCCTTGCCGCGCACGGACCAGCATTCCGCGTCGCTCGCCTACGACTCCATTCTCACGCGCCTCCGCTATCTCGCACAGGTCGGCCTTGGTTATCTCACGCTCGACCGCACTTCGAAGACGCTCTCGGGCGGCGAGGTCCAGCGCGTCAACCTCACCGGCTGTCTCGGCACCTCGCTCGTCGACACGCTGTTCGTCCTCGATGAACCGAGCGTTGGGCTTCACCCACGCGATATCGACCGCCTTATTGCCATCATCCGCACTCTCACGGACGCAGGCAACACGGTCGTGGTCGTCGAGCACGACGAGGCAATGATCCGCGCGGCCGACCACGTCATCGAGGTCGGCCCCGAACCCGGCGGCCGCGGCGGCCGGATTGTTTTCGAGGGGCCCGTTGCCTCCATGCTCGCGTCGCCCGCCAGCATTACCGGCGCCTACTTCTCCGGCCGCGAATCGATCCCCACGCCGTTGCGCCGCCGCCAGGTAGGGCCCGACCTCCGGGCGGGCCGGTCCGATGCAACGTCGTGGCTCACGTTCACGAACACCACCAAGCACAACCTCGCCCACCTCTCGTTCCGTCTCCCGCTCCAGCGCTTCGTATGCCTGAGCGGTGTTTCCGGCTCAGGCAAATCGACCCTCCTCGACCACGTCATCTATCAGGGCCTCCTCGCCCAGCGTCTCCAACTCACCGAGGATCCCGCCGCCATCGAGTCGATCGCGGGCGGCGACCGGTTCGCGGAAATCGTCCTCGTCGACCAGTCGCCGCTTTCCCGCACGCCGCGTTCCAATCCCGCACTCTACACCGAGGCCTGGGAACTCATCCGCGAACTCTTCGCCCAAACGCCCGCTGCGCAGGAAGCCGGGTTCAGCGCGTCCTCGTTTTCCTTCAACAGCGGCGACGGCCGCTGCGACCACTGCCAGGGCCTCGGTTACGAGCGCGTCGAGATGCAGTTTCTCTCCGACGTTTTCGTTCCATGCCCGGTCTGCGAATCCCGTCGCTTCAAGCCCGAGGTCCTCGCGATTCGCTGGTCCGGCCTCTCGGTCGCCGACCTTCTCGCCACCAGCGTCGTCGACGCGCTCCCGCTCTTCGTCGCCCACCCCGAAATCCACCGCCGCCTCTCCTCGCTCGATTCCGTCGGCCTCGGCTACCTCACCCTCGGCCAGCCGCTCAACACCCTCAGCGGCGGCGAATCACAACGCCTCAAGCTGGTCCGCTATCTCGGCGCCTTCACCTCCGCCGCCTCCGCCTCTCAGCTCTCAGCTCCGGACTCTCCGCTTCCCCCTGGAGCCCTCCTTCTCCTCGACGAACCGACGACCGGCCTGCACCGCCACGACGTCAAGCGCCTCCTCGCCGTGCTCCACGCGCTCGTCGACCGCGGCCACAGCGTGGTCGTCATCGAGCACAATCTCGACGTCCTCAAGTCCGCCGACTGGCTGCTCGAAATCGGCCCCGACGCCGGTGCCGCCGGCGGCCGGATTGTCGCCGAGGGCACGCCCGAGACCGTCGCCGCCGCCGCCACCGCCACCTCCCCCTTCCTCCGCGAGGCCCTTGAGCTTCGTCAACTAATAGTTGACAATGCTCCCGGGCTCGCGGCCGCGGAGGACCAGGCGCCGTATCCCCTCTCGCTGGCGCTTGGCGCGGGCGACCTCGTCATCACCGGCGCGAACGAGAACAACCTGAAAAACCTCTCGCTTTCGATTCCCCACGGCCGGCTTTCCGTCGTCACCGGCGTCTCGGGTTCCGGCAAGTCCACCCTCGCGTTCGACATCGTGTTCGCCGAGGGCCAGCGCCGGTTCATGGAGTCGATGTCGCCCTATGCACGCCAGTTCGTCGAACAGCTCCCGCGGCCCGCCGTCGACCGGCTCACCGGAATTCCACCCACCGTCGCGATCGAGCAACGCGTCACGCGCGGCTCACGCAAGTCGACCGTCGCCACGATCACCGAGGTCGCGCAATACCTCCGCCTGCTTTACGCGCGCCTCGGCGTCCAGCACCACCCCGACACCGACCGGCCGGTCACCCCGCTCTCGCCCGGCGCGCTGAAGAAACTCCTCGCCCGCGTGCTCGCGACACCGAAGGCCCGCAAGGCGAAGCATCTTTATCTTTGCGCCCCGCTGATCCGCGGTCGCAAGGGCCACCACCAGCCGATCGCCACGTGGATCGCCGCCCAAGGCTTCGAGCTCATGCGCGCCGACGGCCGGCTGACTCGCGTCGACGCCTTCCAGAAACTCGACCGCTACAAGGAGCACGACATCGAGGTCGTCGTGGCGGATCTGAAAGCTCGGAGCCAAGAGTCCAGGACCCAGAGACAGAAGACACTTCCGACCTCCGGCTCTCGGCTCTCCACTCTCAGCTCTCCGCTTTCGACCGCCCTCCGCCTCGGCAAAGGCTCCTGCTTTCTCCTTCTCCCGTCCGGCGAAATCCTCTCGTGGTTCTCCACCACCCGCACCGACATCGAGACCGGCGAGTCTTTCCCCGAGCTCGACCCGAAGCATTTCTCCTTCAATTCGCCGCGCGGCTGGTGCCCGACGTGCCGCGGACATGGCCGCGTTTTCCCGTGGATGCTCGAACCCGCCGATGATGAGGAACGCGACGATCCTGCCGCCCGGCTGCGCGAATTCGGCATCGATTCCGCCGACGACGTTTCGGACGAGGGCTCGCCGTGTCCCGACTGCCACGGCGCACGGCTCAATCGCACCGCGCGCGCTGTGAAGCTCCATCTCCGCGGCCGGCAGCCTCCGCTCTCCCTGCCCGCGCTCCTCGCGAGCACACCCTCGCAACTCCTCGCCCATCTCCGCCAGGTCGAGCTCGATGCCCGCGGCCGGCTGATCACGCAGGATATCGTCCCGCAGATCGAGGAGCGGCTTAAATTCCTCGCCCATGTCGGCCTCGGCTATCTCGCGCTCGACCGTCCGACCGAGACGCTCTCCGGCGGCGAAGCGCAGCGCATCCGGCTCGCCGCGCAGCTCGGCTCGAATCTCTCCGGCGTCCTCTACGTGCTCGACGAACCGAGCATCGGCCTGCACGCCCGCGACAACGACCGCCTCATCGCCACGCTTCAATCCCTCCGCGCCAAGGGCAACACGCTCCTCGTCGTGGAACACGACGACACTCTGATGGAGCAGGCCGACCACATCATCGACCTCGGGCCCGCCGCCGGCGTCCACGGCGGCGAGTTGCTCGCCAGCGGCACGCCCACCGAGATCAAGCGCAGCGCCAAATCCCTGACCGGTCTCTTTCTCACCACGGGCATCGCACATCCGCTCCGCGGGGAATACCGAAAGCTGGAAACCGCAAGCCGGGCCAACGCGTGGCTCGAGCTGTCCGGCGTGCGGTTTCGGAACCTGAAGGATTTCACGCTGCGGTTGCCACTGGGCCGGCTCGTGATGGTCGCGGGACCTAGCGGCGCCGGGAAGTCGACGCTGTTTCGCGACGTGCTGCAGCCCGCCGTCGCCTTTGCGATCAAGAATCGAAAAGGCAAACTGGCGGGACGCGACTTCGAGCGGAAAAGCGGTTTTGCCTCCGACGAACCGGCGTCCACCCGGCGGACGCCGGTTTTTCGCCAGCTCACCGGCGCGAGTGCCTTCCGCTCCGTCATCGAGGTCGACCAGGCGCCCATCGGCAAGACGCCGCGCTCCACGCCCGCCACCTATCTCGGCATCTTCGACCTCATCCGCCAATTTTTCGCCTCGCTGCCCGAGTCGAAAATCCGCGGCTATTCCGCGTCTCGTTTCTCCTTCAACACGACCGGCGGCCGCTGTCCGACGTGCGAAGGCGCCGGCCGGATCAAGCTCGAGATGGCGTTCATGCCCGACACCTATCTCCCGTGCGACGATTGCCGCGGCCTGCGCTACGGCTCCGAGCTCGCGGACATCCGGTGGAAGGACAAATCCATCGGCGAGGTCCTCCAGCTCACGTTCGAGGAGGCCGCGCAATTTTTCGATTTTCACTCGCAGCTCTCGCAGGTGTGCCGGCTCATGGTCGACTGCGGCCTCGGCTATCTCACCCTCGGCCAGAGCTCGCCCACCCTCAGTGGCGGCGAGGCCCAGCGCCTCAAGCTCGTGACCGAATTGTCCGCCGGTCTCGCCACCTACCGCGAACGCAGCCGCGGCACGCTGCCCCGCAATCTCTATCTCCTCGAGGAACCGACGATCGGCCTTCACCTCAGCGACTGCGAGAAGCTCATCCGCGTCCTTCATTCGCTCGTCGACCAGGGCCACACCGTCGTCGTGATCGAACACCACCTCGACCTGCTCGCCGAGGCCGACTACCTCGTGGAACTCGGGCCGGTCGGCGGACCGGACGGCGGCGAACTGCTCTACCAGGGCCCGCTGGCCGGACTGCGGAAAGTGAAACGCAGTCCGACGCTGCCCTACCTCCGCTCCCGCCTCGGTTCGTGATCACCGGCGTTGAGCGGCCCGGATCGCGTCGATCCCCCCGCCGTCCGCACCGGCTCGAGAAAACACCCCCGGCCGGCTTGGCAAAAGCTTCGAGGCCGGCGCGCCCATTTTCCGCCGACGCTCCCCGCTATTTGGTCACCGCGCTCGCGTCGTGCGCCTTGGCGGCGTCCTGCACCACCTTGATCAGCTCCGCGATCGCCACCGGCTTCAGCAGATAACGGAACAGCGCCGCCTCGTTCACGCTGCGGAGCAGCATCTCCGGTTTCATGTAACCGGTCACGAGCACCCGCTGCATATAGGGAAACTCCTCCCGGGCCCGCACCAGAAAATTCATGCCGTTGCCCCCGGGCATCAGGTGGTCGGCCACGACCACCTTGAACGTTTTTTTCTGCAACAGGAAATCGGCTTCACGCGCGGTCGTCGCCGTCGTGATCTCAAACATCGGGGACAACGCCGCGGAGAAGACTTCCAGCAGCGGCTTTTCGTCGTCCACCAGCAGCACCGCGTCTTTTTTCGAGGGATCGGCGGCCGCGGGCTTGGAATTGGCGGTAGACATGGGGCGCCATCGTGCTTTTCGCGTTCCTCGTTGCAAATCCAAACCGGTTCCCGCCGGTGCGTGTTATTACGCCACGTCTTTTGGTTGCCTCGCCTCGTCCTGCCCGGTTGTTTTTTCGCACCCGTGATGGAAACTATCGATCTTCACGCCGCCATCCGCGCCGGCGCGCTGGCCGGGCTCCCGCCCGCGGCGCTTACTCCCGAACTGCTGACCGTCCGCAACGCCGCCGGTAACACCCCCCTGCACCTCGCCGCCAAAGGCGGTCTGCTCCGCGGACTGCCGGCGGCGACGCTCACCGCCGAGACGCTCGCGGTCAAAAACGACGCCGGCTACACCCCCCTGCATCACGCCGCGATCGGCGGCCATCTCGATCAAATCCCGCCCGCCCTTTTCACCGACGAGGTTTTCACCGCCCGCAGCAACGCCGGCTACACCGTTTACCATCTCGCCGCCGCCCACGGTCATCTCGGCCAGATCCCCGCGGCCCTGCTCACCGGCGACGTGGTGCTGCGCAAGACGGATGTCGGCAACACCCTCCTGCATGAGGCCGCCGAAAACGGCACCCTCCTGCTTGTTCCCCAGGAATTCCTGACCGCCGCCACCCTGGCGATAAAGAATATCGGCGGCGAGAGCGTCCTTCATGTCGCCGCCTTCAACGGCCATCTCGACCAGATCCCGCCGGCGCTCCTCACCGCCGCCGCCCTCCGCGAGACCACGAGCGCCGGCGACACGGTCTTCCACGCCGCCGCGATCTCCGGCCACCTCGGCCAGGTTCCCGCCGAATTTCTCGTCCACGAGAATCTCGTCCTCGCGAGCAAAAGCGGCTTCACCGCGATTCACGCCGCCGCCGAGACCGGCCAGCTCGACCAGATCCCGCGCGACCACCTGACCGCCGACCTTCTGCTCACGCGCAACGACAACGGCGACACGCCGCTTCATGCCGCCGCCTTCGAGGGGCATCTCGACCAGGTCCCGGTTGAGTTGCTCACCGCGGAAAACGTCGCGACGCGAAACTACGACGGCCTGTCCGTCGCCCGGATCGCCTCCGACCGGGGTTTTGTCGCCCAGATTCCGGAGAACGCCCGGCCCAAGGCCGTCAGTCCGTTCCGCCGCTTCCTGCACAATCTCGGTCGCTCCAAGGCGCCGTTTTAGCGCCACCGGTTCGGGCGTCGCTCTCCCGGAGGTTTTCCACCGGCGCCGGCCCGCTCCTCCGGATGCCGTGGCTGCCGGCAGGGGCTGCGCGATGACGGACAATCCGCACGCACACTTTCGTCTTTCCCTCGGCGGGCGGCGTGCTTCACTCGATGCTGTCTGGGTGTGTATTTCACACGCCCGCCGGCTTTCGCCGTAGTCCTTCTCTCATGAACACCACCATCACCGCCATTACCGCCCGCGAAATCATCGACTCCCGCGGCAATCCGACCGTCGAGGTCGATGTGCGCCTCGCCTGCGGCGCCCTCGGCCGCGCCGCCGTGCCCTCCGGGGCCTCAACGGGCGAACACGAGGCCATCGAGCTGCGCGATAACGACAAGACCCGTTATGGCGGCAAGGGCACCCTCAAGGCCGTCGCCAACGTGAAGGCGAAGATCGCGCCCGTGCTCGTCGGCCACGACGCGTGCGACCAGCTCGGCGTCGACCGCGCGATGCTCAAGCTCGACGGCACGAACACCAAGTCGAAGCTCGGGGCCAATGCCATCCTCGGCGTCTCGCTCGCCACCGCCCACGCCGCCGCCGCCGCGCTCGGCCAGCCGCTCTACAAATACCTCGGCGGCCCCAATGCGAAGGTGCTCCCCGTCCCCATGATGAACATCATGAACGGCGGCGCGCACTCGGATGCCCCGATCGATTTCCAGGAATTCATGATCATGCCCACCGGCGCGAAATCCTTCCGCGAGGGACTGCGCATGGGCTGCGAGGTGTTTCATTCACTGAAAAAAGTCCTGAAGGAAAAGGGCCTCGCCACCGCCGTCGGCGACGAGGGTGGATTCGCGCCCAAGCTCGAGTCGACCGAGGCGGCGCTCGACGCCATCGCGCTCGCGGTCAAGAACGCCGGCTACAAGCTCGGCAAGGACATCAACCTCGCCCTCGACGTGGCCGCTTCCGAGTTCTACGTGAAGGAGAAGAAGAATTACGTCTTCAAGAAGTCGTCCGGCCAGATCCTCTCCGGCGACGACATGGTCGCCTTCTACAAGAAACTCGTCGCCAAGTATCCGATCATCTCGATCGAGGACGGTTGCGCCGAGGGCGACTGGACCACGTGGAAGAAGCTCACCGACGCCATCGGCGACAAGATCCAGCTCGTCGGCGACGATCTCTTCGTCACCAACACCGCCTTCCTCAAGGAGGGCATCGACAGCGGCACGGCGAACTCGATTCTCGTCAAGGTCAACCAGATCGGCTCGCTCACCGAGACCTTCGACGCCGTCGAGATGGCCAAGGAGGCGAACTACACCGCCGTCATCAGCCACCGCTCCGGCGAGACCGAGGATGTCACCATCGCCGACATCGCCGTCGCGACCAATGCCGGCCAGATCAAGACCGGCTCGCTCTGCCGCACCGACCGCGTCGCCAAATACAACCAGCTCCTCCGCATCGAGGAGGAACTTGGGGCCAGCGCCGTCTACGGCGGCAAGATGCGCGGGCTGTAACCGCCCCAACCGGGGCGCGACGAATCGCAGCCGTCGTTCACGGGCCGGGCTCAAAGCCCGGCCTTTTTTTTTCGCAACCGAACGCGGGTGACAGCGGTCTACCGCTCCGTCCGCACGGCAATCCCCTCGACTCCCCGCCTCCTCATCCTACGCTCCGCTCACCGTTATGAACGCGCGCCTGCTCCCGACCGCTCTTCTCGCCGCTTGCCTCGCCGCGGGCGCGCTTGCCGCCGAGGATACCGCCCCCCCGACCGACGAAGCCGGGGCCAAGGCCCCGCCGAAGGATTCGGTTCGCGCGCTGCTCCTGGAGGACGCCAGGACGCTCGCCGCCAAGGCTGCGTCCCCCGCCCCGGCTGCCAAGGCCGAATCGAAAGCCAACCCGCCCGGCCAGCCCGCCGCCGCGACGCCGGCCACGACTCCGGCGCCCAAGGATGCGCCCGCCACCCCCGCCGCGAACGCCAAGCCCACCGAGCCGGCCACGATGCTTCCACAGGTCGAGGTGAACAAGAGCCGGATCACCGAACTCGACCGGCAGATTCACGAGCAGGACAAGGACATCGCCCGGGAGCAGAAGAACGCCAAACCCACCGAGCTGGACAAGGCGCTCAACGACACGAAGGTCTCCAACGCCCTCTCCGTCCTCGGCGGACAGTCGGCCGATTATCGCGCCGGCCTCGCCAAGGAGCGCGTCGACCTGCTGCAGGACGAGCGCGACATTCTCGAGCAGATGAAACTCGCCAAGACCAAGGCCGAGAAAGACGAGCTGCAAAAGGAGCTCGATGAAATTCGCGGGATCCGCCGCGACTTGGAGAAGAATCTCCGCTGAGTCGCCCTGCCGCGCCGGCCCCTCAGGCTTCCTCTTCCGCTCCCTGGCCCAGCCGCAACAGCACGTCGGCGATCATCTCCGCGATCTCCTCGCGCGGTAGATGTTTCAACACATAGCTCGTCGCCCCGAGGCGGACGAAACGCTTCACGATCTCGTAATCGTTCTGCGACGTCACGACGATGACCACCGCATCCGGGTCGATTGCGGTGAGCTTCCGCATCATCTCGTCGCCCCCCATCACCGGCATGCTTACGTCCAGCAGCACGACGGTCGGACGATGCGCTTCGTAAAGCTCGAGTGCCTCCCGGCCGTCGGCCGCCTCCCACATCGTGATCACGCCGAGGGTCCGCAGCACCAGGCGCAGGTAGGACCGCACGTGCGCCTCGTCATCGACGATGAGCGCCGTCGTCGCGGCAAACGCCGCGGCGGCTCCAGCTTGGTCCCGCTCCGGGTGCCATGAGTTCATGGGCCATTATCGGCACGTTCCAGCCTCGCTTGAACCGGAGATCGTGCCGGTCGAATCGATCGCGTCGCGCACCGCTTGGGGTGAAGATCGCGCGGCGACACCCGCCACCATTCCCGTCACCCGGCCTCCGCCGGCTGCTCGGGCGGCGGTCCGTCGATCGCCTCGCGCAGCATCCTCATGGCTTCCGCCTTCGGGCTGTGCTTGAGCAGGTAGGTCGTGGCGCCCAGACGGACCGCCTCCTGCACCGTGCCCATCGCGCTCTCCGACGAGAGCATGATCACCGGGAGATCGGGGCGTGTTTTCCTCATCTGCTGCAGGACCTGCAGTCCCGTCATCATCCGCAGGTTCACATCGAGGACGACGAGGTCCGGCCGATGTTCGGCGAACAAGGCCATCGCCTGCGCGCCATCGCCGGCTTCCCAAAACGTCGTCAGGCCGAGTTCCTTGAGCAACAGGTGGACGTAGGTCCGGGCATGGGGTTCGTCATCGACAATCAACGCCGTGGTGGGTCGCGCCATGATCCGAGTATTGCACACCGGCGCCGAGGTTCAAGCTGCCGTTCGTGCCCCATCGACCGTCGCCGGCGCGTGCACGCCGGCCCGACCGGTTTCGGCCCGCCGGTGAATCACCCCGTCACTCGGCGCCCAGGATATAGCCGCGCAAATACTCGCTCTCGCGCATCGTCGCGAGCACCGGGTGGTCGGCCGGTTGATGGCACCACTCGAGCACACGCACCTTGCGCTTCGCATCCGTCGCTGCTGCCGCGATCACATCCCGCAACTCGGCATCCTGCATGTGATGGGAACACGTGTAGGTCGCCAGCACCCCGCCCGGCGCCAGCCGTTGCAGCGCGCGCAAGTTGATTTCCTTGTAGCCGCGCAACGCCCCCTCGAGCGCGCTCTTCGACTTGGCGAACGGCGGCGGGTCGAGGACGATTACGTCCCAGCGCGGTTCCGCGTTGCGCCCGGCATCGTTGAACCAGTCGAACACGTTGGCCACGGCGAATTCCGCCGTGACGCCGTTCCGCCCCGCGTTGCGGCGCGCCGCGGCGATCGCATCCTCGGCACTGTCGAGGCCGAGCACCTCGGTCGCACCGGCCCGCGCGGCGTGCAGCGCGAATGCGCCCTGGTTGCAGAAGGCGTCGAGCACGCGCGCGCCGCGGCAATACTTTGCCACCGCCGCGTGCTGCGGCCGCTGGTCGAGGTAGAAACCCGTTTTTTGTCCGCCCTGCAGGTCAAGCCAGTAGTCGAATCCGTCGATCGCCATCCATCTCGGTTCCCATGGCCGGCCGGAGCGCGTGTGCACCTCGAGAGGCAAGCCTTCGAGTCGGCGGATGGGCGCGTCGTTGCGAAAAATGATCTCGGCCGGCTTCGTCACCCCGGCCAGCACGTCGCCCACCAGCACCGACCGTTTTTCCATCGCAGCGGACTGAATCTGAACCACGAGCGTGTCGCCATACTGGTCGACCACGAGTCCCGGCAGGTCGTCCGATTCCGACCACACGAGCCGCCGCATGTCGCCCGCCGCGCGCCGCGCCACCGCCCGTCCCACCGCGCCGGTCAAAAACGCCTCATCCAGCACCGTCCGCTCCCGGCTGAACCGCCGCCAGACGATCTGCGACCGCGAATTGTAGACACCGCTCCCGAGAAACCGGTCCACCCGGTCCCGGCACTCGACCACCTCGCCGTCACGCTCGGCCGGCAGCAGCGCTTCGACCTCGTTGGCGAACACCCACGGGTGTCCCGCGAGCACGCGCGGCTTGGCGTTGGGTTTGAGTTTGAGCGACGGTTGGCTGGCCACGCCGCCCACGGTTGCGGGATTGCGGCGGGTCGCGACGAAAAAATGCCGGACTAGCGCTTATCGTCGAGGCTCTCCTGATCGCACGTCTCGCGCGGTGCCGTCATCGCCATGACGTAACCGATCACGAAGACCAACGAGAGGTAGATGCCGATGGAGAGGATCGCTTTCATCTGGGGTTCTATCGGCGCATTGTGGGCCGACCTTGACCCGAGACCAGCCTTCGACGCCCTAGCCCCCTAACCTTCACGAGTTTCTTACAATAATACCGGGCGAGACATGCACCGCCTCGTCAACTGTGCGACCCGGTCGGCGCCGCCGGCAGTGTCTTCAGGAACATCCACAGCGCTTTCAATTCCAGGTCGTCGAGCTGCCCGAACGCCCGCGGCATCACCGGATTCAGTTCCGTCCCATTCGGGCGCTTCGCCGTCCGCAGGGTCGCGATGAAATCCGCCTCGGTCCACTTGGAGATCCGCCCTTCGGGATCGGGCGTCAGGTTCGCGGCCGGCGGCCAGTCCGGCGGCCCGATGGCGATCTTGCCACCCGAGAAATTGCTCCCGTGGCAGCCCGTGCAGCCGATCGCGAGATAGCGCCCGTATTCGACCGTCACCCCGGGTGTCACCACCGCCGGGCGAACGTTCGCGTGATCGATTTTTTCGGCATCGAGCTTGATCTTGCCGAAGGCCACGAGCGCGCGTGCCACCGGGCCCAGTTTGATCGGGTCGCTGGGCCGGTTGACCGGTGCGACCGATTTCACGTAGGCGACGATCGCCCCCATGTCCGCGTCGCTCATCGTGGCGAAGTCCGCCGCAGGCATCAGAAACAGCCCCCGGCCGTCCGGTGTCACGCCGTGCCGGATCGCGCGGATGATGTCCACGTCGCCAAAACCCGCCGGCAGCCCGCCGGTGCCGCGCGTGATGTTGGGCCCGGCCACGTGGCCCATCGCGCCATCGTCGATCACCACCGCGCCGCCCAGGTCCTTGCCATGGCATTCGGCGCAACCCCGCGTCTCCGCGATGTGCTTGCCGCGCGCGATCGCGCCGGCATCGGATGGAACCGCCACCGGGCGCACGTTCACCACGAATTTCCTGGCCAGCTTGGCGTTGCTCAAAAAGTAAACGATCACCGCGCCAACCAGCACCACACCAACCAATCCGGTCACGGCGAGGCCCAGCCATTTCAACAGTTTTTTCATGGGTATCAGGGGGAAGCCTGCGACAACGGTGATATTTCCTGCGGCCGGCAATCCGATTTTTCGCCCGCGCCCCGCCCGCACTTCGCGCTTCCCTCACTCCTCCATTCCCTGTTCGCTCTGCCCCTTTTCATGTCTCCTGCCGCCGAAATCGCCCGCCGTCGCACCTTCGCGATCATCTCGCATCCCGATGCGGGCAAGACGACGCTGACCGAAAAATTCCTCCTCTACGGCAATGCCATCCATCTCGCCGGCGCCGTCACCGCCCGCAAGAACCAGCGCGCCACCGCGTCCGACTGGATGGAACTCGAGAAACAGCGCGGCATCTCCATCAGCTCGACGGTTCTGCAATTCGACTATGCCGGCTATGCGGTCAACCTCCTCGACACTCCCGGCCACAAGGATTTTTCCGAGGACACCTACCGCGTCCTCACCGCCGTCGATGCCGTCGTCATGGTCATCGACGCCGCCAAGGGCATCGAGTCGCAGACCCGCAAGCTCTTCGAGGTCTGCCGCCGCCGCGGCGTGCCGATCTTCACGTTCATGAACAAGTGCGACCGGCCGACCCGCAACGCGCTCGAGCTGCTCGACGAGCTCGAAAGCGTCCTCGGTCTCCAGTCCTCGCCCGTCATCTGGCCGCTCGGCAACGGCCCGTCGTTCCGCGGCGTGTTCGACCGCCGCTCGCGCGAGGTGCATCTGTTCGAGCGCGTCCCCGGCGGCGCCTACCAGGCGCCCGTCAACGTCACCTCGATCGACGATCCCGCCGTGCGCACCAAGCTCGACGACTACACCTACGAACAGGTGACCGAGCAGCTCGCGATGCTCGATGGCGCCGGCCACCCGTTCGATCTCGCCGCCGTGCGCGCCGGCCAGCAGACGCCCGTCTACTTCGGCAGCGCCGTGAACAACTTCGGCATCCAGCTCCTCCTCGACGGTTTCCTCCACGACTCCGTTCCTCCGGCCGCACGGTATTCTGTAGTCGGGGTCCCTGACCCCGGCCAGCCGGCCTCGACAAGGCCGGCCAAAGAAGTCGTTCCGGTCGACTCGCCGAAGTTCTCCGCCTTCGTCTTCAAGATCCAGGCGAACATGGACCCGAAGCACCGCGACCGCATCGCGTTTGTCCGCGTGTGCTCCGGCAAGTTCACCCGCGACATGACCGTCTTCCACCCGCGCAGCGGCAAGACCATGCGCCTCTCCTCCTCGCACAAGCTCTTCGGTCAGGAGCGCGAGACCGTCGACGAAGCCTGGCCTGGCGACGTCATCGGGCTGATCGGCCACAGCGAATTCGGCATCGGCGACACGCTCACCGAGGACAAGGCGATCGCCTACGACGAGATTCCCCGCTTTCCGCCGGAGGTCTTCACGTTCATCGCCAACCCGAATCCGGCCGATGCCAAGAAATTCCGCGCCGGTCTCGAGCAGCTCCTGCAGGAAGGCGTCATGCAATCCATCACGCTCCGCGCCGGCACGACCACCGCCACCCTCCTCGCCGCGGTCGGCGTGCTGCAGTTCGAGGTCGTGCAATGGCGCCTCCAGAGCGAATACGGCGCCACCTCGCGCCTCGATCCCACGCCGTGGAGCATCATGAAGTGGGTCGCCCCTGCCGAGGCTGGGGCCAAATTACCCGATCTCACCCGGCTCATCGTCGCCACCGGCGTCGCCTTCGGCACCGACAAGCTCGACCAGCCGGTCGCGCTTTTCCCGAATGAATGGACGATGCGTTACTTCCTCGAAAAGAACCCCGAGGTCCGGCTCCACGACCTGCCGCTCGAGCAAACCCGGTAGCGACGGGTCGCCCGCCCGTCCGCGCCGCCCCGCCGGACCGCCGCGAAAGACAAGATTCAGCCAGCGAATCGCAACTTGCGCCGCGCCCGGATTCGTCCGTTCGGCTTTAATCGCCAGCGTCCCGCCCGCCCGCAACCGCCCTACTACCTTTCGTTTTCCATGTCTTCCTCCGTCCACGGCCACGAGGTGATCGCGATGATCCGCGAATCGCCCGAAACCTTTACGCGCGACTCCCTGGTCGCCGCCATTGTCGCGCGATTTGGCGCCACCACGCGATTTTTCACCTGCTCAGCCGAGGGAATGACCGCAGCCGAGCTCGTCGATTTTTTGGATCACCGCGGCAAATTCATGCCGCAGGGCGAAGGCATCACCGTCGATCCCGCGCGCATCTGCCGGCATTGAGGCGCGCCCCGGCACGCGACGAGGCACTCGCGCCCGGATCGCTTTGGACGCGTTGACGCCGCAGCCTGACCGGCTTGTGTAGACCGGGCGATGCCTCCAGCCTCGGCGCGGTCGCCGTCCCACGAGTGAGCAAAGTTTCCCCCACGTCCCCGGATTCCGTCCGCCGCATCCATCCCCACGCCTGGCTGTGGGAGCCGCTCGAATCCGATCCGACGTTCGTGGTGCGTTCGATGTTCGGCGCCAAGGCCGTCTATCTCGACGGCAAGATCGTGCTTTGTTTTTGTGCCACCGCGGAACCTTGGCTCGGCGTGCTCGTCGCCACCGACCAGCCACGTCACGCCGCCTTGCTTGCCGAGTTCCCCGAACTCGTGCCCCATCCCATCCTCCCGAAATGGCTCTACCTCGCCGAGAGTGTCTCCTCGTTCGAGCGCATCGCCACCCGCATCGTCGCCCTCGCCCGCCGCCGCGATCCGCGGCTCGGGGTCGTGCCCAAGCCGCGAAAAACGCGCACCTCGCCCGGGCGTGACCGCCGCCCCGCCGGCCGGCCATGAAAGTCGTCCACTTTGCCTCCGCCGCCAGCTTCCGGCGGTGGTTCGAGAAACACCACTCGACCACGATCGAGCTTCAGGTCGGGTTCTACAAGAAATCCTCCGGTCACGCCGGCCTGACTTATCCGGAAGCGGTCGACGAGGCGCTCTGCTTCGGTTGGATCGACGGCATCGTCCGCAAGCTCGACACCGAGCGCTTCACACATCGTTTCACCCCGCGGCGACCAGGCAGCATCTGGAGCAACATCAACGTCGGCCACGTCGCCCGCCTTAACGCCGCCGACCGGATGCACGCCGCCGGTCTCGCGGCCTTCGCCGCCCGTTCGGCCGCAAAGACCGGCATCTACTCTTACGAACGGCGCGAGCCGCCATCGCGGCCGCAGAAACTTCCCCGCGACTTCGAACGGGTTTTTCGCGCCGACCCGTCGGCCTGGTCGTTCTGGCAAGCCCAGCCGACGGGTTACCGACGCACCGTGATCCGCTGGATCGTGAGTGCCCGGCAAGCCGCCACTCGCCGCTCGCGCCTCGCCCGCCTCATCGCCACCTCCGCCGCCAGCCGGCGCCTCTAGTATTCGCCGCCTCCCGTTCCTGCTGCCGGCCTTTCCCGGGCGCGCGATTCTGACTTCGTTGTGAATTTCCGCCGCCACCGCGCTTTCGGCTCGCGCCCCTTTGGAAAATTTTCTCCTTTGCGCGGATGATTTTCCAGCGCTTCGTCACCACGGTGCTCCTTTTGGGCGGCTTCGCCACCGCCGCTTTTGCCGCCGCCAAGCCGGTTCGCGCCAAGCCGACCCGGCCGGCCGAGAACGACGGCGGCTCCTACAAAGGCGCCATCGTCATCGACGCGGCGACCGGCAACGTGCTGTTCGAGCATGACGCCGATGAAGTCAGTCCGCCCGCGAGCATGACCAAGCTCATGACTTTCGCCGTGCTCCACGACCGGCTTCAGCGCGGCACCATCACGCTCGCGACTCCCGTCCCCATCCGGGTCGACGACGCAAAGATCGGCGGCACGCAGGTCTATCTCGACCCCCGTGAGACATTCTCGGTGGAGGAACTTGTCTACGCGATGATGATCGAATCCGCCAACGACGCCGCCCACGCGCTCGCCCACGCCGCCTGTGGCTCGGTCGAGGCCTGCGTCGAGGCGATGAACGCCAAGGCCGCCGAGCTCGGGATGACGCACACCACCTTTCGCACCCCGCATGGCCTCCCGCCCTCGTCGCGCCGGATCGCCGACGGCGATCTCACCACGCCGCGCGATTTTGCCGTTCTCTGCCGCTATCTGGTCACCCAGACCGACGTCCTGAAATACACGTCCGTCGCGAAGCGGGACTTTGCGGTCAACCGCACCTACGGCGATACCCAGCATATGGAGAATCACAACAAACTCCTCGGGAAGGTCGCCGGCGTCGACGGACTCAAGACCGGTTACACCCAAGGCGCCGGCTATTGCCTCAGTGCAACTGCGCTCCGCAACGGCCACCGTTTGATCGTCGTGGTCATGGGCTCGTTCGGCCCGGGCGGTTTGGTCGACAAGGGCCACAGCCGCGACATCAAGACCATCGAGTTGATCGAGCGTGGCTTCGCCGCTCTGCCCCCCGGCAGTCCGGTCTTCGTCGCCGCCGGCGGGAGCCCCGCCTCCGCCAGCGCCGAACACTCGCCGATCTCCGCCGCACCGCCGCCACCGGTCGCCAGGGCCGCGGCGGCAGTGGACGATGCCAGCCCGGTCATCAAGTTTTCCGTCCCGAAAAAGTAGCGCCCGTTTTCGCCCGGCCGGCAGGGCCGCCGCCTCATCGTTCCAGCACCACCACGACGACTCCGAGCACCATGAACAGCGCTCCGAGCAAGCCTGCCTCGTAACGCTCGAAGCTCTTCACCTCGAACTTTTCGAAGCCAAGCAGCGCCAGCCACGTCAGCAGCAGCATCGCCGCCAGCGCCGCGATCGCCAGAATCGCGCTCAGCACAAAGAAGCCGTGCCAGCCGAATTTCACCGCCGAAAGGTAAACCGGCAGGAATCCCTCGCACGGCGAGAGTGTCAACATCACGAACAGTCCGCCGATCGCCGTCCAGTCGCCGGCCCGCGCCGACACCAGCGCGCTGTCCTTCAGTTCGTCATCCCAATGACTGTGGTCGGGCGCCTCGCCGCAGTGCTCGTCCGCGTGATGCGGGCTCCCGGGGGGGTGATGGTGGCAGATGCCGCCGCCGCGCGACTGCCGCCAGAGATAAAATCCCCCCATCGCCCACAGCAGCCCGCCCGCAATCCACGGAAAAACCGCGCCGATCCGGGCATCGATCTGAAAGCCGAACCACGCGATCGCCAGTCCCAGCAACGTCGTGACCGCGACATGCCCCGTGCCCGCGAACGCCGTGACCGTGAGCGCCTTCGTCCGGCTCCACCCCCGCGCCCGCGCCGTGAGGACGAACGGCAGCCAGTGCGTCGGGATCGCCGCGTGGCAGAACGCCACGGCGAACCCAGTGGCGGCGACGGTCGCGAGGACGTTGGAGTTCATCAAGGTTGGGCAAGGCAGAACGGCGCCCGCCGCGCTGTCGAACGTGAAACCTAGCAAACTCGTCAAGCCCCCGGCCATAAACCACCGCGAAAATCGGTTGTAGGTTGTGCGCCCGCCGCGCAACGTTTCGTCCCATGTCGCCCGACACCGTCGCCGTAAAGACCTACCTGCTCGCCCTGCAGGACGCGATCTGCGCGGCGCTCGAACAGGAGGACGGCCAGGCCCGGTTCCGCACCGACGAATGGACGCGCCCCGATGCCGGTCAGCCCGGCCTCGGCGGCGGCGGCCGCACGCGCATTATGGCCGACGGCGCCGTGTTCGAAAAAGCTGGCATCGCATTCTCCCATGTCCGTGGCGACAAGCTCCCGCCCTCGGCCACCGCGCATCGCCCCGAACTCGCCGGCAAATCCTGGGAGGCGCTCGGCGTCTCCCTCGTCATCCACCCCCGCAACCCTTACGTCCCGACGAGCCACGCCAACGTCCGCTTTTTCATTGCACACGCGGTCGATTCTGGGGCTTCCGGCGCGACCTCTGCCTCGCCGGTCTGGTGGTTCGGCGGCGGGTTCGACCTGACGCCTTACTACGGTTTCGAGGAAGACTGCGTCCACTGGCACCGCACCGCGCGCGATGCCGTCACGCCTTTTGGCGACGCGCTCCACCCGCGTTTCAAAAAGTGGTGCGACGACTATTTTTTTCTGAAACACCGCGCCGAACCCCGTGGCATCGGCGGCCTGTTTTTCGACGACTTCAACGAACTCGGCTTCGACCGGTCCTTCGCGCTCCTCCGCGCCGTCGGCGGCGCGTTCGTTCCCGCGTATCGTCCCATCGTCGCCCGCCGCAAGGCCACGCCGCACGGCGACCGCGAACGCCAGTTCCAGCTCTACCGCCGCGGCCGCTATGTCGAGTTCAACCTCGTGTGGGACCGCGGCACGCTCTTCGGCCTGCAAAGCGGCGGCCGCACCGAGTCGATCCTCATGTCGCTCCCGCCATTGGTCCGCTGGGACTACGACTGGCACCCCGAGCCCGGCTCGGCAGAGGCGAAACTTTATGATGTGTTCCTCCAGCCGCGCGATTGGGCCGGCGCAAACGTATGATTCGCGATTTATGATTTACGATTGCTCACCGCGACCCGGCCACGCCCAGCCTCTGCCTTCCAAATCATAAATCGTAAATCGTCCATCGTAAATCGACATGACTTCCCGCGAACGCTTCCTCGCCGCCCTCGCCTGCGCGCCGCTCGACCGGCCTCCCCTCTGGGTCATGCGCCAGGCCGGCCGCTATCTGCCCGAGTATCGCGAGCTCAAGGCGAAGTCCTCCTTCCTCGAGATGGTCCGCACCCCCGCGCTCGCCGCCGAGGTCACGCTCCAGCCGTTGCGGCGCTTCGCTCTCGATGCGGCAATCCTGTTCTCCGACATCCTCGTCATTCCCGAGGCACTCGGCCAGGGCTACAAGTTCCGCGACGAGGGCGGCATCGCCATGGAGTATCGGCTCGATACCCGCGCCCGGATCGACGCCCTCGCGCCGGCTTCGGCCGTGCCCGACCGCCTCCACTACGTCGCGGACACGCTCGCGCTCCTGAAAAAGGAACTCGCCGGCCAGAAGATGCTCCTCGGCTTCGGCGGCTCGCCGTGGACGCTCGCCACCTACATGGTCGAGGGCGGCAGCTCCGAGGATTTCGAGCTCATCAAGCAACTCTTCTACACCGACCGCGCGACCTTCGACGCCCTGCTCGAAAAAATCGCCGCCGCGCTCGTCGCCTATTTCCAGATGCAGATCGCGGCCGGCGCCGATGCGATCCAGATCTTCGATTCCTGGGGCGGCATCGTCGCCGGGCCGGACTACGAGGCCGCGTCGCTCAAATGGATCCGCCAGATCGTCGCCGCCCTGCCGCGCGAGTTTCCCGTCATCCTCTACGCCAAGGGCACCGCGCCGCACCTGACCGACCAGGCTTTCACCGGCGTCCGCGCGCTCAGCGTCGATTGGACGAGCGACCTCGCGATCGTCCGCCGCACCCTGCCCGCCAACGTCGCCGTCCAGGGCAACCTCGACCCTGTCCTCCTCAACACCACGCCCGCCATCGTCCGCCGCGAAACCACCCGGCTCCTCGAATCGATGCGCGGCACCGCCGGCCATATCTTCAACCTCGGCCATGGCATCACGCCGCAGGCCAAACTCGAGTGCATGACGGCGCTGGTCGACGCCGTGACCACGTGGAAATGATGGCTGATTTTGGCAATAAAAACGCAACGGATGCCTAGTCGGTTCGTCCTTTTTGACGCATCCTTGCGTCGTGCCCACCTCTGAACCCAAGTCCATCGCGGTGCTCGGCGCCGGTGTCACCGGCCTGACCGCCGCGCATCGTCTCGCCCAAGGCGGCCACTCCGTTCGCCTCTTCGAAGCCTCCTCCCGGGTCGGCGGCGCCATTCGCACCGAGCTGACCGGCGGCTGGCTGATCGAGGGCGGGCCCAATTCCCTGCTCTCGGGCGAGCCCGCCCTGGCGAATCTGGTCACGGAACTCGGCCTCGCCGGCGAGCAACTCGGCGCCAATCCCGCCGCCAAGAATCGCTACATCGTGCGCGGCGGCCGCCTCGTCGCGGCGCCCGCGTCGCCTCCGGCGCTGCTCGGCTCGCCTCTCTTCTCGGTCGGCGCGAAACTCCGGCTGTTTTCCGAGGTTCTGTTCCGCCCCAAGGTCCGCACCGGCGATCTTTCGCTCGAGGATTTCGTTCGCGCCCACGTCGGACAGGAACTGGTCGACTACGGCCTCAACCCCTTCGTCGCCGGAGTCTACGCCGGCGATCCGAAAAAGCTCTCGACCCGGCACGCGTTTCCCTCGCTCTGGAAGATCGAGCAGACGCACGGCTCGCTCATCCGCGGCCAGATCGCCGGGGCCAAGGCGAAAAAAGCCCGCGGCGAAAAACGCGGCGGCGGCATCATCTCCTTCCAACGCGGCCTCCAAAGCCTGCCCGACGCCCTCGCCGCCCGCCTGCCCGCCGGCACCCTCAGCCTCAACGCCCGCCTCGAGGCTCTCCTGCCCGGCTCAAAATGGAACGTCGTCTGGAACGACGGCCAGCAGACGCACACGGAATCGTTCGACGCCGTCGTCGCCTCGCTGCCGGCTGCGGGCCTCGCATCGCTGCGCTTCGGTCGGTTGGGCGAGCGCCCGCTCGCCTCGCTCGACGACGTCGAGCATCCGCCCGTCTCGTCGCTTTTTCTCGGCTACCGGCGGGATCAGGTCGCGCATCCGCTCGACGGCTTCGGCGGCCTCGTGCCCGCCGTCGAGAAGCGCTCCGTGCTCGGGATTCTTTTTTCCTCGAGCCTCTTCGCCGGCCGCGCGCCCGCCGGTCATGTCGCCCTCACCGTCATGGTCGGCGGCGCGCGCCAGCCGGAGCTCGCACGCCTGCCGGCCGACCAGCTGCTCGCCGCGGTCGAACCCGACCTGCGCGGACTGCTCGGCGTGAGCGGCGCGCCCGTGTTCCAGCGGCACACGTTCTGGCCGCGGGCGATTCCGCAATACAACCTCGGCTATGAGCGCTTCCTCGACGCCATGACCGCCTGCGAGCGCACCAATCCCGGCCTCTTCATCGGCGGCCAGGCGCGCGACGGCATCGCCCTCCCCGCCTGCCTGGCCGCCGGCGAAAAACTCGCCACCCGCGTCGTCGCCCCCTAGGGCGTCGCTTTGCCGCCGCCGGCTGTTCGCGGCGGAAACGCGCGCCTCGCGCGATCTTTTTTGATGCCAATCGGGGCGCCGTCCTTCGCCCCAGAATCCGGGGCGAAGCCGCCCTTGACTCCCTCTCGCCGCGACCTAGCCTCGCCCACTTTTCTCGGCATGGCTCAGGACCTGAAAGACACTCTCCAGCTTCCCAAAACGGACTTTCCGATGCGCGCCGGTCTCGCGCAACGCGAGCCGGGACGGGTCGCACACTGGGAGAAGATCGGTCTCTACGACGCCATCCAAAAAAAACGCGCCGGCGCCGGTCCCGACAAGGTGTTCGTGCTCCACGACGGCCCGCCGTTCACCAACGGCGACGTCCATATCGGCACCGCGCTCAACAAGGTCCTCAAGGATCTCATCTGCCGCTACAAGTCGATGCGCGGCTATCGCACGCCCTACGTTCCCGGCTGGGATTGTCACGGCCTGCCGATCGAGCAGAAAGTCTCGAAGGAAATCCGCGACGAAAAGCTCACGCTGACGACCGCGCAGTTGCGCGCGCGCTGCGATGCATTTTCCGAAAGCTGGATCGCGAAGCAGACCGCGCAGTTCAAGCGCCTCGGCGTCCTCGCCGACTGGCCGCACGAGTATAAAACGAAGGCGCCCGCGTTCGAAGCCGACATCGTCCGCACCTTCGCCGCCTTCGTCGAGAAGGGCCTCGTTTACCGCAGCAAGAAACCCGTCTACTGGAGCATCCCGTTCGAGACGGCGCTCGCCGAGGCCGAGATCGAATACAAGGACCACGTCTCGCCCTCGATCTGGGTGAAGTTCGCCGTGCCGGCCGCCGAGGCCGCGAAGTTCGGGCTGCCCTCCGATAAACCGCTCTTCGTCGTCATCTGGACCACCACGCCGTGGACCATCCCGGCCAATCTCGCGATTGCCGTTCATCCCACCGTGGACTATGTCGTCGCCGATCTCGGCACAGAGCGAATCGTCGTAGCGGAGCCCCTGCTCGGCGCGGTCGCCAACGCCGCCAAGCTGACGACCCAGCCGTCCGTCGTGCAAACACTCAAGGGCGCCAAGCTCGAAAATCTCGCGACCCGGCATCCCTTTATCGACCGCCCCTCGCCCGTCGTGCTCGCCGACTACGTCACGACCGATAGCGGGACCGGCGCCGTCCATACCGCACCGGGCCATGGCACCGAGGACTACTTGACCGGCCTCAAATACAAGCTGCCGATCTACTGCCCCGTCGGCGACGATGGCCGCTACGTGAAGATCGACGGCTTCGACCTGCCGGCCGAACTGCTCCAGCCCGAGATCACAACCCTCGAAAGCGTCGAGGACCTCGCGAAGAAGCGCACCTCCACCGCCAACGTCGCCGTGCTGAAACTGCTCGCCGCTTCCGGCGCGCTGCTCGCGAAGCAGAGCTTCACCCACAGCTACCCGCATTGCTGGCGGTCGAAGACCCCGATCGTGTTCCGCGCGGTCGACCAGTGGTTCGTCGCGCTCGACAAGGGCGGCACGCGTGCCACTGCCCTCGCCGAGGTCACCAAGATCGCCGCCAACAAGGGATGGATTCCCGCCTGGGGCGAAGCACGCATCCGCGGCGCCGTCGAGTCGCGTCCCGACTGGTGCATCAGCCGCCAGCGCTCATGGGGCGTCCCGATTCCAGCCTTCTACGACGAAAAGAAAAACGCCTACCTCGATGCCGGTATCGCCCGCGCCATTGCCGACAAGTTCTCCAAACTCGGCACGAATTTCTGGTATGACTCCGTCCCGTCCCAGATCCTCGAGGGCATCACGCTCCCCGCTGGCTGGCCCGCGCCATCTACGCTGACCTGCGGTCGCGACACCCTCGACGTCTGGATCGATTCCGGCTCCTCGCACGCCGCCACGCTCAAGCACGGCCAGGGCGGCACCTCGTGGCCCGCCGACCTTTATCTTGAGGGCAGCGACCAGCACCGCGGCTGGTTCCAGTCCTCGCTCTGGACGAGCGTGATCGCGTTCGGCGCGGCGCCTTACAAGGCCGTCCTCACCCACGGCTTCATCGTCGACCAGGAGCGCAACAAGATTTCCAAGAGCAGCACCTACGAGAAGCCGCAGACGAGCGACGCCTACGTCGCCGAGTATGGCGCCGACGTCATCCGCCTCTGGATCGCCTCGCAGGACTTTCGCGACGACATCCCGATCTCCAAGGAAATTCTCTCCCACGTCGGCGAAACCTACCGGCTCCTCCGCAACACGCTCCGCTACCAGCTCTCGAACCTGTTCGATTTCGATCCCGCCCGCGATGCGGTGCCGGTCGGGCAGATGGACACGCTGGACCGCTGGGCGCTGCACCAGACGGCGACGCTCATCCGCGATTGCACGGCGGCCTACGAGAACTACGAGTTCCACCGCGTCTACCAGCTGTGCAACCAGTTTTGCTCGGTCACGTTGTCGGCGACCTACCACGACATCCTCAAGGACCGCCTCTACACGCTCGGCACCAACTCGCCGCTCCGCCGCTCCTCGCAGACCGCCCTCCATCATATCTTCAACGCGCTCGTCCGGCTCCTCGCGCCCGTGCTCACGTTTACAACGGACGAGGCGTGGTCCTACGCCGTCGCGAAAACCGAATACTCCGCCGACTCGATCCACCTCCAGGACTGGCCGGTCGCACCCGGGGCGTGGTCGGACGCGGCGATCGAGGCCGACGTCGCCGCGCTCCTGCGCGTCCGCGCGCAGGTCAACGAGGCCATCGAGCCGCTCCGCGCCGCCGGCAAGCTGGGCAAGTCGCTCGACGCGTCGGTCACCCTCGCCGTTTCATCCGGCGCCGCCTTGTTCCGCATCCTCGAGAAACACCGCGATTTTCTGCCCGAACTTTTCATCGTCTCGCATGTCATCCTGACCCCTGCGACCGGCGCGTCCGCCGGCGCTCCGGCAGCGGAGGATGCCGTGACGATCGGCGTGCGCCCGTGCAGCGAACTCGGCTACGTCCGCTGCCCGCGTTGCTGGCGCTGGGTGCCGGCGCTGGAAAAATCCGCCGCGAGCGACGTTTGTCCGCGTTGCGTTGAAGCCCTCTCTTCTTAGTTTCGCTACACCCAAAACTCCCCATGGCAAAGAACCCAACCAAGTCCGGCAAAAATCACACTTCCGCCCGGTCTGTGCCGAAAAAATCTCCGCCCGCGCCTGCGAAGGCCGGGGCGGCGGCGGCCAAGCCGGCCCCGGCGACCAAGCCCGCTAAAAGTTCTCCCATCATGGAAAAACCGTCCAAGAAAAGCGCCCTGCGCAACAGCATCCTGAAGCGCAAGGCCACGACCAAGAAGCCCATCGCGTTCAGCCTCGATGAGGTCCGCGCCATCGCGAAAACCGTCACGAGCAAGACCAATGCGCCCTTCCCCGGCAAATCCGCCAAGGGCGCGCCCGCCAAGGCGGTGCCCACGCTGGAAAAACCCGCGAAACCGAGCCACCACAAAGCCGCGTCGCTCTCCGACATCCTCGGGTTCAACCCGAAGCGCGCCCGCTCGGCCGAATCCATCGCCGAGAAGGACGTGCCGGAAAAGTTCAAGCGCTACTACAAGCTCCTGATCGACCTCCGCAGCCATCTCACCGAGGGCATCGAGCGCCACTCCGAGGAGACGCTCAAGCGCTCCGCCAAGGACGACGCCGGCGACCTCTCCGCCTACGGCCAGCACATGGCCGACGCGGGCACCGACACCTTCGACCGCGACTTCGCCCTCAGCCT
>CALFNN010000013.1 GCA_937902925.1 uncultured Opitutaceae bacterium
GTTTAACACTTCTCCCGCCTAGCGGGAGTTTTGGGGTAACTAAGAAAGCAAAGGCCGGCCGCTTAGGGGTAAGCGGCCGGCCACTTTTTTTGCCCGGACGCATCGCTCCCCAATTGACCGAAGCCGGGCTTGCAGGTCGAGCGCGAAGCCAGCCAATCTGACGGTTCATGCAGAAAACCTCCGACCTCAATGTCGTCGAGACCCGTGCCCTGCCGTCGCCCGCCGCACTGCTCGCCGCCGTGCCCAAGACCGACGAACAGGCCGCCTTCGTCACCCGCGCGCGGCGCGAAATTCACCGGCTGATCTTCACCGACGACAAGCGCTTCCTCCTGATCGCCGGCCCGTGCTCGATTCACGATCTTGACGCCGGTCGCGACTACGCCCGCCGGCTCGCCGCCCTCGCTCGCGATGTCGCCGACCGGGTGCTGATCGTCATGCGCGTCTATTTCGAGAAACCGCGCACCACCGTCGGCTGGAAGGGCCTCGTCATGGATCCGCACCTGGACGGCTCGCACGACATCGCGGCCGGCCTGCGCCTCGGTCGCACGTTCCTGCGCGACGTTCTCGATCTCAGCCTGCCAACGGCCACGGAGTTTCTCGACCCGATCACGCCGCAATATGTCGCCGACCTCGTCTGCTGGGGCGCCATCGGGGCGCGCACGGCCGAATCGCAGACTCACCGGCAGATGGCATCCGGTCTCTCGATGCCACTCGGGTTCAAGAACGGCACCGATGGCTCCATCACCACCGCCATCAACGCCATCAAGGCCGCCGCCCAGCCCCACACGTTTCTCGGCATCAATCTCGATGGCTCGGCCTCCGCGATCGTCACGCGCGGCAACCCCGACTGCCACGTCGTTCTCCGCGGCGGCACGAGCGGCCCGAACTACTCGCCGGCGCACATCGCCCGCACGGAAGAACTGCTCGCAAAGGCCGGCCTGCCGAAGTCCATCCTCGTCGACTGCTCGCACGACAACTCCGCCAAGCAGCCCGAGCGCCAGCCCGACGTGATGCGCGAACTCCTCGCGCAAATCACCGCGGGCAGCGCCTCCATCATGGGCGCGATGATCGAGAGCAACCTCGCCGCGGGCAGCCAGCCGTTCCCGCAGCCACGGGAAAAACTCCGCTACGGCGTCTCCATCACGGACGGGTGCATCGACTGGCCGACGACGGAAAAGCTCGTCCGCGAACTCCACGGCGCCCTCGCGCCGCGGTTTGGCTGAAACCGCCTTCGACCAAACGCCTCGTCGTAGGACAAACTCCTACGGGCGCCGCGGCGCCCCGTCGTCAAAAATCGCTCAATGCGGCGCCGCCCGCACGCTTTTGATTCCCGTTTGCGCCGGTTGCTGCCGTGAGTCGGCGCGTGCCTCTGCCCAAACTTTTCCGCCTCGCCGCGCCTTCGCTTGCCGGCCTTTTATCGCTTTCAATCGCGCCCTCGCTGCCCGCGAGCGTCCCGGTCGACGCCCGCTTCGGCGTGATGACCCACTTCGCCCACGGGTGGGATCCCGACTGGGCCTGGATCGCGGCCATCCGCGGCGTCCCCAACGTGCGCGACGAGCTTTACTGGAACGTCGTCGAGCAACAGCCGGGCGTCTACACGTTCCCCGCCGACTATGACCGTTACATGGACACGCTCCGCGTCGCCGGCCTGTCGCCCTTGATTGTCCTGAGCTTCGAAAACCCGCTCTACGACGGCGGCAACACCCCTTGGTCCGACACCGCCATCGCCGCCTATGCGCGTTACGGCAGTGCGGTGCTTCGCCACTACGGCGACCAAATCAAATCCGTCGAGATCTGGAATGAATACAACGGCTCCTTCTGTCAGGGTCCCGCGACCGTCGATCGCGCCAACACTTACGCGCGGATGCTCGCGGGCGCCTACGCCGGCATCAAGGCCGCCCGGCCTGACGTCATCGTCGCCGGCGGCGCGACCATCAACGTCCCTCTGCCGTATTGGGAAAAGCTCATGCAGGCCGGCGCGCTGGATTCGATGGATGCCCTCTCGGTCCATCCCTATCGCTACAACTCCGCGCCCGAGGGCATTGAGGACGACATCGCCGGCCTGCAAAACCTCGTCCGCCAATACAACCACGGCCAGTCGAAACCCATCTGGGTCACGGAGGTCGGCTGGGGCATCCAGGAAAATCCCGGCCCGGGGGAAATGTTCATCGACGAAGCCACGCAGGCGAAATTTCTGGTGCGCGCCTACGCCCTGCTGCTGTCCGCCGGCGTCGAGCGCGTCTACTGGTATCTCCTGCGCGACTATGAGGATTTCACGCTCGGCCTCACCCAGGCCGACGCCACGCCCAAGCTCTCCGCCTACGCGATGCAGGTGATGATTCAAAAACTTTCCGGCGCAAAATTCGTCCGCCGCGAACTGACGGACGAGTATCTTTATTCGCTGCTCTTCGAGTTCGACGATGGCACTCCGGTCCGCGTCGTATGGTCGTTAAAGCCGGTGACCGTCTCCTCGCTCGGTGCGACCACGGTCACCGACCTCCTCGGCCACAGCTCCGCCGCGCCCGCCGCGCTCGACCTCACCGACACGCCGCTCTTCGTCGAGGGGCCGTTCGTCGGCCTGCCCCCGCGCACGATCACCCAGGTCGTGCTCGCCGACTCCGTCCGCGACTTCTCCGGCACGCAGGGCTATCGCGGCTGGTCCTTCGGCGCCTTTGCCGGCTACGGCAGCACGGACTTTCAGCCGCTCACGAATTACGAGGTCACCGACTGGACCCAGGTCTGGGGCGGCGCCTTTCCCTGGCTCACCGTCACCACCGGCGACCAGCATCCCTCCACCACCGGTTCGCAACCGGTCTCCGCCGTGCGGCGCTGGACGAGCACCTACGAGGGCAGCGTCCACATCACGGGACAGTTTCAATGCGGCGCGGGCGGCGATGGCGTCGGCGTGAGCGTGTTTGTCGACGGCGAGCGCATCATCCATGCATCGCTCGGCGGCGGCAACGCGATCACGGCCCCGCTGGATTTCGTGCAGACCGTCCACCCCGGCACCCGCCTCGCCTTCGCGGTCGATCCCGGCCCGGGTAACGATATCGACTTCGACGCGACTTCGCTGCACGTCACGATCACCGCCAACTAAGGCGGTCCGCCGGCGGCTTTCTCCGGCACGAATCGGGCGAAAACTTCTTTTGTTTTCGCCGCTTCCTCTGCTTAGCTTGGGGTCGATTTATGAAATCCCCCATCCGCGTCGCTGTCACTGGAGCCGCCGGTCAGATCGGCTACTCCCTCCTTTTCCGCATCGCCTCCGGCGCGATGTTCGGCCCCGACCAGCCCGTCATTCTGCAATTGATCGAGGCGCCGATCGAGAAGGCGCTGAAGGCTCTCGAGGGCGTCGCGATGGAACTCGACGACTGCGCGTTCCCGCTGCTCAAGGGCATCGTCCAGACCTCCGACGCCGCGGTCGGCTTCAAGGATGCCAACTGGTGCCTCCTCGTCGGCGCCAAGCCCCGCGGCCCCGGCATGGAGCGCGCCGACCTCCTCAAGGACAACGGCAGGATCTTCATCGGCCAGGGCCAGATCATCGACGCCGTCGCCGCGGCCGACGCCCGCGTCGCCGTCGTGGGCAATCCGGCCAACACGAACTGCATGATCGCCGCCTCGCAGGCGAAACGCCTGCCCGCCGACCGCTTCACCGCGATGGTCCGCCTCGACCAGAACCGCGCCCAGACCCAACTCGCGAAAAAAGCCGGCGTCGACCTCACCGGGGTCAAAAACATCTTCATCTACGGCAATCACAGCCCGACCATGTTCCCGGCCTTCGCGCACGCCACCATCGGCGGCCAGCCCGCGACCTCGGTCATCACCGACACCGCCTGGCTGCAGGGCCCGTTCTGCGAGACCGTCGGCAAACGCGGCGCCGCGATCATCGCCGCGCGTGGCGCTTCATCCGCCGCCTCCGCCGCCAACGCGCTCGTGGACCACGTCCGCTCCCTCGTCACCCCCGGCGCCATCCACTCGATCGCCGTGAAATCGAACGGCCACTATGGCTTCGACGCCAATGTCTGGGCCGGCATGCCCGTCCGCACCACGACGGCCGGCAGCTACGAGGTCATCACGACCTACGCGATGGATGACTTCGCGAAGTCAAAGATCGCCGCCACCAATAAGGAACTGGTGGACGAGCGCTCCTTCGTGGCCGACCTGATCAAGTAACGCTCTCTTTTCCGCTTTCTGTCCGGCATTTCCGCGGCGCCTTCACCCGGCGCCGCTTTTTTTGCCGTCCCACCGCCCCTATCGAGCGGGCGCTTGCCCTTGGCCCTCATTCTGCTTTCTTCGCTCCACCATGAAACTGCTGCCCCTCCCGCGCGCGCTGTTCGTCATGCTCGCCGTCACCCCGCTCCTCAACCTTGGTTGTGCCTCGACGCGCCGATCGGCGACCCCGGACCCGCAGGGCGTGGTCGTCGAGGGCGAGCTCGTGCAGTCGACCGGCAGCCGGATTTCGCACGTCGTGAAGAAAGGCAACAACGGCGGCGTCGCCAACGACATGCCCGGCACCGTGACTGGCACGAAGGGTCTCGAGCGGGAGCAGAACGACATGATACCGCAGAGTCCGATCAGCGGCCTGTAGCTAACCGGCATCCCGTTCGGCCCGCCACGCTGGGTCCGCCCGGTCCGCGGGTTCCCGATCCAGATCGCCGTCAGCCAATCAGGCCCGCCAGCGTCCGGTTGATCGCGAACGCCCCCCGCACCGCCGCAAACGCCTCGATCAGCTCCCCCGGCGAACTCGTGCGGGGAAACACCACTTCCAGCGAGTCAGCGGTGCATCGCACCCGCGCATCGACGCCCGCCACACCGATCTCGCACTCGCGGCAATCCGACGGATAGCTCACCGCGAGCCCGCTGTCCTCGAGCCCCTCGATCGCATCGATCACCGCCTCGACCTGCGCGCCGCGCTTCAGCGCGAACGAAATCTCCGAAAACTTCCGCGCAAAGACCGCCGAGAATTCCCCCGTGCGCGCCAGCGCCGCGCTCCGCAATTCGCGCAGCGTCGTCGTCACCGCGTAGCGCACCGGCGCCGCCGCCTCCAGCGCGTAGACGATTTCCACGACGAAATCCTTTGCCGTGAGCACCGCCGTCGGACTCGCGATGCTCAACGCCACTTCCTTCCGTTTGTAACCCAGCCCCGCGCGCACCGCCTGAAACATCGTCTCCGCCTCCGCTGCGAGTTCGCCCGCGCAAATCTTGCCGAGAAACGCGTTCGTCGCCGCGTTCGCCGCGTCCGGCAGCGTGTGATGACTTTTTTTGAAGCCGCCGAGCGTCTTCACCGTCCCGCCGCCGCGCCCGATGAAGGCGATGCCCGCGACGACACTGGAGGGAAGTTCTCCCGTCATCTCACCGTGGCGCCTGTTGCCGCAGGTCGTTGTTGCGATATGCCTCGATGAGCCGCTCCAGCAGCTCGATCTCGCAGCGAAACTGCGTGCCGCGCTCCGTGTCCGCCATCCGGCGCGGCGGCGACCACTCGCGCACGACCGACACGCTCGGGATGATGTCCACCCCGTCGCGCACGGCCGCCTCGACCGATTCGAAACTGTGGTGGCACGCGAGATAGGTCCGGTCCGCCTCGAGCACGAGGGTGTAGCCGTAGTCGCCGTAGGCCTCGGAAAACGCGCCGTCGATCGTGATCGCCTTGCCACTCCGCTTGAGCGGCGACTCCCCTTTCTCGATCTGCACCGGCACATGCCCGTTGACGATCAGCCCGGTCGCCGGATCGGTGCCGAACTCCTGCATCACTTTGTCGCAAAACCACACCTCGTGGATCAGCGAAAAATACGGGTTCTTCGTCTCGTGGTGCGGCTTCTTGTCGGCGATGAAGTCGCGTTCCAGCGTCGCGATCCGGTCCTTCCCGAACAGCGGCGAACGCGGGCCGCTCCACAGATACCACAGCAGGTCGAGATCCGGTTCCGCCGGCCGGTCGATCGCGCGCACCAGCAATTTCTCGATCGCCTCGAACATCGCCCGCCCGCGGCATGTCTCGCCGTTGATCGTCATCGGCAGGAACTCGCCCTGCTCGTCCACCGGCACGCAGCCGTGAAAGATCAGGTGATCGTCCCGCTGCAGGAACATCGCGCCGCGGCTCACCAGCCACCGCACGTGCTCGCCCAGTTTCTGGCTGTGCAGGAACGATCCCTTCAGCCGCCGCAGGCACGTCGCCTCCTCTTCCGACAGCGCATACGGGTCGGCGGGATCGATCGTCGGCAGGTGCGTGTCGCGCAGCGGATAAGTGACGCCGTCGATCGTGATCGTCCCTTTCGCGCGATCGATCCGGTGGAGCAGCCGGCGGTGCTCCATCTCCCACTCCGGGTGCCGCGCGATGACCTGCCCGTCCAATTTGAACTGCATGATCGCCGCCGCCTTTTGCATCCGGGCCACCAGCGGATTCGGCCGCGTGCCCGATTCCTTCGGCATGAAATGCGTCGCGGGATCGTCCGCATAGCACGCGTTCGCCAGGTGTTCGAGCGGCGTCCACGGGATGCTGTAGCCTTCGTCGATCTGCCCGAGCCGCCGGTAACGGAGCGACATCCGCAGCACGTTGCAGATGAGCGCCTCGTGCCCGAGGCTCGCGCCCAGCCACGCCACGTCGTGGTTACCCCAGATGAACGACACGTTCGGCTGCTGCCGCAGGTAGTCGACCACCCGGTCGCCGCGCGGTCCGCGGTCCCAGCAGTCGCCGCCGATGATCAGTTCATAGATCGCCAGGTTGCGGACGAGTCGGACCGTGACGTGGATCAGGCCCCAGATCCGCCCGCGCCGCACCAACTCCTCCACGATCGCCGCCGCGAACTCGCTGCCGCGCTCCGTCGTCGGTTCGTGCAGCATCTCGACGAGGAGCTCGCGATATTCCGCGGGGAAAACTTCCGTCGCCCGCTTCAGGCTGTAGCGCGTCACGAGAATTCGCACCAACTCGAAGATCTGCCGCAACGTCGTCAGCGCGTATTCCCGCAGCGCGGCCTCGGTCCATTTCTCCTGTTCCAGCCGCTGCACCACCTCGTAGGGATAGAAAATCAGCGTGAGAAACTCCTGCAGCTGCCGCTTGTCCATCCGCCCGCCGAACACCCGCTCGACCAGGGGCCGCAGCGAACCCGACGCGTTATTGATCACGTGCCGCAGCTTCTGGTCCTCGCCATGGATGTCGCTGATCACATGCACCGTCCCCTTGGGCAGCGTCAGGACCGCCGACATCCGCGCGATTTCCGCCATCGCCGCGTCCACATTCGGATAACGCGCCGCGAGCGGCCGCAGCAGCACGAGTTCGCGCTCCCGTGCCTTCAACCGGTCGGCGTCCAGCCGGCTCATCTTGTCCCTCCCGCAAATCGCCCAAGCCCGCCACCGGCGGCCGGGATTTCAACTCCGGCATTCGCGGCCGGTTCGCGCTCGGGGCGGTCGTGGAACATTTCGTCCGCATGACTGGCAACTCCCCCGCATCACCGCGAGTCGGAAGTTGCCGCCCGTCCCGGATCGCTTTCAGGGCGCCGCCGCGGGCTTCGAACCTCCGCGCCGGCACAGCGCGACGATGCCCACGACTGCCAGCACCGGCAGCCAGATCGGCGACAACACCGCCGTCACCACCAGTGCCGCCCCGACCAACGCGCCCGCCACCGACACTCCCAGGATCGCCAGCAACGCTACGGGCGCCATTAACACGAATCCGATCGCGAGCGCCACCGGGAGCAGCTTCACCGCCACGATCGCCGCGACCACGAGCAGGAGCACCTTGAGGAAAGTTTTCATATCCTCAAAACCCGCCACGCCTCGAAAAGTTGCAGGCGCCGCCCCAACGAGTGCGCTCCGGTCAAGCGTCACTCCCTCCGCCCCTGGGCTTCCCTCTCCCAGCTCCGGACTCTGAGCTCTTTCCGTCCCCCACCCCTCAAACCGCCTCGCGCAACTCCCGCAGCTCCAGGCGAAGCCCCGTCACGAAATCTTCCAGCTCCGCCTCAACCGCCGCCGGATTCGGCCGTGCGCCGCATTCTTCTGCAATCACATCCCACGCCGGCAAGTCCTCGAACTCCCCGTCGCTCTCGTCGAGCCGCGCCCCGCTGAAGCCCAGCCCGTGCGCCTTGCTCACGTAGTTCGCCACCGCGACCAGCGCCACCTCCAGCCGGTGCCGCTCCGCCGTCTCCGGGTGGTCATGGTGCGCGATCGCTTCCACCACCACGTCGGGCAGTCCGTTGTGCTTCGCAAACAACACTCCGGCCTCGCGGTGATCCACCCCGAGCCGCTCGCGCTCCAGGTCCTCCAGCCGGCCGTTTTCGTTCCATGCCGTCACCAGCACGTCGCGATAATCGTCCGGCGCGATCGTCGACAGCACGATTTTCCCGACATCGTGCAACAACGCCGCCAGGTGCAACTGCGAGTCGCCGGCGGACCGCAGTTGCTGTTCCAACTCCTCTGCAATCGCCGCCGTGCCGAGCGCGTGAATCCACAGATGCCGCCAGTCGAATCCCTCCGCCACGCGATTCGCGTCCCGCAGCGTGAACAACGCCTGCGCCGCTTTCCGCACCCGCGCCACGCCGAGCATCTGCACCGCGGTGTCGAGATCCTCGATCCGCCGCTCCGGGCTCACCAGCACCGAGTTCGCCATCCGCAGCACCCGCACGCACAGCGCCGAATCCTTCGAGATCGCCTTCACCACCTCGTCCACCGCGACCTCCGGCCGGCTCATCGCCTGCAAAAAACCCTGCGCGAGCGATTGCAGCGCCGGGATCTGCTGCAGGTCGCGCAACGACGCCAGGGTCCGTTCGCGCACCTTGGGATCGGCCATCCTCGCCCGACCCGCGACGACAGGCACCGCCTCCACGCCCAGCGTTTCCGCCAGCGATCGCGCCGCCTCCAGCCGCGCGGCCTCGCGCGTCTCCGCCACCCGTTCGGCGAGCGAGACGGCTCCATCGTCCTCGACCCCGCTCCCCGTTGGAAAATACGCCGGCAGCTTCTTCGGCGTTTCGATCGCCTCGGCCGCCACCGATTCCGCCACGATCGGCGCCCGCGCCAAGTCCGCCCGGCCAAAAAGCCGGGCCCACCAGCCACCGACCAACGAAAGGAGTGCGCCGGACATGGAAAGAGAGGGGAACGCTGTCCTCCTATCGGCCCGCAGCGCATCGCGCTTGAGCCGCGGAATCGGCGGAAATCCCACCAGGCCTGACCGGACCTATTGTCTGTGCCGCCAGACTTCGCCGCCCGGAAACAGCCCGGCTTGGTCTTGCCCGCGTCCGTCGACGCGTCTCGTGTGTTTATGGTGAACAAGACTTCCCTTCCTGTCGTCTGCGCCGTCCTGGAGGACGCCACCGGCCGGGTTCTCCTCGCCCAGCGTCCCGCCCACAAGCACCTCGCGCTCAAGTGGGAATTTCCCGGCGGCAAGATCGAGCCGGGCGAAACCCCCGAGGCCGCACTCCCCCGCGAACTCCGTGAGGAACTCGGCTGCGATATCGCCATCGTCCGCCCGCTGCCGCGCTTCACCCACGATTACGGCGACGTTGTCATCGAGATGTTTCCCTTCGTCTGCCGCCTTGCGCCCGGCAGCGCCCCGCCCCACCCGCACGAGCATATCGCCCTTCGCTGGGTGTCGCCCGCCGGTCTCGCCGGCCTCGACCTCGCCGCCGCCGATTTTCCCGTCGTCGCGAGCTATCGCCGCCCCGTCCCGCCCGCCTGAGGCGGAGTCTGGTTTGCCGCCTGCCGGCTTTTCCCGCTCGCTCCACCGACTCGCCGGAATTTCGCCGGGGAACTTTCGCCCGCGCCGCATCCTTGGCCGCCCTTCAACCGTCGTTCACCATGGTAAAATAACCCGCAAAATACCGTCCTGCTTCGCTTGGCGTTGCTGCAATCGCACTCCCGGCTTCTTTGCCTGACGCCACCCCTCCCCGGCGAAAGCATGCCTCCCAGCGTCGACCCTTCCTCTTCCTCCGATCCGAAACTTCCCCGCTCCACGTCCCGCCGGCGCTCCTCGCCGGGCAACGAATGGGCTGCCATCGATCGGGCCGAACGCTGGCGACCGCTCGTCGCCATGATTGTTCTGGTGGCGCTTCTGGGCGCGGCCGTTGCCCTGATCGTGGCGGGACTCAAACGCTAGCCGCCGTCCCTCCCACGCCCGCCCGCCTCAGGTCAGCAGCTTGAACGCGTGCGCCCAGTCGTTCCGCAGGAATCCCGGGATGCACCACAGGATGCACAGCGGCTCGATGGCCCGCGCCGCCTCCACCGCACCCATGTCGGCTGTTTCCCAGTCGAATTGATCGAGCAGCGCCGTCACCGTTTTCTTCGCCGCCGCGTCGTTGCCACAGATGAACATCGTCGGCTTCCCGCCGGCAAACTGCGGGTTCACCATGCACGTCGCGCCCACCGAGTTGAACGCCTTCACGAACTTCACGGCAGGAAACTCCTTCTGCAGCCGCTCCATCGCCGACTCGTCGAGATTCGTCGTGAATTTCAGCACGCCGTTCACCGGCGCCGCGTCCGCGATCGGGTTGGTCGCATCGATCACCGGCTTCCCCATGAGGTTCGCGGCTCCGGCCGCCCGCACCGCTTCGGCCGCCACGGATCCCTTCACCGCCAGCACCACGACCTCCCCAAACTTCGCGGCGTCCGCGAAACTTCCCACGCGCCCCGGCGGGTTCGCCTTCGCCCAGTCCGCGAGCTTCGCCGGCTCCCGCGTCCCGATCGTCACCGCATGTCCGTGCCTCAGAAACCCGCTGGCCAGCGTCGTCGCCACAACCCCCGAGCCGATGATGCCGATTTTCATGGTGTCGGATTCTGGCCGGATTTTTCGCAAAAGCAAAACGACCCTCGCGCTTCGATCCGGCCGCGGCCGGCGGCGCCGCTTCCCGCCGCACCGCCGGCCTTCGCGTTCTCCCGTCGCTTATTTCACCGGCCGCCGATAAAAGCTACACGTGTCTTATTGCATCCGGCGACGGATTCGCTTCGTGTTCATCCCCCTGCCTTCCCTCCCGCACTGCTCATGAATTCCCTCCGCCGCCTCACCGCCCTCCCCGCTTTCGCGATTCTTCCCCTGCTCCTCGCCCCGGCGCTCCACGCCGGCGCGACGATCGACGTCTCGGCTGCCGAGCACGTTCATCCCGCGCTTCCGGTCATCCCTCACCACACGTTCAACCTTGCCGACTTCGGCGCCGTCGGCGACGGCCGCACGATGAACACCGCCGCCTTTACCGCCGCCATTTCCACGGTGGCCCGGGCGGGCGGTGGCCAGCTGGTCGTGCCCAAGGGCGTCTACCGCACGCAGCCGTTCGTCCTCTGCTCGAGCCTCGACCTCCACCTCGACGCCGGCGCGGTCATCCAGGCTCCCGCCACCTTCGAGGATGCCGGTCTCCCCGATCCGTCCACGCTGCACTCGCAGGCGGAGGTGAAGGCGAAGGTCAAAACCCCCGCGCCACTCATCACGGGCGACAACCTCCACGACCTCGCGCTCACCGGCGCCGGCACGATCGATGGCGAGGGCGCCCACTGGTGGGCCTGGTCCGAGCGCGCCGGCCGCGCCGAACCGGGCCGCCTTGTCTATACGCGCCCCAACATGGTCGTCATCTCCGGCTGCGAACGCCTCCTCGTCGCCGACCTCACGTTCTCCAACTCGTCCCGTTATCACCTGGTGACCCGCAACGTCACCGATCTCACTGTCGAGCGCGTCAAGGTCCGCGCCCCGTTCAACGCCCCCAACACCGACGCCATCGACTACGGCCCCGGCACCAATTTCTGGATCCACGACTGCGACATCGACACCGGTGACGACGACATCTGCGCCAAGTCCGGCGGCACCAACATCCTGATCGAAAACAACACCATCCGCCACGGCCACGGCATTTCCATCGGCTCGGGCACGACGCTCGGCATCCACAACATGCTCGTCCGTCACTGCACCTTCGACGGCGCCGACTACGCCATCCGCATCAAATCCATGCGCGGCGCCGGCGGCGACGTGAGCAACGTCCGCTACACCGACATCACCATGAAGAACGTCGGCAACGCCATCATGCTCTACTCGGATTACGTCGACGGCAACCGGCCCGACTTCAAGGGCGACGCGACCAAGGTCCCGTCCTTCCACGATGTCCTCATCGACCACGTCACCGTCGAGAGCGCCCGCAACGCCGGCCGTATCGTCGGCCTCCCCGAAAGCCGCATCACCAACATCGAGCTCCGCGACGTGCACATCACCGCGGAGAAGGCGCTCGAGATCAAGGACGCCGACGAACCCACGCGCGAAAACGTCACGGTGACCATCAAGCCCGACCTTCTCCCGCCGCGCATCCGCGAATAGTCGTCCCGCGTCCTTCCCTTTTTCTGCTCCGCGATGAACCCCCTGCTTCCGCCTCGTCCTGCTTTCGTCCTGCTCGCCACCGGCGCACTCGCCGTTTTCGCCTTCCAACCGATCCGCGCTGCGGCCGTCGATGTCTCCGCCGCCGAGCACGTCCGGCCTGCGCTTCCCGTCATCCCCGACCGCACCTTCAACCTCGCCGATTTCGGCGCCGTTGGCGACGGCCACACGCTCAACACCGCCGCCTTCAAGTCCGCCATCGCGGCCGTTGCGCAGGCCGGCGGCGGCCGGCTCGTCGTCCCGCCGGGCGTCTTCGTCACCGCGCCGTTCACGCTCTGCTCCAGCCTTGATCTCCACCTCGATGCCGGCGCCGTGATCCAGGCGCCCGCCACGTTCGCCGCCGCCGGCCTGCCCGACCCCGGCCAGTTCAAGACCCAGGCCGAGGCCGACGCCGCCTTCCGCGTCCCCGACCCGCTCATCACCGGCGCCAACCTTCACGATGTCGCCCTCACCGGCCCCGGCACCATCGATGGCAGTGGCCAGCACTGGTGGGACTGGTCCGAACGCGCCGCCCGCACCGCCGCGAAGGCCGGGCAGCCCAACCGCGTCGTCTACCGCCGCCCGCATCTCGTCGTCATCAACGGTTGCACCCGTCTCCAGGTCGCGGACATCACACTCACCAACTCGTCGATGTTTCACCTCGTCCCGCGCAACATCACCGACCTCACCATCGAGCGCGTGAAGGTCCGCGCCCCGTGGGACGGCAGCGGCCCGAACACCGACGCCATCGATCCGGGCCCCGGCACCAATTTCTGGATCCACGACTGCGATCTCGACACCGGCGACGACGACATCGTGATCAAGTCCGGCGGCACCAACGTTCTCATCGAGAACAACACCATCAAGCACGGCCACGGCATCTCCATCGGCTCCGAGACGACCGCCGGCATCCACAGCATGCTCGTCCGCCATTGCACCTTCGACGGCGCCGACAACGGCATCCGGATCAAGTCCATGCGCGGCGCCGGCGGCCTCGTCGAAAACGTCCGCTACACCGACATCACGATGCGGCACGTCGCGAACCCCATCATCCTCCAGCTCGATTACGTCGACAACAACCGCCCCGACTTCAAGGGCGACCCGGCGAAAATCCCGGCGATCCACCACATTCTCCTCGACCACCTCACCATCGAGGGCAGCCGCAACGCCGGCATCATCCACGGCATCCCCGACAGCCCCATCACCGACATCACGCTGCAGGATATCACGATCACGGCGGAGAAGGACTTCGACATCCGCGACGCGGACAATCCCACCTTCGAGCGCGTCACCCGCAACATCCAGCCCGGCGTCGGCCCGGTCCGTCTTTCCGGCGAACACTGAACCGAAAAAGCATTCTCCCCAAACTCCCGCGCCTCACCCTCATGAAACCCACTCGCACCCTCCGCCCCGCCCTCGGCGCACTCGCCGCCGCGTTGCTTTTCGCCCCGGCGCTCACCCGCGCCGCCACCGCCGTCGATCCGGCCGTCGCCGCGCAGGACGCCACCCGGCTCCAGGCCGTCGTCACGTTCGCCGACAACGTCCTCCGCGATGCCACCGACCGCGATCACCAGCCCGCGACCCCGCTCCTCGCCAACGGCGTCAATGTTTTCACGAAGGAGCGCATGCAATGGAACCTGCCCGACAAGCAGGTGATGATCGTCTCCGACCTCACCGTGCAGCAGAACCTGATGCGCGAACTCGCCGCCCTCACCAACCTCACCGGCGACGCGAAATACAAGGACGCCGCCAAGGCCCAGTTCGCCTATTATTTCGACCACTTCCAGGATTCCGGCGGCCTGCTCTACTGGGGCGGCCACAAGTTCGTCGACGCCCGCTCGCTCACGACCGCCAACTTCAAGAACGGCGTCCACGAGCTGAAGAACGTCTTCCCCTACTACGAGCTGATGTATGAGGTGAACCCGGCCGCGACCGTCAAGTTCATCACCGGTTTCTGGAACGCCCACATCTACAACTGGCAGACGCTCGAGGTCAGCCGCCACGGCGAATACGGCCACAAGCCCGGCGCGCAGTGGGACCAGAAATTCAACGACCCCGCGCCTTACTTCGCGACCAAGGGCCTCTCCTTCCTCGATGCCGGCAACGACCTCATCTACTCCGCCGGCATGCTCTACCGGCTCGCCGGCGACAAGGGCGCGCTCCTCTGGGCCAAGCGGCTCGCCGAGCAATACGTGAAGGCCCGCGACCCGCAGACCGGCCTCGGTGCCTACCAGTTCACCCAACCCATCAAGACCGAGGAGCCCACCAGCGATGACATCACGATGTCGTGGATGGGCGACCGCGCGAAGCGCCAGTTCGGCCCCGAATTCCCCGGCCACACCGTGCTCGAGGCCACCATGCTCCTCCACCGCCTCGCCACCACGATCTACTCCGAGAACGCGCTCATGCAGCTCCAGCTCGCGCAAGCCCTCGGTCCCGACGGCAAACAGTTCCTCGACTGGACCCACCACGGCATGGCCGCCTTCGTTCACTACGCCTACATCCCGGAAAAAAATCTCCTCCGCCCGATGCTGACCGACGGCACCGATCTCTCCGGCTTCACGCTCAAGCGCAACGGCTACTACGGTCGCGGCGGCTCCGTCCTCGCGCCCTACCAGGCCACGCCCGATTTCATGATCTCCTACGCCCGCGCGTTCATGATCACCGGCGACGCCAGCCTCTGGACACTCGCCCGCGGCAGCGCCCGCGACGCCGACCTCGGCGACATCGGCGACGCGCCCGGCCGCGACGTCCGCGTCAACCTTGCCACCCGCGACAACGATCCCTTCGCCCTCTTCTCGATCCTCGACATCTACCACCAGACGCACGCCGACGCCTACCTCCAGCTCGCCCGCGCCATCGGCAACAACATCCTCAAGACCACGTTTCACCACGGCTATTTCACGCGCTACGACGACCAGATCTGGGCCAACGTCGACATGATCGAGCCCTACGCGCTGCTCGCCCTCGACGCCGCGATCAAGGGCGTGCCCGACAAGGTTCCGGAGTTCATCAACGGTTCCGGCTTCATCGACGGTGTCTATCTCTTCCCCGACGGCACCGCCCGCCCCGCGAGCGACGGCATGCTCTATCGCCGCCGCCAGTCCACGGGCGGCGGAATCCCCGCCCGCGGCCGCGACCCGAACGCCGGTCCCGGCGAGTAGTCCGGCTTCTGGAGATATGTCGCCGGGGTCGCTGACCCCGGCCCATCTCCGCCATCTCGCCAAGGTTTCTCTCGGGGTCACCGACGCCGGCTACAACTTCGCCCGACCGCGATCAGCCTTCCGTCTCCGGGTTTCCTGGCTTCCTCGTTCCGATATATTCGCGCCTTCGCCCGCCTTGGAGTTTCTCTGGAGCTTGGAGCTTTGCCCCTAGCGTTTCACCCGCAGCGCCCACCCCAGCAGCAGCAGCCCCGTCGCCGCGATCCAGCTCCCCGCCACCCGCACGACGATCCGCGTCCACGGCCGCCGCAGCGACACGACGAACGCCGCCACGGTCGCCACAATCACGAACAGCATCACGCCGACTCCGATGAGCTGCAGCAGCGCCGGCCCCGTGCCCGCCTCGCGCATCGCGAGCCCGTTGAAAAATCCGTGCGCCCCGCCCACGAGCAACGCCAGCGCCGACACCACTTTCACCGGCAGCGCCCGGTCCGCCGCCACCAGCGCGCCCAGCAGCAAAAACGACGCCGCCGCGGGAATCTGCCCCGACCACGCCGGCGCCCCGCCCAGCATTCCCGCGAGCCCGCCCACGACCCATGCGAGCGGCAGCCATAGCAACGCCCGCCGCCCCGCCTCCGGCCCGCGCATCCCCGCGAGCAGCGCCAGCCCCGCCGCCGGCAGCACGTCGTCCGGCGAGAGGAAAAAATGCCCGATGCCGTCGTAGACCGGACCGAGCCCCGTCGTCACGAGATGCGCCTCCGCCCGCGTCGCCCCCAGCGCGAACGCGAGCCCGACGCCCGCCCGACTCCACCGATTGCGCGACGCCGCCATGCGTTCACCCGCCCGGCATGAACCCGGCGCCCGTCGCCGCCATCGCCGCGGGCGCGGGCGGCTCCGGATGCACCGCCATCCAGAGGAAATAAGCTCCGCCCAGCGCGATCGCGACCCCGGCGATGCGCAGCAGTTTCCGGCCGGTCGTCCAGCGATGGATCACGCCGATCGCGATGCCGCAGCCGTGCAGCGTCCCCGTCGCCACCACGAAGCCGATGCTGTAGAGCAACCCGCTCTGGCCCGGCGGCAGCTCCGTGCCGTGCGCGTGCCCGTGAAACAACCCGAAGACGCCGACGAGCGTCGCCGGCCACACGAGGTTCTTCGGCTTCACTTCGCCCGCGACCATGATGCCGAGCAGAAACGCCGACAACCCGATGCCGATCTCCACGCCCGGCAGCGGGATCCCGACCAGCCCCATGAATCCGCCCACCGCCATCACCATTGGAAACGTCACCGGCAGCAGCCAGATCGCCGGCGCGCCCAGTTGCGCGCCCCACAAACCCACCGCCACCATCGCCGCGATGTGATCGAGCCCCGACCACGGATGCTTGAACCCGCTTGCGAATCCGCCGACCTCGCCGCGTTCGATGTGGGCCTGCGCCGCCGGAGTCAGCGCCAGCCAGAGCGCCGCCGCCGCCAGCGACGCCCGCCAATGGGGGAATTTTTTCAGGGTTTTCATCGGAGATCGGTGAACATCATCACCGTGCGTTGCAGCGTCCAAAACGCCCCGAGCGAACCCACCAGGTAGGCGGGGAACCAGCCGGCCCACCGCGGCCAGCGGATTTCGAGAAGGCGAAACGAACGCACCAGCAGCAGGACGATTCCCACGAAAAAAAGCTGCCCGACTTCCACCCCGACATTGAAAAACAGCAGCGCCGGCAGCAGCTCCGACCGCGGCAGCCCCAGCGTCACGAGCCCGCTCGCGAACCCGAATCCGTGCAGCAGCCCGAACGCGAACGCCACCGCCCACGGGTGCTCGATCGCCAGGCTCGTCTCGCCCTTCCGCGCCCGCACCATCTCCGGCCCGAGAAACAGGATCGACAGCGCGATCGCCGCGTTCAGCGGCGCCGTCGGCGCGCTCGCCCACCCGAGCGTCGCGATCGCCAGCGTGATGCTGTGCGCCACCGTGAACGCCGTGATCGTCTTCAACAGCATCCGCCAGCCGCGCACGATCAGCAGCAGCCCGAGCACGAACAGCAGGTGATCGACCCCCGTCAGGATGTGCTCGACGCCCAGCCGCAGAAACACCGCCGATTGCATCAAGCTGTCGAGCGTCGTCTCCATCGTCGCCAGCGGCACCGCCACCGTCGACGCGGGCACCGCCTCCCGCGCTCCCGCCACCGCGACGAAAATCCCCAGCGCCAGCACCGCCGCCGCTGGCTTTGGTCCGCTCGGCCGGCGCGTCATGGCGTCTTCTTCGCCGCCGCCGGCTGCTCCACCACGACCTCGTAGCGCCCGCGCATGTCCTGATACGCCGCGTCGACCGCTGCCTGTTTCTGCGCCTCCTGCCAGCGGGTGACAACCCTCGCGCGGATTTGCGCCAGTGGCGGCACCTGCCCGTCAGCCCCGGCAAATTCCCTCGGATGCTCCGCCAGGAATTTCTCGAGGTCCGCTTCGGACGGCTCCCCGGCCGCCACGCTGCTCGCTGCCGACTCCTCCATCCGCCTCCGCAGCTCGGCACGCACCACCGGATCGTCCCGGTCGATGCCTTGCGCCCGCGCCTCCCGCACCAGCACTTCCCCGCGCACGTAGTCGTCGATCAACCGCTGCCGCTCGGCCGCGTCCGGCGCGTGACCCGACTGCTTCCGGAAATCCGCCGCCAGTTTGTCCGCGGTCTGCATCGTCACATAGATCCGGTTCACCGGGACCGGCCGCTGTTTCAAGTGGTCCGCGACGGCGAACACGGCAAACAACAACCCGCCCAGCGTGAGAAAATGAACCAGCGGTTCGCGGAGTAACTTCATGGGGTGGAAAATCGGCGAAGCCCGCCATCGTCGCCATTCCCCAAAAACCCGCAAGACCCGACCTGCGGTTTTTCGCCCCGCCCACCCCTCCCGCTTCCTTTCCCGCTCCGGGCTTCCTGGCTTCCCTCTTCCAACCTCATTTTCTTCGGCTGCCGTTCCCGGTTCCGTCGTGCGACTCTGGGCTTCCTGGCTTCCCCCTTTTTTTCATCCCTCCGTCCTTCGCCCCTTCGCGTCCTTCGCGAGACAATCCCCTTCCGCCGCCTTCCGTCCCCCTTCAATCCGCCGTCCCGCTGTGCGCCCGGCCGCCGTCCTTGATCGTCTTCACGAACCGGAAGTCGATGTCCCACGGGAAATAGATCCACTTGTTCTGCTTGAACTCCTTCACGCAGGTGTCGACGAACGGCCGTCCCGCCGGCTTCGCGTAGAGCGTCACGAAATGCGCCTTCGGCAAAAGCTTGCGCACCACCTGCGCCGTCTTGCCCGTGTCGACCAGGTCGTCGACGAGCAGCATGCCCTCGCCATCGCCCGCGACCCCTTTTAAAATCGTCACCCCGCTCTGGTCCTGCGCCGCGGCGTTCCCCGACGCCGACGTGTAGCTCGTGACGCAGATGGTGTCGATCATCCGAATCTCCAGCTCCCGCGCGATCAACGCCGCCGGCACGAGCCCGCCCCGCGTCACGACGATGATGCCCTTCCATGGTCCGATGGCGTGGAGCAACTCCGACAAATACCGCGCATCGCGGTGCAGTTCAGCCCAGGAAATGACCACTTCGTCGTCGTAGCGTGAAGCTGTGCTCAAGGTGGGGGTTGGTTCGGTCCCAAAAAGCAAACCGCGCGCCATCCGGCCGTCAACCGCCGCCGATTCCTCCCTCGTCCTTCCGCCCGCCCCAACTCCAGCACTGTCGTGCATTTCGACTCGTTCGTGGTTCTCCAATCCGACTCCGTCTCGCCCCTTCCGGGTTTCCTGGCTCCCCCCCTTTTTTTCATTCCTCCGTCCTTCGCCCCCTTCCAATCCTTCGCGAGACAAACCTCCGTTCGGTTCCCTCCGGCAAAGTCCACCCACCCCAGTCCCGGGAACGATTAAGAGAAAGAGAACGAGAAAGATCGGGTCTCAGTCCTTCGCTGTTTGGAGTTTCTTTGGAGCTTGGTTATCGGAGCTTGGAGTTTCAGCCCCCGGCACCCGAAACGTCTCCCCCACGCTCACCGCCAGCAACCGCCCCGGCTCGCCCGCCAGCGCCGCCCGCAGCCGCGCCGCCGGCTCCTCCATCGGCTCCGCGCTCAGCTTGAACGTCTCGTGGTGGATCGGCACGATATACCGCGCCCCCGCGTCGTTCGCCATCGCCACCGCCTGCTCCGGGCTGCAATGCGCGCGGATCCACGGATCGTAGGCGCCGATCGGCATCAGCATCAAATCGATCGACCGCCCCGGCCGCTTCAACTTTGCAAACGCCTTCGTGTAGGCCGTGTCGCCCGCGAAGCACACCGCCGCGCCCTTCCGCTCCAGCAGGTAGCCGTTGTAGCCGCGGTGGTCGTCGCGCATCATCCGTGCGCCCCAGTGCGCCACCTCCAACGCCGTGACGCGCAACTCGCCGCCGCGCGTCGCCAGCGTCACCGACTGCCCCCAGTCGAGCTCGTGGACATTCCGAAACCGCCAGCACCGCAGCAGATCGCCGGTAGCCCGCGCCGTGACGACCGGCGTGTCCCGCGGGAATTTCCTCAAGCTCTCGATGTCGAAGTGGTCGAAATGCGCGTGACTGAGCAGGATCGCGTCGGGCGCCGCGAAATCCCGCGGACGCAACGCCGGCTGCAAATACCGCTTCGGCCCGAGCACGAGCGGCGCAAACCCCGGCCCCACCCGCGTCGAGAACACCGGGTCGGTGAGGACGCGCACTCCCAAAAAGTTCATGAGCACCGTGGCGTGACCGAGGCAGCTCCCCGTGATGGCATCGTCCGCCCACGACGCCGGCTCCGGCCGCGCCGCGGGAGCGGGCGGTTTCCCCCGCCCGTCAAAAATCATCCGCCGCAGCATCCGCAGTCGTCGCATGCCCGCCGAAGGTAAGGGCCTCCCGCCGGCTGGCAACTTGCCGCTGCGGAATGACCAACCAACCGATCGCGCGAAATGCTACTCATAGTCCGTGGTCTGAATGCCCCTATTCCAGTATTGTCGGTGAAAGCGGATCACCGAACGGCGCACGAACATGACCTCTAGTCGATTAACTTACTCCCGAAATACCGCTAGACCTCACACGCCACGAGCGATCTCGCGCTCATGAAATTTCTAGCCTTCCACAAACTCGGCGAGAACCGGGAAAGTCCACGTCTCTGGATCGAATCGCAGCGCCTCAACTCGATCGGCTTTCATCCCGGCAGCGCATTCACGGTCGAAACTCTAACCAATCGAGTGCGCCTGCGCCCGGCGGTTCTGGCGACCAATCATGTCTCGAGTCGGATTTCTGCCGGGCTCAGGCGGCCGATCATCGACATCGAAAATCGCCTGTCGCTCGCGCCGTTGGCTGAGTTCGCCGAAATCAGGATTGAGGCAGCGTTCCGACAAATCGATGTCACTCCCTCAACGCGTGCGTTCAATATTCGTCGTAGCCTTCAGGCCCCGCCTCCGTTCGCGACCATCGAAATATTCTGCGGCGGAGGAACCCTGTCGGCAGCGATCGAGGGCAGCCCAAATTTTCGCTTGGTTGCTGGCGTCGAGATCGAGCCGAAATACGCCGACGTGTGGCAGCGCGCCCATCCCAGCGCGACGCTTGTTCAATCTGACATTCGTCGCCTGCATCCGAGCGATCTCCCTGATCACGAAATCCTGATCGCATCGATTCCATGCACGAGCCACTCGCTGCTCGGTCGCGCGAAAAAATCGCTCGCCGGCAAACCGGAACTCGGAGATTCCGGCGACCTCTATCTCACCGTCTGCGAATTCGTCGCCCACCGGCTTCCGTTGGCGTGTCTCTTCGAAAACGTGCCGGCGTTCGCCAGCTTGCTCGCCGGGCGGAGCCTCGTCCATCACCTGCGAAAAATTGGCTATCATGTCGACGAAACGATCCTCGATCCGTTCAACAAATGGGCCGAGCCGCAGGATCGGAAGCGGTGGGTGCTGATCGCTACACTGGAGCCGGGATTTAAGTTGCAGCCGCCCGGCATTGCTTACCGCGGCACCGCAGCCGATTTCCTAGACGCGACCGACGAGCGGGATGCCACCGATGCCGAGCGAATCGCCAAATCGATCGTAGCTTTGCGCCGTCATAATTGACGACACGCAAAACTCGGCCATGGGTTCGGTTTCACAACTATCAACCGCGACTCGGTGAAGATTCCCACGCTCGTCCGCTCCTACCACAAGATCAACACGGGGCCGTTCGTTGAAACGCCTTATGGACCTCGGCTGCTCCGCCAGCACGAAGCCGAGCGAATCATGGGATGCGAGATTGACTGCGACCACTATGCCACCGCCATCGAGATTCTCGGACAAGGAGTCCAAACGCGGGTATTCAAAGAAATCCTCGCGCAGGTCGGTAGATTTCTAGCCGAAGCCTCAGGCCAAAAACGATGACATTCACGCCTGCCAATTTCAACGGGCTATGCAGGCAATGCAGTAAACTGAAATGGCTCCAGTTCGCAGGTCTTTTGAAGCGGCCCATCTAGCACAAACAGACTCGGCTGTTTTCTAAAATTGAAGAAACGGTAGAGTGAATAGGTCGATTCTGTTGTTTCAGAAACACCGACCTCATTTCGAGAGACAAAGAAAGGCGTAAACGCCCCAAAATTCGTAGTCTTAACCTCAATCCAACGCTCTCGACCCGTCGTTTCGAACGACAAGATGTCGTAGCCCAATCCATCACCTCGAGAGCGCGCGACGTGATCAATCTTGTTCGCAAGGTCTTTCTTTCCTGCGCGCCATAGACGCTCGTGCTCATATCGCATCGCGAGTTCTTCACCTGCGAGGCCGATGGCCCGATTCCGCTCTTCTGCCGCTAGGTAATTCTTTCGAAAAGGAATTTTCGCCTTTGGCAGCTCGTCGGGCGGGTCGTCACCGACCACGTATTCTTGCTTCTTGCGAATGGGAGGATCGACCTTGATCGCCAAGACATCGGCGATCACGGGCATCTCGATCCGAGGCTTCCCCACGATCACTTCAAGGCTGCGATGCACGTCGTCGGCCATTGAAAGCCTTTCGCTCACCACATTCTTCAAAAGTTTCTGCGCGTGGCCCAACGGCTTGTAGCCACTAACGTAAGGAAATCCCTGTTCGATCATGACGGCGCTGATATTTTGGTGCTTTCGCTCAATTGAGCCGCGACTACGCGCCGTTACCGATTGAAGGCGCCGATTGTGTTCCGCCTTGTTGTATTCCTCGCCGCGCAATTCTGCCGCCAACATGAATAGATAATCCGCCACGGCAGCTTCTACTTGTTCGCGCGACCAATCGTCGTTCATGGCTCACCCACGATGCTTACTGAATAGAACAACTTAAAGCTCGTTTTGCGCACACGGCATCACCGCCTCGCCACGCGGATCGAAGCTCACCGGCAAACCCGACTTTGTTTTCCCCAAACTGAAACTCACCGTTTTCGTCGATGGCTGCTTCTGGCACGGTTGTCCCAAGCACGCCACCCAGCCCAAGACCAACGCCGCGTTCTGGCGGAAGAAGATTTCGGCCAACCAGGCCCGCGACCGCCTCGTCACCCGCACCCTCCGCACCCAAGGCTGGAAAGTGGTCCGTATCTGGGAGCACGAGTTGACGCGCAGGAACGAGCGCCGGCTCCTCACCCGGCTGACCCGCCATCTCGGCTGAATTGCGCGACATGTCGCGCAATCGGGCGCTGCGATCATCCCGGGGTAGATCTCCGTGTCCTCGGATCGGACCTCCGTGCCCTCCGTGTCCCCCCAGTCTTTTACCGTCTCGTTCCTGATTTCGACATCCCCATCCCGCGTCTCCGAGCTTCCGTGGTTCAAGGCTCGCCCAAGCGGCAGCCACCTCGTCAGCCGCACGCTTCGGCTGCGGGGTTGCCAATTGGTTTCCGAGCCGGACGTGGTATGTTCCAGCCATGCCTGAACGCATCGTCATCTCGCCCGACCTCTGCAACGACCGCCCGGTCGTTCGGCCACGCGCATCGCGGTGCAAACCGTGCTCGAGTTTCTCGGCGCCGGCGACTCCGTGGAGGACGTGCTGGAGGAATATCCGGACCTCACCCGGGAAGACGTGCAGGCCTGCCCCAACTATGCCTTCTCCGACCGCGTCATCCTGCATACGCCGCCGCCGCGAATTTCACGTCGTGCTCGCCCGCGCCTGGCCGCAAGTTGAGGCGTTGCTGGCCTCGCATAAACTTGTGAACGTCCACGCCGATCGCGTCGAGGGCGTCGGCTAGCCCGGGGAAATCCCGCCGCGACAGCCGCCAGCAGGCCATGGCCGACGTCTTCTCCAAACGAAGACGCTCCGCGGTCATGGCGGCCATGAGCTTCGACACCGGAACGAGCGCCGGCCTCTCTCCCCCGGCTCCGCCGACACTTCGACTGAATTTGGCGCGGTCGCGCCGAATTGCCGCGACCATCGCCCGGCCAATTTTGCGACTGCACGCAGACCGGTCCCGTTACCCGCCTTTTTCCTGCATTCCACATTCCACTCCCCCGTCCCCGGATCTTCGTGCCTTCGAGGTGAAAACCGACCGCCCCAATTTGTGCCCCGCGGCGCAAATCCGCCGGCCGCTCCTCCCGATTCTGGCCGCGCGGCCAAAATCCACCCGCCGGCTGCGACCGACCGCTTCGTCCCCGCTTCGTGTCTTCGCGGTAAACGGACCCGACCCCGGCGGCGATTTGCGGTTAAGAATCTCCGCCTCCGTGCCGACTGGGAAGGTCCCGGACGATTCCCTCCACCCGGTCCCACCGTGCCGTTTTCCCGCACCCTGCGTCTTGCCCTCCGGCCGTTCCCGGCTCCCCGCCACCGCGAAAATTCCCCGTTCGCTTTCGCTGGGAACCGGTGCCTTCTTGTGCCTTATTTCCGCCCGTTCCCGGTCCGACCCATGATCCGCCCGTTTGCCGCACTCTTCGAACGCCTCGACGCCGCCTACCGCGGCCGCTCCCATTTCGTGGCGCAAAAAGCCCGGCTGCTGGCCATCATTCTCCTGCTCGCGCTGGGGGTGTTCATCCCCGTCAACATCGGCAAGCTCCTCCTTTTCCCGCCGCCCGTCGAGCTGGCGCCCCGGCTGGTCGCCAATGCGATCCTGGCCATCATCACACTGGTGGCCCTGCGCAGCCTCCTGGCCGGGCGGCTGGAGCGCGCCGCCGGCGGTTTTGCCATCGCTGTCATCGCGATCATCCACGGGCTCGTGCTGGTCTTCCCCGATGCCGACTACGTCGAGCCGCTGGCCATGGCGATCCAGGTCTATGGCGCGGACCTCATGTTCCTGCTGTTCGCGATCGTCTTCGCCTCGCGGGGCGTCGCGGTCTTCGTGCTGTGCCTCATCATGGCCGGCCACGCGGCGTTTTACCTGCGGACTCTTCACATGACCCCCATCGCGGGCTCGCTCGAGTATGCCGCCGGCACGCTGCTGCGCGACGGCCTGATCGCGATGGCGTTCATCTTCGGCCTCGGCGTCACCCTCGCCCGGATGCTCGAGACCGCCCACCGCCGCAGCGAGGACGCGTTGCGCCAGACCCGTGACATGAACGAGAACCTCGAGCGGCTCGTCACCGAGCGCACGCACGATCTCGCCGCCGCCACCGAGCGCGCCACCTCCGCCGCCCGCGCCAAGAGCGAATTCCTGGCCAACATGAGCCACGAGATCCGCACCCCGCTCAACGGCATCATCGCCTCCTCCGAACTCCTCCTCCGCGGCGGCGGCCTGCCGGCCGAGGCCACCCGCCACGCCCGGCTCATTTCCCAGTCGGGCGACCTGCTCCTCAATCTCCTCGGCGACATCCTCGACTTTTCCAAGATCGAGGCCGGCCAGCTCACGCTCGACCGCCACCCCTTCGAACTCGTCAGCACGGTCACGGACACCATCGCGCTCATCGCGACCAAGGCCGCCAGCGGTCCCGTCCAGATCGAGTTCGCCACCGTGCCCGGCCTGCCGGGCTACGTCGTCGGCGACAGTTACCGCCTCCGGCAAATCCTCCTCAACCTCCTCTCCAACGCGATCAAGTTCACGCCGCCCGGCGGCCGCATCGATGTCGCCGTGGCGCCGACCGCGGCCGCCGGCGGCACCGTCACGGTCCGCTTCGAGGTCCGCGACACCGGCATCGGGATGGATGCGGCCACGATCGCGCGGATTTTCGAGCGGTTCACCCAGGCGGATTCCTCGACGACCCGGCGCTATGGCGGCACGGGGCTCGGCCTCGCGATCAGCGCCCGGCTCGTCCGCCTGATGGGCGGCGAACTCGCGGTCGAGAGCGCGCCCGGCCGGGGCTCGGTGTTTCACTTCGCGCTCCCGCTGCAGGCCGTCGCGGCGCCCGCCTACGCGCCCGCCGCCACCGATCCCGCCGACAGCCATCTCGACCTGCGCGTGCTCGTCGCCGAGGATAATTCCGTCAACCGCCAGATCATCACCGCCCAGCTCGCCAAGTTCGGCTGCCACAGCGTGACGACCGTCGACGGCGAGAAGGCGCTCGCGGCGCTGCAACAGGAACCGCTGCCGGACGTGGTGCTCATGGACTGCCACATGCCGAACCTCGACGGCTGGGAGACGACGCGCCAGTTGCGGGCCTGGGCGAACGATCCCGACCCCGTGCGCCGCCGGGCGTCCACGCTCCCGGTGGTCGCGCTGACGGCCGCGGCGCTGCCCGAGGAGCGGGCGCACTGCCTCGAGGCGGGCATGAACGAATTCCTCGCCAAGCCGGTGAAGCTCGCCGAGCTCCACGCGATCCTGCGGCGTTACTCGCGCGCCGCGGCAGCCTCTTCCGGCCCGGCCTAGCGGCCCGCGGAGCCTCCCGGAGCCGCCGCGCCGGGCCGTAGTCTCCGCCGGCGCCATCCGTAACGATACTCCCCGGATTGGATTTGTCGGGTGCCACCCCCGTGCCGCTGAATGGAGTGTCATGGAATTATCCGCCGCCACCATCGAGAACCTGCGGGACGAGGCCTACGTCGCCCTCTGCCGCGAGGCCCTGCAGGAGCGCCTCGTCGCGCTCGCGCGCGAGAAAGCCGAGATCGCCACCACGCGGCCGCCCTTCGGGGTGCTCGCCCGCAAGGAAACCCGCGACGCCTTCACCCGCTCGATGCGCACGGCCCTCGACAACGAGGCGGCGCTCCACGAGCGGGTCACCCGCCTCGACAGCATCGGGGACTGGCTCCGCCCGCTCCTGCGCAACGGCGTCTCGAGTTACCTCGCCGACGCCAGCGCGCCCTACTGCAATTTCCTCCAGATCGACGCCCGCCTCGACGACTGGGAACGCGCCGTCGCCGCCCTCCCCGACCTGCTCCTCGCCTTCGCCCGCGACCTCCGCGCCGTGCGCGCGGCCGCCGCCGCGCCCGGCGCGACGAGCCATTCCTGCGCCCGCGAATTCGCCGCGCTCCGCGCCGCCACCGAACGGCTCGGCCGCCACCGCCACGAGCTTTATGTCATCGCCCGCGCGGTCACGGAGCTGACTGTCGGCGGGCCGGCCGCGGAAATCCGCCTGCCTGCGCTCCCCGATTTTCAACGCGGCCCCTGGGTGGCCCGGCTCGCGGTGCTCCCGCCCGCCCAGGTCGTCGAGGAAGCCGCCCGCGTCGAGGCGGAGGCACGCGCGTTCCTGGCCGACGAAGCCGTCGCCGCCGAGATCGGCGCCCGGCTGCAAGCCGCCCGCGACATCTGCGGCAATCTCGCCGAGAACGCGCTCGAGCAATATTGGAACCAGCTCCGCGCCCACGCGCGATTGCACTACGTCGAGGAGCGCGACGTCGACGAGGTGCTCGACATGCTCACGCGCCGCTACGTCGACTCCAACACGCGCCACCGTCTCGACGAGCCGTTCGCCGTGGCGCATTGATCGCCCGCCGCATCCTCCCCCGCGGCGGTGGACCGCCGGGCCGTCCGCTTTGTCTCCCGCCGGTCGCCCGTGAAAATTGGATTTTGTTTTGAGGTGGGGCCGTTTCTCCGAAACGGCCTGGGCTCCGGCCGCCGGCTCGCCCTTCAACCCAGACCGCCCCGGCAAGCCAGCCTCCACCCCCGCAGAGTCCGGGAGTTGGCGGCCGTCGGCCTCACGCCGCGCGCCGGAACAGCTTGAAATAATTGCCCGGCCGCCGGACCGCCGCGCGATAGGTCGACTCGCCGGAGACGATTCGCGTCATCAGTTCGCTCATGCCCCGGCCGTGCCGCGTCAGCAACGCGGCCCGCAGCCGCGGGCATTCGTAGAGCACCCACGCCAGCCGGCGCGCGATCCGCAGCTCGCCGAGCAAGCGCTCCTCCAGCGCCTCGCGATAGGCCCGCTTCACCGCCGCCTCGGCAAAATCGCCGTCGAGAATCGCCTGCGCCGCCAGTTGCCCGCTGAGAATCCCCGCCGTGATGCCCTCGGCCGTGACCGGGTCCGCCAGCCCCGCCGCGTCGCCGGCGAACAACACCCGTCGCGCGCCGAACATCCCCTCGCGCGGCCGGCACGGGATGAGGTAGCCGTGCCGCTCCTCGCGCAAAGGTGGACCGAGGCCGAGCGCGGCAAGGTAGCGCGCGTAAGCCTGCGGCAGGTTCGCCGCGCCGCGCCGCGTCGTGCCGACGCCGATCGACAGGTGGTCGCGTTTCGGAAAAACCCAGCCGTAGCCCGCGGGCACGAGGCCGAAGTCGAACCGCGCATTCTCCAGGAACGGCGCCATTTTCTCCGCCGCGAAACTCACCTCGCACTCGAGCGCCGGGAACACGTCGCGGATCTCCGGCCGGCCTGTCTTCCGCGCCACCACGCTGTTCGCGCCATCCGCCGCGACGACAAACCGCGCGCGGATTTCGCCCGCGCTCGTCACCAGCCGCACGTCGTCCCCGCCGGGCATCACGTCGAGCACGGTCGTGCCCGCGAACAATTGCGCTCCCGCGCGCACCGCCGCCTCCGTGACGAGATGGTCGAACCGGTCGCGCATCACCATCGAGACGATTGGCCGGTCGCGCCGGCAGACGAAGCGGAGGTCCGGCCCGTGGTGGACAAGCTCGGCCGCGAAGCATTCGCGTTCCACCGCCGCGCGCACGTCGACCGGCAAGAGCGCCAGTGCCCGGCGCAACACGCCGCCGCCGCAGGTCTTGTAGCGGGGCGGCACCGCCTTCTCGATGATGCCGACACGCAGTCCTCGTCCCCCGAGCGCGAGCGCCGCCGACGCCCCTGCCGGCCCCGCACCCACGACCGCCACGTCGAGGACGACGGGCGTTTCTGGCGTTGGCGCGGGAGATGGTGCCGGGCGGTTCACGCCGCACTTGTAGGCGAGTCCACCCCGCGCTGTCACCGCATTCCGCGCCCGAGATCGGGCCCGACCTCCGGGCGGGCCGTCGGAATTCGCGCACGCGGTCGGCCCGCCCGGAGATCGAACCCTACCCGGCCCGCTCGCGCCACGAAGCTTTTGCTCGACCTCACTCGACACTCGCCCGCCCATCGGTTGAATGCACCCATGGCGAACGCTCCTCTCGATCCCGCAGTCATCTCGCGCCTCCCGGCGCCGGGCGACAACGTCGCGATCGCCGTGCGCCGCCTCGAGGCCGGCACCGTGCTCGCGTTCCCCGACGGCCCGCGGACGCTCGCGCATACGGTCATGGAGGGCCATCGGTTCGCCACGGAAAAAATCGCGGCCGGCACGCCGCTGCTCTCGTGGGGCCTGCCGTTCGGCACCGCGCTCGCCGGCATCGCGCCCGGCGACTACGTGTGCAACCAGTCGATGCTCGACGCCCTCGCCGTCCGGCGCGTCGACAGGATCGTCCTGCCCGCGCAGCCGAATTTCTCCGACGACTTCACGCCTTTCCGTTTCGACGAAAAAACATTTCAGCCCGGGGCACCGGTGCCGCCCGCGCCGGCTCCCCGCACGTTTCAAGGCTACCGCCGGCCCGGTCGCCGCGGCGTCGGCACGCGCAACTTCGTCGTGATCCTCGGGACGACCTCGCGCACCGCGAGTTTCGCCCGCCAGCTCGCCGCGCGGCTCCAACCCCTGGCGCGCGTGCACCCCGGCATCGACGGCATCGTCGCCATCGCCCACACCGAGGGCGGCGGCCCGGAGCATCCGAACAACCTCACGGAAATCCTCCGCGCGCTCGCGGGCTTCGTCGTCCACCCCAACGTCGCCGCCGTCCTCGCCGTCGACCACGGCGTCGAGCCGGTCACGAACGCGATGCTCGGCGCGTTCCTGCGCGAGCATGGCTATCCGCTCGACGACGTGCCGCATGCGTTTCTCTCGCTCCGCGGCGGACTCGCCGCGGGCCTCGCCGCGGGCGAAAAAATCGTCCGCGGCTGGCTGCCCGCCGCGCACGCCCTCCGCCGCACCGCCGAGCCCGCCAGCGGCCTGCGCGTCGCGCTCCAATGCGGTGGCTCGGATGCGTTTTCCGGCGTGTCGGGCAACCCGCTCGCCGGCGCGATGGTCCACGAGGTCATCCGGCACGGCGGCACCGGCGTGCTGACCGAGACCGACGAGCTGATGGGCGCCGAGGCCTACGTGCTGCGCAACGTCCGTGATCTCGCCCTCGCCCGCGCGCTGCTGGAAAAAATCTCCGCGTTCAAGACCCGCCTCTCGTGGCACGGCGTCACCGCCGAGAGCAATCCCTCGGGCGGCAACAAATTCCGCGGGCTCTACAACATCGCCCTGAAATCGCTCGGCGCCGCGCACAAGAAGGACCCGCACACGCGCGTCGACGCCGTCATCGACTACGCCGCGCCGCTCGGCGCGCCCGGCTTCTACTTCATGAACGGCCCCGGCAACGACCTCGAGGGCATCGCCGGCCAGGTCGGGGCCGGCTGCAACCTGTTCCTCTTCGTCACCGGCAACGGCTCGATCACGAATTTCCCGTTCGTGCCGACGCTCAAGCTCACGACGACCACCCGCCGCCACCAATTGCTGATCCACGAAATGGACATCAACGCCGGCCGCTACCTCGATGGCGAGCCGTTCGAGGCGCTCGCGGCGGAGTCGTTCGACACGCTGCTCGCCACCGCGTCCGGCCAAAAAACGAAGGGCGAGCACGCCGGCCATTCGCAGGTTTCCCTCTGGCGCAACTGGCGGCAGACCGACGGCTCACGACTCGCCGCCCTCCGCGCCCGCACCGCGCCCGATGGCGTCCCGCTGAAGGTGGGACCCTCTCTCTCGCTCGACAGGCTCGGGACCCTGAGCTTGTCGAACGGGCGGGCGGGCCTGGGTTCCGGTTCCGCCGCGCGCCCGCTCTCCGTTTTTCCCCTCGCCACCGGCCACGCCACCGAGCGCGTCGGCCTCGTGCTCCCGACCAGCCTTTGCTCCGCGCAAATTTCCCGGCTCGCCGCCGACCGGCTCAACGCCCACGGCATCGGGCACGCGCAGGGCATCTCGCGGTTCGTCGCGCTCGCGCACACCGAGGGCTGCGGCTTCGGCGGTGAGACAATGCATCAACTCCTCCACCGCACCTATCGCGGTTACGTCACGCATCCGAACGTCGCCGCCGCGCTGCTGCTCGAGCACGGCTGCGAAAAAGTCCCGAACGACGTCATGCGCCGCCAACTCGAGAATGCCGGTGTGCCGCTGACACGTTTCGGCTGGGCGAGCGTCCAGCTCGACGGCGGCATTGCGAAGTCGCTCGACAAGATCGAGGCGTGGTTCGTCGAAAAACTTTCCTCGCTCCCGCCCGCCACCACGACGACCGCCGATCTGGGCGCGCTCTCGCTCGGCTTGATGACCGCCGCGCCCGTGGCGGACTCCACCGCGGTCGCGCTCGCCGCCGTCACGCACGCAGTCGTCGACGCCGGAGGCTCCGTGCTTCTGCCCGAAAGCGACCCGTTGCTCGCAAATCCGACTTACCGCACCGCCGTGCTCGGCGCGGCTTCGCCCCACGCCACGCTCGCCTACGGTCAGCCGCTCACGCAGCCCGGCCTGCACGTTGTCGCCAGCGAGACCGACCACTGGGTCGAGAATCTCACCGGCCTCGGCGGCTGCGGCGCCCATCTTGCGCTCACCGTCGTCTGCGGCCACGCGCAGCAGGGCCACCCGCTGCTGGCCGTAATCCAAGTCGCCGAGCCCGCACAACGCGGCACGCCCCTCGACAGGCTTGGGGCCCTGAGCTCGTCGAACGGGTTGCCCGCCGATGACATCGACGCGTTTCTCTCCGGCGACGCCGCGACCGATGAAGCCGCGCTGCTGTCGCTCATCGCCGCCGTCGCCCAGCGCGATCGCATCCCCGTCGCCAACGCGCAGGGCTTCGTCGATTTCCAGCTCACGCGCGGCGAACTCGGCGTGTCGACGTAGCGCCTGCGGCGAAGCTCCAATGAACCTCCAAACCGCGAGCCCCCCCAAAAAGTCCAGCGCTTCTTGGCCCTTGATGCTCCCCTGGAGCTTGGATGTTGGTGCTTGGAGCTTCCCGCGCTAGCGGACCGTCTCCCACGGCGCCCAGCCCTCGTCCCACTTCAAGTAGGCGCGGCGGCCGAACTCCAGCGGTGGACGTCCCGTTTCAAATGCGCCCAGGTCCGGCGCCTTGCCCGCGAAGTCGTCGTTGAAGTCCGGCAGTTTCTCGCCGGCGTCGATCACCGGGTCCGGCAGTGCGACGACGGGGTCGGTGACATTGCGCGTGCGGCCGCCGCCTAGGTCGACGGGAAAGCTGCCGTAGTGCACCGCGGTGACCCGCGCCGCCGGATAAAACTCCAGCCGGTGCGACGGCAGGAACGCCACCGCGCCGCGGACGCCGTGCGCCTCCTTCGCGGTGCCCTTCGCGTCGCCGGAATAAAAATCGTAATCGTAATCGCTCGCCGGCTCCTTCTCGAGCTTCGTGGCCAGCGCGCCGCGGCAGTCGAAGATATTGTTCCGCGAGACACAGTTCGGGTTTACGTGCGAGGTGAACGCGGTGAAGATCCCGCCCGGCTGGAGCGCCGTGTTGTGCAGGATGAACCGCCGCCCGCCGCCAAACTCGTCGCGCTCGCCCGTCTTGATTCCCGCGCCGCCCAGCGGGTCGCGATGCGTCCGCCGGCTCACGGCCCAGACGTTGCGGAAAACGTAGATCGGCCCGCGGGACACGCACGCGGTCGCGATGCCGTTGTAGAAATGATCGAGGTAGTTGCCCCAGATCCGCACGTTCATGTCGGCGCCCTCGCTCTCGATCGCATCGTCCCAGCAGTTGCGGATGAAGTTGCCGTAGATGTCGGAGTCGCGGTTCGGGCTGCCCTCGCGCGAGAAATTGCTCCCGCCGCCGATGCCGTCGTTGAAGCCGTGATCCTCGGTCGACTGGACGTCGTTGTAGCGAATCACGTTTCCGCCGGTGCTGTTGATCAGGCTGACGCCCTGCGGTCCCGAGGGGTGGCCGGTCTCCCAGTCGTTCGAGCCGCCGCGCGGATATTCGATCAGGTTGCGCTGCACCGTGAGATTGCCGCAGCCCTTCTCCGCAAAGACTGCGCTGTCGAGATCGCCCTCGGCATCGCCGAAGGTCTTCGGCCCCGTAAACCGGCCCCAGCCGGTGATGTGACAATCCTCGACCACCACATCGTGATGTCCGGCCTTGATGAGCACGCCGTCCTGCGCCGCGTTGCGCAACTCCACGCCGCGCACGATCACGTAGTCGGCCGCGACGGTGATGTTGGCCACGGCCTGGTTCGCCGCATCGAGGCTCGTGCGCCCGCCGGCCGGCACCGTGACCAGATGATAACCCTGCGGGGTGCCGGACTCGGTGATCGTGAAATTCTCCGTGCTGTCGCCCGCGGGCAGCGTGGTCGTCTGGCCGATCGGAAAATGGTCGCTCCGCGTCCGTGCCGTGAGGGTCGCATCGTGGCCGCCCGCCGCGAGCCGGACCTCGTAGTCCGCATCCGGCATGAGCCCGACGATGCTTCCGCGGTATTGTCCGTCGCGCGGATCGTAGACGAGGTTCATCGCCGGCTGCCATACTCCGGCCCCGGCGCGCCGGAACTGCGCCGTGCCATCGCCCGCAGCCGGCGTGGTCCAGTAGAGCCCGAGGCATTCGAAGGTCGCGACGGCCGTCGGCGGCGAAGCCTCGGCGGCAGCGAGTCGGAGCGCAGCGCAGGCGGGCGACAGCAAAAACAAGCAGAGCAAGCGGGGATTCATGCCCGTGTTCTGGGGCGCCGGCGCCGGGCTTGCAATCGCGCGGACGCGGCGCATGTTGCCGCTCTCCCTCGACTTGGCTCGGGACCCTAGCTGGTCGAGCGGGCCGTTCTTTGATTGGTCTGCACCCAATCCGGTGACAGCGCTTGTCACCCGTCACTTCCCCACTTGTCACTTTTTGGGGGTGTTCTGGATTCTACCCTTGGTTGGAGTGCGCCGCTGCCTGTCGAGAGTCGTGGGTCTCTCGTTAAATCCCCTGCGACAAAAATAATAGGCAACTACGAAGAAATGCCCCTGGCTGCTTAATTAAAGCAACCACGTTTGCCCGGCGACACCTGCTAGCCGGAGCGAACGTCGACAGCAGGCATAGCGCGCGGCGCCGTCCGCGGACTGCGCGCCGTATCTTCATCCGGGGACTGGCCGGGGCCTGAGCGCGTGTGATCGCTTGGCCACGGTGAGATCAAAGTCACGCTAAACATGGTAGACGCGGTGCGCGAAGGTCAGGGGCACGCGGGTTCAACTCCCGCCACCTCCACCATTCACGATTCCGCCGCCGTTGCATCATGACAAAAAATCATGATGTAACGCGGCGGAATTTTTTGCGTGCTGCCGGCCGGGGACACGCCGTTCCCCGCCCAATTTCCTCCCGGCTCCGCTCCGTCACCCCGCGCTCGGACGACAGGCGGCCTCACGGTCCCGGGTTCACGACGACCTGGGCCGTCACGTCGACGCCGTCCTGCAGCAACACCGCCTTGTTGGTCTGGGCCGGAAGATCGCCCGCCCCGCGGGAGGTGCTGCCGGCCGTAAACTTGAGTTGCGCGAGTCCCGCGACCTTCACTGGCTGGCCGTTCGACTGCACCAAGTCGCCCCCGGTGATTCGCGTGTCCGGCGACGAGCCGATGATGAACACCGGCGTCGCGGCGGCGAAGGCGTTGATGTCGCCGAGGAACACCGGCCCGGTGAACTGCACGCCGGGTGCATAGATTCCCGTCAGGCCCGTCGTCGCGAGGCAGCTCGCATTCGCCGCGCGCACGCCGCCGAATTTCCCGTTCGCGCTCGTGATCGCGATGAACCCGATGTCCGCCACTCCGTCGTAGGCCGTCGACGCATGCCCGGCAAAGAGCGCGCTGCCGTTGTTCGCGGGATTGTTCGTCGCACTGACCGGCGACAGGATGTCATACGCACCCGTCGGGTCGAACGCGGTGGCCCGGCCCACGGTGAAGATCGAGACGTTGCTCGTTTCGTCGGCCCCCGTGATGACGATCCCGGCGTGGCCTTTGAGGTAAGCCTGATTCTGGTTGTAGTTCAACGGCACGGCGGGACCGGAGGCACCGTCCAGCACGAGGGCCAGGGTGCCGCGACCGGCGAACTCCACCTGCACGATGTCGTCGTTCAGGTCGATGTAGGAGGTCCGCACGGTATAGCCCGGCGTGGTGATCGCCTCCGCCGCGCCGGTCAGGAGCACCTGGTCGTAGTAGTTGCGGTTCGGGTGCTGCTGATGCACCAGCACCACCGTCCCGGCGCCGACCACCTCGGTCGTCGCGGACCCGCCGACGATGGCGGGGTCGCTCGCGACGGTCCCGTTCACGCCGGTGACCAGCGCGGTGTAGAGGCCGGCGTTGGCGGGTTGGAAGTTGGAGACGGCGAGAGTGGCGGCGGTGGCGGCGGGAACGGAATACGCGAAGGCGCCGTTGCCCACCGCGACCGGAGCATGGACGGCGAGCGATTCGGCCGCGGACGTCACCCAGGGAGTCACCGAAGTCGTCCCGAGCCCCTGCAGGTGGAAGGTGTGACTGACCGCGGCCCCGGTATTGTTGACCGCGACGATGGCGAAGGCGCCGCTGACCGGATTCCGAAAGGCCGAGATGGCCAGCGAACTGTCGTTGACCGGGACGTCGAGGCGCACGTCGCCGGGGCGGATGAAGCGGCTGAACTGGCCCATGACGTAGGCGCGGGGCTGCAGCGTGCCGGAGGCGTTGAGCAGGCCGTTCGCGTCGCCGATGGTCTTCCACCAGACATAGCCGCTCATGCTGCCAACGGTGAGGCAATCCTGCACTTGCCTGGCGGTCGCCACGGCGGAGGCGACGGTCTGGTCGTTCTCCAGATACTCGGTCATCCACGTGTGCTTGCCGACCGCGTGCGCCAGCGGGTAGTCGCGAATCGTGGCGCCGTAGAGGTGTCCGCCGACGTAGGCCACATGCGCCGCCGCGAGAGGGTCGTTCAGCGTCGCATCGGAAACCGCCTGGCTGTAGCCGTAGGACTCCGGCATCATGACGGGCACCTTGAGACCGCCGGCGAAATCGCGGCAGAAGGTCTCGAACTGCGCCGCCGTCCACTGGCACCCTTCGTAACTCGGGTCGAAGTCGGGCTCGTTCTGGAGCGACACGACGGACACCGGCGCGCCGTTGGCCGCCATCGTGTCGGTGAAGGAGTTCAGGTAATCGACGAAGTTCTGATACTGGGCCGGCAGCAGCGAGCCATGGACGGTATTGCCGTTGTCCTTCATCGACGCGGGCGGGGTCCACGGCGTGGCGAGAATCTTCGCGCCGCGGGCGTGCGCCTTTTGCCCGTTTGCGATGGGATCGCCCCAATCGCCTATGCCCACGGGCGAGATGCGCACGCGGATCAGCGTCAGGCCCATCTGGTTCGGGCCGGTGCCGTAGAGCGCGTCCATCTGCGCGTCGGTGAGCCGCGTGATCCCCGCGTCGAGAAAAGCCGTGCCGGCGCCAAAACCGTCGACGACCTGGTGCGTGACCGCGGCATTGATCGTGCTCGAGGTCGGCGGCGTGGCGGTGGCGGTGCCGTAGACTGCCAACGCGAAATCGCGCGCATTGCTGCCGTTGATCCACGAGCGGTTACGATAGGCCGCGCCACCGGCGTAGGAGTCCGTGATGCCACGCAGCCAGCTGATCGGGCCTCCCGACCCGGCCAGCTCGAACGCATACAAGCGGCCGGCGACGAGCGTGACCCGGTCGCTGCCGGAAAAATCCAGCTGCAGCACTCCGTTCGGTTGCGGCGTGTAGGCGATCGGGAGTCCACTGCCGCCGCCGAGCAGGTTGACGCCGGCAACGTAGCCCGACGGATTTGGCGCCAGTTGTCCGCCCAGATCGTAGAGGTTGATCGTCAGCGGCGCCGATCCGCCCGTGCCCGTGCCGCCACCCGCGTAGAGGCAGAGGCGATCGAGCAGATAGCTGCTGGTGACTGGAACGGTGAAGGTCTCGGCGTAACTCGCGGCCGAGGCGGAAAATCCCTCCGCAACGGACGTTTCACCGCCGGGGTTGGTGACCGTCGCGACGATCGGCGCTCCGGCCCAGCTCGTCGCGCCGGGCGCCGCGTTGCCGGCGACGGTGACGTCGGCGCGGGCTTTCGATCCGGGGAGCACCGCGGTCACCGCCGCCAGCAGGGAAAGGAGGGGAGAGACGATCTTGCGACAGGGATGATCCATGGAGTTAAAGGCGCCCGGAACACCCCGCTGCCATAAAAGCGCAGGCCGGGGCCCGGGGCCGGTTTCGGAGACGACACCGGACACGCCCGATCACCCAATGTTAAGAGCCGGTTCATCCTCACATTAGAACCGGGGTCCGCCTGCCGCCGGCGCGCGGAATCGCCCGCGATTCCTTTGCCCCGGAGACCAATTTCCGCAACGTGCTCCGGTCGGCCTCGTCAGGCCAAGCCGGGAGCCTCCGTCCGTTTTACCCACCCCAAGTCCCATGAAAAAAGCCTTCAAGTTGTGGCCGGCCCTGGCTGGCTTTGCCCTGGTCGTTCACGCGGCGGACGAACTTCCGCGCACCTGGATCGACCCCGATACCGGCCACCGCATCGTGCAGCTTTCAACCGAGCCCGGCAGCGCCTGCCTTTACTTCACCCAATATGCCTACACCGCCGGCGGCACCAAGCTGCTCATGACCACGCCGCGCGGCATCGACCTCGTCACCCTGAAAACCGGCGAAATCGAGCACGTCGGCCAAGGCCGCCCCGAGCGCGTTTTGCAGACCGGCCGGAAAACGGGCGCGATCTTTTACGCGAAGGATGGCTTCCTCTACGCCCTCGATCCCGCCACCAAGGAATCCCGGCCGGTCGCCAAGGCGCCGCCGAAGGGCAGCTTTCTCAGCGTCAACGCCAACGAGACGCTGGCGGCCGGCACGATCACCGAGGCCGCGTCCAACGCGCGCGCCGCCGCCGCCCAGCCGGCGCCCGCCCCGGCCGGCGCCGTGCAAAAGGGCCGCGACAACTATCCCGACAAGCACGACATGATGGACCGCCGCCTCGCGGAACGGCTGCCCATGATCCTGTTCACGGTCAATCTCCAGACCGGCGAATACACGGAGTTGCTGCACACCACCGACTGGCTGGGGCACGTGCAATTTTCGCCGACCGACCCGGCGCTGCTGATGTATTGCCACGAGGGCCGCCAGTGGAAGCTGGACCGCGTCTGGCTCATCCGCGCCGACGGCAAGTCCCAGCCAATGCTCGTGCACCAGCGCACCATGAAAATGGAGATCGCCGTCCACGAATACTGGAGCAACGACGGCCAGTGGATCTGGTATGACCTGCAGACGCCCCTCTCGGAGGATTTCTGGGTGGCCGGCTACAACGTCGCGGACGGACGGCGCATCCAGTATCACCTGCCACCGGGCATGTATCGGTCGGTGCATTATAACACCACGCCGGACGGCGCGCTGTTCTCGGGCGACGGCTCGGGCATGGATCCCGCGCTCGTCTACGGCCACCCGCAGGATTCGCAGTGGTTGTATCTCTTGCGCCCGGAACTGATCCCGGATCTGCCCGGCGAGACGCCGGACCAGCAGCACATGATCCAGGCCGGTCGCTTCACCGCCGAGCGCCTCGTAAACCTTGCCAGACACGACTACTCGGTGGAGCCGAACGGCAATTTTACCCCGGACGGCAAGTGGCTGGTTTTCCGCTCCAACCTGCGCGGCCCGACCCAAGTCTACGCCGTCGAGGTCGCGCGGGCCTCCGCGGATCCGTCGCCCTGACGAAAGAATCAGCCGGGCGCCCGTCGATCCGCCCGGGTCCCCGGCCGCCGGCCAAACGCAGCCCGCCTCGTTGGCACGCGGCGGGCTTCGTCTTCGAGGGCGCCGGGAAAAACTAGGCGGTCGCGGCGTCCTTCTTCGCCATGCCGGCGTAGATCAACGCGAGGCCGATCAGCGCGACGCCCACCGCGGCCGTCGCCGCCTGTGCGGCGCCCGCGAGCTTCGCCGCCTTCACGCATGTCTCCCAGTTCTGCCAGATGACGACGACAAACACCGCGCCCAGCAGCGCCAGCGCCGCGCCCGCCGCGAGCAGCGGACCGTGCGAGCGCGCGGCGTCGGGCGGCGTGTCGACGTTGGCGGGCGTGAAGTCCGTCCGCAGCCACAGCCAGTAGATCAGGAGGCTCAACGGGTGCATGAGGCCGGCCCAGATGAACACGAGCTGCTGGTTGCCCGTCCACTGGATCGTCATCGCCGCCAGCAGCGTCAAAAACATGCCGCCGATGCCGCCGGTCGTTGCACCGAGACCGACAACCGAGCCGGAAACCTTCTGCGGGAAAAGGTCCGTCGCCGTCGTGAACACGTTCGCCGACCACGCCTGGTGGCAGGCCGTCGCGAGGCTGATCAGGGTCACGCAGATCGCGAAACTGCTCGTGTAGTAAGCCATGATCGAAAACGGCATCAGGAGCGCGGGCAGGATCATCGCCCCGTAGCGCGCCGCGCCGACCACCCAGCCGCGGCCGATCAGAAAGCCGGAGAACCAGCCGCCCACCACGGAGCCCACGCTCGCGCCGGTGTAGATGAGCGCGAGCAGCACCGCGCTATCGAGCGGGTTGCGGCCGCGCTCCTTGGAGAGGTAGGACGGCAGCCAGTAAAGGTAGAACCACCACACCGGGTCGGTCAGGAATTTCGCGATCAGGAACGGCCAGATCTGCTTGTAGCGCAGCAGCGTCGTCCACGGCAGCCGCAGTTTCTCCTCGGCCGGCGGCTGGCCGCTCTGGATGTGGGCCAGCTCCGCGGCGGACACGCGCGCGTGTTTCTCCGGGCGGTCGAAGCCCCACTTCCAGAATCCCAGCCAGAGGAAGCCGAGCGCGCCGATGGTCACGAAGGCCCACTGCCAGCCGAAGTTCTCGGCCAGCCAGACGGTGATGAACGAGACCATCACCCCCACGTTGGTGCCCGAGTTGAACAACCCGGTCGCGAGCGCGCGTTCCTTCTGCGGGAACCACATCGCGATCGCCTTGATCGACGCCGGGAAGTTGGCCGCCTCCGCGACGCCGAGCAGGAACCGCACGGCGGCAAATGCGACCACCGTGTGAACGAGGCCGAGCGCCATCGACATCGCCGACCACATGATCAGCGCACACGCGAGGCTGACCTTGACCCCGAACCGGTCGATGAACCGGCCGAGGATCATCGGGAAGGCGGCGTAGGCCGCGGTGAACGCAAACTGGATCCAGCCGTAGTCCGCCTCGTTCCAGTGGAGATCTTTCTCGAGCATCGTCTTGAGGACCGAGAGCGAATTGCGATCGACGTAGTTGATCGTCGTCGCCGCGAACAGCAGCGCGCAGATGATCCAGCGGTAACAGGTCTTCCTTTCGGAGGACACGGAGGGGTTGGTGGACATAAAGGGGCGGAGAAACTTTCGGCCTTACCGTCGGAGGCCGGCACGGACAAGGCAACCCGATTTGCGGACACGTGTCCGGCGGCGCCCCGCAGCCGTCCGGTCGCGCGGCGCGCAAAAAAAATCCGGCGACCCTCCGGCCGCCGGACTTCCCGATCGCCCGCGCCTCGCCGCGCTCAGGTCGTCACGTGCTTCAGGTTTTCGTCGAGCGGCGTCATGTTGGGCATCAACAGGTGCGCCACGCCGAGCAGGACGAGATAAGCCGAACCCGCGATCATGAACGCGAAGAAATAGCCGGACGGCCCGCTCGTCGTGAGCACCGCGCCCAGCGAGAAGTTCGCAATGATGTTCGCGACCGAACCCATCATGCCGCCGAGCCCCGTGACGGATGCCGTGGCCTTCTTCGGGAACACGTCGGACACGAGCGTGAACAGGTTGGCCGACCACGCCTGGTGCCCGCCGAGCGCGAGCGAGATCAGGATCACGGCGACCCAGTAATAGTTGTCGGAGCGCGCGCTCTTGATCAGCGCGAACTCCTCGCGGCGCGCCTCGTCCGCCGGCAGCACCTTGGCGACCGCCGCCGTGAACTCCTTCGCGGAGCCGTAGCTCTGGCCGGCCAGCGCCCGGAGCGCCGCCTGGGAGGCCGCGGGCACGTGCTCGTCCGCCTTTTGCCGCGTCGCCTTGCCGTCGACGATGGTGATCGTTTCCGCCACGAACGTCGTCGTCTGCACGCGCTCGAAGAAGCGGTCGTTCACCTCGAAGCGCGTGGGCAGCTTGGTCGAGAACATCACGGGCATGATGAGCAGCGCGCAGATGAGGAGCGTGGTCTTGCGCGCGCGGTTCACCGGCCAGCCGCGCTTGATGAAGAACGACGACATCCAGCCGCCCCAGATGCTGCCGACGTCGGCGACGACATACATGATGATCAGCGGCAGGGCGAGGCCCTTGATGTTGAGCCCATACTGGTCGTAGAAATACTTGCCGGCCCAGAAGAGGTAGAACCACCACACGGCGTCCGTCATCTTGGCGAGGGCGAAGGCCCAGGTCTCGCGCAGCGGCAGCAGGCGCGCCCACGAGATCTTGCCCGTGATGGCCTCGGCCACCGCGTCGCTGTTGATGTAGGCGAGCTCCTCCGGCGAGACTTGCGGGTGCACCTCGGGGCGGCGGTAGACCTTGAGCCAGACGAGCACCCAGGTGGCGCTGAACACGGCGGTCGTCAGGAACGCCCACTGCCAGTGCGTGCCGTCGGGCAGGACGACGAGCGGGATCACGATCGGGGCGAGCACGGCGCCCACGTTGGAGCCGGCGTTGAAAATGCCGGTGGCGAAGGCGCGCTCCTTCTTCGGGAACCACTCGGCCACGGTCTTGATCGCCGCGGGGAAGTTGCCCGACTCGCCGAGCCCGAGACCGAACCGTGCAAGGCAGAAGCCGACCAGCCCGAAGGCCGGCCGGACCGTCGCGGTCAGCGCGCCGAAGATGCTCCAGATCGAGATGGCGAGCGTGTAGCCGATTTTCGTGCCGAACTTGTCGATGATCGCCCCCATCGAGAGCATGCCGATCGCATAGGCCGCGCTGAACGCATTCGTGATCAGGGCGTAGTCCGCATCGGTCCAGTGGAAGACCCGGTATTGCAGGGTCGGCGCCAGCACGCCGAGCACGCTGCGATCCATGTAATTGATGGTCGTCGCGAAGAAGAGCATCGCCAGGATGCGCCAGCGGTAGCGGCCAAGGGTGGTGGGAGCGTTCGGGGTCGTCATCGTTGGGTATGGGATCGGGTTGCGCACCCGCCGGGGAGACGGGGCTTGGATTAACTTTGGACTGTCCTTTGCTGGGGGTTACCAGAGCCCCGAGACCGGACGCGAAAACGCGACCCGCCTACCGGGCAAACTCGGGCGCAAGCTCGAGGTTGAAATAATTCCGGGCGTTGCCGAAGCAAATATTTCCGACCATGCCGCCGACCAGCTTGAGGTCGTTGGGGATCTCGCCGCGCGCCATGTCGCCGCCGAGCAGGTTGCAGAGGACGCGGCGGAAATACTCGTGGCGCGGATAGCTCACGAAGCTGCGCGAGTCCGTCAGCATGCCGACGAAGCGCGAGAGCAGGCCGAGGTTCGAGAGCGCGTTCATCTGCCACTCCATGCCTTCCTTCTGGTCGAGGAACCACCAGCCGCTGCCGAACTGCAGCTTGCCCGCGACCGAGCCGTCCTGGAAATTGCCAATCATCGTGCCGAAGACGTAATTGTCCACGGGGTTGACGTTGTAGATGATCGTCCGCGGGAGCTGGTTCGTGGCGTCGAGCGTGTCGAGGTAGCGCGCCAGGGCGCGCGCCTGAGGGAAGTCGCCGATCGAGTCGAGGCCGGTGTCCGGCCCGAGCTGCGCGAGGAGCCGGCTGCTGTTGTTGCGGATCGCCCCGAGGTGGAGCTGCTTCGTCCAGCCGCGCGCCGCATCCCAGCGGCCGAACTCGAACATCAGGTAGGAGCCGTAGCGCAGCGCCTCTTCCGCGCTGGCGACCCGGCCGCCCCGCACCGCGTCGAAGACCATCTTCGCCTGCGCGTGCGTGCAGGATTCGGACAGCGCCGTCTCCATGCCGTGATCGGAGAGGCGGCAGCCGGCGGCGTGAAAATCGTCGTGCCGCTTTTTCAGCGCACCGAGGAGATCGTCGAAGGTCTTGATCGTGACATTCGCCGTCGCCGCGAGCTTGTCGACCCAGGCGTTGAACGCCACCGGATTGCCCACCGCGATCGCCTTGTCGGGCCGGAACGCGGGATAGACGCGGGTCTTGAGCTTGCTCGCCGCGATCTTCCTGTGGAGGTCGAGCGGATCGGCGGGATCGTCGGTCGTGCAGACCACGGCCACCTTCGAGTTCGTGAGCAGATCGTGGACGCGAAGCTTCGGCAGTTTCGCGTTGGCCTGCTTCCAGACTTTCTCCGCGGTGTTCCCGTTGAGCAGCACGTCGACGCCGAAGTAGCGCTTCAGTTCGAGGTGCGTCCAGTGGTAGAGCGGATTGCGCAGGGTGTGCGGGACCGTCTCGGCCCACGCCTGGAATTTCTCGCGCGGCGTCGCGTCGCCCGTGCAGAAGCGCTCGGCCACGCCGTTGGTGCGCATCGCCCGCCACTTGTAGTGATCGCCGCCGAGCCAGACCTCGGCGAGGTCCGCGAACTGGTGGTTGTCGGCGATGAGCTGCGGCGAGAGGTGGCAGTGATAGTCGAAGATCGGCTCGCGCTCCGCGTAGGTGTGGTAGAGCGCACGCGCCTGCTTCGTGCCCAGCAGAAAATCGTCGTGGATGAAGGAGCGGGGTTTGGCCATGGCGTTGGGAGGAAGGACGAATCCGGATCGGGCTTGGTTGCGCGAATTGGCGTTACTTCGAAATGTCGTTCAGCATCTCGTCGAGCGTCGCGTAACGCGCGAGGAGCGCGCGGGCGGCGGCGCAGGTCTCCTTGGTGGCGAGGGCGGTGTTCTCCGCGAGGAAGACGATGTAGCTCGCAATGCCCTTCGCGAAGTTCAACCGGCCCTCGTCGCTGATCGTGTAGAACCGCGCGCGCTGCTGGTAGCCCGCCGGCGTGTGGTCGCCGAGCGCGGCCTTCTCCGGCCGGCCGCCGGCGGCGAGCACGTGGAGGAAATTATACTCGAACCAGAACATGTGCTCCGGGCTCGCCGGCAGCGCCTCGAGCGCCGCGCGCGTCACCGTCGGGTTCGCAAACACGTCGGTGCCCTTGCCCGACTTCGCCAGCGCGTCGGTCACGAAGATCCGCGCCATCTTCTGCTCGGTGGCGTCCGCGCTGAACGAGCCGAGCAGTGCGAGCTCGAGCGTGAATTTATACCAGTCCTTCCACAGCGCCTGGTCGGCCGGATTCTTCGAGGCGAAGAGCGCCTTGCCCATCTCGTAGGTGTAGCGGCCGCTGGTCTTGATCTCGAGCCGGCCGCCGGTGACCTGGCCCATGACCTGGTAGTTCTCGGCCGACTTGCCCGAGCCCGAATGAAACCCGATGCTCGCGCCGAACTGTTTGCAGACGCCCCACTGCTTCTCGATCAGCCCCTTGAGCGCCGCGTTGTCGGGATACGGCATGTTCTTCTGGAACCCGAATGCCGGCGCGACGAAATGGATGTGCATCCCGAGCGCCTCGCAGAGCGACAGCATGATCGCGGTCGTCTCCGGCGTCGTCAGCCCGGGCAGCTCGTCGATCGAGAGCTCGCGGAGGTAGGTGCGGCCGACCTCGGTCGTGAACAGCTTCGCCCGCGCCCCGGCGTATTTTTCCTCACGGCGCTTCATTTTCTGCAACGAGGGCCAGACGTAGGCCAGCAGCTTGACGAAATCCGCCTCGTTGATCGTGAGCCCGGCTTTCGCCACGCGCGCCTTCACGGTCGCAACGAGCCCGGCGGGGACGTTCGCCTTCACCCAACCCGCCGCGTCGTCCGCGACCTTCGTCTGCGCCAGCTCGGGCGAAAGATCGAACGTGATGTAGCTCGCGAGCACGCAACCGGCGACGAGCGCATCCTCACGGTTGTCGAACTTGCCGCCGATCGGCTGGTGGTCGGCGTTGAACGACCACGCGATGCCGCGACGATGAAAACCGTTCTTCAGCTTCGACAACACGCAGCCGTGGCTCATGCCTTCGACGCTCTGACCCTGGTGGCCCTCCGGCACATTCGTGCCGATGAAGGGAAACGGCACGGTGTCGAGCTTGCCCGCGAGCATCACGTCGACGTCGTAGACCAGCTCGCGCGGGATCGAGTTCTGGTTCGCCGTCATGCCGAGCGACAGCGCGCTCATCGCCCACTCCGTCGCCGGCCAGTGCAGCGTCGTGAAGCGCGCGCCGAGGCCGAGCGTGCTCTGGCCGAGCTTGTCGCCCGCCGTCGGGAAAATCGTGGACTTCGGGTTCTGCTCCTGGATCAGGTTTTTCAACTTGAGGAGGTTCGCGAAGGTCGCCGGGAACGCCATCGCGCCGCCCGCCAGCGCCACGCCGTCGGCCAGCGCATCGGTCCTGCCCTCGAGCCGCCAGGCGCAGTCGCCCTGCGCGTTTTCCACGAGCGTCCAGGCGCCCGCCTTCGTCTCGAACCGGCTCTTCGGGTAGGCCTTGAGCGCCTTGCCCGCCGTCAGCTCGCCGCGCAAGGCCGGCCAGTCGAGGCAGAAATCGGGACTCACACAGGGATTCGTCGCGATGCGCAGGTTGTTCGAGAGGAGAAACGCGTTGATCGAGGACATAAGGGAAAGGAGACGAAAAGGACACGGATTCGCTCATATTCTGCGACACGTGACAAGGCTGCGTTGCGGGCACGATGTGGCTTTGATTGCGCACATCTTGCAGCCTGCCGCCCGCCGCCGCTTTCCCCCGGGGCCCGGCCCTCAATGCTCCCACTTGTCCGCCGAGTCGCGGACCATCTGCTGCAGCATCGGAAAATGCAGTTCGCCGTAGTTGAGCGCGTAGAAGAGATGCCCGTCCTTGAACACCCAGGTGGACGGAATCCACGAGACCGGCATTCCGAGAAACTCGGTCATCTGCTCGCCCTTCTTGCGCGAGGCGTTCGGATGCACCAGCAATTGGAAATTCTTCTGCTCGCCGACGCCATTCTGCGCGAGCAACGACCGTCCGTCGCCGGAATCGCCGCTCCAGACCGTGACGAAGATGAAGTTCACGTCGGGATTCACCGTGAGAAACGAACTCCAGCCGCCCTTCGCCAGCTCCGCCTTGCAGTTCGGGCACCACGGCGCCCACAGATGGACGACCGTCACGCCGGATGACTTCACCTCCTGCGCCACCTGCTGCTCGATCGGCAGCAACTCGGCCGCGGGCAGTCGCAGCGCCAACCAACTCAGGAGAAGCGGGGTAACGAAACGTTTCATCTTCCCACGCTAGCGCCCCCGCCCGCCGCTGCAACCTCTTCGGTTTACTTCCAAATCCCACCGTCCGCACCGTTTGGCTGCCATCTCCGCCCAGGCGTCGCAGGTCGCTCTAAACGCCACGGCCATAGAAAGTTTGATTCACGCAGTCCGCCTCACACTCTGGCGGCCGGTCCCTACTACCCATGCCCGCCGACACCAGCCGCGCGGTTTTCCTCAGCTACGCCTCGCAAGACGCGGAAGCCGCGCGGCGCATTTGCGAGGCGCTGCGGTCGGGCGGCGTCGAAGTGTGGTTCGACGCCGACGGCGGGCTCGAGCACGGCGACGAGTGGGATGCGAAAATCCGCCGCCAGATCGCGGAGTGTGTGTTTTTCGTGCCACTCATCTCTGCGAACACACAGGCGCGGCTCGAGGGTTATTTTCGAATCGAATGGGATCTCGCCGCGGAACGCGCGCGTGGCGTCGCGGCGGGCGTCCCGTTTATTCTGCCGGTGGTGATCGACGATACGCGCGAGGCCGACGCGCTCGTGCCCGAGCGTTTTCGCAAGGTGCAATGGACCCGGCTGGCCGGCGGCGTCGTGCCACCGGACGTGCAGGCGCGATTGCTGAAACTGTGGTCGCATCGCCTTGGCGTGCTCGCGCAGGGCGACGGGCGCGGTCCCGCCTATCAGCCTCCGCCCCTGGCGCCGATGGCTCCCGGCGAATCGCGCGCCCCCGGATTGGGCGATCCCGGGGACGGCGCCACGGCATTCGGCGGCCGCCGGCTGGCGGCGATCGTGTTCACGGACGTCGCGGGATATTCGGCACGGATGCAGACGGACGAGGCGAGCACGCTCGCGTTGGTGCAGTCGGATTTCGACCAGATGCGCCGGCTGTGCGCGCAGCACGGCGGCCAGGTGTTGAAGTCGACCGGCGACGGCCTGCTCCTGTGTTTCGACAGCGTCGTCGACGCGGCGAGCTGCGCGGTGGCGATTCAGGCGGGTTTTGCCGGGCGTGGCCCGGGCGCGTTGCAACACCGCATCGGAATTCATCTGGGGGACGTTTATCACCAAGGCGGGGACGTCGCGGGCGATGGCGTAAATCTGGCGGCGCGGCTGCAGACCGCGGCGCGACCCGGCACGATTTGCGTGAGCGACGCGGTGTATGGCGCCGTCAAAGGAAAAGTCGCGATGGAATCCGTGGCGCTCGCGCCGCTTGTGTTGAAGAACATCGCGCAACCGCTGCCCGCGCACCTGATCGCGCCCGTCGGCACGCGCCTCGCAGCCCGCGCGCGCACGCGCGGAGGACGCAATCGTCGCTGGGTCGCGGTCGCCGCCAGCGTCGTATTGCTGGCCGCGGTCGCCGCCTTCTTTTTCAACCACTCGGAAAAGCCCACCGCGTCCGTCGCCACGCCGGTCGCCAGCAGCGCGGCGCCGGTGGCGGAATTTCCGCGCAATCCCGATCTCAAGCGGGCGCGCACGCTAATCTTCGCGGTGGACAGCATCGCCGAGGACTTTGCACTGGCCGACGACCTCGTGAAACCCCTGCTCGCCGCGCAGCCCAACGATCCCGAGGTCGTGACCGTGGCCGCGGAAGTGTCCGCGGAATTTCTCACCCGCGGCTTCGATCAAACGCAGTCGCGCCGCGCGCAGGCCCAGCGGCTGGGCGAACGCGCGGTGCAGCTCGCACCCGACAATCCGGCGGCGCTCGCGGCGCTCGGCCGTTATCTCCGCTCCGCCCGGACGCAGCTCGGGCGCGCCGAGGAATTGTTGCGCCGCGCGATCGCGCTCGATCCGAAGGAGCCGCGGTTTTATCGCGAGCTTTACTCGGTGCTCATTCTTGCGAAACCCGGCCCCGCGACCGAGGCGTTTGGCGCGCGCATGGCGGCGCTGTTTCCCCAGGATCCGCTCGTGGCCTACGAGCTCGCCACGCTGCACCTGTCGGGCGGCGACCTCGCCGCCGCGGAGGCAGGTTTCGACCAAACGCTGAAGCTGGCGCCGGTGGCCAACGCGATCACCTGGAAGGCGAAGATCATGCTCGAGGCGCATGGCGATGTGGAGGGGATGAAGCTCTGGCTCGATCGCATGCCCGAGCGGCAGCGGACGAACGCCCGCCTGGCCGACGCCTACGCCGTGGAAGCCCTCGTCACCGGCCAGACGGCGTCGGCGCGCCGTCTGCTCGACTCGATTACGGACACCTGGCTGGCGGACGGCACCTACATCTTTCCCAAGGCGCTGCTCGTGGGTGACCTGGAGCAAATCGACGGAAACAACGATCTTGCGCGGCTGCAATATGCGGCGGCGGAAGCCGAGGTGCGGAACCGGCTGGCCGCCGACCCGGCGGATCTGCGTCCGCTCCGCGCCGAATTGTGGATCCAGCTTGGCCTTGGTCATCGCGACGAGGCGCGCGCGGCCCTCCGGCTCAACCTGCAGAAGCGGCCGCGGCCTTATCGCTGGAACCTGAATCTCACGTGGTGGACCAGTTCCTTGCGCGCCTGCCTCCTCCTCGACGAACGCGCGGAGGCGCTGGAGCAACTCCGCGAAGCGTGCGCCGAGCCGTTGGGCCGCCGGCTGCTGCGCAACCTGTTTCGCGTCGACCCGAAGATGGCGCCGTTCCGCGTCGATCCGGAAATCGTCGCGTTGCTGGCCGAGCCATCTACGAAGAGCATCGCCAAGTGAGCGCCGCCAAACCCAAAGCCGTCTTCCTCAGCTATGCGTCGCAGGACGCGGAGGCGGTCCGCCGCATCGCCGAAGCCTTGCGCGCGATCGGCATCGAGGTGTGGTTCGACCAGAACGAACTCGTCGGCGGCGATGCGTGGGACGCGAAGATTCGCCAGCAGATCAAGTCGTGCGCGCTGTTCGTGCCGATTATTTCCGCCAGCACGCAGGCGCGGGCGGAAGGGTATTTCCGGCGCGAGTGGAAGCTCGCCGTCGAGCGCACCCATGACATGGCCGACCATGTCGCGTTTCTCGTGCCGGTGGTGATCGACGCCACGAGCGATGCGGAAGCGTTCGTGCCGGAGAAATTTCGGGAGATGCAATGGACGCGCGTGCGCACGGCCGGCACCAAGGCGGCATTTGCCCGGCGCGTGGTGACGCTGCTGGGCGGAAAGCCGCCGGCGGCGGCGGTTCCCGCCGGGGCCGCGCCGCGGGCAGAGGTTGAAACGCCCGCTTCGTCGCGCGCCAGCGCGCCGCCCGCTCCGGTCCGTCCGGAGCGCCGCGCGCAGCCATGGCTGATCGCGGTGGCGGCGGTGCTCGTGCTCGGCGGAGCAGCCGCGTTCGCGTGGTCCTGGCAGCGCAACGCCCGGCTCCGTCGCGTGCATGAGACGATGCTGCCGGAGATCGAGCGCCGGATCGCGGCACGGGATTTCGGCACCGCCTTCGACCTCGCGATCGCGGCCGAGCGCGAGACGCCCGATGACAGCGCACTCAGGGCTCTGTGGCCGCGCCTGTCGGTCACCACTTCCGTCGAAACGACGCCGGCCGGCGCCGACGTTTACATGAAGGAATATTACCGGCCGCAGTCCGAGTGGCGGCCTTTGGGGGAAACTTCCTTGCACGACGTGCGGCTGCCGAAGGCTTACGCACGCTGGAAAATTGAGAAGGAGGGTTTCGCACCGCTCGAACGGGCGGCGGCCGTGGACGCTCCCATCAATTTCGATCTGGATCCGGTCGCCGCGATTCCGGCCGGAATGGTGAAGGTCGGCGCCTGGAACGGGCTGACGATCTTCACCGGATTGCCCGCCAGAAAACTGGATGAGTTTCTCATCGACCGCTATGAGGTCACCAACCGGCAGTTCAAGGTCTTCGTCGATCAACAGGGCTACCAGAACCGTGCGTTTTGGAAACAACCCTTCGTGCAGGCGGGCAGGACGCTGCGTGCGGACGAAGCCCTCGCCAAGTTTCACGATCGCACCGGCCAGCCGGGTCCGGCCACGTGGAAGGACGGAACCTATCCGGAAAACGAAGCCGACTTTCCCGTCACGGGGATCAGTTGGTATGAGGCCGCGGCTTACGCTGAGTTTGCCGGCAAGCGGCTGCCTTCGGTTTATCACTGGCGCGTGGCGGCGCAGGTGGCGGAGTATGAGTCGCTCGTCTCCTTGAGCAATTTTGCGGGCCACGGCCTGGCGCGCGTCGGGACCTATCAGGGCATGAGCGCATGGGGCGCCTACGACATGGCGGGCAACGCGAAAGAGTGGTGTTGGAATGCGGGCGGCGCCGACACGCGCTACGTGCTCGGCGGCGCATGGCGCGAAGGGTCCTACATGTTCGCGCAGCGGGACGCGCAGTCGCCGTTCGAACGCTCCGCCGACTACGGCTTCCGTTGCATGAAGCTGGTGGGCACGACTCCGTTGCCGCCGGAGGTCGATGCCGAGCTGGCGATCCAACTCCGCGACTACGCCACGGAGCGGCCCGTGAGCGATGAGATTTACCAAGCCTTCCGCAGCCTTTACTACTACGACAAGTCGCCGCTGGACGCCCGCATCGAAGGAGTGGAGGACGCGGACCCGCGCTGGCACCTGGAGCGGATCTCTTTTCGGGCGGCCTATGGCAACGAGCGCGTGCCGGCGTCGCTGTTTCTGCCCAAAAACTCCCCGCCGCCGTTTCAGGCCATCGTCTACTACCCGACGAGCGCCGCCCAAACCTACAAATCGCTCACCGACTATCCCCACGATATTTCGATGATTGCGATGCTCGTCGCGAGCGGCCGGGCGGTGATTTGCCCGACCTACAAGGGGACCTTTGAACGCTACGAAAAATTTCCCCCTGGCGCCGTGTTGAGCGCCAACCGTGACGAGATGATCATGATCGCGAAAGATCTCGGCCGGACCATCGATTATCTGGAAACGCGGACGGATCTCCAGCCCGGCAAGCTGGCTTTCTTCGGCTACAGCGCCGGCGGTCTCAACGGCACGATCCTGCCCGCCATCGAGACGCGACTGAAGGCCAGCGTGCTCGTGGCCGGCGGCTTCACGCAGGGAAAATTACTGCCCGAGGCGGACCCCATCAATTTTGCCCCGCACAATACCGTCCCCACGCTCATGCTCAACGGGCGCTACGATTTCGCGCGTCCCGTCGAGACGAGCCAGATGCCGATGTTCCGGCTGCTCGGTGCACCGCCCGACCAAAAGCGCCATGTGTTGTTCGACACCGGGCACACGTTGCGGCCGGAGCAGATTGCCAGCGAAGTGTATGTCTGGCTGGATCGCTATCTCGGCATCGTGAAATGACGACGACATCCAGATGAGTGACCCGGGCAAGGCCGTCTTCCTCAGCTACGCCTCGCAGGACGCGGACGCCGCGCGGCGCATTTGCGAGGCGTTGCGCGCGGCCGGCGTCGAGGTGTGGTTCGACCAGAGCGAGCTCCGTGGCGGCGACGCATGGGACCAGAGCATCCGCAGGCAGATCAAGGAGTGTGCGCTCTTCATCCCGATCGTCTCCGCCAACACGCAGGCGCGACGCGAGGGCTACTTCCGGCTCGAATGGAAACTCGCCGACGATCGCACGCACCTCATGGCGAAGGGCACGCGGTTCATTCTGCCGATCTGCGTCGACGACACGAAGGACTGGGATGCGATCGTCCCCGACTCGTTCACCACCGTGCAGTGGACGCGACTCGCGGGAGGCAACGCGGCGGGCGCATTCGCCGACCGCGTCGTGAAACTGCTCGCGGGCGAAGGCGCGTCCGCGTCCGGCCGCGGCGCCGTGCCGGTCCGCCGCGATGACCCCGATGCCGCCGGCGCCCGCCGGCGCAAATCCGCCCTCCCCTCGTGGCTCGGGCCCGCGATCGTCGGACTCGCCGCGATTGCCGCGCTCGCCGTGTGGCGACCGTGGCGCCCGGTGGAGAAACCGTCCGCTCCCGAATCGCCGGCCCAGCCCGCCACGCCCGCGGCAAACGAAGTCCAGCAACTCTCCGCGAAGGCGAAGGCGCTCTACGACAAGGTCGGCTTCACGCGCGACGATCTTGCCGTCGCCGAGGACCTCACGCTTCGCGCCACGGAGCTCGATCCCACGTCGGCTACCGCGTGGGCGACGCGGGCCGGTGTGCACGCCTCGTATATCCTGCGCAATTGGGATGCCGGCGAAAAGCGGCGGCAGGACACCCAGACCTTCGCGAACCGCGCGCTGGCGCTCAACCCCGCCGAGACCGAGGCGATGCTGGCGTTGAGCCGCGTGCTCTCGCGGCAGGGTGCCAACGACCAAGCCGAGACGATTTTGCGCCAGGCGTTGACGTTGGCGCCGGACGACAATCGCATCCGCCGGGCGCTCGGCATCGCCGTCGAACTGCAGGGTCCGGAGCGGCTCGCCGAGGGGCGCGCCCTGCTGGAGGACGCGGTGCGGCGTCATCCCCGCGATGTGCTGGCGCGCTACGATCTGGCCCAGAGCTATAATACCAACTGGGGTCCGGGGAACGATGCCGCGGCGTCCTTTACGGCAATGCTCGAACAGCTCGATGCCGCCCTCGCGGTCGAGCCGTGGGGCGGGGCGCTGTTGCTGAAGGCCCAGATGATCATGGCCCTGAAAGGCGACCTGGCCACGATGCGGACGACCCTCGACCAGATTCCCCCGGCGGACCGCCCGGAGGACCGCGCGGTCGCCACCGCGATGTGGTGCGGATTGCTCGAGCGGAATCTCGATCACGTCGTCGCGGCGTCGGCGCTGACCGCGCGAAATTATTTCGAGGATCTGACCGTCGCGGGTCCCAAGGCCTGGTTTCTCGCGCTGGCCCACCGGAGCGCCGGCCAGGAAAACCTGGCGCGGCTCGACTGGCAGGCCGCCGAAGCAGTGATGCGGCAGCGCCTGCGCGACCAGCCCGGCAACGTGACGGAGACCGCCCGGCTCGCCGTCACGCTGGCGTGGCTCGGCTCCACGGGGGAAGCGGCCGCGCTGATGGCGCCCATCGAGGCGACCCTCCACGAGCAGCCCAGCCCGCGGCTCTCGCGCCTCGTCGCCTATTACTACGCCGGCCTCGGCGACGCCGCCCGCGCCGCACCCTACCAGCGCGCGGCGCTCTACCAAACCTGGTTCCTCACGCCCGCCACGCTGCCGCTCGATCCGTGGTGGGACAAGCTGCGCGGCCAGCCGGAATTCGACCGGTTCTTGGCCGAGGCAAAAAGGCAAACCACCATCGTCGCGGCTCCGGTCGCCCAGTCATCCGTAACCACGGCGTCCGCGCCGGGCCCGATGACGGCGCCCGCGGGACCGATCGATCCGCAACTGCGCCGCGCCGCGGAACTCGTCGAAAGTTCCCAGTCGATCACTGCCGACATCAATGTTGCGGAGGATCTCGTGAAGACCGTGCTTGCCGCGCGACCCACCGACCCGGCTGCCACGATCCTCATGGGGCGCATCCAGGTCTACTACCTGTTGCGCGGCTTCGACCGCAGCGAGGATCGGTTTGCGCTGGCGCGACAATATGCCGAACGTTCGCTCACCCTCGCGCCAGATGACCCCGACTCGCTGGCGAACCTGGGCACGTATCTCTATGTCCGGCGAGTCGAGCTCCCTCGCGCCGCCCGGCTTTTCCGCCAGGCCATCGCGCTCCGCCCCACGGATCCCTACCTGCACCGCATGCTGGGCAACGTCCTCGGCGTCACTGACAGCGTGCCCGAATCCGAGGTTCTGGATGCGGCGCGACAGATGGCGGACCGGTTCCCGCAGGATGCGCTGGTGCAATACGAGGCCTCGCGACATTTCCGCGACGCGGCGCAGCTCGAACTGACCGAGCACTATCTCGACCTCGCGATCAAGCTCGGCCCGGTGGCCAACGCCCAGATCGCGAAGGCCGAGCTCGCGCTTGCCGCGCGTGGCGATCCCTCCGGGCTGAAGGCCCTGCCCGGCATCCTGCCCGACCACTATCTCGGCACCGACCGCGTCGTCTTCGCCCAGTTCGTCTACGGCCTCGTGACAAAGCAGTATGACCTCGCGCTGGACGCGCTGCGCCCGTTGCCGGAACCGTGGATGATCGATTTCGACTACACGGGTCCGACCAGCCTGCTCGCGGGCGAGGTGCTGCTGCTGCAGAACAAGCCGGAGCTGGCCCGGATGAAATTCGAGGAGGCGCAGGCCGAGATGGGACGGCACCGGGCCGAGGCCACGCGCAATTTCTCCACCATCTGGCTCAACGCTTGGATCCTGATGCGCCTCGGGAGGACGGAGGAGGCGCGCGCCCGCAACGCGCTCGTTTTTCCCGAACTGTCGCGCCCGTTCCGAATCTACCTCGGCACCAACTGGTGGTTCAGCCCCATTCCCGGCAGCCTGCTGATGAGCGAGCGGCCGCAGGCGCTGGCGCTGATCCGGGAGGCGATCGATTTCCAATACGGCCGTCAGATCATCCGCCACGCGCTCGATTACGATCCGCGGATGGCGCCGTTTCGCGACGACAAGGAAATCGCCGCGCTGCTGGCCGCGCCGGCGGAAAAGAAGTGATCGCGCGCGATTGCGTGTCGCCCCATGAATCAAATCAGATTGTTATCACCGAGGCACAACGACACGGAGAATACCCAATCATCGCGGTCCGGTGGTTTTAACTCCGCGTCTTCGTGTCATTGTGGTTCGCTTCCGAGGCATGAGTGATTCCGGCAAAGCGGTCTTTTTGAGCTACGCCTCGCAGGACGCCGACGCGGCGCACCGGATCGCCGACGCGCTCCGCGCGACCGGAGTGGAGGTGTGGTTCGACCAGAACGAACTCGTCGGCGGCGACGCGTGGGATGCGAAGATCCGGAAGCAAATCAAGGAGTGCGCGCTATTCGTGCCGGTGATCTCCGCGAACACGAACGCCCGCGCCGAGGGCTATTTCCGCCTCGAATGGAAACTCGCCGTCGACCGCTCGCACCTGATGTCGGACGATCACCCCTTTCTGTTTCCCGTCGTGATCGACGACACGACCGACGGCGCCGCGCGGGTGCCGGACAAGTTCCGCGATGTCCAGTGGACGCGGCTCGACATCAAGGACACGCCGGAGACGCTCGCGAAACGTGTATCGCGGCTGCTTGTGGGTTCCGATGCAGCCGGGGTCGGTGACCCCGGCCCGGCCTCAGCGAGGCCGGCTACAACCAAGCGCTCCAGCCCGATGTGGGTGAAAAACATCGGAATGATCGGGGCCATCCTGATTGCGCTGATCTACGCGATCCGCGGGGCGTTTGAGTCGCCGCGCTCGCGCGAGCCGGGGCCGGCCGCGGTCGCGCCAACCACCGCGCCCACGCCGCCAGCCGCGCCGGTCTCCGAGGCGCGCCAGCTCGTCGTGAAGGCACAGGCGATGAGCCTCGATAAATACGATTCGAGTGCGGACGACTACGCGGCCGCCGAGGGTTTGCTCAAGCAGGCCCTGGCGCTCGACCAGAACGACGCGGAGGCGTGGGCGTTCTCCTCGCTCTTCAACACCTCGATCCGCACGCGCGGCTTCGATCACGCGCCGGCCCGCCGCGAGATGGCACGGCGCGACGCCGAGCGCGCGCTCAAGCTCGCCCCCGATTCACTCGAGGCGCTCTATGCGCTCGGCCGCGCGCAGCGCGACTTCGAGCCGGACGCCGCGGAGCAAACCTTCAAGAAAATCCTCGCCCGCCAGCCCGACGATTTCCGCGCGCTCGGCAATCTCGCCTCGATTTACGATTACGCCGGGCGCGCCGACGAGGCCGCCGCGCTTTACGAGCGCGTCGCCGCGGCGGATCCCGCGCACGAGGCGCTCACGCGCTACACGGAATATCTGTTGTTCTTTCACTACGGCCGCTTCGCGGAGGCCGAGCGCTGCATCCGCCGCTCGGTCGCGATCCAGCCGTCGGCCAACTCACAGGGCGGACTCGCGATGCTGCTGCTCACGTGGAAAGGCGACGCCGACGAAGCTGCGCGGGTGCTCGCGACCGGCCCGACCGCGGCGCGCAACGAGCCGCGCACGATTTGGACGACGGCGTTCGTCCAGCTCTGCCGCCGCTCCCCGGACGACGTGCTCAAAACCGTCGACCGCCTGGCCGACGATTACATCCAGGACAACTGGTTCGTGGGACCGAAGGCCTACTTCGCCGGGCGCGCCCATGCGCTCGTAGGCCGGGCGGAGGCCGCGCGCATCGCATGGGAATCCGCGCTCGCGATGACCGAGGCGCGCTTGAAAGACACGCCGGACAATCTCGCGCTGCATGTGATGCGCGGCCAACTGCTCGCTTTTCTCGGGCAGCCCGACGAAGCGCTGCGTGAGGCCCGCGCGGTCGCGGAGCTCGGCCGCGGGAACCCGCGGGACGATCGATATTGGTTCATTTCGCCCGCGCTCATCTACGCGGTGCTCGGGCGGGCGGACGACGCGCTCCCGCTGCTGGAAAAACTCTGCGCGCCATCTTCCGGAGAAATCGTCGGCTGGCCGCTCACGCCCGCGCTGTTGCGGCTCGATCCGATCTGGGACAAGGTCCGCGACGACCCGCGCTTCCAGGCGCTGTGCGCGGCGCCGGCGCCCGCCACCGCAACCGCACCCTCGCCGGCGCGCGAACTCGCCGCCAAGGCGCGCGCGCTCTTCCAGGGCATCGAGGCCACCCGCGAGGATTTCGCGCTCGCGGAGGATTATTGCCAGCGCGCCCTCAAGCTCGATTCGACCGACGGCGGGGTCTGGGCCGTCTGCTCGGAACTCGACTCCGCCTTCGGCTACCGCGGCTGGGACACCTCGCCCGAGCGCCGCGAGCAGACCCGCGTGACCGCCGAGCGCGCCATCCGCCTCGCGCCGGATTCACCGGAGGCGAAGCTCGCGCAGGCGGGCGCGTGGAGCACGTTTGGCCTCAATCGCGACGAGACGGAAAAACTCCTCCGCGAAGTGGTCGCGGCGCAGCCCAACAACCAGATGGCCCTTAAATTTCTCGCCGTCACGGTGCTCAATCGCGGCCGGCTGGACGAGTGCCTCGCGCTCAACGAGCGCTCCGCGGCGCTGCCGGGCGGCGATCCCCTCGCGCTCTTCAATAATGCCCGCTATCTCTGGTCACGCGACCGTTCGACCGAGGCCTATGCCACGATCCAGCGGGCGATCGCGCAAAAGCCCTTTTCCTCGGCGCTCGTGTTCAAGACGATGATGGACGCCACCTGGCGCGGCGATCTCGCCGCGGCGGAAGCGACGCTGAAACAGATTCCCCAGCCGGCGCTGCTCGAGGATCGCGCGAGCTTCGTGGCCGGGATCGTGCGCTACTATCAAGGGCGGGCCGACGCGGCGCTCGCGGCTTGGGGCGCGTTTCCGCGGGATTATTACGCCGACTTCATCTTCGACGGTCCGAAGGGCGAGCTCATCGGCCTCGCCGACGAGCTCGATCATCGCGATGCCGCCGCGAAAATCGAGTGGCGCACCGCGCTGCAACTGGTCGAAAAACGGATCGCGGCCACGCCCAACAATCCGCCGTCGTATTACCATCAGGCCTATCTGCTCGCGTGCCTTGGCGAGAAGGCCGCCGCCGGGGAAGCGCTCCGCACTTACGAGCAGCTCGCCGGCATCAAATATACGGCGGCGTCCCCGATGCCTTTCGCCCTGGTGCTCCTTTACACCCGGCTCGGTCGGCTCGACGACGTATTCGCCCATCCGTCGCCGATCGATGTCGCGCGTCTCCGCATCGATCCGCGCCTGGCGCCGCTGCGCGCCGACCCGCGCTTCGAGACTTTTCTCGAACAGATCCAACGGTTGATCGCGGAGCCGAAGAACTGAGCGCCGCAAACGCGAGCACCGGGAGGACGCTCGCCGGCAAGAGCAATGCGCCGGCTCTCGATCACTGCCCGACCCACGCCAGCCCCGCGCGCAGCCAGAGCGGAATCACGAAAATCCCCAGCGCCGTCGTGCCGAGCACGATCTGCACCGCCGTGCGCGGATGCCCGCCGTAGAGTCGCGCAATGATCACCGAGGTCATCGCCGCCGGCATCGCCGCCTGCACGAGGATCACGTGCTTCAACTCGACGGGACACGGCAGCCAGCGCGCCAGCGCGAGCATCAGCACGGGCAGCACTCCCAGCCGCAGCAGCATCGCCGCGCCCGAGACTTTTGCATCGAACAACTCGCCCGGCCGGTCGAGATAATTGGCGAGGTTCACGCCGGTCATCACCAGACCGAGCGGGATGCCGCAGACGCCGAGCGCGTGGATCGCATCGGTCACGACCTTCGGGAGATGCGGCGTGAGGCCCGAGAGGTTGCACCCGACGGCGAGCACGAGCGTGATCACGATCGGGCTGACCAGCCGCCGCCAGCCCTCGCGCAACGACTCGCCGCTGAGCACGAGCAGCCCGACCGTCCACAGCGCCGCCTCGACCCCGACGTTGTGCACGAGCAACACGCCGCGGCTTTCCGGTCCCCACAATCCTTCCATGATCGGCAGCGGCAGATAACCGTAGTTCGTGATGCCGACGGCCAGCGCAAACGTCCGCAGCCCCGAGCCCACATGCAGCCCGATCGCCTTCGCCATGAGCAGTCCGGCACGGATCCCGAAAAACGTGACGCCAAAGCCCACGAGCGGCGGGAGGAGCAGGTTGCCCGGCGAACGCAGCGCGGCGTTGCCCGCGACGGACTCGAAGATCAGGCACGGATAGCAGACGTTGACGACGAGCCGGATGAGGCTCGTCTCGGCTTCACCCTCGATCCAATGCACCCGTCGCACGATCGCGCCGACGCCGATCACCGCAAAAACGGGCAGCACGAGCAGCAGCAGTTGCCAGTAGGACATCATGGCGGAAGCGGAGGCCGGAACACAGCGGACGAACCCGCCCGGCGCGAGCAAACTCTCCGTCCGGACAGTCCCGAGGCGACCGGCCGGAAGTCCGCCCGGAACAGCCGGTCCCAGCCGCGGCTCAGCGCTGACCCGCCGCGGCGGCTGTAAACTATTAGTTTACAATTTCCGCATGTTCGCTTTCGACCCGCGCGCCTCCGTCCGGCTCCGAACTCCTGGAGGGGCTGTAAACTAATAGTTTACTAACTCGCCGGGGCCACTGGCGAGGGCGACGGGAAATCGCCCGACCCCAGTCGCCCCGGGTCGCGACCGGGCGCGGGCGCCGTCATTCGTTGCAGTTCATCCGCCGGCCATTCCCTGGCCGGCCAGCCAGCCAGTCGTCCAGGCCGATTGAAAATTAAATCCGCCGGTGACGCCATCGACGTCGAGCACCTCGCCCGCGAAATGCAGGCCGGGGCAAAGGCGGCTTTCCATTGTCTTGAAATCCACCTCGCTCAACCGCACGCCGCCGCACGTCACGAACTCTTCCTTGAACAGGCTTTTCCCCACGACCCTGAACTCGGCCGTCGTGACCTGCGCCGCCAGCGCCGCCAGCGCGGGATTGCCAACCTGCGCCCACGGGGTCGCCGGCGCGACACCCGCCGCCGTCACCAGTCTTTCCCAAAGTCGCTGCGGCATCGCGAGCGGGCTCCACGTCGCGATCTGCTTGCGCGGGTTTTTGCCGCGCACCTCCGCCAGCTCGCGGACCAGCGTCTCGCGCGTGTGCGGCGGCGCCCAATTGACGCCGAGCGCAAACTCGTAATTCGCCGCCGCCAGCTCGCGCGCACCCCACGCCGAAAGCTTCAGCACCGCCGGCCCGCTCAGCCCCCAGTGCGTGATCAGCAACGGGCCGCCCTGCCGCCCGGCCGCGCCCAGTTTCGTTTCGCGCAGGCTCGCGACCGCGTTTTCCACCGCCACACCCGACAGCCCCACCAGCCGCGCATCGTCGATGTGGAACGTGAAGAGCGACGGCACCAGCGGCTCGATCGCGTGGCCGAGGCTTTCGGCCATCGTGAAACCCGCCGAGGAGCGGTTCCCGCCCGTCGCGAGGAGCAGGCGTTCGCAGCGCGCATTCGAACCGTCGGTCAGCGTGAGCCAGAAATCCGTCCCCGCCCGCTCCACTTTGCGCACGCCGAGACTCGTCACCAGGTTCACGCCCGCCGCCTCTGCGGTTTTCATCAGGCAGTCGACAATCGTCGCCGAGTCGTCGGTCACCGGAAACATCCGGCCATCGGCCTCGGTCTTGGTCTCCACCCCGCGCGCCGCGAACCAGTCGACGGTGTCGCGCGGCTGCCAGCGATGAAACGCCCCGAGCAGTTCGCGACCGCCGCGCGGATAGTTTTTCACGAGCTCGCGCGGCTCGAAGCACGCATGCGTCACGTTGCACCGGCCGCCGCCCGCCACGCGCACCTTCGCCAGCGGATGGGCCGTCGCCTCGTAGAGCGCCACCTCGCCGCCGGCACCGAGACCCTCGGCGCACGCAATGGCTGCGAAAAAACCCGCCGCGCCCCCGCCGACGATCACCACGCGTCTTTTTTCCGCCATGCCCGCACGCTGCGCCGCTCCTGCGCGGAGTCGAAACGAAAGCAGCCGACACAAAAAGGCCGCCGCGAGCTGCAACTCGCGGCGGCCAACACCAACCCCTAAAATATCAGTGGATCAATTGCCGCCGCCACCGCCGCCGGGAGCGCCGCCACCACCACCACCGCCGCGGCGACCGCGACCGCCTCCCCGAGCCGGCGGGGGCATCGCGTCAAATTTCTTCTGCTGGTCCTCGGTCAGGAGCGCGCGCACCGCATCGTGCGCCTTTTTGTTTATCTCCTGCATTTTTTCCATCATCGCAGCACGATCGCCACCGCTGCTGCCACGGGCGTCCTGCATTTCCTTTTGGGAATCGGTGTAGATCGCCGTGATCTTGGTCTTCTGGTCATCGGTCAGCTTGCCGACCGCCTCCTCGAGGCGGGCGATCTGCTGCTCGGGAGTAAAACCGCCGCGGCCGCCGCCGCGGCCGCCGCGTTGGCCACCGCCCTGGCCGCCGGCCGGCGGGGGCGTGGAAGTATCTTGCGCGCGAAGCGCGGGGCTCGACGCCATCACGCTGAGCGCGAGGACGGAAACAAGGATCTTAACGGTGGATTTCATGGGAGGGAGACGACTGGAGGGATTCGCTGTGTGGTTCTATGGGATTGAGTCAGAATCCGACCCCGGGGGCCGGCTGGGTAGGACAGATTGACGGGGCGGCGGACGGGAGGTTACGTGAAATCTGCACCGGAGCTTGCGGATGGACGCGCAGCCCGCCACGGTCCCCGCCCATGATCGAGGTTACCTCCCTCACGAAGCGCTACGGCACCTTTACCGCCGTGAACGGCCTTTCCTTCACGGTGCGCCCCGGCGAGGTCCTGGGCCTGGTCGGCCCGAACGGTGCCGGCAAAACCTCCACCCTCCGCTGTCTGGCCGGCATCATCCCCGCCAGCGGCGGCAAAGTCCGCATCACCGGCCACGATATCGCGGCGGAACCGGTCGCGGCCAAGCGCGCGCTGGCTTTTTTTCCCGACGAACCCCGGTTGTTCGACTACCTGACCGTGCGGCAGCATCTGAATTTCGTCGCCCGCATCTACGGGGTCGCGAATCACGCGGCCATCGCCCAGCCCTTGTTGGAGGAACTCGAAATCGCCGAGAAGGCGGACCAGCTGCCGGGCGAGCTCTCGCGCGGCATGAAGCAGAAACTCGCCATCGCCTGCGGGCTCCTGCACGCCCCGAAGGTGATGTTCTTCGACGAGCCGCTCACCGGGCTCGACCCGCTCGGCATCCGCCGGATGAAAGACTCCATCGTCAAGCGGGCCCGCGAGGGCGCGAGCGTCGTGCTCAGCTCCCACCTCCTCCATCTCCTGGAGGAGGTCTGCTCCCACGTGCTCATCCTGAAAAAGGGCGAAAAGATCGCCGACGGCACGCTCGCCGAGGTCTCGGCGCGCTTCAGCAACGGCGAGGCGGACGTCAGCCTCGAGGAGATCTTCATCCGCGCCACGGGCGGCTCGGAAAATTAAGCCGAAGGAAGGTCATGGGTGATGGGTTATAGGTCATCGGGCTCGAAATTCTCCCTCGGATTGATCGCCCGCCCCATTACCCATCGCCAGTGACCCATCACCCTATTCCGCCATGCTCCACGCCCTGCTCTACCTGCGGTTCACGTCGCTGAAAAACCGGGTCGTGCAATTTGTGCGGCGCCTGCGCCAGCCCAAATACCTCGTGGGCGCGATCGTCGGCGCGATCTGGGTCTGGTTCACCTTCCTCCGGCGCCTCACGACAACCCTGCCGGCCCCCCCGACCGGGGCCCGCGGCGCCGCCCTGGCCCGGGCCTCCCAAGCGCTGCCCATCGACTGGCAGCCGATGGTGGCGGGCCTCGGCGCTCTGGCCCTGCTGTTGTTCGTGGTGTTTTTGTGGGTGCTGCCCGAGGACAAGCCCGGCCTGAATTTCAGCGAGGCGGAGACCGCCTTCCTGTTTCCGGCGCCGATCAGCCGGCGCGCCCTGATCCACTACCGCCTCGTGAGCTCGCAGCTGGCGACGCTGCTGCAGTCGTTGTTCCTCACGCTCGTTTCCGGGCGCTGGAGCATCCTGGGCGGCAACCTCCTGATCCGCGCGATCGGCTGGTGGGTGATTCTCTCGACGCTCAACCTCCACCGGACGGGCTCGGCCTTCACGCTCACGCGCTTGATCGAACGCGGGGTGAGCCCCGGCCGGCGCCGCGTGGTCGTGTTCGGCGGTATCGGCCTCGTGCTTCTCATGACGGCGGCGTGGATCTGGCGCGGGTTTCAGCCGCCGCGCCCGGAGGACACCGCGAATGTAGCCGCGATATTTCGCTACGGGCAGACCCTGCTCGAGGGCAGCGCGCTGGGCTGGCTCCTGCGGCCGTTCCGGCTGGTGATCGCACCGATTCTCGCCCCGGATTGGGTTTCCTTTGGCCGCGCCCTCGTCCCGGCGCTGGCGCTGATGGTCATGCACTACATCTGGGTGCTGCGCATGGAGGTGTCCTTCGAGGAGGCCTCGATCGACCTCGCGCAAAAGCGTTCCGCCAAGGTCGCCGCCTGGCGCTCCGGCCAGCGCCGGATCGGCACCGCGCCGGCCAAGGCGCGCCGGGGCCCGTTCGTGCTCCTCGACACCGGCCGCCCGGAAATCGCGTTCCTGTGGAAAAACCTCCTCTCGACCGCCCCCTACCTGAACCTCCGTTCGCTCGCGTGGTGTGCCGCGGCGCTGGTCTTCGCCTGCAACTGGCTCGGCCGCCAACCCGAGTGGCGGGCGACCCTCCCCGCCGTCGGCATCGTCGCCGCCTTCGCCGCGGGCTACATCCTGTTTCTCGGCCCGCAAATCGCCCGGCAGGACATCCGCAGCGACCTCACCAACGCCGACATCCTCAAGACCTACCCGCTGCCCGGCTGGCAGATCCTGCTGGGCGAAATGCTCGCGCCGATCGCGATCCTCAGCGGACTCCTCTGGCTGGCCGTGCTCGCGGCGGCGCTCGCCTGGCAGCCGCATCAGGCGAGCTGGCTGACCCACGGGCTCCGCGTGACGCTCGGCGTCTGCCTCGCCGTGCTCGCCCCGCCGCTCACGGCGCTGCAACTGCTCATCCCCAACGCCGCGGCCGTCATGTTTCCCGCCTGGTTTCAAGCGGTGCGCACCCGCGGGCCCGGCCTCGAGCGCATCGGCCAGCGGCTGATCTTTGTCGCCGGACAGCTGGTCGTCATCGTGGTCGCGTTGATTCCAGCCGCCCTCGTGGCCCTCATCCCGCTCGGCGTGGCCGCGTGGCTATTCAAGGGCGCCGCCGTCGCGCTGCTCGGCGCGGTCATTGCCGCCACCGTGCTGGTGTTCGCCGCCATCGCCGCCGAGGTGTGGTTCGGCCTCTGGCTGCTTGGCGGACGGTTCGAAAAACTCGACCTGTCGTCGGAATTGCGGCCGTGAAGTTTTCCCGCCTCGCCGCCATCGCCGCCGATGCCGTCGGCGCCGCCCAGCGCCAGCTGCCGCCCGAACTCCGGCCACACGCCCGCGGCGTGCCGGTGCACTACGAAAGGGCGCCCGCGGCCGACGTGCTCGCCGACGGCTTCGAGCCCGACATCCTCGGTCTCTTCACCGGTTGCCCGCATGGCGAGGAACTCGCGGTCGACAGCCCGGCCCCGCCCCAAATCCTCCTTTACCTGGAGAGCCTCTGGGACTTCGCCGGGGAGGACGTGGAAGCGTTTCGCGAGGAAGTGCGCCTCACTTATTTGCACGAGCTTGGGCATTATTTTGGCTGGGACGAGGACGACCTGACCGCTCGCGGGCTCGACTAGCCGCAGCCAGCCTCGCGGCACTTTGGGGCGATTTGGCAGTCTGGACCTTGGGTTCCGCCCCACCGGCGGGCTCACTCCGCGCTTTCCAAGTCTCCCGTGCCGTGCATACACTCCCTCCGATTCAGCCTTTTTCATCGCTATGAAGAGATTTTTGATCCTGTCCATCGTCGCGCTCTTCGGCGCCGCCATCGTGCGCGCCGAGGCCGCGCGCGCTGACTTGGTAAGCCAGGTCGAAACCTGCGAGGCAATTCTCCAGGAATTTCAAAGCCGCCCCGACACCGCCGTGCCCGCCGTGGTGCTGCAGCACGCCAAGGCGATCATCATCACCAACCAGTTCAAGGCGGGGTTCCTCCTCGGCGTGAAGGCCGGCTACGGCGTCATCATGGTGAAGAAACCCAACGGCCGCTGGAGCCTCCCCGTCCTCCTCAACGCCGGCGAGGCCAGCCTCGGCCTGCAGGCCGGCGCGACCTCCGTCGAGACCATCGACATCATCAACGACGAGCAGACCCCGCGCCTCCTGTTCAAGCACCGCTTCAGCATCGGCGTCGACGCCAAGGCCATCGCCGGCCCGAAGGCCGCCGAGGCCGAGCGCTACGGCTCCGACATCTTCAAGACCCCCATCCTCACTTATCAAAAAGTGGCCGGCCTCTACGCCGGGGCGACCGTCAAGGCCGGGCAGGTTTCGCGCAACGACAGCGCCAACGCCACCCTCTACAACACGCGCTACACGATGCCCGAGCTGCTCTACAGCGACTTCGTCCAGCCCGTCGACGAGGTGAAGCCGCTGATGAACCTGATGCAGCGGCTCTCGCCCTGAGCGCGCCGCGCCGCCGCGCCGCGGCATCTGCAGGGCGGGGATCGCCCTACGGCTTGAAGCCTGGAATTCACGGACGCCCTTGTGGCGAGGTTAATCCCGCGTCCCAGTCTCGGGTTCTCCGCTCGTCTTGCGTCGTATTTTCCAAGTCACCATGTCCTCCAATTCGATTCTCGGCGGCGGCGGTTTCCACCACGTCTGCCTCAAGACCCGCGACTGGGACCGCACCATGCGGTTTTACCAGGAAACGCTCGGCTGCACCGTGAAGATCGCCTGGAACTTCCGCGACACCGGCCGCCGCGCCACGATGCTGGACACCGGCGACGGCAACTACGTCGAGGTCTTCGAGGACCCCGATTACATCCCGGCTCCCAACGGTGCCATCACCCATTTTGCGCTGCGCACCACGCGACTCGATGATGTCGCCGCGCGCGTCCGCGCCGCCGGCGCGAAAATCACGATGGAGCCGAAGGACGTCACGCTCGCGGCGACCAACGGCCCCGGCCCGGTTCCGATCCGCATCTTCTTCTGCGAGGGGCCCGGCGGCGAGCTGATCGAGTTTTTCCAAAACGCGCTCACGTGAATCACCCCGCAACCTCACCCCACCGCGGCCCACGCCCGGCGAAGAGGTTGTCAACTATTAGTTGACGTCGCACGCCGACCGCCGCCGCCGCTATTTTCACCGCTCGCGCAGGAACGCCACCAGCTCCGCCAGCGCCGCCGCCGCGACGATCGCCTGCACCTCGGTGCGCAGCTCGCCGGGGCATTCCACCCGCCCGTGCCGCAGCCGATAGCTTCCGCCCGACCGTCGCGCCGCGACGGCCCACCAGGCAAACGCCGCCGCCACGCCGTCCGCCGGCGATGGCTCCGCGTAACCCGTGGTCGCCACGCCCACGTCGCTGCCGAACAATTCGCATACGCCGCGCGCCATCTCCTCCGCGACGACGGCCGACACGCAGTTCACCTTCTTCGCCGCCGCCCGGTTCACGCCGAGGTGCCGCACCTTTTCGTCGAGCGAATAGGCCGTGATGCCGCCGAGAAAATATTTCGACGCCCCCGGCACCGCCGCCACCCGCGCCTGCACGTGCCCCGCGGTGAGGCTCTCCGCCACCGCGAGCGTGCGGCGCGGTCTGGCCGACAGCAGCGTTTTCAGTTCCGCCGCGGCGCTCATTTGAGCTCCAGCCCCACGGGGCAGTGGTCGCTGCCCATGACCTCGGGCGAAATCCACGCGCGCTTCAGCGCCGGTTTCAGCGCGGCGCTCGCCACGAAATAATCGACGCGCCACCCGATGTTCCGCGCGCGGCAGTTCATCATCTGGCTCCACCACGTGTAGTGACCGGGCCCTCGCTCGAACTCGCGGAACGTGTCGACGAAGCCCTTCGCGAGCAGCGCCGAAAAATTCGCCCGCTCCTCGTCGGTGAAGCCCGCGTTGCGCCGGTTCGTCTTCGGGTTCGTGAGGTCGATCTCGGTGTGGGCGACATTGAGGTCGCCGCAGAACACGACCGGCTTGCCCTTCTTCTCGAGTTTCTTGAGGAACGCGAGAAACGCCGGATCCCATTCCTTCGTGCGGTAGTCGAGGCGCGTGAGCCCGCGCTGCGAGTTCGGCTGGTAGACATTCACCAGGAAAAAGTCCGGAAACTCCGCCGTGATCACGCGCCCCTCGTCGTCATGACCGGGCAGCCCGATGCCCAGCGTCACATTTTCCGGCGTCTTCCGCGTGAAAATCACCGTGCCGGAATAACCCTTCTTCACCGCCGAATTCCAGTGCGCCGCGTAGCCCGTGACCCAGGCGACGTGCTGGACGTCGCCGGGATGGGCCTTCGTCTCCTGCAGGCAGATGACATCCGCGTCCACCGCCTGCATGTAATCCATAAAGCCCTTCTTCAGCGCGGCGCGGACGCCGTTGACGTTCCAGGAAACGAGTTTCATGCGCGCCCGTTCAACGCGGGCGCGCCGCCGGGCGCAAACCGTTTCGCGCGCCGTGCCGTCAATGCCACGCGCCGAGGATCGCGCCTTGCAAGGCGTAGAGCACCGCCTCGTGCCCCGCGTTGATGAGCTGCAGCTTCAGCGAACGCTTCTCGTAAACGGCGCCGTTGAGCATGCGCATCACGGGCCCGACCAGCCCGACAAACAATCCGAACGCCGCCCCGTGCTTCCAGTTCGGCGCCCCGTGCGCCGCGATCAGCGCCGCCAGCCCGAACGTGCTGAGCAGGGTGTAGACGAAGCCCTTGACGAGATAGCCGGCCATGCCGCCCTTCGCCTGCTCGTTCTTCATCATCTCGTCGGTGATCTTCATTTCCACTCTCCACGCCTTGCCGAACAGCAGGGAATACCAAACGGCGCCGAGCATGAAACCGGCGAGCGTCACGACGAGGACATGGACATAGTTCAGATGAAGGATGACATCTTTCATGGGGGTATGGGGGTTGAACTGTCGAACTGGACTGCGGGGGCGCCGGTCGTCGGCGCCACCGACCGGTCGATTCTGGCGGTCGCCCCGGAAAAACGAAGCCCGATGTTCGCAATCCGCCTGCGAAGCCGCGCTCCGCCGTCAACCGGCGGCATCGCCCTTCTCGCACCGGGCGATGCCACCTTGAACCCAACCCTGGCCGGCCTGCCCGCCGCAGGCCTGCGGTGGTGGATGACACAGGCTGACGCACCGCGCGATTGCCCTGTGCTTCCGCCTTTCAACTTTCGTCATTCAACCTTCAACTATCCCGCACGTGTCCTCCTTCGTTCATCTCCCCCTCGGCCAGCGCATCCCGGCGAGCCCCCACGCGGTCTCGTGCAGCCTGCCCGCCATGCGCGACGTGCGCGGCTACGAGGAAAGGGATCCCGCGACCATGCAGGCCGTCGCCTCCGGCTATCCGCGCTTCATCGTCCACCCGTTCGCGCGCGACCTCGCGCAGCATTTCGTCGCCACGACGCCCGCGCTCGCCGGCCGCACCCTCTGGCTCACGTCGTCGGAAAACATGGCCCACGCGCTCGCCGCCCATCTCGGAGGCGGAGCCGCCGGCGCGGCGGCCTTTGCGCGCGACGGCATCCACGGCGTCTCCCACCCGACCACACCCGACCTCGTCGCGCGGGCGAAAACTTTCCTTCAGAATCTCGGCGGTTTCCTCTCGTCGCGCGAAGCCGAGGACCAGCTCGTCCGCCTCGGCCGGTTGAAAGCGGCCCATGCCGAGGAAACATTTCCTGGCGACTCGGCCGCCGAGGTGCGCCGTCACCTCCGCCGCGCCCTGCCCGGCGCCACCGACGCCGACCTCGTCCTCGCGAACTGCGGCATGAGCGCGATCTACGGCGCCTTCCGCGCCGTCGCCGATTTGCAGGCAGCCCGCGGCCGCACCCTCTGGCTCCAGCTCGGCTGGCTCTACCTCGACACCATCGCGATCCTGAAAAAATTCACCGCGACGCCCGCCGACTACGTCTACGTGCGGGACGTGCTCGACCGCGACGGCCTCGAGCGGATTTTCCGCCAGCACGGCCACCGCATCGCCGGCGTCTTTGCCGAGCTGCCGACCAATCCCCTCATCCAGACGCCCGACCTCGCCGCGCTTGCCGCGCTCTGCCGGCAGCACGGCGCCCGGCTGTTGCTCGATCCCTCGGTGGTGTCGGTCTTCAATCTCGATGCGCTCCCGCCCGCCGACGTCGTCGTTTGCAGTCTCACGAAATATGCGGCGAGCGAAGGCGACCTCACCGCCGGTGTCGCCGCCGTCAACCCCGCCGGCCCCGACGCCGCCGAACTCCGTCGCCGCATTCCGGCGCACGTCGAGCCGCTCTACGCCCGCGACCTCGCCCGCCTCGCCGCGCAGATCGGCCGCACCGGGTCCGTGCTCGCGCAGATTCACGCCAACACGCCGCTGGTCGCCGCGTTTCTCGAAACGCACCCCGCGGTGAAGGACGTCTATTGGGCGCTGCAACCCGCCTCGCGCGACAACTACCGCCGCATCGCCCGCGCGCCCGACGCCAGCGGTGGCATGATCACCTTTACGCTGCGCGGCGACCTCGAGCCGTTCTACAACCGCCTGCGCCTGCCAAAAGGCCCGAGCTTCGGCATGAAGACCACGCTGATCTGTCCGTTCATGTATCTGGCGCACTACGATCTCGTGACCACCCCCGCCGGCCTCGCGGAGCTGGCTGCGAGCAAGTTGGATCCCGACCTTCTCCGCCTCTGCGTCGGCATCGAACCCGCCGCCGAAATCATCGCCGCCCTCGCCGAGGCGCTGGGATAAAACTGCCTCGCGACGAGGCCGAAGGAACCTGCGCAATTCCCTTTCCCCGTTTCCGCGCCGTGTCGCGCCGCCGCCCTCGGACCCTTCGATTCCTTCGCGCGACCACCCCCGTCATGGATCCTTCCTGCACGCTCCCCATCAAGGCCATTCCCAACGCCCCGCACAGCGAGGTCATCGGCTGGCTCGGCGAGGCGTTGAAAATAAAAATCCACGCCCCCGCCCTCGACGGCCGCGCCAATGACGCGCTGTGCGAATTCCTCGCGGCCGAGCTCGGCCTCCCGCGGCGCGCCGTCGCCCTCGCCCACGGCGACAAGTCCCGCCGGAAACTCGTCCGCATCTCCGGCCTCACCCTCGCCGACGTGCGTTCCCGGCTCCGCCTCTGATGTCCGCCCCGAGAAAGTGTGCCCTCTGCGACAGGCCGGAGGCCTCCCTGACCGAAAACCGGCGGAATCGTCGTTTGTAAACTAATAGTTTACAAACTCCTCCACCGCTCAGCGGGTCAGCCGGGCGAAGCGGGCGGCGAGGAAGATCGCGGCGAATGCCAGGCCGGTCGCGATCCCGCTCCAGACGCCCACCGCGCCGAAGCCGCGGTGCACGCCGAGAAAATAGCCGAGCGGCAGCGCGACCACCCAGTAGGCCAGGAACGTGATCAGCGCGGGCACCTTCACGTCGGTGATGCCACGCAGCGATGCCGCCCCGATGACCTGCCCGCCGTCGAAGAGCTGGAACAGCGCCGCCACCCCGAGCAGCTGCGCCGCCAGCGCGACCACCGTCGCATCGCGCACGAACCGCGCCGCGATGGGCGCGCCGAAGCAAAAAAACATCACCCCGAACGTGGCGGTCATCAGGGCGCCGAGCCCCATCGAACCGAACGCAATCGGCCGCCGCCGCGCCAGTTCGCCGGCGCCGACGGCCCGGCTCACCCGCATGCTGGTCGCCATGGAAAGCCCGAGGGGAAACATGAACGAGAGCGACGCGCAGGTGATCGCGATCTGGTGCGCCGCCAGCGGCACCGCGCCCAGCCAGCCGACCATGACCGTGGAAGTGGCGAAGGCCGAGCTCTCGAACAGCAGCATGCCCGACGCGGGCAAACCGATGTGCAGCATCTCGCGAAACCGCGCGCGCGAATAATTTCCAAACCAGCGCGCCGGCCAGGCGGCGCGAATCGCCGGGTCGCGCCGCAGCCATGCGAAAATCACCACCGCGCCCAGCGTCCGCGACAGCAGCGTCGAAAGCCCGGCGCCGGTCAGCCCCAGCGCGGGCGCACCCAGGTGGCCGTAGATCAGCACCCAGTTGAGCGCCGCGTTGAGCCCGACTCCGCCGAGCATGATCAGCATCGGCACCCACGGGTGCCCCATGGCCTCGGAAAACTGCCGCAGCACGAGATAGATGAACACCGGCACGAGCGACGCCGCGATGAGGAGGAAGAACGGCGTGACCAACGCGAGCACCTCGGGCGCCTGCCCGAATCTGCCCAGTTGGGTGGCGAGCAGCCCCAACCCGAGGGTCTCGAGCAAACCCCAGGCCAGCGCGAGCGCGACCCCATGCCGCAGATACTCCGCACACTCCGCCGGCTGGTTCGCGCCGCGGGCACGCGACGCGAGAATCGACACCGGCAGCAACAGCCCGATGCCCAGCACGTAGAACACGGCAAAGACGTTCCCACCGAAGGACGACGCTGCCAGCGGGACCGTGCCCGCCCGCCCGATCATCAGGCTGTCGGTCACGCCCATGAGCATCTGGCTCACCTGGCCGACGATGATCGGCAGGGCGAGCGCGAGCGTCGGGCGGATTTCGCGAAGGTAGCGCTGCATGGCTGGACCCGGGAGCGTCGCGGCGAACCGCCCGAAAGACACGCCAACTTTTCTCGCGGCCCGCGAAAAATCGTTTCGTGTTTTCCCGTGCAATCGTGGTTTCTCGCCGACGATGACCGCCCTCGCGCTCTCCCTCATCCTCGTTGCCGCCGTGCTGCACGCGACCTGGAATCTCTGCGCGAAACGCGCGGGCGGCGGGCTGCCGTTCGTCTGGCTCGTCGGCGCGATCATCTGCACCGGCTACCTGCCCGTCCTCGCGTTCTATTGGGAGTGGAAGCATCCGGTCTTCCCGGCCGGCGCGGCGTGGTGGATTTTGGGGAGCGGCGTGCTCAAGACCGCCTATGCCCTCGTGCTCCAGCGCGGCTATCGCACCGGCGACTTCTCGCTCATCTATCCGCTCGCCCGTGGCACCGGCCCGCTGCTCTCGACGTTCGCCGCGATCGCCGTCCTCGGCGAACGCCCCTCCGCCCTCGCCCTCGCAGGCGGGATCGTGATCGTCGCCGCGATCTTTTTCCTGACCGGCGGCACGCGGCTCCTGCATCAGGACCGCGCGCATCTGCGCCGGGCGGTCGGCTACGGCGTGATCTCGGGCGTGTCGATCGCGGCCTACACCCTGTGGGACCGGCACGGCGTCGCGGCGCTGCGCGTGCCACCGGTGCTCTACGACGCGGGCACGGCGTTCACCCAGCTCGCGTTGCTCACGCCGTTCGCGTGGCGGCGGCGGGCCGAGGTGCGCGCCGAGTGGCGGGGGAAAAAGCGCTGGGCGTTCGGCGTGGCGCTGCTCTCGCCGGTGGCCTACGTGCTCGTGCTCACGGCGCTGGCATTCACGCCCGTGAGCTACGTGGCTCCCGCCCGCGAGGTCAGCATCGTCATCGGCGCGTTCATCGGTGCACGCTGGCTCAAGGAAGCCGACGGCCGGCGCCGGCTGTGGGCGGCGGTGGCGGTGGCGGCGGGCGTGATCGCTCTGGCGTTGGGCTGACGATTTGCTAGGTTCCACGCGATGAAAGGTCGCGCCTTTTGGATTCTGGTCGTCGCCCTCGCCCTCGCCGCGACAGTGGTCCTGTGGCGGCGCGGCCGCACCCCGTCTCCGCCCGTTGCCAGCGTGGCGATTCCGGTCCCGGCCACGCCGCCGGCGCCGTCTCCCGCAACCGCGATCGCGGCGACCGCCAGCGCCAGTCCGCCGGCCCTCCCGACGCCCGCGCCGGTGATTCCGGCAGCCGCGAAGTCCGTGCCCGAGGTGCCGATCCAGGACGGCAAGACCATCGATTTCTCGAGCGGCGTGCCCGTCGTGAAAGACGATCCGAACGAGAAAGCCGCCATCGACCGCGCCGTAAAGGCCATGGATGACGCCGCGAAGGACGTCACGTTCGGTCCGCCGCAATCCATACCGGCCAGGCCGGCCGTCGCCGACCCGGAAAAGAAATAACGCCCGGCGGCCCGGGGAGATTCGAAGCGCCGGTCGAAGACTCGGCGCCGCTTCACTTCGTGCCGGTCAGCATGTCCTGCATCAGCGCGAGCGCGGTGGCCTCGGTGATGTCGCGGACATCGAACTGGCGGACAATCCGGCCCGCCTGCAGGTCTTTGCCGAGGATGTCGCTCGCGGCGGCCTGGCCAACGATCGCGGAATCCTTCAACCGGACCGCCGTCGCCTGGATATCGGGGACGGAGTAGGTCGTGTCGCCGGCAACGTCGGGCACAGTGAGCTTGCGGCTGGAAATAAGCACCTCGATCGCGATGTCCGCGATCTTGCCGAGCGCCTCGCGGTCCTTCGCGGCCTGGTCGCCCACGAGCCGGTGGCCGGGGTCGTCGGCAAGCAACGCGGCGGCCGTGGCCTGATCGGCGAGCATGGCGCCGGCGTTGCGAAACGCGCGGCCGAAGAGCCGCTCGACCTCGCGCACGGTTTGCTGGTCGGCGAGGGTCGGTGCGGGCGCGTCCTTGACCGCGTAGGTGTCCTGGCCGCTCGTCTTCATCGCCGTGTCGGTCTTCTCGTAATTCTCGGTGCGCCCCGTGAGGTTGAGCCCGGACGCGGCGTCGACGAGCGCGCGGTTGACGTAGATGACTACGCGCGGCGCGTGGTCGGCATTATAGACTTTGCGAAATCCCTCGAGGATGCCATCGGCCGTCTGCCGGGCGACGAGCGTGTCGGCGGACGGGCCGTAGACGCGCTGCTCGCCGGGCGGCGGCGGGGTCGGCGACATCCGCGGCAGCGCCTGCGCCACCGGCACGCCGGGCTCGGGCGCCGGCGACGATTGCGCGGGGAGCAGCGGGGCGAGGAGGAGCGAAGCGGGAAGGAGCAGGAGACGCAGGTTCATGGCTTTGGGTGGTTGGAGGTGATGCGCTTGCCGCGCCCCGTTGCACGACCGACGTGCAGCCGACATGAAGCTTCTTTAGCGCGCCTGGCGGACGCGGATGGTGTATTTTTTCGCGGCGGTGTTCATCGCGGTGAACCGCACGGCCTCGGTGGAATTCTCGCCCAGGATGAGCGTCTGGAACGGGGTCTCGTCGCCCGTGGCGAAACCCTGGTCGTCCTTGAAGACGCAATCGACCTGGACCTGAATGCGGCGGTTCTCGCGGTTCTTCACGTTGGCCACGACCTCGAGCCGGCCGTCGGCGAGTGCGCGCTCCTGCAGGCCGGTGCACGTCACCGAATACTGGGTGGGCTTGTCGAGGAGGACGAAACGCTCGGTGTTTTCGAGGGTGAACTTCGTCGTGTCGGCAGCCTGGTAGGGACCCGGTTCCGTCACGCAGCCGGCGAGTAACGCGAGCCCGGCGGCGGCGGCGAAAAGGAGGATCGGCTTGGTGTTCATGGGCGGCAGGGTGGTGTTGTGGGGCGGTGAGACTGCGGGTCAGCGGTTAAGTTCGCTCAAAATGACGACCGTGTCGCGGGCCGGATCGCCAACGTCGATGGTCAATCGGCGCGTGAGTGGCTCGACCACCCGGCCCTCGGCGTCGAAAAACTGCAGCATCGCCGGGTGCGGGCCGGCCGGCAGGCGCAACGCGGAAAAACTGAGGTATTGCGGCAGGTTGTCCCACGTCCGCGTGTCGGCCTGCGGCTGGGTCGCGGCGGAGGCGATCTTGGCGAAGACGCCGATGACGCCGAGCGCGATCGCGGTATTTTCCGCGCCCTGATCCTTTTCGTATTCGGGTTTGTCGTCGTGCTTGTCGTCGGGTTTGCCGTCCTGCTTGGCATCCGGCGGGGGCGAGCGCGGCTTTTCCTTGTAGATATTGTCCGCCGCCACCGACGCGCCGGCGAACGCCAGATCGCCGACCGCATTCGAGGCGCCCTTGAAGACCGCCTTGTTGCCGAGGATGTAGTCCATCACGCGGCCGCCGCGGGTGGTCGCCTGAAAGCTCAAATTGTCCCACGGCAAAAAATGGACGTTCTCGTCCACGAGCGAGAGCGCCGCCGAGCGCACGCGCGATGGCTCGGCCTGAAAGCGCAACTGCTCGCCGTATCGGCCGGTGGCGAGCTTGCGCGGGCCGCGCCCGAATTCGACGAAGACGAGGACGTTGGCCTTCGGGTCGTAGGGGGGCAGCGGGCTTTTGGAAAGCTTCTGCGCGCGGGCGAACGCATCGCTGCCGTCGGCGCCGAGTTTTGCGGAGACGAGGCCGTCGAGGTAATCGAGGAGCACGTAGTCGCTCTTGAAGCTGGCGGACTCGGCGTCGCTGTCGATGAACTGGGCGGAGCGGAAGCAGGCGCGGGCGTTGTCCGGCTGGCCGTCGCGCCAGTAAAGCAGGCCGCGGTAGTAGAACGCCATCACGCGCTCGTAGGGCTCGCCGATGAAGGTCTTCTCGCGTTCCGCGGCAAACAGGCTGCGTGCGCGCCGGGCCGCGTCGTCCGGGCCGGAGATGAGGCCGCCCATCCGCCGGATGGCGTCGTCGAGTTTCGCCCTGGCCTCGGCATAGTTGCCTTCGCGCAACGCCGCGGCGGCGACGCGATATTCCCACAATACGCGATCCCGTTCGGGCGCCGCGGCGAGCTGCGCGTCGCCGTCGACCACCGGATTGCCGGTGACGGGGATGGGGGGGCGGGCCGTCGGCAGGTCGGCGAGGTCGACGCAGCCGGTGAATGCTAGCGGCGCGAGCGACACGACGAGAGCGCCGGCGGCGTGCCGAAGGAACCTGACAGGCGACGCTGGCCGGCGCGACGATTCATGGCGTGAACGTGACATGCGATGGCGGCACGCGGCTGGAGACGCGCGGCGCGAAAAGTTGTTTTAGCGGTAGGCGGCGTCCTCGAGGCCCTGCTTTTTGATTTCGGCGGAATCCTCCCACACGATCCGGCTGGTGCGCGCATCGGTGAGATGGAAGGTATAAAGGATGTAGTCGCTCGTGCCCTGCGACGTGCGCGTGGCCAGGCCGTCAAGCTGGCCGGTGAGAAAATAATCCGCGCCGCCGAACTCGACGACATTCGGGTCGCTGCTCGCCGTCACCTGGCCGGATTGCTTGAGCTGCCGCTCGTGCTCGAGCGTCTTCATCATCTGGCGGTCGAGGAAACTCACGCGGCCCGTGGCCTTCGAGTTGAGCTGCGAGCGCAGGCGGGTGAGGAAGATGTCCTTGTTGATCGGAAACCGGGTGTTGTTCGTCACCGGATCGAGCACGACGGTCGGCGCCATGCGGGCCTGCGCGATGGCGGGAATGCCGAGGATGCTGCGGGCCATCTTGTCGGTGACGGCCACGAGGTCCTGGGATTCGACGCCGGTGCCGGCGACGAAGCCGCGTTCGTCGGGCCGCATTTCGGTCACGGCGACGCCGGAGGGATTTTGCACGCCCTGCGAGGTGACGCAGCCGGCGAAGAAGACGGGCGCCGCGGTGGCGCCGGCGAGAAGAAGAAAACGGGAGGTGCGGTTCATGGTGTGGAGGGAAAGGAAGTCGGAGGGCGAACTGCGGGCGGCGCATCGGGCGGGCAACCCTTGTCGGTCACCCGTCAGGCCGGTTGCGATGCCAGGTCGCAACCGGCATCGGTCAGTTTCGGCCGAACAGGCCGTTCGCCGCGGTCATCGGGGTCGCGGGGGTGTTGTAGTAATTGTTGATGATGGTGACCTGCTGCGGCGCCGGCGCCGGTTGTGCCGCCGCCATCACGGGCGCCTCGCGCACAATGACACGCGGTGGATAGGAATCGTCGTAAGCATTGGCATCGATGACGGACCCCAGCAGCCAGCCCACGCCCGCACCCCAGGCGGCGCCGCGCCAGCCGTCGTGGCGGAAGCCGCGGTCGTGGCGTTCGATCACACCGCCCGCGAGTGCGCCCAGCCACAGACCGTCGGCCGCCGCGCTGCCATGGCCGTTATAGCCGTATCGACCGCGATAAACGTAAGGTCCGCCGTAGGTCACGGCACCCCCGACCGGCCGCGGATAGCCCGCCGCGGCCTCAAGCAAAAGACCGGCGCCCGCGCCGATCGCGGCCCCCTGCCACGCGTTGTGGTGGAGCGAGCCGCTGTTGTTGCCAATGATCGCCCCGGCAATGCCGCCGAGGACCGCGCCGTTGAGTGACGGCCGGAAAAGCTGCGCCTGCGCCGGCACCGCCGCCACCAGGAGGGCGAGACCGAGAAGAAAGGGCGTTTTCATGGTGAGGACAGCGTGTGCGACACGGCGGGCTTCGCAAGGTTTCAGCGAACCGCGGCCCGCTCAGCCAACAGCGGGCCGCCTCGCCGCACCGGCTTGAGCTGCCGGATGCGGTGCGATTCGGGCGGCAAACCCAGGGCGGCTCGGAGCCAGCCCCACCCTGCTCGGGCGTTCGCCGGCTTATTTCGCCATCGCCGGCTCCCCGGCCGCGTGGCCGTGGTCCGCCGCCGTCTGCGATTGTCGCGCGCGGGCGGCAAACCGATCCATGTAAACGTAGATCACCGGCGTGATGTAGAGCGTCAGCAACTGCGACACCACCAGCCCGCCGACCACCGCCAGGCCGAGCGGCCGGCGCGATTCCGCCCCGGCGCCGAGCCCGAGCGCGATCGGCGTCGCGCTCGCGAGGGCCGCGAAGGTGGTCATCATGATCGGCCGGAACCGCACGAGACACGCCTGGATGATCGCGTTCTGCGCCACCGTTTCGCCCTGCGCCCGCGCCGCGAGCGCAAAGTCGATCATCATGATCGCGTTCTTTTTCACGATGCCGACGAGCAGGATGATGCCGACATAGCCCATGACGTTCAGCTCCTGCCCGAACAGCCACAGCGTGAACAGCGCGCCGAAACTCGCCGCGGGCAGGCCGGACAGGATCGTCAGCGGGTGGATGAAATTCTCATAGAGGATGCCGAGCACGATGTAGATCACGAGCACCGCCATCACGAGGAGCAGGCCGAGGCCCTTCATCGACGACGCGAACGCCTGCGCCGAGCCCTGGAACCCGTAGCTGATCGTCGCGGGCAGGGTCTTGCGCGCGAGATCCGTGATGACGCCCGCCGCGTCGCCCAGCGAGTAACCGGGCCGGAGGTTGAACGAGATCGTCACCGCCGGCACCTGCCCGAGATGGTTCACCGTGAGCGGGCCGACCTCGCGATCGAGCGACGCGACGGTCTCGAGCGGCACGGATTTGCCGCTCTGGGTGCGCAGGTAGATCAACGACAGGGCCTCCGCGTTTTTCTGGAAGCCCGGCGCCATCTCCATGATGACGTAATACTGGTTCGTCGGCGTGTAGATCGTCGATACCTGCCGCGAGCCATAGGCGCTGTAGAGCGCGTCCTCGATCTGCTGCGGCGTGACCCCGAGCGTCGCGGCGCGGTCGCGCTTGATGTTCACGCGGAGCTGCGGGTTGGCGATCTGCAGGTCGGAGTTCACATCCTGCAGGTCGGTCAGCGCCCGCATCTTCGTTTCCATCGTGGCGGAAGCCGCGTAGAGTTCCTTCAGGTCGGAGCCGAACAGCGTGAATTGATACTGCGCCTTCGTGAGCGAGCCGCCGATCCGGATCGGCGGCAGGAGTTGCGGGTAAACCTTGATGCCGGGGACGACGGCGAGCTGCTTGCGGAGATCCTGCACGATCTGCGAGGCGGGCGGGCGCTGGTTGCGCGGCTTGAGGCGCATGATGATGCGGCCCTGGTTGCCCGTCGCCGAGGACTTGCTCGCACCGATCGCCGACATGAACGCCTCGACATAGGGATTCTTCGCGACGATCGCCGCCGCCGCCTGCTGGTGCGCCATCATCTCCGCGAACGAGACGTCCTGCGCCGCCTCGGTGAACGCGAAAATCTGGCCGGTGTCGTCCGTCGGGATGAAGCCCGTCGGCAGCGCGCGCGCCACGAACACCGTCAGCACCGCCATCACGCCTGCCACGCTGACCGTGAGCGCACGATGCCGCATCGCCCCGCGCAACGTGCGTTCGTAGAAGGCCACCATCGCGTTGAAGCCGCGTTCGCTCAGTTCGTAGAACTTCCCGTGCACCGCTGCGCCGCGCCCGGCGTGCGGTTTCAGGAAGCGGCTGCAGAGCATCGGCGTCAGCGTCAGCGACACGATGCCCGAAACGAGGATCGACGACGTGATCGTCACCGCAAACTCGTGCAGCAACCGCCCCAGGATCCCGCCCATGAACAGCACCGGGATGAACACCGCGACCAGCGACAGCGTCATCGACAGGATCGTGAACCCGATCTCGCCCGAGCCCTTGAACGCCGCCTCGCGCACCGGCATCCCCTGCTCGATGTAGCGCACGATGTTTTCCAGCATCACGATCGCATCGTCGACCACGAAGCCGACCGAGAGCGTCAGCGCGAGCAGCGAGAGGTTGTCGAGCGTGTAGCCGAAGAAATACATCGCGATGAACGTGCCCAGCAGCGCCATCGGGATCGCCACGCCGGGGATGATCGTCGCCGTGAGCGTGCGCAGGAAGATGAAGATCACCATCACCACCAGCGCGATCGAGAGCATCAGGGTGAACTGCACGTCGTCCACCGACTCGCGCACCGTCTGCGAGCGGTCGAAGAGGACGTTCAGCTTGATCGAGGCGGGCAGTTGCTGGCTGAACGCCGGGATCAGGTCCTTCACGCGCTGGACGACCTCGACGGTGTTCGTGCCCGGCTGGCGCTGGATCGCAAGGACGATCGCGCGGTTGCCGGTGCCCTGGTTGTAATACCAGCTCGCCACGCGGTTCTCCTGCACGCTGTCGATCACCTGCGCGAGCTCGCCCAGCCGCACGGGCGCGCCGTTGCGATACGCCACGACGATCTGCGTAAACTCGGACGTGTTGGTCAGCTGGCCGGTGGCGATGATCGTCATCGCCTGGTGGTTGCCGTCGAGGACGCCGGTGGGAAGATTGACATTGTGGGCCGCGAGGGCGGCCTGGACCTCGCTCAGGGCGATGCCCCGGCTCGCGAGCAGCCGTGGGTCGAGCTGCACGCGCAGCGCGTATTTTTGCGAGCCGTAGACCTGCACCTGCGCGACCCCGTCGACGGTCGAGATGCGCTGGGCGAGATTCGCCTCGGCAAATTCGTCGACCACGGACAACGGCAGCGATGGCGAGCTGAGCGCGAGAAACAGGACCGGCTGGTCCGCCGGGTTCGTTTTCCGAAACGACGGCGGCGCCGGCATGTCCTGCGGCAGCAGCCGCTGCACCGCGGCGATCGAGGATTGCACATCCTGCGCCGCGGCATCGATGCTGCGGTCGAGCGTGAATTGCAGCGTGATCTGCGTGCTGCCGAGCGAGCTGGTCGACGTCATCGAGTCGATGCCCGCGATCGTGGAGAATTGCTGCTCGAGCGGGGTCGCCACCGCCGACGCCATCGTCTCCGGCGTCGCGCCCGGCAGGGAGGCGTTCACCACGATGGTGGGAAAATCGACGTTCGGCAGGTCGCTGACCGGCAGAAACGTGTAGGCCATCGCCCCGAACACGCACAACGCCGCCGTCAGCAGCGTCGTCATCACCGGGCGCCGGATGCAGAGGGACGGCAGGTTCATGGCGCCGCTCCTCCCGGGGCCCCCGCTGCGTCGACCGGCGTTCCCGCAATCGTGTGCGCCACGACCTTGGCCCCCGGCACGAGCCGGAGCTGGCCGTCGGACACGACCGTCTCACCCGCATGCACCCCTTCCGCGATGAGCGACAGGTCTCCCGCGGTGCGGGTCACCTTCACGTCGCGGAGCTCGACGGAGTGATCCGGTTTGACGACGTAAACCTGCGATCCGTTCTGGCTGGTCTGGACCGCGGACGACGGGATCGAGATCGCCCCATGGTCCACATCGACCTGCGTGTGCACGTGGACAAATTGCCCCGGCCACAACGCGTGGTCCGCGTTCGCCACGACCGCCTTGAGCGTGATCGTCCCCGTGGTCGGATCGACGGCGTTGTCCACGAACTCGAGCGTGCCGTCGGCCAGCGGGCGGTCGGACGCCTGCTCGATCACCGAGACGGTCGCGCGATGGGCGGTCAGCGCCGCACGGATCGCCGCCAGCGTAGTTTCCGGCACGGCATACGCCACGGAGATCGGCGCGAGCTGGTTGATCGTGAGGATGGACTGGCTGACGTCGTTCGCCTTCACCAGCGCGCCCTCGTGCAGCACGAGCTGGCCGGTGCGGCCGGCGATCGGGGCGCGAATCTCCGCATAGCCCAGTTGCAGCTCCGCGTTGGCCACCGCCGCCTCCTTCGCCAGCACCTGCGCCTTGGTCGTCTCGGCCTTCGTCAGGACTTGCGCGAACTGCTCCTTCGAAATCGCCGACGTCTGGTCGAGATGGGTGTAACGATCCGCGTCCGCCGCCGCCTGCGTGGCCTCGGCGCGGGCGTTGGCCAGGTCCGCGCGGGCGATCCGCAGGCTGTTCTCGAACGGCCGCCGGTCGAGCGCCACCAGCAGGTCGCCGACCTTCACCTCGTCGCCCTCGCGAAAATGAATCTCGGCGATGATGCCGTCGACCTGGGATTTGATCGCCACGCTGCGGATCGACTGGACGTTGCCGATCGATTCGATCACGCGCGGCACATCGCCCTGGACGGCCACGGCGACTTGCACGGGCACGGCCGGCGTCGCGGCGACACCGCCTCCCGCGGACCGGCTGCAGCCGGCCAGGCACCCAACGGCCGCAACCAGGGCGGCGGATATTTTCCAACAGGGGTTAAGGTAGGTCATGGAACGGAAAAGAATTAGGCGGCCCCGTCCTCGAAACCGAGGAGATTGGATTTGATGTGCAGCAGGTCGTCAATCAGCGCGGCCCGCCGGCTGGCCGACAAGCCCGTCATCGCCTCGTCGCGAAGACGTTCGGAGACCGCGGCAAGTTCCGAAATAACTCGCGTCGCCCGCGGCGTGAGGTTCAGCCGGTAGGCGCGGCTGTCCTGCGCGTCGTCGGCCCGGCGCAGCCAGCCCCCGCTCTCCAGGCGCGCCGCCTGGCGGCTGACCGTGATCTTCTCCACCTGCAGCGATGCCGCCAGCTCGCTCTGCGACGCCCCCGGCCGCCGCGCCACGTGGTATAAGAGGAGCCATTGCGCGCGCGTCAGGCCCCGGCCGCGCACGCGCCGGTTGAACTCCTCGCGGAGGAGGCGGCTGATGTCGTTGACGATGAAACCGAGACTGCGGTCGAAGTTGGGCAACAGTTCTTCCATGGGAGGGTCCGAGAGTGGTAAGCATGCTTACCAATTTCGCAAGTGCGCCGCGCGCTTGCCGCCCGCCCGCCGCCGCGCGAACCTTCCCGCCTCCCCATGCGTCCGCAATTCATCCTCGCGCTGGATCAGGGCACCACGTCCTCGCGCGCCATCGTCTTCGACCGCCGCGGTCGCGCGCGCGGCGCCGCCCAGCAGGAATTTCCGCAGCATTTCCCCCAGCCCGGCTGGGTGGAGCACGATCCCGCCGATCTGTGGGAAACCACGCGGCGCGTCGCCCTCGCCGCCGTCGCCGAGGCCAATCTCACCGGCGCCGGCCTCGCCGCGATCGGCCTTACCAACCAGCGCGAGACCACGCTGCTGTGGGACCGCGCCACCGGCCGCCCGCTCGCGCCCGCGATCGTCTGGCAGGATCGCCGCACCGCGGACCTGTGCGCGCGCCTGAAACGCCGCGGGCTCGAGCCGCTGTTCCGCCGCAAAACCGGCCTCGTGCTCGATCCCTATTTCAGCGGCACCAAGCTCGCCTGGCTCCTCGACCGCCTCCCCGGCGCGCGCCGGCGCGCCGCGCGCGGCGAGCTCGCCTTCGGCACCGTCGACACCTGGCTGTTGTGGCAGCTCACCGGCGGCCGGGTTCACGCCACCGACGTCTCCAACGCCTCCCGCACCCTCCTCCTCGATCTCCGCACCGGCGCGTGGGACGACGAGCTGCTGAAACTCCTCCGCATCCCGCGGGCGGTGCTGCCCGCGATCCGCGCGAGCAGCGAGGTCTACGGCGAGGTCACCGCCATTCCCGCGTTGCGCGGCGTGCCCATCGGCGGCATCGCCGGCGACCAGCAGGCCGCGCTCTTCGGCCAGGCCTGCTTCCGCCCCGGCCTCGCGAAGAACACCTACGGCACCGGTTGCTTCCTCCTCCTGCACACCGGCGAAAAACCCGTCGTGTCGCGGCACCAGCTCCTCACCACGATCGCCTGGCGGCTCGGCCCCGGCGGGCCGCTCGAATACGCGCTCGAGGGCAGCGTCTTCATCGGCGGCGCCGTCGTCCAGTGGCTGCGCGACGGCCTGGGCCTGATCGCGCGGTCCGCCGACGTCGAGGCCCTCGCCGCCCGCGCCCCGGACAACGGCGGCGTTTTTCTCGTGCCCGCGTTCACCGGCCTCGGCGCGCCGCACTGGGACGCCGCCGCGCGCGGCGCGATCGTGGGCCTCACACGCGGCAGCACCTCCGCGCACGTCGCCCGCGCCGCGCTCGAAAGCATCGCCTATCAAAGTGCCGACCTGCTGTCCGCCATGGAAGCCGACGCCGGGCTCCGGCTCCGCGAGCTTCGCGTCGACGGCGGTGCGACCGTCAACGCCGGCCTCATGCAGTTCCAGAGCGACCTGCTGCGCGTCCCCGTCATCCGGCCGCGCACGCGCGAGACGACCGCGCTCGGCGCCGCCTACCTCGCGGGCCTCGCCGTCGGTTTCTGGAAAAATCGCGCCGAGATCGCGGCGCTCTGGGGCGCGGACAAGACCTTTCGCCCCCGCGCCCCGCGCGCGGCCATGCGGAAACTTCAGGCCGACTGGCACCGCGCGGTCACCCGCGCGAAGGCGTGGGCGGATCGGTGAACGTTTTTCCGCCCCGCGATTGGCATTCTGTCCGCCGCCCCACGAGGGGAATAACCTCCGGCACCCGGCCTCCCACCCTTTGCCTATGAAGCTCACCATCCCTGTCCTCGTCGCGTCCCTCGCCCTTGGCCTGACTGCATCCGCCCACGCCGCCATCGCCGCTTCCGCGGCGGAAGCGAAACCGCTGGCCGCCGGCGCCCGCGCGCCCGCGGTCACTCTCCGGGCCGTCGACGGCAGCGAGTTCGCGCTCGCCGCCGCCTTCGCGGAAAAGCCGACCGTCCTCGTTTTTTATCGCGGCAGCTGGTGCCCGTTCTGCAACCGTCAGCTCGCCGCGCTCGGCGAACTCGAACCGAAGCTGCTTGCGCTCGGTTATCAAATCATCGCCGTCAGCCCCGACACGGCCGAAGGCTTGCGCGCGATGGCCGGCAAGAACCATCTCGACTACCGCCTGCTCTCCGATCGCGCCATGGCCGCCTCCGCGGCCTACGGCGTCGCCTTCCGCCTTTCGCCCGAACTCGAAAAATCATACGGCGGTCACGGCGTCCCCCTCACTCCCGTTCCCGGTGGCGAAGGCTACTGGCTGCCCGTGCCCACCGTCTACCTCGTGGGCCGCGACGGCGTCATCAAGTTCGCCTACTCGAATCCCGACTACAAGGTCCGCCTCTCTTCCGCCGATTTGCTCGCCGCCGCGGATGCGGCCGCAAAGTAAACGTTCGCTCCCTTCGCGGTCCACGCCCGCGCCGGTGGTCCGGCGGCATTCTCGGGCCGGTCGTGACGCTGCGCACATCGATGCGTAACTTCGCGTGTTGTGTCGTCGGCGCAAAGCCCTAGCGTCGGGTCCTTCGCCATGAAGTTCGCCCGCCTCGCGCCGCTGCTGCTCCCTTTCGTTTTCGCCCACCCCGTCCTGTCGGCCGAAAGCCCGGCGAAACCGGCGGCGGAGTCGGCCGAGGTCGCCAAGCTCCGGACCAGCGCCGAGCGCGGCAACCAGATCGCCGAATACAACCTCGGGCTGGCCTATCAGCTGGGTCGCGGCATCCGCGCCGATCCGATCGAGGCGTATGTCTGGCTCACGCTTGCCGCGGAAAGCGGCAGTTCGGGCAAGGCGCTCGAGGCGCTCCTCGGCACCATGAACCCCGAACAGTTCGCCGAGGGCCGCCGGCGCCTCGCCGCGCTGCGCGCCACCAATCCCTACCTCAAGGCGCCCCCGCCCCGTCCCGCCCCCGCCGCCACGACGTCTCCCACGATCCCTGACTCCGGCCGGGGCGCTCCACCCGCCGCCCCCGACCCGGGGCGCGGCGCACCTCCCGCCGCTCCCGGCGCCGACGCCTCGGTCGCCCACACCGCCGAGGCGAAAAATCTCTACGACCAGCTCTCCCATGTCACCGAGGAGAAACGCCAGGCCACCCTCGAACTCACCGCCGCCCGCGCGGAAATCGACCGTCTCAAGGCCGGCGCCGGGCCCGCCCCCGTCGGCACCCGCGACGCCGCTCCGGCCCCCGCGGACGACACCGCGCACGAACTCGCCCAGGCGAAGGCGCGCATCGACGAACTCACCGCCACGCTCAATGCCCAGACCGCCGGCAAGGCCAGCTCGCAGGCGGCGGTCGCCAAGGCGGACGCCGCTCTCGCCGCGCAGACGCGCGATCTCGCCACCGCCCGCGCGGACGCGGAAAAAAACCGCGTCGCCCTCGCCGCCGCCCAGGAAAAACTCGCCGCCGCGGAGGCGGGCCGCACCGAGCTCGCCGCCCAGGCCGGCGCCGCCGACAACCTCAACGCGCAACTCGCCGCCACCACCGCGAAGGCTGACGCGGCCAATCGCGAGAACGCCACGCTGCGGGAACAGGTGCAAACCCTCGAAGCTGCCCGCATCTCGCTCGGGACCGAAAAATCCCAGACGGCCGACGCCGCGGCCAGGGCCACCGCCGCCACCGCAGACCAGCTCGCCCGCCTCACCGCTGAACGCGATTCGCTCGCCGGCCGCCTCGCCTCCGCCGAGAATCTCGCCCGCGCCGCCGGCGACGCGCAGGCCAAGGCCGCGCTCACGGCCGGGGCTCTCGCCAAGGCCGACGCCCTCGCCGCCGAGCTTGCGACCGCTCGCCGCGACCTCGCCACCAGCGAGTCCAGGCTGGCTTCCGCTACGGTCGATCTCGCTGCCCGGACCGCCGCGGCCGGGGATGCCGCCGCCAAATCCGAGGCGCAGGCCCGCGATCTCGCTCAGGCAAAATCCCAGATCGTCGACCTCACGGCACGCGTCACCGCCGCCGAAGCCGCCCGCCCCGAGCCCGAGGCGCCGAAACTCCGCGCCGATCTCGCTGCCGTCCGCACCCGCCTCCAGGAGGCCGCCGATGAACTCACCCAGGCCCGCGCCGACCGGGAAAAGACCGCCGCCGAGACTGTCGCGACGCTGACCGCCGAAAAAGCCCGCGCAGCCGACACCCTCGCCAAGCTCACGAACGAAAAGGACGCCCTCGCCGCGCGCCTTGCGCAGGTCGAGGCCGGCGCCCAGACCACGGCGAAGAACAACGCCGACAAGATCGCGTCGCTCACCGCCGAGGCGGCCGCCAATTCCTCGGCCAGGGCGGATGCCGCCGGCAAGACCCGCGAACTCGACGCCGCCACTCGCGCCCTCGCCGACTCCCGTCAGCAGCTCGCCTCCACCGAGGCGAAACTCCGCGACGCCACCACCGCAGCCCAGCGCTCCGACGCCTCCGCCCAGTCGGCCCAGACCGCCGCGGACGCCGCCACCCGCGAAACCACCGCCCAGCTCGCGCAGCTCCGCGCCCAGGTTCAATCGCTCGAAAGCGACCGCGCTTCCGTCGCGTCCGCCAAGGCACAGTCCGACAACCGCGTCGCGCAACTCACCACCGACCTCGCCGCGGCGCGCCAGCAGACGGAGACCGCCCAATCCCGTGCCGCGCGCACCGACACCGCCGCCGCCCAGTCCGCCGACGCGCTTCGTGCCACGCAGGCCCAACTCGCCGACCTCACGAACCAGCTCGCCGCCGCCCGCCAGGCCGCCGACGACGCCCGCGCCGGGAAGGACCGCGCCGCCGTGGCACTCGCCGCCGAAACTTCCGCGCGGCAGGCGGCTGTCGCTTCCCGCGACAATTCCGACGCCGCGGCAAAAAAATCCGCCGATCAAATCGCTCAATTAAATGCTCAGGTCCAGTCGTTGGAGGGCGAACGCTCCGCGCTCTCCGCCGACAAAGCCCAGGCCGCCGATCGGATCGCAAAACTTACCGCCGACCTCGCCACCTCCCGGCAGACCGCCGACGACGCCCAGGGCCGTGCCGACCAGGGCGCCGCCTCCGCGGCCCAGGCCGCCCCGCAGCTTGCGGATCTCAGGTCCCGACTCGCCGCCGCGACCAGCGCCCGTGAAGCCGCCGAAGCCGCCGCGAAGACGACGGCCGACCAGCTGGCCGCGGCCCGCGACCAGACGAAGTCCCTCGAAGCCAGCCGCGCCGCCCTCGCGGCGGACAAGACGAAGGCGGCTGACGCCCTCACCCGGGTCACTGCCGAGCGCGACGCGCTGGCCACCCGCGTCACGAAAGCCGAGGCCGCCGCGCTCAACAACGGCGAGGCGCAGACCAAGGCCGCCTCGCTCGCCGTCGAACTCGCCGGCACGCAGAAACAAATCGAGTCCGCCCGCGCCACCGCGACGCAGGCGACCGCCGAAAAAACCTCGGCCGAGGCCGACCTCGCCGCCGCGCAAAAGAAACTCGCCGGCGTTTCCGCCGATCTTTCCACGCGAACCGCCGAGGCCAAATCGGCCGCCGCCGCGCGCGATGCCGCCCAGGCCGCCGTCGCCGACGCGAAGGCCACCGCCGCCGCCCGAGCCCGCGAAATCGCCACGCTCAACGCCAGGCTCACCACCGCCGAATCCGCCGCGAAGGACGCGGCCGACGCGCAATCGCAGGCCTCGTCGGCCACCGGCAAACAGGTCGCCGCGCTGCAGGCCCAACTCGCCACGCTCCAGACGCGTCTCGCGTCCACCGAGTCGTCCGCGAAGGATGGTGCGGCCGAGCTCGCCCGCCTGCGCGACCAACTGCAGTCGGTTTCCGCCGAGCGGGCCAGCCTTGCCGCCGCGAAGACGCAGTCCGCCGACGCGCTCACCCGCCTGACGCGCGAGAAGGACGACCTCTCCGCGCGGCTCACGAGGGCCGAGGCCGCCGCCGCGACCGGCGGCAACGCCCAGACCAAGGCGACCACGCTCGCCGCGGACCTCGCCGCCGCGCAACAGGAACTTTCCTCCGCCCGCGCCCTGGCCGCCCAGGCCGCCGCTGAAAAATCGCAGGCCGAATCCGCCCTGGCCGCCGCGCGCGACGAAGCCGCCACACGCGCCCGCACGGCCTCCGATTCCACCAGCCAGGTTGCCGCCTTGCAGGCGCAACTCGCGACCGCACGGCAGCGCCTCAACGATTCCGAGTCCACCGCCAAGTCCGACGCCGCGGAACTCAAGAAGCTGCAAACCCAGCTCCAGTCGGTCTCCGCGGAGCGCGCCACGCTCGCCGCCGACAAAACGAAGTCCGCCGATTCACTCGCCCAGCTGGCGCGCGAAAAAGACACGCTCACCGCCCGTCTCACGCGCGCCGAGGCTGCCGCACTCACTTCCGGCGAGGCCCAGACCAAGGCCGCCGATCTCGCCGACAAACTCGCCGCCGCCCAAAAGGACGCCGAGTCCGCCCGCACGCTCGCCGCGCAAAACGCCGCCACCCAGTCCAAGGCCGAAGCGGACCTGGCGACCGCCCAGTCCAAACTCTCCGCCCAAGCGCAGGCCGGCGCCGACGCTGCGCGGCAAATCGCCACCCTGCAGGCCCAGCTCCAGTCGCTCTCCAGCGAGCGCTCCGCGCTCACCGCCGAGAACACGAAAGCCACCGGCGCGGCCAAGGCCCTCCAGGCCGAAAACGAAACGCTCGCCGCGCGCCTCACTCGCGCCGAATCCGCCGCGCGCACCGCTGGTGAAGCCCGGGCCCAGGCCGCCGATCTCTCCGCTCAACTCGCCGCCGCCCAGCGGGACGCGGAGTCCGCGCGCACCCTCGCCGCGCAAAACGCCGCCGCCCACTCCAAGGCCGAGACCGATCTCGCCGCCGCGCAATCGCAGGTCGCCGCGCTCTCCACGCAGGTGCGGGCCGCCGCCGACGTGATGGCCCAGGTCACCGCCCTGCAGGCGCAACTTCAATCGCTCTCGGCCGAGCGCGCCAAGTCCGCCGACGCCGTGCAAAAGCTCACGACGGAAAAAGACGCCCTCGCCGCCCGGCTCGCGTCCGCCGAGGCCGCGAGCCGTGCCGGCAGCGACAACGCGGCCAGGCTGGAATCGCTGAACGCCGATCTCGCCGCGGCCCGCCGGGACGCGGCATCCGCCAGGGCGCTCGCCACCAAGACCGACGCCGAGCGCTCCGCCGCGCTCGCCGCGGCCGACCAGGCGCGCGCCAAACTCGCCGCCAGCGAATCCACCCGCGCCGACCTGTCGGCTCGCGTGCAGGCCGCGACGCAGGCGTCCGCGACTGGTGCCCAGGCCGCGCAACAAGTCTCCGCACTCTCGACCCAGCTCGCCGAGGTCCGCTCCCAGTTGGCCGCGAGCCGGCAGGACGCCACCGCCGCCGCCGCGGAAAAGGACCGGCTCGGCGCGGCGCTCGCCGCGGCCACCTCGGCCAAAACCGACACCGAATCCGCCGAAAAGAATGCCGCCGCCGAACTCGCCCGCGCTCGCGCGCAAGTCGAAAGCCTGACCGCCGAGCGCGCGGCGCTCGCCGGGGAAAAAGACCGGACCGCGGCCGCGCTCACCCGCGAGAAGGACGATCTCGCCGCCCGACTCGCCCAGGCGGAAGCCGCCAGCCGCGTCGCCGCGAGCACCCCGCCGCCCGACGCCGGTCTCGCCGCCGAATTGTCCGCCAAGACCGCGGCCGCCGCGGAAGCCGCGGCCAGGGCGAATTCCCTCGCGGGCGAACTGGCCGAAGCCCGTCGCGCCCTCGCCGATTCCCGGCAGCAGCTCGCCGCGGTGCGCGAAGCCGCCGACACCTCCACCAAGGCTGCGGCAACGGCCGGGGCTTCCGCCAAAAACACCGCCGACCAGCTCGCGACACTTCGTGCGCAAGTCCAGTCGCTCGAGGCCGCCCGCACCGAGCAGGCCGAGACCGCCACCCGCGCCGCCCGCCTCGCCGGGGAAAACCAATCGCTGTCGGCTCGTCTCGCCCAGGCCGAGTCCGCGCTCGCCGCCAAATCCAGCGCACCCGCCGCGGACGCCGCGGCCGATCACGACAAGCTCGCCCGCGAATCCGCGGCCCGCGCGGATGCCGAGGATAAACTCGCGACCGCGCTCCAGTCCTACACTCTCCTCACCAAGGAGCGCGACGATCTCGCGGCCCGCCTCGCCGAGGCGCAGGCGAAACCCGCGACGCCCGTCGCGGCTCCCGCCCCCGCTGTCTCCGCCACCGAACTCGAGGCGCTGCGCGACCGGGCCGCGGCCGCCGAGCGCCGCGCCGATCTCGCGCAGGCGGAGCTCGCGCGCGTCAACCACGCGCTCGCCACCTTGCCGCAGTCCCCGCCGCCCGCACGCGAACCGGTCCCCGCCGCGCGCGAGAACGTTGCCGCCCGTGAGCCGGGTCGCGCCACGCCCGTCCGCCCCGGCTCCGCCGCCGCCGCCGCGGTCCTTGGCGCACCCACCGGCGCACCGGTCGCGGCAACCGGGGCGCCGGCGCCGCGTTTCCACACCATCGCCCTCGGCGACACGCTGTCCAAGATTTCGCTGCAGTATTACGGCACCACCAGCCGCTGGACGGAAATTCTCGCGGCAAATCGCGACATCCTGCGCGACGAACGCAGCATGGTCGTCGGTCGCTCCTTACGTATTCCGTAGTCCGTAATTTCCGCACGCGCTAAAGATTGCGCGACTTTCGGCGATTTCTTTCCTTTTTTGGACGCCGATGCGCCTTCCCCGCGACATATCCGCCCTCGCCCTTCTCGCCATCCTGGCGTTGAGCGGATGCAGCTACGTTCACTTCGGCCGGCTGCCCGTGTCAGAGGCCACCGTCGTCGGCGACGAGCAGGTGCTGAAGGAAAACGCCGACCTGCGCACGGAGAAGAAAATGCTCCAGCAGGAGCTCGCCCTCTCGCACGCCCAGGGCGAGGCGCTGCGCTCCGCGATCGAGAACCGGGCCTCCGACGGCGACACCTCCAAGCGCCTCACCGAAAAACTCAACGAGACGACTCGCGAACTCGCGACGCTCCGCGCCAACTATGCGAAGCTCCAGGCCGAGCGCGCGCAGTCGCCCGGCGCCAATCCCGCGGACATCGCCGCGCTCCAATCCAAGCTCGGCACGACCGAGGAAAAGCTCGCCGATTCCCTGCACAACTACACCCAGCTCCAGGAGGAGATCGGCCGGCTGCGCACCGAGGTCGACCACACCCGCACCGAGAATCTCGCGCTGACCGAGAAGGTGAAGGTCGTCACCGCGCAAAACGCCGAGGCCCAGGCCGCGCTCGCGCAGCTCAACACCCAGTTGCTCGCACAAAAAGAGGAGCGCACCCGCGTCGAGCAGGATGCCGCCACGCTCCGCACCCAGTTGCAGTCGGCCAATTCCCGCCTCTCCGCCCTCGCCCAGCAGCGCACCGGCGCCGCCGGCGATGCGCGCGCCCTCGCCGCCACGACCGACCCGAAGGCCGCCGACGCCGGCTCCGTGGAGGTTCGGACGCAGCTCGAGGCGCTGCGCAAGCAGGTGTGGACGCTCGAGAGCGAACGCACCGAGCTGGAGCAGAAACTCGCGGCCGCCGAGGCCATCGCCAAAAACCCGGCCTACGCCAACGCCCAGGCCCAGGCGGAAACCAAGGCCAAACTCACCGAGGCACTGGAGAACGCCAAGATGCTCCGGGATGAAAACGACCACCTCAAGACCAGCGTCGCCGATTTCGTAAAGACCAAGGCCGACCTCGAGGCCGCGCTCGCCAAGGCGAGGAGCGATGCGCTCGACCCCGGCCAGGCCCAATCCCTCCGCGACCAGTTGCGGCAGGCACAGGCCCAGGTTTCCACGCTGGCCGATGAAAACTCCCTGCTGAAGGCCCGCGTCGCCGCCGCCGGCGGTGCCAGCGGTTCCGGCGCCGCCACCAGCGTCGCTCCGGCCGGAGTGCAACCCGGCTCCGCCGTCACCGCGACGTTCGTCACCAGCTCGGGCAGTCCCGTGAATTCCGGCCTCTCGGTTCGATCGAGCGGCGGACCGCTGCGCTTCCACACCGTCGCGTCGGGCGACACCCTCTCGAAAATTTCCAATCTCTACTACGGCACGCCCTCCCGTTGGGCCGACATCCTCGTGGCCAATCGCGACGTCCTCGGCGAGAACAACAACCTCGTCATCGGCCGCACGCTCCGGATTCCGTAGCGCGGCGATCTGCGTTTGCCGCGCCGGCCCGCGGCAGGCCCGGCGGGAAACTCCGTCCGGGCCGCCCTCCGCAGCGGAAAGATTGCCTGCCGCCGCGAATCCGCCTTCATCGCGCTCATGCGAATTTTCCGCACCCTGCTCGCGCTCGCCCTGCTCCCCGTGCTCGGCGGCTGCGGCTATATTCACTTCGGCCGGCTGCCCGAATCGTCGGCGCCCCCGGGCGACTCCGCGCTCTCGACCGCCTACTCGAATCTCAGCACCGAGCACAAGATGCTCCAGCAGGAACTCCTGCTGGCCCAAAAGGAACGCAACACCCTCCGCGACGCCCTCGACAATCGCTCGACCGACGGCGCCGCCTCCTCCGACCTGACCACCCGCCTCAACGAAACCACCCGCGAACTCGCCGCCCTCCGCGCAAGCTACGCCAAGCTGCAGGCGGCGCATGCCGACCAACCCGCCGCCGCAGCCGCCGATCCCGCGCTGCAGCAAAAACTCAACGGCCTCGAGGACCAGCTCGCCACGTCCCTCCACAACTACACGCAGCTGCAGGAGGAAAACACGCGGCTCCGGGCCGAGGTCGACTCCACCCGGGCCGAAAACACCACGCTCGCCGCGCAGGTGAAAACCGTCACCGCCCGGAACGAGGAGGCCCAGGCCGCGCTCGCCCAGCTCAACACGGAATTGCTGATGCAAAAGGAGGCCCGCGCCCGCGCCGAGCAACAGACGGCCGCGACCCATGCCCAACTCACCGCCGTCCTCGCCCAAAATTCCACCACCGCACCCACGCTCGCCAGCGCACGCGAGTCCTCCGCCGACAGCGCCGCGACGCTGCGCCTTGCGAAGGCTCCGCCCGCCGACGCCCCCGCCACCGCCGAGCTGCGCACCAACCCCGACCGCCTCCGTTCCGCCGCGTCGCCGGAGACGGCCTCGGCTCCCGCTCCCGCGCCGAGAATCCACGTGGTCAAGGCCGGCGACACGCTCGAGATCATCGCCCAGAAATACTACGGCGACCCCAGTCGCTGGCCCCTGCTCTACTCGGCCAACAACGCCCTCCTGAGCGGCGGCCGTCAGCTCAAGCCCGGCATGGAGCTGGAGATTCCGCCCGCCAACTGACCGCGGCCCCGCACCGGTCATACCCGCTGCCGGTCGCAACGGACACGACATGACGCAGCGTCATGGACGCGATCCAGATGGCGCGTTCGCCAGTCCGGTGAACGCAGGCTGGTGATCCGCCGTGCGCCAATGACGCCTCAGGTCTTCACCCGCGGATTTTTCCGCCGGTAGTCGCGCAGGATTCTCCACGTGTCGTCCAGCACCGCATCGGGGCCGACATAGCTCCCATGGCGGTTCGTGTCGGAGAGCACCCGGCCGTTCTCGTCCACCAGCACGAGGCACGGGATGCCATCGCCACAGTAACGCGTGATTTCGCGCGCCGCCGGGATCGCAGCGAAGCGCAACGCCGGCCACGCCATGTGGTCGTCCCGCATGTAGGCGGACATGTCGGCGGCGGAGTGGTCGCTGCTGACCAGCACGACTTCGAACTCGGGATAAAGTGCCCGGATCTTGCCGTAGGCGTCGACGAACCCGGGCGTGAACTCGCGGCACGGCGGACACCAGCTCGCGGAAAAATACAGCGCGTAAAACTTCACCCCCGCTAGGCGGGCTGCGGCAACCGGTTTGAGCGCGCCGCCCTCGAGCGCCACGAGCCGGCCGGCGAGTTCCCGCTCCAGCGCGTTGGCGGGCACAGCGACCGCGGGCGCGACGGCCGGCGGCGGCGCTGGCACCGCCTCCCGCGGCAACACCGGCGCAGCTTCCGTTGCAGCCGGCGCCGCCTCGGCGCGCGGCAGGTCCGTGCGGTCGGCCGGCACACGCCCGTTCACATTGCGGTAACGCACGAGGGCATATCCCCCGGCGAGGTCGACCAGCGAGAGTTTCGCGCCCGGCTCCAGCCCGATGCTGCCGGTCACCTTGTCGCCGCGCACGAGTTCGAGCCGCGTCGGCGCGGTCACGGTGATTTCATCCGGCAACGCCGCGCCCAGCCGCAGCCCGAGGCCCGCAACGAGGATCACGCCAACCATGCGACATGGGAACAACACGACGCCGGAGGCTGCCCGGCCCCGCGGGCCTTTCCAAGCCTGCACGGATTCGCAAAAACGCTTACTCGGTCCCCGTATCGCCCGCCGCCTCGGCCGCGGCGATCCGCCCGTCGAGAAACATCCGCTCCGCGCCCAGCGCCGCCAGCGCGTGCGCCCGGCGGAAACTTTCCGCCGCTTTCGCCGGCTCCCCGGACTCGAGCCAGAGTTGTCCCGCCACCGCGTGCCGCAGGTGATAATTCTCCAGCGCCTCGCGCCCGCGCATCGCGTCGATGGCGCGCAACCCGGCCGCCGGCCCGTGCACCCGCGCCAGCGCCACCGCGCGGTTGAGCGCGACCACCGGGGAGGCGTCGAGGGCGAGCAGCGCATCATAGAGGGTGAGAATCTGCCGCCAGTCGGTCGATGCCTCGTCCGCCGCGAGGCTGTGGCAGGCGGCGATCCCGGCCTCGAGATGGAATCGCGTCACCTGTTCACCCGCGCCGGATCGTTCGAGTTCCGCGATCCCGCGTGCCAGGTGCTCCCGGTCCCAGCGGCGGCGGTCCTGCTCCGCGAGCCGGAGCATGCCGCCCGCATCGTCCACGCGCGCCGGCAGCCGCGCGGCATTGAAATGCATCAGCGCCAGCAGCGCATGGGTCGCCGGCCGGTCGCCCACCGGATGGGCCGCGAGCAGTTTGCCGAGGCGCAACGCCTCCGTGCAAAGGTCCCCGCGCAGGAGCGATTCGCCGTGCGACGCCTTGTAGCCCTCGTTGAACAGCAGGTAGAGCGCCTGCTGCACGGCCGCGAGCCGGGGTGCGAGTTGCGCCGCCTCCGGCAGGTCGAGCGAGATGCTTTTTTCGCGCAACAGCTGGCGGGCGCGCACCAGCCGCTTCGTCACCGCCGCCTCGTGCGCGAGGAACGCCGCGGCAATCTCCCGCTCGCCGAAGCCGCACAGCGTCTTGAGCGTGAGCGCCACCTGCGTCTCGCCGGGCAGCTCCGGGTGACAGCACACGAACATCATCCGCAGCTGGCTGTCGCGAATCTCGTCCTCGAACTGCGGCGCCGGTGCGGCCACGGCCGCGTGGAGGCAATCCTCCATCAGCGGCGCGAGCGTTTCCTGCCGGCCGCGCCACAGGCTCGCGCGCCGCGTGTGGTCGAACGCGCGGTTCTTCGCGGTCTGGAGCAGCCACGCCGAGGGATTCTGCGGCACGCCGGTGAACGGCCAGGTCTGCATCGCGCGGACCAGCGCGTCCTGCACCACGTCTTCCGCGAGGTGCAGGTGCTGGGCGCCAAACCGCCGCGTGAGAATCGCGACGAGCCGGCCCGCCTCGCGCCGGAACAAATGATCGACGAGCCGGCCGATGTCGCCCGGCGGCGGCTCAAATGGGGGGGAGCGATTCAATCGGTCGCACCTCGACGATGGTGCCGCCGTCGAGCCCGGGGCATCCGCGGGCGATTTCCGTGGCCTGCGCCAGGTCGTCCGCGGTGACGATCACGTAGCCGCCCATGACTTCCTTCGACTCGACGAACGGGCCGTCGGTGACGGTCGCGCCGCGCGGGCCGCGGAGGACCTTGCCGGTTTCCTCGAGCCGGTCGGCCCCGACGAACTGGCCGCGGGACTTCATGCCCTTCATCCAGTCCATCCACCGCCCGAAAATCTGCTGCATCTCCTCGGGGGTCGGATCGGGGCCTTCCTGGGAGTGGCGGAAAACGAGCAGGAACTGTGGTTTTTCTATTTTTGTCATGTTTGGTTTGGGTTCGCTGTCATGACGAACGTCCCGCGGAGGTCAGGACATGGCCCGCGGGTTTCCGCTCGTTTTTTTCGCCGGCCGAGATTTCCGCTCCTCACGCCGCCTTCTTCAAGGCCGCGGCCGCCGCTTCCGCCCGGCATCGCTCGATGGCGGCGCGAAACGCGGCGGTCTTCTTCAATTCCGCCACCCCGGCCTCCGCCATCCGCCGTCCGCCCTCGAGATCGGTCGGAAAGTGCACGCCGCCGATGATGCGGCCCCAGGCCACGTAGCGGGCGCGCTCGAAGATCTCGGCGCGTTTCTCCGGGAATATCTCCGACAGCAGCGCGGCGTTCAGGTAGGCGTTGTAGGCATGTCCGCTCGGATAGGAACCGGTCGACGCCATCGGCACGCAGGGCTTCACGCGCGCATCGACCACGAAGGGCCGCGGGCGTGCATAGCGTTTCTTCGCCGCGTCGACCAGCGGGCGCAGGTCCTCGTTGGCTTGTTTCCCCAGTTCAACGAAGAGCGGAAAGTTTTCCTTCGTGAATCCAGGGCCGAGCAGTTCGCCCGCGCCAAACGTCGCAAAGAAGTCGGCCTTGTCGACGAGTGCCGCCCACGCGAGCTGCTCCACCGTGCGCGCGGCCTGCACCTGCAGGACCGTGTCGAGGTCCGTGTTCGCGGCGAGCGAACCGGCGGCCGGCGGATCGGGCAGGATCGCCGCGAGATCGAGGGCGTCGACCTTCGCGAAGTGCACGATGCGGGCCGGCGCCGCCGGACTCATCGGGTTGTCCTGCGCCGGCGCCCGTGGTGCGATGACCAGGGCGGCGACCAGGATGCTCACGAACACGGGGGTGGGAAACCGTTTCATGGCGGTCGAAGCTGCCAGCGCCGCGCCGCGCCGCAATCGCGAATCGCACCCCGCCACACCACGCTTGCGTCGGCCCGTTCGCGCCGGCATCACTTCCCCGCCATGCCCAATCACCCCGCGCAAATCGCCGGTGTCACGGTTCTGACCAAGGCGAACGTTTACTTCGACGGCAATGTGCTCAGCCACACCGTCCTCCTGCCCGACGGCGCGAAGAAGACCCTCGGTCTCATCCGCCCCGGCCCCTACCATTTCAACACGGGCGCCCCCGAACGCATGGCCATCATCGCCGGCGCCTGCACGGTCACCCTCGACGGCACGGATGCCGCCCACCACTACACCGGCGGCACGTTCTTCGACGTCCCCGGCAACAGCGGCTTCACCATCGTGGTCGCGGGCGGCCTCTGCGAATACATCTGCTCGTTCCTGTCCGCGTAAACCGCGCCCCGCCGTCGTCGTGGCGCCCGTCCGGTTCATCCCGCTTCCCGCCATGCAACGCCTGCCGCTTCCCCCGGTCGCCCTGCTGCTCGCGGCGCTCGCGACTCCGCTCTGCGCCGCCGATTCGCCCGCCGCCGATCCCGCCGGCGCGCTGCCCGACGGCCTCTACGCCGAGTTCACCACGCCGCGCGGCACCTTCACCGCGCAGCTGTTTTACCGGCTGACGCCGATGACGTGCGCCTCGTTCGTCGGCCTCGCCGAGGGCACGCTCGGTCCCGCGAACGAGCGCCCGTTCTTCCAGCACCTGACGTGGTATCGCGTCGTCCCCGACTTCGTCATCCAGAGCGGCAATCCGGGCAACAAGGACACCGGCGACGAGCCGCGCCCGTATGCGTTTCCGGACGAATTCGTGCGCGGCCTCCGCCACGAGGCCGCCGGCGTGCTCTCGATGGCCAACGCCGGCCCCGACACCAACGGCTGCGAGTTCTTTCTCACTCTGCGCGAGACGAACCGCCTGAATTACCTGCACGCCGTCTTCGGCCGCGTCGTCCGGGGCCTCATCGTGCTGCCGCAGGTCCGGCAGGACGATCCGTTCACGATCAAGATTCTCCGCCTCGGCGCCGACGCGAAGAATTTCAAGGCGGACGAAGCCACGTTTCGCGCGCTCGTGGCCGCCGCCAAAAAATATCCCGGCACCGCCGAGCCCGGGCCCACCGCGAATTTCGACGATCCCGGCCATCTCATTCCCACCGATCCGCCGCGCGCGAAGAATTTCAATTTCAAGCTCGCCAACTTCGAGCGCGTCACCGGCGTCCGCATCGTCGCCCGCCTGCTCGCCAAATCCCCGCCCGACACCGACGGCCGCAAGCTCACCACCTACGTCCATGACCTCGCGACGAAGCTCGGCGTCGAGAAAACCGGCGCCCTCGCGCTTTACGTCGCCGATCGCGACGAATGGAAGCTCTGGACGGGCGACGACTCGGCCGCTGCGTTCATGGGCCGCACCGGCACGGTGAAGGATTTCATGCAGGACGGCGCCTTTCACCAGGCCAAGCAGGCCTTCCTCGATGCCGCCAGGGCCGAGGGCGACGCCGATTTCGCGAAACAAAAGGCCGCCGCCGCCGCCGACCACCCGCCCGCGCCCGGTCAGCGCCTGAAGCTCCAGACCGACGCCGTCCTTGACGGCCTGATCGCCAAGCTCGAACCCAAATGAAATCCGTCCGCCTGCTTCCGCTCCTCCTGCTCCTCACCCCGCTCCTCGCAGCGGACGATTCGGCCCGCCGCGCCGCGGCGCGGAAGCTCGACGCGGACTATGCCTCGCTCGAGAGCCTCTATCGCGACCTGCACACGCACCCCGAGCTTTCGCTGATGGAGGAGCGCACTGCCGGCGTGATGGCGCGCGAGCTGCGCGCCGTCGGCTGCGAGGTCACCGAAAAAATCGGCGGCTTCGGCGTGGTCGGCGTCCTGAAAAACGGTCCCGGCCCGACCGTCCTCCTCCGCACCGAACTCGATGCGCTGCCGGTCCACGAGGAAACCGGCCTCGCCTACGCGAGCACCGTGCACGTGAAAAACCTCGAGGGCGACACCGTGCCGGTCATGCACGCGTGCGGGCACGATGCGCACATGACGGCGTTCATCGGCACCGCGCGGGTGCTCGCCGCGTTGCGCGAGCGCTGGTCCGGCACCCTGCTCTTCATCGGCCAGCCCGCCGAGGAACGCGGCGTCGGCGCCCGCGCCATGCTCGCCGCCGGCCTCTACGAAAAGTTTCCGCGCCCCGACTTCGCGCTCGCGCTCCACGACATGGCCACGCTGCCCGCGGGCACGATCGGCGCCGTCCCGGGTTTCGCGCAGGCCAACGTCGATTTCGTCGACGTCACCGTCCGCGGCGTCGGCGGCCACGGCGCCTACCCGCACACCACCAAGGATCCCGTCGTCCTCGCCGCGCAGATCGTGCTCGCGCTGCAGACCATCGTGAGCCGCGAGACGCGCCCGATCGATCCCGCGGTCGTCACGGTCGGCTCGATCCACGGCGGCACGAAACACAACATCATCCCCGACGAGGTGAAGCTGCAGCTCACGTTACGTTCCTACTCGGACGCGGTGCGGGCGCACACCATCGAGGCGATCAAGCGCATCTGCCGCGGCGAGGCGATCGCCGCCGGCGTGCCGGAGGACCGGATGCCGGTCGTCAACGTCCTCGAGGACGACTTTACTCCCGCGCTCTACAACGACCCCGCGCTCACCCAGCGCGTCCTTGCCGCCGCCGGCGCGTGGATCGGCGCGGCCAACGTCAAGCCGATCCAGGCCGAGATGGGCGGCGACGATTTCTGCGAATTCGGCCGCACCGCCGCCCACGTGCCGCTCTGCTATTTCCGGCTCGGCGCCGTCGCCCCGGAAAAAGTCGCCGAGAGCGAGCGGACCGGCGTGCCGCTGCCGTCGCTGCATTCCAGCAAGTTCGCCCCGGTCCCCGAGCCCACGATCAAGACCGGCGTCACCGCGCTGACGGCCGCCGTGCTCGATCTGCTCGCGAAGCCATAGCGCCGGCGCACCGCGCCCGCCGCCTCACCGGCGCCAGTTAAATTTCGTCGCGCCCAGTGCGGAGTCGTCCTCGCCGCGATTGAACACCCGCACCGACGCAGCCACCAGCACCGCGATGACGCCCGCCAGCACCGTGAGCGACAGCCACACGGGAAAGAAAAACCGCCCGAGCAGCGCGCCGCGCATCAGGTCCACCGCGTAGGCCACCGGGTCGCAGTGCGCCGCCATTTGCATCCACTGCGGGGTCGACGCCAGCGGATAGAGCGCGCCCGACAGGAAAAACATCGGCAGCAGCACCGCATTGCTCACGATGGGAAACACCGTCGTCGACGAGAACCGCGAGGCGAACGCCACGCCCACGGCGGAAAACGTCACCGCCGCGAGCAGCATCGCGCCGATCAGCTCGACCGTCTCGCCGAATCCCAGCGGCACGCCGGCCAGCGGGGCGAAGGGCAGCACGATCAGGCCCTGCACAAACGCCTGCGCCGCGCCCGCGCCGATCTTGCCCAGCGCGATCGCCGCCCGCGGCACCGGCGCCACCAGCACCGCCTTGAAAAAACCGATCTGCCGGTCGAACACGATCGTGATCGCCGCAAACGTCGCCGTGAACAGCAGCGACAGCCCGAGGACGCCGGGGAAAATATAGCGCTGGTAGTCGCCGCCGCCGAGCCGCGAGCTCGCGCCGAGGCCCGCGCCCAGCACGAACAGATATAGCAGCGGCTGCGCGAGGCCCGCGATCAGCCGCGCGCGGTCGAGCCAGAACCGTTTCAGGTCGAGCACCATGACGGCGTAGATTCCCCGCATCATGACGCACCTCCGCGATTCGGGCCGCCGGCGCGCGGACCGGCCGGCACGGGCGCATCGCCGCCGAGCCCCCGGCCGGTTAGTTTCAGGAAAACGTCCTCGAGGCTGGGTTCGTTCACGGAGACGCGGTGCACCTTGATCGGCATTGCGCGCAGCACCTCCGGCAGCACCGCCGCGGGATCGGCGTGCACCAGCATGAGTTCCTGGCCGCCCGGCTCGGGCGCCAGCCCGTGCGCACCGAGCCACTCCCGCGCCTGCGCGTCGTCGTCCGTTTGCAGGCGGATCACGCCCCCGCCGAGCCGGGCCTTGAGCGCCCGCGGCGTGTCCAGCGCCACGATCCGGCCGGCATCGATCAACGCGATGCGATCCGCCACCTCCGCCTCCTCCATGTAATGCGTGGTGAAAAACACGGTCCGCCCCGCCGCCGCCAGCAGGCTCACCTGCGCCCAGAATCCGCGGCGCGAATCCACGTCCAACCCGAGCGTCGCCTCGTCGAGAAACAGGATGCGCGGATCGCTCACCAGCGCGCGGGCGAGCTCGAGCTTGCGCCGCTGGCCGCCGGACAGCGTCCGCGCCGGCCGGTCGGCGGCGTCGGCCAGCCCGAGCTGCGTCAGGATTTCCGTGGCACGCTGCCGCGCGGCCGCGGTTTTCAGGCCGTAAAACAATCCCATCAGCAGCAGGTTGTCGCGACCGCTCAGCCGCTGCTCGATCGCCGGCTCCTGGAAAACGATCCCCATCGCGCGGCGCACCGCGTCGCGGCCGGTCACGACGTCATGTCCGAGCACGCGCGCCGTGCCCTCCGACGGCGCCCGGAGCGTGGCGAGGATCGAGAACAAGGTCGTCTTCCCCGCGCCATTCGGGCCGAGCAGGGCAAACCGCTCGCCCGCCCGCACGGCCAGGTCGACGCCGCGCAACGCCTCGACCTTGTCGTAGCGTTTCACCAACCCGCGCACGTCCACCACCAGCGCAGCGTCGGGGGCGGGCGGAGCGGCAGGGGGACTCACGGCGCGGACAAAATCGCGCCGCCGGGTCGAGGCAAACTTCTTTTACCGGCAGTCGCCTGGCCGGGACAAGCGGTTGCCTTTCGCGCCGTTCGCTGCCATCCCTCTGGGCCATGGCCACGACTCCCGTTCGCAGTTTTTTCTACCTGGTGCTCCTGGGCGTGATCCTCGCGACGATCGCGATCGTCGTGCGCTCCGGCATGCTGGCGCGCAAGGATCCCGGCCGCCCGATCAACAGCGCGATGCGCGAGGCGCTCAACGCCGAGCAGCCCCAGCTCGACACCGAGGACGCCCTGCTGATCGACAAGACCTACGCCAATGCCCGCCGCTCGGCCTCGGGACTCCGCTGGGTCGTGCGCGCCCCCGGCACCGGTGACGCCACACCGCGGGCCGGCGACGAGGTCATCTGCAATTACGACGGCCGCCTCCTCGACGGCACCCACTTCGACAGCTCCTACCAGCGCGGCGTGCCCTTCACGTTCCGCCTCGGCACGGGCGGTGTGATCAAGGGTTGGGACGAGGCTTTTCTTGCGATGAAGAAAGGCGAGAAACGCACGCTCATCATCCCCTACTGGCTCGGCTACGGCCTCAAGGGCAACCCGCCGTCGATCCCGCCGAAGGCCACGCTGATCTTCGAGGTCGAGTTGATCGACTGGCGCTGAGCCGCGCGGCGCGCGGAAGCTCCAAGGTCCAGGAACCAAACTCCAGCGAAGCCCCAAAATCCAGTTTCGATCCTCGCCGCGGCGCTCCGCGGCTGAAGCTTGAAGTTTCTCTGGTGCTTGGAGGTTGGAGCGTGGAGTTCCCCGGGCGTCGATTCCCCCGTTGCCCGCGTGGCCGCCGCCGCGGCGCAGTCTCACGTTTATTTTACCGGGCGGAAAATTGCCTGCCGGAATCGCCCGGGCATACTCTGCGATGTTCCCGCCCTCATGAACTCATGGATCTCGGAATTGTGCGGCGCCGTCTTCATGCCGCACGGGCAGTGCTACCTGTGGAATCCGACCCTGATCGGCCTGCACGCGGTGTCCGACACCCTCATCGCGTTCGCCTACTACTCGATCCCTCTTTCGCTCCTCTATTTCGTCCGGAAGCGCCGCGATCTGCCGTTTCCCTCGATCTTTCTCCTGTTCGGCGGCTTCATCGTCGCCTGCGGCACCACGCACCTGCTCGAGGTGTGGACCATCTGGCACCCGCAATACTGGCTGAGCGGCGGCGTCAAGTTCGGCACGGCCGCGATTTCGCTCTTCACCGCCGTCGCGTTGGTGCGCGCGATGCCCGTCGCCCTCGAACTCCCCGGCCCCGACGCTCTCCGGCTCCTCAACAACCAGCTCGAGGACCGCGTGCGCACCCGCACCGCCGATCTCACCGCTGCCAACGCACAGCTCCGCCGCGAAGCCGAACAGCGCCTGGAGGCCGAGGCCGAGGTCCGCCGCCTCAACGCCACGCTCGAGCGGCGCGTCGCCGAGCTGCAGACGCTCTTCGACCTGCTGCCCGTCGGCGTCGGCATCGCCACCGATGCGACCTGCCGCACCATCCGCACCAACGACGCCTTCGCCACGATCCTCGGCCTGCCCCGCCACGCGAACGCCTCGCTTTCCGCACCGCCCGGCGAGGCACGGCAAAGTCACCGGATCTTCAAGGACGGCCGCGAGCTCCCGCCCGCCGAACTCCCGATGCAGCGCGCCGCCGCGAACAACACCTCGATCCGCCACTTCGAGGAGACCATCGTCCGCAACGACGGCACGCACGTCGACGTGCTCGTCAGCGCCGTGCCGATCCGCGATGACGCCGGCCAGCCCACCGGCTGCGTGGCGACGTTCCAGGATCTCACCACACACAACCACGCCGAGCAGCAGCGGCAGGAATTCGAACGCCGCCTCCAGGAAACCCAGAAACTCGAGAGCATCGGCGTCCTCGCCGGGGGCATCGCACACGATTTCAACAACCTCCTCACCGGCATCCTCGGCTACTCCAGCCTCGTGCGCACGAACCTCCCGCCCAGCGCCGTCGCGCCCCGCCGCATGCTCGGCCTCGTCGAGACCTCCGCCAAGCAGGCCGCGGAACTCTGCCGCCAGCTCCTCGCCTACGCCGGCAAGGGCATCTACGTGCTCCGGTCGCTCTCGCTCAACAGCGTCGTGACCAAGTCCACCGCCCTGCTCGAGGTCTCGCTCGGCCGGCACGCCGCGCTGCACCTGGAACTCGCCGACGATCTCCCGCTCTGCCGCGGCGATTCCGACCAGCTTCGCCAGGTGCTGGTCAACCTGGTCACCAACGCCTCCGAGGCCATCGCCGAGAAGGCCGGCACCGTGACCATCCGCACCACCCGCACCGCGCTCACCGCCGACGATCTGGAAGTCCTGGTGCCCGGCCACGCGCTCCGGCCCGTCGACCACGTCTGCCTCGACGTGGTCGACGACGGCTGCGGGATGCCGCCCGCCACCCTCGTGCGGATCTTCGAGCCGTTCTTCACCACCAAGTTCATCGGCCGCGGCCTCGGGCTCCCCGTGGCGCTCGGCATCGTGCACGGCCTGCACGGCGGCATCCGCATCACCAGCGCGCCGGGCACGGGCACCACGGTCCGCCTCCTGTTTCCGCTCGAGACCGCCAGCCAGTCGCCGGCGGGACACTCGGCCTCCGCCTTCCCGGTCGACGCGCTCCGGGCGAAACGCGTGCTCGTCGTCGACGACGAACAAGCGGTGCGCCACTTCGCCGCCGACGCCCTGGTGCGCGCCGGCTACCGGGTCACGACCGCCAACGACGGCCTGGAAGCCCTCGCCGCCATCCGCGCGAAGCCCAACGGATTCGACGCCGTGCTCCTCGACGTCACGATGCCGCGCCTCGACGGCGAGAGCACCCTGCTCGCGCTGCGCACGATCGCGCCGGACCTGCCGGTCGTCCTCATGAGCGGGCACAAGGAGAGCCTGGTCACGGATCGTTTTGTCGGCCGGGGCCTCGCGGATTTTCTCCAAAAACCCTTCGTCGCGGAGGACCTCACCGCCCGCCTCGAGGCGGCGATCGCCCGCCGCGACGGCCCGCCGGCCACGCCTTGAGGCCGCTCCCGTGCGCGGCGCCGGCGGTTACAGCCCGAGCAGGCTGCCGTTGCGCTTGATCCAGTGTTCCGCCTCGCGCCAGCCCGGGCAGACCTCCTCGACGCGCGCCCAGAATCTCGCCGAGTGGTTCATCTCCCGCAGGTGCATCAACTCGTGGTAGACGATGTAGTCGCGCACGAAATCCGGGGTCTGCACGAGCCGCCAGTTGAGCGAAATCGTGCCGTTCGCCGAGCACGAGCCCCAGCGCGAACGCTGGTTGCGGACCGTCACGTGGCGCACCTCCATGCCCGTCACCGCCGCGAGTTCCCACGTGCGCGCCGGCAGCTCGATCCGCGCGCGCCGGGCGAAATGCGCCTCCAGCGTCGGCCGCATGTCCCCGTCGAGCCGCGCCACGCGAAACACATCCGCCGCCAGGCACACCTGCGGGCGCGCGCCCGCCGCCGCGACGCGGATTTCCGTGAGTTCGCCGCGCCACAGGACACGCGTCCCGACCGTCCAGACCTCCGCGACGCGCGGCCGGCGCCGCTGCCGCTCCCGCGCGCGCTCCAGCCACTCGCGGTGCTGCTCGACAAACCGCCACGCCTCGCGCTCCGAACCGCGCGCCGGGATTGTCGCGACTGCCGTGCCGTCGCGGCGCAGTGTCAGCCGGTAGCGCCGCGCGCGGTGGCTGCGCTCGAGCACGATCCCGCCGCCGGCCGGCGGCGTCTTGTGCACGCCCGAGGCCGGCGAAAACAGCCCGAACAAATCCTGCTGTTGCTCCGCTCCCATGATGCGTCCGTCAGATTCGCACGCGGACCCAACTCGTCAACCTTCCGCCCTCCACCGTCAGCCACGCAAAGCCCGGTGTCGTGCCGGCGCGCGGCCGCGTGATGCAACCCGGATTGAGCCAGCGCACGCCGCCGATCGTCTCGTCGCGCGGCACGTGCGTGTGGCCGTGCAGCACCACCGTGCACCGGGCCGGCACCCGGCCCGGGGGAATGTGGGTGAGATAAAACCTCACGCCCTCGCACTCCAGTTCCAGCTCCACCGGCCAGACCGGGTGCGAGTCGCAGTTGCCAAGCACGACGCGCAACGGTGGCCCGAGCTGCTCGAGTTCCACCAGCACCGCCGGATCGCACACGTCGCCCAGGTGCCAGATTTCATCCGCACCGCGCAACCTCTCCGGAAGCGACGGCGGCATCCGGTCATGGGTGTCGGAAAGGACGGCAATGCGCATCGGACCGGGACGCCCAGGCTTACATGCCCATCCGCGGCTTGGGATAAACCGCCGGGCTCGCGTGGCCGCCCGCGTCGATCGCTTCCACGCCGAAGATCAGGTTGTCCTTCGAGAATCCCTTCACCGTCTGCCGCGTCACGGTTTTCGGCACGTCGAGCGCGTGCTCCCACTGCGGCGCGGTCGTGTCGCGCCACACGATCCGGTAGCCGGCAAGGTCGGGCTCGGCGTTCGGCTCCCAGCGCAGCGTCGTGTCGTTCTCCAGCTTCACCGTCTCGATCTCCACGCCCCGCGGCGGGGCCGGCGCCAGCGCCAGCTCCGCCAGCGCCGCCGCATTCACGCGGGCGACATCGGCGGTGTAGGCAAAGTCGACGTAGTCGATCGTGTCGCCGTAGTGGATGCCGTTTTCCTCGCGGACATTCTCGTGCTCGCGCGCGAACACTTCATACGGCTCCGTGAACCGCACGGCCGGAAACCCGTCGTCGAGAAACGGCGAGTGATCGCCGCCGCGCAGGTAGCGGTCGCGCCGGTAGATGATCTTCACCGGCAGTTGCGGCACGTAGCGCTCGCCGACCGACTGGATCAGCCGCGCGAGCTGGCGGGTCGGAAAATCGCTCTCCCCGCCCGTGCGCAACTGCGCCAGCTCGTCGGCCGGCAGCTCCTTCAGCGGCGGCACGCCCTCGGCGAACAGCCGCACGTGCGAACGGTCGCGCGTGCCGTCCTCGTGCTGGGTGTTGCCGATGATGTCGTCCGTGAACATCGCCGCCACGTTCACGCCCTTCGCCTTCGCCTCGTTCGCCCAATGGGTCGAGCCGTTGAGCCCCTGCTCCTCCGACGCCACCGTCAGGAAGACGATCGTCGCATCGAACGAGTAGTGCGACATCACGCGCGCGAGCTCCATCGCCGCCGCCGTGCCCGACGCATCGTCGTTGGCGCCGGGCGCAAGCGTGTCGGTGTCCATGATCGCCAGCGAGCGCGAGTCGTAGTGCCCGCTGACCACGTAAACCCGGTCCTTCGCGCCCGCCTGCGTGCCCGGCAGCGTGGCGACGACGTTCACGATGTCGGCGCCCTGGGGCAGCCGCGGCGGGACCGGTGGTTGATGGAACGCATCGAACGCCACGACGAGCCGGCCGCCGGATTCGCGGCTGTAGCGCTCCAGCTCCGCCTTGATCCAGTTGCGCGCCGCGCCGATGCCGGTGTCGGGGCTCGTGGTCGTCGACAACGTGTGGCGCGTCTTGAACGAAACCAGTTTCCGGATGATCGCCTCGATGTTCGCCGGTGAGATTTCGGCGGTGATTTTCTCGATTTGCGGATCGCGTGGCGCGGCCAAATTCGCATCCTGGGCAAAGATTGCGGTGGCAAGGCCGGCTGACAGCAGGGCATGGCGGCAAAACAAGCGCATGAAAGACCGTGACATCGCTCCGTCCCGCGAGTCAAACCGGCCCTTGACACTCCCCGTGTCGTCGGGCACCTCTGACCCTCTTTTTCTTTAAACGTCATGCAACCCACATTCCGCCCGCACCGCAAGAAGCGCGCCCGCAAGATTGGTTACCGTGCCCGCATGGCCACCAAGGGCGGCCGCAAAGTCATCAAGTCCCGCCGCCTCAAGGGCCGCAAGCGCCTGACGGTCGTCTGATCCGCCGCCGCGGCCACCAGCGCACGCGAGTGGCTGCGACGTTTCGCCCCGCCACCGCCCCCATGCGTTTCCGCCCTGCGCAGCACCTCCGCCGCCAGGGCGACATTCGCCCCGTCCGCGAGCAGGGTCGTCGCGTCGACTGCCGCGCCTTCACGCTCTTCTGGCGCGTCCGCCCGGCCTTCCTCGCCCCCCTCGGCGGCGCCCGGGTCTGCGTGGTCGCCTCGACCGCTGCCGTCGGTGCCGCCGTCCAGCGCAACCGCGCCAAGCGCCGGCTTCGCGAGGTTTTCCGGCATCAACAAAATCTCGTCCCCGCCGGCTGCGACCTCATGCTCGTCGCCCGCGCCGCCGCCACCTGCTGGCCGCTCGCCGACCTCGAGAAGAAATTCGCCGAGGCCTGTGGACTCATCGCCGCCGCCCCGTTGCCTGAAAAGAAATGACCGAAACCATCCCGCCCTCCGCCGTCGCCCCGGTCTCCGACCGCGATCAGGCTTCGCGCGCGCCCGCGCCGGCCGTGGCGGCGATTCGCCCGTCCATCATGGTTTCCGTTGTGCATTGGCCGGCGCTCGCTCTCCTCGTTCTCATCCGCCTCTATCAACGCCTCCTTTCGCCCGCGCTGCCCGCCCTCCTCGGCCCGGGCTGCGGCTGCCGCTTCTCGCCGACCTGCTCGCACTATGCGATCGAGGTCATCGCCTCCCGCGGCGTGCTGGTCGGCTCGTGGCTTGCGCTGCGCCGGCTCCTGAAATGCACGCCGTTTCACCCGGGCGGTTTCGATCCCGTCCCATCCCGCCTCCCGCCGCGCTGCACCCGCGTCACTGCCTGAGCCTCCGACCCGTCCCCGACCCTTTTCATGGATAAGAAGAACACTGTCATCGGCGTGCTGCTCATCGTGGCGGCCATTGTCGCAATGTATCTCTCGCCGAAGGTGGCCCCGCCCCCGCCGGCGCCGCCACCCGCCGTCGTCTCGCCCGCCGCCGCCGCAGCAGCGACTCCCGCCGGCACCGTGACGCCCGCTAGCGCGACCGCTCCCGCCGCCCGGCCCCCCGCCACGAATCCCAGCAACGCCGCGTTCGCCGCGGTCGCGAGCGATGCCTCGGGCTCCACGGTCACGACGCTGGCCAACGACTTCATCGCCGTCCGTCTCACCAATTTTGGCGGCGCGATCCGCGAGATCGCGTTCCAGAAGCGCGACAGCCGCGACCATCTGGTCTATCCCGACCACGTCGGTGGCTCCGAGCCCTATGTGTTCAACGCGCTGCATGCCGATCCGATGCTGGCGTTCGTCGACTTTCCCGGGCTCGACCGGAACGTCCGCTTCGACCTGGTTTCGCAGAGCGCCAACGATGTCGTTTACCGCGCCGTGCTCGACGGGCGGATCGAGGTCACGCGCCGCTACACGCTCGCGCCGAATCAATCGCCCACCACCGAGCCCTACCAACTCCGCCACGAAACCACGTTCCGCAACCTCACCGACCAGGTCGTGCCGCTGGCGCGGGTGGCGTTGAGCATCGGCACCGCCGCGCCCACCAGCGAACTCGACCTCGGCGACCAGCTCACCGCCGGGCTTTCGAACGGCAAGGACCAGGCCTTTGTCTCCCGCCGCAACCTGGAAGGCGGCAGCGGCATGTTCGGCCTCGGCGCCAGCGCGCAGAAACCCTCGATCGTCACGCCCGGCCCTGCCGTCTGGGCCATCGTGGACAATCAGTTTTTCACCACGATCCTCACGCCGGACGAACCCGCCGCGGACCTCGTCGCCCGCCGGGTCAAACTCTTTCCCGAACTGCCCGACGACAACCACAGCGCCTACGGGCTCACCGGGGCGGTGGAGTTCGACCTCAAGCCGCTGCCCGCCCACGGCGCGACGACGCTGGCCGCCAATTTCTATGTCGGCCCGAAGGAATACCGCCGCCTCGCCAATACCGCGGTGTTCAAGGACGACCAGGACAAGGTCATGCAGTATGGTTTCTGGAAATTTTTCAGCGCCCTCCTGATCACGCTCATGGGCTGGATGCACGCGCTCGTCCCCAACTGGGGTGTCGCACTCGTCCTCACCACGCTCTCGCTCAAGCTCGTCTTCCTCCCGCTCACGATGAAGGCCTCCCGCTCCATGAAACGCATGGCGAAGCTCGCGCCGTTCATGAAGGAGATTAAGGAAAAATATAAGGACAACCCCGCGAAGCAGCAGACCGCGATGATGGAGCTCTACAAGGAGCACAAGGTGAACCCGCTCGGTGGCTGTCTCCCGATGCTCATCCCGTTTCCGTTTTTCATCGGCTTCTTCTCGATGTTGCGCAGCACCGCCGAGCTGCGCTACGCGCCGTTCCTGTGGGTCCACGATCTCGCCGCGCCCGACACCGTCGGCCATCTCCTCGGCTTCTCGGTCAACATCCTGCCCATCCTGCTGACCGTGCTGTCGTTCTTCCAGATGCGGCTCACGCCCACGCCGAACGCCGATCCCACGCAGGCCAAGATGATGCAGTTCATGCCGCTGTTCTTCCTGTTCATCTACTACCGGATGCCCGCCGCCCTCTCGCTTTACTCGACCGCCAACGCACTCTTCACCATCGGCCAGCAGCTCGTCATCAACCGGCTGAAGGAATTCGACGATGTGCCCGCCACCGCCGGGCCCGGCGGCCGGCCGGTCAAGAACGTGACGCCCCGAAAGAAGTAGCCCGCCCGTCGCGCCGGCGGCGCTCGATTCCCAACCGTCACCGCTCAACTTCGTCCTCCTCATGGCCGGCCATAACAAGTGGTCCAAGGTCAAGCGGCTCAAGGCCGTGACCGACTCGCGCAGGGGCAAGGTCTTCTCCCGCCTCGCGCGCGACATCACCCTCGCCGCGAAATCCGGCGGCGGCAGCCCCGACGCCAACGCCCGCCTCCGCACCCTCGTCCTCAAGGCCCGCGAGGCCAACATGCCCGCCGACAACGTCGACCGCGCGATCAAGAAGGGCACCGGCGAACTGCCCGGCGTCGTCTACGAGGAGATCACCTACGAGGGCTACGGTCCCGGCGGCGTGGCGTTCGTCGTCAAGGTCACCACCGACAACAAGCAGCGCGCCGCGCAGGAGGTGCGCTCCATCTTCGCCCACAGCGGCGGCAATCTCGCCAGCACCGGCGCGGTCGCGTTCCAGTTCCTGCATGCCGGCCAGTTTCTCGTGGCCCGCGAAAAAATCGCCGAGGACGCCTTGATGGAAATCGCGCTCGAGGCTGGCGCCGACGACATTATCGCGAGCGAGCAGGGTTTCGAGGTCCGCTGCGCCATCGCCGCCTTCGACAAGGTCGCGCACGCGCTCGAGCAAAAGGGCGTCAAGCCCGACAGCGCCGAGATCGCCTACATCCCGGTGAACACCGTGCCCGTGACCGATGCCACCGCCGCCAGGAACATCGCGAAGCTGCACGACGCCCTCGACGAGTTCGACGACGTGCAGGAGGTCTTCTCCAACGAGGACATGGACGACGCGCTTGGCGAGCCCACGCGTTCCTAAGACGGGGCGGCTCCGAGCCGCCCTGGGTTCCAGCCCCTCGCCGCGCTCCGTGGCCCGCCTGTCCTCCGCACGCCCGTTGCACCACCCCACGCAGATTTTGCGCCGCGGCGACCTCGCGTCATAACTCCCGCCCGCCCTTGCTTCCCCCCGCCCGGGTTGGTTTGTTATCCGCTCCGATGACCGACGACGTCGAAGTCACGTCCGACACCGACTCCACGCCGCGCCACCTTGCGCCCGGCGACGTCGGTCTCGTGTCGCCGCGCGACTTCGTCCACGCGCAGCCCTTCACGTTCAAAAGCGGCCAGGTCCTGCCGGGCTTCACGCTCCGCTACGAGACCTACGGCCAGCTCAACGCCACGCGCGACAACGCCATCCTCATCTGCCACGCGCTGAGCGGCGACCATCACTGCGCCGGCTGGCATTCGCCCACCGACCGGAAGCCGGGCTGGTGGAACAATCTCATCGGCCCCGGCAAGGCCGTCGACTCGCGCCGCTTTTTCGTCGTCTCCGTCAACGTCCTCGGCGGCTGCCAGGGCTCGACCGGTCCCTCCTCGACCAATCCGGAAACCGGCCGGCCGTATGGCACGTTGTTTCCGTTCGTCACCATCCGCGACATGGTGCGCTCGCAGAAACTGCTGCTCGACCACCTCGGCGTCGCCGAACTCCACGGCGTCATCGGCGGCTCGATGGGCGGCATGACCGCGATGCTGTTCGCGATCGAGTATCCCCGCTTCGTCCGCCGCGTGCTCGCCATGGCCACCACCGGGCGCGAGAGCGCGCAGGCCATTGCATTCAACGAGGTCGGCCGCCAGGCGATCATGCAGGACCCCGCGTGGAACCGCGGCGACTACCCGCGCGACGGCGGCCCGCGCGTCGGCCTCGCCATCGCGCGCATGATGGCCCACATCACTTACGTCTCCGACGCCAGCATGGACCGGAAGTTCGGCCGCCGGAAAAAAGAGACCGCCACCGGCGACGCCTACACGTTCGACGTCCAGTTCGAGGTCGAGGGCTACCTGCGCCACCAGGGCCAGAGCTTCATCAACCGTTTCGACGCGAACTCGTATCTCTACATCACGCGCGCGCTCGACCAGTTCGATCTTGCCGACGCCCACGGCTCGCTCGAGGCCGCCTTTGCCCCGGTCGAGGCCGAGACGCTCGTCGTCGGCTTCACGAGCGACTGGCTGTTCCCGCCCGAGCAAAACCGCGCGCTCACGCTCGCGCTCCTCCGCGCCGGCAAGCGCGCCAGCTACGCCGAGCTCTCCACCGACCTCGGCCACGATTCGTTCCTTCTCGAGTCCGAGGAGCTCTACACGCTCGTCCGCGGCTTCCTCGAGCGCGACCAGCCGTTCGTGTTCGACTACTCGATCTAGACCATGACCAAGCTCGTTGAAAAACGCACGGTGGACATGGAGATCATCGGGGACTGGGTGGAACCCAACACCCGGGTGCTCGACCTCGGCTGCGGGCCCGGCGTGCTGCTCGACTACCTCGTCCAGACGAAAAAAGTCTCCGCCGTCGGCGTCGACCTCGACTTCACGAAGATCACCGCCTGCGTCCGCCGCGGCGTCGCGGCCTACCAGGGCGACATGATCGCGTTCATGCGCACGTTTCCGGAAAGGCATTTCGACCGCGTGATCTGCTCGCGCACCGTTCAGGAGCTGAGCGATCCCACCGCCGTCATCACCGAGGCGCTGCGCGTCGGCCGGGCGCTCACGGTCGGCTTCGTGAACCACGGTTTCTGGAAAAACCGCCTGCACACCCTCCTCCGCGGCCGCAAGATCCGCAACGAGGTCTACACCACCGAGTGGTTCGAGAGCCGCCCGGCGAATCCCGTCACGATCGCCGACTTCGAGCATTTCTGCGCCGCCAAGGGCATCCGCGTCGCGCGCCGCGCCCACCTCGCCGGCAACTGGCATAAGCCCTGCCGCACGCTCCCCAACCTCCTCGCCGGCTACGCGCTCTACGACCTGACGCGCTGACCGCTTCCGTCTTTCCGCACTCCGGGCATCCATCAAGGATCCGGCCTTCGCTCCCCCCGCCGCGTTGCCGGCGAAAGGGGCGTTCCTATCGCTCGAACACGCCGGCCTGCTTCGCCAGCTGCCTCTCGAGGCTGCCGCACACCAGTTCGCACAACTGGAAGATCGACGGATCCGCGATCGAGTAGAAGACCTGCAGGCCCTCCTTCCGGCGCCCGAGGATATGCGCGTGGATCAGCGTCTGGAGGTGCCGCGAGACGTTCGCCTGCGTGCCGCCGGTCAGCTCCACGAGCGTGTTGACGCTCTTCTCGCCGTCGAAGAGGGCGTGGACCAACCGCAACCGCAGCGGCTCCGACAGCACGGCGAACCGGTGCGCGATCATCACGAGCGCTTCATCCGACAATGGGCGGGGCTTCTTTGGCATGGGAGGAAGGGAGGCCGGCTTGACCACGAAGTCAAATATGCGGATATATGGATAAACTAATACTGTGCTTGCGCAGGATTAGTCGTTCTTTCGTTCATGTCCGCAGTTTCGGCCGGATGCGGGATCGAAGGCAACCCCTTCCCCGCCTGGCCGGGCGTCTCCCCCGCCGGCCCTGGATATCGCCCGTCAGTCGCCAACCTATGAAAACCACCCAGTCCGCTCCGCGTCCCGCCATCATTCTTGCCGGCGTCGTGCTCGCCTTCGCCGGCCCCCGCCTTGCCGCCACCAACGGCATGAACATGGAGGGCTACGGGCCGGTTGCGACCGCCCTGGGCGGCGCCTCCTTCGCCTACGACAACGGCACCGCCGCCATCATCAACAACCCCGCCACGCTCAGCCTGATGCCGGACAACTCCCGGCTCGATGTCGCCGTCGGCATCCTCGGGCCGGACATCACGGCAACCAATCCCGCCGGCCAGACCGCGAAATCGAAGGCGACGGCGTTCTTCATGCCGGCGTTCGGCTACACCGAGCGCACCGGCGATTTCACCTACGGCCTCGGCGTGTTCGGCCAGGGCGGCATGGGCTGCCAGTATGACGGCAGCACGTGGCGGGGACTCGGCTTCAATCTCGAAAACCGCACCGAGGTCTCGGTCGGCCGCGTCATCGCGCCGCTTTCCTGGAAGGTCAACGACCGGCTCAGCGTCGCCGCCACCGCCGACTTCGTCTGGGCCGGCATGGATCTGAAGATGGCGATGAGCGGAGCGCAGTTCTTCGACCTCGCCACGCCCGGCAGCCAGCAGTTCGGCCGCGCCGATGGCACCATCGTGCAGAGCTTCGGCCAGATCATGCAGCAGATGCCCGCCGGCACGAACGTCGACTACGCCTACTTCAATTTCTGCAACGGCAATCCGTTCACCGGCGCCGCCAAGGGCTACGGCTACGCCGGCAAGGTCGGCGTCGTCTATCGCCCCACTCCCGAACTCACCTTTGGCTTCACCTACCACTCGGAGACCGAACTCGCCGATCTGAAGGCGCCCGGCTCGTCGATTAGCTTTCAGCTGAATGTCCCCGGCATGGGCGCCATGCCGCAAACTCTCACCGGCGACCTCCGCGTGCGCGACTTCGAATGGCCCGCGATGGCCGGCGCCGGGCTCGCGTGGAACCCGCCCGGCCAGTGGTCGTTCGTCGCCGACGTGCGCGAGGTGTTCTGGAGCGACGTCATGCAGAACTTCAACATGTCGTTCGTGGCCTCCGGCGCCGCGGCCAACGGGCCCTTCGCCCGCCAGTCGCTCGCCGCCACGCTGTTCCAACGCTGGGACAACCAGCTCATCTTCCAGGGCGGCACCTCCTTCGCTGCGACCCGCGCGCTTACCCTCCGCGGCGGCGTCAACCTGAGCAGCAATCCGATCCCGGACAAATACCTGAACTGCCTCTTCCCGGCGACCATCGAGCGCCACGTGACCGCGGGCTTCTCCTACCGGTTCGGCGAAAGCTCCAGTGTCGATTGCTCGGTGACCTACGGCCTCAAGGCCACCTATACGAACGGCTACGGCATCACCATCAGCCACCGGCAGCTCAACACGCAGCTCATGTATGCCCGACGGTTCTGACCGCCACCGTCCGCCATGTCGCCCACGCTTTCCCGCCGCCGTTTCTTGAAAATCTCCGCCGCCACGATCGTGGCCGGCGCGGCGGCGGGACGCGTGAGTTCGGCCATCGCCGCGTCCACGGCACCGACGGGCCTGCGCCGGGTTCCGACGTTTTGCGACCTCTGCTTCTGGAAGTGCAACGCCATCGCGACCGTGCGCGATGGCCGCCTCTGGAAAATCGAGGGCAACTCCAATGACCCGCTCAGCCGCGGCCGGCTCTGTCCGCGCGGCACCGGCGGCATCGGCGCGTCGAGCGACCCCGACCGGCTCCGCTCCCCACTCATCCGCACCCGCGAACGCGGCGCCGAGGAATGGAAGGAAGTCACCTGGGACGAGGCACTCGACTACGTCGCCACCCGGATGAAAAAAATCGCCGTCGAGCACGGCCCGGAGTCGATGGCGCTCTTTGCCCACGGCATCGGCGGCACCTTCGTCAAGCACACGCTCAAGGCCTACGGCACGCCCAACATCGCCGCGCCGTCCTTCGCGCAATGCCGCGGCCCGCGCGACGTCGGCTTCAATCTCACCTTCGGCGAGGAGGTCGGTTCGCCCGAGCGCACCGACATCGCCAACACCGACTGCCTCGTGCTCATCGGTTCGCACCTCGGCGAAAACATGCACAACACGCAGGTGCAGGAGTTCGCCGAGGCCGTCGGTCGCGGCGCCACGGTGATCGTCGTCGACCCGCGGTTCTCCGTCGCCGCCAGCAAGGCCAAGCATTACCTGCCGATCCGTCCCGGCACCGACCTCGCGCTGCTCCTCGCGTGGATGCACGTGATCGTCACCGAGAAACTCTACGATGCCGGCTACGTCGCGAAATACGGCTACGGCTTCGAGCCGTTTGCCGCCTCGCTCGCGACGTTCACTCCCGAGTGGGCCCATCCCGAGACCGGGATCGATCCGGAGACGATCCGCGCCACCGCGCGCGAGATGGCGCGCCACCGCCCCGCCACACTCGTCCACCCCGGCCGCCACGTGAATTGGAACGGCGACGATGCGCAGCGCAGTCGCGCCATCGCCTTGCTCAACGCGCTCCTCGGCAGCTGGGGCCGCAAGGGCGGCTTCTACGCGCCGGCCAGCATGGACGTGCCGCCCTACGCCTATCCGCCTTATCCGAAGCCCGCGCGCCCGAAGCTCGACAATCCCGACAAAAAATATCCGTTCGCCACCGAGAGCATCACGACCGGCATCCGCGATGCGACGCTCACGGGCCAGCCCTACCCGATCAAGGGCTGGATGGTCTACGCGACGAACCTGATCAATGCCTTGCCGAAGCAGGCCGACACGATTCGCGCGATCCAGCAGCTCGACCTCCTCGTCGTCGTCGACGTGATCCCGAGCGAAATCGCCGGCTGGGCCGACGTGGTTCTCCCCGAGTCGACCTACCTCGAACGCCACGACGAGTTGAACGTGGAGCTCTTCAAGGAGCCGTTCGTCGCGTTGCGCCAGCCCGTCATCGACTCGCCGCACGACCAGAAACCGAATTGGTGGATCGCCAAAATACTCGCGGAGAAACTCGGTCTCGGTGCGTTCTATCCGTGGCACGACATCGAGGAGTATCTCGAAACGCGCCTCAAGGGCGCGAACCTGAGCCTCGCCGAACTCAAGCGCGCCGGCGTCGTGCGCGGACCGCGTCAGCCGATCTATTTCGACGAGGGCGTTCCGGCCGAATTTCCCACGCCGTCCGGCAAGATCGAGTTCTACTCGCCACAGCTTGCCGCCGCGGGCTTCGACCCGGTGCCGCGCTACACGGCGCCCGAGGCCGGGCCGCCGGGCGCATTCCGCCTCCTCTACGGCCGCGCGCCGATGCACTCGTTCAGCCGCACGCAGTCCAACCGCCTCCTCAGCGATCTCATGGACGAAAACGCCGTGTGGCTCAATGCCGTCGCCGCCCGCCGGCTCGGCCTGAAGACCGGTGACTACGTGCAGCTCCGCAACCAAGATGGCGCCGTCAGCCACCGCGTCCGCGTCAAGGCCACCGAGCGCATTCATCCCGATTGCGTCTATCTCGTCCACGGCTTCGGCCACACCGCGCGCGGCCTGCGCCACACGTTCGGCCGGGGCGCGAACGACGCCCAACTCATCACGCGCTACAAGACCGACCCGCTCATGGGCGGCACCGCGATGAACGTGAACTTCGTCACCCTCGAACCCGCGGAGGCGACCTGACCATGGCCCGCTACATCATGGTCATCGACACCCGTCGCTGCGTCGGCTGCATGGACTGCGTCGTCGCGTGCAAGACCGAGAACAGCGTCCCCGAGGGCTTCTGCCGCGACTGGATCACCGAGACCGTCCACGGCGAGTTTCCCACCGTGCAGTTGGAAATCCGCTCCGAGCGCTGCAACCACTGCGCCAACCCGCCGTGCGTCGACTGCTGTCCGACCGGCGCCAGCCACGTCCACGAACGCGGCGGCGTGGTGCTCGTCACGCCCGAAAAATGCATCGGCTGCAAGGCCTGTCTCGCCGCCTGTCCCTACGACGCCCGCTTCATTCACCCCGACGGCTACGCCTCGAAATGCACGTTCTGCATTCACCGCGTCGAGCAGGGTCTCCTTCCCGCGTGCGTTTCGGTCTGCCCGACCCACTGCATGCATTTCGGCGACGCCGACGATCCGCTCAGCGACGTGAGCCGCCTGCTCGCCTCCCGCCCCAATTACACGCTGCTGCCGGAAGCCGGCACGAAGCCTGGCGTTTACTACCTCACGTGAACCGCCGCCCGCCCAACCGCCATGACTGAGTTCACCAACTTCCGCCACAATCCCGGCCTCGACCCCGCGGTGCACGTCTGGGGTTGGGAAATCCCTGTCTACCTCTTCCTCGGCGGGCTGGTGGCCGGCCTGATGATCATCGCCGGTGTCCGCCTCATGATCATGCGCCCGACCGCGCGCCAGGCGCTGGTCTGCTGCACTATCGGCCCGCTCGCCGGGCTCGCGCTCCTCAGCTCGGGGATGCTCGCGCTGTTTCTCGACCTCACGAACAAGGTCAACGTCTGGCGCCTCTACCTCACGTTCGAGCCGACGTCGCCAATGTCGTGGGGCTCGTGGATTCTCCTGCTCGTCTATCCCGCGCTGCTCGCCAACGCCCTCACGCATCTGCCGGAGGCGATTCCCGCCCTTGCCAAACGCGTCCCGGCGTTCGTCAAGATCAGCGACTACATCCTCGCCCGCCCTCGCTTCGTCGTGGGCATCGGCCTGGCCAACATCGCCATCGGCGTCGCCCTCGGGATCTACACCGGCCTCCTCCTCGGCACGCTCGGCGCCCGGCCGCTGTGGAACAGCGCCGTCCTCGGGCCGCTGTTCCTCTTTTCCGGACTCTCCACCGCTGCGGCGTTGCTGCACGGCATCCTCGTCCTCTCCACGCCGGACAACGAACGCCCCGAGTTCGCCGACTTCCTGCTCTCCATGCTGACCCGCTGGTCGGAGGCAAAGCCGCTCGACATCCGCATCGCGCCCACGCTCGCGCAGGCCGACAACAGTTTCCTCACCATCGAGCTGGCGCTGATCGGCCTGCTGCTGATCGGCCATCTCACCTCGACCGCCGCCCACCAGGCAGCCGCGCACCTCCTGCTGAACGGCCCTTACGCCGCCGTCTTCTGGGTCTTCGTGATCGGCCTCGGCATTCTCATGCCGCTTTTCCTGCAGCACCTCGAACTGCGTCACCGCATCCGGCACACGATCGCGCCTTCGCTGCTCGTGCTTTGCGGCGGCCTGGTGCTGCGCTTCGTCCTCGTCGCCGCCGGCCAGGCCAGCCACTGGACCACCGCCCTTCACTAACCAACTCAACCCGCGCATCGCATGAGTGCATCCACCGAAACTCCCCCGCCGGCGAAGCCGCACATGAATCCCTACTGGGCCGGATTCGGCCTCGGACTCGTGCTGCTCTCCGCCTTCGTCGTCATGGGCCGCGGCCTCGGCGCGTCCGGGGCGTTCACCACCGCCCTCGCCACGACCGTCCACGCCGTCGCGCCCGCGCACGCCGAGGGCAACGCTTTCTACCGCGAATACCTCGGTGACGGCACCACCAACCCGCTGAAAGACTGGCTCGTGTTCGAGGTGCTCGGCGTGTTCGTCGGCGGCTTCCTCTCCGGCGCGCTCGCCAACCGCCTCAGGCTCACCATCGAAAAAGGCCCGCGCATCTCGACCCTCGGCCGCCTCGTGCTCGCTTTTCTCGGCGGCGCGCTGATGGGCATCGGCGCGAAACTCGCGCTCGGCTGCACCAGCGGTCAGGCGCTCACCGGCGGTGCGCTGCTCAACGTCGGCAGCTGGGCCTTCATGCTGTGCGTGTTCGGCGGCGCCTACGGCCTCGCCTGGTTTCTCCGGAGGGAATGGCTATGATGGCGCCCTTCTTCAAATACGGACTCTTCGGCGACGAGGTCTCGCTCATCGTCGCGTTCGTCACGGGCATCGGCTTCGGCTTTTTCCTCGAGCGCGCCGGCTTCGGCAACGCCCGGCTTCTCGCCGCCCAGTTCTACTTTCGCGATCTGCGCGTCCTGAAGGTCATGTTCACCGCCATCGTCACCGCGATGGTCGGCCTCTTCGTCCTCGCCCGCATCGGCCTCGTCGACCTGTCGCTCGTTTATCTCACGCCGACGTTCCTCGTGCCGCAGATTGTGGGCGGATTGATTCTCGGCGCCGGGTTCATCGTCGGCGGCTACTGTCCCGGCACCTCGTGCGTCTCGGCGGCGATCGGCCGCGTCGACGGCATGGTTTTCCTCGCCGGCATGATCGGCGGGCTCGTCGGCTTCGCCGAAATTTATCCGCACATCGCCGCCTTTGCCCACTCCACCCCGATGGGTCAGTTGACGCTCGCGCAGTTGTTCCACATTCCCTACGGCGTCCTCGTCTTCGCCGTCGTCGTGATGGCGCTCGGCGCGTTTGTCGCCGCCGAGTGGGCCGAGATGAAAATCGGCGGCAAGCAACCCGACGCCGGCTCCCTTCTCGCGCCAACCGCCCGGCTGACGCCCGTCCGCCGGTTCGCCGTCGCCCTGCTCGCCATCGGCCTCGTCGCCGCCTTCGCCGGCAATCCGTATCGCGGGCCGTTCGCCCGCATCGACGCCCGGCAACTCGCGCTCGACGCCGGCTCGCCCGCCGACCAGGTCGCCGCCGGGCAGCTCGCCGACTGGTTGATCGCCGGCCGCAACGATTTTCTCCTCGTGGATGTCCGCGACGCCGCGGCCTTCGCGCAGTATCATATTCCCGCCGCGCTCAACGTGCCGCTCGCCAATCTCGCCGCGGATTTCGCCTCGCGCAACGAACGGATCGTCGTCTACGGCGAGGGCGGCACCGCCGCCGCTCAGGCGTGGATGCTGTTGCGCTCCCTCGGTTATCCCGCCGTTCATCTGCTCGCCGGCGGGCTCGAGGAATGGAAAGCCACGGTGCTCTTCCCGAAGGCGCCGGCGGCCGACGCCCCGCCCATCGAGCAAATTGAATTCGCCCGTCGCTCCGCGATGGCGAAATATTTCGGCGGCACCCCGCAATGCACCGGCGCCTCGGCACCGACTGCGCCGGAGTTGCCCAAGCTTCTGCCGCCGCCGGCTGCCGCTCCCGGCGCGACGCCCGTCGCCCAGCGCAAAAAGAAGGAAGGTTGCTGAGCCGGGCGGGCCTCCGCCCGTCGACCGGAAAGGAATCATGCGGCGCGAAAGTCAAAACGCATCGCCGCAACCGCACCGTCGCTGGACGCTCTTCATGCGGCTCGGCGGCGCCGTCGCCACGATCGCCGCCGCCGTCGCGCTCGTTGCCGGGCTCGGTGGTCTGTTGATGTCACGCCTGCTCTCTCGCTGGCCGGCCGGATGGACAACGCGCGCCGCGGTCGGCGTGTTCGCTCTCACTGCCACCGACGCCGCGTTCGTCGCGACGACCACCTCGCCGCATCTGACAAACAATCCCGCTCAAGCCGAAAGCTGCCTCACCTGCCACGCCGGCATCACCGGCTTCAGCGAATTTCACCGGCCGGAAAACATCGGCTGCGCCGCGTGCCACGCGGGCAACCCGCGGGCGCCCGACGCCACGCAGGCCCACGCCGGCATGGTCCTCGTCCCCGGCAATTTCGCCGATGCGCCGCGCACCTGCGCCACCGCGAATTGCCACGCGACGATTCTCCCGCGCATCGAGCACTCGATCATGACGACGTTCGCCGGCGTCATCGCCACCGACCGCCACGTCTTCGGCGAATCCGTCGATCCCGCCGCGCCGCCGCCGCACGTTCACGACCTCGGCACGAGCGCCGCCGACACCCATCTCCGCCAGCTCTGCGCATCCTGCCATCTCGGCCAGACCAAATCCGCCTGGGGCCCGATCGGTCAGGAATCCCGCGGCGGCGGCTGCAACGCCTGCCACCTCGCCTACCCGCCCGACGCCGCCCGCGAACTCGCCCGCTACTCCGGCACGCGGCCCGCCGACCGCATCGCGATTCCCCGCGTGCATCCGGCGCTGACCGTGAACATCGGCGACGACCACTGCTTCGGCTGCCACAGCCGCTCCGGCCGCATCGCCACCAACTACGAAGGCTGGCACGAGCTCCGCGACCCGCCCACATCCGCCGAACTCGCCTCCGCCGCCGGTCCGTCGCAATTTCGCCAGCTCGACGACGGCCGGTTCTTCACGCGCATCGTGCCCGACATCCATCAGGAGCGCGGCCTCGCCTGCATCGACTGCCACTCCGCCAGCGAAGTCATGGGCACCGGCGCCGTGGTCGCCCACAAGAGCGATCAGGTCCATCTTCGCTGCGAGGACTGCCACGCCGACCAACTCGCCTCGCGCCCCGCATCCTCGCTCGACGCTGAATCGCTCATGATCGCAACGATCCGTCGCTGGCCACCCGCGGCCGGTCAGCGCATCGGCGTCACGCAATCCGGCGATGCGCTGGTCAATGTCACAGTCGATGAAAACGGCCGCGGCAACCTGCGTCTCAAACGCACCGGCCGGACGCTATCGCTCACGCCTCCGCAGCCCGTCTGCACCGCCGGCAAGGGCCACGAACGCCTCTCGTGCAGCAGTTGCCACACCGCGTGGGCGCCGCGCTGCGCGAGTTGCCACACGCAATACGAGCCCGCCACGCGCAGCTTCGATCACCTCGCGCAGGCCGAAATCACCGGAGCGTGGACCGAATCGTCCGGTCCGTTCGAGGCGGTGCCGCCAACGCTCGGCATCCGCCTCGACCCGCGCGACCCGAGTCACCCGCGCGGCGTCGTCGACACGTTCGTCCCCGGCATGATCCTCGACCTCGATCGCAACCGCGATCCAGCCAAACCCGCCGACCCGGTTTTCCGCCGGCTCTACGCACGCACGTCGGCTCACACCATCCGCCGCGAGACGCGCTCCTGCGAATCGTGCCACAACGATCCCGTCGCGCTCGGCTACGGCCGCGGCACGTTGCGCTACGAGGTCTCCGGCACCACCGGCCGCTGGCGCTTCACGCCGGAACACGCCGCGCTTCCATCCGACGGCCTGCCCGCCGACGCGTGGATCGGTTTCCTCCAGACTCGCGGCGGCATGGTGTCCACGCGCGACGACGTCCGCCCGTTCACCGCCGACGAGCAACGCCGCATCCTCCGCGTCGGCGCCTGCCTCACCTGTCACGCCGCCGACTCGCCAGTCATGCAACGCTCCGTCGCCGACTTCGACGCGTTGCTGGCTCGTCGCACTCCGCGATGCGCACTACCTTTATGGCCATGATCACCGCCCCCACCGTCACGATCGCCGTGCACCGGCTCGCGATTTCGCCCGGTCACAATTTCTTCGGCCACCACGGCCACCCCGCCGGCGCGCATCCCACCGTGCTCGTCGACGCCGTCGAGTGCGTCGCCGGCCGCGGCATTCGCGGCGACCGCTTCTTCGACTACGAGCCGGACTACGAAGGCCAGATCACGTTCTTCTCGCTCGAAATCTTCGACGCCCTCCGGCGCGAACTCCCTCTCCCCGCTGCCCGGCCCGAGGCGACCCGCCGCAACGTCTTCACCCGCGGGGTCGATCTCAACGCGCTCATCGGGGCCGAATTCGAACTGCACGGCGTGCGCTTCCTCGGCGTCGAGGAATGCCGCCCGTGTTACTGGATGGACCGCGCACTCGCGCCCGGCGCCGAGGACTGGATGCGCGGCCGGGGCGGCCTGCGCGCCCGGATCGTGTCCGGCGGCTGGCTCCGCTGCGACGGGGCGCCTCAGGGCGCCAGCGCGTCGACCTGACTGCTCAACTGCTGCTTCAGGCAACCGCACACGAGCTCGCACAACTGGCCGATCGAGGGATCGGTGATCGCGTAGATCGTCTGCAGCCCTTCCTTCCGGCGTCCCACGATTCCCGCCTGCGCCAGCGTCTGCAGGTGCCGCGAGATGTTCGTCTGTGTGCCGCCCGTGAGATCCACCAGCTCGTTCACGCTGCGCTCACCCGCGAACAGAGCGTGAATCAGCCGCAGTCGCATCGGCTCGGACAACACCGCAAACCGCCGCGCGACCAGCGCAATCGCCGCTTCGTTGAGCGGCGCCGGCTTGACTCCGGCGGGGGAAAAATCGGGGGTTGACATGAAATACGCTATATGCGTATATGCGCATCTAGTGTCAACCCCAATCATGAAGACCGATTCCCTTGTTCGCCTCCTCGCCGGCACCGTCACCCTGGCCGGCGTCGCCCTCACCTATTTCGTCAATCCGTGGTGGCTGCTGTTGCCCGCGTTTGTCGGGGCCAACCTCATCCAATCCGTTTTCACCGGCTTCTGCCCGCCGACCTTGCTCGTCCGCAAGCTCGGCTGGGTCGACGAGCACGACGTCATCCACTGGGGCGGCCGCCAGCGCTGAATCCCGGCCTCGCGACACCGCCGCCGTCATGCATTCCCCCTTCCTCCGTTTCGCCGCCACCATCCTCGCCGGCGCCGCCGCCGGCGCCCTGCTCGGCACGTTCGGGCAATGCACCTCCGGCACCTGCCCGCTCACCTCCACTTGGTGGCGCGGCGCGCTCTACGGCGCCTTCCTCGGGTTGGCCGTCGCCCTTTCCGGCCGCACCGTCCGAACCCTCAATGTCATCTATTAGTTGACAATGCCTCGTGCCCCCATGCATCTCCCAAAACTGGCCGTCGTCGCCGTCAGCCTTGCCGCCTGCGCCGCACCCGCCGCGTTCGGCGCCGAGCCGTGGACGCTCGACCGCGCCGTCGCCACCGCGCTCGAGCACAGCCCCGACGCCCGCGTCGCCCGCGCCCGCGCCGACGGCGCTCAGGCGCTCGTCGAACAGGCCGGCGCCGCCTGGCTGCCGCAGGTCTCGCTCTCCGGCCGCTACACGGACACGAACAGCCCGATGATGGCGTTCGGGTCGATCCTCAACCAGCGCGCGTTCAACTTCGGCCTCGACTTCAACCACCCCGGCCGGATCGACAACCTCAACGCCACCGGCACGGTCGCCTACAATATTTACAGCGGTGGCCGCGCCACCGCCGGCCGCACCGCCGCCAAGGCGGGCGCCGCCGCCGCGGACCTCGATTTGCGCGCGGCGCAGCAGCAGCTCGCGACCGAGGTCGTCAAGGCCGCCCTCAATCTCCGCAAGGCCCGCGAGGCCGTCACCGCCATCGAGGGCGGCGTGCGCGCCTACGACGCCGCGGTCAGCACCGCCCGCGCGCGGTTCGACGCCGGCCAGTTGCTCAAGGCCGATCTCCTCAGCCTCGAGGTGCAACTCTCCCAAACGCGCGAGTCGCTTTCCTCCGCCCGCCATGGCGCCGCGCTTGCCGCCCGCGCCTTTCAATTCGCCCTCGGCCTCGATCCGACCGACGCGCCCATCGAGCTCGCCAACGACGATCTCGCCCTCGCGCGCCTCACCGTCCCCGACACCCGCGATTTTTCGCAGCGCCCGGAGCTTCTGGGTCTGCAGGCTCGCGTCGATGCCGCCGAGGCAATGCTCCGTGTCTCCCGCGGCGGCCGTCAGCCCAACATCAACGCCTTCGCCAGCTACCAATACGACCACGGCTGGAAGCTCGACCGCGGCGCCGACAACTGGCTCGCTAGCGTGTCCGTCGATCTCAACGTCTTCGATGGCGGCACCACCTCCGGAAAAATCCGCCAGAGCAGCGCCGAACTCACCCAGGTCAGGGAGATGCTCCGCAAGGCCACGCTCGGCATCGGTCTCGAAGTTGAACAGGCGCGCCTCGCCCACGACGACGCGTCCGAACGCCTCTCGGTTTCCGCCCAAGCAGTCGCCCAGGCGACCGAAAGCGCCGCGCTCAGCCGCGCCCGCTTCGAGCAGGGCGCGCTCCTCACCGCCGACCTCATCGGCGTCGAGAGCCGTCTCCTCGAGGCGCAGATGCGCCACGCCTTCGCCGCCGCCGACGAACGCATCGCCATCGCCGATCTTCGCCGCGCCCTCGGCCTGCCCGTTCTCCCGACGCCCTGATTCTATTCCCATGAAGTCATCCCCCTCGCTCCTTTTCGCCGCCGCGCTCGCCACCCTCGCCGGCTGCTCGCGCTCCGAGCCCACCGCGGCCACTGCCGCCAGCCTGCCGCCGGTCCGCGTCCGCGCCGCGACTGTCCGCCTCGAATCCGTGCCCGCGCTCGACGAGCTCACCGGCACGGTGCGTCCTGTCCGCCGCGCGCTCATCGCCGCCAAGGTCATGGGCGCCATCTCCGAACTTCCCGTCGCCCTCGGCCAGCCGGTGAAAGCCGGCGACTTGCTGGTGCGCATCTCCGCCAGCGAAATCTCCTCCCGCCTCGCCCAGGCGCAGGCCCAGCTCGATCAGGCCAGACGCGACTACGCCCGCGAAAGCGAACTGCTTCCGAAAAACGCGAGCACGCCCGACATGGTCAGGAACCTCGAAACCCGCGTCACGCTCTCCGCGGCCGGCCTCCGCGAGGCCGAGACGATGCTCGGCTACGCCACGGTCCGCGCGCCCTTCGACGGCGTCGTCGCCCGCAAGCTCGCCGATGTCGGCGACTTCGCCTCGCCCGGCGTGCCACTCATCGAGATCGAGGGCGCCGACGCGTTCCAGATCGAGGCCGGCATTCCCGATTCGCTCGCCGCGGCATTGAAGGTCGGCGCCTCCGTCAGCGTCACGCTTCCTTCCGCCGGCATCACGTTCGAGGCGCCGCTGGTCGAGCTTTCCTCGGCCGCGGATCCGGCGACGCACACGGTTGCCGCGAAGTTCACCGTTCCCCCAGGCGTCGCCGTCCGCTCGGGCGCGTTCGCCCGGCTGCAGATCGCGGGCAAGGCGGTGCAGGGCCTGTTCGCGCCCGCGACCGCGGTCACAACGCTCGGCCAGATGGAACGCGTGTTCGTCGTCGGCGATGACGACCACGCCGCACTTCGGCTCGTCAAGACCGGCGCCGCGCGCGATGACCGCATCGAAATCCTCTCGGGCCTCGGCGATGGCGAACGCGTTGTCGTCGCCCCGCCCGCCACCTTGCGCGAAGGTCAGCCCCTGGAGGTCACGCCGTGAGCCACAACCAGCCGTCGCCGTTTCCCGATCCCGCGAAATACGGCTTCGCGGGCCGGATGGCCTCGCTGTTCATCGATTCGAAGCTGACGCCGATCATCGTCGCCGCGTCGCTCCTGCTCGGCTTCTTCGCCATCCTCATGCTCCCTCGCGAGGAGGAGCCGCAGATCAAGGTGCCGATGATCGATGTGATGGTCGGCATGCCCGGCGCCACCGCGGCCGAGGTGGAAAACCGCGTCACCCGCCCGATGGAGAAGCTCCTCTGGGAAATCCCCGGCGTCGAATACCTCTACTCCACCGCCGCCCCGGGCTCCAACCTCACCATCGTCCGCTTCAAGGTCGGCACCGACCTCGAGGCCGCGCTCGTCCGGCTCAACCAGAAACTCCAGGCCAACGCCGACCGCATCCCCCTCGGCGTGAGTCCGCCGCTCGTCAAGGCGCGCACGATCGACGACGTGCCGATCCTCGCGCTCACGTTCCACAGCACGCGCTACGATCACGCCACGCTCCACCGGCTCGCGACCCAGGTCGACGACACGGTGAAGCAGATTTCCCAAGTCGCCGAGACGACCGTTATCGGCGGCGATCATCGTGAGATCCGCGTGCTGCTCGATCCGCAAAAACTCGCGTCGCGCAACCTCAGCCCGGGCTACATCGTGCCGATGCTGCAACAGGCCAACGCCCAGACCTACTCCGGCGCCCAATCGGTGGCCAACCGCGAAACGCTCCTGCAAACCGGCACGTTCTTCCGCAACGCCCGCGACGTCGGCGCCGTGGTCCTCGGCGTGTTCGCCGGCCGCCCGGTCTATCTGCGCGACGTCGCCACCATCACCGACTCCCAAGCTGATCCGACGGATTATGTCCTGTTTGGAGGTGGGGCCGGCTCTCCGAGCCGGCCTGGGTTGACGGCTTCGCAGCCTGGAACTCAGGCCCGCACGGAGAGCGGTCCCTACCTCGAGGAACCCGCCGTCACCCTCAGCATCGCCAAGCGCCCCGGCGCCAATGCCGTCGATGTCGTCAACGACGTCCTCCGCAAGGTCGACGCCCTCAAGGGCACGCTCATCCCCGCCGACATCGGCGTTGCCGTCACCCGCGACTACGGCGCCACCGCCTCCGAGAAATCCAACGAGCTGCTCCTGCACATGGGGCTCGCCGTCTTCGGCGTCGCCGTGCTCATCCTCCTTTTCCTCGGCTGGCGCGAGTCGCTCGTCGTTTTGCTCGCCATCCCCGTCACGCTCGGCCTGACCCTCCTGGTTTTCTATCTCTACGGCTATACGCTCAACCGGATCACGCTCTTCGCGCTGATCTTCTCGATCGGCATCCTCGTCGACGACGCGATCGTCGTCGTTGAAAACATCGTCCGCCACATGGGCCTGCCGAGCTGCCGCCGCAAGCGCCTCCTCCAGATCGCGGTCGAGGCCGTGGACGAGGTCGGCAACCCGACCATCCTCGCCACGTGGGCCGTCATCGCCGCCGTGCTCCCGATGGCCTTCGTCAGCGGCATGATGGGCCCCTATATGCGCCCGATCCCGATCGGCTCGAGCGCCGCGATGGTGTTCTCTCTCATCGTCGCCTTCGCCGTCACGCCGTGGGCCGCGCTCAAGGTTCTCCGCGGCCACGCCAAGCACACCACCGACGCCGCGGCCTTCGTCGACGCCCCGCTGACCGACGAGGAGGAGGCCGCGGACGAGTCGATGCCCGACACGTGGTTCACGCGACTCTACCAGCGCGCCATGCGCCCGCTGATTGCGCACCGCGCGTGGCGCTGGGCGTTTCTCGCCGTGGTCGCTGCGGCCACCGTCGGCGCGATGGCGCTCGTCGGCCTCGGCGCCGTGAAGGTCAAGATGCTGCCCTTCGACAACAAGTCGGAGTTCCAGGTCATCCTCAACATGCCCGAGGGCAGCACGCTCGAGCAGACGGCCCGCGTCGCCCGCGAGATGGCCGCCGCGATCCGCCCCGAGCCCGAGGTGCGCGACTACCAAGTCTACGCCGGCACCGCCTCGCCGTTCAATTTCAACGGCCTCGTCCGCCACTACTTCCTGCGCCGCGGCGCCAATGTCGCCGATCTCCAGGTCAACCTTCTCCCCAAGGACGAACGCAAGGCTCAGAGCCACGACATCGCCAAGCGCGTCCGCCCGCGCCTCGCCGCCATCGCCGAAAAATACGGCGCCGCCGTCGCCGTCGCCGAGGTGCCGCCCGGCCCGCCCGTGCTTCAGACGATCGTCGCCGAGATCTACGGCCCGACCGAGGACGCCCGACTCAAGCTGGCGGCGAGCGTGCGTGACATCGTCCGCGCCACGCCCGGCGCCGTCGACGTCGACTGGTATGTCGAGGACCTGCAGCCAAAAACCATCCTGAAGGTCGATGCCGAAAAGGCCGCGCTCAACAGCATCAGCGAATCCGCCATCACCCGCACCGTGCAACTGGCCGTGCAGGGCTATCCGGTCACACTCCTCCACACGCCCCACGACCGCGAGGCCGTCAACATCGTCCTCGAACTCCCGCGCGCGCTCCGCGCCCGGCCGGAAGATCTCCTCGCACTGCCGGTCCGCTCCGAGACGAATCCGTCGGCGCCGCTCGTGCCGCTGCGCGAACTCGTCACCGTCGTCGCCACACAGGGCGAACGAAACATCTACCACAAGAATCTCCAGAACGTGACCTACGTGACGGCGGATGTCGCCGGCGTCGTCGAGAGCCCGGTCTACGCCATTTTTGCGATGAACCAGGAACTCGCGAAGCTCGACGGTCGTGACTTCGGCGGCACGCAGCGCAGCGTGAAAATCTACAACGCCACGATGCCATTCGACGACCACGAGCCGTCCATGAAATGGGATGGCGAATGGCAGGTCACCCTCGAGGTCTTCCGCGACCTCGGCCTCGCCTTCGGCGCCGTGCTGATCCTGATCTACATGCTCATGGTCGGCTGGTTTAAGAATTACACGACACCGCTGATCGTCATGACCGTGATTCCGTTCTCCCTTGTCGGCATCATGCCGGCGCACGCGTTGATGGGCGCGTTTTTCACCGCCACCTCGATGATCGGCTTCATGGCCGGTGCCGGCATCGTCGTCCGCAATTCGATCATCCTCGTCGATTTCATCGAACTGCGCCTCAGCCACGGCCGCTCGCTCGCCGAGGCCTGCGTCGAGTCCGGCGCCGTCCGCTTCCGGCCGATGATGCTGACCGCATTCGCCGTGATCGTCGGCGGTCTCGTGATTCTCGCCGATCCGATCTTCCAAGGCCTCGCGATCTCGCTGCTCTTCGGTGCCATCGCCTCGCTCGTCATCAGCCCGCTCGCCGTGCCATTGATCTATTACATGACCCACGCCGGGAAACACGCCGCGCCCGCCGTGCCCGCCGAGGGCGAGAAGTGCGACGTCCTTTCATGAACCTCTTTACCATGTTCAAAGCCATGTTCACCTCCACGCCGCGCCTCGCTCCGGCCGACTGCGCCGACCGCGTCCGCACCGGCGAGGCCTTCCTCGTCGACGTCCGGGAGCCCGGCGAATGGACCGCGGGCGTCGCGCAGTCCGCGAAACTGCTCGCGTTCAGCGATCTCACCGGCGCCCGCACGCAGTGGAAACAATTCCTCGCCGACACCAACGGCCGCGAGCTCCTCCTCTACTGCGCCTCCGGTGCGCGCTCCGGCATGGCCGCGCGGATCCTCGTCGCCGAGGGCGTCCGCGCCGCCAATACCGGCGGCCTCGCCGACTGGCGCGGCGCCGGCTGGCCCGTGGCCAAGCCCGCTGCCGCACGCCGCAACGCGCGTTGATCTACGTTTTGTCCGCTCCTCAACCCCGCCCACATCCATCCCCCATGAAAGCCAACATTGGATCCATCGACCGCGTCCTCCGCCTCATCGCCGGCCTCGCCATTCTCGGCGCCGGTTACTACTTCAAGAGCTGGTGGGGTCTCGTCGGCCTCGTCCCGATCGTCACCGCCATCTTCCGCTTCTGCCCGGCCTATCTTCCGCTCGGCGTCAGCACCTGCAAAACCGGCACCGAACCGCCGGCCAAGCCGTAGGTCAGTCGTCTCATCCTGTCGCGCCAGCAGCGCGGCTTCGCCCGCCCATAACGCCGTCTTGAAAGCGCCGCGCCGGGTCGCTCCGGCCGCGCGATTCTGCTCTCTTTCGCCATGTCCACCGAGGTCCTCGCGCGACTCCAGTTCGCCTTCACGATCTCGTTCCACTACCTCTACCCACCGCTGAGCATCGGTCTCGGCCTCCTGCTCGTCGCGATCGAGGGTCTCTGGCTGAAAACGAAGAATCCCCTCTATCACCAGATGGCGCGGTTCTGGACCAAGGTCTTCGCGCTCACCTTCGCCGTCGGCGTCGCCACCGGCATCGTGATGGAATTCGAGTTCGGCACCAACTGGGCGACGTATTCGCGCTACGTCGGCGACGTGTTCGGCAGCGCGCTCGCAGCCGAGGGCATCTTCGCGTTCTTCCTCGAATCCGGGTTTCTCGCGGTGCTCCTTTTCGGCTGGGACAAAGTCGGCCCCAAACTGCACTTTTTCGCCACGTGCATGGTCGCGCTCGGCGCGCACTTCAGCGCCATCTGGATCGTCGTGGCGAACTCGTGGATGCAGACACCCGCCGGCTTCCACCTCGTCGGCGAAGGCCTGCACGCCCGCGCCGAGATCACGGATTTCTGGGCCATGGTGTTCAACCCTTCCTCGATGACGCGCCTCGCCCACACCGTCGTCGGCGCGTGGCAGGCCGGCGCCTGGCTGGTGGTCAGCATCGGCGCGTGGTATCTCTTGAAAAAGCAACACCGCGACTTCGCCCGCGCCTCGATGAAGATCGGCCTCGCGCTCTCGCTCACCGCCTCGGTGCTCACGCTGGTCACCGGCGACCGCAGCGCCGCGGGCGTCGCCCGCAACCAGCCCGCCAAGTTCGCCGCGCTCGAAGGCCACTGGGAAACCGGCCCGCACGCCCGGGTCCACGTTGTCGGCTGGGTCGACGCGAAGACCGAGACGACTCACGGCCTTGCGCTTCCAGGCGGCATGTTGAGCTGGCTGGCTTACGGCGACACGGCCGCGCCCGTCACCGGCCTGCGCGACATCCCGCGCGACGAGCGCCCGCCGGTGAATTTCACCTTCCAGCTCTTCCACCTCATGGTCGGCATCGGCTTCGCGATGATCGCGCTCGCGCTCTGGGCATCGTGGGCGCTCTGGCGCCGCACGCTCGAAAATTCCCGCGCCCTCCTCTGGCTGCTCGTGATCTCCGTCCTCGGCCCGCAGATCGCCAACCAGGCCGGCTGGTGGGCCGCCGAGGTCGGCCGCCAGCCGTGGATCGTCTACAAGCTCCTCCGGACGTCGCAGGGTCTCTCCGCGGTGGTGCACGCAAACCAGATCGTCGCGTCGCTGGTCATGTTCACCCTCGTCTACCTGCTGCTCTTCGCGGCGTTCATTTTCCTCCTCAACGAAAAGATCCAGCACGGCCCCGACGAGACCGACCTGTCGCCCACCGGCAAACTCGCACTTGGATTCAAGCCCGCGAAAGGAGGCCCTGCGTGAACTTCGGCGCGCTCGACCTCAACACCGTGTGGTTCGCCCTCGTCGGCGTGCTGTTCACCGGCTACGTCATCCTCGACGGCTTCGATCTCGGCACCGGCGTGCTGCATCTCTTCGCCGCGCGGCGCGACGAGGAGCGCCGCGTCTTTCTCAACGCCATCGGCCCGGTCTGGGATGGCAACGAGGTCTGGCTCGTCACCGGCGGCGGCGCGTTGTTCGCCGCGTTTCCCGCCGTCTACGCCACCGTCTTTTCCGGCTTCTACCTCGCGTTCATGGCGCTGCTCTGCGCGCTGATCTTTCGCGCCGTCGCGATCGAGTTCCGCAGCAAGCACCACTCGCCGCGCTGGCGCCGCTTCTGGGATCGCAGCTTCGCCTTCGGCAGCCTCGGCTCGTCGCTGCTCATCGGCATCGCGATGGGTAACATCGCCTGGGGCGTCCCGGTCGACGCCCGCGGCGAGTTCGCCGGCTCCTTCCCCGGACTCCTCCAGCCCTACGCGCTGCTCATGGGCGTGACGACCGTCGCGCTCTTCGCGATGCACGGCGCGATCTATCTCGTGCTCAAGACCGAGGGCGAACTCCAGGCGCACGTGCGCACCTGGATCAACCCGCTCATCATCGCCTTCATCCTCTGCTACGTGCTGCTCACGCTCGCCACGCTGCTCTACGTGCCGCACGTCACCGAGGCCTTCCGCCGCGAGCCGTGGTTCTTCGCGCTCGTCGTGCTTGTCGTGCTCGCGATCGCCAACATCCCGCGCGAGGTCAGCCGCGGCCGCGAGTTCTTCGCGTTCCTCTCCTCCTGCGCGGCCATGGCCGGCCTGATGGCGATCTTCGGCGTCGGCACCTATCCCTATCTCGTCTACAGCCACCCGCTGCCCGAGCACAGCCTCACCGCCTTCAACGCCGCCTCCTCGCCCAAGACGCTCGGCGTCATGCTCACCATCGCCCTCATCGGCCTGCCCGTGGTTTTGGCCTACAGCGTGAGCATCTACTGGATTTTCCGCGGCAAGGTCCGCCTCGACAAGACGAGTTATTGAATCGTGGCGCCGGGGCCGGCGCGTGTTTCAACCGCCCCAGCGCGTCAATCGCGCGGCGTGGATCACGCACACGCAGTCGCTCCCGTCCTCCGTCGGCAGCCAGTGCGGGTCGAGCGCGGCGAACTCGCGATCCATCGCCGCGCGCAGGCCGCCGACCTCGATCAACACGAGCCCCTCGCGGGTCAGCCGCCGCCGCGCCTGGCGCAGGAGTTCCCGAATGATGTCGAGTCCGTCCGCCCCGCCGTCGAGCGCCATCCGCGGCTCGCGCTGGAATTCCAGCGGCAGCGCATCGACGTGCGCGCTCGGCTCATAGGGCGGATTGCAGACAATGAGGTCGTAGGACGCCGCCGGCACGCCGCGGAACACGTCGGATTCGTGCAGCACGATGCGGCGCGACAGCCGGTGCGCGCGAACATTGATCGCGGCGAGCTCCAGCGCGCCCGCCGAAAGGTCGATCGCGTCGACCTTCGCGCCGGGAAAATGATGCGCGAGCAGGACCGCCAGGCAGCCCGAGCCCGTGCAGACATCGGCCACGCGCCGCACCGCCCGGGGATCGCGCAGCCAGCCGTCGAGCTGGTCGCGGATGATCTCGACAAAATAACTGCGCGGGATGATGGCGCGGGCGTCGACCTGGAACCGGTGGCCGTCGAGCCACGCCTCACCGGTGAGATAGGCCGCCGGCACCCGCTCCTGCACCCGCCGGCGCAGCACCGCCTCGATCCGGTCGCGTTCCGGCCGGGTCAGTTTTTTCGCCAGCACGCGGGCATCGCTGTCGAGCGGCAGCCCGAGGGCCCACAGGATGAGATAGAGCGCCTCGTCGTGCGCGTCGGCCGCGACCTGCCCCAGCGCGAGTTTCTCCCGGGCATAGAGTTTTTCCGCGAAACGCAGCCACGCCCCCGGCGTCGCCCGTCGCGCCGCGCCGGCAAACGGGTCAGCCCTTCGGCTTTTCTTCGGCGGCGGGGACATGCACGTGATTCTGGATGTGCTCCGGGCAGTAGCACTGGTCGCCCGCGCACTTCGAGCAGTAGCGGAAATCCATCTCGGGATTCGTGCGGTCGGTCTTGCCGCAGACGTGGCACCGGTGGCGCGCCTCGCCCGCCTCGGCGAAGGTCTGCACCTGGCGGACCATCTTCCGCCGGCCGTGGCCCATCGAGCGGATGATATCGCCGCTGAAGAAAATCAAAAAGTTGCCGACCGAACCGAGAATCTGCAGCCGCACCGCCCAGTCGCCGCGGAACGCCATGTAGGCATAGCCGATCCAGGTGATCAGCGCGAGCCACTTCACTTTTACCGGCAGGATGAAGAAGATGAGAAATTCGAAATCCGGATTCAGGTAGGCGAACGCCAGGAACACCGAGCCGGCGATGTAGAGATTCGTCACGGACGACTCGGGCGTGATGAACGCCACCGCCACGGTCAGCATGTAGCCGAGGATCAGGAACAGGTTGTAGCGAAACTCGCCCCAGTAGTGCTCCAGCGCGCTGCCCATCAGGTAAAACATATACCAGGCGAACGCGATGAAGATGTAGCCGAAGAGCCCCGGCGGCGGCGGCATGAACCAGAACGTGATCAGCCGCCACCACTGCCCCTCCTTCACCAGGTCTGGCACCAGGACGCACAGGTTGAGATCGATCCGCCCCAGCAGCGCCATCAACAGCACGAACACCTGCCCGATCACCAGGTAGAGCGAGAGGTTCGGGATGGCAAAGCGGCCGAAGACGCGTTCGAGTTTGTCGAGGAAGGACATCGCAGAGGCAAAAAGTCGCCCTTACTTCTTCGCGGTTTCCGCGAGCTGGGCAATGAGCTTTTGCTTCTGCTCCTGCAGCGAGGCTTCGTCCACGGTCTCCAGCAGCGCGCGGGCGTGGTCGGGCTTGCCGATCGTGATCAGGATGTTGGCCGCGTGCAGCCGGGTGAGCTGGCGCGCGGCCGGGGTCTGCGCTTTTTCCTCGAGTCCGCCCCAGACTTTCAGGGCTTCCGCCCAATCGGGATGCTCCAGCTCGTAGAACGACTTCGCGTAGGCCACGCCGAACTCGAACCGGTCGGGCGCCAGCTCCGTCGCCCGCTGGAACGCGTGGTGCATCGCCTCGTCGATCCCCGCCCGCGTCCACTCGCCGCTCTTCAGGAAATCGTCCCGCGCCGTCGCCAGCAGCGTGCCGAGCTGGTAGTGGTAGAGCGGCTCGTTCGGCGCGAGCTTGATCGCCGCCAGGAAATACGCCGCCGCTTCGAGCGGCTTCCCCTCCTCCGCGGCATAGTTGCCGAGCTGGTTTTTCACCAGCGGGATGTCCGGGTCGAGCTGGTTGGCCTTGAGCAGCACCGCCACGGACTCCTTCCGCATGCCGACCTGGCCCAGCATGTAGCCATAGGCCGCATAACCGGCCGCGAACTTCGGGTTGTCCTGCAGCAGCCGCTCGTAGTCGTGCGCGACCGACTGCATCTGGGCGCGGAGGTTTTCCTGGTCGAGCTTGTCGCCCTGCTTGTCCGCCTCCGTGAAGATGTCCTTCTGCCGGGCGACGATCTGTTTCAACGTGCGCTCGGACAGCGTCTCGCTCTCCGTCGCGCGCACCGGCAAGGCCGGCGCCGCGATCAACGCGAGGACGATGAACGCGAGGACCGGACCCGCCCGGAGGCCGGCCCTCACCCGCGCTCCCGCGCGACGCCCGCATGCCTGCTGCAATTGAAAACCCATGAGTCGAAGTCCGACACTCTCACCCCGCCAAGGTGCCCGCGTAAACATTCATCCGTCCGGGTCGCAGAAATCCCACCAGCGTCTGTCCGGCCTCCTGCGCCAGTTCCACCGCGGCGCTGGTCGGGGCCGAGATGGCCGCCACCCAGGGGATGCCGGCGGCCAGCGCCTTCTGCATGATCTCGAAGCTCACGCGTCCGCTGACCAGCAGGATGTGCCCGGCCAGCGGCAGTCGTTCCGCGAAAAATGCGTGGCCGACCACCTTGTCCAGCGCACTGTGCCGGCCGACGTCCTCGCGCACGACCTGCAACCCGCCCGCCGCATCGAACAGCGCGCTCGCGTGCAGCCCGCCCGTCGCATCGAACGCCGGCTGCGCCGCGCGCAATTTCTCCGGCAGCGCCGCCAGCACCTCCCGCCGCGGCGCCAGTTTTTCGGCGAGCGGCGGAAACTGCCCGCGCACCGCCTCGATCGTCGCCTTGCTGCAGACTCCGCAGCTCGATGACGTGAACACATGCCGTGTCAGCCGCGCGAAATCGACGCCCGCTCCCGGCGCCAGCAGCACGTCGAGGATATTTTCCCCGCGGCCCGCCGCGCCGGCGGCGGGATCCGTCCCGCAATGCACCATGTCGAGCACGTCCTCCCGCCGCCGCACGATGCCCTCGGTCACCAGGAAGCCCGCCGCGAGCTCGCGGTCGTGCCCCGGCGTGCGCATGACGACGGCGACGCTCCGCCCGCCCACGCGGATCTCCAGCGGTTCCTCCACCGCGAGCGTGTCCGCGCGCACCCCGGCCCCCGCGCCATCGAAGCGCGTGAGCGATACCGGACGCGTGGCCTTGGTGGGCGGCATGGGTTGAAAAAAGACAATTGCGCTGGCGCAGCCACGTTTTTCGCTAACGTGTTCAGATGAACACGTCACCACCGGCCCCGTCCGACCCTCGCGCGCCCCTCCCCGGCCGCGGCGCGAATCTCAATCCACCGAATCGTTTCGAGCGCCTGCGCGTCGAGGCCGATCCGGACTGCCCGCCCGAGGAGCGCCCGCACCCGCGCACCCAGTTTTTCTTCGATGCCAGCGAGTCGATCCTCTCCGAGAACGACAGCCCCGACGTGCCGTTCACCTTTGGGCTGAATCCCTACCGTGGCTGCGAGCATGGCTGCGCCTATTGCTTTGCCCGTCCGTTTCACGAATACCTCGGCTGGAGCAGCGGACTCGACTTCGAGACGAAGATCCTCGTGAAGCTCCGCGCGCCCGAACTCTTGCGCCGCGAACTTTCCTCGCCGCGCTGGCGGCCGCAAAGCATCACCCTCAGCGGCGCGACCGATTGCTACCAGCCCGCGGAGCGGCAGTTTCGCGTGACGCGCGGCTGCCTCGAGGTCCTCGCCGAGTTTCGCAACCCGGTCTTCATCGTCACCAAAAGCGCGCTCGTCACGCGCGACCGCGACCTCCTCGCGGAACTCGCCCGGCACCACGCCGCCGCCGTCTACGTTTCCGTGACGACCCTCGACTCCGCTCTCGCCGGGAAACTCGAGCCGCGCGCGGCGCGTCCCGCCCATCGCCTTCGCGCGATTCGCGAACTCGCGGCCGCGGGCATTCCCGTCGGCGTGATGGTCGCACCGATCATCCCCGGGCTCACCGATCACGAGATGCCCGCCATCCTCGCCGCCGCGGCGGACGCGGGCGCGACGCGCGCCGGCTGCACCATCCTGCGCCTGCCCTACGCGGTGAAGGACGTGTTTCTCCAATGGCTCGACGACCACACGCCCGGAAAAAAGGCGCGCATCGTCGGCCGCGTCCGCGAAATCCGCGGCGGCAGATTGAATGTCAGCGAGTGGGGCCGCCGGATGAAGGGCGAGGGGATCTTCGCCGAGCAAATCCGCGAACTCTTCACGACCGCCGCCCGCCGGGCCGGGTTCACAGCCGGACGCCTCGAACTCTCGTCGGCCGCGTTCCGCCCGCCGGGCGGCGAGCAGTTGACCCTGCTCTAGCGTCCGTTTTTCGTCGACGGGCGACCATGTGCACTCGCTTCGTGCTTCTGAAGGAACACCTCCGGGCGGCGCTCCAACAACTCGGGCTCCCCGAAAACGCCGGCTATGTTTCACGTTACAATATCGCACCCGGCACCCCCGTGCCCGCGGCCCGGGCCGCGCCGCAACGCGAATCGTGCGCGCTTCGCTGGGGTCTCGTGCCTTCGTGGGCGCGGGAGGATGTCGGCTTCAAGCTCGTGAACGCGCGCGCCGAGACGCTCGTGGAGAAACCGGCGTTTCGCGACGCGTTGCGGAGGCGGCGCTGCGTGATCCCGGTGAGCGGCTTTTACGAGTGGCAGACCGTCGGCCGCGCGAAAAAACCCTGGCTCTTCCGCTGGCGCGACGAGCAGCCGTTCGCGCTCGCCGGCCTGTGGGAAAGCTGGCGCGCGCCAGACGGCACCACGCTGGAGACCTGCGCCGTCATCACCGTGGAGCCGAACGAGCTGATGCGGCCGCTGCATCACCGGATGCCGGTGATGCTGACCCCGGGGCAGTTCGACCCCTGGCTCGACCCGGCCGTCGCCGAGCCGGAAAAACTGCGGCCACTGCTGCGGCCCCCGCCCGCCGCCGCCATGAGCGCGGTGGCGCTCGACAGCTACGTCAGCAACGTGCGCCACGAGGGCCCGGCATGCCTCGCGCCCGCCGGGCCCGGCGCCGCGAACGATGAGCCCCAATTTTCGCTGGGTTTGTGATCGTCGTTTTCCGGCCGGCGGCGACGGATGCCGAACCGCCTTGTCCGCGGCCGGTCCGTCTGCGATGAACCTCCCGGCCTCCATGCGTATCTCCGCCCCGTGAACCTCCTCGACCGCCACATTTTCAAGAGCGTGTTCTTCACCTGCGCGGCCGCGGTGGGCCTGTTCGCGTTCGTGATCGCCCTGCCCAACGTGATCCGCGATCTGGTCGGGCCGCTGCTCGCGGGGCAGTTGAGTCTCGCGACCTTTGCCCGGCTGGTGGGGCTGATTTTCCCGTTCGTGATCTGTTACGCGCTGCCGATGGGCCTGCTCACCGGTGTGCTGCTGACCCTCGGCCGGCTCTCCGCCGACAGCGAGATCACGGCGATGCGCGCGGCCGGCATCGGGGTGTCGCGCATCGCGCGCCCGGTGCTCCTGCTCGGCGCGCTCTGCGCGGCGGCGGCGCTTTATATCAACTTCGAGTCGATGCCGTGGGCCCGTGTCCAGTATCACCGCGAGTTCGCCGAGGCGCTGCGCACCAATCCGCTCAGTTTCATCGTGCCGAAGACCTTCATCCGCGATTTTCCCGGGCATGTCATCTACGTCGGCGAACAGGAGGGCTCCGTGCTCCGCGACATCTGGCTGTGGGACCTCGACAAGGAGGGTCGCGTCAAGCGGCTCGTCCGCGCGCAATCCGGCCGGCTCGATTACGACGAGGCGACGAACAGCCTCGTGCCCACGCTCTACAACGCCAAGACCGAGGAGCGCAATGCGGCGAACCCCGAGGATTTCAGCAAGTCGCCCAAGGCGCCGACCGCCGGCCGCCTCGAGGAGGTGCGGCTGTCGCTCGACCGCTATTTCGGGCACGACAGCCTGCACATCAAGCAGGAGTGGCTGCGTTACGGCGCGCTGCAACGGGAACGCGCCCGGCTCGCGGCCGAGACCGTGTCGCCGGACCAGGCGAAGGAGCACGCCCGCGAGCGCATGGCGCTCGACCTCGTGTTCAACGACAAGCTCAACCTGTCGCTGGCGGTGTTTTCCTTTGCGTTGATCGGCGTGCCGCTCGGCATCAAGATTTCCCGGCGCGAGACGTCCGCCAACCTCGGCCTCGCGCTCGTCCTCGTGCTCGGCTACTACCTGCTCACGGTGATGGTGAAGTGGCTCGACCGGCATCCCGAATACCGGCCGGACCTGCTGCTCTGGCTGCCGAACCTCGGTTTCCTCGCGCTCGGCCTCTGGCTGTTCCTGCGGATCGACCGCGCCAAGGCGTAGACGCACCGGCTGGCGAAACACCCGCCGGGATCTTTCCTGCAACGGAACATCGACGGCGGCGCCGCGCGGCGGTCGTTGTGACTGGACTCGCGCGCGACCGGAAATCAAGTTCCCGCCAAAGGCCGCCCCCACGGCCCCCCTTCCATGCTTGTGCTTCAATCGCGCAGAACGTCGCGCCTCCGGCGCCGTCTCACCATTCTCGGCCTGATCCTGCTCCCGGTCGCGGGCTATTTCGGCTGGCAGTTTACCCGCGATCACCTGCTTTACCGTTACCGCGCGTGGAAGCAGGAGAAGGCACTCGGCCGGGCCCGGGAGTTGATTGCCAAAAAAGATCCCGCCGGCGCCAAGCTGGAACTCGACATCGCGCTCGACGCCGTGCCGGGCAGCCCCGAGGCGATGCGCGTCGCGGCGGATTTCTTCGAGATGGTCGGGGCCGCGCAAGCCGTGTCGATCCGACGGCAGATCGTCGACTTCGCGCCCGAGTCCATCCCCGACCGCCTCGCAATGGTCGCGACCGCCCTGCGGTTCCACGACTTGAACGCCGCCCACGATGCGCTCACCGGCTTCACGCCCGCGCAGCTTGCCCAGCCGGCGGTGCTCCGCGCCCACCTCTCCTATGCGCTGGCCACCGGCAACCGTCCGGTCGCGGACGGTCTCTTCGACCGCCTCGCCAGCCTCGCCACGCCCGACGACGACATGAAGGCGCTGCACGCGCTGCTCCTCCGGCAGCATCCCGACCGGCAAAAATCCGCGGCCGCCAACCAGGAGCTCGAAACGCTGGCGCAGAACCCCAGGTTTGCGCTCAGCGTCAACCGCACGCTTTTCTCCGAGGCGGTCGCCGCCAGGAATTATCCGGACGCCCGGCGTTACGCCGCCCTGGTCAGCGCCGACCCCGCCGCAACCTTTGCCGACCAGCTCAACGAGGCGAACCTGCAGGTGCTCGTCGACAAGGCTCCCTTCGAGGGAGTTTTTGCACGGCTCGCACCGCGGGCCGCGGCGAGCGGGCCAGCCGCCGCCGAATTCGTCCGCTGGTTGATCATCCAGAACAAATCGGCCGAGGCGGCCCGCTGGCTGGCCGGCATTCCCGCCACCCTCGCCACGACCCCCGACGTTGGCGGCGTCCGTGCGGACCTCGCCGTCGCCACCAGAGACTGGGACCGCTTTGGCCAGCTGATCGAGGAAGGGGCGTGGGGCCCGATCCCACCCGAGGTCGCCAGGCTCGCGCTGGCCGCCCACGTCGTTGGGACCCGGAGCGCCAGCGTGCGCAAGGAAGTCTGGGACGAGGCCGTGGCCGCCGCCGGCACCAACCTGAACACGTATCGCGTGCTCCTGCGGATCGCGGGCGCGTGGCAGTGGGAGGCCGAAACCGAGTCGCTGTTATGGGCCGTCCTGCAGGTCGATCCCGGTCAGGCTTGGGCGCACGCCACGCTGCTGGGCGTCTACCGGAAGCGCGGCGACGGGAAAAAAATGCTCGAGGTCATGTCGGTCCTGAAGGGCGCCGCCCCGACGTCCACCACCTACCGGCACGACTGGGCGCTCCTCTCCCTGCTGATTTCGCCCGGCCCCGAATGGGACGAGCCGAAGACCATCGCCAAGGAGGTCTATCTCGCCGATCCGACCAACCCGAACTACGCGACCACCTATGCGTTCGCGCTCACGCAGGCCGGCAAGCCGGAGGACGCGCGCGCCGTGCTCGAAAAACTTCCCGTCGCCGAGCGGGAATACCCGTTGCGCGCCCCCTACATGTCTTACGTCTACGGGTTTTGCCGCCGGCCGGCCGAGTGCAACAAATATGCCGCGCTGGTCGGCAACGCCCCGGTCCTCCGCGAGGAGCGGTTGCTCGTCCAGCAAGGCGTGGACGCCCTCACCCGCCCGTTGTCACGCCCGCTGCCGGAGCCGAAACCGCGCGCCACCCCAAAAACCGCGCCGAAAACGTGAACATGCCCGCCCCGGCCGCCCAGCTCCGCCCGGGACCGCGCGGCGAGGTCGCCGGTTGGGTCGCGGCGGCGCTCCTTGCGGTCATTCTCTTCGTGCCGCTCACGGCCGCGTGGACCCAGGCGCAGGACCTCGGGCACGGCTGGGGCGCGCCGCTGCTCGTCGGCTATCTGTGGTGGGAGCGCTGGGGCGAGCGGCCGCCCGGCGTCGGGCGCGAGCGCCTCGGCGCCCGGTGGTGGGCGGCCGGCGCGATGCTCGCGATCCTTGCGCTGCCGCTGCGCTTGCTGCTCACCCCTTTTCCCCTCTGGCCCGCCGCGCTCGCGGCTTACGTGGCCGTCGTCGTCGCGGTCGCGCTCGGCGGGGCATGGCTCGCCGCGGGCGCCGCGGGGCTGAAATGGCTCGGTGGCCCACTGATCATTTTGTTCGGGGCGATGCCGTGGCCAACGATGCTCGAGGTGAAGATTGTCGGCCCGATGCGGGAGATCCTCGCCAGCGTCGCGGCCGAGGTCTGCTACCTGGCCGGCATTTCCGCCCTGGCAACCGGCACGGCGCTGCGACTCGCCCACTCCTGGGTCGGCGTCGACGAAACCTGCGGCGGCATGCGTTCGCTGCAGGCCTGCGTCATGGCGGCATTGTTTCTGGGCGAATGGCTGCGCCTCTCCTGGGCGCGCCGTGCCGGCCTCGCGGCCGTCGGGATCGTCGCGGCGATCGTGGGAAATTTTTTGCGCATCCTGCTTTTGGTCTGGCGCGCCAGCGTCGGCGGCGAACCCGCGCTCGCGGCCGCGCATGATCTCGCCGGCTGGCTCGCCCTCGGCACGAGCCTGGGGCTCATCGGCCTCGTCGCGCGGAAAATGCGGGACGCACCCGATGCTGCCGCACGACCCGCCACGCCGCCGGCCCCACCGACGGTGCTGTCGCGCCCGGCACTGGCATGGATCGGCACGCTCGCGGCGGCGCTGCTCCTGATCGAGACCGGCACCCGGTGGTGGTATGCGCGGGGAGCGACCCGACAGGCGGCGACCATCATGCAATGGGGCGCGCGTTTTCCGAGCCGGCAGACGGGCTTCCACGAGGTGCCGCTGAGCGACGCCGCCCGGGATATGTTGCGGCCCGACTATTTCGCAGCCGGCGAATGGGAGACCGCAGACCAGCGGCTGAATGCCGCCTACTACATTGAGTGGCGCAAGGGACAGGCGGCGCACTCCATTCCGTTTCTGCACAACCCGACCGTCTGCCTGCCCATGTCCGGCTGCGAACTCGTCCGGCCGATCGCGACCCTGCCGGTGCGATGGGCCGGCGGGGAAATACCATTCCAGGCCTTCATCTTTCGCCGCGCGGGGGAAGAGTTTGCCGTCGCATTCACCGTCTGGGATCCCTCGCGCGGACGCCCGTTGGAAAACGAATCGTCGGGCTGGCAGTCTTGGATAAAGATGCGCTTCAACCACGTGCTCGAAGCCCGCGCGGATCAACCCGCCCAGATGCTCACAGTTGCCGTCTGGGGCGACCGGCCGGAAGCCCATATCGCAGCAGCAATCGCTTCGGTAATATCGTCGCTATAAGGTCCCGGCAGAGACGCTCCAAGACTAGGTGTAAGTCCCTATAAAACGCCTTGCGTTTCATGCCTGATTGGACTGAATCCCGGCGTCCCGCGAACAACCGCCCCAAATGAAAACCCAGTTTCGACTCTTCGTTTTCGCCGCCGCTACGGCCTTGGCCCTGAACGCGCGGGCCCAAGTCACCTACCAGAATTCCGACACGTCCGCGGGAACGGTCAGCCTCAGCTTGTTGGGGGGCGCGGGAACGGGAGTCGGCAGCGCCTCCTCCAGTGCAAATACGGCGATCCAGACGATCACGGGATTCAGCAGCCTGTCCGGCGTCTCTTGGACACTCACCGGAGGCGCGGGAGAAACCTTCAGCACTTATGTCGCCCAGTGGGACGTTACCAACAACGCCGTGGTTGGCTCCCTCACCCAGTTCGGGACCGCCGGCCTTGCGTTCGCGGGCGGATCCGGCGCCCTGGTATTCAACCAGAGTTTGACGGGACTCGACCCGTCGCTGACCTACGCCCTCTTGCTTACCACGACTTCCGCGGGCGGCCCCACCGTCGTGGCCAATGCCGGCCAATCCAGCCTCGCGGCCGACGGCGCCAGCCAGGCGTTCTTTGGGTCCAGCACGGCCGGTTATGCCGCGACGTCGTTTCTATCCGGCTTGGGCACCTTTAGCACCGACCTCCAGAATCCGGGTAACGTGTCGTTATTCGCCCCCTCCGGCGACTTCGCCTACACGATGACGATTCAAGGGTCGCTGGCCCCGGCACCTGAACCCAAGACCGCCGCGGCCGCCATCGCGGCGCTGTTTGTCGCCGTCTTGATCGGGCGCCGGACCTGGCAGCGCCGCAGATTGGTCCCGATCCCGGTCTCGGCCTGAACGCCGGCACCCCTCGATTCCACCGCCCGCACGATCCGTGCGGGCTTTTTTGTCGCGGTCCGCGGGATTAAACCCTGGCGCGGTTACGGGGCTTTCGCCTTGGCGACTTCCACTGCGAAGGCGTAGTCCGGCCCAAACATGTTCGACCGGAAAATAATGAATTTCTGATCCGGCGTGAAGATCGGGTTCGGCTCGAGCCGGTAGTTGTGCTTCGCCATGTTCACGAGCTTCTCCGACTGGAGGTAGCCGCCCTTGATCAGGTGCTCGCCGACGGTCCCGCGATCCTGAATCATCGTGGGACGAAACAGGAAGATCCACGGCGAACGGTTGTCCCCGTCGCCGCAGAACATTTTCCCGTCCGGCGAGGAGTTGTCGTGGATCGACGACTGGTCGGGGTTGTATTGCAGCCAGCGGCGCTCCGTGGTGGCGACGTTGTAGCTGGCGATGAACGAAACGTGGCCGCCGCGCGGGAAATGCAGCTGATAGAAGATCGTCTCGCCGTCGGCGCCCCACCACTCGTGGCCGGCGATCTCCATTTCCAACGTGCGCTTGTGAATGAGCTGGTTCTGCGTGCCGTCGGTGCGGATGTTCCAGATCCGGTCGACCTGCTGCCAGGCGCCCTCGTGGCAATACATCAGGAGCGCCGGATCGGCCGGCGAAAACTGCAGGTGATTCAACCAATCGGTGCTGTGTTCGAGAAGATTCTTCACCGCGCCGGTGCGCAGATCGATCGTGAACATCGTCACCGGCAGCTTCGCCGCGAGGCGGCGGGCCATCAACTCGCCCTTGTTGGCCGGCTCGCCGAGGTTGGTCGCCGACATCCGCCCCGTCGGCACGGTGCCATCATAGGCCCCGCCGGCGTTCGCATCGCCCTCGATGTAGGTGCCGGCGCCGAGCGTCTCGTCGGCATTGATCGTGACCACGCTCGCGCGACGTGGAAGATCGGCGAGTTTGCGGTTCTCCCCGGTGTCGAGATTCACGCACCAGAGCGTCGAGAAGAACGGATCGTCGGTCGGCTTGGAGTAGTAGAGATTGGGCGTCTTGTGCCCGACGATGATCGTTTTCGCGGGGCCCTTCACGAGCGGCTTTTCCTCGAACGTGGCGAGATCGAGCACGGAAATCCCCTCCGTCGTCGTGAACGCCATCTTCTTCCCATCGGGGGTGAAGCAGTTGTAGTTGAAATAAAAGCTGTCGGATCCCGGCTCGCTCGTCAGGCGGACGATGCGGTGGCCGGTGTCGGGATCGATCCACGACTTGGGCGGCGCACCGGTCGCGGGAGCCGGGGTTTCGGCCGCGGACAGAAACAAGGCCGGAAGCAAAAGTGCGGCAGAGAAGGCGGCGGCACGACCGAGGTGGAGCGAGGGGTTAAGTTTCATGGGGATAACGGCGCAACATTCGCACGCCAGACGCGGGCAGGGCAAGCGAGGTTGTTCGCCTCGCCATCGAGTTCCGGGGCCGCCCGCTGTTACGGCACGTCGACGACGATCCGCCGGTAGGCGAAGAGCGAATTTCCCGGATGTTCGTCGCGCACCTCGAGGATGAGATGAATCTGTTTGCCCGCTGCGTCCGCCGGAACTTCGAAGCGTGCGATTTTTTCGCCGGCACGCTCGATCGCGATCGCACCCTCGTAGGTGCCCGCCTCGGGATAGGGAAACCAGCGGAAGCGCAGCGCGTCGCCATCCGGATCGGTCGACGCCGCGGCGTCGAGGGTCAACGTTCCGCCCGCGGGCGCGGTCAGTCGCACGACGGTGCGGCCGAGATCGCCATTGAACGCCGCGACGGGGTTGTGGTTCGCGTCCTTGAAATCCTTCACGCACCATTCCATCCGCGCCTGAAAATCGTCCTCGTAGGCCCGCCGCCACCGCCGGATCGGCGTCCAGACATCGTCGTAGGTCTTGCCGGTGTCGGGATCGGTCCACTTGTCGGTGGCGTCCGGAAACATCGCAAACGGTTCGTAGGGTTTTTCGCCTTCGCCAAAACTGCGCACGCGATCCTGGCCCGCGGAAATCTGGACTTTGTGCTCCTGAAAACGCCCGCCCCAGCCGCCCCAGTTGATGTGCTCGGGGTCGTAAAGCCCCTTGTTCACGAGCCCGATCCAGGTGCTGGTGTTGCCGCCTTCGAGATAGCGGAAGCGACCGTTGCCGGTGGTTCGGTCCGGATAGAGCGCGCCGAGCGGACCGTGGTCGCGTTGCACGTGCTCCTTCATCCAGAGGTGCTGACCTTCGTCCGTCGGCGGATAGGGCTGCCAGACGTAGGGGTCGCGCGCCGTCGGCGAAACGCCCGGCGGGATGTGCGGCGGACCGGGGCCCATCAATCCGAACGCCTGGTCGAGACTGCGAATCCAAAGGATGTCGGGAAAGTTATGGCAGATCCACGCGCCGGCGTCGTCCTGACCGAAGTCGTCGTAAACGCGGATCTTCGCGACCAACGCCTTCACCTGTTCCGCCGTGTGTGTTTTCCGGTAATCCCAGAGGGTTTGGGCGAGCGGGTTGGCCCCGCCCGTGACGCAAATGTAAACGGGACGCGGGTCGGGCGCCTCCACGGCCCGGACGATCAACCGCGTGCCCGGTGTGCTCTGGCCATCGCCCACCGCCGCCATGCCATAGCCGTAGGGCCCGGCGCCCACCTTGCTCATCAAAAACTCCGCCGTCGGCCATCCCGTCGCATGCTTCAGGAGATTCGGGCGGACCGCCGCGTAAGCGTTGATGTCCTTCACCAGCTCCTCCGGATGCACGCCGATCCGGTGCGGCTGCGACGGCTCGCGGGCCGGGTAGCCGGGATCGCTGATGCTGACGGCGATCAGTCCCTCGATGTCGACCTCGTTCGCATACATCAGCAGCCGCACCAGCATCTGCGAATCGTCCTGTTCGCCGAGCAGATCGGTCAGGAGGATCATCCGGTGATTCCCTTCGCCGGCGCACGCCGGACGCGCGCCCCAGCCGCCCAGCGCCACGGCGAGAACCAGTGCGAGCGGCCCTATCGCAACGGATCGGGGTCGAGTTCTCATTCTGGTTCGGAGTCCAGCGCGTCGATTCTCGGCTTCAGGCCGATTGCATGGCGACGACCCCCGAACGCCCGTCGACGGCGCCCTGCACCTGATCGCGCACGGGAATCGCCACGCGATTCGCCAGCAGCTCGCGCGCATAATCATCGAGCCGGATGAACTCGACCCCGGCGCCGCGGCACGCCGCGAGCAGTTCCCGAAAAAGCGCGCGCCGGCCCATGCCCTCGATCTCGGCATGAATCGTCAGCACGTTGACCCTCTCCTCCCGCAGCAACGAAACGTAATGCGGCACGATCCGCTCGTCGGGATATTCCGGCCGGCCCATGAGCTCGTCGAACGTCGGCAGCGTGCTGGGAATCTCCAGCGTCTTGAAAACCTTCCCGTCGATCCGCGGGAAAAACGCCCCGCCGCCCCGCGTATCGCTGGCATAGAGCAAATCGGCCTCGTCGTAGATTTCGCGGCTGCGCGCATTGCTCTGCCAGCCCGCCGCTCCCGCCGTCCTCGCCTCGGTGCCGAAGACGCGGAGAAACTCCACCCGCGCCGACAGAAACTCCTCGCGCACCGCGGCGAGCGACATCTTCTGCACGTAATCCTGCCAGCGATAGTGGTTGTAGCAGTGGATGCCCACTTCGTGCCCGGCATCGCGCACGGCGCGCATCACGCCGGCGTTGCGCCGGCCGATGTGCGGCGCGGGCAGCAGCGTGCCGGTGAGCAACGTGCGAATCCCGTAGATTTGCACCACGCTCGTCCGCGAAACCTTGGAAAAAAATCCCCGCCGGAAAACGCGCGTGATCGCGCGGCCCGTCTGGTCCGGCCCGAGTGAAAACAGGAAGCACGCGGGCGCGTTGCACGCGCGGCAATCGGCCAGCAGGTTCGGCACGCCCTCGCGCGTGCCGCGGTCGGTGTCGACATCAACTTTGAGCGCGAGGCGGAGGGGCATGGTCGGCGCCTTCACTGTAGGAGCGGGTTTGTCCCGCGAACCATCGCGGCGTAAAACCGCTCCCACAATTCGGCTGTGACTTACTCGAGCTGATAGTCCTTGTGCGCGAGATGGTAGTCGAGCGTCAGCCGGATGGCCTTCTTCAGGTTCACCTTCGGGTTCCAGCCGAGCTGCTTCTTCGCGTGCGCGATCGACGGCACGCGCTTCTGGATGTCCTGATAATACTTCCCGAAATATTTTCCGGACGGCACGACGACCGTCTTTGCCGCCTTCACGTGCGCCGCGTATTCCGGATAGTCCTTGAACGCGTTCACGATCAGCTTCGCGAGCTCGGCCACGCTCACGTCGTTGCGCGGATTGCCCAGGTTGAAGATCTGCCGCGAGGCGCAGCCGTTTTTGTTCTCGATGATCCGCAGGAGCGCATCGACGCCGTCGTCGATGAACGTGAACGACCGGCTCTGCTTCCCGCCGTCGACGAGCTGGAGCGGCTTCTTGAAGATCACGTTCGAGATGAACTGCGTGAAGAGCCGCGAGCTGCCCTCCTTCGGCTCGAACACGTCGTCGAGCTTCGGCCCGATCCAGTTGAACGGCCGGAAAAGCGTGTAGTCCACGTTGTCGCGCACGCCGTAGGCGTAGATCACGCGGTCGAGGAGCTGCTTCGAGCACGCATAGATCCAGCGCTGCCGCTCGATCGGGCCATAGACGAGCGCGCTCGTGGTTTCGTCGAGCCTGGCGTCGGGACACATCCCGTAGACCTCGGACGTCGACGGAAAGATGATCCGCTTCTTGTATTTCGCGCACTGGCGGACGACCGCGAGGTTGGCCTCGAAATCGAGCTCGAAGACCCGCAGCGGGTCCTTGACGTATTGGATCGGGTTCGCGATCGCGACGAGCGGGATGACCGCGTCGC
>CALFNN010000014.1 GCA_937902925.1 uncultured Opitutaceae bacterium
GTAGGCCTCGCTCTTGTATTCCACGAGCGGGTCCTTCTGGCCGTAGCTGCGCAGGCCGATGCTCTTGCGCAAGTCTTCCATCTCGGTGAGGTGCTCCTGCCAGTGGTGGTCGATCGCGTTGATGACCACGTAACGTTCCAGTGAGCCCAGCGACTCGGGAATCTCGACGGACTCCTTCACCGCATAGGCCTTCTTGATCCGCTCGATCAACGCCTTCGCCAGCACGACCGGGTCGGTCCCCGACAGCTCCTCCACCCGCACGCTGACCGGGAAGTGCTGGTTGACCCAGCCCACGAGGCTTTCGATCGTGGTCTGCGTCGGGCCGCCCTTCTCCCCGAAGCCCGCCACCTCGAGTCGGATCAAGAGCTCCTCCTCGATCTGCTCGAAGATGATCTCCTTCGGCCGCGCGGCGTGGATCGCGGCGTTGCGGATGCCGTAGACGACCTCCCGCTGCTGGTTGAGCACGTCGTCGTATTGGAGGAGGCGTTTGCGGATCGAGTAATTCTGCTGCTCGACCTTTTTCTGCGCGCTCTCGATCGAGCGGTTGAGCCACGGATGCTCGAGCTCCTCGCCCTCCTGCATCGAGCCTTCCATGAGGCGCGACGCGAGGTTGCCCTGGAGAAACAGCCGCATCAGGTCGTCCTCGAGCGAGAGGAAAAACTTCGTGAGGCCCGGATCGCCCTGGCGCGAGCAACGGCCGCGGAGTTGGCGGTCGATGCGGCGGGATTCGTGGCGCTCGGTGCCGATGACGAAGAGCCCGCCGAGTTCGCGCACGCCCTCGCCGAGTTTGATGTCGGTGCCGCGGCCGGCCATGTTGGTCGCGATGGTAACGGCACCGCGCTGGCCGGCGCGCGCCACGATCTCGGATTCCTGCTCGTGAAACTTGGCGTTGAGGACCGTGTGAATCACGCCCGTGCGTTTCAACATGCGCGAAAGCACCTCGGACGACTCGACACTCACCGTGCCCACGAGCACGGGCTGGCCGCGCTTGTTGGCCTCCTCGATCTGCTTCACCACGGCGGCGTATTTGTCGCGGCGGGTTTTAAAGATGGAGTCGTTGCGGTCGATGCGGATGCAAGGCTTGTTCGTCGGAATCACCTGCACCGCGAGCCGGTAGATGTCCTGGAACTCGGTCGCTTCCGTTTCCGCCGTGCCGGTCATGCCCGCCAGCTTCTCATACATGCGGAAATAATTCTGGATCGTGATCGTCGCGTAGGTGCGGGTCTCGCGTTCGATCGCGACGCCTTCCTTCGCCTCCACTGCCTGGTGCAGGCCGTCCGACCACCGCCGCCCGGGCATCACGCGGCCGGTGTTTTCGTCGACGATCAACACCTTGCCATCGGGCGTGACGACATATTCGACGTCGCGTTCGTAGAGCGAATAGGCACGGAGCAACTGCGAGATGGCATGGATGTCCTCGGAGACCTCGGCGTAACGCTGCTGCGCGGCGAGTTTCTTGGCCTCGCGCTCCTCGGGCGTGACCGAGGTGTCCTTGTCGAAATCGCTGAACTCGGTCGCCAGATCGGGCAGGACGAACGCGTCGGGATTGTCGGGGCGGAGCTTGTTGCGCCCGATTTCGGTGAGGTCCGCCTGGTGCTGGCGCTCGTCGATGACGAAGAACAAATCCTCCTTGAGCCGGTAGAGCTCGTCCTTGTTGAGGTCGGAGTTCAGCTCGGTCTCCGTCTTGTCGAGGAGCTTCCGCCAGTCGCCGGTTTCCATCAGCCGGAGGAGCTGCTTGTTTTTCGGATGGCCCATCTTCACCTGCAGCATTTTCCGCGAGGCGGTGTCGCGCTCCTCGGGCGTGAGGTTCGGCTTCTCGAGCAGTTCCTTCGCCTCAGCGACGATCCGGTTGCAGAGGCGTGTCTGGTCGTTGACGAGCTGGTCCACCGGCGGTCGCAGCCGGGTGAACGGCTGCTCGCGCTCGATCGGCGCCGGACCCGAAATGATCAGCGGCGTGCGCGCCTCGTCGACGAGAATGGAGTCGATTTCGTCCACGATGCAGAACCAGTAGTCGCGCTGGACCTGGTCCTCCTTGCGCGTGGCCATGCCGTTGTCGCGAAGGTAGTCGAAGCCGAATTCGCTCGCGGTGCCGTAGGTGATGTCGCGGCCATACATGTCGCGCCGCAGGTCGGGCGACATCTGCTGCTGGATGCAGCCGACGGTGACCCCGAGAAAACTGTAGAGGTGCCCCATCCACTCGGAGTCGCGGCGGGCGAGGTAGTCGTTGACGGTGACGAGCTGGGTGTTCCGGCCGTTGAGCGAGTTGAGGTAGAGCGGCAGCGTCGAGACGAGGGTCTTGCCCTCGCCCGTCGCCATTTCGGAAATCCGGCCCTCGTGAATCGCCATGCCGCCGATGAGCTGGACGTCGAAATGGATCATGTCCCACGTGAGTTCGTGCTCGCAGACGACGATCTGGCGGCCGCACAGCCGGCGGGCGGCGTTCTTCACCGTGGCAAACGCCTCCGGCAGGATCTGGTCGAGCGTTTCGCCGTTCTTCAGGCGGGCGCGAAACTCGTCGGTCTTCGCACGGAGCTGCTCGTCGGTGAGCGACTGGTAGGAGGTTTCAAGCTCGTTGACGCGCGCCACGATCGGGCGGCACTTCTCGAGGAATTTTTTGTAGTGCCGGCCGGAAAACCGTTTGAGAAGAAACGAGAGCATGAAGGGGGTCGGAGCGTAGGCCGCGCCAGTGGCTTGGCAAATGAAGAAATCGTTTTCGCGCCCAAGCGGAGAATTGCCGGATGGACAATCGCTTCCGTCATCGCCCGCGCCTCCACGACTGCGTCGCCGCGACCCAATCGCCCGCGGCAACCCGCGACGCCCTGACGCGTTTGGGCCAACCGGCCGGGGCGCCACGTCGTTGGCGGCGACGGATCAAATCCGCGTCTTGAAATAGCCGATGGTGCGCTTCAGGCCTTCCTCGAGCGGGACGGCCGGCTCCCATTTGAGCACGCGCTTCGCGAGCGCGATGTCGGGACGCCGTTGTTTCGGGTCATCCGCGGGGAGCGGCTTGTGGACAATCCTGCCTTTGCCGCCGACCAGTCTGAGCGTCAGCTCCGCGAGCTGAAGCATCGTGAACTCCCCGGGGTTGCCGAGATTCATCGGGCCGATCGTCTCGGTCTGCGCCATGAAACGCACGAACCCCTCGATCAAGTCGTCGACGTAGCAGAACGACCGCGTCTGCGTGCCATCGCCATAGATCGTCAGGTCCTCGCCCTTCAACGCCTGCACGATGAAGTTCGACACGACGCGGCCGTCATTCGGGTGCATCCGCGGGCCGTAGGTGTTGAAGATGCGGATGACGCGGATATCGATTTTGTTTTCGCGGTGGTAGTCGAAGAACAACGTCTCGGCGCATCGTTTGCCCTCGTCGTAGCAGGAGCGCCGGCCGATCGGATTGACGTGGCCCCAGTAGCTCTCCGGTTGCGGATGCACCTGAGGATCGCCGTAGACCTCGCTCGTGCTCGCCTGAAACACCCGCGCCCGCAGCCGCTTCGCCAGTCCCAGGCAGTTGATCGCACCCATCACCGAGGTCTTGATGGTTTTGATCGGGTTGTATTGGTAGTGCGGCGGCGAGGCGGGACACGCGAGGTTGTAGATCTGGTCGACCTCATACTTGAACGGATCGATGATGTCGTGGCGGACGAACTCGAAGTTCGGGTTGCCGAGCAGGTGCGCGATGTTCGCCTTCTGGCCGGTGAAGAGATTATCAATGCAAACGACCTCGTGGCCGTCCTTGAGCAGCCGGTCGCAAAGATGAGAGCCGAGGAAGCCGGCGCCGCCGGTGACGAGAATACGCATGTCAGGTCGGGAGTTAGTGGACAATCGCCGGGGCAATCCAGCCTAAGTTGGCCGGCGGCGCACGGCCGATTTTCGCGGGAAATTAGTAAAGAATATAGAAATCGCCGCCACCGCACCGGTTCCACGTTGGACAACGGAAGCCATCGCCAACAATGCGGCTCGTTCGACCTCCGGCGGGCCTCCTCGAGGCGCCCGGTTCAAACCCGGCAACAATAACCCACGTCCCATCCCATGAACTCCACCAAGCCAGTTGTCCTGTTCGTCGCCGCCCTGCTCCTCGGTGCCTCCGGGCTGCAAGCCCAGCTCACGCCGAATGCGGAAGCCGGCCTCATCGGACGGCGTTATGCCGGTTTCGATTTCACCTACGATCGCCATAACAGCGACGTGATCGACTACACCTTCGGCGCCGACGCCCGCACGAACCTGCCGCTCAACGACAAGCTCGACCTCACTTTCGGCTACGACCTTGCCCACACCAACGACTCCGATCACGGCCTGAACCACAACGCCCTGCATGCCACGCTCCTGACCTACCGGCGCAACGAATACGGCAACGCCTACTTCGCCGGCACCCTGGGTCAGGCGTGGAACCGCGTGAAAACCTTCGGCGTGCTCGCGCGCGACGACGACGCGTTCTGGGCGCTTACGACCGGCTACGAGATTCCCGTGGGCGCCGTCACCGCCATCAATCTCGGCCTTTCCTACCGCGATGCGTTTCGCGGCAACCGGGCGACACTCCAATATCGCGCCGAGGCCAACCACTGGTTTTCGAGCGACTTCGCCGGTGTTGTCTCGGCGAGCTACAACCAAATCAAGAACGCGCCGGACACCCTGCTGTTCACCGCGGGCGTGCGCTGGATGCTCCGCTAGGCGCTCGCCAACGTCGCAGGGAATTCCGCCAGCGACACAGCCTTCGGCCGGGCGCCGGAGCGCGTCGGGCGGTAAAATGCCGGTTCCACCTCGACCCTTGGGCGTGAGGTGTATTGCGTTGGGCCGTTTTCCGCCGCCCTTGCAATGGTCCGTCGCACCAACCTTTCCCGCTCTACTGCCGCCGGAGCGGCCGAGCCGGACGCCGCGATCCTGCCCACCTCACCGGCGATTTCGCCGCGTCCGCCTGCGTCGAGCCTGACCGGCCGGGAGTGGCTGTTCGTCTTCGCGATCATCGCCGCGGTCTTCGTGGCCTATCAACCGACGTGGCGCGCGGGCTTCATCTGGGACGATGACGCTCACGTCACGCCCCCGAATCTGCAGTCGTGGCACGGCCTGTGGCGCATCTGGTTCGACGTGGGAGCGGTGCAGCAATACTACCCGCTGCTCCACACGACGTCGTGGCTGGAATACCCGCTCTTCGGCGACAACCCTGCAGGCTATCATCTTTTCAACATCGGCGTGCACGCGCTGGACGCCGTGCTCCTGTGGTTCGTGTTGCGCCGGCTGCAAATACCGGGAGCCCGGTTGGCCGCGGCCGTTTTCGCGCTGCACCCCGTCATGGTCGAGTCGGTGGCGTGGATTACTGAGCTCAAGAACACACAGTCCGGGCTGTTTTATCTCGGCGCCATGCTCGCCTATCTTCGCTTCGACGCGGACCGCAGCAAACGATGGTATGCCGCCGCCCTCGGCTTGTTCACGCTCGCCCTGCTCAGCAAAACGACGGCGGCCACCTTGCCCGCGGCCCTCCTCATCGTCTTCTGGTGGCAACGCGGCCAGTTGTCGTGGCGCCGCGACTGGCTCCCGTTGCTGCCGTTTTTCGTCCTCGGAGCGGTCGACGGACTATTCGTTGCGTGGGTCGAGTGGAAGGTCGTCGGCGCGCAGGGCGCCGACTTTGCCTTCACGTTCATCGAACGCGGCCTGATCGCCGGCCGCGCCATCTGGTTTTACCTCGGGAAGATCGTCTGGCCCGTCGACCTGGTCTTCATCTATCCCCGGTGGTCCGTGAGTCAGGCCGATCTCGGCCAATACCTCTACCCACTTGCCGCGGCTGCCGGTCTTGCCGCCGTCTGGCTTGCCCGGAAACATTCCCGCGCACCGCTTGGAGCGGCCCTGTTCTTTGTCGTCACACTGCTGCCGGTGCTGGGCTTTCTCAACGTCTACCTGTTCGTGTTTTCGTTCGTGGCGGACCATCTGCAATACATGGCCGCCATGGGCGTGATCGTCGCCGTTGTCGCCGGCGCCACCAACTTGATGCCGCGATTCGACGCGCCAGTCGCCCGCGCGATGGGAGTCGTATTGCTCGCGGTCCTCGGCGCGTTGACGTGGCGACAGAGCCGGATGTATCGCGACGCGGAGACGCTTTACCGGCAGACGCTCGCCCGTAATCCCGCCGCCTGGCTGGCACACGCCAATCTCGGGGGGTTGCTGGTCAAGTCCGGGCACTACGACGAAGCCATCGAGCATCTCGCCGCCGCGCGCAAGGCGCACCCGGAGAAGATTGAAGTGAGCTACAACCTCGCCCTCGCACTGCTCGGACTCAACCGCCTGGCAGATGCCATCCCGCTCCTCGAGCAGCTCGTGCGCGCCAATCCCAATGACGTCGAGAGCCTGAGCCACCTCGGTGACGCGCTGTTGCAGCAAAACCAACTCCAAGACGCCATCGGTTACTACGAGCGTGCCGTCCGTCTCCAGCCCGATCGGTCTGCCGTGCAAAACAACCTCGGCAATGCCTTGCTCGCCACGGGAAAAATCGACGAAGGCGTCGCCCATCTCGAGCAAGTGCTCCGGCTCACCCCCGACGACGCCGAGGCGCACTTCAACCTCGGACTGGTGCTCGCTCACACGGGCCGTCTCCCGGAGGCGATCCGCCACGACGAAGCCGTCCTCCGGCTCCGGCCGGACGATGCCGCGGCGCATTTCAACCTCGCCGCGGCCGAGCTTCAGGCAGGCCGGGCCCGGGAAGCCATTCCCCATTTCCAGGCCGCCGTTCGCCTCGATCCCAAAATGATCGAAGCGCGAGAGGGTCTCGACGAAGCGCAGCGCAAAGCTGCCCGCTGAAATCGCCGAGAAGCCGGGCCGGTGGCACGCGACGACCCACGCCTCGAAATCAATCCCGTGCCACGCGCGCCGCCGCGCCGGTCTCGTAACGTTCGATCCACGCCCGATGCCACGCGCCGTAGTCGCCAGCCTCCAGGTGCGTCCGCACCTGCGCCATGAGATCGAGGAAGAAATGCAGATTGTGAATCGTGAGCAGCGTGCAGCTTAGGATTTCTCCGGCCAGCGTGAGGTGCCGCAGGTAGGCGCGCGAAAAATTCCGGCACGTGTAGTTGTCCAGGCCCTCGACAATCGGCCGCGGGTCGGCGCGGTATTGCTCGTTGCGCAGGTTCATCGGCCCCTCGGGCGTGAACACGAGGCCGTTGCGGGCCACGCGCGTCGGCAGCACGCAGTCGAACATGTCCACCCCCAAGGCGATCATCCGCAGCAACTGCGGCGGCGTGCCGAGCCCCATCGTGTAGCGCGGTTTGTCCGCCGGGAGGAACGGCGTCGTCGCGCCGACCTGCTTGAGCATCTCCGGCTCCGGCTCGCCGACGCTCACGCCCCCGACCGCGTAGCCGGGAAAATCCAGCGCCGCCAGCGACTCCGCCGCCTCGCGCCGCAGGTCGTCGAACGTCGACCCCTGCACAATCGCGAACACGTGGTGCCCCGCCGCCAGGAACCCGCTGTCGGTGGCGATCTGTTTGCACTGCTGCGCCCAGCGATAACTGCGCGCCACCGCCTTCGCACACGCGTCGCGCTCGCACGGCCAGGGCGGGCACTCGTCGAGCACCATCGCGATGTCGCTGCCGAGATTCTGCTGGATGCCCATCACCTCGCGCGGCCCGAGGAAAAGCTTCGCGCCGTCCAAGTGCGACGAAAACGCCACGCCTTCGTCACGGATGTCCCGCAGCTTCGCCAGCGAGAAGACCTGAAACCCGCCGCTGTCCGTGAGAATCGGACCGTCCCAGCCCATGAATTTGTGCAGTCCGCCGAGGTCGCGCACGAGTTCGCTGCCCGGCCGCAGGTTGAGATGGTAGGTGTTGCCGAGGATGATCTGCGCGCCCATCTCGCGCAGGTGTGCCGGCGTGACCGATTTCACGGTGCCCTGCGTCCCGACTGGCATGAAGATCGGCGTTTCGATCACGCCGTGCCGCGTGCGCAGACGGCCCCGCCGGGCCGCCGTGACTGTGTCGGTTTTGAGAAGCTGGAAGTGTTCGGCCATCGGCTTGCACCACCCTGCCCCATGCTTGACCCGCCGGTCAATCCGCGAGCTAATGCCCGGCTAAGAACCGTGCTGCTCGTCATCGACAACTACGACTCGTTCACCTTCAACCTCGTCCAATACTT
>CALFNN010000015.1 GCA_937902925.1 uncultured Opitutaceae bacterium
GTTGGGCCGGCTGAAGACGTCGCGATACGACTCGAAGGTGCCGCGAATCGTGGTGCCCTTGAACGGACGCGCCGTGAAAGCGGCGGTCAGGCGGTTGGTGTCGTCCTGCGAAGGCTGGCGCTCGAAGCCCTTTTCCTCATGCACGCCGGCGATCCGCACCGCCAGTTTGTTTTTGATGATCGGCCGGCTGAGGTCGATGTTGGTGCGCCAGCCGCCATAGCTGTCGCCGCGCATGGTGAGCTGCGTGGTCTCGCGCGTCAGGTTGGCTTGCGCCGTCACCAGATTCACCGTGCCCGAGCCACCACCCAAGCCGAAGATGTTGGCATTGGGCCCGCGGCTGATCTCCACGGTGTCGATATTGTAGGAATCGATCGGGATCGTGCTGCTGGCCGTAAAATTGTCGACCGCCATGTTCGCGGCCCCGGCGAGGCCGCGGATGCGGTTCGAGGATTGGGGATTTTGGGTCGTCGTCTCGTTGTAGGCGCCGCCATCCAGCGAAAACTCCGTGTATTGGTTCATGCCTTCGGTGTTCGCCTCGTAGGAGAAGATATCGTTGATATCGACCGCGGCTGTATCGATGAGCTGCTGCTTGGTCACAACGGTGATCGAGGCGGCGAGATCATCGAGCTTCGAGTTCAGGCGGGTGCCGGACATCGAGCTGGTGGCCATATAGCCGCGATCCTGGGACGAGTTCACCTCAAAGGGGGACAACTGAACGACGGCATTGTCCTTCTCCGTGTCGGCGGAGGCGACGGGAGTCTTGGCGGCTTTCGCCTGGTCGGCTTGGAGCGCCGCAAGCTCGTCGGGATCGAGTTTGCCGTTCTTGTTCAGGTCGTATTTGGCGAGGGTCGCGGCGTCGGCCACCGGCACGACTTGCGCCGGACAGGATAACGTGGCGAGACAAGCGAAGCACGGGAGCAGAATCCATCGCGCCAATCGGGAGGGGCTATTTTCGGAGGATTTCATACGATTTTGGTTTTGGGTGCTGGTCACTGAGGGCAGGCGAGCGTAGCTGCTGCTCCAATCGCTCTCGCAGCATCGCGGGGGGATGGGTGTAAGACCGATGCGCCCACCTGCTAAAGCGCAGGATGCGCGTTGGCAGTATTGCAGCTGGCCCGCGCGGGCGCCATCCCCTGTTCGGGTTAGGCCGTGCTCATCCGAATGCCCCAGCGACACCGAAGATCGTGGTGGATCGCCCGCGCGTTGCGCCGCAGGCACGCAGTTTTTCAACGGGTCGCGCCGATCGTCCACCGGCGCTGCCTCCCATGTTCAAGTGATAACCGGACTCCATGGTTGCTCCAATTGTTCGCGGCGTCAGTATTCGCGGTGGAACTCGTCATGCTGGAACTTTCCCCACTTTTCTCGCGCTTCGAGCGGAGCGTGCGAGCCTCGCGGGGGGGGTGTGTTGCCCTGGTGCTGGCTCACGTCGGCCTCGTGGCAGCTCCATCCGACCCGGAGTATCAGACGCGCACGTGGACCACCGACGACGGTCTGCCGCACAACAGCACCACCCGGATGGTGCAGGACCACGCGGGATTCCTGTGGTTTGCGACCGTCGGCGGGTTGGCTCGTTTCGATGGGCGCCAGTTTCGCGAATTCCATCCACCACCAGTTCAGCAACCGCGCGGGTTAAACATTCGCGGGCTCGCTGAAGAGCGTCCAGGAACGCTGCTACTGCTGCCCACTAGCAGAGAGGTCGTTCGATTTGCCGACGGCGCATGGACCATTCACCCGGTGACGTCAGCGCTGAACGAGCGGCACGAAATACCGGACGATCTGCACGTCGACGCCAACGGCACTCTCTGGGTTGCCACGGCTCGCGGCGGCCTGGTGCGTTGGTCCGCCGACAAAAAAACAAGATTTTTTGAAAGTCCGGCGGGCCCTGCGACGCGGGCTCAAAGATATTCGTTTGCGACGGACGCAGCGGGCAAAATCTGGATCGCGTCGGACTCGTTGCTGGCTTGGGACCACGACGGCGAACTGCAAAACTATGAACACACCCCACACGAGCCGATCTTGATCGCCTCAAGCCATGATGGCCGCACCTGGGTTTGCACCGACCGGTATCTGCAACGACTCGACCATGGGCGACTCGTCCTGGAATCCGATGCCGTGCCATGGAGAGGAGAGTTCACCGCAGTTCGCGGCGTGTTTGAAGACAGCCGGGGCACGCTGTGGATCGCATCCTATCGCCGAGGATTGTTCTGCTACGTCGGCGGTCGTTTCCGCACGATCCCTGTGCCATTTTCAACGGTCGCTTCGGTGAGTGAGGATCGAGAAGGAAATATCTGGCTAACCACGGATGGGGGCGGCGTCGTGCAGCTGCGGGAGAAAGCCTATCGGCTCTACAATGCTGCCGCCGGATTGGCGAGTGACATCGTCAGCTCCGTCGCTGCGGACGCAAGCGGCCGGATGTGGCTGGCGGATCGCACCGGTGGTCTCGCGCGTGTCGAGGAGGACGGTTCGCTCCGCGCGGGCGACGAACTTTCTCGCCCCCCCATTTACTCGAACGCCGTGTGCATCGACGCACGTGATCGCGTCTGGTTTGGCGGCGGCCAAAGCGGCTTGTTTTGCTGGCAGTCGGGAACCAGCGAGGCGCCCATCCCGCTGCCGACGCCCCGCGTAGATTTACACGTCCTCTTCCTCGCCCGCAATGGCGACGTATGGTTCGCCGCCGACCCCGACACCGTCGGGTTTTACCGGGAGGACCAACTGCACTTGATTTCGAGCGCGGATGGGTTTCGTCGAAACATCCGGTGCATCGCTGAAGATCACGCCGGATGCATCTGGCTCGGCACGAGCACCGGCGAACTGTTGTGCTGGGACGGCAACCGTTGCGAAGTCTTCGGTGCGACGCGCGGTTTTCCGCAGCAGCCCGTTCACATCGTCCATGCAGACGCAGCCAATCGTCTTTGGATCGGCACGGCTGGCGGTCTCGTGCTTAAAGACGGAGAACAATTTTACCGCCTCACTCAGGCGCAGGGCCTGACCGACGATATCATCATGCAAATCGTCGAAGACGACGAGGAGCGCCTATGGTTCGCGGCCCGCCGTGGGCTCTTCTACGCGGCTAAAATCGACCTTCTAGCAGCCGCGCACGGGGGCTCGGATGGAATCGTGTCGCACCTGTTTGGGCACAACCAAGGTCTGGTCGGCCTGAATCCCACTCCCAACTACCAGCCGGCCGCCGCCAAAGGCCGCGACGGCCGGCTGTGGTTCGCCACATCTCAGGGCGCCGTGGTCGTCGACCCCGCGAAACTACCCAAAAATCTTCCGCCACCTCCCGTGTTGGTGGAAGAGGTGCAACTCGACGGTCGCACACTGCCTTCCACCCTGCCGCTCCGCATTCCCTCTGGCCGGCATCGGGTTGAATTCCGGTTCGCCGCTTTAAGTTATACTGCGCCGGAAGACGTGTTGCTCCGGCATCGGCTGGAAGGGGTCGATCAACCGTGGATTGAAACGGGCAGCGACCGCATGGCCAGCTACACGAATTTGTCGCCCGGCGATTACGTCCTCCACGTCATGGCGCGAAACAGCATCGGTCGCTGGAACACGGAGGGAGCAACGCTCGCCCTTACTGTCGTGCCCGCCTGGTGGGAAACCACCGGTTTCCGGGTGTGCGGGCTCGTGCTGCTCACTGCGCTCACGGCCTGGTTGGCCCGCACGATTGCGCAGCACCGTCTGCACCAGCGGTTGCGCCGGCTGGAACAGGAACACGCGCTCGAAAAAGAGCGCGTGCGCATCGCGCGGGATTTGCACGACGATCTCGGCGCCAGCCTCACCGAGCTCGGCATGCTGGCGGAACGTCTCGTCGGCACGCCCGCGCCCGAACTTCCTCCGCAACTCGCCGGCCTGGCTCGGCGCACCCAGCGCCTTTCGACCGAGCTGTCGGGAATCGTGTGGACCATGAGTCCGCGGAATGGGACGCTTGATCGGTTGGCCGAGTTCATCCGATTGTATGCGCAGCGCGTGTTTCGCGGGACACCGATCGATTGCAATGTCAAAGGCGGCGAGGCTTGGCCGGCCCTGCCGCTGGCCCCGGATTTACAGCACCAGATCGTCGCCGCCACCAAGGAGGCGCTCAACAACGTGCTCAAGCACTCGAGCGCGACCGAAGCCGTCATCGAGCTGCGCTACGCCGGAGGATTTTTCGAGATTTACATCAGCGACAATGGCCGTGGGTTTCCCCTCCTCGCGGTCGACGAGGCGGACGGCAACGGGCTCCGCAACATCCGCGCGCGGATCAAGGAAATCGGCGGCGAGGTCACCATCGCCAGCACGCTGGGCAGCGGCACGCAGGTGACCCTGCGCGTGGCGTTGCCCGGATCCGCCCCGTCCCGCTAACGTTGCCCCACGAGTCATGCCCACCAAGGTCGCCATCGTCGAGGACAGTGCCGGTATCTGCGAGGAGCTGAGGCACATCATCTCCGCCGCCTCGGATTTGACCTGCGTGTGCATATGCCGTAACGCCGAGTCCGCGCTCCAAAAACTCCCGCTCGCCGCGCCGGACGTCGTGATCATGGACATCCAGCTACCGGGCAGCTCAGGCATCCAATGCACGGCCCGGCTCAAGCGGTTGTTGCCGGAAACGCAGATCGTGATGTTCACAATCTATGACGACACGGATCAAATTGTGCGCGCGCTGGAGGCGGGCGCATCGGGTTACCTGCTGAAAAACTCGCCGCGGGCCGAGATTGTGGCGGCGATTCGCGACCTGCGGAACCAGGGCGCCCCGATGAGTCGGGAGGTCGCGCGCAATTTGGTCCAATCGTTTCATAGCCCGCCGCCGTCCGCTGACGACGCCGAACCGCTCACGCTGCGCGAAGAGGAAATCCTGCGGCTTTTGACCGAGGGCCTGCTCTACAAAGAAATCGGCGAGCGCCTGAGCATCAAACTCGACACCGTCGGCACCCACCTGAAAAGCATCTACCGCAAACTACACGTGCGATCTCGCACCGAAGCGGTGATGAAACGCCGGCGGTGATGGTCGAACGGGACCGCCGTTCCGTGTTAGGCGCTCGTTTTTCTGGATTCGCTCAGCGGAGTTCATATCCAAGCCGGCCACGGCGCCCGTGTGGATTCGATCTGCGCACGGGCCAAGCCCAAACGATCGAGACCATCACTCAAGCGATGACCCTTCGAGAGAGGGGTGCCGGCATCCGGGCGCGCGAGTTCACACCGTCCGCCGGCGGTGAAGACTGGGCGCTGGTCCTCGACGACGACGCCAAAGGCTACACCGAGACGGGAAAGCGGCCCAACGGATGGACCAAAAATTCGGACAACTCTATCCGGATATAAACGTCAATCCAAGGTGATGCCTTACTCCAGCGATTGCACACTGGCGTGGATCTTCGCCGACAGAATTTGCATTCCGCGCGCTCTTCCGCCGCTCTTTCCCGTGCGGCGGGTAGAATGCCATTCATAGCTTCTCAAAACCCGTCATGCACACCCTGCCTCAACGTCTGCGCCTCGCCGCCCTTCTCGTCATCGCGGCTTTCTCCATTTCATGCGTCGCGAGCAGTCGCGCCGCCACGCGTTACGTGATCACGCAACATGGCGCGGTTGGTGACGGCGCCACGATCAACACCAAGGCCATCCAGGCCGCGATCGACGCCTGCGCGGCGGCCGGCGGTGGCGTGATCGTCGTCCCCCCAGGGACCTTCGTAACTGGCGCGCTCTATTTCAAACCCGGCGTGAACCTCGAACTGGAAAAGGAAGCAGTGCTGAAGAGCACCACCACGATGGCCGACTTCCCGCCCCTGTATACGAGTTGGGAAGGCATCGAGCGCTATTGGACCTCAGCCTTTTTGAATTTTGTCGGAATGACGGACGTAGTGGTGAGCGGCGAGGGAACCATCGACGGATCCGGCCTCGCCTGGTCGGGAGGCGGTGCCCGGCGGGGCCCAGTCGCCAGAGGGGGAGCCGGCGCAGGAGCGCCTGCAGTCCGCCCGGCACCTCTCCTCGCACCTAAACCCACGTCGCTGCCCAAAGTGGCGGACGTCTATCCGATGCCGTTGCCGACCACGGCGACCCTCAACTTCGCCCCGGACCCGGCCCACCTGCCCCCGATCAACGCCGCCGGGATTCCCCTGCCGGGCGGCGCTGGCCGCGTGTCACCGCCGCGCGCCGTCGTGTTTCAGGATTGCACCAACGTTCGCGTCTCCGGTGTGCACCTCAAGAACCAGGCTCGCTGGGGCTTTGTGTTCATCTACTGCCGCAAGGTCGTCGCGGAAAACCTCAATGTTCGCATTGACGCCTACATTCCCAGCTCCGACGGAATCGATGTTTGTTCCTCCCAGGACGTGCGCATCACCGGCTGCGACATCGCCTGTACCGATGACGACATCTCGATCAAGGCCGGTAAAGACGCCGACGGGCTGCGGGTGAACCGGCCGTCGGAGAACATCACCATCAGCGACTGCACGTTTGGCTCGGGCGGCGGCGTGGCCATGGGCTCGGAGGTCAGCGGGTCAATCCGCCACGTGCTGGTGCAGCGATGCAAATTCACGGGCTCCGGCACGGCTGCGCGGATCAAGTCGCAACCGAGCCGCGGCGGAGTGATCGAGGACATCGTCTATCGCGATTTCCAACTAACGGACGTGAGCCGGGCGATTAGCTTCGAACTCGAGTGGAGAATGGTGCCCCCGCTGGCCCCTCCGGCCAAGGTCTTGACGCAAGTCCGCAACGTCCGGCTGATCAATTTTTCCGGCACCGCGCAGGCTGCCGGCGTCATTCAGGGCCTGACAGGCAGTCCCATTCTGGACCTCAAGATTGAGAACAGTAAGCTGACCGCGCAGCGCGGCCTCGTCCTCTCGAACACGCAAGACCCGGACCTCTCCGGCTTGGAACTCAAGGTCGCGCAGGGCGAGCCAATCGTGCGTCGCGACGCAGGGGCATCGGTGCCAAGTGCCGTGCAACCATGGCGGCAAGTCACCGTGCCGACCGTCGCCGAGGCGGCCGCCGCGTTTCCCCAGCCGCCCACGGAATACGGCGCGATCCATTGGGCGATTTGGGGCGGCCCGCAGACCAAAGCGCGCATCATCGCGGACATCGAACGCATCCACGCCAATGGCGGCGGCGTTTACATGATCAACAACTCGCAGCGGGTGCAGCCGAAGTATCTTTCGCCCGAGTATATGGATTTGGTGAAGACTGTCGTCCAGGAATGCAAGCAACGCGGCATGAAGGTCTGGATCGAAACCGACTGCGGTTATCCCGACGGATTCGCCGGCGGTTTGATCAGCCGGGACTACCCGCAGTTGGGCATGCAGGGCATCCTCACGGACGCGCGCTGCACCGTCGCCGCCGGCCAGACGCTCGATATTCCGTTGCCCGTCGATACGCTGGGTATTCTGGCCTATCCGCGCCCCGAGCCGGCGGCACCGGCGGCGGATGCGGCGGCGCCGACCGTCAAGCCGTTCCCGCTGCCAACCGACGGCATTTTCAAATACACGGCGCCACGTGGCGGAGCGGGTGAACTCACGGTTCAACTGCCCAATGCCGACGTGCGCTACAGCGTGGCGGTCGGCGAGCCGTTCAGCATCCCGGTGCCTCCGGGCACGAAGGCCATCTTCCTCACCATGGGCGGCGGGAACGGCGGACGCGGGCGTGGTGGACGCGGCGGCGCCGGCGCGCCGGAGGGCATCGTGGTGCCGATCCCCGCGGATGGGCATCTCACATGGACGGCACCCGCCGGCACGGGGTCGTGGGAAATCGGTTTTATCCGTCACGCCTACCGCACCTCACCCACGCGCAATGACAACGGCGAAGACGGCGGCGCGACCAAGGACACGCTCTACACGCTCATCGACTTTCTCGATCCCGTGGCCACCCACACCTTCATGAAGCTTATCTACGACACCTACGAAAAGGCGGTCGGCGATGAGTTTGGCAAAACCGTCCTCGGCTTTCGCGGCGACGAGACCGACTACTCGGGGGTCACGCCATGGACGCCCAAGCTGCTCGAAACATTTCAAAAGCAAAAAGGCTACGACCTGAAACCCTACATTCCCTTTATCTTCGGCGGGCCGATGACCCCCGAGGCACAACGCGCCAAGGCCGATTACTGGGACGTGTGGAGTGGCATGTTCCGCGACAACTTCTACAAGCCGCAGGAGGAGTGGTGCAACGCACGCAACATGGAATACATGATGCACCTGAACCACGAGGAAACGATGATGGCGCTGGTCAACAGCGAAGGCTCCTTCTGGCGCGACATGCACTATGTCGGCGTGCCCGGCGTCGATAATCTCGGCCAGATCGGGCCGGGCATCATCGCCGATTTTCCGAAGCTCGCCGCCTCAGCCGCCCACGTTTTCGGGCGCGCACTCGCTTGGGACGAAGAGGGCGGCGGCCCGAATCAGGCGGGCAAGTTCGTCGCCGACTACCAGCTCGTCCGCGGCATCAATTACATGAACATCCGCGGCCTCAACGCCGCGCCGCCCGCCGACAGCGGCACGCTGCAAGATCCGGCATCCGCCATCGGCCACTACGTCAGCCGCGCCCAATACCTGATGTCGATCGGGCGGCCGGCGACGCAGGTCGCACTGTTTCACCCGACCGACAGCATGTGGTTCGGCGACCGGGAATCGGACACCGCCACCGTCAAGCTGGTGACCGAACTGCTGGAGCATCAGATCGACTTCGATCACATGGACGCCGATTCGCTCACCACGGTCTGCACGCTCGAGGGCGGCGGCCTGAAAAACCTCAGCGGACAAGTTTATCGCGCGGTGATCGTCCCCACCTCCACTGTCATCCAGCAGAGCGTGCTGGAGCGGCTGCGGGCCTTCGCCGCGGCCGGAGGGAAAGTCATCTTCGTCGGTCGCACGCCCACGATGATCGTCGGCCGGACATTCCTTAACCCCGAGGCCGGAGCGCCCGACCTGAGCTTCGCCACGCTGGAGCCCACGCCGGAAATCACCTCAAAGGTGGTTGCCGCATTGCCGGTGCCGGACGTCAAACTCGACGCCGCGTGCCCCTCGATCAAATACCTTCGCCGCTCGTTGAAGGACGGTGAGGTTTACTTCTTCTTCAACGAATCCGCCCAGACGCAGGCTCGCACCGCGACGCTGGTTGGCATCGGCCAGGTGCAGGTCTGGGACGCGACGGACGGGACAATTCATCCGCTCGCTGGCGTCGCGAAGGCAGCAGGCACCGTGGACGTGCCACTGACGCTCGCCGCGCAGGAAGCGCGCGTCATCGTGATCGGTGCGTTGCCAGCCGGTGCCGGCGACGCGGTGCCAACGGTCTCCAAGGGTCAGACCATCGCCGATCTGGCCGGCGTCTGGTCGGTGACGCTGGGCGAGAAGCAGATGACTACATCGCTCAAAACTTGGGAGGAGATCGGCGCCGCGTCATTCGCGGGCACGGGAATTTATCAGCGGGAATTCACCGCCGCCGTGCCGCAGGACAAACGCGTTTATCTCGATTTGGGCGATGCGCACGAGATTGTCCGCGTTCGCCTAAACGGTGCGGAACTCCCGGTGCGGCCTTGGCCACCGTATCTTTGGGAGGTGACGCAGGCGATTAAGAGCGGCGGCAATTCCCTTGAAGTGCAGGTGCGGAAGGCGGCGCCCAGCCAGCAACGCGGCGGGTTCGGTGCCGGTGGCCCGGGCGGTCGCCCGGGTGGAACTGGGGCACCGGGTCAGTCGGCCAGCGCGGCCCCAGGCGCTCCGGCCGGCGCCGCGGATGGCGTCGCCACGAGTGCCGGAATGGGGGCTCCCGGTCGGGCCGGTGCCTATCCGGGCGGCCCTGCGGGCAACGCGGGCCGCGGTGGACCGGCCGCCGCAGTCGCAGCCGTGTCCGGACTGCTCGGTCCGGTGCGACTGCTGGCGCAGTAGCAAATGCTGCGCACCGCGTTGTTCCCGAAGTGGCCAGTTGGGTCGCGCTCGCCGCTCAGATCGGCCGTGACGCAAATTCTGGCCATGTGATTTTATGGCCTGACCGGCCACAGTTTCGGATTCGGCATGTG
>CALFNN010000016.1 GCA_937902925.1 uncultured Opitutaceae bacterium
ACGCGGTCGACCTCCTCGGTGAGGAAGTCGCGGACGGTGCGCTCGACGAGGTCGGGCTCCTGGTAGAGCGTGGCGGGGGCGCGGTCGGACTGCATCCGGGCCTGGATGTCGGACCAGGTCTTGAGGAGGAGGTGGAGGTCGCGGACGAAGTAGCGGGCTTTTTTGCCCTCGCCGGCGGTGCGGACGATGACGCCCACGCCCTCGGGGATGGTGAGTTCGTTGATGAGCTGCTTCAGCCGCTTGCGCTCGGCGATGTCCTCGATCTTGCGGGAGATGCCGCAACCGTCGCTGAACGGCGTGAGGATGAGGTAGCGGCCGGGGATGGAGAGGTTCGTCGTGGTGCGCGGGCCCTTGGTGCCGATGGGGCCCTTCGTGACCTGGATCACGATATCGGTGCCCGGGGGATACATGCTCGGGATGTCCTTGACCGTCGGGTCGGCCGGGCGCGGCGGGGCGTTCTTGCGCTTGTTGACGCGGACGACCTCGACGGACGAGTCGGCGGCGGCGGGGAGCATGTCCCAGTAATGGAGGAACGCGTTTTTGGTGTAGCCGATGTCGACGAAGGCGGCCTTGAGGCCGGGGTCGAGATTCTTGATGCGGCCCTTGTAGATGCCGCCGACCATGCGGTTGTCGGACTCGCGCTCGATCTCGAATTTCTCGAGGCGGCCGTCGACGAGGAGCGCGACGCGCTTCTCGAGCGGCTCGGAGTTGATGATGAGTTCGCGGTAGGAGCCTTTTTCCTTCTGGAACACCGCGAGAATCTTCTGGAGCAGGGGGCGTTGCTTGGAGCGTTCGGAAGCGCCCGCCTTCAGTTCGGCGGCGCTGACCGGCGCGGATTCGGTGATCGGCGGGGGATTGACGAGTTCCGCGTCATATTTGCTGGAAACGTCCGCACTGGAGGCGGGCGTGGGTTGCGAGTGATCGCTCATGGTGGGTGTGGTCTGGTGTATGCCCGGGGCACCCGAGTGCGGCAGTCGCGGCGCAGGAAATTCCGGCAAAGCGGTCGTTGGGGCGAAGAGGGGAGTTCATGCGAAATCCCTCCTGAAGCGCCAGACGCTCTGGACCAGTCCTTGCAGCAAGCAGCAACTAAGCACAAAGGAGCCACCGTAGCTGATAAAGGGAAGCGGTATGCCCGTGATGGGCACGAGCCCGATGGTCATGGCGATGTTCACGAACACGTGCACGGCGAACAGCACCGTGACGCCGATGGCGAGCAGGGTGCCGAGTCGGTCCCTCGCGGAACCGGCGATGCGAATGCCGTTGAACAACACTATCCCAAACAGGCCGAGAACCGTGAGGCTTCCCAGGAATCCTTTTTCCTCCGCGATGACCGCGAAGATAAAATCGTTATGTGCGACGGCCGAGGGCAGGTAGCCAAGCTGCGCTTGGGTGCCCTCCGTCCAGCCCTTGCCCATGAGCCCGCCGCTGCCGACCGCGATGAGCGACTGCCGGAGATTCCAACTGCTGTCGGTGCCCTTCTTGTCGATCGTATCGGGCGCGGCGAAGGTCAGGATGCGGTTGCGCTGGTAGTCGTGGAGCGGAATGAGCGAGTGACTCTCGTATTTGCCCGGCGTCGAGGCGCCCCCGGAATCCTTCAGGTAGTCGTAGCCGTGCGACTCCATGAAATGCACGTAGCGCGTCGTGTCCCAAGCCACCGCGGCCACGATCAGCAGAAACGCGCCGAGCGCCGCCGCGAAGAACCGGGCGGAAAGCTTGGAGACATAGAGCATGGCAAAGACCATGGGGGGCAGGACGATGGCCGGCTTCAGGTCCGGCTGCTTCAACATCAAGTAGATGGGCACACCCGCCGCAAGGGCCAATTTCCCCAACGTGCCGAGCGACTGCCGCACCGTGCCGATTTTCGACCGGATCAGCAGGCTGGCGGTGATGAGCAGGACGGCGATCTTGGCCGTTTCCGACGGCTGGAAGTTGAAGAAGCCGAGGTCGATCCAACGCTGGGCACCCCATTTTTCATTGCTGGAGCTGGACATGAACAGCACCAGCACGAGCGGGATGAAGGCCGCGAAATAAAGCCAGTGGGCGACGCTCAGCCAGAACCGGTAGTCGATGAGCGAGACGGCGACGTAGATCACTGCCCCGAGGCCGAGGTAGATGATCTGCTTCACCCATTCCTCACGCAGCAACTCCCTCCAGCCCGGCGGATGGGAATTCGAGAGTTGCGCCGAGTAGATGAACGCGACCCCGAAGAGACTCAGGCCAACGATGGCGAGCGGCGTGAAAAAATCCCATGTCGAGCGCGTCGTCAGTTTGAAGACGTGCGGGTATTCGGTGGGAGCGGCGAGATTCACGGTCGGGCGGCAACTTCATCCACGGTGGCCGGACTCCGCAAGTCCGCAGCCGAGTTGGCGCCGGTCGAGCCGGCCATGGCGTCCTCCGCTGGCGCGGCGACACTCGCGGCATTGGCCAGCCCGAGCAGCGTCCAGAACACCACCGCGCCCATCGGGCCCTCGAGCACGACGCCGAAACAGGCGCTGGTGAGGATCACCCAGGCCGCCAGCCAATAAACCTCGGCGATGCCGTCGCCGGTCTTTTCGCGCAGACCCCGCCAGGTTCGCCACGCCATCGCGGCGACCACGGTCAGCAGGGCGGCGAGACCGACCGCGCCGGTCCGGCCGAAGGCGGTCAGGAGGATGCTATGGGGGCTGCGGGTCGAAAACTCGTCATCGCTGTCGGGATAGTAGCGCTGCAGGAAGGTGGCCGCGAGATCGTAGCCGAAGCCGAGGCCCAGCCACGGGCCGTTGTCGATCGTTTCCCCGGCCACCGTCTGCCACCACACGAGGCGGAAGCGGTTGTTGTCGCCCTTGAATTCGACATCGGGGCTGTCGTAGGAGCGCGCGCCGGTCACATCCACCATGGAGGCCACGCGTTCATAGAGGCGGACGGCGGCGTTGTCGCGGGCGGGCACGAGGCCGGTGACGATCCCGCCGAGCAAGATCAGGCCACCGGCGGCGGCGGCGATCAACTGCAGCCGGAGCAATCCCCAGCGCCGGCCGAGCGCCAGCCAGACGCTGGCCACCACCAACCCGAGCAGCGAGGCGCGGTTTTCGCTGTTGAGCACGCCGAGGATCCCGAGGAGCGCCGCGATCAGCCACCCGGCGCGCCGCGTGGTTTCCCACCGGTGATGGGCGAGCAACACCCCGACCGCCATGAAGGTTGCGACCAAGTCGCCCTTGAGAAAAATCACCGGGATGCCGCCCACGGCGAACGTGCCGAGAAAAAACTCCGGAAACCGCCGGAATAATTCCGATATGGGGATGATGATCACTGCAGCCCACCGCAGGCAGCTCTCGAAAAACGCCCGGGCCTGCGGCGTGTTCGCCTGCGCTTGGGCGACGAAGAAAAACAGCGCGTAGTAAATGGTCGCGAAATCGCGCAGCGCGAAGGCACCGTGAGCCCGTGCGTCCGGCAGGATCCGGGCGCTGCCGACCGCGATCCAGAGCGCCACGGCGGCGTTCAGGGCGTCGCGCCGCAGCGGCAGTTTCCTGGCGAACGCCGATTGCGTGACCAGCCAGCCGAGGCACAAGGCCAGCCCGGCTTCCGCCGGCAGGATCGGCAGCCCGGGCACGAGCGAGAATTGCGCGAATCCGCGATTGCCGACGATGTAGCCGACGAGCAGGGCGCCGAGCACGATCACGTCGAGGGGCAGGCGCAGCAGGAGCACGAGGGCGGTGGCTCCGGCGATCGCGCCAACGGTGACCGGCAGGCCATACGAGCCGCCGGCCACCTCCCAGCCGACGACCATCGCCAGCATCGCGCTGGCGACGGCGATGAGCCGGCCTTTCCAAAACGGGTTCAATGCCGCCACAAGAAATGGTTCTGCGTCGGGGGGCGAGCCTCCAGGCGCCGGCGTGGGTCCCCTGGGCCCACGGCCTATCGCCGCTGCCACAGGAAATGGGCCCGACCCTCGGCGCGCGCCCCCCGCCACCAAGCGACGACGACCGCTCCGTAGATGGCCGCGGCGAGCGCCACCCCGGCGGCGGCGGCCGGCTTGGACCGACCTGCGAGCTGATGCCCGGCGCTGGCGAGCACCAGCGCCAGCCCCCCGTGCAACACCCACGGACGCCAGCTCGCCGCGACGACATCGGTGGCGCGCACCGCGGTTGGTCCGAGCGCGGCGGCAAGCGTGACGGCCGATGCCACGAACGAAGCCGCGGCAATCGCGGCCGCCATGCCGGGGAGCCCGGCGTGGCGCGCCAGCACCGCCGCGGCACCGAAGACCGCCAGGGAAATCGTGGACAGGACGAGCAACCGCCGGGTGTGGCCGGTTGCAATCAGCAGCCAGACATAGGCGAACAGCCAGGGCTGCATCGCAAGTCCGAGCCCCAGCCACCGCACCGCCGGGGCGGCCTCGCTCCACCGCTCGCCATAGAGCAGCGTCACGAAGAGATCGGGCACCGCGATGCAGACCGCCGCAATCGGCAGCGTGAGGTGGGCGAGGCCGTTGAGCGCGGAGCGGAAAAATGCCCGGAAGGCCGGCCCGTCCGACTGCACCCTCGCCAGCATCGCGATGATCCAGCCGGTGAACGGTGCCACGGCGAACTGCATCGGCAGCGTCGTGGCTTGCACCGAGCGTCCGTAAATGCCGAGTGCCGCGGTCCCCAGCGTGCGACCCAGGACGACTTGGTCGACCGTGCGCGCAAAGTAGTTCGCCACGCCGTGGCCGGAAAGGTGGGCGCCGAAGGTCAGGAGATCGCGCCACGGCGTCGCGCCGGAGGGCGGTCGCGGGCGCCAGGCGGAGATTCGCCAGACCAGCGTGAGCGCCACGAGTTCGGTGGCGACGGCCATGACGACGAGCGCCCACGCCCCGGCTCCGGCGACCGCGATCACGACCGCCGCGAGGCAGCCGGCCGCCAGCGACGTCGCGTCGATCCGGGCGGCCGTGGCGATGCGCTGTTCGCGATAGAGCAGGGCCTGCAGCGGCGCGCCGCTGCCCGCCAGCGGAAAGCCGGCGGCCAACCCGGCGAGCAGCGCCGGCAAACGCGGCTCGGCAAAAAAAACGGCGGCGACCGGACCCGCGGCCGCGCAAATCGCGCCAAGTGCGATGCCGCCGAGCAGGCCGAAGCGGCAGAGCGCGTCGAAGCGTTCGCGCGTGAGCCCCGCCTGTTGCACGGCCGCGCCGGTCCCCAGGTCGCGCACGATGCTGAGCAATCCATAGACGGTGGCGGCCATGCCGAAGACGCCATAGTCATCCGGCGTCAGCAGCCGTGCCAGCGTCATGGCACTCGCCGCGCGCACCACGAATTTCACGCCCTGCGCAAGCAGCAACGCCTGGCCGCCGCCCGACAGCCGGCCCGCCGCGGCGGCTGATTCGTTGGGCGCGTCGACGGGGTGCATTCGATCGTGCGGCAATATGGTCATTGCGGGTTCCGATGAAAGCCCCGATTGTCGGCCGGTTACTCGATGCCCGCCGTTTCCGTCATCCTGCTCGCCTGGAACTCCGGCTCCCTGCTCCGGCCTGCGGTCGAAAGCATCCTCGACCAGACGATGGGCGACCTCGAGTTGGTGATCGTGGACAACGGCTCCAGCGACGGCGCGGTGGAACGGGTGCTGGCGGCGCGACCCGACCCGCGCGTGAAGGTCCTGCGTCATCCCCGCAATCTCGGGATCGGGGCGGGCACGGCGTCGGGCATCGCGGTCGCGACCGCTCCGTGGATCGCCCTGATGGATTCGGACGATCGCTCACATCCGATGCGTCTCGAGTTGCAGTTAAAGGCGGCGACCGCCGATCCGAGCCTCGACCTCCTCGGCACCGCGATCACGAACATCGATGCGGACGACCGGCCATTGGGAACGTGGCCGGCGTTTTACGATCCCGATGACATCAAACTTTACGCCACCTATGCGATGCCCATCGGCCATCCGACCTTGATGGGTCGGGCCGACGTCTTCCGGACCGTGCCTTACCGGGCGGAATTCGACATCGTGGCGGACTTCGACTTCCTTGTGCGGGCAAGCGAGCGGTTCAAGATCGGGGCGGTCTCGGTGCCGCTTTATTTTTACCGGCGGTATCCGGGTTCGACGACGATCGGCCGGCTGAGCGAGGGTGAAGCCTACGCCTGTGCCATCCGCCTCGTCACCGCGCGGCGCCGCGCCGGCCGTCCGGAGCGGCTCGACGAGGCGATGGCCGACGTGCGGGCGCTGCTGGCCGACGGCCGCTCCCTCGGCGAGATCTTCGGCCACTTCGCGGCATGCTGTCACACCGAGGGGTTTCCGCTGCTGGCCGCCTTTCACGGTGCGCTTGAGGTGCGCGGGCGCAAAACGCCGGGCGCCACGCTCCGTTTCCTGCGCTACACGCTGGCGGCGCTGCGCGCCGACCCCGGGGCCACGCGCTGGGCGCTGGGCGCGATGGGCAAGGCGCCGTTCTGGATTTTGCTCAAGCGCGCGGGATTCCCCGCGTTTCCCCGCTATTGAGCGTCGCCATGCAACGGGTGGTTCACGTCACGACATTCGTGCATTCCGGCGGAGGCATGCAATCGATCGTGCGCCGCCACCGGGCGGGCGACGCGGCGTTGGGTTATGCAGTCGAAGTCGTCGCGATCTTCGAGCGGGCAGGGTCAGGACGCGCCGACACCGGCCTCGGCGCCGGGTGGTCGTGGACTCCGGGAAAGCTCCGCCGGCATTTTGCGGCTGCTGGCCATGCCCGCACGCGCGACGCCCTGGTCGTTTACCACAATGCATGGGCGATGCCGCTGCTGGCGCCCGGCGACGGCGCGGCGCGGCGCGTGGCGTTTCTGCACTCCGACTGGCCGGGATTGGCGCGGCGGTGGCCGGCGATCGCGCAGTGGAGCGATCGGCTGATCTGCGTGAATGCCAGCCTGGCGGCGGCGGCGCGCGAGGCCGTGCCGGACCTGGCGCCGGAACGCGTGTCGATCGTGCCCTATCCGGTGGAGCCGGTGAAATCGCTGGGGGCCGGGCCGCGGGCGGCCGCCGCCCCGCCGCGCGTCGGCTACGTGGGCCGGCTCGAGTGCGAACAAAAACGGGTGGGCCGGCTGGTGCCATTGATTGCCGCGACCGGCGCCGCCGCGACTTGGGATATCGTCGGCGACGGGCCGGAGCGCGGGCGGCTCGAACGCCGTCTGGCTGGACGGGGCAACGTGCGCTTTCACGGGTGGCTCGGCGGCGGGGAGTATTGGCGGGCGCTCGCCGGCCTGGATGCCGTGGTGTTCACGAGCGATTTTGAAGGCACGCCGATCGCGCTGCTGGAGGCGATGACGTGCGGCGCGATCCCGCTGTTCCCGGCGATCGGCGGCGATGGCGAGAGCCTGGCGCGGGCGATCGACCCGCGCTGCGTTTATCCGGCGGGCAACCTCGATGCCGCGGCGGCGCAATTGCGCGCCTTGCTGCCGGACGGAGCCAAGCTGCGCCCGCGTTGCCGCGAGGCCGTGGCCGGCTACACCCCGGAGCGCCACGATGCGGCGTATGCGGCGGCGTTGGGCGCGGCGTTGCAGACGCCGCGTGTTTCGTCGGCCCAGGCCGGGCGGCGCACAACATGGAGCGACGCGCTGCCACTCGCGCTGGTGCGCCGCTGCTATCCCGATGCGCTCTGGCGATAAACTCACGGTGCTGCACTACGTCGGCGCAGACGATGACCGGGGAGGCATTGTCTCCGTGGTCCGGGCGCTCGCCGGCGCGGGACAATTCCAGTGCGTGTTGGGAGTGAACCGTGGATTTCGGCAGCGACGATCGCCGCCGCTGGCCGCGTTCGAACTGCCGGCACTGGACGGCGAGGTGCTGAGGCTGCGCACGTTGTGGCGGGCGCGGGCCGTCGCCCGCGAAGTGGGCCGGTGGCTGGAAACGGAACCCGGGCGGATTTTTCACGGGCACTCGCGGGCGGGCCTGGCGGTGGCGCTCTGGCTCGAGCGGGTGGGCGAGACACGGGTGGCCGTGAGCGTCCATTGCTACGGACGCCGGCGGTGGTTTTACCGCTGGGCGGCGGGACGGCTGGGCTCGCGATTATTTTGGCTGAGCCCGGCGATGCGGGAATATTACGGGGTGGGAGGCGACGGTTGGACGGGGTGCATTCCCGGCTGCGTGCCGGCCGCGGACATTGCGCCGGCCGCGACGAAGCCGACCGGCCCGCCGGGAAGGCTGCGGATCGCGGGCGTGGGGATGCTGGTGGCGTGGAAGCGCTGGCACTTGGTGCTCGAGGCGCTTGCCGCACTGCCCACGGCGACCCGGGCGCGGATTGGATTCACGCACATCGGAGCCGCGGATGATTCGGAGGAATCGCGGCGGTATGGGGCCGGGCTGCGGGAGCGAACCAAGGCACTCGGGCTCGAGGCCTGCGTCGAATGGCGGGGCGAGGCGCCGTCGTCGCGCGCGTTGTTGGGCGAGTCCGATTGTCTCGTCGTCGCGTCGCAGCACGAGCCGTTTTCCGTGGCCGTGCTCGAGGCGCTCGCGGCCGGCGTCCCCGTGCTCGCGGCCGATTCGGGCGGCGTTCGCGATGTGATCGAGGCGCCGGTCAACGGGTGGTATTTCAAATCGGGCGATGCGGCCGACCTGGCGCGGATGCTGACGATGCTGGTGGAGAGCGATGCGGTGCGGCGGGTGCGGATTACGCGGGAGCAATTGCAACCGTTCACCGCGCCGGTCGTGGCGGCGCAATGGGAGCGGGTTTACGAGGGGCTGACCGGGGAGGTCGCAGTCGGATGAAACTCGCGCTCTCCATTCTCTGCGAAAATCCGCACCGGCGGACCGGGCTGACCACGCTCTTCCACGAATTCGTCGCGCACGCGCTGCGGGAATATCCCGCGGTGAACTGGACTGTCTTCGCGGGACCGGGGCAACCGTGGGAAATCTCCGATCCACGGGTCGAGGTCGTGCGGGATTTTCCGGCGAACGACCGCCGCGCGGCCCGGTTGTGGGCCGACCATTTCCTGGTGGCGCCAGCCGCGAAGGCACGCGGGGCCGCGGCACTGCTCACGGTGGGTTTCGTCCCGGTGCGCCCGGCGGGACTACCGGTCGTGATGCATGTCTTCTCGCTGCACCATCTGCGACCGGGTGGCGGGCTCGGTGCCGCCTACCGGCGCCGGGCGATCGCGCGCGGCCTGCGGCGGGCGGCCCTCGTGGTGGCCAACTCGCGGTGGACGGCGGCGCAACTCGGCCCGACGCGGGGACCTGTTTTGGTGAGCCACGAGGGAGTGCAGCGGGAACGGTTCACCCCTGCCGGCCCGCGCGGCGGCGCCGGGTTGCCGCCGGAGTATTTATTGTGGGTGTCGAATTTCTACGCCTACAAGCGCGCCGAACTGGCGCTGGCCGCCTACGCGCGGCTGGCGCCGGAAGTGCGGACCCGGTTTCCGCTCGTGCTCGTCGGGGGCGACTGGGCGGGAGGGCGCGCCCGGGCCGAGGCGGCGGCGCGCGCGCTGGGGGTGGCAGGCGACGTCCGCTGGCCCGGATGGGTGGAGGACGCGGCGATGCCGGCGCTCTACCGTGGCGCGCGCGCGCATTTGCTCGCGACGAGCGAGGAGACATTTGGCCGCAGCGTGACGGAGGCCATGGCCTGTGGCTGTCCGTGCGTGTTGCAGGACCTGCCGGTGTTGCGCGAGGTGACGGATGGTGCGGCGGTGTTCACCGACTTCGCCGATCCGGCGGGGGCGGGGGAGGCGTTGAAAAGAATCTGCGGCGACGACCCGCTGGCCGCGCAGTTGCGGGCGGACGGATTGCACCGGGCGAACGCCTTCGGCTTCGACAAACTCGCACGCGAGCGCATGGCGGCGATTTTGGAGATGGTGAAAGGTGGACGATGAACCCGAATCCCAAGTCCGGTTGGAACGCCTGGCTCCCGGCGCTGGCCTGCGGGCTGGCGGGCGCGGCGGTGTTTCAGTTTTTCGGCAACGCGACGCGCGGCTACATCGACACGGCCTCCTTGTTTTGGTGGTGGGGGTATCAATGGGTCGATCCAGCGTCGGAGACGCAGCACGGGTGGCTCATCCTCGCGCTGAGCGGGTGGCTGCTGTGGCGGAATCTGCGGGGAAGTGATGAATGGCGGGCGACGCGTGATGAGGCTTCTTGGCCGGGGGCGGCGGCGATGGCGCTCGGGCTCGCGTTGCACGCGCTCGGTTTTGCGGCGCAACAGGCGCGGGTCTCGATCCTCGGGCTGTTGCTGTTCGCATGGGGTGGGTTGCGGCTGGCGGGTGGACGCCGGTGGGGGCGGGCAGCGGCGTTTCCGCTCGCGTTCATGGTGTTCGCGATTCCGCTCAACGTGCTCGATTCGGTTGGCTTTTGGCTGAGGATGTGGGTGATCGACGCGAGCGCCGGCCTCGCCCACGCGGCGGGCATCGGCGTGTTGCAAAGCGGCACGCAACTGCTCGCGCCCGACGGTCGCTACAGCTACGACGTCGCCGCGGCGTGCTCCGGAGTGCGTTCGTTGACGGCGCTGGCGGCGCTGTCACTGCTGGCGGGATATCTGAATTTTCGCTCGTGGTGGCGGCGGGGCGTCGTGCTGCTGCTGTGTTTTCCGCTGGTGTATCTCGGCAACGTGGCGCGGATCGCGTCGATTGTCTTCGCGGGCCAGTGGGACGGGCAGGCATGGGGCGAGCGCGCGCATGCGGTGATGGGCTACGGGGTGTTCGCGATCGTGCTCGGCGGCGTGTTCGCGGCGGTGGCCGCGTTGGAACGCTGGTGGCCGGAGCCCGCGGCCGCGGTCCCCGCATCTCCCGCCGCCCCGGCGCCGGAGCCGGGGTTGGATGTTTGTCAACTATTAGTTGACGATGAAAGAAAACCCATCGTGGAGGGAGGCACGGATTGTCAACTAATAGTTGACAAACGGGCGGGGAGGATGGTGGCGACGGCGACAGTGACAGCGACGGCGGTGATGATGGTGGTGATGGCGCTGACGGTGGTGGAGATGCTTTTTCTGGCGCGGCTGGCGGCGCTGCCGCCGCGCGGCGGGGCGGGCGTGTTGCTGGCGGCCGGCGGAAAAGATCCGGTCGGGTTGCCGCCGTTTCTGGGGATCGACTGGACCGGGCGGCCGGCGGCGGTCACGCCAGCCGAGCGGGAAATCCTGCCGCCGGACACGGGATTTTCGCGGATGATTTATTTCAACCATCACGATCCGTCGCGGCAGGTGTTCGTGTCGATCGTGTTGAGCGGCCGCGACCGGACGTCGATCCACCGGCCGGAGCTGTGCCTGGTGGGGCAGGGCTGGACGATCACGGGCGCGTCGGCGCGCCGGTTCGAATTCCCGGGGCATGCGGAGGCGGCGTTTCCGGCGACGGTCCTGCAGGTCCGGCGCGAGGTGTCGGTTGCGGGGAAGCCCGTCGTGGTGCCGCAGCTCGTGGCCTACTGGTTCGTGGGCGACGAGGTGGTCGCGGCCACGCACTGGCAGCGGCTGGCGCGCGACGCCTGGAACCGCGTGGTGCACGCTCGCGCCGACCGCTGGGCCTATGTGCTGCTGCAAACCAACGCCGACGACGGCGAGGCGGCGGCGCTCGCGCGAATGCAGGCGGTGTTGAACGAGACGCTGCCGGCATTCCAGCGACCGGTGGCGGCGAAATAAGCGTGCGATCGGTGTTCGCGGAATCGGGCGCGACGCGGTGCAATGTGCGAGGCGGGCCGGGTAAATTTTCGCCGCGCCCGGCAATGGAGGCTTGAGCTTTCGGGGGTGCGGCCTACGGTGCCGGTCCCTTGACGTCAGTGAGCGCAGCCGACTTCGCGTTTCTGATCGCCGAGAGCGACCCGTTTGACTGGTCGCTCCCGGTGGCATTGGTCATTGGCGGGGGCCTGGCGTTTCTCGTTGTGTGGGCGATCACGCGACACACCCGCCGGGTCGCCCACGAACAGGCGGCGGAACTCATCGAGGTGGCGCGCCGCGAGGCGGCGGTCGCCGCCGAGGAAATGAAACAAAAGGCCGAGGGGGAAATCCAGGACAAGCGCGCCGAGTTGAACCGCGAATTCGACCGCCGGGAGATCGAGAGCGACGTCCGGCTGCGCGAGATCCGGGCGCACGAGGAGTCGCTCGCGCTGCTCGACTACCAGTTGGAACAGCGGCAGGACCGCCTCAATCGCGAGAGCGCGGCGGTGAAGCAGGCGCGCGACGCGATCCGGGCGCTCTCGAAGAGCGTGCGCAAGCGGCTCGAGGGCGTGTCGCAGATGGATGCCGAGGAAATCCGCCGGCAGTTGCGCGAGGAGGTGCTGCTCGAGTGCCAGGACGAGGTGCGGGCGCTGCGCCGGGCGACGCTCGAGAAATCGGAGCAGGAGCTGCAGACCGAGGCGCGCCGCATCATTATCGCCTCGATGCAGCGCATCGCGAGCAAGCCGAACAACGATCTCACCGCGACGATCATCCAGCTCCCGAGCGAGGAGATGAAGGGCCGCATCATCGGCCGCGAGGGACGCAACATCAAGGCGTTCGAGTCGGCGACGGGCGTCACGCTGTTGATCGACGAGTCGCCGCAGATGGTGCTGGTGTCGTCGTTCGACCCGGTGCGGCGCGAAATTGCCCGCACCGCGCTCGACGCGTTGGTGAAGGACGGCCGGATCCACCCGGCGTCGATCGAGGAATTCGTGAAGCGGGCGCAGGACGACATCGACCTCGTGACCACGCAGGCCGGCGAGGATGCCGTCGCCAAGCTCAACATCAACGGCCTGCACCCGGAGATCATCAAGCTGCTCGGCCGGCTCCGCTACCGGTTTTCCTACAACCAGAATGTGCTCGATCACTCGGTGGAGACGGCGTTCCTCGCCTCGATCATCGCGAGCGAGGTCGGCCTCGACCCGAATGTCGCGAAGCGCGCCGGGCTCCTGCACGACATCGGCAAGGGCGTGCCGGGCGAACTCGAGGGCAGCCACGCCGTGATCGGCGCGGAATTCATCAAGCGCTACGGCGAGACGCCGATCGTCGTCAACGCGGTGGCGGCGCACCACGAGGAAGTGAAGCCCGAGACGGTCTACGCCGGCCTCGTGATCCTCGCGGACACGATTTCGGCGACGCGGCCCGGGGCGCGGGCGGAATCGATGACGAGTTACATCCAACGGCTGGGCCGGCTGGAAAAACTGGCGATGTCGGTCGACGGGGTGCAGCAGGCGTTCGCGATCCAGGCGGGCCGCGAGATCCGCGTGGTCGTCTCGCCGAACGAGGTGACGGACGAACGCGCCGCCGAGATCGCGAAGGAGCTGCGCAAGCGGATCGAGGCGGAGCTGCAGTATCCGAGCACGATCAAGATCACCGTCATCCGCGAATCGCGCTTCACGGAAACGGCGACGTGACAGCGGCGAAGTGACCGGCAGCAAGGAGCGGGGGACAACGATCCGGCCGGCGCTGGCCGCTTGATACCTGGCTCTCGTTACTGCTAACTTTTTCGCATGCCCGACCCGAAAACCCTCGAGATCTTCCCGAACCCGGCGCCCCGGCGCGACTACGTGATCGAACACACGCACCACGAATTCACGTCGATGTGCCCGATCACGGGGCATCCGGATTTTGCGAGCATCACGGTGCGTTATGTGGCGGACAAGGCGTGCGTGGAGCTGAAGTCGTTGAAGCTCTATTTTCACGCCTATCGCAACGAGGGGATTTTCTTCGAGGCGGTGACCAACCGGATTTGCGACGACCTCGGGGCGGTGTTGAAGCCGCGCCGCCTGGCGGTCATCAGCGAATGGAAGGCCCGCGGGGGATTCACCTCGCGCGTGACGGCGGAGTGGGCGCCGAAGCCCGGGCGCCGGCGCTGAAACGGGTCGGGGCCGCCCGTTTATCCCGGTTTCCGACCGCTGGCCGCTTGTGGCTCGACTCCCGGAACGCCCGCCGCGAACCTCGGCGAATCCACCCAATCCCCATGAAACTACGCCTCCTCCTCCTCGCGCTGGCCGCGTCGGCCGCGCTGCGCGCCGCCGATGGCCTGCCCGTCTTCAATGCCACGCTCACCATGGGCAAGGAGCACCGCTTCGTGCTCGTGAGCGAAGCGGGCAAAACCAGTTCCTGGCTGAACCTCGGCGACGCGTTCGAGGGCTACACGCTCAAGGCGTTCGACGCCACGACGAGCACGCTGGATGTCGAGCGCGACGGCAAGACCGCCCACCTCAATCTTGCCAGCGACGCCGCCGTCAAGAACGCCCCGCTGCCGACCCACGCCACGCTTGCGGACGCCGAGGCGCTGCTCAACAAGATGCACTTCGAGGAGATGATCGAGAAGTCGCTGGCCGGGCAGAGAAAGGCCATGGCGAACATGGTCGACCAGATGGCGGCGCAGACCAACCGGCCCGGGGTGAACAAGGAGGACTTCGTCGCGTTCCAGAAAAAATTGATGGACGAGATGATGTCGGCGATCGATGCCGGGCAGCTGAAGGGCGATGTGGCGAAGATCTACAGCGAAGTCTTCACCAAGGACGAGATGGACGGGCTGGCGGCGTTTTACAGCACGCCGTCCGGGGCGGCGCTGATCGAGAAACAGCCGGAAGTGCAGCAGAAGATGCAGGCGGTGATGATGCCGCGCATCATGGCGATGATGCCGAAGGTGCAGCAGATGGCCAAGGACTTCGCGATGGAGCAGAAGGCCAAGGCCGCCGCTGCCGCCGCCGGGGCTGCGCCCGTGGCGCCCGCCGCTCCGCCCGCCAGCACGCCGTGAACGCGGTGGTGGGCCGGTCTATGGCTTGAGCGCCGCCACGACCTGCGCGTGCAGCGCGGGTGTGGCCGCGGCGATGGTCGATTCCGCCGGGTAGGCGGGACCGCCGTGCCAGTCGGTGATGACTCCGCCCGCCCCGCGGATCACGGGGACGAGGGCCGCGATATCCCACGGGTTCATGATCGGATCGAGGCAAACGTCGGACCAGCCGCTCGCCAGCAGCAGATAGCAATAGCAGTCGCCCCACGTGCGGACGAGTTTCGCCCGGCGGATGAGCCGGTCGTAGGCCGCGCCATCCTGGTATTTCGCCGGGTTGAACGGATCGCTGGTCAGGAGCGTCGCATCCTCGAGTTGCGTCGTCGCGCGGCAGCGGACGGCATCGCCGTTGAGCGTCGTCGTGGTGCCGTCGCCGAGCATGAGCTGGCGGAGGATCGGCTGGTGGATGCAGCCGAGGACGGGCTGGCCGCGATGCAGCAGGGCGATGAGCGTGCCCCAGAGCGGGACGCCGGTGATGAAAGCCTTCGTGCCGTCGACCGGATCGAGCACCCAGACGAACTCGGCGTCCGGCCGTTCGCTGCCGAACTCCTCGCCGATGACACCGTGGGTGGGAAATCTTCTGGCAATGGCCGTGCGCATCAACTCCTCGGCGCCGCGGTCCGCGCGGGTGACGGGCGAGGCGTCGGCCTTCGTGTCGACGGCGAGGTCGCGCCGGCCGAACAGCGGCCGGACGAAGTCGCCGCTTTTTTCAGCCAGCTCGACGAGGAAAGTGCGGTAGGGCGTCAGATCCACGCGGACAGAGTTGCCCGCGGAACACACCGAAGACACGGAAAAAAGCTTCGGATTTCCCGCTTCTGTGTGTTCCGTGTGTCCCGTGGGCAATTGCTGGATTGAACAACCGATCTTCTTCGTCGACTTCGAGGGCAGCCGCACCTCGGGGATTCTCGAATACGGCGTCGCCACGCTGTGGCGCGGCGAGGTGGTCGAATGCGGCACCCGCCTGTGCCGTGCCACCGGCCGCGTGCGACCCGAGGACAGCGCGGTGCATGGCTTGCGGGAGACGGCGCTCGCCGCGCACGCGGCCTTTGCCGACGACTGGGAATATTTCGCCAGCCTGCGCGAGCGGGGCCCGCTCGCGGCGCACTACGCCGGCGTCGAGAACGGGCTGCTCAAGTCGGTCTGGCCTTACCCGCGCAACTCGCCTGATTTCGCGCGCCCGGGCGAACGCGTGATCGACTGGGGGCCGTGGATCGACTCGGCCCGAATCTACGCGCAGCTTTATCCCCGGTTTGAATCGGGCCGGCTGGAGTCGCTCGTGGCCGCGGTGGGCGGGCAGGCCGAGCTCGAGGCCCTCGCCGGCAAACACTGCCCGCCGGAGCGCCGCCGCTATCACGCGGCACTTTACGATGCGCTCGCGGGCGCGGTGCTGCTCGCCACGCTCGCGCGCGATCCGCAGCTCGCGCAGCTCACCACCATGCAACTCCTCGCACTCAGCACGCTCGACGGCGAAAAACGCGACGCCCTGCAGCAGCGGGAGTTATTCTAAACGGGGAAGCGCGAAGCGATGAAAACGCGGAGAGCGGCCGGGCTTGCGTCCGCATCTCAGCCCCTCCGCGCTTCCGCGCCTTCGAGCGGATATTTCTTCAGCCCGCCGAGCTGCGCGAGGACGCGCAGCGCGAAGAGCGGGTTGGTTTTCAAATAGCGCGGGCCGAGCCGGCGGGGTTCGGTGCCAAGGCGGAAAAGCCATTCGAAACCGCTGCGCTGGATCCAGCGCGGCGCCTGACGCACGCGGCCGGAGTGAAAATCGAAGGCCGCGCCGACGCCGACCAGCACGCCGGCATCGAGCGATGGCCAGTGCGCGGCCATGAACCGCTCCTGCTTCGGCGTGCCCAGCCCGACCCAGAGCACGTCCGGCCGGGTGCGGGCGACCTCGGCGTGCAGGGCGGCGGATTCGGCGTCGTTCAGCGGGCGGAAGGGGGGCGTGAACGTCCCCGCGACAGCGAGCCCGGGAAAACGCGTGCAGAGTTTTGCCCGCAGTTCCTCCGCCACGCCGGGCGTGCCACCGAAGAAATAGTGCGTCAGCCCGGTCGCGCGACCGGCGTCGCAGACGGCGAGCAGGAGGTCGGGACCGTAGACGCGCCCGACGCCGCGCGGGCCGAGCCAGACCAGCGGCATGCCGTCGGGGGTGGTCAGCCACGACTCGTTGAAAATTTTCCGCAGCGCCGGGTCGGCGTGCGCTTCGCTGAGGCCGTGCGCGGTGCCGAGGCAGATGTAGCCGCGCCGGAGCTGGCCCCGCACGCCGACAATGAGATCGCGCGCCTGCGCGAGCGTGAGCGCGGAAACGCCGACACCGAGGACGTTGTAACGGGGAGGCGCGGGCGTCATGGCGAGATTGATCCTTGCCGACCTCGACCGCGCTTGTCCACGCTTCCGCCGATTCCCGATGGCCCTTGATCCGGACCCAGATCTCCCGGCGAGCAAGCTTCCAAGCGCCGCGAATATGACCGCTGGAGGTGGGGCCCGGCATGAGCCGAAGCCGGCGATCAGGGCGAGCGATGTTTTCCAGAAAAAGCGGCGCCCCCCGCCACCGCCGGAACCTGGCGTGGCGGATTCAGTGGCGCCGACGGCGCCGGTTGCCGCCCCGCGACCCTTGACGTTCGGAAAGATTTTCGGGACGGCCCGTCCGGTCCGGCGTCCGGAGGCGCCCGCGGAGATCGCGCCGCCAGCCCGCGAAACGCCTGTCGCGAGGACAGAGATCGTCGCGCCCACGCCGCCGGTTTTTCCGGCGGAATTGGAAAAACCGGAGGCGGACCTCGGAAGCGCTGCGCTGGTCGTGGAGGCGCAAGCTCCCGCCGAAAAGATGGCTCCGCCGGCGGTCGCCGTGGAGGATGCGGCCTCTTCGCCGTCGCCGGAGGTTGAAATTGAGCCGGCAAGAGACACCGCCTTGGTGGAAGCGGTGCGCGCCGGTTCGGCCGGCGGACAGGTGGCGATGGCCCTGGCGCTGGCCGCGGCGGCGCGGGCCGCGATGCCGGAGCCGGCGGGCATTTCGCTCGAAAAGGTGGGTCCGGCGGCTGGAAAGCGACCGGGTTTTTGGGTGACCCTGATTCAGGTCGGAGCGAAGGGCTTCAAGGTGGGCCTGGTGACCGTCTTGTTGTTGGGCGGGATAATCTATTTTGCCCGTTCGTGGGTCGTGCCGGTGGCGGAAGAGTTGCTCCACCCGGGTGCGAAGAACATGCTGCACGACAAGGGTGCCCCGACGGCCGTGCGCGTCTTGCAGCAGACGCGCAGTGTCGTCGCGCAAAACAACGCGCGCGTCGATGCCGTCAATGCGATCGTCAACGGGGAGGAGGCGAGGACACCCGCGGCCACGCCCGCTCCGCCCAAGCCGGTCGCGGTTGCTCCCGCGCCCGGCCGACTGCCGGCCCCGCCCTCGACTGAAACTTATCAAGAGGCGGTCGATCAGCTGAAGGTCACCGGTGTCTTCGACGGCGACAACCCGCGGGTCTATCTCAACGGCTTGATCGTGCAATATGGGCAGATCGTGGACCGGACGCTGGGCCTGCGCTTCATCGGGATCGATACCGCGGACCACGCGGTTGTGTTTTCCAACGCGGACAACGCCCAGTTCAAAAAACATTACTGAGTGAATCGTGCGGCCGGGCCGTCGCGCGACGCGGTTTCGTGCTTTCACTGGCGCTGCAATCGCGGTAGCCTAAAGGGGTATGAACCCGAAATTCCGGCGGTGGGTGGCGGCGTTGACGATGCTGGCGTTGGCCGGCTGTGCGAAAAAGACGGAAGCGCCGGTGGCGGCGAAACCCGAGGGACCGAAACCGCTCGCGATCGACGTGGTCAAGGAAACCGAGCGCAGCCGGCATTTCCTGGCGGTCAGCCGGCAGCTCGAGCTGGGCGGCACGCTCTACGGCTACGTCGACACCGACGGGGACGTGCTGAAGCTGATCGGGGGCGCGCAGGGCCTGATCGAGCAAATCGCGCGGACGCAGCCGAAGCTGGCGCCGTATGCGAAGCAGGATTTCGCGGCGATCGCGACCACGCTCGGGCTGACCGACATCAAGGCCATGGGTGCCAGCTCGGTGCCGGATGGCACGGGATTTTTTCGCAACCGGATGTTTTTCTACACCGGCGGCGAGCGGCACGGATTGCTCGCGAGCCTCGGCGGCAAGCCGGGGCCGTTCACGCACCTGCGGCTGGCGCCGGCGGACACGGCGTTTTATGCGGAGTCCGAGATCGACGTGCCGGTCGTCTATCGCGCGATCAAGGAGGTGATCGCCCAAGTCGGGGGCGAGCCGGCGGGGAACCAGTTCGAGGCGGCGCTGAAGAAAGCCGGCGACAACGCGGCCCTGTCGGTGCTCGACCTGATCTACGGGCTGAAAGGGCACTCGTCGATCGTGCTGCGGCTCGATTCGCGACAGACGATCCAGATCCCGGCGAAGGTGCCGGTCACGCTGCCGGGAATCGCGCTGCTGATCTCGATCGACGGGATTGCGCCCGTCGTCGAGACGGCGCTCGCGAAGGTGCCGCTGCTCAAACGGACGGACCGCGGCACGCTCCACGTCTATGAAATCGCGCAGAAGCTGCCGCTGGAGGCCGTGCAGCCGGTGATCGTGGCGGAGGGCAACACGCTGCATCTTGCGACGACGCTCGCGTTTTTCGACGAGTGCCACGAGCAGAAGACGGGACTCGCGCAGGACGCGGCGTTCCAGCAAGCCCTGGCCGCGGTCGGCACCGAGGGCAACGGCCTGAGCTACGTCAGCCCGAAGCTCTTCGCGGAGCTCGCGCAATTTGCCAACCTGAATCCCGGCCTGCCCGCCGATGCGAAATCGGTCGTCGACCTCGTTGTCAAAAAACTGCCGCGGACCACACGGCCGATGGTCGCGGTCCGCACCAACGTGGACGACGGCATCCTCGTGCGTTCCTACTGGGATCGCTCACTCAAGCAGGAGATCGCGGCGGTCTCGATGTATAATCCCGTGTCCGTGGGCTTGCTGGCGGCGATGGCCATCCCGGCGTTTCAGAAGGTGCGGCAGGCGTCGCAGGAGAAGGCGGTGCTCAACAACCTCCGGGTGCTCGCGGCGGCGGCCGACCAATATTACCTCGAAAACGGCGTGACCTCGGCGACCTATCGCGACCTCGTCGGACCAGGGCACTACGTCAAGGTCCTCAACCCGGTGGCCGGCGAGGATTATCGATCGCTGCAGTTTCGCCAGGGCCAGGCGCTGCGCGTGCGGCTGCCGGACGGGCGCATGGTCGAATTCTCGCCCTGACGGCGATCGCGGGGAGGCGCCGCGGCGCGGCGTCAGCCGGCGGACGGCGGCGGGGTGAATTCGCGACTCGCGACTTCCTCGAAGCCGACCAGCGTGAAGCAGCCGGCGACCGCAAGCGCGGTGACGCCGAGCACCACGGTGGCGGCAACCCAATGGGTCGAGCCGGCCAGCCCAAGCCCGACGGCGCCGGTGAACATGATCGCGATGGCGACGAGGCTGCCGACGATGTTGTAGCCGTGACGGCCCCGCTTCAGGACATCGCGGCGCGGCGTGGGCTTGATGCGCACCACCTGGAGCCAGGCGCCGGCCGCGGCGCAACCGAACGAATAAACGACCCCGAGCAGGGCGAGCACGGGATGGCCGATCGCGGCGAGGATCGCGCAGAGCGTGAAGCTCACGATCACCGGCAGCGCCATGCCGGCGGCCATCTTGGCCAGGCGGAGGCGGAGTTCGGGAGTCGGGCTCAGGCGGATGAGATCCCAGCATTCCTCGCCGGAGGCGCAGACGGCGGTGAGGGTGATCGAAAACTGCGTGGCGAGCACGAGCGCGAGCGGCCCGAGGAGCTTGAGGCCCCCGAACTCGGCCATCCCGAATGCCGCCGGGAGGATGTAGAGCGCCGAGGGCAGCACCTGGGCCAGCAGGAGCGGATCGCGGGCGATGAGCCGGACGTCCTTCCAAAACGTCGCCCGGCCGACGCTGGCGGTGAAGGCGCGGCGGCGCGACGGTCGGCGGCGTTTCCCGGGCGCGATCGCGTTGCCCTCCTGCACGCCGTCGATGAACGTCCGCGCCAGCAGGCGCGTTGTCCCCGCGGTGAGGCCGATCGCGATGGCGGCGAGAGCCAGCAGCGGCAGGAACTCGCCCCGGCCGGCGCGGGCGACAAACGAGAGCCAGGGTTGGTGGAGCAGGCGCATCGCGGCGGCGAAAAACTCCGACCGGCGATTGTCGCGGATGAAACTCTGGCTTTGGGTCAGGAGATACACGCTCGCGCCGAGCGCCGCGGCGGCGACCTGCGCCCACACCCGCGCGCGGCGCGGGCCAAGCCATTTCACCAGCACGAGCGTGAACCAGACGCCGGCGGAGGACACGGCGAAGGCCAGCAGCAGCCAGACCAGGTAGCCGGCGAGGTAGCGGGGCGAGACCGCCAGCAGGGCGCCGTTGAGCAGCGGCGGGATGAACATCAGGACCATCAGCGCCGCGGCGGCGCTCATCGCGGCGGTGCGGGCGAGCAGGACGGCGCGGGGCGAAACCGGGGCGGAAAGCAGCAGGTCGAAGTCGGAGCGTTCAAACAGGACCCGGATCGCGTGATTCATGGCGGCCGAGAGCATGAGGAGGCCGAAGAACAGCCACGCGAGCGTTTCCGCGGCGAGCGGCGGCCGGCCGTGGAGGAGGAAAAAAAGCGGGATCGTGATGGCGTTCGCGATGAGGAAGAGGACGACGAAGAGCGCGCCGCTGACGTATTCGCCGAGGCGGCCCGCCAGCACATCGCGCCAGAGGAGCCGCAGATCGTGGCGAAGAATCAGGCGGGCTTGCGCGAGGGTCGTCCTCATGCAGTCAGCGGGGGCGGCGCCGGGATGTCGGCCGTGACCTGGAGGAAGACATCCTCGAGGGTGCCGCCAGTCCGCCCGGCGCGCTCGCGCAATTCCGCGAGCGTGCCCTCGGCGGCCAGCCTGCCGGCGTGGATGATGCCGATCCGCTCGGCCATCCGCTCGGCGACGTCGAGGATATGCGTGGTGAGAATGACGGTGCCGCCCCGGTGGACGAAATCGTTGAGCAGATCCTTCACGAGCCGGGCGGACGCCGCATCGAGGCCGGTCAGCGGTTCGTCGAGGAGCATGACGGTCGGTGCGTGGATCAGCGCGGCGGCGAGCGCCATCTTCTGCTTCATGCCGCGGGAGAAACTCTCGATGTAGTCGTCGCGCTTCTCCCAGAGCCCGAGCGTCCGGAGCAGTTCCTCGGCGCGCGGCTGGGCGGTGCCGGCGGGAAGATTCCAGAGGGCGGCGACAAATTCGAGATGCTCGAGCGGCCGGAGCTTGCCGTAGAGGACGGGATCGTCGGGAACGTAGGCAAGCGGTTGCTTCGCGGCGGTCGGGTCGGCGCGGAGCGAAACGCCCTGGATGAAGATATCGCCGAGGTCGGGCTTGAGGAGACCGGCGATCATCCGGAGCGAGGTGGTCTTGCCGGCGCCGTTGGGGCCGAGGAAGCCGTAGAGCATGCCGCGCGGGATGCGGAGATCGAGACGCTCGACGGCCTTGGTGCTGCCGAAAATCTTGCGGAGGTTGCGCGTCTCGCACGCGAGGGGCGGGGCGGTGGTGATGGCGGCGGCGAGGGGTGGAGCGGTGTCATCCATGAGCGAGCAGGCGGTTTGGCGGTGGAAGGTTGCCGTCCGATGGCAGCCGGTCACGGAGAAAACGAACGGGGATTTGAGGTGAAACGGGCGCGAGCAAGGCGACTTGCCGCGCCGCGGCCATTGCTTGGTCGTTCGCGACCGATCAACAAGAATCGCGAGGCGCCGGTAACGCTAAACGCGAGTCTCGCCGGGCCGACACAAGTGCCGGTGCCCGCGCCGCAGCACCCGCGGTGCCGGGCCGCAGGGCACGGGGCGAGAAAATCTGCCGCGCAAGGTATGTTTTGCGCGGTCGTTACCCGGCGCCCGGGCTCCACCGCCGCTGGCGCCGGAGGTTTGTCAACTAATAGTTGACAGCCTCGTTTGGTTGCACGGTGCCGGCGGCGGGGAGGCGGACGGCGCAGGAGGAGCGGGACGGTTGGGGGGGCGAGGCGGGCGCGAGGGGCGGGACGGGCACGCAGGTCTTGCGCTGCGACACGGCGGCGGGTCAAGCTGACCGGTTCCCATGGCCATTGTCAGTCTTCTCGATGTCAGCCTGAGCTTCGGTGGCGCGCCGTTGCTCGATCAGGTCAATCTCCAGATCGACCGGGGCGAACGCGTGTGCCTCGTCGGCCGCAACGGCGCGGGCAAGTCGACGCTCATGAAGGTGATCGCGGGCGAGTTGAATCCCGATGTCGGCCAGGTCTTCCGCCAGCCGGGCACGGTGTTCTCGACGCTGCGCCAGGAGGTGCCGGCGGGATTGGAGGGGACCGTGCAGACCGTGGTCGAGGGCGAGGGCGGCAGCTACGAGGAGCACAACGACTGGGAGCGGCACGACCGCGTCGAGCGGCTGCTCGAACAGATGGGGCTGCCGGCGACGGAGAAATTTGCGAGCCTGTCGGCCGGGCAGAAACGTCGCGTGCTGCTCGCGCGCGGGCTGGTCGAGGCGCCGCAACTGCTGCTGCTCGACGAGCCGACGAACCATCTGGATCTGGAATCGATCGAATGGCTGGAGAAATTCCTGCTGGAATGGGGCGGGGCGCTGCTGTTCGTGACGCACGACCGCACCTTCCTGCGCAAGCTTTCCACGCGCATCATCGAGATCGACCGCGGCAAGCTCGTCGGCTGGGCGTGCGACTACGACACGTTTCTCACCCGCAAGGAGGCGGTGCTGGAGGCGGAGGAGGTCGAGCGCGCGCAGTTCGACAAGAAACTGGCGCAGGAGGAAGTGTGGATCCGCCGCGGCGTGAAGGCGCAGCGGTCGCGGGCGAACAACCGCATTCACGCGCTCGAAAAAATGCGCGCCGAGCGGAAAGCGCGGCGGGAGCGGACCGGGAAGGCGACGATCACGGCGCAGGAGGCGGATCGCAGCGGGTTCAAGGTGATCGAGTGCGTTGACGCGGGATTTCGTTATGCGGTGGACGGGCGCTGGATCGTGCGCGACCTGACCACGCGGATCGAGCGCGGCGACAAGGTCGGCATTGTCGGCCCCAACGGCGCCGGCAAGACGACGCTGCTCCGGCTGCTGCTCGGCGAACTCGCGCCACAGACGGGCACGATCGAGCAGGGCACGCGGCTGGAGGTCGTTTACTTCGACCAGCTCCGCGCCCAGCTCGACGAGACGATGCGCGTGCAGGACGCCGTCGCCGACGGCAACGCGACCGTCACGATCAACGGCCGCGTGCGGCACGTGATTTCCTACCTGGAGGATTTCCTGTTCGAGCCGGCACGGGCGCGCCAGCCGGTGCGCTCGCTCTCCGGCGGGGAGCGCAACCGGCTGCTGCTGGCGCGGCTGTTTACGAAGCCGTGCAACGTGCTCGTGCTCGACGAGCCGACCAACGATCTCGACGCCGAGACGCTCGATCTGTTGGAGGACTTGCTTGTGGAGTTCGGCGGCACGCTGCTGCTCGTGAGTCACGACCGCGCGTTTCTGAACGAAGTGTGCACGAGTTTGCTGGTCTTTGAAGGCGAGGGGCGCGTCGTCGAATACCTCGGCGGCTACGACGACTGGCAGCGGGAGCGCGCCGCCAGGGCCGCGGCGGCGCTTGCGGCGGAAGACGCGGCGAGGGAAAAGGCAAAACGCGACGCCGGCGCGGGCGCGCCGACGCCGGTGAAGAAGCGGAAGCTCACGAACAAGGAGCGGGCGGAACTGGAGACGCTGCCGAAGACCATCGAGCAACTGGAGACCGAGCAGGCGGCGCTGACGGCGAAGCTGGGCGACCCGGTGTTTTTCAAAAAGGCGGGGGCGGAGGTGCGTGAGGCGACCGTGCGGCTCGAGGCGATCGAAAAGGAACTCGCCGCGGGATATGCGCGGTGGACGGAACTGGAGTAAAGTTCGGACGCCACACTCGGTGGGATTCTTGCCGCCCGGCGTGATGGGACAAGTTCCCGACGACGGTTTATGGAATTTTTGCGTTTGTGAGCCGGATAATTGCGACTAGCTTCGAACCACGACCAAGCGGGCGGAAAAGCACGTTAAGCTATGAAATCGCAACAAATAGTCACCGCCGTCATCACCGATGCGCTCAGCGATTTGTCCGTTAGAAGAATAAGAAAGCAACTGCAGCGCGTTGCCGGATATCGCCCACTGAGAATCCGACTCGTGCGGAAGAAAACCAACACTAAGGTTGCGGACGTTAAGCTTTGGTCACTCCACGATAGCGGCGGAGGTCTTGTCAGCGGAGTTTACGCGAGACTCGAGATGCTCGTTTCCGCTGAATTGCGTCGGCAACGAGCCAGCACCGTGCAGCGCTAAAGTCGTGAAGAAGCTGCTCGCAAAAACCACTGCAGACAGCCGCCACTTCGGCCGGGGGGCAACCTCGGGTGCCGGCTGTCCGCGACTCATTCTCGCGTGGTTCCTCGTGTGCGTGCTAATAAGTGGATCTGCAACTGCGAAGGAGGTTACTCTCCTTGAGAGAGCACAACAGGGAGACGCCGTCGCCCAGCTCGCGCTCGGCGGTAAGTATGAGAAAGGCGACGGCGTCCCGAAAGACGGCACTGAGGCGATAAAGTGGTATCGCAAGGCCGCCGAGCAGGGTTTAGCCCCCGCTCAATCGAACCTTGGTGTGATGTATGACAGCGGCGAGGGCGCCCCAAAAGATTATGTCGAAGCGATGAAGTGGTTCCGTAAAGCTGCCGAGCAGGGCAACGCCCCCGCTCAACAGGCTCTCGCCTACATGTATTACAAAGGCGACGGCGTGCCCAAGGACAGCATTGAAGCGGTGAAATGGTATCGGAAGGCCGCCGAGCAGGGCAACGCCAAGGCCCAAATTGGTCTCGGATTTATTTATTCGCGTGGTGAAGGCGTGCCGAAGAACAGCGTCGAAGCGGTGAAATGGTATCGCATCGTTGCCGAGCAGGGTGACGCCTTCGCTCAAAGCGAACTCGGCACGATTTATTACTACGGTGATGGCATCGCGAAGGATTACGCGGAAGCGATCAAATGGTATCGCAGAGCGGCTGTTCAGGATGACGCTCGCGCTCAAGGCAACCTTGGGGGCATGTATGCCAATGGCGAAGGCGTGCCAAAAGATGCCATCGAAGGCCTCGCATGGAGCAACATTGCAGCCGCGTCAGGCGACGAACTCTTCGTCAAGAATCGAGACATTCTGGAGCGTCGCGTAGGACCCGAGGCAACATTGGCAGCGCAACAGCGAAGCAAAGAGATTCTCAAGGAAATCGAGGCCGTGAAACATGCGCCGGCTCCGACAGCACCAAAAAACTAGGCACTACAAATCGCCGCGGGCTGAAGCACCGCGCTACTTGCCGAACCGCGTGACAAGTTCTTCGAGGGTCACGTTCGCGAGCGAGGCGACGCGGAGATCGGCGTGGGTGAAATCATGGTGGGCGGTCGAGGCATTCGGAATGGCGACCGTCCAGAGGTTCGCGCGTTTGGCGGCGAGGGAACCGCTGTGCGAATCCTCGAAGGCGATGGCCTCGCGGCCGCGCAGGCCAAAACGGTTGAGGACGAGTTTGTAGAGGTCGGGCTCGGGTTTCGGTGACGGCGCGTCTTCGCGGCAGGCGAAGAATTCGAAGCGGTCGTGCAAGCCGAGACGCGTGAGATGCGGCTCGACCCACGAGTGCTCGGAATTCGAGGCGAGCCCGACATGGAGTTGGCGGGTGCGGGCGGCGTCGAGGAGCGCGACAATGCCGGGCAGGATGGGTTGTTGGAGCAGCAACCGGTCCTTGATGGCCCGACGTTCGGTCTCGAGGGCGGCGCGGTCGGAATGCGGGCTGAAGCCGTGCCACGGGTCGAACGCATAATCGGCGTGGCCGACGTTGTGGATGAAGACGGTGCGGTCGAACGGCACGCCATGCGCAGCGTGGACGGCGCCGTAGGCATCGATCAGCGGCGTCTCGGTGTCGAGAATCAGCCCGTCGAAATCGAAGACGAGCGCGCGGATCATGAGCCGAGCAGGCCGGTGGGCAGGCCGTCGATGCTGACGGCGTTCTTCTCGGCCCAGTAGGCGGCGATGCCCTCGGGGCCTTTTTTCTCCGCCCAGTTGTTGAGCGTCGGCCGGTCGCCGGCGTAGCCGAAGAGCGGCACGGCAAAGCCGCACGAGGTCTGGCCGGATTCGATGTCGGCCACGACGAGCTGGCGTTCGCCGGGCAGCGCCGGGCCGAAGGGCGGGCGGAGTTGCGTCCAGTCGGCGTCGCGCGGGCGGACGGCGCGGCCGCGCGCGTAGAGGCGCAGGATCATCGGCGCGCCTTCGAACGAGCAGAACATGAAGGTGAGCCGGCCGTTTTCGGCGAGGTGCGCGGTGGTTTCGTTGCCGCTGCCGGTGACATCGAGGTAGCCGACGCGGCCGGGGCCGAGGATGCGAAAGGTGTCCATGCCTTTCGGTGAAAGATTGACGCGACCGCGGGCGGGCGCGGAGGCGACGAAGTAGATTTTCTGCCGGCGGATGAAGTCGCCGTGCTCGGGAGAGAGGGTCGGGAAGAATTTGGCCATGACGGAAACTAGGCGGGGACGGTGGCGGGATCGAACGCGCGGAGCGAGCCGCGGCTTTGCAGCCCGCCGACGAAGGCGACGACGAGCAGCGCGAGCAAAAGGAAGAAGCCGAAGGACGGGCCGTAGACGTCGATCAGGCCCATCGACATCACAAGAAACGTGCGGAGCACGCGGTCGAAGACGTTATAAAAGCCGCCGACGCGGCCCATCATGGCGTTCGGCACGATGTGCAGCATCAACGCGCTGCGGGCGACGCGGCAGCCGGCGTTGCCGAAGCCGAGCAGCGTGCTCGCCCCGAGGTAGACGAGCGGATGCGGCACGAACGTCACGATCAGCAGGCCGAGCAGAAATACGAGGATGGTGCCCGGGATCGTCGTGGCGGCACTGGTCTGCGCGAGAAGCCTGGGCAGCAGCGCGCCGGCAAGGACCGCGCCGATGGCGAAAGTGACCTCGCCGCCGGCAAACCAGATGGCGCTGGCGTGCAGCGTTTGGGAAACGTAGATGGGAAAAAGATAGTTGCCCGCCATCACCGCGATGAACGGCAGCAGCGAGCAGGTCAGGAAAATCGTGAGCTGCGGCCGACCGCGCAGCCATTGCCAGCCCTCGACGACGGAGGCCCAGACGGAGGGCTTCGCCCGCGGTGCGGCGGTTGACGCGGGAGGAGCGACCAGGTGGGTTGGCTCGTAGGGCAGCGTGGCCTGGATCAGAAAACTGGTGAGGTAGGTCGAGGCGTCGAACAGGAGGATGACCCAGAGCGGGACGTGATCCACGAGGATGCCGCCGAGGCCGCCGGCGATCATCATGGCGGTCTGGCCCTGGATTTCGAGGAGGCCGATGAACGACTGGTAGTGCGCACGATCGAACATCTGCTGGATCATCGCGAACTTCGCCGGGTAATGCAGGGTGTAGTAGAGCATCCCGCAGAAATAGATCGCGACGAGCTGCCACGTGGCGAACCCGCCGAGCGCGAGGCCAACCGCCGCCATCGTGGTCGTGGCGAGGAATCCCCACGCCTCGCTCGCGAGCAAGGCGGTCTTCCGCGAGTGGTGGTCGACCCACGCGCCGTAGTGCGGCATCATCAGGAAGAGCGCGACGGTCGTCGCGACGGTGATCCACCGGTAGGCGTCGTTGCCGCCGGCACGGTGCACGAGGAGCCACGGGACCGAGAAGATCGTGATGCCCGAACCGATGGAGCCAAGGGTATTGGCCACCAGCAGCCGCTGGACCCGGGTGTCGCGCAACAGGACCTTCATGCGGGTGCGACCAAAGCCGGCGTCCGGCCAAAACGAAAGCGAAGAGTGACGGGACCGGCGACACCGCGACGGAAGGTTTGGCGGCGACTGTGCCGGGGCGCGCCGGCCGGTGGCGATCGAGGGGCGGCGGCGATTCCATTCTGGTCAACGCGCCGGCGGTTCCCCAACGTCGAAAACCAAATGGATGCCGCCATCGACTCCGCCTTGATTCCCGTCGAACGCATTTTGCTCGGGCCCGGCCCGAGCCCGGTGCCCCAGCGCGTGTTGCGCGCCCTCGCCGCGCCGACGCTCGGTCACCTGGATCCGCAGTATCTCGCGATCATGGACCGGACGTGCGCGATGCTGCGCGACGTTTTCCGGACGAAGAATCCGCTGACCTTCCCCGTCAGCGGCACCGGCATGGCGGGCATGGAATGCATTGCCGTGAACCTGCTCGAGCCGGGCGACGAGGCGATCGTCTGCGTCAACGGCGTCTTCGGCACGCGGATGAAGGACGTGGTCGAGCGCTGCGGCGCGACGGTGCACACCGTGGAGGCCACGTGGGGCGACGTGATCACGCTCGAGCAGATCACGGCGGCGCTCGCGGCGCATCCGAAGGCGAAGTTCGTCGGCATCGTGCATGCCGAGACGAGCACGGGGGCGCACCAGCCGCTCGACGGATTCGCGGACGCGGTGCACGCGAGCGGGGCGCTGCTGGTGGTCGACGCGGTCACGAGTCTCGGCGGCCACGAGTTGCGCGTGGACGACTGGGGGATCGATGCAATTTACAGCGGCACGCAGAAATGCCTGAGCTGCCCGCCGGGACTTTCGCCGGTGAGCTTCGGCCCGCGGGCGCTGGCGGTGATGGATGCGCGGAAGACGAAGGTGCAGTCGTGGTATCTCGACGTCTCGATGCTGCGCAAATACTACACCGGCGGCGGAGGCGGCGGGCGCGTTTACCATCACACGGCGCCGATCAACATGACCTACGCGCTGCACGAGGCGCTCACGATCGTGCTCGAGGAGGGGCTCGACGCGCGGATCGAACGCCACGCGCAGATGCACCGCCGGCTGCGCGCCGGGCTCGAGGCGATGGGCCTGCGCTACATTCCGAAACACTCGCTGCACTCGCTCAACTGCATCGGCATTCCCGCGGGGGCGGACGACGCCGGCGTGCGCCGCCGGTTGCTCGACGAGTATGGCATCGAGATCGGCGCGGGACTCGGCCCGATGGCGGGCAAGGCCTGGCGGATCGGGCTGATGGGCCATGGCTCGACCGTGCGCAACGTGGACCTCGTGCTCACCGCCTTGCGCACGATCCTCGGTTGAGCGATTCTCCGCGCATGTCCCCCGACGTGCTCCATCGCCTCGCGGCCGTGCTGCCCGCCGGCCGGCTGATGAGCGCGCCGGCGCAACTCGCCGCCTACGAGAGCGACGGGCTGACGGCGTTCCGGGCGCGTCCGCTGGCGGTGGCGGTGCCGGAGACGCAGGAGGAAGTGATCGCGCTCGTGAAGTTTTGCTCCGCGGCGAAGCTGCCGTTCGTGGCGCGCGGGAGCGGCACGAGTCTTTCGGGCGGCTCGATGCCGATCAAGGACGGCATCGTGATCGCGTTGAACCGGCTCAACCGGATCGTGCGGCTCGATCCCGCGCAGCGGGTCGCGGTGGTGGAACCGGGCGTGATCAACACCGCGATCTCGGTCGCCGCCGCGCCGCACGGGCTGCACTTCGCGCCCGATCCGTCGAGCCAGACGATCTGCACGATCGGCGGAAATGTCGCGTTCAACTCCGGCGGCGCGCACTGCCTGAAATATGGGATGACCTCGAATCACGTGCTCGGGTTGAAGGCCGTGCTCGCGACGGGCGAGGTGGTGGAGTTCGGCAGCGCGAGCCGCGAACAAGTCGGACCGGACTGGACGGGGCTGTTCGTCGGCAACGAGGGATTGTTCGGCATCGCGCTCGAGATCACGGTGCAATTGCTGCCGCGGGCGGAGACGTTTCACACCGTGCTCGCGGGCTATCGCACGCTGGAGCTGGCGGGCGATGCGGTGTCGGCGGTCGTGGCGAGCGGGTTGCTGCCGGGCGCGCTGGAAATCATGGACGCGCTGGCGCTCGAGGCGGCGGTGGCGGCGGTGCATGCGGACTATCCGGCGGGTTGCGAGGCGGTGCTGATTGTCGAATTGGAGGGGCCGCGCGAAGTCGTCGCGGCGGATCGCGTGCGGCTGGACGGGATTCTGGCGAAAAGCGGCGCGGTGGAGGTGCGGGTGGCGCGCGATGCGGCCGAGCGCGGCGCGATCTGGAAAGGGCGGAAGAGCGCCTTCAGCGCCGTCGGCCGGCTGTCGCCGGACTTCATCGTGCAGGACGGCGTGGTGCCGCGGCGGCGGCTGGGCGAGGCGTTGCGCAAGATCGGCGAGTGGTCGCGCGAGGCGGGGCTGCGTTGCGCGAATGTCTTTCACGCGGGCGACGGCAATCTCCATCCGCTGATCCTCTACGACGGAAGCGCGCCGGATGGGTTGGAGCGCGCCGAGGCGCTGGCCGGAAGAATCCTGAAAATGTGCGTCGAGATGGGCGGGTCGATCACCGGCGAGCACGGCGTGGGCATGGAAAAGCGGGCGTTCATGCCGGACATGTTTTCCGCCGAAGAGCTGGCGTGCCTCAAGCGGGTGCGGGCGGCATTCGATCCGCTCGGGATTGCGAACCCGGGGAAAATGTTTCCGGCCGCCGAGGCGCCGGCGCTCACGCAGCATGGGCTGCATCCGCTGGAGAAGGCCGGCGTGATTTCGAGAGAATGAGCGCGGCACTGGCACCGGCATCCCCCGCCGAACTCGCCGAGGCGGTGAAATCGGCGCCCCGCGTCGTCGTGGTCGGCACGGGCACGAAGCCAAGGCTGGCGGCGGTGGGCGATGACGTCGTGCGGATCTCAACCGCGAGGCTGCGCGGGATCGTCGAATACGAGCCGAGCGAGTTTACGTTCACGGCGCTCGCGGGCACACCCGTGCGTGAGATCGCCGCGGCGCTGGCGGAACGCGGGCAGTATCTGCCGTTCGATCCGCCCTTCGCGGAGGTGGGGGCGACGCTGGGCGGGACCGTGGCGGCGGGGCTGAGCGGGCCGGGGCGGTTTCGGTTTGGCGGACTGCGGGATTTTATCCTCGGCGTGCGGTTCGTCGATGGCGAGGGGCGGTTGTTGCGGCTCGGCGGGAAGGTTGTGAAGAACGCGGCGGGCTTCGACCTCCCGAAATTCTTCGTTGGCGGCCTCGGGCGGTTCGGCGCGCTGGCGGAAATCACGTTCAAGGTTTTTCCGCGGCCGGCGGTGACGCGGACGTTGCGGCTGCCCGCGGCCGATGCCGCGGCGATGACGAAGATCATGACCAACGCAGCGAACACGCGCTGGGAACTCGACGCGCTCGAGGCCGCGCCGGACGAGGGCGTGGCTTATGCGCGGCTCGCCGGGCCGGCGGTGGCGCTCGACGCACTGGCGAGCGAGATTTTTGCGCGCTGGCCGGGCGAAGCGCTGGTGGAGGCCGCGGCGGGAAAATTCTGGCGCGACGTCGGGGAGCTGGCATGGAGTCACGCGGAGGGCACGCTCGTGAAAGTGGCGCTCACGCCGCAGCAGGTGCCGGAGTTTGTGGCGGCGGCCCGGCAGACGGCGGAGGCGCGGTCATGGATCGGCGCTGGGGGTAATGTCGGTTATTTTTCGCTGCCGGCGGGAGCGCCGGCCACGACGCTGGCGAAAGCCATGTTAGGGCGGAACGCGGTGACGTTGCGCGGCACGGCACCGCTGTGGCCGGGGACGCGGACGAAGTTCGAGGTATTCCGCGCGGTGAAGGCGGCGCTCGATCCGCAGGGGAAATTTCCCGGTCTTGATGAGTAAGCAGGAAGCCAGAAATCGATGAATCGAACCGCGCAACGGTATTTTCCACCCGGGGTTTCCCGGCTTCCTGCTGCATCCTTCTGATCCATGCAGCATTCGATCAAAGCGGAAAACTATGGGCCGCTGGGCGAGCCGATGGCGCGCGCGGTGCAGGCGTGCGTGCATTGCGGGTTCTGCCTCGCGGCCTGCCCCACCTACCAGGAGTTCGGCCAGGAGATGGATTCGCCGCGCGGGCGGATCGTGCTGATGAAGCAGGTGCTGGAAAACGAACTGCCATGGGCGGCGGCGCAGCCGCACATCGACCGCTGCCTCGGCTGCCTCGCGTGCGAGCCGGCGTGCCCGAGCGGGGTGCCGTATCGCGATTTGATCAGCCCGTTTCGCGCGGTGGCGGAAGCGGAGAAAAACTTCCCGCGGACGCCGGGCGAAAAACTGCGGCGCTGGCTGGCCGCGAAGACGATTCCGTTTCCAGCGCGCTTCCGATTGGCCCTCGCGGGCGCGAAGCTCGGGCGGGCGCTCGGGCCGCTCGTGCCGCGCGTGCTGCGGCCGATGCTGGAGTTGGCGCCGGCGGCGGTGCCCGCATCGGTCCGGTTGCCGGCGGCGACCCCGGCGCGCGGCGAACGGCGGGCAAGGGTGGCGTTGCTGGCGGGTTGTGCGCAGCAGGTGCTCGATCCGGACATCAACGTCGCGACGATCGAAGTGCTCGCGCGCAACGGCGTCGAGGTCGTCGTGCCCGAGTCGCAGGGCTGCTGCGGCGGGCTGGCGTGGCACACGGGCGATCTGGCGGCGGCGCGGGAATTCGCGCGGCGCAATCTCGCCGCGTTTCCGGCGGACGTGGACGCAATCCTCACGAATGCCGCCGGGTGCGGCTCGGCGATGCACGAGTATCATCTCATCCTGCGCGGCACGGCGGACGAGGCGCGCGCGGACGCGATGCGAAAAAAAGTGATGGATGTCAGCGTGTTTCTCGCGCGACTCGGCTGGCGTGAGACGCCGCGCGGAAATGGGCGGACGCTGCGCGTGGCTTATCACGACGCCTGTCATCTCGCCAACGCGCAGGGGGTGCGCGACGAGCCGCGGAAATTGTTGCGCACGATTCCCGGGCTTGAGTTGGGCGAACTGCCCAACGCGCACCTGTGCTGCGGCAGCGCCGGCACCTACAATCTCGACCAGCCGGAGACGGCGGCATCGCTCGGCGCGCAGAAAGCGAAAGCCGTGGCCGCGACGGGCGCGGAAGTGGTGGCGAGCGGCAACATCGGATGCCTCACGCAACTTCGGTCGCAGCTCGCGAAGCTCAACTCGCCGGTGCAGGTCCGGCACACGATGCAAGTGCTGAGAGACGCCTATCCCGGAAACACCAGTTCATGACGCCACGGCAGGGCCGGTTCCGCGTGAAAAAACCGGTTTGAAATGAATTTCGTATTTTGGTGGGGCAACGCGAATTGACGGGCCGGGATGAATGACGGTTGACCGGGTAGGGTTGGCGCGCAGATGTTCGCTGTAGGGTGCCTACCCCAGGGCGCCCTATCCCAGCCCAGCATGAATTTGCCCCGCTTAGCGCAGCGGTGGAGTCTCTCCATCCGCGGCATGGCTTTCTTGTTGTCGGTGGTCGCGCTTGCGCCCGTCGCCTACATGCTTGGTCGCGGGCTGATGGCGAGCCGCAATGTCGCCTACATGGACGACATCGATGGCACGCTGATGCTGCTCATCCGGCTGCACGATGGCGGCTCATGGTCCGATCTCGGTCAATGGCTGTTCGAAATTTCCAATGAACACCGGATGGTGACGAGCCGCCTGCTCGTCACGCTGAGCTACTGGCTCAGCGGCACGGTGAATTTCAACATCATGGGCGTGATCGGGAACCTGTTTCTCTGCACGCTCTGTGGGTTGTTGATCCGCACGGCTGGAACGGCGGAACGCCGCTGGGGCATGGCGCTGCTGTTGGCGGGATTCCTCTTTCAGCTCGAGCACTTCGAAAATTTTTTCTGGTCCGGATCCTCGATCGACCATTTTCAAGTTCCGCTGCTGGCCGGATGCGCGATCATGCTGCTGGCGCGCGGCGGCTGGGTGGCGAGCCTGGGTGCGGGCCTGCTCGCGGCGCTGGCGACGTTTACCCTGGCGCACGGCCTGGTGGTCTGGCCGGTCGGCGTGGTGATGCTCGTGGTCGATCGTCGCTGGCGCCAGCTGGCGGGTTGGCTCGGCGTCGGGATCGTGGCGGGCGTCGCGTATTTTTCCACGTTCGAATTCAATCCCGGGCACCACATCGAGGTCGTCTCCGCGATCGCGGCGCTGCATATTTTCCGTTACTGGCTGGAGTTGCTCGGCGCGCCGCTCGCCTTGGGCGTAAAGATTCCGGCCGAAATCTTGGGCGCCGGACTGGTGGCGCTGATCGGCTGGCAGGTTTGGTCGGGCGGGCTCCGCCGCGAGCGCATCGCGTTGCCGCTGGCGATCTGGGCGATCGGCAGCCTGAGCTTGGTGGCGGTGGGGCGCGCCAATCTGGGCGACGGGGTCCTGAGCTCGCGCTACTACATCCTCGGTGCCCTGGCGTGGGCCCTCGTCCTGCATGTGGAACTGCAGCGGCGGCGCGACTCGACCCGACCCTACCGGTTCGTGGCGTGGCTGGTGCCCGCGCTGATCGCGTTCAACGTCGCCGCGGATGTGAAGTTTTCCGGCCCCGCGCGGGCGTGGGTGGCTGACCGCGACAACGCGGTGGCCAGTTTCGTGCAACATGGCCGGGACGGTGCGGGATCCGCCACGCTGCACCCGCTGCCCAACCACGCGACGCGCGTGATTCGCCAGGCGGAGGAACTCGGCGTGTTCGAGTTGCCGCGCCAGGCCGAGGAATGTGAATTCCCGATCACCCGGCCCGGCGAGGGATTTTCGAGCGCGGTCGACCGGATGGTGGTGGACGAGAACCTGGTGACGATCGAGGGCTGGGCGGCGATCGTGGGCCGGGCGGCACGGCCCGGCGACGTGCACGTGCTGTTGTGCTCGGGAAACACCCGTCACGTGCTGACGACCGCGGCGGTGCCACGGCCGGACGTGGCCGCGGCCTTTCCGGGCGAACGCTGGCAGGAAGCCGGGTTCCGGCTGCAGCTGCGGCGCTGGCTCCTGCCCCCGGAAAACTACCAGGTGGGATTGTTGATTCCCACCGAACGGGGCCCGGAAGTCGTCATGACGGGGCAGCGGCTGATGCTCGACGACGACGCCACGGCGATCGAACGGGACAAGGTGGCGCCGAGCCGCATCGTCTACGACGAACTGCTCCTCCGACGGCCGACGACGAGCGTCAACGCGGCCTCGAAGAAACCGGTGCGGGTTTCCTTCCTCGATCTGCACGACAATCTCGTGCACGTCGATTTCAGCGGGGCGGGGACGATGACGATCAACCTTTCCCCGGCGATCCCGGTGGAGCCATCGCTGCGTGAAAATGGGCGGCGGGTTGCCTACCTCAAGGGCCTGGCGTCGATTGTCATCACGGGTGCGGACGGCTCGACGAACCTGTCGATGTTTTCGGCCCGGCGGCAGCCGCGCGGGCCCGGGCAGGGTGCCGACTGGATCCGCGACGGCTTGACCCACATGGCATCCCTTTCGATCGCCAGCCGCGACGGGCAGTTCGGCGGCGTGCGGGCCGGCAACGTATGGTTTCGCGCCACGCGGGGTGTGACCGGCATCGCGGCGGCGGGGGTGCATTTTCGGGGACCAGTGGTGATCGGCAACATCAACGCCGCGGGGAGCGCCACGCCCGTGCTCCAGCTTGGAACAGCGCGTGATGTCCGCGTTGCCGGCGGCAACCTGCGTCAGGCCAACGGCCGGCCCGTGCGGGTGAGCGGCATGGCCCGCCTGCGGTTTGTGGCCGGCCAGACGTCGCGCGGTGTCGCGTTACCGGCCCGGCGCGCCCAGGCGACCCTGGTGGAAAACGGCGACGACGTGACCCGCCGCCTCGCGCGGGATGCGCTTCCCGTGCAGCAGTCGATGGCGGTGCGCGAGAGCGACGAGGCGAGCGACAGCGCCGGCCGACTTTAGCGATCCCGGTGGATTGCGACAAACCGGGCTCGTGCTCCGGTTGATCTCCGGTCAAAGCTTGCCGGCTGGAAACAACCGAAACCCGAACCCCGCCCGCCATGAAACGACTCACCCCCGGCCTTTTCTTCTTTGCGATGGGAATCCTGGCGACGGCACTGCCGGCCGCGGAATCGGCGACCGAGGCGGTGTTGCGCGCCGAGGCGGTGCGGCTGACGGCCATGATGGCGGGCGACGGCGCGGCGCTCGGCCGGGTCCTGTCGGACGAGGTGATCTTCGTGCATTCCGACGGCCGCCACGAAGCGAAGCAGGACTACATCCGGAACATGACGGCGGGCGACACGGCCTATGCCGGGGTGAAAACAGCCGACCTGCAGGCGCGGCAGATCGCGGCCGACGTGGTCGTGCTCACGGGCGCCCAGGAGATGCGGAAAAAACTCGGCCCGGCGTGGTCGGAAATAAAGCTGCGCTTCATTTCCGTCTGGCGGAACGAGGCCGGCGCGTGGCGGATGATCGCGTGGCAGTCGATGCGGCCGGCGGGCACCAGCGTGGTGCCGCCAAAATAGGTCGCCGCGCAGCGCCGTTTATCGCGGCACGATACCGGGCCAGAGGTAAGCCTGGAGCATCACGAGCACGCCCATCAGCAACGCGAGCGCGACGCTGTGCCAGAAGACGGAGCGAAGCACGGTCCCGGCATCGGGACTGTCGTGGTGGCCGCCCGTCGCGACAGCGGCGACCACGATGCTCTGGGCATCGATCATCTTGCCCATGACGCCGCCGGAACTGTTCGAGCCGGCCATCAGGATGGGCGGAAGGCCGAGTTGCTGCGCCGTGACCTGCTGCAGATTGCCGAAGAGAACGTTGGACGACGTGTCGCTGCCCGTCAGCGCGACCCCCAGCCAGCCGATGAGCGGCGAGAAAAACGGGAAGAGGACTCCCGACGACGCGAGGGCGAGTCCCATCGTGGTATCGGTGCCGCTGTAGCGCGTGGTGTAGCCGAGCGCCATCATCACGGCGATGGTCAGCAGCGAAATCCGCACGCGCCAGAACGTGCGGCCGTAGAGCTGGAGGAGCTTGCCGGGCCCGACGCCGAGGCAGAAGCCCGCGAGGATGCCGGTGAGCAGGAGGGCGGTGCCGGTGGCCGAGAGGGCATTGAAGGCAAAGACCGCGGGCTCGGCGGTGGCGGCCGGCACGACGGGCGGCATGCGCAGGACGGCGTTGTCGAGGACGGGCACGTGCACGTTCGGCGCGAAGAGGCCGTTGAGGAAATTCTTGGTCTCGGGCTTGCCCCAGGCGAACACGAGGATCGACAGCAGAATCCATGGCAGCCACGCGCGCCACACCGGGCCGGTCGTCGGGTGCGAGGGGATGGGTGGAGCGGTGCCGGTGGGCGGCTCGGCGATGAGTTGCTCCTCGGCCGGCCGCCAGAACTTCATCAACACGATCAGCGCGACCATCGAGACAATGGACGCGATGATGCCGACGAGTTCGGGGCCCTGGTAGTTGCTGACGAGAAACTGCGCGATGGCGAAGCTGACCCCGGAGACCAGGCAGGCGGGCCAGACGCCGAGCATGCCGCGCCAGCCGGCCTGGGCGGCCACGAGCCAGAACGGAATGATGACCGCCACGGGGCTGAGCTGGCGTCCGACCATCGCGCTGAGCAAGTGGAGGTCGAGCCCGGTGATTTTGGCGAGGGTGAGGAGGGGGGTGCCGAGCGCGCCGAACGCGACCGGGGCGGTGTTGCCGATGAGGGCGAGCTTGGCGGCCTCGAGCGGGCGGAAGCCGAGTCCGATAAGCAGCGCGCCGGTGATCGCCACGGGCGTGCCGAAGCCGGCGGCGCCCTCGATGAACGCCCCGAAGCTGAACGCGATCAATAGCGCCTGCACGCGCCGGTCGCGCGAAAGGCCGGCGACCTGGTGCTGGACGACGGCGAACTGGCCGGTCTCGACCGTGAGTTGGTAGACGAAGATCGCGTTGAGGATGATCCACCCGATGGGAAAAAGACCGAAGGCCGCGCCGTAACCCGCCGCCGTGAGGGTGAGCGGCACGGGCATGTGGTAGACGAAGATCGCGATGGCGCCGGCGACGAGCAGCCCGGCGATCGCCGCGAGATGCGCCCGCACGTGGAAGAAGGCGAGCAGGCCGAGGAGGGTGACGACGGGCAGGGCGGCAACGAGTGCGGAGAGGCCGACGCTGCCGAGGGGCGAGTAAGTTTGCGACCAGTGCATGAGGGAAGGGACGGCAGGGGCGCCGACACGTGGGGATGAGCCGGAGGCAGTCAGGCGCGCACGCAGGTGGCGAGAGATTTTTCCGGGGCAACCCGAGCGCCGATTCGTCGCAGCCGGCTGGACGTGCCGGGAATTCCCGCCAAACTGCGCGGCCAATGAAAACGTCCCACCTTCCCCGCCGGGTCCTGGCCGCGGCGTGCCTGGGTTTCACGGCCGCCGCGATTTTCGCCAAGCCCACGACCCGCGACCGCGCGCAAATTCCCGTCCAATACAAATCGGATTTCTCCCAGATTTTTCCGGGCTGGGACGCGTGGGAGGCGGCGCTCAAGGACATGGAGGCGAAGATGGACGCATTTCCCAAACTGCAGGGCACGCTCGCCCAGGGGCCGGAGGCGGTGCTCAAGGCCTACCGCGCGTTCGACGAAATCGGCATGATGCAGGACAAGGTCTACCTCTACACCGCGCTGCAGCGCGACGTGGACCTGCGCAACCAGGACATCGGCGGAAAATTCCAGCGGGTCGGCGCCATCGGGGCGAAGTTTGGCACGGCGACCGCGTGGTTCACGCCGGAATTGCTCAAGATCCCGCAGGCCACGATGGAGCAGTGGATCGCGGAAACCCCCGCGCTCGCGCCCTATCGGTTCACGATCCTCGACGACTACCGCCAGCAGGCGCACGTGCTCGATGAAAAGGGCGAACGGTTGCTCTCGCTCGCGGCGCGCTTCAGCCAGACGCCGACCGAGACGTTCCAAGAGTTGAGCACGTCCGACATCAAGTTCCCCGAGATCACGCTCGCGGGGGAGAAAAAGGTCACGGTGACGCCGGGCGCCTACCAGGCGCTGCTGGCGACGGACTACGACCAGGGCGACCGGGCCAAGGCGTTCAAGGCCCACCTCGGGACCTACGCGGCCACCGCCAACACCTATGCGGCGATCTACAACGGACTGCTGCAGAGCGACTGGTTCCGGGCGCAGGCCCGCAACTATCCCACGACGCTCGACGCCGCGCTCGACAACAACGACATCCCGCCCGCGGTGTTCACGACGCTGGTCGACACGGTGCGCGCGGGCACGGCGCCGCTCCAGCGTTACATGAAATTACGCAAGCGGCTGCTCGGGCTCGAGACCTACCACCTCTACGACGGCCAGATCCCGATTTTCAAATCGGACAAGGCCTATCCCTACGACGAGTCGCGGGATCTCGTGATCTCCTCGGTCGCGCCGCTCGGCGAGGACTACGTGGCGCGCTACAAGAAGCAGATGGCGAGCGGACGCGTGGACGTTTACGAGACCGACGGCAAGCGCAGCGGCGCCTACAACTGGGGCGTTTACGGCGTGGGTCCCTATCTGCTGCTGAACTACACTGACACACTCAACGACGTTTTCACCCTCGCCCACGAGGCGGGCCACGCGATGCACACGGTGCTGTCCTATGCGAACCAGCCCTACAATACCGCGGAACCGACGATCTTCGTCGCCGAGGTGGCGTCGACGACCAACGAACGGTTCCTCCTGCGCAAGCTGCTCGAGACGACGACCGACGCGAAGGAGCGTTTTCTTTTGTTGCAGCACGCCGTCGACGAGATCGTCGGGACCTTTTACACGCAGGTGATGTTCGCCGACTACGAGTTCCAGGCGCACCGGCTCGCCGAGCAAGGGCAGCCGATCACGGCCGAGGTGCTGAACGGCATCTATACGAAACTGCTGCAAGACTACTACGGCGATGCGATCACGATGGACGACCTCTACAAATACACGTGGGCGCGCATCCCGCATTTCTTCAACTCGCCCTACTACGTCTACCAGTATGCCACGTGCTTTGCCTCGTCGGCGAAACTCTTCAAGGACATGAACACGGGCGACGAGGCGTCGCGCGCGGCGGCGACGGAGCGTTACCTCACGCTGTTGAAGAGCGGGGGCAACGACTACCCGATGACGCAGCTCCAGAAGGCGGGCGTCGACCTCACGAAGCGCGAAACGGTGCAGGCGGTCGTCGACCAGATGAGCGAGCTCGTGTCGCAGATGGAGGCGGAGGCGGCGAAGATCCAGTAGCGCCGTTGTCCAGCCGGCGCCACCCTGCGATGCGAATCCCGCCGACGATCCTAACCGGCCGCCACGTGCGGCTGGAGCCGCTCGCAATCACGCATCTCGCCGCGCTGACCCGGCATGGAGCCGACGCGGAGATCTGGCAGTGGACGGCGCACCGGCGGGCGGATCCGGGGGAGTCGGTGCGGGTATGGGGCGAGCGGGCGATGGAAGCCACGGCGAGCGGCGCGGCGGTGGCGTTCGCGGTGATCGACGTCGCGCGCGGAGAAGCCGTGGGCGGAACGACCTACATGGACATTTCGCCGGCGGACCGCCGGCTGGAAATCGGCAGCACCTGGCTGGGCCGGGCCGTGTGGCGGACGGCAGTCAACACCGAGTGCAAATATCTGCTGCTGCGGCACGCCTTCGAGGTTCTCGGGATGAACCGCGTGCAGTTGAAAACCGACGCGCGCAACGTGCGCTCGCAGGCGGCGATCGAGCGGCTCGGCGCGACGAAGGAAGGCGTGCTGCGGGCGCACATGCTGCTGCCGGACGGATTCGTGCGCGACACGGTGATGTATTCGATCATCGCGCCGGAATGGCCGGCGGTGAAGGCGCGGCTGGAGGGATTGCTGGCGCGGGGGCCAAGCGCATAGCGCGGAGTTAGGACAACTTCCCGGGTTGATTTCGCTTTTTTCCCGGGAAACCCGCCGCGGGGAGCGGCTAGGGTGGTGGCGTCCAGTCTGATTCATGGAACGCGACAACCTCCTGCAGAATTTTCTGACGCCGTCGTTCGTGCTGCTGCTCGTCGGCATCGCCGGGATGTTCGCCCCGCGGGCGCCGTTGCAATCGCCGCGACCGACGGACAGCCGGGCGTGGCCCGTGGCGGAGCAGCGCGTCGAGGCGCGACTGTGGCAGGATCCGTTCGCGAGCATTTGCGTGCCGGACAATATCGACAAATTTACGAAGGCCGGGGTCTTCGTCGCGCCGCGCGAACCCGGGGAGCGGGCGTTGTTGTTGAGCGTGGTGGTCGAGGGCGGCAGCTATGCGGAGGACATCGAGTCGCGCCTGCGCACCCGCTATGCCGTGGTGACGGCGTTGCAACGCGCCGGCTATGTGGCGGCCGATGCCGAGCGGATCGGGCTGGCGCTGCTGGCGCGCCGCACCTCTCGGACGACCGCGAAGGACGTCATCGTGGCCCATGAGTCGTTCAATGGCGGGCCCGCGACACCCTATCGGACGGTGGTGGTCCTGTGGCTGGTTGATCGCGATTTTTCCGAAGCCGACGATGTGCGGGCGCTGCCCGACGAGCTGGGCTGGACGAAAAACCTGAAGCTGGAGCACAAGGTGATCGGTCCGCGCTCCTCGGACGGCCTGGAAAAATTTTGCCGGCAGGGTGCCGCTGCGCCCGGCGGCCGGGCGCAGCCCGAATGGTTTTCCCCCTGGGCGACGGCGAGCGCGCGAAGATTGCTGCAGGATATCGGGCCGACCAGGGGCACGCGCGCGCTCGGATTGCAGCGCTGCATCGCGACCGACGACCGGCTGGCCCAGGCGACGGTGGAGGAATTGCGGGCCCGGTTGGGCGAACGACGGGCGGGGGGCCTCGGGGTGGTGCTGCTGGCGGAGTCGGACACCTACTACGGTCGAGCGCTGCCGGAGGAGTTCGAAGGCGCGCTCGCCCGCAGCTTCGGGCGCGCTGGCGGACGATTGAAGATTCTTCAGGCGACCTATCTTCGCGGAGTGGACGGCGAGACCGGCGACGGCGCCAGCGCGGCGGCCAAGCCCGCCGGCGGTGCCGCCAGACCGGCGGGGAGCGGCGAGGGCGAGGTGGCCCACGGTCCGCGACAACTCGACTATGTCCGCCGCCTGGCGCGCGAAGTGGCGGCGTGGATGGCGCAACAGGGCGTGAGCGACGTGGCGGTCGGCGTGCTGGGCAGCGATGTCTACGACAAACTCGTGCTGCTCGATGCGCTGCGCGCGGAGCTGCCGGATGCGACCTATTTCACCACCGATCTCGACGCGCGGCTGGCCGAGCCGGACAACGTGCGGCGGACGCAGGGCCTCCTGGTGTTTTCGAGTTACGGGCTGAAGCCGCTCGAGTTATCCGGCAGGACGAACGAGAAAAAGCAGGCTCCATTCCGGGACAATTACCAAAGCGCGACCCACGCGGCGACGCTCGCCGCCCTGGGGAGCGTGACCATCGACGAAATCGCGCGGGCCGGGGCCGTCGGCAAATACGTCATCGGCTGCGGCACGATCCAGCCGCTCGAGCCACTCCAGGCCGGCGCGCTGCGGCGGTGGATGGTAGGCTGGCTGGGATTGACCCTGTTGCTCCTGGTGATCGCCGGCTGGCGCCGGCTGAAAAATCCATTGTCGCATCGCGTGTTCCGGCTGGGCGGCGCGATCCTCGGGATTCTGATGATGGTGGCCGGGATCGGCGCCGTGACGTTCTGGTGGCGGGTCGGAGCATGGATCGGGTTGGGTCTCCTGCTCGTGCTGATCGTCTGCTGGGACTGGCTTGGGCGCTCGCGGCTAACCGAGTTGGCGGGTCACGCGCTGGCGCAACTCCGGGCGATTTTTGCGTTCGGCGTGCTGTGGAGCGGGTTTTGCGCCATCGGCATGGCGGGTTGGGGCTGGGACTGGCACGCGAAGGAATCGTTCAGCCTGACGAGTGGAGCGAGTGCGTGGCCGGGCGAGGTATTGCGAGCGCTCGCGGTGGTGGTGCTGGTTTTCTCCGCCAAGTATTTCGAATTTCGACTCGTCGGATTGCACGACCGGCTGGCGGCCAAATACCACCTGCCCGCGCCGGACACGTGTGGGATGCGCACGTGGGTCCGGGCCCTGGGGTGCGCGGGTCAGGACATCGTCGGCTTTTTTGTGCGCGGCGGCGAAGAACGCGCCCGGACGCTGGCCGCGCCGCTGGCGGCGGTCTGGCGCCACTACATCGAAAACGGTCGCGAGCAATCGCGCATCGTGCGGATGGCCGGCTACGCCGCGATGTTCCTCGCGGGCATGGTGTTCGTATTTGCGCTGTTCGGCCTGCCGCATTTTCCCGGGCGGGGTGCGGTGTGGGCGGCGGCGCACTGGGCATTGATGATCATCGCGATATTCGGGATGGCGTGCACGGTGGGATTCGTGATCGACGCGTCGCGGCTGTCGGTGGATTTCCTGCAGGGCCTGCGCGACCCGGTGATGGCCGTTGGCAGCGGCCCCGGCTCATCCCCCGCGACGATGGTCACGATCATGCGGCTGGCCGGGGAGCAGACTCATACGGTCGGACGGCTGGTCTACGTGCCGGCCGTGGCATGGCTGTTCCTGGTGACGGCACGGTTTTCCTATTTCGACCGCGCGGACTGGCCGTGGTCGTTCAGCCTGCCGCTGCTCATGGTCGGGTGGATGCTGGTGATGCGGTCGGTGGTGCTGCGGAACGAGGCCGAGTGCCTGCGGCGCTCCTATCTGGAGGCGTTGAGCTTTGGCGCAATGGCAAATGCGGCCACCCCGGAAGAGCGTAGCAAAGCCGCCGAACAGATCGCGAGCTTCGCGGCCGGGGCATTCGCGCCGTTGAGCCGGCAGCCGATCGTCGGGGCGGTGTTGATCCCGTTTGGCGGGGCGGGGGCGCTGGAGTTGCTGCAGCGCTTCGCGTTTTGAGCGGGGGACGGCGCGCTCAGAACCACTTTTTCTTTTTCAGATAGACGACCATCGCCAGGGTCGACCCGAGGGTGAGGAGGCAGGCGTAAAGGTAGCCGTGCGGTGAGCGCAGCTCGGGCATGTGGTCGAAGTTCATGCCATACCAGCCGCCGACCAGAACCGCGGGAAGCGTGACGGCGGTGAGCGCGGTGAGGAACTTGATGCCTTCGTTGGCCTCGAAGGCGGCCTTGTTGAGATAGATATCGAACGCCATCATCAGGCGCTCGTGATAACTCGCGGCGGTGTCCTCGAGCCGGGCGAGGTTGTCGCGCAGGTCGCGAAAATAGGGCAGCAGCTGGGCGCGGATCAACTTCGAGTCGCCGCGCGCGAGGCGGTCGATCACGTCGCGCTGCGGCCGCACGATCGTGCGCAGGCGGGTGAAATCGCCGCGCACGTGGAGCAGCTCGTTGACGAGCGTCTGCTGGCCGGAATCGCGGGCGAGGACGTTTTCCTCGAGTTCCTCCAGCTCGGTGCGGAGCTCGTCGAGGACGGGGACGTAGTTGTCGACGATCAGATCGACCAGAGAGTGGGCGATACGGTCGGGGCCGCGCGGGCCGGGACCGACGTTCTTCACCATCCGGTCGATGAGCGTGGTGACCGAGCGGAGCGGCGCCGTGTGAAACGTGACGACGTAATCCTTGCCGAGAAAAAGATCGAGCTCAGTGGTGTTGAACTTTTCGGTGCGCGTGAAATCGACCGCGTGGGTGACGATGAAGAGGTAGTCCTCGTAATCCTCGACCTTGGGCAGGGAGTTGGGCTGCACGCAGTCCTCGATCGCGAGCGGGTGAAATTGAAACACGCTCTCGAGGACGAACTTGGTTTCCTCGGCGGTGGGGTTGTCGAGGTCGACCCAGAGGAGGAGTCCCTTGTCGGCGCGCACGAGACGGAGCGCCTCGCGCTCGAGATCGGAGCCCGCGAGCTTGCCGTCGCTGAAGATGAGGGAGCGGATCATGGGCGTCGGGCCGACGCGTGGTCAGAGTCCCAGCCGTGTCTCCACCGCGGCGAGCGCGGCGATGAAGGCTGCCGGGGTGGGCGCAGTAAGAAAGGCGGTCCGGTCGGCGGGGTCGCGGAGGAGTTTGCAGAGTGCGCTCACGACGGCGAGATAGTCGCCGGGTTTCGATTTTGGGGTGCCAAGCACGAAGAAGAGCTTCACGATCTCGCCGTTGGCGTCGAACGGGATGCCGGCGTCGCAGCGACCGACGGCCATCACGATCTGCTTCACGTGCTCGGTGCGCGCGTGCGGGAGCGCGACGCCGTTGCCGAGGCAGGTGGTGTCGAGCCGATCGCGCGCCAGCAGTTCATCGTAGAACCCGGCGAAATTCACCACGTTCGGATGGCCCTCGAGGAGCTGGGCGACATCATGGAGCGCCGTCGTCCGCTTCGAACTTTGCAGATGCAGCGCGACGCGGGCGGGTTCGAGCAGCGAGGTGATTTTTCCGGCCATGCGTGGTGAGGTGCGGCTCCAGAGAGCGAAGCGCGCGGGAGGTTGGCAAGGGTGGAAATGCCGCGGAATTTGGCGCGGCGTTGCGGGAGGCGGAGAGGAAGCGAGCCGTGGGTGGCGCGCGCACGCGCGGCAGCGCTCAGCCGGCGGGGGCGGCCGGCGGCTCGCCGGCGGCCGCCTGTTCCTCGTCGGTCTCGACGATGCGCGCGATGCTCAGGAGCTTGTCGCCCTCGGCGAGCGTGACGAGGCGGACGCCCTTCGCGCCGCGACCGGTCTCGCGGATTTCCTTCACGCGGGTGCGGATGCTCTGGCCCTTGGCGGTGAGGAGCATGACCTCGTCGTTTTCCCCGACGCTGAGGGCGCCGGCGACATTGACCGAACCGTCCTCCGGGAGGTCGATCGCGATGACGCCGGTGCCGCCGCGGCTGATGAGCCGGTAGTCGTCGAACGGCGTGCGCTTGCCGATGCCGTCCTCGCGCGCGACCAGCAACTGGGCGGCGGGATCGCAGACGGCGATGGTGTTCACGTGGTCGCCATCGTATTTGAACCGCATGCCGGTCACCCCGACCGTGGCGCGGCCCTGATCGCGGAGGCCTTCCTCCTTGAACCGGACGGCCTGGCCCTTGTGGCTGACGAGGATGATCTCGTTTTCGCCGGTGGTGAGCACGCAGCCGACGAGGGCGTCGCCCGGCTCGAGGTTGATGCCGATGAGGCCGCCTTCGCGGGTCGTGTTCGCGTAGTCGGCGAGATTGGTCTTCTTCGTGATGCCGTTGCGCGTGGCCATGACAAGGAACTGCGCGGGCGCGAAGTCCTTCACGCAGATCATCGAGGCGATCTTCTCGCCCTCGGCGAGGCGGAGGAACGAGGAGACGGACTTGCCCTTCGAGGCGCGCGTGCCCTCGGGGATGTCGTAGACCTTCTTCGCATGGCACTGCCCGGTGCTCGTCAGGAAGAGGATGTAATCGTGCGTGCTCGCCGTGAAGAGATGCTCGACAAAATCCTCCTCGTAGGTCTCGGCGCCGATGACGCCCTTGCCGCCGCGCTTCTGCGA
>CALFNN010000017.1 GCA_937902925.1 uncultured Opitutaceae bacterium
CTCCATCGCGGCACGGACGTTTAGATCACCTAGTGCGTAACCCAGCAACAGCGTCGTAGATTCCAGAAAGAGTAGCGGAAGGCGCAGACGCTGATAGTCGAGTGGTGCAAGCAGACTGACATAATCCTCTTCGGTGATTTCTGTAGATAAGGTGCCGCGTTGAGATCGGCTGGTAGTCCTAAGATTGCAGCCGACCGTTCGAGGAGTTGGGGGAACGTTGGAGCGAGGTTGTTAGTCGCGGCTTTCGAGAAGCCGGTGCCAACGAATAGTCCGAGTCGCTCATCGTAAGACGCGGTCGCAAGCCAACGAATGACTTGTGTACGAGTGTATGGCATGCTTCTGCGTATCCTTCAAAGCGTCGCGAGGATATCGTTCAGCGTTTTGCTCGGTCGCAACGCCGCCGACGCCTTCGCGTCGTCCGGCTGGTAGTAACCACCGATGTCCGCCGGCTTGCCTTGGACGGCGATCATTTCGGCGACGATTTGTTTTTCGGCGGCGGTGAGTTTCTCGGCGATCGGCGTGAAGCGGGCCTTGAGGTCGGCGTCTTTGCCTTGGGCGGCGAGGGCTTGGGCCCAGTAGAGGCAGAGGTAGAAATGGCTGCCGCGGTTGTCGATGCCGGCGCCGACTTTTCTTGCGGGGCTTTTGTCGTTCTCCAGGAACTTGCCGTTGGCTTCGTCGAGCGTCTCGGCGAGGACTTTCGCTTTCGCGTGGTTTTGCGTGATGCCGAGGTGTTCGAAGCTCGCGGCGAGGGCGAAGAATTCGCCGAGGCTGTCCCAGCGGAGGAAGTTTTCCTCGGTGAATTGCTGCACGTGTTTCGGCGCGGAGCCGCCGGCGCCGGTTTCGAAGAGGCCGCCGCCGTTCATCAACGGGACGATCGAGAGCATCTTCGCGCTCGTGCCGACTTCGAGGATCGGGAAGAGGTCGGTGAGGTAGTCGCGGAGGACGTTGCCGGTGACGGAAATCGTGTCCTGCCCGGCCTTGAGGCGCTCGAGCGTGGCGAGGCACGCGGCGGCGGGCGCGAGGATTTTGATGTCGAGGCCCTTGGTGTCGTGCTGGGCGAGATAGGTCTTCACCTTGGCGAGGACCTGGGCGTCGTGCGCGCGTTTCTCGTCGAGCCAGAAGATGGCGGGCATGCCGGAGAGGCGCGCGCGGTTGACGGCGAGTTTCACCCAGTCCTGCACGGGGGCGTCCTTGGTCTGGCAGGCGCGCCAGATGTCGCCGGTCTCGACGGCGTGCTCGAGGAGGACTTTGCCGGTGTCGTCGACCACGCGGATGGTGCCGTTGCCGGGGGCTTGGAAGGTCTTGTTGTGCGAGCCGTATTCCTCGGCGGCCTGCGCCATGAGGCCGACGTTGGGGACGGTGCCCATGGTCTTCGGATCGAAGGCGCCGTGCTTTTTGCAGAAATCAATCGTGGTCGCGTAGACGCCGGCGTAGCACGCGTCGGGGATGACGCAGAGGGTGTCCTGGCCCTTGCCGGCGGCGTTCCACATCTGGCCGGAGGTGCGGATCATCGCGGGCATGGAGGCGTCGACGATGACGTCGCTGGGGACGTGGAGATTGGTGATGCCCTTGTCGGAGTTGACCATCGCGACGGCGGGGCGCGCGGCGAAGACGGCCTTGATGTCGGCCTCGATCGCGGCCTTCTGGTCGGCGGGGAGCTTCTCGATTTTTCCGAGGAGGTCGCCGAAGCCGTTGTTCAGATCGACACCGAGGGAGGCGAGCGTGGCGGCGTGCTTCGTGAAGAGATCCTTGAAGAAGACGCGGACACAGAGACCGAACATGATCGGGTCGGAGACCTTCATCATGGTGGCCTTGAGGTGGAGCGAGAAGAGGACGTCGTCCTTCTTCGCCTTCATGATCTGCTGCGCGAAGAAGGCGCCGAGGGCCTTCCGGTTCATGAAGGTGGCGTCGAAGATTTCGCCGGCCTTGAGCGGGGTCTTTTCCTTGAGGACGACGGTCGGCTCCTGTTTCCCGTCGGGGCCGGGCTTCGGCACAAACTCGATGCGGACGGTCGTGGCCGCGGGAACCGTTACCGACTTCTCGTTGGAGAAGAAATCGTCGTGGCCCATCGTGGCGACGGAGGTCTTCGACGTGGGCGACCACGCGCCCATCGAGTGCGGGTGCTTCTTCGCGTAGTCCTTGACGGCTTTCGGCGCGCGGCGGTCGGAGTTGCCCTCGCGGAGGACGGGATTCACGGCGGAGCCGAGGACTTTCGAGTAGCGGGCCTTGGCGTCTTTCTCGGCGTCGGTTGTGGCGACCTCGGGGAAATCGGGGAGCTTGAAACCCTTGGCCTGGAGTTCGGCGACGGCGGCCTTCAACTGCGGCACGGACGCGGAAATATTGGGGAGCTTGATGATGTTGGCCTCGGGCTTGAGCGTGAGGGCGCCGAGTTCGGCAAGACAGTCGGGCGTTTTTTGGCCGGCGGGGAGGAGATCGGAAAAATTCGCGAGGATGCGACCGGCGACGGAGATGTCGCGCGACTCGACGGCGATGTCGGCGTGCTTCGTGAACGCCTGGATGATCGGCAGAAGCGAATAGGTCGCGAGCGCAGGCGCCTCGTCGGTTTTGGTGTAGATGATGGTCGGCTTGGCGGACATGATGGTAGAGTAGGAAGAAAGACGTGTCATCAAAGACGACGGTGCGGGACGGTCAAAGGCATTTGCGCCGCAAATCTTGCGGAAGTCATGCCCCGCGGCGGGTTTCCCTCCCCCGAAGACGGAGAAGGCGCCGGTGCTCCGGATTCGCGATGCCGTGCGCGGTAGGTCCACGCCGGACGGTTTCTCAGTGATTGCGCGGGGCCGAATTGGGAACTGCCCCCGTTTCGCGGAGGCGGAGGAACTGGTTTCCTGATGCCGCCACGGTGCGCCGGCGGAACGCCGCCGCGCCAAATCATAATCCAAAATCGATCCATGAAACCGCCACGCGCTCCTTTTCCCTCCTGTTCCGTTCGCCGTCCGCCGTCGCCTGGTTGCTTGTGGGTGCGCCGGATCGGCGCCGTGTTTTTTCTGTTCACGGCGCTGGCGGCATTGGGAGCGGGGCCGCCGGCGACGTTCCGGGCCGATCGCATCCTGATCCGCCCGCGGCGCGAGGTGTCGCCCGCGACGATGACCCAGCTGCACCGGCTGACGGGCGGAAGGGTGTTGCGCGCGTTTCCCCGGCTGGGCGGCGTCCAAGTCGTGCAGTTGCCGCGCGGCCTTTCGGTGGCCTCGGCGGTGGCGCTGTATCGGGGCAGCGGCCTGCTGGCCTACGCCGAACCGGACTACATTGTCCACGCGCTCGCCGAACCGAACGATTTCCACTACCTGAACCTCGATCTCTGGCACCTGAAAAACGCGGGACAATACGGCGGCACGCCGGGCGCGGACATTCACGCGACCGCGGCGTGGGACACCCAGACCGACGCGAGCAACATCATCGTGGCCGTGGTCGACACCGGCATCCGCTACACGCACGAGGACCTCGCGGCCAACATGTGGACCAATCCCGGCGAGACCGGACTCGATGGCAACGGCCTCGCGAAGTCGACGAACCTGCAGGACGACGACGGTGACGGATTCGTGGACGACGTCCACGGCATCAACGCCATCCTCGGCACCGGCGATCCCAACGACGACTACGGCCACGGCACGCACGTCGCGGGGATCATCGGGGCGGTCGGCAACAACGGCGTGGGGGTGGCGGGCGTGGCCTGGCGCGTGCAGTTGATGGCGTGCAAGTTCATCGATGCGTCGGGCAACGGCAGCGTTTCCGATGCGATCACGTGCCTCGACTATGCGCGCGCCCACGGCGCCAAGATTGTGAACGCGAGCTGGGGCTCCTACAGTTTCACCTCGTCGGCCTTGCGCGATGCGATCAACCTGCTCCGCGACGCCGGCATCATCTTCGTGGCCGCCGCGGGCAACGATGCCAACGACAACGACGGCAACTCGCTCTACCCGGCGAGCTACGAATACGACAACATCATTGCGGTGGCGGCCACGGATCGGACGGACGCGCTGGCGGCGTTCTCGAATTACGGCGGCACGACGGTGCAACTGGCCGCCCCGGGGTCGCCGGTTTTCTCCTGCTGGAACGGCTCCGACAGCGACTACCGCAACTTCGACGGCACATCGATGGCGGCGCCGATGGTCGCGGGCGCGTGCGCCTTGCTCGAGGCGCGATATCCGGGCGAGAGCACGCACCAGATCATGAACCGCATCTTCTCGACCGTGGACGCGCTGCCGGCGATGGCGGGCAAGACCGTGACCGGCGGACGGTTGAACGTCGCCCGGGCGCTGGCGCCGGTGCCACCGCCGGTGGTGCCGGCCGACACGCCGTGGTTCGACGACGACCTGCCGGCAGGCGCGCAGACCTCCGCCAATGGCGATGCGTGGACGTGGGTGACGGGCAGTCCCGCGTCGTTTTCCGGGATCCGCGCGCACCAGTCGGGGCTCGCCGCAGGCTACCACGACCATACTTTTGAAAAAGCGACCGGCACGCTCGAGGTGTTTCCCGGCGACGTGCTCTACACCTATGTCTGGCTCGATCCGGCGAACCCGCCACGCGAAATCATGGTGACGTGGAACGACGGATGCTGGGAGCATCGCGCGTATTGGGGCGACGACCTCATTCCCTACGGGATGGACGGCACGTCCGACCGGCGGCCGATGGGCGGCCTGCCGCCGACGGCCACCTGGGTGCGCCTCGAGGTGCCCGCACACGCGCTCGGGCTCGAGGGGGCGAAGCTCAAAGGGATGAGTTTCGCGCTGTTCGACGGGAAGGCGACCTGGGATCTCGCCGGCCGCCGCGCCGGTCCCTGAGCCGAGTGCGGCGCCCACCGGATCTTTTCGCCGCCGGCCTTGTGCCCGCCAAGCACAGAGCGCTTGCCGGGAAAACCAACCGGCCGCGACCGGCTGTTTTTGACTGCACCCCGGTGCCAAAATATGCTTTTTGGCCGGATGCTTTCGCGTGCGTCGATTCGCCTCGTCCGCCCCGCCTGGTTCCTCGCGTTGCTCATGGTCCTCGCCGAGGTCCACGCCGCGGCGCCGGCGGCGTCGAGCGAGTGGGTTCACCCGGGCGCGGACGGCCGGCTGGTTTACAAGACCGATGCGCGCGGCAATCGCATTCCCGATTTTTCGAACGTGGGTTACCGCGGCGGTGGCGTGCCGCTGCCGGACGTTCCGGTTCGGGCGACCGTTGAACCACGCGCCGGCGATGCCGGGGTGCGCATCCAGGCGGCGATCGACGAAGTGTCGAAACTCGCGGCCGACGAACGCGGCATCCGCGGCGCAGTTTTATTGAAGAAGGGTCGCTACGCCATCGCGGGGACGTTGCGGCTGCACACCGGCGGCGTGGTCTTGCGCGGCGAAGGGCAGGGGGACGACGGCACGGTTTTGATCGCGACCGGCGCGACCCAGCGTTCGCTCATCGTGGCGGGTGGCGGCGGGCGCGTGACGAACCCGGAGGAGGACGACGGGGGGAACGCGCCCGCGTCGCCCGTGCTGAAAGGATCCCTCCGCCATGTGACGGACGACTACGTGCCCGTCGGGGCGACGCGCTTTCACCTCAATCGCGTCGACGGCCTGAAGCCCGGCGATGAAGTTGTCGTGCGCCGGCCGAGTCCGGCGGAATGGATTCACGACATCGGCATGGACCGCATTCCGCCGGCGGACCATCCGGTCGTGCAATGGAAACCGGGTTCGAAGGATCTCCAGTTCAACCGCACCGTCACCGCGGTCGAGGGCAAGGAAGTCACGATCGATGTCCCGCTGATGAACGCGCTGGAGAAGAAATACGGCGGCGGCGCGGTCTACACCCCGGGCGGCGACGCCGCCCGGCGCGAGATCGGCGTGGAGCGCTTGCGGGGCGATTCGGAATTCGCGAATGCCACCGATGAGAAGCACGGCTGGGTGCTGGTGGATCTGGCTGCCGTGCGCGACGGCTGGGTGCGCGACGTGACGTCGATTCACTTTGGCTACAGCTGCGTGTTCGTGCACAAGGGGAGCCGCGCGATCACGGTCGATCACTGCGCCTGCCTCGAGCCCGTCTCCCAGATCAGCGGCGGCCGGCGTTACAGCTTCGCGCTCGACGGGGAGCTCACGCTCGTGGAGCACTGCTACGCGCGCAACGGCCGGCACGATTTCGTGATGCACTCGCTCGCGGCCGGGCCGAACGTCTTTTTCGACTGCCTCGCCGAGGAGGTGCACGCCGACAGCGGCCCACACCACCGCTGGTCCGCGGGCGTGCTTTACGACAACGTCCGCGTGGTGCCGCCGCGGCAGAACGCGAAGCGCGACGACGGCGGGCTGAACATCCGCAACCGCGGCAATTCCGGCACCGGCCATGGCTGGGCGGGCGCCAACCAGGTCGCGTGGAATTCCTCGGCGGCCGAGATGATCGTGGAGCAGCCGCCGACCGCGCAGAACTGGGCGATTGGCTGCATCGCCGGCCGGCACGCGGGCGACGGATATTGGGAATCGTTCGGCCGGCCGGTGGCGCCGCAGAGCCTGTTTGTCGCCCAGCTCAAGGATCGCCTTGGCCTGAGTCCTGCGACCCAATGATCGTGGCGGGCGGTGTGCTTGCGATTGCGTCCGCCTCGACAAGCTTTCAGGTTTCACGCGCTTTCCTCCGTCGGCCTCTTCCCCTGTTTCCCATGAAATCACTTCGCTCCCTGCTGGCCGCCGCGGCCGTCGGTTCCGTCGCCACCGTATCCGGCCTTGGTCAAATCAACACGGTCCAGACCGTCGCGCCCGGGGTTTATTTTCACGAGGGCGACCCGCGGCGCGGCCACAGCAACAACGGCTGGGTGGTGTTCGGCGATTTCGTGTTCGTGATCGATGCGAACTATCCGTCCGGCGCGAAGATCGTGATGCCGCAGATCAAGACGACGACGGACAAGCCCGTGAAGTTCGTCTTCAACACCCACCATCACGCCGACCACGCCTACGGCAACCAACTGTGGGCCGACGAGGGTGCGACGCTGCTCTCGACGACCCGGGCGCTCGAGGAGATGAAAAAGGTCGAGACCGGTTACTTCGGCGGGCCGCCCGGACGCTGGGAGGCGGCCGCGGCGAAGCGGCCGGACGTTGCGGCGACACACCTCAAGCCGCCCTACGTGCTGTTTCCAGACGAGCTGATCTTCGACGACGGCAAGGAGCGGGTGGAACTGCATTGGTTTGGCGCGGGGCACACGCAGGGCGACGGTTATGCGTGGCTGCCGAGGGAAAAGATCCTGTTCACGGGCGACGCCTGCGTGAACGGGCCGCACAACAACGTCGACGACGGCAACATCACGGAATGGATCAAGACGCTCGAGATCGCCAAGCAACTCGGCGCGGAGAAGGTCTGCCCCGGCCATGGTCCGATGGGCGGACCCGAGATCATCGTCGACCAGCAGGCGTATTTCATCGCGTTACGCGACCGCGTGAAGGCGCTGGTCGACGCCGGCAAGTCCGCGGGCGAGATCAAGGCGGCGGCGGCGGCGATCGCGGCCGAACTCAAGAAAATTCCCAACATCGCGCGCTACGTGCAGCCGGATCTGACCCGTCACGTGCAGCGGGTCTACCTCGAACTGGGCGGCACGGTGTTTCCGAAATAAGCGACACGCCCATGCATCGGGTCGGGACCGGCGTGGGAGCGGACCTTTCGCGGCCGGCGAAGCTGCAACTGGTCGGTGTGCTGGCGGTGCTTGCGGGAGCGGCATTCGGCTGGATCGGCACCTGGGGTCCGCCGTCGCAAGACGAGTTGGTGCCGGTGTCGGGGCGGCTGGTGGCGCTCACGGCCCGCGCAACCTCGCGCAGTGGGCATTACCTCGATCTCGACCTCGACGATGGCGGTGCGCGGCGGCAGCTCAGCCAGATCGATGTGTCCTTCCGTTATCCCGCCATCAGCCGGTTGAAGGCCGGCGACGCCGTCACGGCGCTCGTCAAGCCGGACGAAGTCGGTCGCGACCTCGCCTGGTATTGGGAAGTCCGGCGCGGAAGCGAAGTCGTGCTGAGTTACGAACAGATGGCGGAGTGGGAAAAACTCCGCAACGGTGCACTCGGGCGGATCGGGAAAGGGTGCCTGCTGGCGGGACTGGCGCTGTTTGCCGCCGGGCGCGCGGCCCGCTGGTTCAGGAACCGTCAGGCCGCGGGGCCGGTGAAATGAATTTAGCGTGGCGCGGGCACGCGGAACCCCCATGCTCGGGGCCAGTCAGTTTTCGCCCATGAAAAGATTCCCCTTGCTCCTACTGCTTCTGCTCGGCGCCGCCCGGCTGCTGGGTCAGTCCGAGACGCTCGACTTCGGCGGCCACGGCAAGCTCACGCTCTACCTGCCCGGCGACTGGAAGTTCAACACCTCGGATTTTGGCGACCGCCAGTTGATCAACATCAACCCCACGGGCGACGCCAATGCGAGCTGCACGCTGACGATCACGTTTCCCGACCAGGATCACTACGACACCAAAGGCCGGCTCAAGCAGCGCGTGGAGGTCAACGGCGTGCAGTATGCCGAGCAATCGGTCGAGGGGAAGGCGGTCGGGAAGGAGTTCAACCTCCAGAAGGGTTACGGCTTCTACTGCAATTTCACGGACCCGGAACTCGTCGGAAAGCCGCCACAAAAAGGCAACTTCAAGACGATCACCGAGGGCATGATCCACCTCGCCCCCGACGTTCTGATCGAGGTGGCCATCTCGGCCGACGGTTTCTCCAGCGACCCGTATCAGCAACTGCTCGGGATGCTCGAGGGGATGGAGCTCTCGGCGGGCGGCGGCAAGCCCTAGGCGGCGGCGGGTCGCCCGGCAGGCTGAGCGTCCTTTAGTCCGCGGTCTCGCGGCCGGCCGGAGTCGTGGCGGTGATGAACCGGAACACGTGGTAACTGGCGCGGCCGGGGCCGGCGTTTTTCAAGCCGTGGAGGTCGCCGGAGGCGAAAAAGAAAACCGACCCGGCGCCCGCGACCTGCGAGTGCCCGTTGATCATGACGTCCACGGAGCCTTCCTTGACGACGATCATTTCCTCGTCGGGGTGACGATGCGGCGCGTGCGGCGCCTCACCCGGGTTGAGGGTCGTCGCGTGGCACTCGAAGTTGGTGAGCGTCGCGGTGGGGCCATCGAAAAAACTGCGCCGCTCGCCGGCGGCGGTCGGCTGCACCGGCCGTTTCGCCCAATCGAGGACCATCGAGCCCAGTTTGGATTTCGACGCGGGGTTGGAGTTTGCCATGGCGATGAGCGTGACGGACGAAAGCGCGACGGCAAGAGCGGGCCGGGCCCGGCGCCGGACTTTCGAGGTGACATCAACGGCGGCGCTCCGCACGTTGACCCGCGTCGTGTCGTTCCTCGCATTCTACACCGTCGTCGTGACGCTCGGCGTCCTGAGCATGGGATTTCAACTGCTGGCGTCGCGCCTGCTGAGCCCTCATTTCGGGTCGTCGATCATCGTGTGGGCGTGGCTGATTTCGACGTTTCTGGCGGCGTTCAGCTCGGGCTCGATGCTCGGGGGCTGGATCAGCAATCTCGCCGCGGAACGCCGGCACCGGGCGCAGGTGACCGGCGCCGCGCTGGCCGTGATCTCGCTGGCCGTGACGGCGGGGTTCGGCCGGCCGATCCTCGACTGGATCGAGGTGGCGTTTCTCGACGTGGGCACGGCACTGCTGGTATCGTGCGCGCTGTTGTTCTTCGTGCCGGTCACGGCGCTGTCGTCGTTCGGGCCGCAGTGCGTGCAGTATCTCGCGGCGCGCGACACGCCGCCGGGCAAGGCGTCGGGGATTGTCTACGGCGTGAGCACGCTCGGCAACATCGCGGGGGTGATGCTCACGGCGTTTGCATTGATCCCGCATTTCCGCGTGTCCGCGCTCCTCTACGGCTGGCTGGCGGTCGCCGTGCTGAGCCTCGCGGCGCTGCTGCACCTCCTGCGCGCTCCCGCCTCGCCATGAAACCGATTTTTCCGCTCGCCTGTCTCCTGCTGCCCGCGGCGCTCGCCGCGGCGGACAGTGCCGATTACACCGAGAGTTTCGACACGCTCTACAACAGCCTGACGGTCCAGAAGACCGGGTCGGTCGTCGAACTCCGGGCCCGGTCGCGACGGGGCGAGGCGCTCGAGTCGGCGGTGGACCTGAGCGATCCGCTGCGGTTGGTGGTGGGCTACACGCAGACGCTCTATGCGGGACTGCTCTTCCAGCCGAAACCGGCGCGCGTGCTCATGATCGGCTTGGGCGGCGCCGGGTTTCACCGGCTGTTCACCGCAGCCTATCCGACAGCGCTGCTGCAAACCGTCGAGCTCGATCCCACGGTGCTCGAGCTCTGCGAATCGCGGCTGGCATTCAAGCCGACCGCGCAGACGCCGGTCACGTTGATGGATGGCCGGGTGTTCGTGAAACGCGACCAGGGAAAATGGGACTGGCTGATCCTCGACGCCTTCCGCGGCGGCTACGTGCCGCCGCACCTCAAGACGGAGGAGTTTTATCGCGAGTGCGCCGCGCGGCTCACGGATCGCGGCGTTTTCATCAGCAATCTGCACATGGGCACGGAGCTGTTTTATTCCGACATCAAGACCATCGAGGCGGTGTTTCCGCAGGTCGTGCTGTTCCAGACGACGGGGCGTGGCAATGTGATCGCCTGCGCCGTCAAATACCGTGCGCCCGACATCACCGATCCGGGGAAATGGCCGGAGGTCGCCACGCTGATGGAACCGGCGTTTGCGGGTCACCTCGACCTCGCGAAAGTCCGCGGGGAACGAATGGTGGAGCCGTGGGCCGACGTGCTCCATGCGCGCGTGCTGACGGACGATTTTTCACCGGTGGAGTTTCTGGACACCGTGAAGACCAACGACACCAAGGAACGGTAGGGGCGGGCCGACGCGCCGGGAGTCCCGGGCCGTGCGTGCGGCGGTCCGCGGCCGCTGTTGGGTTCGAAGTTTTTTCCCGCCGACCGGTTTCGGTGGTTGACGCGGCTTCGGGCGGAAGAGGAAAGTCTCGGTGCCCCGACTTTCTTTCGTCCCGATGTCGATTCCTACCCCGACCGAATCCAGCGCCAGCCATCTTGCGGCCCTGGATCGCGCGCGGAAGAAGGCCTACTGGCGGCTGCTGCCGCTGCTGTTCCTCTGTTATGTCATCGCCTATGTGGACCGGGCGAACGTCTCGCTGGCGAAACTGACGATGTCGAAGGACCTGCCCGCGTTCAACGACGAGGTGATCGGGATCGGGGCCGGCATCTTTTTCCTCGGCTACTTTCTCCTGGAGATTCCCGGTTCGCTCATCGTGGAGAAGTGGGGTGCGCGCAAATGGATCACCCGGATCATGCTGACGTGGGGGGCGGTCGCCGCGCTGACGGCTGTCGTGCAAACGCCGCACCAGTTTTACGTCGTGCGGTTTTTCCTCGGCCTTGCGGAAGCCGGATTTTTTCCCGGGGTGATCGTATTTCTCACGCACTGGTTCACGGCGCGGGACCGCTCGCGGGCGGTCGCGACGTTCATCGTGGCCACGCCGACCGCGCAGATCGTCAGCCCGAAGATCACCGCCTATTTGCTGCCGATCGGAACGACCGAGACGATCAAGGGCGTCGTCGTGCACCACGCCACGCTGCTCGGCCTGCAGGGCTGGCAGTGGGTTTATATCACGTGGGGCCTGCCCGCGATCGTGCTCGGCGTGATCGTGTGGTTCAGCCTGACCGACCGGCCGCGGGACGCGAAGTGGCTGACGACCGAGGAGCGTGATGCGCTGGAGCAGGAGCTCGCAAAGGAAAAGGCCAGGCGATCGGCGGGGCGCAAGATGAAGGTGCTCGAGGCGTTGGGCCACCCCAAGGTGCTGTTGCTGGCGCTGGCCTACTTTGGCTGCGTGACGGCGAGCTACGGGACGGAGTTTTTTTTGCCGAGCATCCTCGACAACTGGTATCACCTGAAGCTCGGCAACATCGCGTGGCTCGTGATGCTGCCGCCGCTGCTTGCGCTGAGCGGCCAGTTGTTCGTCGGCTGGAGTTCGGATCGGACGAAGGAGCGGCGCTACCACGCGGTGGTGCCCATCGTGATCGGCGCGGTCGGCATGGCGGTGGCGCCGCTGACGCAGGGGCACCTCGCGTTGACGATTATCTGCTTCATGCTCGCGGCCGCGGGCGTCAAGGCCTACCAGCCCGCTTTCTGGGCGCTCCCGAGTCTGTTTTTGACCGAAGCGGCCGCGGCTGGCAGCATCGGCCTGATCAACTCGATCGGAAACCTCGGGGGATTTCTCGGGCCGCGGATCCTTGGTTACGTCAAGACGCACACGGGCAACTTTGCGGATGGGGTGTTTATTCTTGCCGCGGCCATGATGGTCACGGCCACCGTGATTTTCTACCTCGGCCTCGGCCATCGTGAAAAGGACGCGTAACCATTCGGACGCGCCGGGTGCGGTCGCGCTAATGTTCGCCAAAGTTTCGCTTTGAACGCGGGGGCCGGAAGGCGGTAAGGGATCGGTCGGCCGCGGACAATCCGGGCGCCCCTCGAATCTTTTCATCCATGTCCCTCTTCATTGGCATCGATTCCGGCACACAGAGCGTCAAGGCGGTCGTCCTCGACCTCGACACCCGCAAGGTCATCGCCGAGGCGCGCGCCCCGCACCGGCTGATCGATGGGCTGCCCGTCGGGCACATGGAGCAGCATCCCCAGGAATGGGCGGTGGCGATGGACGCGGCGATCGCGGAGGTTGCGGGCAGGGTCGACCGGGCACACGTCCGCGGCATCGGCGTCTCCGGCCAGCAGCACGGCTTCGTGCCGCTGGATGCGAAGGGCAACGTGATTCGTCCGGCGAAACTCTGGTGCGATACGAGCACGACAGCCGAGTGCGCGATCATTACGAAAAAACTCGGCGGCCCGAAGGCGGCTATCCGCCTGACCGGCAATCTCATCCTGCCGGGGTTTACTGCACCGAAAATCCTCTGGCTGAAACGACACGAGCCGGCGAACTACAAGAGGCTCCGTCACGTGCTGCTCCCCCACGATTACCTGAATTTTCACCTGACGGGAAATTGCTTCATGGAGTTCGGCGACGCATCCGGCACGGCGCTCATGGATGTGCGCCGGCAGGTGTGGTCGGCGGCCGCGATCAACGCCGTCGACCGGCACCTGGCCGATTGGCTACCCTCGCTGTCGCCATCGCACGAGGCCGCGGGGACGCTTCGGCCGGAACTGGCGGCAAAGTTCGGATTGCCGGATGGTGTCATCGTGAGCGCGGGTGGCGGCGACAACATGATGGGCGCGATCGGCACGGGCAATGTCTCGCCTGGAATTGTCACCGCGAGCTTCGGCACGAGCGGGACGATCTACGCCCATGCGAAACAGCCCGTCGTCGATCCGCTCGGCGAGATCGCGGCCTTCTGCTCGTCGACCGGAGGATGGTTGCCGTTGCTCTGCACGATGAACGTCACGACCGTGACCGAGCAGGCGCGGGCGCTCTTCGGTTACGATCACGCGGCGCTCGATGCGGCAGTGGCGGCCACGCCGCCGGGCGCGGGCGGACTCGTCCTGCTGCCGTATCTCGCCGGCGAACGGACGCCGAATGTGCCGGATGGGTCAGGAGTGTTGTTGGGGTTGAATCAAAAGAGTTTCAACCCGGGTCATATCGCACGCGCGGCGATGGAGGGCGTCACGATGGGGATGAACTACGGGCTCCGGCGCCTCGCGACGTTGGGGGTGAAAGCCCGGGAAATTCGCGTGACCGGCGGCGGGGCGAAGTCGCCCGTCTGGCGGCAACTCATGGCGGATATTTTCGGCGTGCCGGTGGTGGCGATGGTCGAGGATGAAGGCGCGGCACTCGGCGGCGCGCTGCAGGCGGCGTGGTGCGCGGCGTTGCGGGAAGGCCGGAAGGCGAAGCTCACCGATTTCACGACGGGCGCGGTGGCGCTGAACGAGGCGACGCGTTGCCGGCCAGACAAAGCGAACATCGCTCGTTATCGCGAGTTGCAGGCACTGCAGGACAAGCTGAGCCTGGGCTTGCGCGAGCTGTTTCCCCTGCAACGTGGTCTGGCGGACATTGACTGAGCACCATTTCTCGCGGTCGTTCGTCTTCCCACCACGCCGTCTTTTGCCAACGATCAACCCCATGAACTCTCTTCAACTTCGCCTGCGGTGCGGGGCCACATGCCTCGCCTTTGTTTTTGCCTCGTTCGCCTCGGCGCAATCCGCCGATGACTGGATGTCCGGCTTCGTGATGCCGGTCGTCAAGGAGCCGGCGATCCCGGCCCACGTCGCGAGGATCACCGACTTCGGGGCCGTGTCGGGGGGCCGGGTGCTTTGCACGGAAGCGATCGCCAAGGCGATCGACAGTGTCGCCGCGCAGGGTGGCGGCCGGGTGGTCATTCCGCCGGGCATCTGGCTGGCGGGACCGATCGTGCTCAAGAGCAACGTCGAGTTGCGCGCCGAGGAGGGCGCGCTGGTGCAATTCTCCACCGACACCAAGCTGTTCAACGGCCCGGCGCTGATCTCCGGCGAAAACTTGGAAAACATCGCGATCACCGGTCACGGCATCTTTGACGGGGCGGGCGACGCGTGGCGGCCGGTGAAGCACTACAAGATGACGGAAGTCCAATGGAAGGCGCTCGTCGCCTCGGGCGGTCGCGTCGATGCGCAACAGGACATGTGGTATCCCTCGGAAGGCGGATTCCGCCGGCCGCGGATGCTGAACCTGCGTTCCTGCCGCCGCGTGCTGCTGGAAGACGCGACGTTCCAGAATTCGCCCTCGTGGAACATCAATCCCGCATTCTGCGACGACGTCACGATCCGCAATCTCAACATCCGGAACCCGTGGTATTCCCAGAACGGCGATGGCCTCGACCTCGAGTCGTGCCGCAATGTCATCATCCGCGGCACCCGGCTCGACGTCGGCGACGACGCGCTCTGCATGAAATCCGGCGCGGGCGCCGAGGCGCGCAAGAGCGGCCGGCCGACGGAAAACGTGTTGATCGAGGACTGCACGGTTTATCACGGCCACGGCGGATTCACGATCGGCAGCGAGATGTCGGGTGGCGTCCGGAACATCCGCGTGAACAACTGCGTGTTCATCGGCACGGATATCGGGCTGCGGTTCAAGACGCAGCGCGGCCGCGGCGGCGTGGTGGAAAAAATCTACCTGAGCAACATCCAGATGACGAACATCCCGACCGACGCGATCAGCTTCAACATGTATTACGGCGGCGCTGGTCCGACCGAGGAAGCCGACAACGGATTGGTCGAGTCGAAACCGGCCGCCGTGAGTGAAGGCACGCCGCAGTTCCGGGATATCTACATCGAGAACGTGACCTGCCTCGGCGCGCGGCGTGCGGTGCAATTGCAGGGGCTGCCCGAGATGCCGATCGCGGGGATTCACCTCCGCAATGTCTCGATCACCGCCGACCAAGGGCTGGTCTGTCAGGACGCGAAAAACATCACGCTGAGCGGCGTTGAGATCGTCAACAGCAAGGGCCCGGTCGCAAGCTTCGTTGGCAGCAGGGACATCACGGTCGACAAGCTGACTTACCACGCTGGTGCCGATACGCTCTTCAAGGTGTTTGGCAAAAATAACGCCGGCATCGCGGTTCGCGACACCGATGCGAAAGGTGCGAAGCAAGCGGTCGAGCTGACGAACGGCGCCGAGGCCGGCGCGATCAAGATTGAATGAGAAATCGCAGTCGCCAGGCGCCGGCAGAGACTGGCGCCTGATTTGAGGACGATTTTGGGTGGAGGCGGCTCCCCGAGCTGCCTCCACCAAATGGCTATTTGCCGGCGGCCGACACGGTCAGGGTTGCCGGCGAGCTGGTCGCGGAGACCGCGAGACTGGCGGGTTTCAGCGCGCTGGCGGCGACGTCAAATCCATCGAGGGAATTGGAGACCACGGCGGCATACTTGCCGGCTTGGGCAGCCTGGACGTTCGTCAACGTCAGCGTCGCGCCGGTCGCGCCGGAAACATCGGCGCCATCGGCGAGCTTGCCGTCCGCCAGCGGCTTGCCGTTGAACGTCCATTGAATCTTCGCGGCAGCCCTGCTGGCTCCGCTCGTGCCGGCGACGCCCACGGTAAACGTCGCGCCGGCGCCGGGGGCGACGGACTGGTTTTTCGGCTGCGACACGATGGCGAGCGCGTTGGCCGTGATGATTTTTCCCACGTCGGTATCACCGGTGAACTGGACATTGGACGCGTTGTAGATCTCGAAGCCCGGGCCGTCGCTCATGCGAACGTTGTTCAGCTTGATGTTGTCGATGAGGTAGCCGTCCAACGCGAGGCCCCAGATGATGTTGTAGCCCTTCGTGCCGGTGGCGGTGACGTTGTTGATCGTGACGTTTTTCCAGGCGGGCAGCGTCTTTCGCGCGAGGGAATTCGGCGGCTTGGCGTTCCATGCGTTCACCTTTTCCGGCGTGATCAGGTTGTTGCCGGAAATGGAGCCGGGGTTTCCCACGGGGTGATAGTAGCTGTAGAATACGATCGGGTATTCGACGTTGCGCATCGTGAGATTCGTGCAGGTGATGTTTTTCACGTCGCCGCCCTCGGTGGCGTCGGCCTTGAGTCGGAGGCCCGAGGTCGTGCCGACGAAGGTGCAGTTCTTGATAACCATGCCGTCGAGCCCGCGGTTGCTCTGACCGCCGACGGACATGCCGTGGCCCTCGGCGAAGAAGCAGTCGGAGACCGTGATGTCGCTGCAATAGGTGCCGCCCGGCTTCATGACGATATTGTCGTCGCCGGTCGCGATGGAGCAGTTCTGGAAGAGCTGGTGCGACCCGGAGGGATCGACGCCGTCGGTGTTGGGACCTTCGGGCGTGTCGATGACGAGGTTGAAGACGGTGAGGTTGTTGGTCGAACCGAGCGCGGCGTGAAACATCGGCGAGCGCGTAAGGGTGACGCCTCCGAGGTAAACGCGATCGCAATTGCCGGTGCGGATGAGGAACGGGCGGTGCGGCAGGTTGCGGTTGGTGCGGAACGCACGCCACCACGCCTCGCCGTCGCCATTGATGGTGCCGGCGCCGGTGATCGCGACATCATGCACGCCGGTGGCGCTGATGAAGTCCGCGTAGCGTTCGCCCGTGGCGGGATACGCGGGGATTTTTCCGTCGGTGGCGAATGGCAGGGCGCGAAGCGTCGCCCCGTGGTCGACCTGGAGGTTGATGTTGTTGCCCAGCCGGATGGGACCGCTGAGGTAGGGCTGCGCCGCGGCGGGAATGGTGACGATGCCGCCGCCGCCTGCGACCGCGACGTCGATGGCGCGCTGGATGGCGGCGGTGTTGTCGGTGGCGCCGTCGCCGACGGCTCCGTAGGCGGTCACGTCGTAGGCGGCCTCGGGAAACTTCGGGAGCGGGGGCGGCGTGTTGGTCTGCGGGGCGACGGGCATCAATTCGGCGGCGTCACTCGTGACGGAGCCGGCGGTGTTGGTCACGGTTACCGTGTAATTGGCCGCGTCGTCCCAGTTCAGGTTTTCGAAGCGGAGAACCGGTTGGGTGTCGCCGGGAATCGGCTGGCCGTTTTTGCGCCATTGATAGCTTAAGCGGCCGGCGCTGCCGGTTGCGACCACGGTGAAGTAGGGATTGGTGCCGAGCAGACCGAGCTGACTCACGGGTGGCACGACGATCGAGGGTGCGCCGGCGGCGGCGGCGGCGGCAGCCGCGACGGGTGTCGCCGTGAAGATCGCGGCGGATTTCGGATTCCAGTCGTGGCCCAACACGAAGGCGGGATTGCTGTAGTTCGCGATCGTGGCGGCATCGTCGGGCTGCTTCAATTGGCGCGAACCGGGGAGGCGATACGTCACGTCGGTCGGTTGGCCGTCGGCGGAGTGGCTGTTGAATTCCCAAAAATGAACGTTCGCCGTCCCGGCGGCGCCGCCCTGGAACTGCCAAGCCGTGGTGCCGACGGCGGGTCCGAGCACACAGTCGAGAATGACGACCTCGCTTGCGGGATAGCGCGACGCGGCGATGCGCGAGAAATAGTTGCCCATCACGCCCTGAAGTCCGTCGAACGTGCAGTGCAGGTAAACGAAGCCATGGTTGGTGGGCTGATTGCGAATCTGCGTGTAGAACGCCCCCGAACGCACCGAGCGGGCAATGCAGTTCTCGAAGAAGACCGGGCCGGTGCCCCACATGAAATCGACGTCGCCCTCGATGAAGCAGTTGTTGAGATAGGCCTGGCCGTTGATCTGGAGCGTGTCCTGAAAGCTGTAAAGATCGACGTCCTTGAGAATCGCATGCGCCGTGGTCGTGCCATTGAGAATGATCGCCTCGGCCTGCGCGCCGCCCTGCGGCGTGGTGTTGCGCAGCGTGAGGTTCGCGATGGTGAGGTCGTTGACGCGATGGCCGAGGAAGAGCGCGCGGCGGTAGATGGGGCCGACCTTCGGGTCGACCGAGCCCGGGTCGGGCTGCGCGCCGCCGAAGGGATTCCCGCCAAAATCCGTGTTGAAGCGGGCATTGTTGGCGTAGGCGATGACGGTCTGCTTGCGGTCCTCGCCGAGTAACGTGATCGCGTTCTTGTTCGTGACAAAAACCATCTCCTGATAGGTGCCGGTGCGGATGAAGACCGTCGTCGGAGTCGTGTTGCCATCGGGAATGAAATCGAGCGCGCCCTGCACCGTGCAGAAATCTCCCTTGCCGTCGGCTGCGACGGTAAGGCGCGTGGAGCCGGCGGCGGGCGCGGCCGGCTTGGTGGTGAAACGCCACGCGGCCGGCTGGTCGAGTGCGGCAAACGCGTCGCTGCCATCCTTGAAGACGCCGGCGTCGACGGTCACGTAATAGGTCTTGTTGTAAGCGAGGGCGCCGTGCCGCGGGAAGATCGTGGCCTGGCTGCCGGCGACGATCACGGGATAGTATTTGTAGCCGACGAGACCGCCGATCGCCTGCGTCGCGGTCGGGGAACTGACGTCGATCGTCTCGACGAGGGAATTATCGGCAGCGTCGACGATGCGAATCTTGCCCGCGGAGCCCAACGTCGGCGGAGCGGCGAACGTGAGGCGCAACGGAGTGTCGGGCGGGACGTTGGTGGCATTTGCCGCGGGGAAGGCCGCGTTCAGCGGCAGTGAAAGCTTCACCGCGGCGGCGGCCTGGGCGACACCGCCCATCGCATCCGCGGCCATCGCCAGGCCGGTGTCCTTCAGGTAGCCGGCGAGACTGGCATCGTTGAGCTGAAGGAGCCCATGCACGACGCTCGCGGCGTTGACGAGCGCGCCGGCGGGATTCGTGTGCGTGTTGTCCTGCGGAAAATAGAGGGCCTTGATCCGTGGCCGGCCGATGCCGTCGTAAAGGTCGGCGATGATGCCATTGACATCGACGAACGGGACGCCGCGGGCCTTGGCGACCTCGGCCGCCCACGGGCCGTGATTCTCCTCGCCGCGGACGATTTTGCCGCCAGCCCATTTGCTGCGCGGCACGGGCAAGAGGACGATCACCTTCGCGCCGGCGGCGACGCCCTCGTCGATCATCTTCCCCATGTAGTAGCCGAAGGTGTGGATCTGCATCTTTTCGCCGGTGCGGGGGTTGGTGGCTTCCTCGACCTCGTCGCCCAGGCCCGGCAGATCGTAGCGGTCGATGCTGATCGCACTCTTCGTGTCGTTGTGCCCGAACTGGAGGAGGACGACATCACCGGGACGCAACTGGCTGCGCACGGCTTCCCACCGGCCCTCGCCGATGAACGTGCGTGCGCTGCGTCCGCCGAGGGCACGGTTCTCGACCTTGATCTTGGCGGGATCGAAAAACTCGGCGACGCGCTCGCCCCAGCCGAGGATGGGCGGCCGTGAGGGAGCGGCGGTCGAATCGCCGCAGACAAAAAGAATCGGCAGTCGTTTTTCCGCGGCGCCTTGGGCGGACGCGGCGGCACCGAATGACGACTGAACGCCGGCGAAAGCGAGGAATGCGAGGACGGGAGCGAGTTTCAGGAAGGAGAACCGGGGATTTTTCATACGAAGGCGACGGCAAGACGGAACGAGGGGCGGCAAGGATGCTGCCGGAAAAAAGAGACTTGCACACGTGTCGTAATCGTCGAGCCGGAATCGCAGGCGTGACGAGCATGCGAACACCAACGCCCCGCGAAGCTGCCGGCGCGCTCACTCCTCTCTTTCTCGTCGTCGTTCCGTGCGTCAGCCGCCGGTGATGCGGCGGCGGCCCCGATCAATTCGCCGCGACTGTTTCCTTCGGCGTGGCTTCGGTCATGATCCGGAAAACGTAGTAGGTTGCCGGGGTGGTGCCGACGTTCTTCATGCCGTGGAGATCGTTGGATGCGAAAAAGAAAATCGAGCCGGGCCCCGCGCGCTGCGAGACGCCATTGATCGTGGCTTCCATCAATCCCTCCTGAATGGCGATGAATTCCTCGTCCGGATGCCGGTGGGCGGCGTGAGGCGACTGGCCGGGGTTGAGCGTGGTGACATGGCAGTCGAACTTGACCATCGTCGTCGTGGGCGAGGAGACGACCTCGCGGCGCGCACCCTGCGCGGTTGGCTTGGCGACGAGCTTTTCCCAGTCCCAGACGCTGGAAGGGAGCTTGCCCGGCGCGGCGACTTCCGCCGCGGGCTTGTTCGGGACGGACGCGGTGGCGGCGGTGGTGAAGTTGAACACGAAGTAGGTCGCCGGCGTATCGCCGACGTTCTTCATGTTATGGACGTCGTGGGAGGCGAACAGCCACGAAGAGCCCGCGCCGACCCGTTGCTTGTGGCCATTGATATTCACCTCGAGCGTGCCCTCCTTCAGGACGATGACTTCCTCCTGCGGATGGTGATGGGGCGCGTGGGACTCGAAGCCGGGCTTCAGGGTGGTGAGGTGCGACTCGAACCGCACGAGCGTGGGGGTCGGGAGATTGGTGACGGCGCGTTGTTCGCCGGAAGCCTTGGTGACGACCTTGAGGTCCTCCCATTTGAAAACGGCGGAACCCTGACGGGCTGGCGCGGCGGAAGTGGGCGGCTGGGCGTGCAGGAACACGGGTGACACCGGAACAACGACGACGGCGAGAACGGGCAGAAAACGGAGGCTCAGGTTCATGGGAAAAACAGACGGGGTTTAGGGATTTCCGGCTGCGTGGCGCGCAGTCGGGGAAAGTGAAGCGGGAAATTGCGAGAGGTCGATCGCGCGGTGCGGCCCGGACGGCGGCTCAAGTGCGTTTTGGCATCGGGGCGTTGAGATCCTTGGCGGGTGGCAGGGGCGTGAGGGTGAGGTTGCGGAAGTCGACCGCCTTCCCCTCGGACTGGAACCCGATCATCCCGGCGCCGGGGACCACGCCGGTCATCCGGTTCACCTGGGTGCCGTTGACAGTGAGCGTGATGGTGTCGCCGGAGACGACGATATCGAAGGTGTTCCATTCGCCTGCGGGCTTCTCCACGGCTGGGCCGGGGCGCGACAGCCGGCCGGTGCTGACGCCGCTGGGATTGTGGCTGACGATTTCCTCCTTGCTGCGGGCGTCGAAATACGAGGCGAAGTCGCCGGCGCGGCCGCTTTGGAGCTGGGCCTCGAAGCATTTGGGCCAGATCACGTCGTCGCCGACGATGTTGAGCAGGATGCCGCTGTTGCCGGGCCCCTTGGGCCAGCGCCACTCGGCGTGCAGCGTGTAGTCGGCGTAGGCGATATTCGTGCGCACGTAGCCGCGACCAACACCGGCGCAACGCAACAGGCCGTCCTCCACCTTCCACGCATCCTCGGGTTTGATCGTGGTCTCGCGCACGTAGACGTGAAGGCCGGTGAAATCGCGGCCGTTGAAAAGCTGGATCGTCGGAGCCGGGGGCACGGGAACGGACTGCGTCGCCGGTTGGGCGACGGCCGGAACAAGGAGCAGACAGGACAGGGCGGGGAGGAGATAACGCATGGGGTGAGGGAAGGCCTGACGGATTGCGCGGGGCGGCGTTGCGGAAGGATTACTCCGCGTCCGGCCGAATGAGGAATGGGGGGCGGCACCCGGCACAGCGCATAATTCAGCGAAAAGAACTCTCCGCAACATTGCGTTCGCAGCGTGGCGGCCTGCGAAAAGCGGCGAGTTCCGGAATTGAATTAGTGACGGAGCGGCGTATAGGACGTCGATTTGGAAATGAAGTCGAGAACACGCTATAGCGTAACTTGGGAAGAAGCCCCCGTTTGGCTGCGGATTTTGGGCACCGCCGCACTGGTAAATTTCTTCACGTTTTGGATTGGCGTCGTGCTCCTTGGTGGTGATGCCGTGAACGGCCGGATTCAGAACGGACATTACTTCCTGCGCAGTCACGCGCATCTCCAGGAGGTATCGGCGGGGATTTTCATCTACAGTGAGATTCATTGCATCAGTGCCATGGTTGGTATGGTTGCCACGATGCTGGCGGTGGTTTGGTTCAAATCTCGGAGGGCGTGACGTCGAGTTCGAAAAACATATCCGGGACCTGCGTCTGCACCGGGGCGCTCAGCGCGTGAGACGGTAGATGAGAATCGCGGTGCGCTTGATGAGTTCGGGGGCCGACTTGAGGTCGGCCCACTCGTTCGGCGCGTGCGCGCCACCGCCACGGATACCGAGGCCGTCGAGACCGGGGAGCGGTGGCGATACGAAAGCGATGTCGCCGGCGCCGCGCGCCTTGGGATCGTAGGCTGTCACCGCGGCATAGCCGAGGTCACGGCTGACCGTGTCGAGTTGGGCGAGCAGCGCGTAGTTGGCAGGCGACTCGGGCATGGCGGGATAACCTTCGTTGAACTTGATCTCCGCCGACGTGCGCGGGAGATGGTTCGCGACGATCGCGCGCATTTTTTCCTCCGCTTCCGCCAACTGGGCGGAACTCAAGGTGCGGAGGTCGCCGTGAATCTGGACGCGTTGCGCGATGATGTTGGTCTTGCCGGTCACCGTGCCGCTGGTCCGATCAAGCGTCGTGTCGGTGCCGCCGACGATGAGCGCCGGGTTCAGCGTCAATCCGTCGAGTTTGCGAAGATCGGTGTAGAAGCCCTGCAGAATGCGGGCTGATTCGTAAACGGCGCCGCTACCGATCGGCGCGGAAAATATGGCCGACGAATGACCGGTGGCGCCCTGGGTCTCGATTTCCCAACTGATGCTGCCACGCCGCGCGATGGTCGCGGTATTCCCGACGGCAGTCTCGAAGGCGAGCGCGAGGTCGCTCCGCTTCGCGGCGTCGAGCAGGTCGCGACGGGTGATTTCCTGCGGGCTGCCGACCGCCTCCTCGTCGCCGGACATGACCACGATGATCTGGGCGCCGTCGAGCGCGCCGGCGGCCTGCAAGGCGCGAAGGGCGTAAATGATGACGAGATCGCCGCCCTTGATGTCGCTGGTGCCGGAGCCGACGGCGCGGTCGCCGTCGCGGCGAAAATTCCCGCCGGGCAGCACGGTGTCGAGGTGGCCGATGAGCAGGACGCGCCGGCCGTGCGTGCCGCGATGCTCCGCGATGAGGTGACCCGCGCGACCGGTTGTGGCCGGTAGTTCCGCGAAATGGCTGTCGAAGCCGATGCCGGTGAGCTGCGCGCCGAAGAGGTCGCCGACTTTCCGCACGCCGGCGAGATTCTCGGTCGTGCTGTCGATCTGGACCGCCTCCTCGAGATCGCGGGCGAAACCCGCGGACTCCGCATCGACGGCCGCGGCGATTTTCTCCTCGACGGGCGTCAGGCTGGCGATGGCCTGCCGCGGGAGAAGGAGAACGCAAGCGAGTGCGAGGAGAACGCGAAAAGACATGCTGCGAAAACAACAGGGCTGCGGCCGGGCGTCGAGCGCAGGAATCGGGCAGACGGAAATTACGTCAGAGCCCCGCTCTCGCCGGGTCGCCGGGCTCGACCTCGAGGAGGGCGCTGTCGACGAGATTTTTCTCGAGATAGCCATAGGTCGCGTAGCCATAGCCGCTGGCGCCCCAGTGCACGCCCCAGGAATTCTTGAAGACGAACACGGTGTCGGCGACTTGGCCGGTCTTGTTTTCATAGCCGACCATCGTGACGGCGTGGCCATTGCCCTCCTGTGGTTGCTGCGTGCTCAGGTAACCGGAGCGGAGCGCGCGCCACGCCGGCCAGCGCAGGCCGACGGCAACCGGCACGCCGGCGTCGAGCGCGTGGATCAGGTTGGCGAGGCGCGTTGCCTGGTCGCGGCCGGGCAGGGCGTTGACCGAAACGCGCCGATGACTCCGGGCCGCCGCGACCACGGCCGGCGGCGGATCGGCTTCACCCGAGCGGGCAAAGGAGTAGGGCATGGCCGACTGCGGCGGAATGCCATAGGTGCGGAGAGCGGTGACGACTTCGGAAAGCGAGAAACCCTCGTCAGCCGTCTCCAGCGCCTCGGAGTCGCCCGTGTCGGCCGTCTCGGCGGACGGCCGGGGACGCGGGGCGCGGTTGAGAATCTTGCTCGTGGCCCACACGAGATACTCCTCGGAGAATCGCTCGGGCTGCCCGGTGATCTGGCCGTTTTGCAGCTCGAGCGCGCTGACGATCGCGAACACGGCGCAACTGGGCCGCGGGCCCTGATTCTTGACGTTGAGGCCGAGTGCGGCGAAGCGGGGCCGCAAATCCACGACGGGGCGGATCTCCGGCGGCCGGCCGAAAGACTGAAGCAGCGCGTCGAAGCCGTAGAGTTCCGAGGACGCCGGTTTCTGCACGGGCTTGGGCGCCGTTTCGGCCGCATGGCGCGCAGCGGCCTGTGCACTGGACAACGCGGCATCCGCGGCCGCATCGGCGGCGGGATCGTAGCCGAAGGCGGCTTGCAGCTCCGGCGGGAGATCGCGGAGGCGGACCGAGGTCAGGCCGCCGGCATGCGAGATCATCATCGTCCGGGCATTGACGGAGCGAACCTGCACGTGCTGGTAGGTCGTGGCGCCGATCTGCAACGAATCGAACGTGGCTCCGACGCCGAGCCGGGCGGAGCCGGCGAGCGCGAGCGCGGCGAATGCGAAAGCGAGTCCGGCGACGAGGCCCGCGACAATCACGCGAGGGCTGATGGGGGAAAGGCGGCGCATAAAAACCCGCGGAGAGAAAAGCGGTTTCTGCGCGGCGTGCAACGTGCGATCGAGGCCGGCCGCGACCGCGCTGGCCGCGGCGCCGGATATTTGTTCGCACCGTCAGACGGCGCCATTCCCGGCTTGAGCGCATCTTTCGCCGGCGCAGACTCGTCCTCCCCGAGGCGCGCGGACCAACTCCCGCACCCTTCAAGCCGAGTTTTCCAACCCCATCATGAAGCGAACACGAAAGTTTCTGGTCATTGTTGCAACCCTGGCGGCGTGGACGATGCCCGCAGGGCAGCTCCAGGCGCAGCCGCCGTCGGACCCGTTGAAGGCGGGCTTCGAGACGCCGCCCGACTCGGCCAAGCCGCGGACGTGGTGGCACTGGACGATGAGCAACGTCACCAAGGAGGGCATCACGAAGGATCTCGAGTGGATGAAACGCGAAGGGATCGGTGGCTTCATGCTCGCCGATGTGAGCGCGTCGGGACCGTCCCGGCAGGTCGTCGACAACCCGAAGCCCTACGGCACACCGGAATGGTATGATGCGGTGCATCACGCGGCGGCCGAGGCGGACCGACTTGGGTTGGAGATGTCGATCTTCAGTTCCCCGGGCTGGAGCGAGACCGGCGGCCCGTGGGTGACGCCCGCGGAGGCGATGAAGAAATACGTCTGGAGCGAAACGCCGGTCGCGGGTGGGAGTCATTTTTCCGGCAAACTCATCGCACCGCCGAACAATATCGGCCAGATCCGCAACACGGGCGCGGGTTACTACACGAGCGACTCGAAGGAGCCGCCGTTCTACGCCGACAGCGCGGTCGTGGCGTATCGGGTGCCCGCGGCCGAGGGCGATGCGGGCGCGGCCAAGCCTATCGTCACGACCAACAACGGTCCGGTCGACGGCACGCCGCTCCTCGACGACCAGCTCGGCACGCTGATGACCGTGGCGGCGCCGAAGGACGGCGGGGCGGCGTGGATTCAGTTCGAATTTCCGCAACCGTTCTTCGCCCGGGCCATCACCCTCGGCGGCAGGGGCGGCAGCGCTGCGGGCATTCCGGTCGGCCGCGTGCTCGCGAGCGACGACGGGAAGGAATTTCGCACCCTGGTCACGCTGCCGGGCGAACAGCTATACCGGCAGAGCATGGTGCGGACGTATGACTTTGAGCCGACCACGGCGAAATACTACCGCATCGAGATGAGCGGCGCGCCGATCGGGCCCGCGCCGACCATGAGCCAGGCGCCCAACGTGCCGGCGGCGCAATACGTCCTCAGCGAGGCAGTCCTGCACAGCGGCGCGCGAGTGGAACGCTGGGAGGAAAAGGCGGGGTTCAGTTTCCTGTTCGAATACGACACGGTGCCGACACCGGCCGTGCCCGCGTCCGCGACCGTGCCCGCCAAGGACGTGATCGACCTCACCGCGCAGATGAAGCGCGACGGTTCGCTCGAGTGGGATGCGCCCCCGGGCAACTGGGTGGTGCTCCGCCTCGGCTATTCGCTCACGGGTGCGAAGAACCGGCCCTCGACCCCGGCGGGCTCCGGCTACGAGGCGGACAAGCTCAGCCGCGCCCACATGGAGGCCTATTACCACGGCTATTTCGATCCCCTCCAGAAGGCGCTCGGGCCGTTGTTCGGAAAATCGCTCCGCTACGTGATGATGGACAGTTGGGAGGCCGGCACGAACAACTGGACGGACGAAATCGCCGCCCAGTTCCAAAAGCGCCGCGGCTACAGCCCGACGCCCTACCTGCCCGTGCTCACCGGCCGGGTGGTCGACAACGCGGACGTGAGCGATCGCTTCCTGTGGGATTTTCGCCGGACGCTGGCCGATCTCTGGGCCGACGCCCACTACGGCACGATGGCGGACGAGCTACGGAAGCACGGGATCGGCATCTACGCGGAGGCGGCGGGAGTCTCGCTCGAGATGCCGGAGGACACGCTGCTCAACAAGAGCAAGGTGGAGATTCCGTCCGGCGAATTCTGGGTGCACGACCTGCATCCGCGGCTGATGTATTTGCAGGACGTGCGGGGGGCGGCGTCGGCTTCCCATGTTTACGGCAAGCCGCTGACCGCGTCGGAATCGTTCACCGGTGGCAGTTACGAATCGCCCTACACGTTGAAAAAGGTCGCCGACTACTGGCTCGCGCAGGGCATCAACCGGATGATCTTCCACACCTCGGCGCACCAGCCGCTCGATACGAAGCCCGGCAACACGATGGTCGGCACGCACCTCAACCGGAACATCACCTGGGCCGAGCTGGCGACACCGCTGTTCACGTATTTCGCGCGCGAGTGCTACATGCTCCAGCAGGGGAAATTCGTCGCGGACGTCGCCTACCTGCTCAACGAGGGCGCGCCCTCGACGCCGCCGATCTGGGCGAGCGGCACGGTGCCGACGCCGGCCGACGGCTTCGATTACGACTTCGTCAATGCCGACGTGCTGCTCAACCGCATGAGCGTGAGCGACGACGGCCGTATCGTGCTGCCGGACGGCATGAGCTACCGGATGCTCGTGCTGCCGGAGACCGACCGGATGCGACCGGAACTCGTCAAGAAGATCGGCGAACTCGCGCGGGGCGGTGCGATCGTGCTCGGGCCGAAACCGACGCGCTCACCGAGCCTGGCCGGATATCCGGCAGCCGACGGCGAGGTGCGGGCGCTGGCGGAGGATATCTGGGGTGATCTCGATGGGGTGAGCCGGACGATCCGCTATGTCGGCAAAGGACGCGTCGTCTGGGGGTGGTCGCCGGCAGACACGCTCGCCGCCGCGAAGATCGACAAGGATTTCGAATACTCCGGTGACCTTGACTTGAAATTGGCGTGGCTTCACCGCCGGTTGCCCGATCGCGATATTTACTATGTGGCAAATCTTACCGATTTTCCTGCCGACGCGCAAATCCGGGTGCGCACCGCAGGTGATGGCGCCACGTTTTGGCACCCAGACACCGGTGAAATCGAACGGGTCAAATACGCGACGATTGGCGATCGGACGGTCGTCCCACTCCATTTCGACGAACGCGAAGCGGGCTTCTTGGTGTTCCGTCGGAACGCAGAAAGCGGTGCTGGCGGTTGGGTGTCGCAACCGTCACAGACAGTCGCCACCATCGAGGGAACATGGGATGTTCGGTTTCCGCCAAATCTCGGGGCTCCCTCCGAATCTCAATTCGCCCGGCTTTCTTCGTGGACGGCGAGTAGCGAGGCCGGAATTAAATATTTCTCCGGCACGGCGACCTACACGAAGACCGTCGACGCTCCGCAAGCGTGGTTCCGCCCGGGGGCCGCCACGCTGCTTGACCTGGGACGGGTCGGCGACATCGCCGAGGTCTCGGTCAACGGCCACGCGCTCGGCGAACTTTGGAAGTCGCCCTATCGAATCGACGTCACGTCCGCGCTCAAGCTTGGCGAAAACAAGGTCGAGATCAAGGTTACCAACGAGTGGACGAACCGTCTCGCCGGCGACGCCACCGTGCCGGAGGGCCAGAAGATCCTCAACACGGGTCCCTCTGCCGCCGGTCGCGGTGGTCGTGGGGGCGGCGGCCGGGGCGGATTCGGCGGCGCGCTGCCCGAATCCGGGCTGCTCGGCCCGGTCACGATTCTGTCGCAATCCCCAGTCCCATGAAGGTCCAACCGCTCTACCGTTTCCTTTCCACCGCGATCGCGCTCGGCGCCGGCGTTGTCGCTCGCGCCCAGATCGTCGACTCCGATCCCGGCTCCGTCGCCAGTATTCCTGTCAACTATACCGAGGCGAAAACGGGCAGCTACACGCTGCCCGATCCGCTGAAGCTGGCCGACGGTGAACCTGTGACCGACGCGAAGACGTGGTTCGAAAAGCGCCGGCCGGAGATCTTCAAGATGGTCGAGGAAGGCGAATATGGCCGCGTGCCGCCGCGGCCCGAGGCGATGACGTTCGATGTCTTCGACAAGGGCACGCCCGCGTTCGACGGCAAGGCGCTGCGCAAGCAGGTCACGATCTACCTCACCGCGAGCCGGACGGAGAACTACGTCGACCTGTTGCTCTATCTCCCCGCCAACGCGCCCGGCCCCGTGCCCGTGCTCATCGAGTTTGGCTGGATTCCCAACAACCTCGCGGTGCCCGACGATCCCGGCGTGAAGGTCGGCCGGCGCTGGGATGCCCAGAAGAAAACGCGCGTGCCGGCCACGCCGGTCGCCAACGACCGCGGCATCTTCCGGCTGCGCAACATCGCCGATGTCCTCGCGCGCGGCTACGCGGTGGCGACGTTCTGCTACACCGACGTCGATCCCGACGCACTCGAGGCGATGGCGCAGGGGATTCGCGCCGCCTACTTGAAGCCCGGTCAGACCGATCGCGCGCCCGATGACTGGGGTTCGGTCGCCGCGTGGGGCTGGGGCGCGAGTCGCGTGATCGATTACCTCGAGACCGATCCGCAGATCGACGCGAAGCGCGTTGCACTCACCGGCGCCTCCCGCCTCGGCAAAACGACTCTCTGGGCCGCCGCACGCGACGAGCGCATTGCGTGCGCGATCGCGAGCGTGTCGGGCGAGGGTGGCGCGGCCCTCAGCCGTCGCGACTACGGCGAAACAATCGCGCACCTCGTGGCGCCGTCACGCTACCCCTATCAATTCGCCGCGAACTACGCCAAGTGGGCCGGACGGGCGGACAAAATGCCGTGGGATGCGCACATGATCATCGCCCTCGTCGCCCCGCGGCCGATTCTGCTGCAGACCGGCAGCACGGACAAGTGGTCCGACCCTTACGGCGAATTTCTCGCCGCGAAGGCGGCGACGCCCGTGTTCGCTCTGCTGGGCAAAAAGGGCATCGAGAAGGAGCCGTTCCCGGCGGTCGGCAAACCGCTGATGAACACGCTCGGCTATCTGATGCACGACGGCCCGCACGGCGTGCTGCCGGCGGACTGGCCAGTGTTTCTCGATTTCCTCGACGCCCACCTGAAGCCGGCAAAGTGATTCCTGACCCATGATGCACCTGCAAACGTGTCGTCTGCTCGCCATCGCCTCCGTGGCATTCCTCGTCGGAACGCTGGTTCGCGCGGAGGAAACGTCCGCACCTCCGCGTCCCGCCGGCCGGGCGGCGCGGCCCGTGGCGCCACAATCCGTCTGCCCGCGCGATGCGCTGCCATGGACGGCATCGGACTTCAAATCGCTCAACCCGAACCTACCATCGCTGATCATCGCGGGCGACTCGACGGCCGACAAGGGCCCCGACGCGTGGCACCGTGGCTGGGCGGCGCTGTTGATCGACTATTTCGACGCGACGAAGATCAACGTCGTCAACCGCGCCCGCGGCGGCCGCTCGTTCCGCTCGTTTGTGCACGAGGGCTTGTGGGACCAGTTGATCGCCGCCGTGAAGCCGGGCGATGTCGTGATGATCCAGTTCGGTCATAACGACGGCGGCGACATCAAGGCGGCAAATGGCCGCGCCGATTTGCCGGGCGTGGGCGACGAGACGCAGGATGTGACGCGCGCCGACGGCTCCGTGGAAACCGTGCACACGTTTGGCTGGTATGAGCGAAAGTTTATCCGGGATGTCCGTGCCAAGGGCGGGGTGGCCGTCGTGATGTCGACGACCGTCTACAATCGCTGGACCGATGGGCATCATGCGAACAAGCCGGGAAACATTTACGTCTGGGCGAAGCAGATTGCGGATGAGGAGAAGGTGCCGTTCCTCGACCACGGGGCGCTGATCTCGGCCCGCTATGAGCAGCTCGGGCAGGACGCGGTGAAGCCGTTCTTCGCGGCGGATCCGTTGCACACGACGACGTTTGGCGCCGTGGTGAATGCCGAGTTATTCGTGGCCGGAGTGAAAAGACTCGGGTTGACGACGCTCGTGGACGGCCTGAACGCAAAGGGCCGGGCGATTACGGACGAGTCTCCGCCCGCTGCGAAATAAAGGCTGGGGTGGGACGGCTCTCCGAGCCGCGCTGAGTTTTTACACGAAGAGCGATTTCGGGACGGGAACTCAGGCCGGCTCGGAGAGCCGGCCCCACCCAAGACGGCGCGCGGAAGAAGAACACGATCAGCCGCTGCCGCCGCCCCAGGTCACGGCCACATTTTCTTGCTGTCGTAGGTCCGGTCGAGCCAGGACTTCGGCACGGGCACGACGCAGATATTGAGCGAGCGGTTGTCCGCCGAGAGCATGGCAGTCTGCACCTCGATTCGCGTGCTGTCGGCGCTGAACGTCGGGTGAACGTGATCCTGCGCCCCCGTCTTGTGTCCTAAATCCGCGAGCAGCGCCATCTCGCCGGTGTGACGGTCGATCAGCCACAGGCGGTATTGAAAATCGTCGCAGACCGCCCACCGCCCGTCGGCCGAGCCGTTGACGTGCCAGTCGGAGCGTCCCGGGTCGCCGACGGGAACCTGACCGACGATGCGCATGACGCGGGTGCGAAGATTCACGATCGCGACGCCGGTGGGATGTTCGCCCGTGCTCGATTCCGGACCCCAGTCGACATCGGCGGCGAGGCCGGGATGCCGGTGCGCCAGGATGGCGATGGCCACTTCGTCCTTCGAGATCACCGCTTCGTGCGTGATCCAGTCGTAGGGCGCCTCGGGATAAAGCGGGCGGAGACCGGTGCCGTCGGCCATGACCGTCCACGTGCGCTGCGGCGCCTTGCCGCCGGTCTCCCAGCAGAAGACGATCTCGCCGGGCACCCACGGGTTCGTCTGAACGTGGCCGATCTGGAACGGGACGGTGACGATGTTCTTCACCTCGCCCGTCTTGAGGTTCATGCTCGCGAGCCCGGTCGGGCCGGCGCCCATGCCGCGCGGCCCGAAACGTTCGGCGGGTTTTTCGCCGGCGGGGAGAAGGCTGGAGACCTCGTCGCCGCTGACCCGGCAGTAAATGTAGTCCTCGTTGGCATCGAGGCCCATGTTGCCGTCGGCAAACATGCCGTCGGGAAATTTCCCGCAGGTGCGCTCGTAGTGGGCGGCGGGCTGAAGCGTGCTGGCGGCGCTGTCGGCAAAGAGCGATGCGAGGTCGATCTCGATGATCGCGAAAGGCCCGCGCGAGCGGTTGGCGCCGCTCCCACGAACGGGCGCCGCGGCCGCACCGGTCGCCGGAGCTTCACCGGGGTTTGGATTCAACGAACGCGCGACGCCGTTCGCACCGGCGGCGGCGCGGCCGCGCCCACCGCGCCCGCGGCCGGCCTCGGGGTCGAGGTTGCGCATGATGTAGAGCTTCATCGAGTGCCGGGCATTGCAGAGCATGCCCATGTAACCGTCCTCGGTGAGTTGCACGATGTCGCCCGTCTCCTCGTTCACGGCCATCGCCTGGCCACCGGGAGCGCGATTGGAGCGGAACACGACCCACTTGCCGTCGGCGGTCCACTGCGAGTGGGTCTGATAAATCTTCGAATCGCCGGCCGGCGTGCTGGTGAGGAAGGTGAGCGGCACACCGGTGACGGGATCGATCACGACTTTCTTTTCCGACGGGAAGCGCCGGCCCATCTGCGCGAGCGCGGGTGTGGCCAGCGAAACGGAAACGGCCAGCGCAAGGACGATGGCACCAAGGGATTTTAGTTTCATAACGGGGTATTGCCTGCGCGGTCGGGAATGACCGGGTTCGAGACGAAGCGAGCCGACATTGGGGCAACGGCCAGTCGGGAGAAGGGCTTTAAAATCTGACCGTCCCAATTCCCGCGGCCCGAGTGCCGGAACGACGGGCGGAAACGAAAAAACCCCGCCGGTGAAGGCGGGGCTGAAAGGTGGCTTCGTTCGCCGGAGCTTATTTGCCGAGGCTTTTCTTGAGGTCGGCGAGTTGGTTCTCGGAGCCGAGGAGTTTGTTGCGGCTCGCGATGAACTTCGCGTATTCCTCGATGAAGATTTTGCCGGGCGGGCGGAAGTCGAACTCGCCCGGCTTGTCGCGGAAAAATTCGCGGTGCACGCGCGTCCAGACCAGGCGGCCGTCGGTGTCGATGTTGACCTTGGTGACGCCGAGCTTGGCGGCGGGCAGGTATTCGTTCGGGTCGACTCCCATCGAGCCGGCGATCTTGCCGCCCGCGGCATTGATGCGGTCGACTTCCTCCTTCGGCACGGAGGAGGAGCCGTGCATGACAAGCGGGAAACCAGGCAGCAGGGCCTTGATCTTCGTCAGCACGTCAAAGTGGAGCGATTGCTTGCCCTTGAACTTGAAGGCGCCGTGCGAGGTGCCGATGGCGCAGGCGAGCGAGTCACACCCGGTCTTCTTGACGAAGTCCTGGGCCTCGGCGGGATTCGTGAGCATCGCGTGGCCTTCATCGACCTTGATGTCCTCCTCGACGCCGCCGAGCATCCCGAGTTCGGCCTCGACGGAAATCCCCTTGGCATGGGCGCGGTCGGTGACGCGCTTGGTGATGGCGACATTCTGATCGAACGGATCGTGCGAGGCGTCGATCATCACGGAGCTATAGAAGCCGGAGTCGATGCAGTCGTAGCACGTCTCCTCGTCGCCATGGTCGAGGTGGACGGCGAAGATGCAGTCCGGAAAAATCTCGGCGGCGGAGCGGATGATCGCCTCGAGCATGCGCTTGTCGGTGTATTTGCGCGCGCCCTTGGAAATCTGGATGATGAACGGCGCCTGGGACTGGATGCAGCCTTTGAAGAGGCCCATCGCCTGCTCGGCGTTGTTGATGTTGTAGGCGCCGACGGCGTATTTGCCGTAGGCGTGTTTGAAGAGCTGCGCGGTGGTGACGATCATAGGCGGAAGAGAAGGGCAACGAGCTTCCCCGTGGAGGAAACGCCGGGCAAGGGTTTTCGCTGTGCCAAAATGGCGAAAAGCCACGCGTCAGTTGCAGGGGTCATGCCATCCCGCCGGGCGAGTCGTGGGGCCGGGCGCGACCCACGCCGGCATCGAAAGGCGCGGATCGTCAGCCGCCACCACGGCGCCGGCCGCCGGGTGCGGCGGTGCCGTTCGACGCGGCGCCTCCGCCGTTGCTGCCGCTACGCAAGGCGCTACCGATCACCTGCTGCAATTGCTGCTGGGCTTGCTGCTGCTGCTGGATCTCCTGAAGCGCGGCGAGCTGGTTGCTCGCCAGCACGCTCTGGGCCTGGCTGATGACGGCCGGAGTGATCGCGACCGCGGCGCCGCCGCGACCGAATTCACCGCCGGCACCGGGTCCACCGGCGACAGCCATTGCCGCGCCAAATCCAGCCCCGCGGCCGCCGATACCGCCACCACCGCCGAAATTTTGTCCCGGCCCGGAAGGTGAGGTGGACGGCGGTGTGCTGGCGGCGAGAATTTGCACGAGCTGCTCCGACTGGGCGAACGTCAACGGCGCGTCGCTGTAGCTCAGTCGTTGCTGCAGTTGATTGACCAGGTTCCGCTCGGGCATCGTCTGGTCGTAATTCTGGAGCTGCGCAAAGCCGGAATCACCGAGAACGGACTTGAGGCTGTCACTCACGCTGGCCTGGGCATCGGTGAGAAGCTTTCCAAAGGCATCCCGGTCGGTGCGCGGATTGATGCCCTGGTCGCGCGCGGCGGCGAGCACGTCCTGCAGCGTCGATTGCCGGTCGAGGAGCAGGCTCTCGACCTTGTCTTGTTGCGCCGCCGTGAGGTTCAGGTTCCGGAAAAGATTGCCATAGGTGTTTTCGAGGCGGGCCTTTTGTTGCACGGCAACCAGCGCCTGCACCTCCGGGCTCGCCATGACGGCGCGCAGCCCTCCGGGGCCGGGCCCCGGGAATCCACCGCGGCCTCCATTCGGTCCGCCGCGGCCATCGCGTCCACCCAGGAATCCGCCACGAGCGACCGCACTTCTTCCCGGCGGGGCGGCTGCCGCGCTTTCTCGATCGCCGGCGCGGTCGTGGATTCGGGCCGCGAGCTGATCCTGTAATTCTTGATTCCGTCGCTCCAGCCCGGCGAGGCGCTTTTTGAGGGCGGCGGTCTCACTCCGGTCGACGCCGGTGGCGCGCAATTCGATCAATTCCCGATACTGCCGCCAAGCCAGTCCCGCCCCGCCGAGGGAGGTGAGGGCCAGGAGGACGATCGCCAACGTCTTTGATGACTTCACAGCGGATGGAACAGAAGGCGAGACGCGGTCCGGCGACAACGGTTACCAATTCGACGGCCCGGCCGGTCGTCAACCTCCCGGCGACGGAGGCGGCGGCGGTGGCCCGCCGTCGATCGTCGCGCCCTGAAAATGGACCGCGCCGCCCTGGGTCTCGATCGACTGGCGCATGAGTTGCCCCATCTGCTGCTGCGCCTGCTGCTCCGCTTGAATCTCCTGCAAGGCTCCGACCTGCGTCGGGCTCAACACACTTTGCGCGCGGTTGACGGTGTCGCTCGTGATCTGAGCCGTGGGCCCGCCGGCGATAGTGGTGAAAAACGGTGTGGCCGCGGCGACGGCACCGCCCGGTCCGCCACTGCCGGAGGTCACGCGAATGGCGCTGCTATACACCACTGCATTGCCGCCCGGACCCGTGGGAGGAGCGGGCGGGGCGGTCTCCGCCAGCAATTGCACCATCTGCTCCGTCTGCTGGGGCGTGAGCGGCGCATCGGTGTAGCTCAACCGGCTCGCGAGTTGGTCGACGATGGCCCGCTGGGTTTGGGTGCGGTCGAACTGCTGGTATTGCTGGTAGGCGGAGTCGCCGATGAGATCCTTGATGCCGTCGTCCATCTCCTTGTTCGCCTGCTGCATGAGCGACTGCACCTGGCTGCGACTATCGGGCCCGACCAGGCCCTGCGATCGGGCGGCGGCCATCACGTCGAGCGCCGTGTTTTGCTTGTCGACAAGCAGCTGCTTGAACTTCTCGAGCTGCTCGGGCGACAGGCCCAGTGTCTTGAAGAGCGCCGCATAATGGGTGTCGAGCTGGCCCCGCTGGCCCACGGCCATGAGTTTTCGCATTTCCGGCGATTCGAGCGCCATCATCGGTCCGCCGGCGCCACCGCCACCGCCGTTGGAGCGAAAGGTCATGGTCCGGCCGCCGCCCATGGGCTGGGAGACTGGTGCGGACGATTGTTGTTCACGCAGCACCGCGGTCTCGTCCTGCAGCGCGCGTTCGCGTTTTTCCAGTGCCGCCACGCGCTGCTTCAACGTGTCGCGCTCCAGGGTGGTCTGGTTGAGCGCGGTCGCGAGGCCGGTTGCGGAAGTCCATTGGCGCCACGCAAGGCCACCGAGGAACAGGACAAGGACGGCGAGCAGGAAGGCGAATTTTCTCATGGCGCGGAGGGGTTCGAGATAAGCGTCACGACCGCGCCGGTTTGTCTGCCACCGGAAATTTTTGTTCCGGCTACCGCGGCGGGAACTCGAACTCCGCCTTCACGCCGGTTTTCGACAGCACGAGGAACGCGCCGAACGGCATCCCGCGCTTGGACATGAATCCCTGGATGAGGTCGGTGCGGCCTTCCTCCAGCAGCTTGAGGACTTCCTCGGGCGGAACCTCCTTCGCGCAAAGGTGGCGCTTCAACGTGAAGACGATCCGGTTGTCCTGGTCCGGCCGGCGGACATAGTAGGATTCCGGGGTCTGCAATATCTCGCCGCCGTGGTGCGATTTGCTCTGGCCGAGGACGACCGCCTGCGACAGGTCGGGCGGAGCCTTCGTCTTGCGGGGAATCGGGTTGCCGTCCTTGTCGAGCTTCGGCGCGCGTGGCGGAAACTCCCACGAGAACTTCGGGCCTTCGCGTTTGAGGAACGCGTCGAATGGCCGGCCTTTCTTCGAGATGAAACCCTTGATGAGCTCGGTCTTCCCGTCGGCGACGAGCTGGATCGCCATCTCCCGCGTAATCGGCTTCTGGCACATCAGCCGGCCAATCCGGAACGTCTGTTTCCAGCCTTCGCCGTCGCGCTCGCGGAGGATGTGGCTCGAGCCGACCTCGCAAAGACCGGCGCCCGTCTTCGGGTCGGTCCAATACGGCTCGACGGTGCCGAGGTCGACCTTGTCGCCGAAATCATACTCGGCCTTCCACTTGCCCTTCTCCTCGTCCTTCACGAGGCGCAGCAGCGCGGAGAAACGGTTGCGAGTCTTGGCGGAAATGAAGCCATCGAGCGGGCCGACCGCGCGCTTCTCGACGAGTTCGCGCACCTCGGACTCCTCCATTTTGCGGCCGCCGATGACCTTGTAGACCATGAACTCGCCGTCTTGCGACTTGTAGCCGCGCAGCGTCTCGCGCAACGGCTTGCCGTCGGTGGGCGAGGGGATGTCCGTGACGCGCGCGATCGAGTCGTCCTCCTCGAAGCCCTTGACGCGTTCGATGATGCCCTTGGTCGTGGCCTCGATCTCGGCCATGAACTTCTCGCGGCTGAACTTGCCGTGTTCCATCTGGCGGAGCTTGTATTCCCACTCGCCGGTGAGGTCGGGCTTGGTGAGTTCCTCCGTCTTCACCGCGGAGAGAAACTGGATCAACTGCTCGGCCTTGGCGGTCGGCACGAGTTCGCGCTGGGCGCGGTCCATGTATTTCTGGTTGATGAGGCCGTCGATCGTGTCGGCGCGCGTCGCCGGCGTGCCGAGCCCGCGCTCCTTCATGGCCTCGGCCATGTCCTCGTCGTCGACGAGCTTGCCGGCTCCTTCCATTGCGGAAAGCAACGTCGCCTCCGTGTAGCGCGGCGGCGGCCGGGTTTGCTCGGCGTGAAGCACGGGGTCGAGCGTCTTCGCCTTTGCCGGCGTGCCGTCCTCGGGGGAAAGGGCGGGGAGCGCTTTGGCGTCGGGCGTGCCATCGTCGACGGTCGTCTTCCCGTAAACGGCCAGCCAGCCGGGGAACGTGAGCACCTTGCCCTCGGTCTTGAAATCGTGCCCGGGTGCGACCGTGCTGAGGCGCGTCGTGACGTCGAATTCCGCCGCGGGGAAAAACGCGGCCACGAACCGGCGGGCGATCATGTCGAACACCTTCGCCTCCATCTCGTCGAGGTGCTTCGCCTCGTGCGTCGTGGGGATGATCGCGAAGTGATCCGAGATCTGCTCGTTGTTGAAGATGCGTTTGTTCGGCCGCACCCAGCCCTCGTCGATCACCTTGTGCGCATGGATCGCGAGGTCGCCGTGGCCGTGGAGATTTTGCAACGTCTCGCGGCAGGTCGGGATGTAATCCTCCGGCAACGCGCGCGAGTCGGTGCGGGGGTAGGTGATCATCTTGTGCCGCTCGTAGAGGGCCTGGGCGATCTGCAAGGTGCGGCGGGCCGGCAACCCATAGCGGTTGTTCGCCTCCCGCTGCAGCGTCGTAAGGTCGTAGAGGCGCGGCGCGGCCTGTGTGCTGCCCTTCTTTTCCTCCGTGACGCCGGCCAGGGGCTGACCCTGGCAGGCGGCGAGGACGGCCTCGGCCAGCGCTTTTTCCCAGATGCGATCGATGCGGTCGTGTTCGTCGTTTTCGGTCCGCTTGAAGTTCGGCCGCTGATAGACGCCCTCGTAGCGCCCCTTCGCGACCTCAAACGTGGCGGTCACCCGCCAGTAGTCGCGCGGCTTGAAATTCCGAATCTCGAGCTCGCGGGCGTAGACGATGGCGAGCGTGGGTGTCTGGACCCGGCCGACAGAGGCGACGTTGCCGGCACGGGAGCCGAACATGCGTTTCGTCAGTGCGCGCGTGCCGTTGATGCCGATGAGCCAGTCGCTCTCGCTGCGGCAGCGCGCGGCGTCGGCGAGACCGGCCATCTGTCCGCCCTCGCGCAGGCTCTTGAACGCCGTCTTGATGCCCTCGGTGGTCATCGTCTGCATCCACGCGCGCTTTACGGGCAGCTTGGACTTGGTGATCTGGTAGAGGTAAGTGAAGATGAGTTCGCCCTCGCGGCCCGCGTCACAGGCATTGATCACCTCGCCGACATCCTTGCGGCCGAGGAGTTTTTTCACCGCGTTGAAGCGTTCCTTCGACTGCTCGATGGGCTTGAGGCCGAATTTTTTCGGGATGATGGGCAGCGTCTCGAGCCGCCAGAAGCCGTATTTCTTCTTGTCGATGTCCTCAGGCATCTCGAGTTCCACCAAGTGGCCGAGCGCATACGAAACGACGAATTCGTCGTTCTCGTAGTGGTCGCCTTTCTTGGGGATTTTCCCGAGGGAGCGCGCCAGATCCGCCGCGACGGACGGTTTCTCGGCGATGATGAGAGACTTCATGTGGCCGCGAGCCGTTACGCATCACGCCAGCGAAGTGCAAGAAATAGTTTCGGGCGCGTGGGCGGCGAACTGCCGGGCGATCCGTTTTTTTTCGCGCCAGCGGGCGGCGACAGCCGCCGACCAACTCACTCTTCCGGCGGGTGCCCCTCGAGTTGTGCGGCCTTCTTTAAATCCGCCGCGGCGCCCGCGGTGTCGCCGCTGGCTTTGCGCGCGTAGCCGCGGTTGCTGTAGGCACTGGCCGATTGGGGATCGAGGCCGATCGCCTTGGTGCAATCGGCGATGGCGCCCTCGAGGTCGTGGTTTGCGCGCTTCGCCGCGCCGCGGTTGGCAAAGGCGGCGGCGAAGTTGGGGGTCAACTCTATGGCCGTGGAAAAATCGGCGATGGCACCGGCGAGATCGCCCTTGGCGCGGAGTGCCTGGCCGCGGTTGTTGTAGGCGATCGCGTAGTCCGGGTTGATCTCGATCGCCTTCGTGAAGTCCGCGATGGCGCCGTCGAGGTCACCCTTGGCCTGACGGCCGTTGCCGCGGGAATTGTATTCCCGGGCGGTCGTCTGGGCCGGCAGTGCGGAAGCGCCGAGGAGCAGGCCCAGGAGGCAGGTAAAAGAAAGGAAGCGAGGTGCGATCATGAACGGAAGAATGGGTGCAGGAGTCAACGGGGACAAACCCCATTGGGCGCGGTTCCTCAGCGAGAAGCAGGAAGCCGGGCGAACTCGGCGCGGGCGAGCGCGAGCTCGGAAAAGCCGGCCTCGCCGGTGGCGACAGACCGGGCGAATAGTTCGCGAGCCGCGCCGGGTTCGCCGCGCAGCAAGCGAAGCATCCCGGCAAAATAACAAGCCTCGCAGCGACGGCCGCGGGACGACCTGGTGTCGGTCGTGCCGACGGCGGCGAGGAGATCGGGCTCGGACAAGTCTCCGGTCAGAAAACGACCGACACTCCTCAACCAGCCGTTTGGCCAGGTCGTCATCGCCAGGATGAGCTCGGATTGCCGGTCGTCGCGATGCAGCCGGCGAAGAATCACGCAGCGGAGCAGCCGGAGATAAGCCGCGTCGTCTTTCGCCAAATCGATCGCGCGGTCGAGGTCGCCGGCGGCGCCGGAATAGTCTCCGAGGCCGACGCGCGCGACCCCGCGTCCGGCGAAGGCGGGGCCGGCAGTGGGATTGATTTGGAGTTCGTGATCGAAGTCGTCGATCGCGCCGCCGAAGTCGCCCAACGCGGTCCGGGTGTTCCCGCGATTGATGTAGGCCGCCCGGTGGTCGGGATTGGCGTCGATAGCCCGGTCGTAGTCGGCGAGCGCGGCTTTGAAATCCCCGCGCGCGGCCGCGGTGACGCCCCGGTTGGCGAGCGCGTTGGCGTAGTCGGGCTTGATCGCGATGGCGCGGTTGAGGTCGGCCATCGCGCCATCGAGGTCGCCCCGGTCGCGCCGGAGGTTGCCGCGGTTGTTGAGGGCGAGGATGTGATTGGGATTGGCGGCCAGCGCGCGATCGTAGTCGGCCGTGGCGCCGGCGACATCGCCTTTCGCGCGGCGCAGCGCGCCGCGCGCCGTGAACGCATCGAAGGAACGCGAGTCCAGCTCGATCGCCTTCGTGAAGTCGGCGATCGCGCCGTCGTAGTCGCGCTGTCGCTCGCGCGCGAAGCCCCGGCGGACAAAATCGTCCGAGGTCGTCTGCGCGGCCAGCGTCGCAGGCAGACTGAAAATCAGGAACGCGAAGCCGGGGTGGAAGACGAGAAGGCGCATCGCAGTGCCGGGACCGGGGCGAATTCCGGTTCCGCCACGGCCACGATGCACTCCGCCCCGCGGGCGGCAACCGGCAATCTCAGCTCGCGAGCTTCGGCGTCTCGGCGAACGCGGCGTCGAATGATTTCAGCAGCGACGCGATGGTCCCGTCGGTTTCGTCGCCCATGTTCGAGATGCGGAAGGTCTTGCCCTTCAGCTTGCCGTAACCGCCGTCGATCACGAGCTGGTGCTTCGACTTGAGAATCTTGTTCAACGCCGCGAGATCGATGTTCAGGTTGTTCGCGAAACAGTTGAGCGTGACGGAGCCGTAGCCTTCCCGGGGAAACATCTTGAAGCCCTTCGCGAGGACGTGGTCGCGGACCGCCTGGTTCAGGCGGGCATGGCGCGCGTGGCGGTTGTCGATGCCCTCCGCCGCGATGTCCTCGAGTTTCGATTTCAAGGCGTAGATGAGCGGGATGACCGGGGTGCTCGGCGTCATGCCGTTCTCGTGGTTCTTCTGGAACTCGAGAAAATCGTAATAGTAACCGCGGTCGGGGATCGTGGCGGCGCGGGCGAGCGCGCGCTTCGAGACCGAGATGAGCGACAGGCCGGGCGGGAGCGCGAGCGCCTTCTGCGAGCCGGTGATGAAGACGTCGATGCCGAGTTCGTCCTTCTTGATCGGCAGCGCGCTGAACGAACTGACGGTGTCGACGATCGAGATGACGTCGGGAAACTCGCGGGCGACCTGCATGACCGCGGCGAGATCGCTCATGCAACCGCACGAGGTCTCGTTGTGGATGATCGTGATCGCGTCGTAGGCCCCGGTGGCGAGTTCGCGACGCACGGCCGCGGGATCGACCGGCTGGCCCCACTCGAACTTGAGGGCCGCGGCCGACTTGCCGCAGCGGAGGGCAACGTCGTTCCATTTGTCTGCGAAGGCGCCGTTCATGCAGCTGAGGACCTTCTTTTTGACGAGATTGCGGATGGCGCCCTCCATCGAACCGAACGCGCTGCTGGTGGAGATGTAAACCGGGTCCTGCGTGTAGACCAGGGCCTGCAGGCCGGGCTGGATCGCGTTATACAAGGCGACGAAGTCCGTGCTGCGGTGCCCGATCATGGGCTGCGACATGGCCCGGAGGGTTTTCTCCGAGACGGCGATGGGACCGGGAATGAAGAGTTTGTAGCTCATGGGATGTGCGCGTAGGCCCAGCGAAAACAGTTTACGCACCGCGGGGCGTCAACCTTCATTAGTGCCAGCAATGTCGCCGCACTGGCTGAAGAAAAAATTCAACGCGCTCGAGCTCTACACGGTCGACGTGATCCTGGGGCGGCGGGCCGACACCGGCGCGGCGATTTATGGGGCATTCCTGCAGGTGCTGTCATGGCTGTTCAACGCGATCACGCAGGCGCGCCTCTGGCTCTACCGCCACCGGATCCTGCACGACCAGCCGCTGGGCTGCCTGGTGGTGGTGGTCGGGAACCTGACGGTCGGCGGGACGGGCAAGACCCCAGTGGTGGAGAAATTTGCACGGGCACTGCACGACCGCGGGCGCAAGGTCGCCATCCTCAGCCGCGGCTACAAAAGCAAGGCACCGCCGTTCTGGAAAAAATGGTGGTGGGGCATCACGCATGCCGAGGAACCGCCACCGCGCATCGTGAGCGACGGCAAGGCCGTGCTGCTCGACAGCGAGGAAGCGGGCGACGAGCCGTTCATGCTGGCGCGCAACCTCCCGGGCGTGATCGTGCTCGTCGACAAGAACCGGGTGAAGGCGGGCGAGTTCGCGATCAAGAAATTCGGCTGTGACACGCTCGTGCTCGACGACGGCTTTCAATATCTCCCGCTCAAGGGCCGGCTGAACCTGCTGCTCGTGGACAAGACGAACCCGTTTGGCAACGGCCACCTGCTGCCGCGCGGCATCCTGCGCGAGCCGATCAAGCACCTGCGCCGCGCAAGCTATGTTTTTCTCACGAAGTCCAACGGCCACCGCGACCCCGACCTCGAGGCGCTCATCACGCGGCACAACCCGGGCGTCGATCTCATCGAGTGCGCACACCGGCCGCAGTATCTGCGCCGGCTCGGAAATTCCGCGGCCGCCACCAACGAGCGCGAGCCGCTGACCTTCCTGAAGGGCCGCCGCGTGCTGGCGTTCAGCGGGATCGCGACGCCGGAGAGTTTCGAGAAATTCCTGCGCGACTACGGGGCGCTGCTCGTCGCACGGGAGCGGTTCCTCGACCATTACCGGTTCGCCGACGAGGACATCGCCGAGCTGTTCGTCCGCGCCAGACACGAGGGCGCCGAGTGCCTCGTCACGACCGAGAAGGACGCGGTGCGGATGCCCGAGGGGCGCACCTGGCCGCTGCCGCTCTATTATCTGCGGCTCGAAATCGACATCATCAGCGGCGCGGCCGACTTCGACGAAGCGGTGGGCCGGATCTGTTTTCCGCAGAGCGGGGCGCGGGCGGCGGCGAGCTAGCGCGGGCGACGGGTCGCGGGCGGCCGGCAGCGGGCCGGGGCCGGCGCGATTTTCCCCCTTGCGACGGGCGCGGCCCGCGGCGTTAGTTCGGGCCAACATGATCATCGATCCTCGTTTCTCCCAGCTGGCCGAGGGGCTGACTGGATTTTCCACGGCCCTCGAGAAGGGCGAGCGCGTGCTGATCGACGCTTTTGACGTGCCCGACGCGATGGTGATCGCGTTGATCCGCGCGGCGCGAAAACGCGGGGCGCACCCTTACGTGCAGATTCACCGGGCGCGGATCACCCGGGAGCTTTCGCTCGGGGCCGAGGAGGCGCAGTTTGCGCCGCATGCCGCCGTCGAGCTCGAGCGCATGCAGAAGATGGACGCCTACATCGCGCTGCGGGGCTCGGAGAATATTTTCGAGGCGTCGGATGTGCCGGCGGAAAAGGTGCAGCTGGTTTCGCGGTTGATGAAACCGGTGCTCGACCACCGGGTGGGGAAGACCAAGTGGGTCGTGCTCCGCTGGCCAAGCCCGGGCATGGCGCAGCAGGCGGGGTTGAGCACGGAGGCGTTCGAGGATTTCTATTTCCGCGTCTGCACGCTCGACTACGCGCGGCTGACGCCGGGCATGGATGCGCTGGCCGCGTTGATGAAGAAAACCGACCGCGTGCAGATCAAGGGGCCGGGCACCGACCTGCGATTCTCGATCAAGGGGATCGGCGCGCAGCCGTGCGGCGGCCTCCGCAACATCCCGGACGGCGAGGTGTTCTCGTGCCCGGTGAAGGAGAGCGTCGAGGGCCACCTTCAATACAACGCGCCCACGGTTTATCTCGGGGCGTCGTTCGACAACATCCGCCTCGCGTTCAAGAAGGGGAAGGTCATCGAGGCGACCTCGACCAACACGAAGCGCCTGAACGAGATTCTCGATAGCGATGCGGGGGCGCGTTACATCGGCGAATTCGCGCTCGGGTTCAATCCGCACATCCTCGAGCCGATGCGCGACATCCTGTTCGACGAGAAAATCGCCGGCTCGTTTCATTTCACCCCCGGCCAGGCCTACGCGGGCGTGGGCAACGGCAACAAATCCCAGGTGCATTGGGACATGGTCTGCATCCAGCGGCCGGAATATGGCGGCGGCGAGATCTGGTTCGACGGGAAGCTCATCCGCAAGGACGGCCTGTTCGTGCCGAAATCGCTGCACAAGCTGAATCCCGGCTACCTGCTCGGGCGGAAGGGCCCGGCTTGACCGGGCCGGGCGTCGCGTGACGACGCCTGGCGCTGTCCGCCGTTGACCGTCATGCGCGATTTCATCCAGGCGCTCCCGAAGACCGAGACGCACCTTCACCTCGAGGGCGCGCTGCCGTATGAGCTGTTGACGGCGTGGCAGCCGGACAAGTGGCCGGCGAATCCGCCGTTCTGCGCACGGAGCTACCGGTATGTGACGTTTCCCGATTTCGAGCGGATCCTGCTCGAGCACGCGCTGCCGTGGTTCACAAACCCGCAGCGCTATCACGACGCAGCGCAGGCCATTTTCGCGAAGCACGTCGCGCAGAACGTGCGTTACGTCGAGACGAGCTTTCACCTGCCGGTCACGAAATTCATCAACGTGCCCGGCCCGGAAATCATCGCGGCGATCCGCGCGGCGGCCCCGCCGGGCCTCGAGGTGCGGATTTTTGCGGGCATGTTGCGCAGCGACATCACCGGCGACCTCCGGCCCACGATCAATCAATTGCACAACTGGGAAGGACTCGCCGGGGTCGACCTGCACGGCTTCGAGCAGATGCCGACCGCGATCGAGACCGCGGAAGTGTGGGCGCGCGTGCGGGCGGCGGGAAAGGTCACGAAGTGCCACGCCGGCGAATTCGACGGACCGGCGCGCGTGCGCGAGGCGATCGAGCTGCTCGGCGTCACCCGGGTGCAGCATGGCGTCCGCGCGGCCGAGGATCCCGCGGTGGTGCAGCTGGCGGTGAAGCGCGGCGTGACGTTTGACATCTGCCCGATCAGCAACGTCGGCCTCAGGGTGGTGCGCGCGATGCGCGAGCATCCGATCCGGCGATTGATGAAGGCCGGCGTGCGTTGCACGGTGAGCACGGACGATCCGCTGTGCTTCGCCAACTCTCTCACGGAGGAATACTCGGCGCTCGCGCTGGAGCTGAACTTCACGCGCGGCGAGCTGGCCCAGGTAGCCCGCAATGGCTGGGAGGTCGCCGACGTGCCGGTCGCGGTGCGGCAAACCGCGCTCGCGGAGATTGCGCGGCTGGCGGCGGCGTAACCCGGCGCGCGTTCGATGCCCGAAACCTACATCGTGCCCGAGGGGGTCCGGCGCCTGCGCGCCGACAAGGCGCTCGCGCTCGCCTTTCCCGATCACAGCCGGACGGCACTCCAACGAGCATTCGACGCCGGGCTCGTCACCGCGGGCGGGACGGCCATCAAGCGGGATCACGAGGTCGCCGGCGGCGACACGCTCGAGTTTGCCATGCCCGACACCACGCCGGCGGCCCTGCGGGCGGTCGACATCCCGCTCGACGTGCTGTTCGAGGACCGGCATCTGCTCGCCGTCAACAAGGCCGCCGGCATGATCGTGCATCCCGGGGCCGCGACGGGAGAGGATACGCTGGTGCACGCGTTGCTGGCGCACTGCGCCGGCAGCCTGAGCGGCATCGGCGGGGTGGAGCGGCCGGGTATCGTCCACCGGCTCGACAAGGAAACGACGGGCGTGATCGTCGTCGCGAAGAACGACAAGGCGCACCGCGCGCTTGCCGACCAGTTTGCGACGCGCACGACCACGAAGGAATACCTGGCGCTGGTGAGCGGCGTCCCGCCGCTGCTCAGCGGCACGATCGACCGCGCGATCTCGCGACATCCGACTCACCGGCACCGGATGACGGTGGGCGAGGGCGGCAAGCCGGCGCGGACGGATTGGGAGCGCGTCGAGGCGTTTGGCGACATCGCCGCGCTGTTGCGCTGCCGGATTTTCACGGGCCGGACCCATCAAATCCGTGTGCACCTGAAGTCGCTCGGCCATCCGATCCTCGGCGACGCGCTTTATGGATGGAAGCCGGATGAACGGATGGCGAAACCGCCGGAGCGGGTGATGCTGCATGCGGAACACCTGGTCATCGCGCACCCGGTTTCCGGGAAGGAACTGGATTTGCGCGCGCCGTTGCCGGCGGATTTCGAGGCGCAGGTCGCGCAACTTCGCAAACTGGCGGTTGCTGCGGCCAAGGCGAGGCGGTCGATCGCGACACCGGCGAAACCGCGCAAGAAGCCGGGACCGCCGGCCTATCACGAGCATGAGGATCGGACCTGACGCCGGGCGACCCGGTTCGGGAAGACGCCACTAGCGGCGCCTCGGTTCCGTCAGCAGCTCGGCGGCGAGGCCGTAGCGGAGGTTG
>CALFNN010000018.1 GCA_937902925.1 uncultured Opitutaceae bacterium
GCCGGCGGTTCGCCGATGGCGAGGCCGATTTCGCGCTGGGCCATCGCAAAGCGCGTGACCGAATCCATCATGAACAAAACGTTCTTGCCGGCATCGCGCCACGCCTCGGCGATCGCGGTCGCGGTGGAGGCGGCGCGCAGCCGGAGCGGCGCGGGCGTGTCCGAGGTGGCGACGACGACGATGGCGCGCTTCATGCCCTCGGGGCCAAGGTCCTTCTCGACGAACTCGCGGACCTCGCGGCCGCGCTCGCCGACGAGCGCGATGACCACGACATCCGCCTCGGAGGCGCGGGCGATCATGCCCATGAGCGTGGACTTGCCGACGCCGGAGCCGGCGAAGAGGCCGAGGCGCTGGCCGCGGCCGAACGGGATGAACGAATCGATCGCACGCACGCCGGTGGTGAAGGCCTGCTTGATGCGCTGGCGGCGGAGCGGATGCGGCGGCACCGCGCTGCGCGTCGTGAGCCGGTCGACCGGCAGCATCCCCAGTCCATCGAACGGCCGGCCGAGCGCATCGAGCACGCGGCCGAGCAATTCCGGCCCGACCCGCGGCAGCGGCGGCCGGTCGGTGGCGGCGACCTCGCAGCCGACGTGCAGCCCGGCGGTTTCGCCGAGCGGCATGAGGAGCACGCGATGTTCGCGAAAGCCGACGACCTCGGCGCGGACGCTGAAGTCGTCGCGCGACGAGCGGATGAGACAAAGTTCGCCCAGACCGACGTTCGGGCCGTCCGACTCGATGATGAGGCCGGCAACGCCCGTGACCGTGCCGACGCGCTGCACCGGCGGCAGATGGCGGACCTGCGTGCGAAGCACCTCGACCAGCGGGGCGATCGCTCCCGTGGAATCGGCTGGAGCGGTGGAAGTCATGCGGGCGTGGCCACGAGCACCCGGCGAGGCGCCTGGGCATCGCGGGGCCGGCGGGGGCTGGCGATTCCGCGGCCGGATGCCCGCGGACCTGCGATCGGGAAGGTAACGTAATACGTTACAACCTGGCCGGGGTGCAGCACGGGGGGAGTGTAACGTAATACGTTACACTCGGCGGGGGCGGCGCTGGCGGGGCGGCGGGTCATGCGGGTGCGAGGCTGTGCTCGAGGGCGGAAAGTTTCGTCTCCCGGCGCGCATCGGTGAGACCGAAGCGGCTGCGCACCTGGCAGTCGCCCGGCGTCAGCGAGGCCTCGGCGCGGATGCGCAGGCCGGGGTAGCGGGCGATCCACGCGGGTTTCAGTTGCGCGAGAAATTCGGCGTCGCGCGGACCGACGACCAGCTCGAGATTTTCCCGCTCGGGAAAAAGCTCGACCAGCGCCTCCTCGCAGAGACGCGAGACGACCTCGGGCGGCGGTTCGTAGCCGGCGAGCAGCCGGCGCGCGATCTCGAGCGCGAGCGCGGGGAGCGCATCGCGCAACTGGGCGAGGAACCGGGGTTCGAGTTCGGAAAGTTTCTTGAAGACGCCGTCGCCGAGCTGCTCGATGTCGGCGCGAAACTCGACCATCTGCTGGTCGGCCTGCGCGCGGGCGTCGTCGATGCCGCGGCGGTAGGCGGCCTCGCTCAGCGCCGCGATCTCGGCCTCGGCGTAGAACCGGCCCGCGTGGCCCGGGATGGCGGCGCCGGCGAGCGGACGGTCGAAGGGGATGAGTTTCGCGTAGGGCATGGTCAGGCGACGACGCTGGCGGAATCGGTCTCGAGCGTGATCTGGCCCTCCTCCTCGAGGCGGCGCACGACCTGGATGATGGAATCCTGCGCGGCCTCGACATCCTTGAGGCGGACGGGCCCGAGCATGTCGAGTTCCTCCTTGAGGCTCTCGGCGGCGCGCTTGGAGATGCCGCCGTAGATTTTTTCGCGCAGCGTCTCGCTGGCGGACTTCATCGAGATGGCGAGATTCGACGACTCGACCTCGCGCAGCACGCGCTGGAGATCGGCCGGTTGCAAGCGGTTGAGGTCCTCGAAGCTGAAGAGCTTCTTGCGGATCGCGGAGCTGAGGGTGGCGTTGCGCTCCTCGAGTCGGGCGAGGAGGTTCTTGCTCATCTCCTTGTCGAGCTGGTTCAACAGGTCGGCGACCGCGCGGACGCCGCCGCTGCGGTGGAAAGCGGGGCGGACCTTCGTGTCGTAGTGCTTGCCGAGGTTGCGGGCGATCTTGCCGACGAGCTCGAGCGAGGTGCTCTCGATGGTGCCGAGTCGCTCGACGACCTCCTCGCGGAGATCGGGGCTGAGCAGCGCAAAGACCTCGGCGGACTTGGGACTGTCGAGGTAGGACAGGAGAAACGAAATCGTCTGCGGCTGCTCGTGCTTGATGAGGTTGAAGATCTGCCGGCCCTCCATCTCGGAGATGTCCTTGATGACCTCGACCGAAGTGCCAACGGGGCCGACGCGGCCGATGATGGCGGAGGCCTTGTAGTCGCCCTTGGCGATCTCGAGCGTGCGTTGCGCGTAGGCGAGGCCGCCGAGCGACGAGCCGGCGCTCTGCGCCACGAGCGCGGAAAATTCCTCCATCGCCTGCTTCTGCGCGGTGGCGGGAATGATCGAGAACGTCGACATCTCGCGGCAGAGCAGCTCGATCTCGTTGTCGTCGAACTGCCGCAGGACGTTGGCCGCGGCCTCCGGGCCGATGACGATGAGGAAGACGGCCAGCTTCTGCTGGCGGCTGAGCTTGGCGTAATCGAGGTCGGGCATGGCGGATCAGTTCTTGCCCGCGGGCACGCCGTTGGCGGCGCCGGCGGACACCCAGTCGCGGAGGGCGACGCCGACGTTGGCGGGTTTCTGGCGGATGAGTTCGTTAAGCAGCTCGGGCGTGACGCTGGCGGTGTTCGCCATCTGCCGGTTCACGGTTTCGGGCGTATAGGACAGCACCTCCATCGGGACCGGTTCCGGCTTCTGGCGGGAGAACAGCCGCCAGAACACGAGGAGCACGAGCGCGGCGCCGACGACGGCGGCCCAGCGGCTCGCGACGCCGAACCAGCTCTGGAGGCGGGTCTCGCCCTGCGCGGCGTCGATCTGGCCGGGCAGGCCGACCACGCCCTGGAAAGGAAGCTCCTGCAACGACACGAGCGAGTCGAGCGCCTGCCCCGGGGCGGCCCGGAGGCCGAGGGCGTTCACCACGACCTGGCGGAGCGCGTCGAGCTCCTGCGGGGTGCGCTTCTGCGGCTGCGGCTCGGGGGCGGGCGCGCCCTTGGGCGCGTCGGCGGGCAGCGGCGGCGTGACCATCCGCGGCGCGATGAACACGGCGGCGGTCACGTTCTTCACCGTGCCCGGATTGCGTGTCACGCTGGTGGTCGTCTTGTCGATCTCGTAGGACGTCGTGCGGCTCTTGCGGTCCTGCTCGGAAACGTTGACCGGGTGTGCCGCCTCGGCGACCCCCTGGGTTTTCTCGGGGACGTTGGCGCTGACGCCGGTCGCGCCGCCCGTGGCGCGCGACTCGGAGGAATTGGTCGTGTCCTCGGTCTGCGTTTGCGAGCGAACGACCTGGCCGTCGGGATTGAATTTTTCCGAGGTCATCGTCGTCGCCTCGGTCTCGATGTCGGCGGAAACGCGGACGACCGCGTTGCCGGGGCCGATGACGGCGGCGAGCATCGTCTCGACCTTCTTGGCGAGATAGTCCTCGACCTGCTCGCGATAGTGCATCTGCGACGACGCCGTGCCGAGGGTGGGATCCTGTTTCAATTCCTCCGAGAGTGTGCGGCCGTGGTTGTCGACGACGGCCACCTGGTCGGGCGCGAGGCCCTGGACGGCGTTGGCGACGAGGTGGCGGATGGCGTTGACCTGGTCGAGTTCGAGGCGGCCGCCACCGAGGTCGACAAAGACAGAGGCGGTGGACTTCACGCCCTGCTCCGTGAGCAGCAGGCGGTTTTCCGGCTGCACGATCATCACGCGCGCGGCGCGGACGCCCTGCAGTTGCGTGATGGTGCGGGCGAGCTCGCCCTGGACGGCCCGGAGATAATTGGTCCGCTGCACGAAATCGGAGAGGCCGAACTGGCCCTTGTCGAAAATCTCGAAGCCGACGCCCTCGCCGCTCGGCAGGCCCTTGCTCGCGAGATCCATCCGGAGCTTGTAGACCTTGTCGGCCGGCACCTGCACGGCGGAGCCGCCGGCGGTCACCTGGTGCGGGATGTTTTGCGACTCGAGGTAGCCAATGACGGACGCCGCGTCCTTTTCCCCGAGGCCCGCGTAAAGGAGCTGGAAATCGGGCCGCTGCGACCAGAGCACCACGCCGGCGAGGCCGCCGACGACGGCGACGGCGGCCACCACGAGCGAAACCCGCTGGTTGAGGCCGAGCTGCTTCCAGAGATCGAGGAGCGACTGGAGGAAATTTTTCATCGAACGAAACCGGAGGGCGGAAAAGAGGGGGAAGAATCAGGCGAAGGAGAAGCGGTCGGCGTGCTCACACCTGCATGCGCATGAGTTCCTGGTAGGAATCGACGAGCTTGTTGCGCACCTCGACCATCAGGGAAAAGGCGACCGAGGCCTCCTGCATCGCGATCACGCTCTGGTGGAGCTGGTCGGAATTGCCCAGGAGCACCTGGCGCGTCACCGCCTGCGCGGCGTCCTGCTTGTCGGCGACCGTGGCCACCAGGCCATCGAGCATCTGGCCGAATCCCTGGACGGGCGCACCCACCGGCAAGCCGGCAGGCGCGAGGCCGACCTTCGGCAGCGGTGCATCGATCCGCGTGAGCGCGGAGGCGGTGAGAGGGTTGACGGAGCCGACGGGAGACATGGTTGGAGCGCTGGGAGCCAGGGGCGGTTCATCACTTCCCGATATCGAGGGCCTTCATGGCCATCTGACGGGCGTTCTTCACGACGGACAGGTTGGCCTCGTAGGCGCGCGAGGCGGTGATGAGATCGACCATCTCGTAGGAGAGGTTGACGTTGGGCATCGTCACGAGGCCGTCGGGGCTGGCATCGGGATGCTGCGGGTTGTAAACCTGCTGGCCGGGCGTGCGGTCAGCCGTGATGGCGCCGATCTTCACGGTCTGGAGCGACGGGCCGCCGGCGCCCGCGCGGCGGACCAACTCGGTCTCGAAGGACACGACCTGGCGCTGATAGGGCCCGCCGTTGGGAGTCCGTGTGGTCTGCGCGTTGGCGATGTTCTGGGCGACGATGTCGAGGCGGGTCTTCTGCGCGTTGAGCGCGCCCGCAGTGATGTCGATGCCGGAAATGAGATTCATGCGAAGGCTGGTTCAGGGGTTCACGCGCTGTGGCCGGTGATGGCGAGCCGGAGTTGCTTGAGATTGCCGGACACGATGTCGCTGAGGTAGTCGAACTCGACCGCGTTGCGGTTCATCGCCAGGAGCTCGCGCTCGATCTCGACGGTGTTGCCGTCGGGGCGGACACTGCGGGCCGTTTGATCCTCCGCAAGCTGGGGCGTGAGCGTATCGGCGGACTGCGCGAAATCGCCCTCGGCGAGGCGCGCCTTCAGTTGCACGGCAAAATCCGGCGAAACGTCGATGCGGCGGAAGCCGGGGGTCTCCGCGTTCGCCACGTTCGTCGCGATCGCTTCCTGCCGGAGCGAAGCCACGTCGAGAAGCTTCCGCGCCAACTGGTAGTTGTCGGTCTGGAAGATGGGATCAATCATGCGGTCGCGATTTAGCAAAGCCGGTGCCACCGCTCCACGGACGCGCACAAGCGCTTTGTCACCCAGCGATATAAAATTTCCCCAATCGCCGCCGCCGGCCCGCCGGTGCGACGGCGGCGGGCGATGCGGAAAATTTTGCCGCGCTCCGCGACCCGGACAAAAAAAACCGCACCGCAATTCCGCATCGCCGCCTTCAGTCCCCGGCGAACGCGCCGATTTATCGTGGGATAATCCTCATGAGGGACAGCGAGTTCGAATTCATCCGCAGCGTCGTCTACGAGCGCAGCCGCATCAGCCTGGGTCCCGACAAACGGGAACTGGTCTCCGCGCGCCTCGGCAAGCGGCTCCGCGCCACCAATCTCCCGAACGTCGGCGCCTACTGCCGCCTGCTCCAGTCGGCGGGCGCGGAGGAGGAGTTTGCCAACCTCATCGACGTGATCTCGACGAACCACACGTTTTTCTTTCGCGAGTCCGTGCACTTCGACTTTCTCCGCGACAAGGCCGTGCCGGAATTCACCGAGCGCATGCGCGGCGGGCGCGCGACGCCGTTCAAGGTCTGGAGTTCGGCGTGCTCGTCGGGCGAGGAGCCCTACTCCGTCGCGATCACCCTGGCGGGCGTGCAGCCGCCACTGTCGTGGCACATCGAGGCAACCGACATCTCCCGCCGCATCCTGGCCAAGGCCGCGGCCGCGATCTACGACGAGGAAACCGTCGCCCGCGTTCCGCCCGCGCTCGTGCGCACGCACTTCCAGCGCGGCTTCGGGCCGCAGGAGGGCAACTACCGCGTGAAGGCCCCCCTCCGCGAACGCGTCACGTTCCGCCACCTCAACCTGCTCGAGGGCGAGCCGCCGTTCACCGAGCCGTTTCAGGTGATCTTCTGCCGCAACGTCATGATCTATTTCGACCGCACGACGCAGGAGGAACTCGTCGGCCGCCTCGCGCGCCGGCTCGCGCCCGGCGGCTATCTGTTCGTCGGCCACTCGGAAAGCCTCACGCACATCCGCCACGACCTGCGGATGATCCGGCCCGCCATCTACCAAAAACCCTTCGGCTCCTGATCCGCCATGTCCGCCCGCCCCATCCGTGTCCTCGTCATCGACGATTCCGCCGTCGTGCGGAAGCTCGTCAGCGACGCGCTCAGGACCGACCCCGAGATCGAGGTCGTGGGCACCGCCGTCGATCCCTACATCGCGCGCGACAAGATCAAGCAGCTCAACCCCGACGTCCTCACGCTCGACCTCGAGATGCCGCGGATGGACGGCCTCACGTTTCTCAAGATCGTGATGGCCCAGCGGCCGCTGCCCGTGATCATCATGAGCTCGCTGACGCGCCGCGGCTCGGACACCGCGCTCGAGGCGCTGCGGCTCGGGGCGTTCGACGTGCTCGCGAAGCCGGGCGGTCCCTACTCCTTCGGCGACCTCGGCCCGCAACTCATCGCGCGCATCAAGGCCGCGGCGGGCGCGCGCCTCCGCCAGGCGCCCTCCACCCCGCCCTTCGCCCCGCCGGCCCCGCGCTCGCTGTCGCGCCGCGGCGCGACCCGCGACGTCATCCTGTTCGGCGCGTCGACCGGCGGCACCGAGGCGCTGCGCAAAGTGCTCGCCGAACTCCCCGCGGGCCTCCCGGGCATCGCCATCGTGCAGCACATCCCACCCGTGTTTTCCAAGGCCTTCGCCGACCGGCTCAACGACCTCTGTGCGTTCGAGGTGCGCGAGGCCGTCGACGGCGACCGGCTCACGCCCGGCCTCGCGCTCATCGCGCCCGGCAATTTCCACCTGATGCTCCAGTGGCACGGCGACCACTACCGCGCCCGCGTCACCGGCGGCCCGCCCGTCTGGCACCAGCGCCCCGCCGTCGACCTCCTGCTGAAGTCCGCCGCCGACTGCGGCGCGGGCGCGCACGCGCTCGCCGGGATCTTCACCGGCATGGGCCGCGACGGCGCCGAGGGCCTGCTCCGGCTCCGCGAGCGCGGCGCCACGACGTTCGCGCAGGACGAGGCGACCAGCGTCGTCTACGGCATGCCGCGCGCCGCCTGGGAAAACGGCGCCGCCCAGACCCGCCTCCCGCTCGAGCGCATCGCCGACTTCATCGTTCACCACCACGAAAACGCCGTTGCGTCGCCGCAACTCGACCCCGCTCCCGCATGATCGACCTGTCCTCCACCGTCGTGCCGTTCGCGCCGCCCGCGCCGGTCGTTCCCGCGCCCGACGCCGCCACCATCCTCATCGTCGACGACGAACCCGTCGTCCTCACCGCGCTCAAGTTCACCCTCGAGCGCGAGGGTTTTCACATCGTCAGCTGCACCAGCCCGCTCAAGGCGCTTGCCATCCTGCACGAGCGCGACTTCGCCGTCATCATCTCCGACCAGCGGATGCCCGAGATGATGGGCCTCGATTTCCTGGTCGAGAGCCGGCGGCTGCGGCCCCATGCCTCGCGCATCCTCATCACCGCGGTGCTCGCGCTGCCCACGATCGTCGATGCGATCAACAAGGGCGAAATCTTCCGCTTCGTCGCCAAGCCGTGGCTGCGCGAGGAACTCGTCGCCACCGTGCGCAACGCCGTGCACCGCCACGAGCTCGTCACGCACAACGAGGTGCTCCAGGCCGAGACCCAGCGCCTCAACACCGAGCTCACCGACGCCAACGCCGCCCTCGAGGCGAAGGTGCGCGATCTCGAGCAGCAGCGGCAGCGCCTCGACCACGCCAATCGCGAACTCGCCGAGAACTACGAGCACTCGCTCGAGCTCTGCCGCCGCATCCTCACGACCTACGACCCCGTGCTCGGCGGCCAGGCCAAGACCCTCGTCGAGTTCGCCACGCAGATGGCGGCCACGGACAAGTTCACCGACGACGAGCGCCACGCGCTCCGCACCGCCGCGTGGCTGTGCGACCTCGGGCTCATCGGCGTGCCGCGCGAGATGCTCCGCGCGTTCCGCCAGAAGACCGACCAGCTCAGCGAGCGCGAACGCGCGATGCTGCACAACCACCCGGTCTACGGCCAGACCCTCGCGGCGCTCGTCGACAGCCGCGCCGACGTCGGCGAGGTCATCCGCGCCCACCACGAATGCTACGACGGCCAGGGTTATCCCGACGGCCTCGCCGGCGACGCGATCCCGTGGGCGGCCCGCTGCCTCGCGGTCGCGGTCGGCTTCGTCGAGTCGGGCCTGACCAAGACCGCCGCCATCGACGCGCTGCTCGCCAAGTCCGGCACCGCCTACGATCCCGAGGCCGTGCGCCTCTTCCTGAAGGTCAGCAACCTCGTGCAACTGCCCAAGCAGGTGCGCGAAATCATGCTGCACGAGCTCGAGCCCGGCATGGTGCTCGCCAACGGCATCTACAGCCCGCACGGGCTGCTGCTCATCGGCGAGGGCCAGTCGCTCAGCCCCGGCACGATCGCGAAGATCCGCAGCCACAACCAGTCGACGCCCATCAGCCAGCGGCTGCTCGTTTATTTGTGAGGCAGCTCCCGCGGGTCGGTCGACAAACGCTCAAGTTCGGGCGGGCGGCGCCGTTGTGTTTGCTGGGGCGGACACTCCGCCCATCACACCCGCATCGCATGATTTTTGACCGGCCACCTTTTCGCCCGCGCACCCCCGTCGCGCCCGCCCCCTGATCATGGGCTCGCCGACGGTCGCCTCCATTTTTGCCCAGCGCGTCATCGTCGGCGTGGGGGACATGGGCGTGTCCAACAACCCGGTCATCACGCTGAGCACCTATGCGCTCGGCTCGTGCGTCGCGATCGCCGCCTACGACCCCGCGGTGAAAGCCGGCGGGCTGCTCCATTTGATGCTGCCCGATTCCACGATCTCGCCCGACAAGGCCGCCGCCCAGCCCGCGATGTTTGCCGACACGGGGCTCCCGCTGCTCTTTCGCGCCCTCGCCGGCCTCCACGCCGACCGCTCGCGGCTGCGGCTCTTCGTCGCCGGCGGCGCGAGCGTGCTCTGCAACAGCGACATGTTCAAGATTGGCGAGCGCAACCTCCAGGCCACCTCCAGCTACCTCGCGCGGAACGGTTACTCGGTCCGGCGCTCGGCCGTGGGCGGCACCATCAACCGCACCGTGCACCTCGAACTCAGCACGGGGGCGATCGCCATGAAAACCCCGCTCTCCACCGAGAGCTACTCGCTGGCCGCGTGAGCGGGCGATCCGGGCCTGGGCGGGTTGACCGGGGCGGCGGCGCGTTTTCCGGCCGGAGGTGCGGACCTCACATCGCCACGGCGCCGTGAGTCAGGTTGCCCTGCAGGCGCGCCTTCGCCCGCTCGTGGACCACCGCCATCGATTCCTGCAACAGCTCGGGCGAGAAACCCCACTCCAGCAGGAACGGCGTGTTGAGCTCGAAGAGGAACCCGTCCTCCGCGACCCCGGGGCCGAACGAAGTCGCGATGAATTTCGCGGCGTGCAAGTGGGCGAGCAGCGGCAGCGCCTCGGCGGGACCTTCCGCCGGCCGCTCGCCAAACTCCGCTGCCGCGACCAGCGCCGGTGAAAAGCTCCAGGCCCGCAGCAACTGCGCCCCGACCTCGGCGTGGGTGTAGCCGAGCACGTCGCGCTCGGCCTGCGACCAGGTGCCGCCGCGCGTCGCGCAGTGCGCGCGGATCGCCGGGAAAAACGGCGCGCAGCCATGCGCGATGGCGAGCTTGCCGAGGTCGCACACGAGGCCCGCGGTGTAGGCGGTCTGCGGATCGAGCCGCTCGCTTGTCTCCGCCAGCACCTCGGCAGCCAGCGCGGTGCAAAGCGCATAGCGGCAAAAGTCGCCGGGCTCGCCGCGGCCGGCGGTGCCGGCTTCCCAGCGGCTGACGAGCGCGAGCGCCGCCAGCCGGTAAAGTTCGCGCTGGCCGAGGCGGATCACCGCGTCGGCCACGGTCTCGGCCTTGCCGCTCCCGGCGAAAAACGCCGAGTTCGCCAGCCGCAGCGTCGACCCCGCGAGCGCGGAGTCGACCATGATGATCTCGGCGATCTCGGTGGCGCTGCTGTCCGGCGCCACGAGCACCGAGATCAGCCGCGGCAGCATCGCGGGTGAGCAGGGCAGGCCGAGCGCGCGTTCGCAGACTTGGTCGATCGTGGGGATGCGGGGGGCGGGGCTCACGGCGGAAAAATGGTTTCGCGGGGCGGCTTCACGCCGCGTTCAGGAGCGACGCCGGGTCGAGGATGAGCGCAATGTTGCCGTCGCCGAGGATGGCGCCGCCCGACACACCGGGCACGTTCTGCATGAACGCGCCGAGGTTCTTGATCACGACTTCCTGCTTGCTGACCATCTCGTCGACCAGCAGCGCCGACAGCCGGCCGCCGTTTTCCACGATGACCACGATCCCCTCCCACGGGTTCTCGGCCTCGTGGGGGATGCCGAAGCGGTGGTGCAGCCGGTGGACCGGCACGAACTTGCCGCGCAGGTCGAGCACCTCGCCGCGTCCGTGGATCGTCGAGATGTGCTCGCGCGACGGGCGCAGCGCGCGCTGCACCGACGTGCTCGGCAGGATGAACCGGTCGCCGCCCACCCGCACGATCAGCCCGTCGATGATCGCCATCGTCAGCGGCAGCTTGACCTTGAACGTCGAGCCGTGCCCGACCGCCGAGGAAATCTCGATCTTGCCGCGGAGCTTCTCGATGTTGCGCCGCACGACATCCATGCCGACCCCGCGGCCGGACACCGCCGTCACCTTCGCCGCGGTGGAGAAACCCGGCAGGAAAATCAGGTTCATCGTCTCCTCGCGCGAGGGCGTCGCGTTCGCCGCGACCAACCCCTGCGCGCGGGCCTTCGCCAGGATCTTCTCCGGGTCGATGCCGCGGCCGTCGTCCTGCAGCTCGATCACGATGCTGCCACCCTGGTGATAAGCCTTCAAATGCAACGTGCCCGTCTCGGGCTTGCCCGCCGCCACGCGGTCGGCCGGCGTCTCGAGGCCGTGGTCGAGCGCATTGCGCACCATGTGCACGAGCGGGTCGCCGATCTCCTCGATGACCGTGCGGTCCAGCTCGGTATCCTCGCCGCTCGTGGCAAAGGCGACCTTCTTGTCGAAATCGCGGGCCAGGTCGCGCGCCAGCCGCTCCATCTTCTGGAAGGCCGGCTTGATGGGAATCATCCGCAGCGACATCGCCGTGTGCTGGAGTTCCTTCGCGATGCGCGCGAGCTGCGCGACGTTGCGCTGGAGCAGCGAACTCCCTTCCCCGCCCTGCCGCGAACTCTCGATCAACTGGCTTTGCACAATCACGAGCTCGCCCACCACGTCCATGAGCGAGTCGAGTTTCTCCGTGTTGACGCGCACCGTCGTGCTCGCCGCCGCCTTCGTGACGCCGACCGGCCTGGGGCCGGACGCCTCGCCCGGCGCCACGGGCATCGGAACGACCACGGATTCCCCCGGCTCCTCGGCCGGCGGCGGCACCTCGGCCATCGCCACCGGTGCCGGACCGGTCGCGGGCGCGATCGTCGCGTGCGGATTCGCCGCCAGTTGCTTCACCGCCGCGATCAAGTGGGCGACCGGCACGACCTGGTCGGGCAGATGGCCCTTCTCGAGGGCGCGCGCGATCTGCTGGGTCAATGCCTGCAGCGCATCGCGACTGCGCAGGATCTCCGTGATGATCGCCGCATTGAGGCGCAGCTTGTGATTGCGCGCGAGATCGAGCAGCGACTCGACCTCATGGGCGAGCGTGTGCATCGGCATCAGGCCGAGGAAACCCGCGTTGCCCTTGATCGTGTGAAACGAACGAAAGATCGAATTGAGCGCCTCCGGGTCGTCCGGTTGGTGGTCGAGCGCCAGCAATGCGGCCTCGATCTGCTGCAGATGGTCCACGGCCTCGGAATGGAACTCGCCGAGCAACTCGCGGTTTTCGTCGATGTGCAGGTCGAGCACCGCGTCCGCCGGTGCCGCGGCGGCGCTGGTCGACGCCGCCGCGGGCACCGCCTCCACCGCGGGCGCCGGCTGCGCCCCGAATGGCGGCACGGGCTGGCCGGTCCGGCCGCATTCGATGGCGACCGGCAGCCACTCGACCAGCCAGCGGAGTTCGCCGAGCGAGGGCTCGTCGAACGGTTGCGCGGCATCGAGCAGCTTCTCCAGCACGGCGCGCACCGCGAGGATGGGCTCCGCGAGCGCCGGCTCCGCCGCGCACAGGTCCCGGATGTCTCCGAGCAGGCTGAAGGCCGGCACGAGGCCGTCGTCCCGTCCCGCCTGGGCGAGGATGGACTCGGTGGCCAAGCGGTTCAGTGTTTCGTCAATCCGGGCAAGCTGGTCCGAAGAAATGGGCATGTCGGCGGCGTTTCGCGCAACTTTGGAAATCGGTGCGACCCGGTAAAAGTTTACCTATTTCTCATCCGTCTGCACGTTTCGGATCGCGGCGACCACGGGGTCCCGCTCGTCCGTGAAATCCCGGTTTCCGGGCTAAACCGCCGCCGGCTCCGGCCGATTTAAAGGCGGGGCCACGTGGCCCCGCCTTTTCCACCTCCGTTCCTGTCTTTCCAACCGCCATGTCCACCGCCCCGGCTCCCGCCGCCAACACCGCCACGCCCGCCGGTCAATCCGCCCTCGCGGGCAAATATCTCACGGTCGTGCTCGAGAACGAAGCCTACGGCATCGCCGTCCTGAAGGTCCGCGAGATCATCCGCCTGCAAAAGATCACGCCCGTGCCGCAGATGCCGGCGTTCGTGAAGGGGGTCATCAATCTCCGCGGCCGCGTGATCCCCGTCGTCGACATGCGCGTGAAGTTCGGGCTCAAGGCCGAGTTCGCCGAGCGCACCTGCATCGTCGTCGTCCAGGTCCGGCTCCTTTCCGAGCAGACCGTGCAGATGGGCCTCATCGTCGACAGCGTCGAGGAGGTCGTGACGCTCGCCGCCAACGAGATCGAGCCGACGCCCGAGTTCGGCGCCAGGATCAACACCGAGTATCTGCTCGGCATGGCCAAGGTGAAGGGCGCGGTGAAGACGCTGCTCGACATCGACCGCGTCGTCGCGCCCGAGACGGTGCAGGCGATCGCGCAGGCGGTCTGATCCCAAAAAAGTTTCCCGGCACCAGCGGCCCGGCGACCGACGCAAGTCCCCGCCGGGCCGTTTTGTTTTCCCGCGCGCCGCTCGCTGGCTCGAACCCGGCGGAGCTTGACCCCGGGGGCGCGCCGCGCCCGCCCCAATCCCGACGCCTACCGGAATTCCGGTAGCCAGCCTGCTGGCGTTCCATCCCGCCCGCGTCCTGGCTCGCCCCGCGCCCGGCCTCCGCCGGGCCACCGGCCGGCTTCCTTCCGGGAAGCCACGCGGCGAAGCCATCCCCACCCTCCGCTCTCCGCTCCGCACTCTCCGCTCTCGACCCTTCGCTCTGAACTCTCCGCTCGAGATTCCGTCTTCACCCATCCAGCGGCGATCTCACCCCCAGCCCCGGCTTCTGCATCACATGCGTATAAATCTGCGTCGTCTCGACGCTCGCGTGCCCGAGCAGCTCCTGCAGCGTGCGGATGTCCGCCCCGCTCTCCAGCAGATGCGTCGCGAAGGAGTGCCGCAGCACGTGCGGCGTCACGCGCTTGTCGATCTTCGCCGCGGTGGCGGCGCGCTTGATAATTCGTTGCAACGTCGTGTCGATGACGTGATGCCGCCGCTGGACGCCGGTCAATGGATCGACGCTGGCCTCTCGCGAAGGGAAGAACCATTGCCACTCCCACTGCTCGCCGGCGCGTTTGAATTTTCGCTCCAAACCCTCGGGCAGCCAGACGCCGGCGAGCCCTTCGGCCCGATCCTTGGCGAACAATTCGCGCAGCCGCCGAAACTGCCGCTCCAGCGTCGGGCGCAGCGCCACCGGCAGCACCGTCACGCGGTCTTTGTCCCCTTTACCCGCATGAACCACGAGCACATTGCGCTCCAGATCCACGTGCTGCACGCGCAGCCGCAGCAATTCCATGAGGCGCAGGCCCGCACCATAGGCCAGCTCGGCCATCAACCGCGAGGTCCCGTCCATTTCCGCGAAGAGCCGTTTGCATTCCTCGCGGGAGAGCACCGTGGGCATTCGCCGTTGCGGGCGGGCCCGCTTGAAATCGATTTCGCCCAACTGGCGGTGCAATCCTTCCTGCATGAAAAACACGAGGGCGTTGAGCGCCTGTTTCTGTGTGGATGGACTTGCCCGGAAATCCACCGCGATCCGCGTGAGAAACGCCGCCACGTCCTTCGCACCCGCCGCATACGGTGAGCGTGGCGCGAGGAACCGCGCAAAGCGCGCCGCCCAGCCGCGATAGGTCTCCTCCGTGCGCCAAAGCAGCCCCGCCGTTCGCGCCGCTGTGATTAAGTCGCGCTCCCAATCGGCGCCACCTTGGTCGGTAATCGCCGCCGGTGGCGTTGAGTTCCGCGGGACCGATTCGCCAGATCCGCGCCGCGCCGGCGTCGCGGCGACCGCCCGGGTCGGCGCGGCGCCGGTCGCGCGCTTGGCGCCCTGAAAGAACCAACGCAACGCCGGGCGCGCGTCCTTTGCGCCTTGCCTCTCCCTCGCGGCCAGATACTCCTTGGCCAACATGATGGTCGCCGGGGCATGTTCGACTTTGCAATGGTGCAGGAACGCCAGCAGCTCGCGCCGGTATGCGGCCAGAGTTGCCGGCGGCAACGATGCGGCCGACAGCGCCACGCTCCACGTCGGAAACGAAACGGCCTCGTTTTCAGAGCCCATTCCTCAAGTGCAGCTTTTGTCGGGAGCTGCATCAACCGCAAAAAGCTGCACCCAGCCCCTTTTTCATAGGTAGGAACTCCCGCCATGCCCGATCTTAACTCACCTGAAAAAGCTGCACCCAGTGCAGCCGAATAACACTGTT
>CALFNN010000019.1 GCA_937902925.1 uncultured Opitutaceae bacterium
TTCGGCTCGATCTCGGGATTCATCGGCTGCGTCTCGGAGCGCCACGAGATGTTGAACTGGTAGGCGCAACTGTAGCCGGAGTCGCAGGAGCCGGCTTCCTGGCCGCGATCGCAGCTCAACTCGAGCGACGGAAAACGCGTCTGGTCGCCGATCGCTTTGGCGGCGACCTGGTCGACGGAGATGCCGATGTGCACGTCCGACGCGGATTTTTTCGCCTGGCAACCGGTCAAGTAAGTCGCCGATGAGCGCGCGTGATCGCCGCCGCCGTCGCCGTTGCCGAAGGCCTTCCGGTGCGCGAGGCCGCTGAGGACGCTGAAGTCGGCCTGGTGCGCGGCGAGCGGCGCGAGTGTTTCGGAGAGCGCGTAGTCCGTGCCGACGCCGGTGGGCGCCCACTTGGCCATGTTCATGCCGTTTGGCACATACACGAAGGCCATGCGCTTTGGCGCCGCGCTCGTGGCGGCGTCGGCGGTCGTGGCGCCCAGCGCGCGCAGCGGCAGCATCGAATCGAGGATGGGCAGGGCGATTGCGGTGCCAACACCGCGGAGAAACGTGCGACGGGGGATTTGCCAGCTTTTGCTCATGGGAATGATGGGGGAATGAATACGCGACGCGGGGAAAATCGGGGAACGGCGAAGGGCGGCGAGTGTGGTTACATTTTTGCCGCAGGCAAACGCCACGCTTCGTCGAACACGCCCTCGGCGGCGGTCTCGGCGGCGATCGAGCCATCGGCCTGCTTGGAAACTTTCAGGATCGCGTAGTCGCCATAGGCGGTCGCGCCGCGGGCGGCGACGAGGCCGCTGTTGATGACGACGTAGCGCTGCGGATTAAGCGGATTTGGATAGATCAGGACCGGCATGTGCTCGGCAGCGCTGTAGGTTTTGTCGCCGACGACAATGCTGTCCTTGGTCCAGTTGATCGGAAGCCGGGCGGCGATTTTTGCGATGAGCGTATTGCTGCCGGGGTCGCCGAAGAGCACGAGATTGTTGGCGGCGATGTCGGCGTCAGTGATCGCGGTATCGTCCTTCGCACGGGCTTCCCCGAGAAATTCGCGGGTGAACATCTTCGCGAAACGATCCTGCTCCTGGTTCGCGCGTTCGCCGGCGATGGCGTGGTTGGGCGTGCCGGTGGGGTTGACGCAGAGAAAGGACTCAAAGAACGCGTCGTTGAGCGGACCCTGGAGATTGTGCTGTTTGCGCAAGCCGGTATTCGCGGCCGGGTTCGCGGTCTGCCAGTGACCGCCGTTGCGGACGAGGAGGAGTGTGATGGCGGGTTTGACGTTCAGCGTGTCGCCGTCGATCGCGATCGTGTGAGCGGCGGTCGTGTCGGAGACGATCAGGCGCGAGACGTTGGCGGTCTTGATCGTGTAGGCGGATTTCGCGGCGTCGCGCTCGGCGTCCACGGTGCTACGCTCGAAGTGCTGCTGCAGTCCGTCGACCGTGATCCAGTGGCTGTGATTGTAGCGGGTGGTGTAGGTGACGAACTTGATGTGGTCGGGCACGACGCGGCCGCGCGTGAAGTTGGCGGCGGCGAACTCGTCGATCTGTTTTTCGGTGTCGCCGGTCGCATGGGAGTGGCCCTGACCGGGATTCGCGAGAAAGAGGGCGTTGATGTCCTTCCCGGTGTAGCGAAACGGGCCGGTCTTCTCAATGGTGTAGCCCTCGCGGACGAGTTGTTCGCGGATGCTCGTGGAGGAGGCGAGCTGGGCGTCGTTTTCGCCGGCGTAGCCGACAAGCGGGATGTTAAAAACGTTCAGCGCGTGGTCGACGAGGATGCCGTAGCCGGCGTTAACGGCTTTTTGAGCCGGGGAAAGGTCGTTGAGGTTCAGGCGATTGCCGATGACCCCAGCGTCGATTTCGAGCCCGCAGAACAGGTCGGAGTTGTGCAGACCTATCTGCCACGAACCGGCGCCGCCCATGGAAAAGCCGGCGAGGAGGATGCGGTTGGGGTCGATGTTGTAACGTTTGCTGACCGACGCGATGACCTCGAAGACGTCGGTCTCGCCGGCCCAGCGGAAAGAGTTGTTGCCGCGGCCGAAGGCATTCACCCGAATGCAATCCACTGCGCGGCTAGCGCCGCCTCGGGGCGCATTTTCGCGGTCGGCGCCGCCGACCTGACCCCACGCAAGATCGGGATTAGCCGGATTGCCGCCGGGCGTGCTGCGGCCGTGCAGATAGAGATAGAGCGGCATCGGCTTAGCCGGGTCGTAGGACGCGGGAATCGAAACCGTGTAAGGCTGTGTCGTGCCATCGACCTGCGAGCGGTAGGCACGTTTGACGGAGCCTTTGAGTTTCGGCCACGCGGCGGTGCCGGCCTTGATTTCGCTGGCGCGGCGGAGGGCATCGTTGCCGGCGGCGAGGAGGCCAGGGAGCGTGCCGTCGGTCACGAAGCCATCGGGCACGCGGAGCGTGTTGTGGATGACCCATGCGGTCGCCTCGACATCGACGATCAGATCGTCGTCGAACTTCGCGTCCTTGAGCGACTGGATCGTGGCGTTGAGTTCGTCGAGTTTTGCGCGGAGCTTCGCGACGTCCTCGGGTTTCGGCGCGACCGGGGAGCGCGGCGGAGCGGCTTTTTTCGCGCCCGCGGCAGCCGGAATTCCCTCGTCGGACGGAGCGGGCACCTGGGCAAATGCGACGCCGACGAGGGCGAGGACGAGGATAAGGCTCTTCATCGGGCGAGGATTAACGCGAAGCCACGGATTCGCCGGCCTCGGTGCGCTGCTGGTCGAACGGCACGCTCTTCGCGACGGCGAGCACGAGCGCGGAGAAACGAAACTGGCCGGCGGTCATTTCCTGCACGATGCGGTCGATCGCAGGCCGGTCGGAGCGCTCGACGCCGCGGCCGAGTGAGTAAATCAGCATTTTTTCGGCGAGATTGCGCAGGAAATTGTCGCGGCGCTTATCGGAGAGAATCGCGGAAAGCTCGGCGGCAGTGGCGAACGATTCGCCGGTGCTGAGCTTGCCGGCGGCGTCGACGGGAAACTCGCCGTCCTTCGTGCGGAACGCGCCGATCGCATCGAAATTTTCTAGCCCGAAACCGATCGGGTCCATGCGGGCGTGACACGAGGCGCAGGTCGGATTCGCACGATGCTGCTCCATCTGATGACGCAGGGTGCCGGTGACGGACTTGCCGTCGTTCGGGAGGTCGGGGACATTCGGTGGCGGCGGCGGGGGTGGCGTGCCGAGCAAATCCTCGAGCACCCACTTGCCGCGTTTCACGGGCGAGGTGCGGGTGGGGTTCGAGGTGATCGTGAGCACGCTGGCCTGCGTGAGCACGCCGCGGCGCGGGGTGTTGGCGAGCGAAACCTGGCGGAGTTCGTCGCCGGTCACGCCGGGCAAGCCGTAGTGTTTCGCGAGGCGCTCGTTCACAAACGTGTAATCGGCCGTGAGAAATTCCAGCACGCTGCGGTCCTGCTGCATGATGTGCGCGAAGAACGCTTCGGTCTCGTCGCGCATCGCCGTGCGCAAGCCATCGTCGAAATCCGGGAAAAGTTTTTTGTCGGGCTCGACGTATTTCAGGTTGCGGATCTCCAGCCATTGGCCGGCGAAATTCGTGACGAGCGAGCGCGCCTTCGGCGACGCGAGCATCCGGCGCACCTGCGCTTCGAGATTTTTCCGCAGCGCGCCGCGGCCCGCGAGATCGAACAGCTCCTCGTCGGGCATGCTGCTCCACAGGAAATACGAGAGCCGCGACGCGAGCGCGAACTCGCCCACGGGCCGCGCGCGCGCCGTCGTCGAAGCGATCGCACCGGTCGGAATCTCGCCCCGGAAAAGGAAATGCGGCGAAACAAGCACGGCTTGCAGCGCGACCTTCACGCCACCGTCGAACGATTCCCCGTCGGCGCGCGTGGCGGTGTAGAGCTTCAGGAGTTCGTCGACCTCACCCGGTTCGACCGGGCGCCGCCATGCGCGGCGCGCGAATTCGCCGACGATCGTGCGCGCCTGCGCGGCTTCGCTCGGCACGGGTGCCGGGCGTCCGGTCATCCGCGCGAAAAATCCGCCGAGGCCCGTCTGCGGCGGCGGAGTGGCGGCCGCGGCGAAGAGCCGGTCCATCGCCCCGATCCGTTTCGGCACCAGAGCCGGTTCGTCGAGGCCCGCGACTTCAAGGTGCTGGATGAAAAGATTCCGGTCGCGGAGATTTGGGTTCTTGTTTTCTGGGTCGGCGAAATCGTTCACGTAGGCGGCCGCGAAGCGGTATTCGCCGGCGGCAATTTTAGTCCGGAACTCGTAGACCTGCGGCACTGGCTCGAGGAGCAGTGGCGAAAAGACGCGCTGGCCCGCCGTCGCGATGACGCGGCCCGGCGCACGCACGTCGAAGGTCGTGAGGACCTTGCCCGCAAGGCGAAACTCCATGCGCGCGGGCTCGTTGCCCGCCTGCGTGGAGTAGGCCTGCGCGCGCAGGAGATATTCACCGTCCGCGGGGACGACGAGCCTCAGTGCAACTTCGCCTTCGCGTTCGAGGAGACGCGTGCCGTCGGGCAGGAACCGGCCGTCGCCGGTCACCTCGATTTGTTTCGCTGCGTAGCGGCGCGTGGCGGTGGGCAGCGGGCCTTCGAGCTCGACGGTTTTGACATAAACCGTGCCGCCCTGCACGGGGCCGACGCGACCGTTCTTGATGTCAAGTTCGTTGACGCCGCCGCGCACGCGGCGGTTGGCGATACCGAGCCGATGCCGGCCGGCGGGAATGCTGATGCGCATCTCGAACCCCTCGGGCTTCGCCTCCGGCGCAGCGACTTTCCATTCGCCGATCACTGTGTCGTCAACCATCGCGGAGGCGATGATGGGCACTTCGGAGAGCGGCTTGTTGGACGAACCGTATTTTCCCTTGGGCGAGGCCCACGCTTGCGTGCGTAGGATGTAGTCGCCGGCGGCGAAATTCGCCGTGGTGGAAACGGCGTCCTCCTCCAGCGCGCCGAGCGGCATCCAGCCGTCGCCGCGGTCGCCCTCGGCGTTGAAGCCGACGGCCATCAGGTTGGCGCGGAACTTTTGGAGGCGCGTATGCGGAATCTCCGTCGGGATCGCCTCGTCGGTCATGCGGCGCGCGGCAGTGAGATATTTTTCGAGTAGCACCGGCGGGAGCGAGAGCACGTCGCTGATGTTGTCGAAGCCGTAGCCGGAATTGTCCGCGGGGAAATCGTCCGCCGCCAGAAGATCCACGCCGAGGAGATCGCGGATAGTGTTGTTGTATTCGTTGCGGTTCAGCCGGTGAATCGTGACGCGGCCCGGGTCGGGATTCGCCGGATCGATGCGAAACAACTCGCGCTCGATCCAACCGCTGATCGCGTCGCGCTCGGCGGCGGAGGGCTGCGCGTCGGCATCGTCGGGCGGCATCTCCTGTGAGCGCACGCGATCCATCACGGTCTCCCATTTCTTCGCGGCCTGGTGAACCTCGGGGAGCGTCTGCTCGCGATCGAGCATCACGTCGCCTTTGTGTTTCCCGTCGCCGTGGCACTCGTAGCAATATTTCTGGAGGAGCGGCGTGACGATTTTCTCGAACGTGGCGTCGGTGGCCGGTGCAGGTGCGGCGAGCGCCGCGGTCGCAAGGGAACCGAGCGCGACGAGCCACGGAGCAATCCGGGCGTGTTGAAATTTGGGCATGAGGCAGCGGGGAACTTCCATCATCGAGGGAGGGGAACGACGTGAGGAAAGAATAACGGACGATGGACCCAAGGTTCTAGTCTATTTTCGGCCTAGAATTCTGACAGTGGGAAGGCGGCTGGGCTTGCCAAAAGGTTCCAAGCTCGGAATCTCGCCGCGTGAATTTTTTGGTAACCTCCCGCCGCTGGTTCCGTCGATTCTGCCGCGCCGCGGCTGGCGCGTCGCTCGGCCTCGCGTTCGCGGGCGCTGGTGGGCCGGTTCGAGCGCAGACGGTCGCGGCGGATCGGGCGGCGGCGGACGAAGCGATGGCGAAAGGCGATTTTGCCGTGGCGCTCATCTGGACGGCGGAGGCATTGAAGCGTGATCCGAAGGATTCACTGCTGCGCCGGCGGGCGGCTAACCTAATCCGGCAGATTCCGCTGCGGCAAGCAGCGGCGAAACCCGCCGGCGAGAACGAGGAGCCGCCCAACCGGGCGCTGCTTCGGACGATGACCCACGACAACTCGGTCGAGGACGCGGTATTCAGTCCCAACGGGCGCGCGATCGCGACCGCGAGTTGGGATCGCACGGCGCGCGTGTGGAGCACGCAGACGGGTGCGCCGCTCACGCCACCGCTGTCGTATCCTGAGCAAGTGCAATCCGCGGTGTTTAGCCCCGACGGTCGCTCGGTCATCGCGACGAGCTACGGCAGCCCAGCTCACGTCTGGGATGCCGCGACCGGGAAATTGCTCCCGCCCGAACTCGCGCAGGATCATGTGCGCTCAGCGGCGTTCAGCCCGGACGGAAAAATCATCGCGACCGCGAGCAACGATGGCACGGCACGCCTCTGGGACGCGGCGAGGGGAAAATTGCTCGTGCCACCCCTGACGCACGCAGGCGCGGTGGTCAGCGTGACGTTCAGCCCCGACGGGCGGCGCGTGCTGACGGCGAGCTCCGATAACACCGCGCGGGTCTGGGATGTCACGACGGGCCAGCCGGCGACCCCGCCGCTCCACCATGAATTTTGGGTGAACAGCGCCGCCTTCAGTCCCGACGGAAAGTCGGTCGTCACTGCGAGTCAGGACAAGTCCGCCCGCGTCTGGTCGTCCGCGACCGGCCAGCCGCTCACGCCGCCGCTCGCGCACGACGATGCCGTGAACTTCGCGGCGTTCAGTCCCGATGGCCGGGTCGTCGTCACCGGGGGCAACGATGCGACCGCGCGACTCTGGGATGCAGCCACGGGACGCGTCCTCACGCCGCCGCTGGCGCATGAAGACGCAGTGGTCCACGCGGCGTTCAGCCCGGACGGAAAAATCGTGGCGACAGCGAGCGACGACTACTCCGCCCGATTGTGGGACGTCGCGACCGGTCGGCTGCTCGCGCCGCCGCTACGCCACGCGCTGAATGTGCGGCACGTTGCGTTCAGTCCCGACAGCCGATTGCTGCTTACCGCGTGTTGGGACAAAGCCGCCCGGGTGTGGGATATTTCGCCGATCGATTGGTCGGTGGAGGACATCGCGACGTTTGCAGCGATCGCCTCGGCAGCGCGCGTGGCGCAGCGTTCTGCGCTGGAGCCGCTGAGCCGCGCCGAACTCGACGGCTTGACGAAACCGTTCCGACTGCGGCACCCGGAGTTGTTCGCAGCACCGTAATCCAAAACGGACTGTCAGCTAAAATCCGGCCGCTCGTAGCCGGGGGTTTTCTTGTTCCGCGACCACGCCGCGGCAACGATTGTCCCGGCGACTCGTCATCCCCTTCGAGTCTAGGATTCGCCCCAACCCTTCCCCACTGCCCCTGATGAGATTCACCGTCATGAACGCGCGCGCCCTGCATTGGCCGGGACGCCCGTTTTTCCCGCTCGGCGTTTGCCTGATTCTCGCCGCGTGCTTCAACCCGGCAACCGCGCCGCAGGCCGCGCAAAAAAGTGCAGCACCTAAAACGCCGGCGAAAGTGGCGCTGGCGGTTGCGGCGACGCCCGCGAGCCAGTGGGAGGACTTTCATCGGAAAGTGCAGCCGTTTCTCGCGAAGCATTGCTACGAGTGCCACGGCGACGAAAACGCGGAAAACGGCTTCCGCCTCGACGTGATTAGCGACGCGGCCTCGCTGGACGAAGGTGGCAAATCGCTGGAGATGGCGCTCAAGAATCTTTCGATCCACAAGATGCCGCCGAAGACCGAGCCCCAGCCCGAAGAGGCCGAGCGGGCGAAGATCGTCGGCTGGTTGAAAACGTATCTCGCCGGCGACCCGACCGGCCCGATCAATCCCGGCCGTGTGACCCTGCGCCGCCTCAACCGCGCAGAATACAACAACACGATCCGCGACCTGCTCGCGATCGACATCCGGCCGGCCGACGTCTTTCCGGTCGATGACGCCGGCTATGGTTTCGACAACAACGGCGATGTGCTCTCGCTCGCACCGGTGTTGATGGAAAAGTATCTCACCGCGGCCGGACTCGCCGTCGACAAGGCGATCCACTGCGACCCGATCGTGCCGCCGCCACTGAAACGATGGGACGCATCGATCGTCGACGGTTCGGTCCCCAAGGGCGATCCGATGGCCGTCGCGAGCGTGACGCCGCCGGGCGCCCCCGAGCCGCCGCCCGGGGTGCCCCCGCGCCGCACGATGCCGCTCGGCCGGCTCTTCAAATTCAACGGCGAGATTTATGCCGACTACGAGTTGCCCGCCGACGGCGACTATGTGCTGCGCGTCCGCGCCTACGGCACGCAGGGCTCGGCTAACCGGCAGCGTCCGTCGGTGGCGTTCGCCATCGACGGCGCGCCGGTCCAAAAACCAATCACGATCAAGGAGGACCAGCGCAACACCTCGGTCTATGCATTGGAAAAAACCTCACTGACCGGCGGCAAGCACCGCATCTCGATCGCGTTGGTCAACGGCTCCACGCCGGAGGAAGCTGCCGAATTTGCGCGCAGCACGCCACCGCCGAAAATCAAGACCGAGGCCGAAATCGCGGCGGAGGAAGCAGCCGCGCTCGCCGCCGAAAACGCCGCCGAAGCCGCGGCGCTCGCGGCGGCCTCGAAGCCGCCGGCGGCCGATGGCGCCGCGCCTGCCGCCGGGGCCGGTCGGGGTCGCGCTGGGGCGGCGCGCGGCGGAGTGGCCGGTCGCGCTGGCGCAGGAGCGCGCGGTGGCGGTGGTCCACCCGCTCCGCCGAAGCCCACGCTCGGCGTGATTTATTTTGAAGTGGAAGGGCCGCTCGCCGCCACGCCGGACCGCATGCCCGAGAGCTATCGGCGCGTGATGGTCGCGCAGCCGTCGGCAATCGTGTCGAAGCCGCAGGCCGCGGATAAGATCCTCCGCACGTTTGCGACGCGCGCCTACCGGCGGCCCGTGCAGAACGATGAGCTGGCTGACTTGATGACGCTTTGGACCAAGGCTGACAGCGATGGCCGGCCGTTCGACCAAAGCATCGACGTCGCATTGCAAGCGGTGCTGGCGTCGCCCGCGTTTCTTTTCCGGATGGAGCTCGAGCCGCAGCCGGGCGAAGCGGGCGGTGTCCACACGTTGAACGAGTATGAACTTGCGACGCGGCTCTCGTATTTTCTCTGGAGCAGCATGCCGGACGACGAGTTGTTCGCGCTCGCGGACAAGGGAAAGCTCCGCGCGAATCTCACGGCGCAGGTTCGCCGGATGTTGAAAGACCCGAAGTCGTCGGCGCTCGTCGAGAATTTCGCCGGCCAGTGGCTGCAATTGCGGGCGATGCAGAATGTCACCCCTGACACGACACGCTTCCCCGATTTCGATCCGGCGCTGCGCGAGGCGATGACGCAGGAGACCGAGCGGTTCTTCAACGCCATCGTGCAGGAGAACCGCAGCGTGCTGGATTTCATCGACGCCGATTTCACCTATGTGAACGCGCGGCTCGCGAAGCATTACGGCATGACCGGGATCACGGGCGACGATTTTCAACGCGTGTCGCTCACCGGGCAGGCACGGGGCGGAATCATCACGCAGGCTAGCATCCTGACCATCACGTCTTATCCCGGGCGCACCTCGCCCGTGCAGCGCGGCAAGTGGGTTTTGGAAAATCTCCTCGACGCCGCGCCGCCTCCGCCGCCGCCGAACGTGCCCGCGCTCGCGGAAGGCAAGACGGCCGAACTCACCGGCACGCTTCGTCAGCGCATGGAGCAGCACCGCGCGAATCCGAGTTGCGCGGCGTGTCACGAGCAGATGGACGGCATCGGTTTTGCCCTCGAAAATTTCGACGCGACCGGTGCGTGGCGCACGCAGGACGGCACCGAGAAAATCGATGCGGCCGGCACGCTGCCCGGCGGTCGATCGTTCAACGGCCCCGTCGAGCTGCGGCGGATTATCAAATCGCAAAGCGATGAATTCGTTAGTTGCCTCGCGAACAAGATGATGACCTTTGCCCTCGGTCGCGGGTTGGAAACCTACGATCACCGGGCCACCGATGCCATCACCACCGCGATGAAAAAGAACGGCTACCAATTTTCCACGCTGATCGAGGAGATCGTGCGGAGCGACGCTTTCCAGAAACGAAACGGCAGACAAAAACGAGGTGACATATGAGCCAATTGATTCTCTCCCGCCGGACGATGTTGCGCGGTCTGGGCACCGCGATCGCGCTGCCTGTCCTCGACTCGATGATCCCCACGCGCCTGCTCGGCGCCGAGGCGAAAGCCGCGGCCAAGGCCGTCGCCGCACCGAAGCGCGTCGCCTGGATGTATGTCCCCAACGGCATCGACATGCAGAACTGGACGCCCGCCGCGGTGGGCTCCTCGTATGAACTTACGCCGACGCTGCTGCCGCTCGCGCCGTTCCGGGACAAGTTCTCCGTCGTCAGCGGCCTCGTCTGTGACAAGGCCAATCCGAACGGCGACGGCCCCGGCGATCACGCCCGCGCGATGTCCGCGTATCTCACCGGCACGCAGCCGCGCAAGACCGAGGGCGCCAATCTCAAGCTCGGCCGCTCGGCCGACCAGGCCGCCGCCGACAAGATCGGTCACCTTACGCGGTTTCGCTCGCTCGAGTTCGGCATCGAGGAAGGCCAGCAGATCGGCCGCTGCGACAGCGGCTACAGTTGCGCCTACTCGCACACGATCTCGTGGCGCAGCGACACCACGCCGGTCGTGAAGGATTGCAGCCCGAAATCGATTTTCGATCGGATGTTCGCCAACGGCGATCCGCTCGAGACCGCCGAAATGCGCGCCCGTCGCGAGGCGAACCGCAAGAGCATCCTCGACTTCGTGCTCAACGACGCGCACCGGATCGAAAAAAATCTCACCTATACCGATAAGCAGAAAATGGACGAGTATCTCACGTCCATCCGCGAGATCGAAGTCCGCCTCGGCCAGGCCGCCGAGTCGCCGACGCCGATTCCCGCGGGCGCGGTCCGCCCGAGCAATTTCGACAACACCGCTGGCACGCGCAAACTCGGCGGCGCGACGACGAAGGACAATTACGTCGTCCACCTCCCGCTGATGCTGGATTTGTTCGTCCTCGCGTTTCAGACGGACCTCACGCGCGTGATCACGTTTCCGTTTGCCGACGAACAGAGCAACCAGACTTACGCGTGGGCCGGCGCCAACGTCGCGCACCACGGCACCTCGCATCACATGGGCGACCCGGCCAAGCAGGCGATGCTTGCGAAGATCAACAAATATCACATCGAGCAACTCGCCTACGTGCTCAAGAAACTCGACAGCATCAAGGAGAGCAACGGCGGCTCGATTCTCGACAATTCGCTCATCGCCTACGGCTCCGGCAACAGCGACGGCAACCGGCACAACCACGACAATCTCCCCACGCTGCTGCTCGGGAAGGGCGGCGGCACCGTCACGGCCGGCCGCCACCTCAGCTACGAGGGCCAGCCGATCACGAATCTCTGGCTCTCGATGCTGGATCGCGTCGGCGCGCCGCTCGACCGCCTCGGCGACAGCACGGGCCGACTCTCTCTGGCCTAAACCGAACCATTCGGAAAACAAAAAGGCCCGAGGATATTCTCGGGCCTATTGCGTTCTGAGAACGAAAGCGGCTCGCCGTTATTTCGCGAGGCCGACGCGCTTCGTGTCGATCACGATGTCGTCGTAATAAATGTCGAAATCTTCCTTCGCGCCCGCGCCCCACGCGTGGAACCCAAACGAGAAGTCGGAGAATCCCTTCACGAGATCGGTGCCGGGGACCTCGGGTTGCGGCGGCGCGGCCGGCGCCGGAGCGGGCGCAGCGGCGGCGACTTTCGCATTCGGATCGGCCTTCGGCGCCCGCGGCGCGCGGGGCTTCACGACAAAATCCTTCAGCTCGCCGGCCGGCTCTCCATCGATCCACGTCGTGATGCGATCGGGATGATCCTGGAATTCCCATTCGAGGCAGAACCAGCGGCCCACCGGATAGAGGATGCCACGCGCGATGGTTTCATTGCGCGGAATGTTGGCCGCATTTTGCTGGTAGGAGACCATCACGTTTTTCCCGCCCGAGGCGCCGATTTCGAGGAAGTTCGAGATCGGATAGCCAGGAGTGCCGGCATTGAGGAGCACGTCGTGCCCGGCGGGCATCGTCGGGCTGATGTAAAGATAGGCCCGGCCGAAAAAGTGGTTGCGCACCGCGTCCGGCAGATGTGAGGCGACGACGAAGGCGAAACTCTTTTCGCCCTTCGGATAGTGGATTTGCAGGGCGGACTTGCCGTGCGCGAACTGCGTTTGCTGAACCGTGACGGTGGCGTTGCCGAGCTCGGTGGTTTTCCAGACGGCCTGGTTCAGGCTGCCGGATTCGAAGTCTTCCGAGAAAACCGGGGCTTGTCCGCGCAACGATGCAACGGAAATGGCGAACAGGAAACACGCGGACGCCGCGGTGGTGGCGGAGCGAGGAAGAGAGCGCTGGTAGGGGATCATTTAGGGTGGGGATTAAGTGCTGCTTGACGGTGCGATTTGGCCGAGGTTGCCGCGCGAATTCAGTTGGCCATTTTTTTCCTCCCAAGCGGGAATTACACCCAACCGGCACGGTAGTTCATTAGGCCCGGCCAGTGCCTCCCGCCTGACTCCAGTTTTCGCGTGTTGCTAAATCCAAGGTCTGAGAAACGTCCACGTGCGTGAGAGATCCTGACGCCCCCGTGCTTGACACGGTGAGTCATATTGAACACTTTTGAGTCATGGCAACTATTCAAATCCGAACACGCATAGATCGGAACCTGAAGAAAAAGAGCGACGATGTGCTGAAGGGACTTGGACTAGACGCCGGGTCATTTGTCTCCATGGCGTTGACCCAACTCGTCAATCGTCGCGGCCTCCCCTTTGCGGTCACCGAGTCAGATGCGGGCTACTTTGCGTCAGAATACGGGGTTACTGCCGCCCAGAGCGACAAGGCGGGCGCGGCCATGCGCCGGGAGACCGACCGGGCTCGTCGCATGGGTAAATTGCGCGAGATTACCGAGCTAGCCGACCTCGCCCCATGAAGTTGCTGGCGACGCCGCGCTTCCTAGCCAGCATTCCGGCTCATCGACGCGAGGAGGTTTTAGCCGCCATGCGGGCTGCAGATGCCGCTTATGGCCAACCCCACCTGCACGTCGGGGTGGGGCTCAGACGCATCCAACCGTTCATGGAATGTCGCTGCGGGCTGGATCTACGGCTGGTTTTTCAGCGGGAGGGACAAGCTCTCGTATTCCACCTCTGCGGAACGCATGATGAGATCGAATCCTTCCTAAAGAACCGACGGTAAACCGCATCACCCTGCGCTCTCTAGCGTCGCGAGAGAGTCACGGCTCAGAAGGTTCGAAACGCCGAAAGACCCATAAACAGTGGATCGACGAACATGCAAAGAGGATCTTCAAAGAATCAGGGCGGAGCGATCCTTGCTGTATCCAAGAAAATAAGCACACAGGTTGCCCAAAGGTTGCCCAATGAGCTGTTTTTGGCTTCAACTCGTCGCAACTTTCTGCTCTCGTTTTCCCGTTCGAAAACATTAACCATCAACTAAGTCCGCGCGAACAAAGCGACTTAGCTTCACGGCGCAAAAAGGGTTCGAATCCCTCCCTCTCCGCCATTTTCCACCTCTGAGGCGGAAAGCCCAA
>CALFNN010000020.1 GCA_937902925.1 uncultured Opitutaceae bacterium
TCGCCGATCACTCGAGCTGGGACATGGTCTGGCTCCGCATCGACTACAACGGCCACGGCTTCGACGCCTTCGTGACCGATGCGAGTCTGGCCCGCACGCGCGTATCGGTGACGTTGGATCCATTCCCGTCGCCGCAGGAGTGGACGCACCTGGCGCTGGCATGGGACGAGACGCGCGGCATTAGGTTTTATGTGAACGGCAAACTCGCGGCGGCGAAGGAAACCGTCGCGGTCTACAACACCGGGCTGGACCAGTTCGGCCCGCACTCGCGCGTGATCAGTCCGAACCAGGTGCAGAGCGGCTACGCGTTCACGCGCGGTGGCGACATGGACGAGTTGCGAATTTACGACCGGATGCTCGCCGACGACAACATCGCGGCGCTCGCGAAAGGCGACGCCGTCGCCGGGCTCGCGCCGTTGCCGCCGCGCACGCTCGCCGATCCGCGCTGGCGGGACGAATGGTGGCTGCGCTACGGCTGGAACCGCCCCGGCGATGCGCCGCCCTATCTCGCGGGCGAGGCGATCAGCGTGCGCAAGGTCGAGATTCACGAGGCCTACGACATGAAGCGCTGGTGGTGGAAGGCGACCGACGGGATTCGCGAGACGACCTGGCCGGGCGTTTACAACCGCTCACGGCTGCCCGGTCGCAACGACTACTTTCAACTGCCGGACTGGGACTGCTACGTCGATTCGGGCAAGGCGATCACGTTCCTGATGCCCGAGGAGCCGTGGAATCAACTGGAGGTTTCGGGCGCCGCGTGGGGAAAAATGGAACTGCTGCCGGCGGGCACGGTGGGCGAGACCGCTTACAACGTGAAGGCCGAGTCGACGCTGTTCGAACGGCCGAAAGGGCAGGAGCGGACGTTCCACCGCCTCGCCACGCCGGTCACGGGACGGGCGATCCGGTTCACGAATGTCGAGCAGGAGCAGCCGATCGGCGAGCTGGTCGCCTACAACGTCACGACCGGTCGCGAGCCGGCCGGGGCCGCGAAGCTCGCCTACCGGCTCACCGCCGCGGTGCCGGGCGCGCAGTTTGCGCCGATGGTCGATTTCTTGACGCGCCGTCACCCCGCCGACGAGCGCGCGATGCTGGTCGCGCAGCCCATCGCGGATGTTGCGCCGGCGGGTCCCGTCGTGGCGCAGCCTGCGACGACGGCGTCCGGCTTGCCGATCGTGCACGTGCTGATCCCCGACAATTGGGACAAGATGGACGGCGGGCTCGACGGCATCGCGATCGACCTGCCGGCGTTGAACGTGAAACCAACCCACGGCGGTTTGTTTCCGCTCAACCTGCAGGTGAAGGATCCGTCGTGGCTCTATCGCAACGCGCTCGATTTCTCGTTCAGCGTCAAGCCGGGCGAGGCGAAGACCCTGTGGCTCGACCTGCGCGATCGCATCCTGCCGGTCGGCAAGGGATTTTTTCTCACGCTCGCGGGTGCCGGTGGGGATTTCAACGCGGCAATGCTGGAGGGCGCGCAAATCCGCCTCGTGTTCAAGTCGCGCGAGGCTGCGCGCGCCGAGCACGAGATCGACCGTTTCACGCAGGCGCGGGACAACTATGCGATGATGTCCGAGGAGCATCCGCGCCAGGAGCGGTTGAACCTGTGGAATCGTTTCGAGGCGGACCTGACCGAGTTGATGCGCGTCAATCCCAGGCACGATCCCGGCATCTACTATGCCGCGGCGGCTGGCATGGGCCCGGTGCCGCCGGCGAAGCTCGGGACGCCGCCGGCGGGCGTGCCGCTCTGGGCGTTCCGGCAGGCGGAGTTGCTCGATCGTTACCGCCGGTTTGTGGATTGGTATATCGATCACCGCCAGGTGGAATTCGGGGATTTCGGCGGGGGGCTTTCGGACGATGACGATTTGACGAACCTCTTCCCGGGTCTCGCGGCGATGGGTGCCGACCCCGGGAAGCTGGCCGCGTCCTCGGCGCGGACGCTGGATGCGATCTACAACAACGGGATGTTTACGAACGGCATCTGCACCATCCAGACCGACGACCTGCACAGCTTCGAGGAAGGCACGACCGAACTCGGGCAGAACCTGATCATCAACTACGGCAGCCCGCGGCAGCTCGAGCGCGCGATGGAGTCGGCGCGCGGGGTCCCGAGCATCACGGGCATCAATGCCGCCGGCCACCGGCACATCATGTCGTCGTATTTCAGCGCGACGAAGATCGCGCGGGAGGAACCGTGGGGCGTGGTGCGGCCGAACTGCTACCTGATGCTGCAGCCGAGCGAACTGCTGGTCGCCTACAACGATAACCCGACGGCGAGGAAATTCCTGCTGGAGCTGGCGGACGGAGTGCTCGCCCATCGCAAGGTCAACCCGGTCACGGGTCGCGGCACCCTGCCATTGACGATCCGCTTTGCCGACGACGCCGAGGTGGCGGGCGGTCGCGGCGGCCGGGGAGGCTTCGGCGGAGGCGGTGCGGCCGGCGGCGGACTGGACGGCGTGGGCGGTTTCGGAGGCGGCGGGAACGTCAGCGCCGCCACGTTTCTGTTTTGGACGGCGTGGACGGCGACGGGCGAGCGCAAGTATCTCGAGCCGGTGCTCGACGCCGGCGTCGACAGCGTGAACGCCAACCTGCTCGATATTCTCGATCTGCGCAAAAGCTTCGAGGCCGGTCGCATCGGCCTGGCGCCGGCCGCGCCCCTGCCGGCCGACTCCGCAGTGGCCGGGGTTCCGACCGAAGCCGCCGGGCCGGGCGCCGGTCCGGGACGCGGCGGCAGGTTCGCGGGGCGGGGAGGAAGGGCGGGAGGCCGCGGCGGTTTTGGCGGCGGCCGCGGCGCACGCGCGGGCGGCGACGCGACGGCGTGGCAGATTTCGGGCGACAAGCGAATGCTCGAAAGGGATTACACGGCCTCGATCGAGGAATACGACGCGAAGGAATATCTCTACACCTACGGCAATTTCTGGATCGACCGGATCTTCGCCGAGGGCACGCGCACGGGCGAACTGCAGAAGACGCGTCTTGGCGGCGTGGTGCACAACCGCAACGACCTGATCCCGGGCAACGTCGTCAGTTGGAGCTTTGCCGCACCGGCCACCGCCCGGAGCGCGGCGTTTCTCATCCCCAACGCCACGCCGACGGGTTTCAAGGTCATCGCCTACAATCTCGAGACCGCGCCCGTGCAGGTGACGATGACCGGCTGGAACATCGACCCGGGTGTCTGGGAAATCACACAGGGCGTCGACACCAACGACGACGATGTCGCGGACGAGGCGATCGCGAGCCGGAGCAGCCCGTTCGAGAAGACCGGGGCGCTCGAGGTCACGCTTCCGCCGCGCGCAACAACCATCCTCACGTTGAAACTGAAGACGCCCGGCGTGCCTTACTGGCAGCGCCCCGACGTCGGCATCGACCCCGGCGACGTGGCGGTGCAGGGCGACAAAATGCGGGTCACCGTTCACAGCCTCGGCGCCGTGGATGCGCCGCCAACCACGGTAAACGTGAGGGACCGCTTGGGACGGGTCATTGCGTCCGCGCCGGTTCCGGCCTTGAAAGCGCCGGTCGACCTGCTGCCGAAAACTTCGACCGTCACGCTGACGATTCCCGCCGGTGCCCGGCTGGGAGGCGGGAGCGTGGCGCTCGAGTCCACGGCGACCGTGCCGGAAATCACGCTGCGGAACAACCGCGTCGACCTCTGACGCGCCGGTGGCCGGCCATCGGCGCTGCTCCCGGTCCAGTCCGAACACCCCAGATGATCTAGGGTGCGTGGCTTAACTGTTTAGCAAATGGTCGCCTTGCCGGCGTAAGGCGATCGGCGCGGACTGCGCTTCCTCCACCCCCGAGAAATTCGACGCGAAGCGTTGCGGGCACGTCCCGCCCGCTTCGGGCCGGAACCCCTTTGCCGGCACCCCTGCCGGCCTCCTCAACCCAAAATCCAAGAACGAAAATGAAGAATCCGTTGATCCCACGCTCCGGCTCGTTCCGGCCGATCCTCATCGCGCTGCCGCTGCTGGCGGCGTTCCCGATGTCCGCCCTGGCGGCAACTTACTACATCGCGCCCACCGGGAGCGACAGCAACCCGGGGACCCAGGCGTCGCCCTTCAAGAGCATCACCAAGGCCCAGTCGGTCGCCTCGTCCGGCGACACCGTCACGATCCGCGGCGGCACTTACAGCGGCTTCACGATCGCGGGTTCGGACAGCAACTACAACTTCGTCCACAACCTCACCAAGAGCGGGATTACCTACACGAACTTCACGGGCGAGACTCCGGTGTTCAATTTCGCCGGCACCACGACGGCCAAGCGCGTGGCGGCGTTTCACATCGCCAGCGGCGTCACGGTCACGATCCGCGGCATCACCATCACGGGCGTGCCGGTGGGCACGCAAAAGCAGTCCGAGTGTTTCCGCATCGAGGGTCATCCGACCTTCGACCGCGTGACGTGCCACGACAACGCCGCGAACGGGTTTTATTTCACGATCCATGCGAGCGGCTCGTGCACCAATTGCGACTCCTACAATAACATCGGCACCGGCACCTCGCTCGGGAACACCGACGGCTTCGGCGCCCATGCGGACGGCGGCGGCGTCACGTTCACGACCTGCCGCTCCTGGCACAACAGCGACGACGGCTACGACTGCATCTCCTCGAACAGTGCGAACACGTTCGACCACTGCTGGGCTTACAACATGACCGCGGGCGGCGATTCAAACGGCTTCAAGATCGGTGGCTACGGCACCGGCACGCCGCCGAGCAACCCGCCGGTCCACACCGTGAAATTCTGCCTGTCGGCCGCGAACAACTCCAACGGCTTCTACGCGAATCATCAGCCGGGCCAGGCGGCGACTTGGACCAGCAACACGGCCTACAACAACCATGGCTCCGGCAACTTCAACATGCTGGAGCGCGTGAGCCCGACCGACGCCACCGACATCCCGGGCACGCGGGAAGTGTTCCATAACAACATCGCGTTCACCGGGACCATCATCGCGAACGACAACAATCCCGCGGCGAACAAGACGAACAATTCCTGGACGAAAAGCGGCGTGACGGTGAACTCGGCGGATTTCCAGAGTCTCGACGCCACGCAGATGACGCAGGCCCGCCAATCGAGCGGCGCGTTGCCCAACATCACGTTCATGCATCTCGTCAGCGGAAGCGATCTCGCCGGCTTGGGGTGCTTCTGAGACCGGAAGCAACGCCGGTTGGGAAATATTCCGCAGCCGGGGGCGGGTCGCACTGCAAGGCGCCCGCCCCCGGCTTTCCCGCCACCGGCTCCGTTGTCGCATCGCGCCATGAATTCCCTGTCCTTTTCCGGCTGGCCGGCGCTGCTGGCGGCGGGCGCCCTGACGCTCGCCGGGCCGGCCCGGGCCGGGCCGCCGCAAGGCGAGACCATCGATCTCGGCGGTGGCGTGACGATGGAGTTCGTCTTGATTCGCGCCGGCTCGTTCACGATGGGCTCGGATGAAAATACCGGCGATGGCGACGAGTCGCCGCAACACGAGGTCACGATCACGCGGCCATTTTACCTCGGAAAGTTCGAGGTGACGCAGGAGCAGTGGGTGGCGCTGATGGGCTCCAACCCGAGCGGATTCAAAGGGGCCAAAAGACCGGTGGACAGCGTGAGCTGGAACGATTGCCAGCGCTTCCTCGCGAGGCTGCACGAAAAGACCGGCCGAAAATTCGCGCTGCCGAGCGAGGCGCAGTGGGAATACGCCTGCCGGGCGGGCACGCACACGACCTGGAGTTTCGGCAACGATGCCGCCGTGGCTGGCGACTACGGCTGGCTGGGGGTGAATTCCGGAGGCACCACGCATGCCGTCGGCACCCGGAAGCCCAATGCGTGGGGGCTCTACGACATGCACGGCAACGTATGGGAATGGTGCGCCGACTGGTATGCCAAGCACGGCTATCCGACCGGCAGGGTCGCGGACCCGACCGGCCCGGCCACGAGCGAGGGGCGGATTCTGCGCGGCGGCGGCTGGGGCGAGGACCCGCTGAACGCGCGTTGCGCCGGGCGCAACTGCGATGGCCCGGACGGCGCGCACAACGGTATCGGCTTCCGCTGCGTGCTGCTCGCGGATGGATTCAACCGCTGAGCGTTCGGCTCCGGCAAAACGCGCCATGAAATTCACGAGAACCCTGTTGGAGACCGCGCTCGCCGGAGTCGTGGTGGCGATCGTATTCTTCGGCCGGCACCGCGGTGAACCACCCACGGACAGCGCGGTCGCGCAGCCAGCGCTCGCCGCGAGCGGCGGCTCGAAGGAAACGGTGCCGGAACGAGGTGCGAATTTGCATCCACCCTCAGCTTCGCGGCGCGGCGCCGTTGTTTTGTCCCCGGGCCGGGCCGACGAAACCGTGGCGTCCGTGCACCGGGGACTGGAGTTGCTGCGCGAGAGCGAAACCGGCGACGAAGAGGCGGTCGCGGAGTTGATGGCCGGACTGAGCGCGCTGCTGACCGACCGGAACGCTGCCGGCATCGTGCGATCGCTGTCGACTGAGGAACTCGGCACGTCCTTCGGTCTCGTGGCGCTCGGGCGCTGGCTCGACCACGATACGCTCGCCGCGGCCAATTGGATTGCCCTGCGGTCCGGTGCGACGGAAGAGCAGGCTTGGCTCGTCGCGTGCAAGCTGCTGGACGATCCCGCGCGTTTGGACGGCTATTGCGACGAGTTGCCCGATGGCGCCTGGAAGCAGAACGTGCTCAACGGCGCGGGCCTCGCGGTGCTGGCGCAGAATCCGAACGAGGCCATCGCGCTGGCGCAGCGGATGAATCCGGGTCCGGCGCGGCAGAATCTCCTGGAGACGGTCGCCTACGATTGGACGGGCCGCGAGCCGCGGGCGGCGCTCGGCTGGATCGTCAACGTGCCGGACCCGACGCTGCGCGAGCGTTTGCTGGCGGTCGGGGCGAAGGCGATCGCCGCGAATGATCCGGATCTGGCGGTCACTTGGCTGAACGCCGCCGTCAATTCCCCGGGGATTTTAAACGACACGGCGCTCGTCCTCGCCGAGACGTGGGCTGATCGGAACCCGGCCGCGGCGGCGCAGTGGGTCGCGCGGCTGCCTGAAAGCGAGGCTCGCGAACCGGCCGTCGATCTCGTGTCGCGGCGCTGGCTGCAGGTGGACCCGGGCGCGGCGACGGCGTGGATTCAAACACTACCCGAGCGAGACAGGGTTTTGGCGGCGCTGGCCGCGCCGCCGCCGGAAAGCCCGGCGGATCCCGAATAGGCGCCGCCGCACCGGGGCGATTTTCGGGCGCCGGATTTTCCCTCAGCGCCAGATCACCGACGAGTCGATCGCGGCGATCGAGGTGCGCCCCGTCAGCGCCATCGCCATCTCGAATTCGCGCCGCAGGATGTTGACGACGCGCGTGACGCCGGCCGCGCCCTCCGCGGCGAGACCATACAGATACGGCCGGCCGATCAGGACGGCGGTCGCGCCAAGGCCGAGAGCTTTCAGCACGCTCGTGCCGCGGCGGATCCCGCCGTCGACGAGGACCGGCAGGCGGCCGCCGACTTTGGCCACGACCTCGGGCAACGCGTCGATGGTCGCGGGCACGGTGTCGAGATTGCGGGCGCCGTGGTTCGACACGATCAGACCGCTGACACCGGCGTCGACGGCGCGCGCGGCGTCGTCGGGGTTCATCACGCCCTTGAGCAGCACGGGCAGGCGCGTGAGCGAGCGCAGCCAGTCGATTTCCTTCCACGTGACCTTCGGGTCGAGCGTCGCGCTGAAGATGCTTTGTTCGGTGGCGCGCTGGGCGCCGGTCGCAGTCACCAGCCCTTTCAGGTTGGCCCGCTCGACGCCCGGGGGCAGGTTGAAATGGGCGCGCAGTTCGCGGTAGCGCGCGCCGAGCACGGGCGCGTCGACGGTCACGACGAGCGCCTGATAACCCGCGGACTCGGCCCGCCCGACCAGCCGGCGCGTGAATTCCCGATCGGGCTGCACGTAGAGTTGAAACCAAAGCGGATGCGTGGCCGCGGCGGCGACGTCCTCGAGGGAGACGGTCGACATCGTGCTGAGCACCATCGTCGCGCCGGCGGCGCCGGCTCCACGCACCGTGGCAAGTTCGCCGTCGGGATGCGCGAGTTTGTGATAGGCGGTCGGTGCGAGCAGGATGGGGAAGGGCAGTTCGCGGCCGAGCAGCGTCACGCGCGTGTCGAGTTGCGAAACATCCACGAGCGCGCGCGGACGCAGGCGAAGCCGATCGTAGGACTCGCGGTTCCAGCGGAGGGTGAGTTCGTCCGCCGCGCCCTCGGAGATGTATTCCCACGCCATTGGCGAGAGGCGGACCTGCGCCTGTCGCTCGAAGTCGGGCACGTCGAAAAGTTCGGCGCTGCCGGCGGCTGGCGGGCTGGCGGCCGGGCCTGCGGCGCGCGCGGTTCCCTTGCCGGCAATCACCGATGCGCCGGCGAGCACGCCGGCCGACCGGAGCCATTCTCGACGGGTGACAGCCATGACGGGCGCGCTCAGGCGTGGGGTGGACGCTTCGACACGGCGCAAGCGTGCCATGCAGGACAAGGGTTTCCAGCAGATTCTCCCGATTCGGCCCTCCGATGGCGAGGCGGACACGATCATGGCGAATGGGTGTCAGGACACCGTTTCGAGCGCGGCAAGAAATGCGGAGCGTGCGCCTCAAGGTGCGCAAAATACGCACAGTTTTTCATCAACCGCGCGCTGCACGAATGGGTAAAACACCCGATATTGGGATCGGACCGTGTCCTTCCCAATTCTCCAGTCAACCCATGTGCCGACAGCTTCGGATCTAGCTTCGGTGTTTTCGGCTTTGCTTGTTTCAAACCGGCGAGGCGCGAGATGGCTGACGCTGGCGCTGGCGTTGACGCTGGCGTCGCCGGCGAAGGCGCTCGATGGAACGCGGCGGGCGGACAGCTATTCGATCGAGGGCTGGTTCACGCGGGATGGATTGCCGTCCAACAAAATTCGCGGCGTCACGCAGACGCGGGACGGTTATATCTGGCTGGCGACGGCGCAAGGGGTGGCGCGATTCGACGGCAGCGGCTTCACGGTTTTTGCGGGACCGACCAATCCGGACGAGCACGGCGGCGGCTTTTGGGCGGTGGAGGAGGCGCCCGACGGGTCGCTCTGGTTCGGCGGCGACAACGGCGTGTTCCGGTGGCGCGATGGTTCCTTCGAGCACTTCACGACGGCGCAGGGCCTGGCGAACGACTACGTGCGGTCGCTTGCGCTGACACGCGACGGAGCGGTGGTCGCATGCACCCGCACCGGATATTCGATTTTCCGTAACGGACGCTTCGTCACGCCGCCGGGCTCGTGGACCGAGGCCGAGGGCATCGTCCGCTCCTTTCTCGGGCGCCCGGACGGCAGCATCCTGACCGGCACCATGAACGGACTGTGGCGGCTCTCGGGTGAACGGCTGGAAAAACTCTCCGGCACGGCGGATTTGGCGGGCAATGCATTTTACGCCCTCTGCGAAACGCCCGACGGTTCGATCTGGATCGGCTACAGCGGCGGCGTGCGCCGGTTGCGGCCGGACGGCAGGCGGGAGGACTATGGCGCAGCGCAAGGGCTCGCCGACCCCCGCGTCCAGGCGATCTCGCGGGACCGTGACGGCAACCTTTGGATCGTCACTTACGGGAATGGCTTTTACCGGCTGACCGGCGGGCGCATCCAGCGCGTTACTTTTCCCGAGCAACCCGCCGGCCTCACCATCCAGCAAATCTTCGAGGACCGCGAGGGCGCGCTCTGGGTGGCGGCGTCGACCGGACTGTTTCGCATCCGCGACAACATGAGCAGCACGATCGGCCAGGCCGAGGGGCTCGCCCAGACCTCCGTCTATTCCGTGCTCGAGGCACGTGACGGCGTCTGGTGGATCGGGCTGTGGGGCGGGGGAGTCTGGCGTTACGATCAGACCGAGGCAGCCCGCCTGCCCGTGCCCGCTGCACTCGGACTCGACCAGGTGCTGGCGCTGGCGGAGGAGCCGGCCGGCACGTTCTGGATTGGGGCGAACACGGGCCTGTATCGTTACCAGGACGGCGCGACGACGAATCTTTACGACCGCAAGCAGGCGACCGCGTGGCAGGCGCGACTGCCTCTGCGAGCGGACGCGACGGTGCCCGGCATCGCCTATCCGCATGTGAACTCCATCGCCGCCGACGGCGCGGGCGGACTGTGGGTCGGCACCGACGGCGCCCTTTTTCATGGGCGCGAGGGTGCGTTCCACGCGTTCACGATGGCCGACGGCCTGCCGGGCGATTTCATCAAGTCGGTGCTCCGCGCCCGCAATGGAGATGTCTGGATCACGGCGCCGCCCGGCGGCGTGGCGTGTCTCCGGGACGGCCGGTGGACAAAGTATCTTTGTGGTGAAACCATCTCGCCGGTCGTCCCGCGCGCGGTGTATGAAGACACGGCGGGAGCCATTTGGGTGACCACCGAGGGCGGCGGGCTGAACCGGTTTCAAGACGGCCGTTGGCGGACCTTCACGGCGCGCGACGGCCTGGCGGACGATTTCATTTCCGCCATGGCGGAGGACAATCTGGGGAACTTCTGGATCGCTTTTCCGCGGGGTGTCATGCGCGTGCCGAGAGCGCAATTTGCCGAGCTGGACGCCGGCCGCCGGCCCACGCTCCAGCCGCGGGTCTTCGACAAGTCCGATGGTCTGCCGGAGGCCGAGACCAATCAGAAGGGCTCGCCCAACACGTGGCTGACCCGCGACGGCCGGCTGCTGCTGGCGACCGACGGCGGCGTCGCCGTCATCGAAGTGGACCACCTGAAAACCAATCCGCTCGCGCCCCCGATGCATCTCGAGCGCATCGTCGTCAACGGCACGGATGCGGATCTTGCGCATCGCGTCTCCGTGCCGCCGGGAGGCAACTACGTCCGGATCCACTACACCGCACTCAGCCTGCTCGCGCCGGAAAAAGTCCGTTTCAAGATCCGCCTGGCGCCGCTCGACCGCGACTGGGTCGACAACGGCGGCCGGCGCGAGGTGCGCTACGACAAGCTGCCGCCGGGCGACTACACGTTCCAGGCGGTCGCCTGCAACAACGACGGCATCTGGAACAACCAGGGTGTCTCGCTGGCGTTCACCGTCCGGCCGTTTTTCTACCAGACAGGCTGGTTCACGGGCCTGGTGCTTGCCGCCGTCGGCGGGCTGACGTTGGGCACCTATCGGACGCAGGTCCGGCGGGCGCGACGGCAGATGACCAAGCTCGAAACGCTCGTGGACAAACGGACCCAGGAGCTGCGCACCGCCAAGGATGCGGCGGAAGCGGCGGTCACCGCGAAGAACGAGTTTATCGACGCGCTCGGCCGCGCCGAGCGGGACCGCGAACACCTGCACCGCGAGTTGCTGGCCGCCTCCCGCCAGGCCGGCATGGCCGAGGTGGCGACCGGTGTGCTCCACAACGTCGGCAACGTGCTCAACAGCGTCAATGTCTCGGCGACCCTGGTGGCCGACCAGGTGCGGCGCTCGAAAGGCATGAAACTCGGCAAGGTCGTGGAACTGATGCAGCAACACGAGAAGGATCTGGGCCACTTTCTTACCAACGATGCGAGGGGGCGCGTGATCCCCTCCTATCTGGGCGGACTCGCGGACCAGTTGGTGGCCGAGCAGGTCACCGCCGTCGCGGAGGTGGAAAACCTGCGGAGGAACATCGATCACATCAAGGAGATCGTGGCGATGCAGCAGAGCTACGCGCGAACCTCCGGAGTTTCCGGGACGATTGCCGCGGTCGACTTGATGGAGGATGCCCTGCGGATGAATGCCGGCTCGCTGGCCCGGCACGGGATCGAGATTGGCCGCGAGTATCGCGACCGCCCGGTGGTGACCCTCGACAAGCACAAGGTGCTCCAGATCCTCATCAATCTCGTCGGCAACGCGAAATACGCGTGCGACGAATCCGGCCGGCGCGACAAGGCGATCACGGTGCGGATCACGGCGGACGAGCGCTGCGTCCGGATGGAGGTGAAAGACAACGGCGTGGGGATTCCCCGGGAAAACCTGACCCGGATCTTTGCGCACGGCTTCACCACGCGCAAACACGGCCACGGCTTCGGCCTGCACAGTGGAGCCCTCGCGGCGCGCGAGCTGGGCGGGACCCTGACGCCCTACAGCGACGGCCCCGGCTGCGGCGCCCGCTTCGTCCTCGAATTGCCCTACAAGCCCGACCCCGAAATCCATGAACCCCACGACCCCTGAGATTTCCCGCCGCGTCCTCGTCGTCGACGACAACAAGTCGATTCACGACGATTTCCGGAAGATCCTGCTCGGTCCGGGCGCGACGCGCCCGGACGATCGCCTGGAGTCCGCCCTGTTCGGTGCGCCCGTGCGGCGGTGCACTCCGGCGGAATTCGCCGTGGATTTCGCCTTTCAGGGCCAGGAAGCCTGCGAGTTGGTGCGCCAGGCGCGGCAGGAGGGCCGGCCGTTCGCGATGGCATTCGTCGACGTGCGCATGCCGCCGGGCTGGGATGGCATCGAGACCACCGCCAAAATGTGGGAGCTGGAGCCGGACCTGCAGGTCGTCATCTGCACGGCCTTTTCGGATTACTCGTGGGACGAAATCGTCGGCCGGCTCGGCAATCCCGACCGGCTGCTGATTTTGAAAAAGCCGTTCGACAACGTCGAGGCCCTGCAACTGGCCACGGCGCTGACGGAAAAGTGGCGGCTGACGCAGGAGGCCCGGACGCGGGTCGACGACCTCGAGACCATGGTGCAGGTGCGCGCGCGGGAGTTGGAGGAAACGCTGGCCCAGCTCCGGAGCAGCCTCGCGGAGCGCGAGCGGACCGGCGCGGCATTGCGGGCCTCGGAGGAAAAATTCTCGAAAGCCTTCCGGATGCATCCCGACGCCATCAGCATCAGCCGCCTGCGCGACGGCTGCTACCTCGAGATCAACCCGAGTTTTACGGCCATCACCGGTTACACCGTGGACGACACTGTCGGCGAAGCGGCGCTCGGCGCGGCGGCGCCGTGGGTCAACGAGGAGGAGCGCGGGCGGTTCCTGACCGCGTTGCGGCGTGACGGCGAAATCACCGGCAGGGAGACGCCGTTGCGCCACAAGAGCGGCGCCCTGCTGCGCGGCGTCACGTCGGCGCGAATCATCGAGATCGATGGCGAACCGTGCGTGCTCGCCATCACCCGCGACCTCACCGCGCACAGGCAACTCGAGGACCAGCTCGCGCAGGCGCAAAAAATGGAGGCGGTCGGCCAGCTGGCCGGCGGCGTGGCGCACGACTACAACAACATCCTCACCGCGACGCTCGTGCACCTCGGGCTGCTGCTGGAGCAGCCGCAGCTTTCGCCCGAAACGCGTTTCGCGTTGAAGGAACTGGAGAAGATGGCCAACCGCGCGGCGAGCCTCACGCGGCAGCTCCTGACGTTCAGCCGCCAGCAGGTCGTCCAGATCCGGACGGTCGATTTGAACGAAGTGCTCGGAAACCTGTTTGTCATGCTGCGGCGCCTGCTGGGCGAAAACATCCAGCTCGACTACCAGCGCCCCGCAGGCCCGCTGTGCCTCGAGGCCGATGCCGGGATGCTCGAGCAAGTGGTGACGAACTTGTGCGTCAACGCCCGTGACGCGATGCTGCCCCGCGGCGGCCGGTTGTCGGTCGAGGCGGACGTGGTCACGGTGGACGAGCGGGCGGTCCAGCTGAACCCCGAGGCGCGGCCCGGCCGGTTCGTCCGGCTGGCCGTGACGGACACGGGCTGCGGCATGGACGAGGCCACGCGGCAGCACATCTTCGAGCCGTTCTTCACCACCAAGGAAGTGGGCAAGGGAACCGGACTGGGTCTGGCCACCGTCTACGGCATCACCAAGCAGCACGACGGCTGGGTCGAAGTGCAGAGCGCGCCGGGGCAGGGCGCGACGTTTCGAGTTTTCTTTCCCGCCAGGGCCGAGGGCGCACCCGTCGAGACCGCCCGGATCGCGGTGCCGGCGGCCCACGGCAAGGAAACGATCCTGGTCGTCGAAGACGAGCCGGGTGTCCGGCTCACGGTCTCGCTGACATTGAAGAAATGCGGCTACCGGGTGTTCGAGGCATGCGATGGCGCCGAGGCCATCCACGAGTGGGGCGATCGCGCCGGCGAGATCGATCTCGTCTTCACCGACATGGTGATGCCGAACGGCGTGACCGGCATGGACCTGGCCGAGCATTTCCGGCAGGCGAACCCAAAACTAAAAGTCGTCGTCACCAGCGGCTACAGCGTGGAACTCAGCAAGTCGGGCGCGCCGTTTGGGGCCGGCATCAGTTATCTGGCGAAGCCATTCGAGGTCGGCGTGCTCACCAAGGTCGTCCGCCGGAGTCTCGACGGGGAAGTGAGCGGCAGCGCCGCGGGACCGTGAGGGCGGCGATCTAGCGCTGCGTGCCGCCCGGAGTTTCGGGAAGGCCGGGTTGGTCGAGGAACTGGGCCGTCGTCGCCGGGCCGAGGTTTTTCCAATCCTGCAGCGCCCAGACGACCCGCTTGTCGGTCGTGACCTCCACACATTGGAGAAGACCGGGCTTGTCCTCACGCTTCGCGCCGCCGGTCGAGCTGAAGATCACGGTGTTGCCGTTGGCGAGCCGCTCGGCGGTCTGGATATTGCGGAACGTAATGTCGGGCGGAAGATCGGCGGCGGTGAACTCCCAGGCGGTCTTGCCCTGCGGAGTCACCTCGCGGACGAGCCGGTCGTGCTCGTCGGTGATCAGCGTGTTGCCGTTGTGCAGCCGCGACGCGGCCCACGGCGTGGGAATCTCGTAGCGCCACACTTCCATCATGTCGCGGTTATACTCGACGACCTGGTTCAGCTTGAGGAACGGCAGGAGGAATGTGCCGGCCGCGGTCATCCGGATGCGGCGGAATTGCGGATGAACCGTCTTCTGGTTCGTGAAACTGGCGGCGGGCAGCGGGTGCTCGACTTCAATCGCGCCGGTCGCCTTGTCGACGATCCGCAGTTTCGGCGGCAGGCCGTTCAGCACGTAGAGCACCTTGTCGAGGCCGACCGGCTGGCACGAATGAATCTCGGTGCCCGCGGGCGCGTCGTAGTGCCAGACGACTTTTTTCTGCGGCGTGATTTCCTCGACGAACGCCATCCGCGAGTAGAGCAGGTGGCCGTTGCTGAGCAGCCAGACGTCGTCGATCTCGCCACCCTTGCCGGTTTGGTAGGACCAGACGACGTTCCCGCCGTTGACGAGGAGGAGCGTATTGTAGCCCTCGCCCGCGTAGAGCATCGGGTGCTGCGCGAGCCCGCGGCCCGGTCGCGCGGGAAGCGTGGCCGGCGCGTCCCAGTTGCGCTCGACCGCCACCTCCGCCGGGCCCAGTGCCGGAATGTCGGGCGCCGTGAAGAGATCAAGCACCTTGAGCATGGGCGCGGAGTCCGGGCTGGCGGCAGAGGCGAAGCGTGCGCTGACAAGGAACGACAGCAGGGCGGGGAGGTGGGGGAGTTTCATGGGGCCGGGAACCGCTGGACGCGGACGCTGGCCGGCCGTTGGCGCGAGCGCAGCAACGTTTGCGCTACTATCGTTAATCAACCAATCCACGGTTGCGACCGGCCGTCGTCGCGAGCGGCGGCGGATTATTTTACCGCGGCCAGCGTTTGCAGTTCCTGATTGATCGCCTGCTGCTCGTTTTGAAAACGCGCCAGCGCGTCGGACTCGCCGGCCTCGAGGCCGGCGGCGAGATGGCGGTAGCTGGTGACCTTGAGGTCGATGATTTTCACGAGTGCGTCGCGCCGGCGTTCCGTTCGCCGGCCGGGGGCGAGGGGAAGGGCGGCGAGCTGTCGCCGCCAGCCGTCGTAAAACGGAATCGCTTCATCGGTAAGAACGCGGATGAGTTCGCGGCCCTTCGGATCCGTGCCCAGTTTTTCCGTGGCGGTCCGGAGGTGCTGGGCGACCCCGGTTTCCTTTGCCGCCGGCTCCGCGTTGACCTTCTGCCAGGCGATCTCGTCCGTCAGCCGATAGTCGAAGCGGGGCGCGAGGGCGACGCCCGCGGCGACGCTCGCGGCAACGGCAGCGAGGCCGAGCATCAGCCGGCGGGGTTGAAGCCGTGCGCGGACTTCGGCCTCGAGCGGGAGCGCGATCAGCCAGCCGAGCACGATCCCGCCCGCGAAGCCACCGATGTGCGCCGACATATCGATGCCGGGAACGATCACGCCGAAGAGCAGGTTGTAGCCGGCGAACGACAGCGTGCTTTTCATCATCGGTTGATAAACCACCTTCGGCAGCCCGTGCTTTTCGCGGAGCATGTAGCCAAGGAGCGCGCCGAACACCCCGAAGATCGCCCCGGAGGCGCCGGCGCTCCAGACGCGGTCGCCGTTCCAGATCAGCGTGGTCAGGCTGCCGGCGATGCCGCTGCCGAAATACGCGAGCGTATAGAGCGGACGGCCGAAGAGTCGTTCGACCAGGTGGCCGGCTTGGAAGAGCGCCCACATGTTCAGGGCGAGGTGCAGGAGGCCGTAATGCAGGAACATCGATGTCACGAGCCGCCACCACTCGCCGTCGGTGGTCACGCCGCCGTTGTTGGCGCCGTAACGGATGTAAGGCTCCATGCCCGCCACCTCGATCCACCCGGCGCCGAGGAACCCCATGACCACGAAGACCGCGACGTTGGCGGCGATGAGGAGATTCGTCACGGAGGTCCACGGCCGCCCGGGTCCGGAGAGCTGGCGCAATTTCTCCGCGAAGTCCCGCCCGGCGAAGAAGTCGGCATCCCGCGCGGCCGGCAATTGCGCCACGACGGCGGCGGCGTCCTCCGGCGACGAGCAGAAGAACACGAAGGGCTTGTTCTGCGACGCGGAGCGGCCGGCCGCGCTCAGGAACTGCACCTGCCGCCCGTGCTGGACGACGTTGCGGATTTGATCGGCGCGGAGCTCGAGCGTGATTTCGCGATAGGGGATGAAGTTGCCGCGCTCGACGCCGGAGAAGGCGAAGACGGACCGGTCCGCCCGCACGACGAGCGTGCCCTTCCCGCGCAGGTCGAGGTTGTAGCGGTTGCCCGCCATCTGCTGGTATTCGATCGGATGGATCAGATCCGCCGCGGGAGCGGGTGCGTCATCGGCCATGGAAAAAGCGACGGAGCGCCCGCGATTGCCGGCTCACCGTGCGGCGCCGACCGCGGTGGGGTTCCAGCGATCGGTGCCCGCGAGAATTTTTTCCGGCGTGTAGATCGCGGCCTGCTCGGCGGTGAGTTGCGGCGCCCAGGCGACGCGCTTGGAGACATCGAGCGGCTGGCCGGCCGCGTCGGTCGAGCCGAACTCGGAGTAGCGCGTGTTGTTTTCCGGATGATCGTTGTTGGGTCCCCACGGATGCCAGCCCAGCGGGTTCACGTGCGGACCCATCTGGCAGCGGATGTAGGCGACCGCGGCCTTGGAACCGGAGTTCCACTGCCACGGCCGGCCGAGGTAGACCGCGCCGTCGGCCACGCCGGGACCGGCGGTGAGTTTGCAATCGAGAAAGACATAGCCGTAGGGCGTGCGCGGGCTCGTGTTGGCGGCGGTGTAGTAGTTCAGTTTCGCGTCGGTGGCGTTGATCGTGCAGTGGTCGAAGACCGCGGTCGCGTTGCCGAAGATGAAGTCGGTGTCGCCCGTCACGTAGCAGTCCTGAAAATAAACGCGGCCGCCGCCGGCGGGATAGAGCGTGTCCTGAAACCCGAGAAAACGGCAGTGGCGGAAGACGAGCCGGTCGCCGTTGGTCTTGAGCGCGACGGCCTGGCCGACGTTGTCGCCGGCGGAGTTCTCGAACGTGAGGTTTTCCGCGGTGAAATCGTTCGCGTCGACCGTCGTGCTGGAGGAGCCGGTGGTGCCGACGTTGGGCGCGGCGCCGCGCGCGGCGTTGCTGTTGCCCGCGCCCTTGAAATCGGCGGTCCGGGGATCCGAGGCCTTGTAGTGATACGAGAGAACGGTGTCGGCGGGCCGCGCCCCGAGGCCGACCAGCGTCACGTGGTCCCGGCCCTTCGTGATCGTGAGATATTCCACATATTTCCCCGGCTTGATGAGCAGTCGGACCGGTTCGGTGTTGCCGTCGGGCAGCGAGTCGATCGCCGGTTGCACCGTCTTGAAATCGCCGGAGCCATCGGCGGCGATGGTGAGGTCCTTTGCCGGCGCGCTGAGGGCGAAGGCGAGGAGGGCGGGGCTGAAGGCGAGGCGACGGAAGAAGTTCATGGCGGCTTGACGGCGGAGGAGGCGGGAAGAGGCGGCGGCAACCGTGTTAGTGCGCGAATTCGCGCAGCAGGCAAGAGCCGGTTCGACGTCGAATGGTGAAACGGCTTGTTCCGCCGGCGGCAGGCGCATAGTTGCACGTCTTCCCTCCCCGCCATGCCGCCCGTGATTGCCGTCCGCCAACTCTCGAAAAACTACGGGGAGATCGCGGCGGTGCGCGATGTCGGTTTCGATGTCGCGCCGGGCGAAATCTTCGGGCTGCTTGGTCCCAATGGCGCGGGCAAAACGACGACGATCGAATGCCTGACCGGCCTGCGCGAGGCCGACACGGGTGAACTGACGATTTGCGGGCTCGATGGCCGGCGGCAGCGGAACGAAGTAAAACAGCGGCTCGGTGTCGCCCTCCAGAGCACGGCGCTGCCCGACACGATTACCCCGCGCGAGGCGCTGCGGTTGTTCGGCGCGTTCTACCGGCGGCACGCCGGGGCGGACGAGCTGCTCGAACGGTTCGACCTCGTCGACCGGGCCGGGGCGCGTTACCACACGCTGTCGGGCGGCGAGCGCCAGCGGCTGGCGCTCGCGCTGGCTTTCGTCAACCGGCCCGAAGCCGTGCTGCTGGACGAGCCGACCGCGGGCCTCGATCCCAAGGCGCGGCACGAGTTGCGCGGACAGATTGCCCGGATGAAGACGGGCGGCTGCGCCGTGTTGCTGACGACCCATGACCTCGACGAGGCCGGGGAACTCTGCGACCGCGTTGCCATCATCGACCACGGCCGGATCGTCGCGACCGGCGCGCCGCGCGAACTGGTGGCACGACCGGCGGCGTTGCAATCGGTCGTGCTGCTGACCGCGCCGCCGCTGGCGGCGGAGACGGTGGCGCGGCTGCCCGGCGTGAGCGATCTCGCCTGCGATGGCGGCACGGCCCGGTTTCGCACGAGCGATGCGGCGGCCACGCTGGCCGCGCTGGCCGATTGCCTGGCCACGCAAGGCGGGGAGATCGTCGACCTGCACGTGCGCAAGGCGACGCTGACGGAGATATTTCTGGAGCTCACGGGAGACGGGAATCGGAAAGAGTCCGGGGAGCGCGCGCCATGAAAGGACTGGGCCGGCATCTCGCGACGGCGCTGCGGCTTCATTTCCGGAACCGGATGGCGCTGATCTACGGTTATCTTTTTCCGCTGATTTTTCTCGCGGCGTTCTGGGTGCTGTTCCGGCACGAACCCGTGCCGCTGCTGCGACATGCCGGGGAACTACTGACGATCGGCGTGCTCGGTGGCGCGTGTTTCGGACTGCCAACCACAATGGTCGGCGAACGCGAAAGGGGCTTGTGGCGCCGCTATCGTTTGACGCCCGTGCCGGCGTGGGCCCTGGTCGCGAGCACGGTCGTGGCGCGCTACCTCCTGCTCGTCAGTGCGGGCGCGCTGCAACTGGCCGTCGCCCTGGCGCTCGGGATGACGGCGCCGGCGCATCCGCTGGCGCTGGCGGCGGCGTTCACGATGGTGGCGTTTGCGTTCATCGGCCTCGGGCTGGTCATCGCGATGATGGCCGACAACGTGCCGGCCGTGCAGGCGCTCGGGCAGTGCATTTTTTTGCCGATGCTCATCATCGGCGGCGTGGCGGTGCCGCTCGCAAGCCTGCCGCCCTGGGCGCAGCGCCTGTCGGCGTTTTTTCCCGGACGCTACGCCGTCGAGGCGCTGCAGGCAGCGGTGAGCGGCGGCGGGCTCGGCACGGTGCGTTTCAGCCTCGCGGCGCTCGGTGTGATCGGGGCCGCGGGCTGCGTGACCGGCGCGAGGCTCTTCCGCTGGGACGCGGCGCAACGTTTCGCGGGACGCCATCAGCTGGCGTGGCTGCTCCCCGTGCTGGGCGCGTGGTGCGCGGTCGGCCTGCTGGCGGAAAGCCGCGGACACGTCTCAGTCGCACCCGGCGCGGTGGTCGACGTGCCGCCGTCACCATGGGAGCAACTGACGCCCGACGACACGGCGGCGTTGGATTTTCATGTCCCGCGCGACGACGGGGTCGTCGCGCCCATCGCGCGGGATGGCGACGAGCCGGACGATTATCTCGTGGCGCAACTGGACGACGCGCGGCGCAGGTTGCCGGCGTGGCCGCCCGGCCTGGTGCGCGACCCGGTGCAGCGCGTCCGCAACCTGCTCTGCGTCGCCGCCGTGGCCGATGTCGCCCAGCAGCCCGCGGAAAACTATCTGCCCCGCATCGTGCTGGTGCGGCTGCTCGACAACTACCCGAAGGCGACGCTCGTGAAGATCCTCACCTGGATCGCACAGCATCCCGGGGAAGGCACGATGATCGACGACATCTCGGACATCGGCGTTCCCGCCCGGGCCGAAGATCCCGGGATGGTTCGTGACCGCGTTTATCTTTACGCGATCAAGTTTGTTGCGCGGCTGACCGGGAGCCCGGTCCGCCAGTGAGAGTTCAGCTGCAGCGGCGGTCGGCCGGCTAGCGGCCCGTCGGGCTCACGAGCGTCTCGACCGAGACCGCGCCGATGCCGGCGCGGCGGACCTCGTCGAGCACCATCACCGCCGGCCCGAAGGTCGCCGAGCCATCGCCGCGGACGAGGACCCGCGGTTCCGCGACACGATGCTTGTAGTCGGCGAGGCGGGCGGGAATCTCCGCGGCGGAAAGCAACTCGGCCGGGGCGTCCTTGCCCTGCTTCCAGTAGAACGTTCCGGACGCGGAGGCTTGAATATATACAGTGCGATCCGAGCCGCCCGTGTCCTCGCCGCCCTTGGGCAGTTGCACGTCGAGCGAGGCGAGTTTGTTGAGCGAGAGCGTGAACAGGACAAACGTCGCGAGGAGGAAGAAGATGACGTCGATGAGCGGGATGATTTCAACGCGGGCCTTCCGGGGCGCCGGCGAATAAGCGTCGATGGTCGGATTCATGGCGGGGTGGGGTTGTTGAACCCATGATAGCCCCCGGCCCGAATTTGTCGAGAATCGCCTTCGGGCGTGTGCGGCGTTTCGCAGCGAGGCGGGGGGGGAGGCGGGTTCGGCGACGATCGGCGTTCACCCGGCGAGGAGTGCGTCGAGCGACAGACTGCCGCCGCCGAGCACGAGCAGCGCAACGGCGATGGCGACGGCCAGCAGGTGGAACTCGATGCCTTCGCCCTTCTGGGCGCCCGTCCAGTTCATGAAGAAACCGTTCGGTCGGTGCTGCGCCGCCGCCACGAGCATCGTGCCCCCGACGCCGAGCGCCGCGAGACGGGTGCCAAGGCCGGCGAGGAGCATGACCCCACCGACCGACTCGGAGAGGATCGCGAGGAACGCGAAGATCCACGGGGCGCCGACCGTGCCGGTCAGGTAACCCATGGTGCCCTTGAAGCCATAGCCGCCGAACTTGCCGACCGTCTTCTGCAGCCCGTGGGGGAGGATCATGATGCCGAGCGCCAGCCGCAGGGCGGTCGGCGCGAACGAGTCGCTGGTGGCGACGAAGGAGGTGAGGAGGGATATTAGTTGCATACACAACTAAAATGGAAGAAGTAGTTGCAAATGCAACTAAAATCTTCACGCTGGAGCCATGAAAGCAAATCTGCCCGAAACCCAGCTCGAGGCCTGGCGGAAATACTACGTGTCGTTCTGGCGGGTCTTCGCCGCCATCGAGGCCGATCTCGCGGCGGCGAGCCTGCCGTCGCTGAGCTGGTATGATGCGCTCTACCAGCTCTACCTCGCGCCGGAGCGCCGGCTGCGGATGAGCGCGCTGGCCCAGGGCGCGTTGCTCAGCCGCAGTGGATTGACGCGACTTGTCGACAAGCTGGAAAAGGAAAAACTGATCGAGCGGCAGGCCTGCCCCGCGGATGGCCGGGTGCAGCACGCGCAACTGACGGCGAAGGGGGTGGAGCTGCTCCGGAAGATCTGGCCGGTCTACCGGACGGGCATCGCGAAATATTTCGCGCCGCATGTGTCCGACGCCGAGGCGAAGGAAATCGCGGCGGTGTTCGGGCGGATCGTGTCTGCGGCCGAAACGGCGGCGGGCGGCGCGGAGTAATTAGGGCTCGGGCGGAGCGAGCGTCCCTGAGGTGCGACGCGACCAGGTGGCCCGCCGGCCGGAGTGCAATCAGGCCAGCAGTTGCAGGGAAATTCCCCAAAGCCGGTCGGCGTTGGCCGGGTCGAGCGCATAGGGGGCGATGCCGCTCATGTCGGTCGTGCGCTCCATCACGGGAAGCGCCTCGCTGCAGTCGACAAAGTAGCGGCCACCGATGCCCGCGAGCAGCGGCGACACGGCGAGCAGCACGGAGGTGGCGGCGCCGCGCTCGGGAGTTTTGCGGCGTTCGGGCGGGGTTTTCATGCCGCCGAGGTGCCGCTGGAGATTGGTCGGAATCGCGCCGGGCATCAGGGCGTTGGCGGTGATGCCGTCGGCCGCCCAGCGCGCGCTCGCGCCAACGGCGAAGAGGACGTTCGCCGTCTTGGACTGGCCGTAGGCGAGCAGCGGATCATAGGGCCGGAACGCGAAGTGCAGGTCGTCGAAGATCACCGGTGAGAGCTGATGGGCGCTCGAGCTGACCGACACGATTCGCGCCGCGCCATCGGCGGCGAGGGCGCGATGCAGGCCGGCCGCGAGCGCGAAGTGGCCGAGATGATTCGTGGCGAATTGCATTTCCCAGCCGTTCGGCGTGCGCTCGAGCGCGGGCAGCGCCATGATGCCGGCGTTGTTGACGAGCACGTGCAGCGGCCCGTCCCACGCGGCGACGAAAGCGGCGATCGAGGCGCGGTCGGTGAGGTCGAGCCGGGCGACGCGAACGGCGCGGTTGCCGGTGGTCGAAGCGATGTCGGCGGCGGCCCGCGCCCCGGCATCGACGTTGCGCACGGCGAGGGTGACCTCGGCGCCGGTGCCGGCCAGGGCGCGGGCCGTTTCCACGCCGATGCCGCCGGCGCCGCCGGTGACAATCGCGCGCCGGCCGGAGAGGTCGATGCCCGCGGCCACCTCCGCGGCGGTGGAATGAAATCCGAACGGAGTGACGATGCGTGCCATGAGGGGAGGTGGCGCCCAAGCGCGCCCTTCCGAGGAAAATGGATTTTGCTCAGCCGAAAACCTGCGAATCCGTCGTGACGGTCCAGCGGTTGTCGAGGCGCTGCGAGAAATCGAGTGGATCTCCGACGCCCACCGTGCCGCGCGCGACCTGATAGGCCCAGACTTGGAAATAAGCGAGCGTCGCCCCGCCGTAGATCGTGGAGAACGCGCCGTCCACCGCATCCATCCCGCACGAGACCTTGATGCGGCCGATCCGCGGCACATGAAAGCGCGCATCCGTCGTGAACCATTTTCCCGCGACAAACACTTCCGCATAGGCGTGAAAGTCCATGTGGTTGTCCGGATCGGGGAAACCGATGTCCGCGAGATGGCCGGTCACGTAGCGCGCCGGGAGGTTGAACGTGCGATTGAGTGCGACCGCGAGGTGCGCGAAATCGCGGCAGACGCCGTGGCCGCGCTGCAGCACGTCCCACGCGGAGAGATCGGGGCGGCCGGACATATAGCGATATTCGATGTTATCGTGCAGCCACTGGCTGATCGCCTGCACGCGCGGGAGGCCGTGCTCGATCTGGCCGAACTTTTCCCAGGCAAAATTGGAGAGCTTGTCCGAGTCGCAGTAGCGGCTGGGCAGCGTGTAGCGCAGCACGGCTGCCGGCAGGTCGCGCACCGCGAGCGCCGGGCCGGGGACGAGGTCGTGGTTGTCGGGCTGGGAGGACACTGCCACGATCGCGTCGTGGCGGAAGAGGTTCTGGCCGCGCGCCAGGGCCACGCGGCAGACATTGTTGCCGTGGCTGTCGAGGAACTCCTCGGCGGGCAGGTCGTTGTTCAAGCCCAGCGCCAGCGCCTCGGCGATCACGGCGTGATTGCGGTCGGGGCGCAGCTTGAGGTTGAGCAGCAGCGAGGCCGTGCCGGTGACCTCGTAGACGAGGCTGCAGCCCACGCGCACCGTGAGGTCGAGGGCGGCGGGAATTCTGGGCGACGGCGGCATTTGACCGGGAAAGGGCCTCATCCGTCAGCACGGAGCAAGCCAGCGGACGGAATAAGCGCGGGTGGGAGGGCGGCGCCGGATCGGCGCGGGCTTGAAACGGCCGGCCGGCGGAACCTATCCTCAACCCGTGAGCGTTGAACCTTTCCTCGCGTGAGCCTCCTCCCGCGTTTCATCCGTGTGCGGCAGAATTTCGCCCGCCCCGCGCCGCTCGATCTGCGCGCGACGCTGACGACGGAATTCGAAAAACTCCGGCCGCGGGTCAAGCCCGGCGCGCGGATTGCGGTCGGGGTCGGCAGCCGGGGCATCACGAATCTCAAACCGATCGTCGCGGAGGTGCTCGCGCTGCTGCGCGCGGCGGGAGCGGAGCCGGTTATTTTTCCGGCGATGGGCAGCCATGGTGGCGCGACGCCCGAGGGCCAGCGGGAGGTTCTCGCCAGCTACGATATCACCGAGGCGTCGATGCACGCGCCGATCCGCGCGTCGCTCGAAGTCCGCCAGGTGGGCGTGACCGCGGACGGCAAACCGGTCTGGTGCAGTGTCGAGGCGCTCGGGGCCGATGGCATCGTGCTCGTCAACCGCGTGAAGCCGCACACGGATTTCGTCGGCGAGCTCGGGAGCGGACTCCTGAAGATGGCGGTCGTCGGGCTCGGCAAACAAGTCGGCGCCGCGGCGATGCACATGGCGGCGAGCGAAATCGGCCACGAGCGCGCCATCCGCACGATGGCCGGCGTGCTGATCCGCGAGACGCCGCTCCTCGGCGGATTTGCGCTGCTGGAAAACCAGTTTCACGAAACGGCGAAGATCGTGGGGTTGCGGCGCGAGGAGATGGAGAAGGGCGAGGATGCACTCCTCGTCGAGGCGCGGCGGCTGATGCCGCTGCTGCCGTTCGACGAGATCGACCTGCTGATCGTCGACCGGATCGGCAAGAACATCAGCGGGACCGGCATGGATCCGAACGTCATCATGCGCTCGATCGACGGCTACTCGAGTCACCTGCGGCGCGACGGCCGGCCGGCGCCGTTCATCCGGCGGATTTTCGTGCGCGATCTCACGCCGGAGACCCACGGCAACGCGATCGGGATCGGGCTGGCGGATATCACCACGACCCGGCTGGCGCGAGCGATGGACCCGCGGATTACGTTTGTGAACTCGATGACGGCGCTGACCCCGCAGAGCGCGAAGCTGCCGGTTTATTTCGACACCGACCGCGAGGCCATCGAGCGCGCGCTGGCGTCGCTGCCGCTGGCGGACCCGGCGGCGGCGCGCATCGTGCGGATCGCGGACACCCTGAACCTCGTGGAGATGGAGATTTCGGAGGCATTGTGGCCCGCGGCGAAGGCGCGTCCGGAAATCGCGTTGGTGCGACCGGCGGCGGGGCTGGAGTTCGACGCCGAAGGGAACCTGCAGTGAGCGCCGGGAACCGGGTTGAACCGCGCACAACCACGCATAGAGTCTGAAACGATGTCCTCATCCCGGACGCTGACTCGTCATTGAATCGGACAGTCGTTCCGACCCGGGGCGCCGATCGCATCCTCAATCCCGTCCCCATGACCAAGACCATCCACCAGCAAGTGTTACTCCCCGCGGCGCCCAAGGCCGTCTACGCCGCCTTGATGGACGAAAAGAAACACGCCGCGTTCACCGGCGCGAAGGCGAAGATATCAAAAAAAGTTGGCGGCGCATTCGAGTGCTACGACGACTACATTACCGGCCAGAATGTCGAGTTGCTCCCCGGCAAACGCATCGTGCAGGTCTGGCGCGGGAAGAGCTGGCCGGCCGGCACGTTCACGCTGGTGACGTTTGCGCTGGCGAAGGCGGCGGGCGGAAAGACGAAGCTCACGTTCACCCACCTCGGCGTTCCCGCGTCCGACTACAAAGCCAAGATCGAAGGCTGGCGGGTCCACTACTGGGAGCCGTTGAAGCGATACTTGGCACGATAGGCCAAGACGTGAGTGCCCCGTCTTCTTGACGGCGGGAGATGCACCAAACCCGTTTCGCACGAATTGCTCTATCGGCGACGCGCGGAGAGGCGGCTGGCTCAATCCAAGTCGTCAGGGCCCTCGGCGATCAGCCGGAGGGAATCGAGGCGGAGGCGGGCTTGGGCGATGGCGGCGGTCGTGTGTTCGAGTTGTGCGCGGGCGAGGGCGATTTCCTCGGGGCGGATGTGGTCGTTGAGTTTTTGCAGGTCGACGAGCCGCTGGAGATCGGCGGTAAGTGCGGATGTTGCGCGGGATTTCGCGGCGGCGACCAGGACTTGGCTATGCTCGCCGGCGCAGGCGGTGGCGGATTCGAGCATCGATTTGAGGATGCCCGGGGTGAATCCGGGGCGTTCGAGAAAACGGGCGAGCGTGCCGTCCTCGAAATCGTCGGCGAGGCCGGCGGCCCTGTAGTCTGCGGTGCGATCGGCGCCGCGCAGATCGAGCACGACGCGAACGGGCGTTGGCGCGAGAAATTGGTCCACGTGCCAGCGCGAGTCGGCGACGGTCTCGAGGACAAAGATTGTCTCGAGGAGGAGGTTCGGCTGGTCGCCGCGCAGGAAACCGAAGGCGGTGGTGCCGGACTTCGAATCGATCAGCAGGTCGATGGCGTCCTGCACGAGCGAGTGATCGGGCGACAGGAAGCGGATGTCCTCGCGAATGGTGGCACGGGCGCGGTCGAACGTGGCGAGCATGCCGTCGGGCGGAATCGACGGAAAACTCTCGATGTAGGCATGGCTGGGGTCGAGGAACACGTCACCTTCCTCGTGATCCTTGATGCGCACGCCGAAGTGATCGAGGAGGTCGGCGAGAAAGTTTTTGAGGAACGGGTCGGCATCGACCGCCCGGACTCGCTCGATCACGCGCGCGGCGGCGGCGGGGTTGAAGGAGTTGAGTTCGAGCAGGCGGTCGCGGCCCTGCTTCATCTTGAACGAGAGCTCGCGACGGAACGCGACCGTTTCGCCGATGAAGGCATCGAGCCGGGCCTGGCCAATCTCGGCGCCGCCGGAGCCGTAGTGCTTGGCGAGTTCGAGGAGGCGGGATTTGAAGCGCGCTTCATATTCGTCGCCGCCGTGGATCAGGGTTTCGAACGCATCGAGGCCGCGGTGATACCACTCGACGACGCATTCCTCGGCGCTGCCGGCGACGTAGGGGACGTGGATGCGGATGGTCTGGGTCTGGCCGATGCGGTCGAGGCGGCCAATGCGTTGCTCGAGCAGGCCGGGGTTGAGCGGGAGGTCGAAGAGGACGAGGTGGTGCGCGAACTGGAAGTTGCGGCCCTCGCTGCCGATCTCGGAGCAGAGCAGGAGCTGCGCGCCGTCGGGCTCGGCGAACCACGCGGCCTGGCGGTCGCGCTGGACGAGCGCGAGGCCCTCGTGGAAGAGGCCGACCTTCACGTTGATCTTTTCCTGCAGCGCGGCCTCGAGGGCGGCGACCTTGCGCGAGGATTTGCAGATGAGGAGAACCTTGGCGGGGCGGTGCTGCTTGAGAAACGCGACGAGCCAGTCGAGGCGCGGGTCATCACGAAAGGAGTAACGGAGGGAGGCGTCGTCGCCGGTTTCCTCGGCCTGAAGTTCACGGAAGATGCGGGCGAGGTGGGTTAGGTTCTGGCCGGCGTCGAGCGGGGCGGGGCAGAACTTGCGCTTCGGGAAACCGGTCATCGCGGCGCGGGTGTTGCGGAACACGACGCGGCCGGTGCCATGCTGGTCGAGGAGCGTCTGGAGCAGCGCGTCGCGGGCGCCGGGTGTCGCCGCGGCGAGGTCGGCGAGATGCTGGTCGAGCCGGGCGGGGTCGCGGTGGAAGATTTCCTTGAGCGTGGCGTGATCCTTCGGCTTGAGCGGTTTTTGCTCGATGATTTTTTCCGCGATGCCGGCCACGGCGCCGAAGCTCTCCGCCTCCTCGACGAATTTATCGAAGTTGTCGTAGCGCGCGGGATCGAGGAGGCGCAGGCGCGCGAAGTGGCCGGCGAGACCGAGCTGCGTGGGCGTGGCGGTGAGCAACAGCAGGCCGGGACTGCCGCGGGCGAGCTGCTCGGCAAGCGCGTAGTCGGGGCTGGCGGCTTCGGGCGTCCACGCGAGATGGTGCGCCTCGTCGACGACGACCATGTCCCAGCCGGCGGCGAGCGCCTGCGCGCGGCGCGGCTCGCTGCCGGCGAGGAACGACACGGCGCAGAGGGCGAGTTGCGTGGCGAGGAACGGGTTCTCGCCCGGGTCGCTTTGCTCGACGGCGAGGCAGCGGTCCTCGTCGTAGATGCTGAACCAGAGATTGAACCGGCGCAGCAGCTCGACGAACCACTGGTGCGTGAGCGATTCGGGGACGAGGATGAGGACGCGTTTCGCCTTTCCGACGGCGAGCAGGCGCTGGACGATCAGGCAGGCCTCGATGGTCTTGCCGAGGCCGACCTCGTCGGCGAGGAGGACGCGCGGAATTTGGCGCGAGGAGACTTCCTGCAGGATGTAGAACTGGTGCGGGATCAGTTCGAGGCGGCCGCCGAGAAAACCGCGGACATCGGACGAGCGGAAGCGCGCCCGGGCCTGCAACGCGCGGTAGCGGAGGTCGAACACCCCGCCGGCATCGGCCTGGCCGGCCATGAGCCGTTCCTGCGGCAGGTCGACGCTGGTGACGTCGGAGATCGCGTCCTCGCGCACACGGCGGCCGGCGCCAACGTAGGTGAGCAGGCCGGCGGCCTCCTCGACGGAGTCGATGACCAGCGTGGCGCCATCGCGGGTCTTCAGCGATTCGCCGGAACGAAACTGCACGCGCTGCAGGACCGGCGTGTCGAGGGCGTAGAGGCGTTTCTCGCGGGTGGCGGGAAAATCGACGCCGATGCGTTTGGCCGCGACGTCGACGGACGCGACCAAGCCGAGCCCCAGCTCGGGCTCCCGTTCGCTCAAGCAACGCTGGCCGACAACGCGCAATGACATGGCGGCATGAGGGCGGACCGCCGCGCGATTTCAAAGGGAATCTTGGTGCGGGACAGCGACCGTGCCGTGAGGGCGAAAAAAGGCGGCCCGAAATCGGGCCGCCGGGAGAATGCCTGGGACGCGGAACGGGAAATACCGTTTGGTGAAACTCGCCGTGCCGGCCGGATGCCCCGGCTCAGAAGGAAATCTCGTTGCTCAGGGTCCACAGCCGCGTGGGCAGGCGCTGGGTCACTTGGAGGAAGTTGCCGTTGGCGGCCTGGGGGAGGACGTAGAACCGGTCGTTGTTGAAGACATTGCTCACAAACAGCCGCGTCGATAGCGTGAGGCCGTGCCAGAGTTTGTGCTCGTAGTGCACGCCGACATCGCAGTTCACGATGGTGGGCAGCACGACGATGACGCGGTTTTCGTTCACCACCTGGCTGCCGGCGGTGCCGAGACCCGTATTCGGGTAGAACGTGTAGAGCGCCCGGGTGCTGAATTGGGCGCGCGCGCTGAACGATACGCCGAAACCCTTGAGCAGCCCCTCGGAAAACCGGTAGTCGGTGGACGCGTTCATCTGCCAGCCCGCGTAGCCGGTGGTGGGATCGCCGGGCTTGAAGATCGGCACGGTGGCGTTGGGGAACAGCGACGTGAACGCATACTGGACCGACGAGAGCGGCAGGCCCACGGCGCCGGTGGCGGACTGGCCGTTGGCGGTGACCTGGGCGACGCCGGTCGAACCGGCCGCGCCGCCGGTCGTGAGAATGGTCTTCAGCGCCGAATTGGTGATGGTGCCGGAGGTCGGGTCGGGATTCGCCCAATAGGGGCTCGCCGAGTTGTTGAGCAGCGCGAGGGTGAGGGGCGTCGCGCCGGCGGTCGACGAGGTGACGATGTTGGCCGTGGCGGCGTTGGTCGCGGCGCCGTTGACGTAGATCACCTGACCGTTGCCGTAGGTCACCTGGCCGGAGCCGCTGGCATTGAATTGGTCGTTGTAGAGTTGCTTGTAAGTCACGCCGTTCAAAATGCGGGCGAAGAGATAGGAGGCGTTGAAGCGCATGCGCCAGTTCTGCGTGGGACTGGCGGTGGCCAGGAACTCCAGCGAGGTGGCGGTGCGGTCGACGTTGACGAAATTGTTCGTCTGCGAGGCCGCGCCGACGGGGGCGCCGAGACGCCCGTTGATGCCGTTGGGATTGACGGCGTTCTGGTAGCTGGAGTCGACGCTCTGAATTTCGCCGGTGTCCTTGGTCTTCACGTCCCATGAAAGTTGGGCCGTGTAGCGCTGGTCGAGCGTGTGGGCCTTGATGCCGATTTCGGGAACGGGCGACTTGGCCTTCGGCGTCGCGAGCGGCTGACCGTAAAGATTGTTGGTGGAGCCGGCGGGCGTCGCGGCGGTGCCGAGCGTGACGTAGGCGCCGAAATTCTTGGTCACCTGGTAAATCCCGCCGACCTCGAAGCCGGTGTAGGTGGTCCACGGCAGGACCGTGATGGCGGTCGCGCCGGTGTTCTGGGTGATGGCCCGGTCGAGGCTCATGCCGGCCAGGGTCGAGAATCGGCCGCCGAACCAATCGGTGTAGTTGGCGAGGCTGACGAAGTGCTCATGCTCCTCGGTGCCGGGGTTGAAGGAGCCGTTGAAGTTATAGTTGGCGCTGGTAGCCTTCGGATTGAGGACGCTGTTGGAGCCATTGGGGATCAACCCATAGGTGTTCGCCGGGTTGCCCGGGATCGCGAATCCCTTGTAGGCGGCGCTCTGCATGATGCGCGGCTGGAGAATGTAGTTCACGCCGTTGATCGTGACCCGCGACTTGTCGGGGTTCTGGGTCGGGTTGAATGCGCCATACTTGACGATCTGGCCATTGGTGACGGGGATCCACTGGGTCGGCATGAGGACGTGCCCGTAGTCCGCGACGCCGGTGCCCACAAACGGAGTCCAGTCGGAATTGGCCTGAATGTAGGAGTAGGTGATGCCGCTGCTGCCGAACGACGGGCCGATGTGCTGGACGTAGCCGTTCAGCAGGGTTTGGGAATGCGCGTTGCCGTGAAAAAAATCGTTGGTCGCCAGAAAATTCAGCTGCACGCCCCTCTGCCGTTGCGACTGGTAATTGAGATTGGGGCTGGCGAGGGCGATCGCCGCGGTGGGGTAGGGATTGCCGCCGACCCCGGCCGGCTGCAGCGTCATGCCGGTGGTGTTGCGCCAGTCGACATATTGGTTGTAGATGCCGACCAGCTTGACGGAGAGCCAAGGCAGCGGGGAGCTGGCCACTTCCAGCGAACTGTTCGAGATGCTCGACGGCTCGAGGCCCCAGACGCCGGCGAACGAGTCGATGTTGTTCCAGTTCACCCTGCCGCCGAACATGCTGTCGGGAATCTGGCCGGTCGCCGCGATGTAGCGCGCGTCGTGGTTGATGAGCGGGCTGGTCGAGGCCAGGAACGGCTTGAGGGACGGATTGAAGCCATTGGTCGCAAACGTCTCGTATTTGTTGTGGATGACGCGGATGACGGTTTGCTTCGGGAGCCGCCACGCGCCCTGGACGTAAAAACCCTTGGTGGTGTTGCCGAGATTCTGGCGGACGGTCGCGTTGCTCTGGCTCGTCGCGGAAAAGCGCAGCGCGAAGTTCCCTGCGGCCGTGTTGTAGTCGACGGTTCCTTTTTTCCCGCCGAGATCGTTGAAACTGTAGGAGCCGGAGCCGAAGTTCCGGTTGAACGAGGCGCGCTTGTAGATGCCGTTGATCACGCCGCCGGCGCCGATCGCGCCGTAGAGCAGGGATTGCGGCCCCTCGACCACCTCGACGCCCTCGAGCATGAACGTCGGCGTCGTGCCGGCGGCGCTGCGCGTGGACGAGGGCGGGCCGAAAAACCCGTCGAGCTTGACGGGCGTGCCGCCAAAGCCGCGGACACTGAGGCCGCCGCCACCGTCGCGGTCGCCGCTCGACTCGGTGTAGGCGGCACTGTCGCCCGGGGCGTAACCGACGACGCCCGAGTAGTTGATCAGCATGTCCTCGATCAGGTCGGAATTGGTGTCCTTCATGAACGTCTCCGTGAAGATCTGCGCCGTGGCGGGCATCTTCTGGACGTCCATGCTGAACGCGCTGAGGGAGTTCGATTGGAGCGCGCCGTAGCCGTTGTCCCGACTGGATTGGACCTCGAAGGGGTTCAACGTGACCGTCTCGTCGGTGGTCGGGACGGGTTGCGGCTTCTTCGGGGACGCGGCGGTTTGAGGCGCGGGCGCATTGGCGGGCGCGGATTGGGCGGCGAGCGCGATGGTCGTGCCGAGCAAAAGGGCGACGGCCAGGGTGGGTTTCAGGCGGAGCGGGGTTTGCATGGTGATAGCTGAGACGGGACCCCGGAACAAAATGATGAAAAGATTTTCCGAATTTGTTTCATGCACCGGCGGCATCGCGGAATTTTACCTCCCGGCGGCTTCCCGAAAATCCGGGGGCGCGGCGGTCGGCGCTCGATTTCACTCGCGCTGTGCGACCGGGCCGGTCTAAGCAGGGGCCTCTTCTGACCCGTGGCTTCCCCCGACCCGGAAAATGGCTGGTTTGAGAAAAATGTGCAGGCACATGAGCCGGCCCTGCGCTCCTATCTGCGGAGTCACTTCCCGCGGTTGTCCGATATCGACGATGTCGTGCAGGAGTCCTACCGCCGGCTGATCCGGGCGCTGAAAACCAGGGAAATCGGTTTTCCCAAGGCGTATCTCTTCGCGACGGCCCGCAACGCCGCCCTCGACCAGTTTCGACAAAAACAAACTATTTCGCTCGAGGAGATACCATATTCCGAGCGGATGACCGTCTTAGATCAAAGGCCCGGTGCGGGCGAAACCGTCGATCATGACCAAGAATTACATCTTCTGGACCAGGCCATCGCGGCCCTGCCGGACCGTTGCCGGCAGGTGCTCAAGCTGCGGAAAATCGCCGGCCTGTCGCACGAGGAGATCGCGGCCCGGCTGGGAATTTCCAAGGCCACGGTCGCGACCCAGATCCATCTCGGCGTCTGCCGGTGTGCAGATTTCATGGAGGCGCGCGGCGTGAAGCGAGGATCGAGCCATGGAATCTAGCCCTTCGCCAACCCGGCAGCCGGCCGACGACACCGACTTCCAGGCGGAAGCGGCCGACTGGATCTGCCGCCATGACGACGGGCTGACCGCCGCGCAGCGCGAAGAGTTTGCGCGCTGGATGCAGGATCCCTCTCGCGCGGCGGCTTATGCCCGGCTCCAGGCGACGTGGGGCGCGCTCGACCGCGTGGGCGAGCTCTGGCCGGCCAGCCGGATCGCGGAGGATCCCGACTTTGCGCCGCCGGTGCGTCGGCGGCGATCGTGGCTGGCGCCGGCGTTGCTCGCGGCGGCGGCCGGTCTTGCCGTGATTTTCGCGGTGCGCCGTCCGACGACCGCAGGGCCGGCTCGCGAGTCCCGGCGCGGCGAGACGGCCGTGGGCGAGCAACGCCAACTCGATCTGTCCGATGGATCGGTCGTCCAGCTCAACACCGATACCGCGTTGTCCGTCGACTATTCCGCCGGCGAGCGCCGGGTGAACCTCAGTCGTGGCGAGGCGCATTTCGCCGTGGCAAAAAATCCCGACCGGCCGTTCGTCGTGTCCGTCGGCGGCGTTGCGGTTCGCGCGGTGGGCACGGCGTTCGACGTGCGCTTGCGCGCCGCTGCCGTCGAGGTGCTCGTGACCGAGGGAAAAGTGCGCGTCGATGACGCGCTGCAGGGCCGGTCGCTCCTGCCCGTTTCGTCCGCCACCGGAACGCCGCTGTTGCTGGCGGGGCAACGCGTCACGATCCCGATTGGCCCCGCGGGGGCGTCCGTGACGCAAGTTTCCGCCCCGCCGGCAGCCGAGATTGCACAGGAGCTGGCCTGGCAGCAGGGCCTGCTCGAGTTCGGCCCGACACCCTTGCGCGAGGTGGTGGCGGAGTTCAACCGCTACAACCGGCACCAGTTGATCATCGCGGATCCGGAGACCGGGTCGTTCCGCATCGGCGGCACTTTCCGGCTCCACGGCTACGATGATCTTGTCCAGGTGCTGGAGGACAAATACGGCATGCACGCCGAACGTGGGCCCGATGCGACGCGATTGAGCAAGGCAAAGTGACTTTACCTCCCGGCGATCGGGCTCATCATCGCGGATCGATCGGCGTGCACCAAGGCCAGCGGGCGTGACGGCCCGCCGCGGCGGCGGGCCGACGATGCATGACCCCCTCCACCCAACACCTTTGGCGGCTGCGCCGGCTTTTGTGCGCCGTGCAGTGCGCGGCGATTTTCGCCGTCACCGGGCGGGTGCCAGCCGCGGCGGCCGCCGGGTCCGCCACCCACGCCTACAACATCGCGGCGGGCGACGCCGTCGCTTCACTCCGGGCGTTCGCGCTCCAGTCGGGCGACCAATTGGTCTACTCGGCCGATGCGGTGGAGGGCATCAGGACCAACGCCATCAAGGGCGACTACCCGGCGGTGGTCGCGCTCCGGCGGATGCTAGGCGGGACCGGTCTCGTGATTTCGCAGGATGCGCGCTCGGGCGTGCTGGCGATCGTGGGCCGGTCCCCGGCCAGGTCGGACCGGAACCGGCCGCCGCCGGTCCAAGCCCTGCGGCGGGTCGGCGAGGCGCCGCTGGCGCCGGCGGGATTCGTGTCCGTCGCTGACGAGCAGGCGATCCGGCTGACGCCGTTCGAGGTCCGCACCGACCGCGCCAACAGCTACGGAGCGCTCCAGTCGAACTCGCTGACCGCGCTGAGCATGAACCTCGACAAGATGCCCGCGTCCGCGGAGGTGTTTACCCAGACCTTCATCAAGGACACCGGGGCGCGGACGATCGAGGAGTTGCTGCTCAATTATTCGGGCATGGTGGGCTACAATCCCTCGGACAGCAGCGCCTACGCGACCTCGGTGGGGGACCGTGACGGCGGCGGCGGCCTGAGCATCAATGGATTTGCCGCGAGCACCGGCAACAGCATCAAGCGCGACGGTTTCTTCGGGCCGACCGTCAGCGCCCGCACCAATTCCGGGGCCACCTCCACTTTCGACATCGAGCGCGTCGAGGTGATTTCCGGCCCGCAATCGCTGCTCTATGGCGCGGTCGGCGCGGGCGGCGTGATCAACGCCGTTTCGAAGCGGGCCGGGTTCGGCGTGACCCGCGGATCGCTGACGGCCGGCTTCGACGATCTCGGCGCAAAAAACCTGCTCGCCGACTACAACGTCGGCGGCGACCGGATCGCCCTGCGCGTGGCCGGCACCCTGAGCGAGACCGTGAACCTCCGGCAGAACCTTGCGAACGGCGCGCCCTTCGCCGGCGTCTACGGCCAGCTCGCGTTCAAGCTCGGCCCGGCCACGGTCGTGCGCGTGATGACCGGCAAGACCGAGTCGCAGAACTATTTCAGCTTCAAGCCGAACTTCCGCCCGTTCTTCAGCGCGGCCGATCCCCGCATCGGCCAGGATGCGAACTATCTCGCCGCCACCGGCCAGCTCGACGGGCTGCTGGGCGGCGTGGTGAACTGGAAGAACGTCGACTCGTTCGGCAGCTGGTGGGCGAACGAGCCGATCACCAACCGCTACAGTTCGCTGATCGTCGAATCGCAGCCCCGGCCGTGGCTCGCGGGACGCGCCGCCGTCGTCTACAACGAAATGCGCGACTGGCGGAACACCTCCGGCCTGACGCTCCAGCCGGCCGGTGCGGCCGGCAACCCGTTCGCGACCCCGGCGATTGTCGTGAACCCGAGCCTGAACTTCCAATCCCAGCGGTTGAAGGCGTTCGAGTTCACGCTCGTCGCCACGAACGATTTTTTTGGCCGGCGCGCGCACTCGCAGACGCTGCTCGGCGGCTACGTCAATCACACCGGACCGTCCTTCGGCAGCAGCGGCATCAGTTACAATTATTTTCAGGCCGACGCCGACTGGAACGCGCTCACCACCGGAAACCCGGCCTCTCAATATGGTCGCGTCATCATGCCGTCGAACCTGCTCTGGTATCCGATCGTCAATGCGCAGATCGCGAACCATCCGCTCTTCCGGCCCGGCACGCCGCGGGTCACGGTCAACGGCCAGAACTACATTCTCATGCCGACCATCGCGTCGTCGGCGGCCAGCAAGTCGGCGGCCAATCCGTTCGGTCTCGTGCCCAACAACGGAGCCGGCTTCAGCGGCAGCTTCAACCCCGGCGCGATCACGCACGAGGGTTTTTTGAATTTTGCGAATTACACGGACTGGCTGGACGGGAGATTTCAGACGCTGGCCGGCGTCAGTTTTGACCGGGAGACGACTTACAATCCCGGCGCGACCATCACCACGTTCCTGCCCTGGACCACTTACTCGGGTTTCGAGGTCGGCGGCATCTATCAATTTAGTTCCGCGTTCGGCGCCTACCTGACCGTCAGCACCGCGGCATCGCCCTCCGGCTCCACCAGCGATCTCTACGGCCGTCCGCTGCTGCCGCCGAAGGCGAAATCTCCCGTGCCGGAGATCGGTTTGAAATGGCACACGCCCGACGGGAGCTACAGCGCGCAGTTGACCTACGACTTCAAGACCACCGACGAGCACGAAAACCAAAGCGTCGACGGGAGCTATGAAAACGCGGTCAACCCGAATGGCATCAACGGCCGTTATGGCGCGCCGAACGCCAACAGCTTCGTCAATCTCGCGCGGGCCGCCACGTCGGCGCGTTTTTCCCTGACGGCGAATCCCACGCCCGCGTGGCGCATGCGCTTCAACGCGAGCTACATCTTCGGGCGCGTGGAGGACGAGGTCTCCTATCGCCAGCTCTACAACGATCAGTTCCACGCGAATTCCGCCGGTCAGGTGACCTACCAGAGTGGGGCGCCGGTTCTCGTCAACGGCGCCGCCACGGCCGCAAGCGAAGCCACGATCAGCACCGCGGATGCGGCCAACGCGACACCGTTGACCGTCGCGATGCTCAACGATCCGGCGAGTCCCTACTGGGCGAATCCCGATCCGACCTCCGGCGCGATCGCCAATCCGGCGCTGCGGACGATTCTCACGAACACCTCGCCGACGGACGGCCCCATCGCCACCGGCGTCGCAGGCCTGCCGCTTTCCGCCATCCAATACACGTTCACCTCGCCGTTTCCCAACAATAATGTCACGATCTTCCAGCCCGGGGACCTGACGACGGGCTACGTCGGGTGGCAGTATAATTTCGTGAGCGATTACACCATCGATCACGGCGGTCTCAAAGGCTTGGGGGCGGTCCTCTCCGGCGTTTTCCAATACAGCAACCGCGCTTACTACACCTACCGGCCGCGAGACGGCGTGGCGGGCGGCACGCTGCAGGTGAACGAGTCGCGGCAACTCTACGTGCTGCCCGTCAGCGCGGTCTTCAATCTGGGCATCCACTACGATTTCAAGGTGGGCAGGCATATTGCGGTCACCAGCCGCCTGAACGTGGGCAACCTCTTCAACCACGATCCGCTCTACGTCGAGCCGCAGCCGAGCAACGGCACCCTGCTGCAGGTGGTCAACCGCAACCCGCCGCGGCGGTGGACCTGGAGCACGGAGATGGATTTTTAAGCGGGTCGCGGCCGAAAGAAGGGTTCGGAGGAGGAGGGCGGAGCCGCTGCTCCTCATATCTGCGTGATCTCGAGAGGCGAGAGGCGACCTGCGGTCGTTTCCGAGTGCGTCGCGACGCGATCCCCGCGGATTTGCGGGGCCCGGAGAGCCGCCGCCCAATCAAGTCCAGATCGCCAGCACGGCACCCATGATTCGGAACGGCGCGGGGATTTGCGGCTTGGCGGTCGGCATTCACGCCATGCCGCCATCCGGATGGCCCCTTACTGATTTGACAATCGGGTAAGGCGGCGACTCTTTCCAGTCATGCCCACGACGCTCCGCATCAAGATCACCGCCAAGCGGCAGGCCACCTTCCCGGCGGCGGCGCTCAAGGCCCTGCGCGTGAAGCCCGGCGACTATCTGGAGTTGATTCACGACAAGGATGACTGGCGGCTTGCGCCCGCGGGCGTGGATTTCAGCAAGCTCGGAACGTTGCAGCGCAAGATTGCCCCGAAGCATCCGCCGTTCGATTTGGCCAAATGGCGCGAGACTCCGAAAGATCATGCCCGCTTACGGGATTGATACGTCCATTTTTGTCCGCGTGCTCACTGGTCTGCCGGCCGCGGACTATCAGGCGACGGTCAGGCGGCTCGCGGCCATTCGCGCCTCGCAACCCGAGCACATCACTGTGGCCGGCATCGTGATCGCCGAGGCCTACGCCGTGCTGCAGCACCACTACGCGCTGACCAAGTCCGACGCCCGTTCCGCGATGCTCGCGGCGCTGACCAGTGGCTTGATGGAGCCCACTCACGGCGACGCGGTGCTCGAGGCCTTGCGCGAAACCAGGGAACCCGGCCTGACGGACCGGCTCATCGCCCTCGACTACGCTCACCAACGCGCGACGGTGCTGACGCTCGATCGCAAGATGGCCGCACTGGCTGGCTGCGAGCGACTCTGATTCGGAGAGACGCTGAAAGCGAGCGGCGGCGGGATTCGTCGCGGATCGGCGCTTCGTGCAGTTAGGAGGTGAGATTGAAAGTTTGGACCGGCCGGACGTCCGCCGCTGATTGGGTCGTTCAACTTGGAGGTTTCAACATTCAACGGCTCGACGAAAACGTCCTCCACATCGGAAGCGCTAATGGCACGCATGGTGGGGGCGAGGTTGGCTGCGCCTTGGTGGCCAACTCACCGGCCAACGACAAGCGTTGGGTTACCCGGTCCGGCCTCCCTTTGGGGGTCCAAATGCTTCAAGCGCTGATCGCGAACGAGGCTAGGCGCGGATCCTGACGTGGGATCTTTGCCGGCTCCAATGCTCTCACCCCTCACATGTGCTCCTCGTAGGTGACGTCGATCTTCGCGGTGAAGGCCTGCTTCTTCGCGGCGCCCTGGAAGCGGATGCTGTGCGTGAGCGCGTCGTAGACCCAGCCGTTTTGCGGGTCGGGGCGCACTTCCTTCCCGTCCACCAGCACGCGCAGGCTCTTCTGGTAAAACGTCGCGGTCGGCCCGACCGGGTCGAGTGCGACGGCGACGGTGTCGGCGATGCGGTCGCCCAGCGCAGCCAGCGGGGCGGAGAAATCGCTCTCGATGTTCAGCACGGTGCCGCCCGTGAGCTCGGCTGCGCGCCGGTGCGAGATGTTGCCCGGTGCCACCACCGCATCCATCTCGAGCTTTCCGCGCTGGTTGCCCTTGGCGATGATGAAGGGGCGCAGCACCCAGTAATTGATGTAGCCGTCGAGCGTCTGGCGCTTTTTGGGATTCCGCGCGTTGTATTGGTTCAGCAGGTCGGGGAGCTTGCCGTCTTCGATCCATTCGGCCTGCGGCGGGCCGCCCCCTTGCGTTTTCCACGTGGCCATCCGCGTCTCCTCCTCGTCCATGAAAAAAACCACGATCGTCGTGGCGTCGGGTCGGAGGAACGCGTGCTGCTTGTTATAGTAGCCCGCGACGAAATTATACACCGCGGTGAATGCCGTGCGGTTGCTGTCGCCATTGGTGCCGACTTTCACGAGCTCGGCGAAGACGCTGTCGGGCGTCTTCGGCGTGACCCACGGCTCGGCCATTTCCGGGAGTGTGACGAGGTGGCCGTTGCTCGCAACGCGCTTGGTGACCTGCTTCGGGCGGCCGCGGCTGTCGAGCACCGGGTGGCCCGCTGGGTCGAGTTCGAGGGAGCGGACCTCCTTGAAAAAGCGCTGCTCCTCGGGCCGGCGGTCCGGGTCCGCATTCACGAAATCGGTCGTGAGCACGCCGATGCGATAGTCGAGATCGCGCGCGTCGAAGAGCTGCCGGAAGCGGCGCAGGTTGGCCGCGATCCGGCTCTGGTGCGCGGCCATCGAGGGCGAATTGTTGATGACGAACACGAGGTCGACCTCGCGGCTGCGGGAGCGGTCGACCGTCAGGTGCTTCGCGATGCGGATCGGCTCGACGCTGATCGACACGGTGTTTTCCACGCCGAGGGCGGGATTGTTTTCGTCGATCGTGTAATACTTGAAGCGATCCTCGCCGATGAATCCCGGGTTGGGCGCGTAGGTGAGCTGGCCGGTGGCGCGATCGAGCCGGGCCGTGCCATCCTGTGGTTTCGCCTTGTCGTCGAGCAGATAGGAAACCTTCGGCGTGGCGATGCCGATGCGGTCGGCGGGATCCATGAAGTCCTCGTGACTGGGCACCTTCTGCGTGACCGGCGTATTCGGGCGCGTCGTGAGCGAGACGGCGCGGACCTTCATGGCGCGCTCGCGGTCGGCGCTGACCTCGAACTTCTGCATCACGACCGGGGGCGGCGCCGTCACCTTGATCACGACCTCGTTCTTGAACACGAGGCCGGACGTTTCGTTGCGCACGGAGTAGCCAAACGAGTCCTCGCCCGTGAAGCCGTCCCGGGGCCGATACGAAAAATACCCGACGCGCGACGTCTTGTTCTTGAGGAAATCCGCCTCGTCGCCGCCACCCGACAGTCCGACGCGGCCGTTCAGCGGCTCGGCCGTGATGGTGAAGACGAGGTCGGCGCGCGAATCGGGGCTGACCACCTCCGGGGCCACGGCCAACTGTCCCTGGGCGCCCGCGCCATCGCCCTCGGCCGCGACCTCCATCGGCGTGGTCGAGACGATCGCATCCTTGTCGGCCGGCGCAGCCGGAGTCGCGGCGGCCGTCTCGCCCGGGACAGCGGGAGCATCGGCCGCGAAGGCCGGGCCCGTTGCCAGCAGCAGAGCCAGACCCAAGACGCGCAGTCCTTCGCGGATGGTAGTTTCGTGGGTCATAAAGGAGAAGGCGATGCGGCGCATTACATCCGTTCGTAACGCCCGCCACAATCAGGTTCCGCTCGCGGATCGCGCCGCCGCGCCGCGGTCATGCGCCATGGGTGGGCGAGTTTTTGCGGAGGTGCTTAAGGATGTTCGAGGTGGCCGAGGCCGCCGAGCGAATACTCCTTGCTGTCGTTGCGGAGCTGGAAACGGCGGACCTCGGAGCTGGGCTTACGCTGTAAGTCGACCGAAACCGTCGTCACACTCTTCGCGACGCCACGGCAGCAGGGAAAGTTGGCGCGGGGATTGGCGTGCGCTCTGGTCGTTTCAGCCAAAAAATAAGGCCGCCGGGTTGGTCGGCGGCCTGAGGCTGAATGGCGGACGGAATTAATCGCCACCGCCGTCGGAGTCGAGTTCGGCGGCCCACGCTTGGGCCGCTTTTATTTCAGCGGTCCTTGAGCTGGGCGCGAGCTTCTGCAGGAGCGTTGCCGCGCGACGGCGAACGCAATACAGGAAGAAGCCATATTCCCACCCACCGAACCGGCTAAGCATGTCGACGGCATCCATAAAGGGCTGGAACGGGCGCTCCTCGTTGAGAACGTCTCGCGCCAATGTCGCGACGAGGACAGTGGTCTTTTCCGCCCCGGCGCCACCCTTGAGAATGGCCTCGAGCTTGCGGCGTGTTTTTTCGTGGAGAGGCGTCGCGAAGGGAGCAGCCTGCGCGGCAGAGGAGGGCACGTGACTGCTGGTGGTGGTGTCGAGAACAGGCGCCGGCCGGTTTTTCCGGCCGACCCGCGGCGTGTGGGTTTCGATTTCGATTGGGGTGTTCATCAGGGTTTTCCTTGGGCAAACCACGGGAGTATTCCCGAGGTGATTGGCACCCTGTGAATGCGGACACGAGTCTCAAGCCGCAAAACGAACAGGCGTCCACAATCTTGCGGTTGGCGCACGGGAACTTGTTTGTTCCGCTCGACGAAGACCGTTACCGGTGGAAGAATTTACTGACCGTCGCGACTTCCGGGCGATACGGCACTTACCGGAAGTGTCCAAGACCGCATGGCCGCGCGTGGCATGAGCACGAGAATCACGAGCGAGAATGAAATTCGGATGCGGGCGATTCTACCAACAAGACGCTGACGCCCCGGCGGTTTGCAGCTTGAGCGAAAGACCTGAGTTTTTTCGGTGGGGACGAAAGTTTGCGCCCACCATCGACGACAATCAGGTCGACGTGTGCAGAGGTGACGGCCGCGAAAAATTGATGCGGTTCGATATCGATCTTTTCATATCCGAGCAAGACCACCCGCAGTGCCGACAGGTCGAGAAAGGATGCCTTGATACGCGACTCAAGTATGTCTTCGGATAGCAGCCACCATTGACCATCGCGCATCGTCGTTCCGGTAGTGCCGATGACAGCGACATCCGAACGGAAATTCCAGGATTGCAGGCACAAGTCTGCTAGCGGGCCGCAGATGCTTTCACTTTCTACGCGCCAGTCGCCGCCGATCAATCGCACCGGAAGATTGCTGCGCAGCGGACGATTGGTTTCGCTGACGGTCGCGGCGATCGCTATCGAGTTCGTTGTTAGCTGCAGGCGCAGCAGGCGGCTGTGGGTAACTCCTGGCTTGCGCGGATCCGGTGAGGAAACCAAGAAGGCCGCGCTGTCCATGGTGAGGAGCGCATCCACCGCTGCCTCGGTTGTGGAACCGGTATCAACGAGCACAGCCAAGTTGGACTTGGAGCGCAAAGCCTCGATTCGCCGGCGCAGCTCCGGCTGCATGTAGGCCTCAGAACATTTCCACTTTCCGTCCCACTCGCCCAAATTCAATCCGAGCAGGCAATGCCACAATGCGGCACCGAGTCGTTTCTTGGTCTCGGGATGGTCCTCCTCGCGTTGGCGGGCGGTTGTGAAGTCCTTTTTTATCGTTACAGGGTTCGAGACTCGTCCGACGCTGATTTCGAATTGCGAGAACTCGCGATCGCGTTTTATTTTCTCGAGTTCGTCACGCAGAGACGCCACGGCGGGAAGATTGATCGACTCAATTGCGTCCTCCAGTGCCTTGCGAATGTCTTCGACACTGAAGCGGCTGACATCGCGGTCTTCATAAATCGCCTCAAGTAGGACGTGTTTGAGTATCTTTCGCCGAAGTTCAACTGGGTCGGGCAGGCGTATCGGATCCGTCGGCTCCTGAGTTTTTTTTCTCGCGCCAACGGGTCTGGGCGTCGGGGCAACAATGGAACTCGATCCAATCTGGGTTGCTTCAGGATTAGTCAATGGGTCTTCGTTCATGGGGTCCGGACCGCTGTCGTCCGGCGGCCTCTGGTCTCGTTTTTGCTCTGTCTCGCCTCTTTTTCTTACCGATACTCTTCGCCCGTGATCGCGTTGATGATTTTGAAGTTTTCCACGTGGTAATTGAGGTCCGCGCGGAAGGCCAACTTCACGCCGAAGAGTTTCTCCATGCGCACGAGCAGGTCGGCGTCTTCGGACCGGAGGCGCTCGAGAATGCTCGGATGGACGAGGACGCGGAGCGAATACTCCTTGCCATCATTGCGGAGCTGGAGCCGGCGGACGACGGACGAGAGTTTGCGTTGCAGCTCGACCGAAACCGTCGTCGCGCTCTTCACGATGCCGCGGCCGCGGCAATAGGGGCAGTCGGTGTAGAGATTCGACGAGAGCGACTCCTGCTGGCGCTGGCGCGTCATCTGCATGATGCCGAGCGACGAGATCGGGAGGATGTGGTTCTTGGCCTTGTCGGTGGACATCAGCTCGACCATCTTGTCGTAGACGGCGTTGCGGTGGCGCCGCTCCTTCATGTCGATGAAGTCCATGATGATCAAACCGCCGAGATTCCGGAGGCGGATCTGGCGCGCGATCTCGGCGGCGGCCTCGAGGTTGACGGCGTAGATGACGTTCTTCTCGTCGCCGCCGCGGTTCTTGTGGGAGCCGGTGTTCACGTCGATCGCGATGAGCGCCTCGGTCTCGTCGATGATGATTTCGCCGCCGGACGGGAGCGGGACCTTGCGCTGGCCGGTCTGCTCGATCTGGCGCTCGATGTTGAAGCGCTCGAAGATCGGGATGCTGTCCTTGTAGAGCGCGATCTTGCCGGCGCTGCGCTTGGAAATCTGCGCGACGAGTTTCTGCGTGCGCTCGTGGTCGTCCTTCGAATCGATCAACACGCGGTCGACCTCCTCGGTGAGGAAGTCGCGGACGGTGCGCTCGACGAGGTCGG
>CALFNN010000021.1 GCA_937902925.1 uncultured Opitutaceae bacterium
TTGGCGTCCCCACGGGGATTCGAACCCCGGTGTCCAAAGGCTACCTTTGGAACAAACGCTCTCAGAGGTAAGTCTATCGTCTGCGACATCGATTTTGATCCGCTATTGTCTAACTTTTGTCTTACCAAAATCACTCGTAGAAAGGTAGCCATGGCCTGCATTTGGAGACATCCCAAGAGCCCGTTCTGGATCGCACGTTTCAAGGCGACATCAGGTGTTTTCTCGAATCGGTCCACGAAGGAGACGAATCGCAAGAAGGCGGAGGAGGTCGCCCGAAGCTACGAAGACGCTGCGCAGCGTTTGGGACGGGGCGAGCATCACATGCGGGTGATCCGCGACATCGCCTCGAAATACTTCGAGAACGCCGCCGTGGAAGTCTCGTTCAAGACCTACACCGAGATTTGGCTGAAGCGTAAGGCGACAGAGGAGGTAAGCCCCGGCACCCTCGCCCGCTACCGCCAGATTTCGGACGCCTTTGGGGAATTCCTGGGATCGAAAAGCGAACGAAATCTCGTGTTCCTCAGTGCGGTCGAAGTCCAAACGTTCCGCGACCACATTGGGGCGCGCCTGAGCGCGAAGAGCGCCAACATCTACCTTAAGACGCTCCGCATCCTTTTGAGCGAAGCGTGGCGCGACGGTCACGTGATCGAGAACGTCGCCAACAAAGTGAAGACGTTGAAAGTGCGCGAAAATCAGACCGCCCGCCGTCCGTTCACCACCGCGCAGATCGAAACTCTTTTGGCAAATGCGCCCGGCGAGTGGAAAGGGATGATCCTTTTCGGATTCTACACCGCGCAACGGCTCGGGGACATTGCGAGCTTGTCGTGGAGCCAAGTGGACCTCGAAAAGACGGTCGTTCATTTCAAAACGGCGAAAACGCAGCGCACCGTTGAGGTGCCCATCGCTGACCCATTGCGCGATTTTCTGAAACGTCTATCCACACCTGAGCGCGCCACCGCTCCCGTCTTTCCCAAGGCCCACGCCGTTGTCACAAAGGAAGGGCGGACCGGATCGCTCTCGAATCAATTCTACGAGATTCTCACCGCAGCTAAGCTCGCCGAGAAACGCACGCACCACGCCGACGCGAAGGCGCCGAAAGGTCGCAGCGGAAAGCGGCAGACCAGTGCGCTTTCGTTTCACTCGTTGCGCCATTCGGCGACCAGCGCCCTCAAGCGCGAAGGCGTCAATGACGCCACCGCTCGCGATATTGTGGGCCATGAATCCCAGGCGATTTCTCAGCACTACACACACATTGACACGGATACGAAGCGGCGAGCGATTTCGAAACTCCCGATCTTGAAGCTGGCCGGGTAAAAGCTGCCGGACATATGCGCCAACCGGATTTTACGTGTGCCCCAAGACCTTGATATCCGGGAATCTTGTCACGTTTTGGAACAGGATGTCTTGATTCCTGACCAAAGTTGACGATTCTATTCCTGTCTCATTTACCAGCCGCAAGGCGTCAGTGTAAAAGGAGCATCTGAGGCCGCCTTACCCGCGGCCTCTGCTATTTTAGGGGTGCGAAGCGATCCATGCTTCCCATTCTTTTTGAAATGACTGGGCTCTGTTGGGCTTTAGGCAGTAAGTCGTCACCAACAGGTAGAACGTCTCGCCATTTTCCTGACTCTGCCGCTTTTGCAGAATGACGGCGTAGTTTTCATTGAACAGCCAAAGCGGGACGTGCGTGCTGCGACCGTGTTTGGATGAACGTTCATTTTCCCACCACCGAACATGAGCAGAGTCGTCAGCGTGGCAAATTACCCATTGGATCCATGCCATTCGAGCGCACCGTTCCAAGTCTGGCGTGCGGTCTGTTTCGACACGACCTTCTGATATGGCATGCCAAAAGGAGGCATGCTTCCCATCAAAAGGTTCGTGCCAGCGGCAACGAACAGGGCAGCCTTGAAACGTTAGGTTGGCGTCAACGACCGTATCGCAAAAGACCCCGTAAATGTCTTCAAGGAATGCACGCCATTTTTCAGCGTAGTCAGCCCCGGGAAAATCCTCCACCTGCTTCAGCGCCGGCAGTGGCATGACTAGGCGTCTCCCTTATTTGCCTCCCAGACGAAGACGTCGAAATTCTTTCGTCCCGGAGCCGTAGACCACCGAAGGGTTAAGCCGCTCTTTTCACGAATTGCCGCTACAATCCTCTCTTTCCCCGCATTGCCCTTGAGGTCGCGGTGGACGTAGGAAAGGGCGCCGATCAGCAAATCGGTGAGTTGGAGCGGCACGACTTCTCGCGAATGAACCAGTTGCATTCCCAACAGGTGCTCATGGGCATCATCGTGAAGGTGCGCACGTAGATAGGACTCCAACTCTGCTACCTTCGGTCCGCCTTGGGTGTCTTTGATGTCGAGAAAAGCACGGAAACCATTTCCGTTTTTCAGGACCGGCCGCAGCAAGAGGTAATACATTTTGTAATACCAGTGGTCGTGAGTCTGCCCGAAGTCGTCATGCCGCAGTGCGGCCTTGTTCGGCACCACCAGGCCCCGAAACGCGATCGCCTTATTTCCGAAAACCAAATCGATGAGGTCGGCGTAGAAATCGGCCTTCGATGGGGACACCTTCCCCCACTTGATTTCAAATCCATCCGCTAACCCATGCTTCCGCTTGATATCCCTGACTTGGAGAGATAGTGCCCTAACATCATTCGTTGGGCACCAAAGTGCGCCCAGCACCATGATCGGCAGGTGGTCGTTCTCTAAGTGGCAACTTTCGTCGCAGTAGATGTTAGTGGGCACGGGCGTGCAGAGTTGTGCAATCTGAGATGGTCCTCGATGCTTGGAAAGCAAGAATGACCAACAAGTCCGATGCACCCAAGCGGTATGCTGTTACCGCCGATGCTGCACCTCAATCTCACCGATGCGAGGCGTCCGACCCAAACGCAGGACTCGCGCTGCGGGAGTCTCCCACACTTTGTCCAACCGCAGGAGTGCAATCGCCGACATCATCGGCTCGATACCCAGCCCGTGAATCTTCACCACCGCAAAATCGAAGGCGATGGTGATGCAGTCATCGCCGGCATCGTCCCGGTCAAAGTCAGCAGATTGAAACGTGCGCCACGGGAATCCGGCCCAATGCCCGCTCAATTTTTCTACCGTAAGCAGGAATGCCGGTCCCGTCGCGACGGACCAGGGCTGTCCCAATCCCCAGCGGCGTTTCAGACGCGAAACGAGCGAACGGAATAGGTTTCTCTGTGTCGTCATGTGAGGTTCTCCAAATGCGCCATCAGGCTATCATAGCTGATCAAGCGAATGCCGCGGACTGCGCCGCGTTTCCGAATCACGACACTTTTCACCGGCGGTTTGTGATCGTTCGCCGGACATGGGATCGACAATTCGTTCAAAGTGCCGCGAGAAAGCCCGGTGAAACGGCAGCGCGTGCCCGGTGCCGGTAACCGCAGCCACTCTGGTTTGATCGTTTCCGTCACCGGCGACGCCGGCTGAAGCGTAGTGGTCATTTGCAACATATTTCCTCCTTGGTTCGCCACACGATTCGCACCGTTTCGCCCTCGCTCAAGGCTGCGCGTCTGCCGAGTTCGCGGTAGTTGAACTGCCCAAATTACGGCAGCAAATCTACGCCAAATTCGGCAGACGCGCGCGCTTGTCGGCGTCAGCACATGAGGCCGAAGGTTACCGGCGTTATGAACAACGGAAATCAAGAAACATCACCGGCCGCACCAGCGGTCACCTCGGCGCGAGCTTCCCGGCTCGCGGCCTTCCCTGACGAACTCTCGCGCCTGAAACATGAACTGCTGCAAGCCGAAGTGCGGCTCGCGAAAGCGCGCGCCACGGTAACCGGCGCCGAGATCGACATCAAAGTCCTGAACACCCGCCTCAAGGCGTTCGCGAAATGACCGCCCACTCGTTTCGCGGCAAACCGACGAAAGGATCGAACCCAAGATGGAGGACACTCCCATGACAAAAAAGGAAACACTGCTTTCGCACGAACCGCACGGCGCTACGGCGCACCGCTACCAAGTTTACCGTCAGTCGAAAAACGGCTGCCACTACCCTCACGGAGACCGCGTCGCCTCGCCCGACGACGCGGTCGGACTTTTTCTCAGCGCGAATCCGGCCTTTGAGGGCGGCGGTCTCCATCTTTGGGACCACCACGAACAACGCGCCGTCGCATCGACTGAATGGCATGTCGAGGTCACTCGCATGGGCTTCGCCGTTCGCGCGAGAGCAAACCTCTTTTACGACGAGGCGCTCGCCGTCATCGCGCGGGGAATGACCGAACGCGAAGCACTCGAGGAAACGATCAGCAGCCGGCTGCGGATGACCGTTTGATTCGAGCCCTGCCCATGCCACAGCCCAACAACCAAAAAGCGCCTGCGAACACGAGGCGCCCGGTTGAACCGGCCGTCGAGGCGATTCGGCCCGCGCTTCGGCTTTCTCAACCAACCGCTCACCGGCGAACGTGTGGCGTCGGCAAGCTTTGCGACCGTCATCGCGGCCAGCGGTGTCGTATCTGGCATCGTCCACGTCAGGGCGAAGTCACAAAGAACTTCTTTTGGCCGTTTCCCACCTGTGCCGATCCGGCCAAGGCGAGGTCATTCCCCGGCAGCACCGGACGCGTTCGAGCCAGCGTTGCGCCCGCATTTGTGGCGGCACTCGTTCCTTTTTTGCCGGAGCAGTTTTGCTTCCCTGGCGGCCCCTCCGTCCGGCGCGCCGCAAGCGGCCGGTGCCATTTAGGTCCCTCCTTGAAAGTAATCCTCCCAACTGTCCCCTCGCGCCGGCCGGCACCCCCGCCCTTTGACGAGAAGCAATCCCGCTCCTCACAAAATCAAAAAGGAACTATCATGCCCTCCAAAAACGCTCAGACCGCAACGCCAGCCAAGAACGCTTCCACCGGTGCCAAGCTGCCGGTTCAGACCTTCCGCCTCGGCCGGATCAAAGCCGCCGTGTGGGAAAACGAAACCGACCAAAAGAAGTTCTACAATGTGACCTTCGCCCGAACCTACGTGGACGACGCCAAGAACTATCACGACGCCGATAGCTTCGGCCGCGATGACTTGCCGTTGGTCGCGAAGCTCGCCGACCAAGCTCACACGTTCATCTTCGGCCGGCTCGCGGGACTGAAAGCCGAAGCGCAGGCCGAGTGAAACTCGCCTCGATGGGCGGCCGGTTCAACCGGCCGCCTTTTTTTTGTCCTTCGCCGCCGATGCAGCGGACCCAATCCGATGCTCGCTACGCTCGTTTTTTTGAGCGACTGCCAGCCGCTGATTTCCCCATTCTACACCCGGTCAAGGTCGTATCGCTGCGCGATCTCCACCACGCGGAATCACTCCGCTTCCCCCTCGTTGCGGGCAAGCCCGCCACCTCGGCGCTCCGTCCACCGCTTTGACTTTCGGGTGTGGGGCGAAATCGCCAATCGGCAGTAGGCGATAAGGTCACGTTCCGTGATGCACGCCCCACGGGCCGAACGGCACGAACCATGACAAACGAAAACCTGTTTGGCGAAACGATCTACTCCTACTCTCGTGCCCAAGCCATCGAGGACGGTGTGCTCGTGGACTTGAACCATGTCGATTCCATCCGCCAGCACTGGAAACATCCGTTCGCCTGCACGTCAGCGGTGTGGGGAATTATCGAGGAAGCGTTGTTACGGCCCGACCAGGACTCTTCCGGTATCTGCCACGATATTTCCACGATGGCTAAACTCGCCATCCGCTCCGCCCGTGACGCCGAACAGATTCTTTTCACGGTCATCATCACCGGAAAAAAGCACGCGATGAAACTCCACATCGGACCCGGCGACACCGCCGCCGCGGTGCTCACCCTCATGCTGCCTTACGAAGACTAAACGAAGGGGCTTCGGCCCCTTTTTTCGTCTGGCCGACGTAACCGATGCGACGCGCACTCTCTCAGCGCGCCGGCTCTCCTCATGCGGTCAATTCCGCGGAAATACCTGCCCGATCCGGCCGCTCAAAATATCCGCTTGGTCTTGCCGTCGTGGCCTGCCGCCGCGGTGCCGCTCCGGCCGGGAACCGGTCGCCAGCCGGCGTTGAAATCCGGGATAAGAAACCCCCTCGGAGGTGATCAGCACGTAACCGTGGATCAAGGCATACGAGGCGATTTCCCCTTTATGATGCAGCTTCAGCTTTCCCATGATCCGCTTGCGATGACTGCCTACCGTCTCCGGTGACATCCCGAGCCGCGTGCTCGCCCGAAGATTGTCGGAGCCGTCTCCGATCACGGAGAGCACGACTTTTTCCATTTCGGTGAGCGCGTCGAGCGTGGTGTTTTTTGGCGCCTTCAAATACTGCATCAGCGATGGACTGATGTAGAGTTCATGCTGCACCACCTTCTGGAGCGCAACCGCGAGACGCTCCCAACCCTCGTTCCGGCCGTCGAAAATTCCGTCGTAGCGCACGGCCCGGAGCATTTCGAACATGCGCGAGTCGGGCCGCGAAGTGACGACGAGGATCGGGAGCGAACTTTCGATGAATGGCTCCAGGTGTTCGAGCCCGTCCATGTCCGCGACCTTAACGCCGGTAATGAACAGGTCCGGCTCGCGCGCGTCGATGGCGGCCAGCGCCTCGATTCCGCGCTGATAGACCCGGACGTCAGCCTTCGGCCAGACATTCCCGATCGTGTGTTGTATCAGGTCGCCATAAAGGCGGTCCCATTTGAGGACGATCATCCGAAGCTGGCCGCTGCGAGACGATTTTTCCATATACCCTTTCACGCGGCTGCTGCCGTCGCGGCCGGCAATAGCTCCAGTTTGGTTCCGGCCGGATGCACCTGCAACCGGCCAACTCCGCGACCCCCGTTGAGTAAATTTTCCGCCAGCGCGTTGCGCACCAGCCGCTCCGTGGCGTCGCGCATCGGGCGCGCGCCGAGCCGGTCATCGTAGCCGTGCTGAATGACGACCTCGACCGCATTCGCGTCCGTCGTCATCGCATAGCCGCGCGCGCTCTGCTCATGCAATTCCCGCGCCAGCATCGCTTCGGCGATGCGGCACTGCGCCTCGTAGCTGAGCTTGTTGAAAACGACCGTCGCCGTGATCCGGGCGAACAGCTCCGGGCTGAGTTCGCGTTGCGCATCCTGCCGCACCAACCGCTCCATCGTTTCGTATTTCGATTTGCGCATCGCCATGATGCGCTGCGCACCGGTGTTGCTCGTGAGCACGCAATACCAAGACGAAAAATCGAGGACGCGGTTGCTGCCGGTCGTCAGTCGGGCTGCATCCAACAGTTGCAGCATGATGTTCAGGACACGCGGATGCGCCTTTTCAATTTCGTCGAAAAGCAGCGTGCCCACGCCGCTGCACGCGTCGTAGCCTTCCGCGATACGGCCCGGATCGTCGCCGGACGTCCCGAGCAGGAGTGCGAGACGGTCCTGCGTCTGGTATTCTGACATATCCAGCCGCACCAGCTTGCCCGCCCCGATCAGATCCTCGGTGAACTGCAAACTCAGTTCGGTTTTTCCGACGCCGGTCGGGCCGAGGAGCAGGAAGCTCGCCCGCGGCCGGCCGCGCTTCGTCAACCCTAGTTCCCCGTGCTGGAGTCGCTCGGCGACGAGCGCGACCGCTTCGTTCTGACCGACAATCGCCTGCTGCAATCGCGCCGGCAGTGTGCGGAGTTTTTCCCGGAGTATGTCGTCCGCTGCCATAACTCACCATCGGGTTGCCGTCGTGTTCTGCGCCGTCGCGGACGACGCCACCGGGGGTAAGTCTGCTGCACGGTCACGCAAACTCGCTTCGAGTTCCTTTACCCGTGCCCGCTCAGCCTCGAGTTCACGTCGGAGCTTGATCGTCTCCGCCGTTTCGTTGACGAGCGTCCCATACTGGCTCTGCGCCTGTTTTTCGGTTGCAGCCATCGCAGCCTGAATCGCGCGCAACTGCTCCGTGATTTGCTTTTGCGTCACGACCTCCGCGGCCAGCTCCGCGCTGCGCGGCAACGGCGCGTAGCTCGCCGGAGCGAATTCGGCGCGCGGAACGGTTTCGAGCGCATCGCTGGCCACCTCACCGCTGCGCGCCGGCACTCGCGTCGCGCGATAGACCGCGTGGGCCTCATGGCGAACGGCAGGGTTGTCGGCATCGCGATAGCCGCGCAATTCGTATCGCGTCTCCACGACGCGGGTGGGCGCAGTTTCATTCACCAGCGATCTCTCCGCGAGCGCCGGCCCTTTCGCCGACGAACGCACGGCCGGCCGTTGCGTGGCGCAGCCCGCCACGGCCATCGCGAAGATCAAAATCCATGTGGCACGCATATTCATCCTTTCGTTTTTGGTTCCGATTCCGACGCGGGCTGGCCCGCCGCTGGGGCGGGCGCCACCGAGGTCTCAACTTTCGTCCCGGCGATCTTCGCTTTTCGCGGATCAACCGTCTCGACGACGTAAACGTAAAATTCCTTTCCGGCCGCGACGCGCACGAAATAGCCGTTTTGTTCGATGTCTTTCAACGTGCGCTGCGCGTAGAGATCGAAAACCTCCCCGGCTCCCTCGCGGACGCCGTTGGAAACCGAACCGGTGATCGTGCTCCCGAGCACGGTCTGCGTGCGGTCCTGCGTCCCGCGCGCAAACCCGCTGAGCGCCGCCGAGGCGAGCATTTTGAGTTCTTGGAGATCGTCCGACGCCATCAACCGGCCCTTCAATCCCGCCGAACCATCGGTGATGCCGTAGCCGTCGATTTCGTGATCGTATTCGCGGTCGAGCGCGACGCCCGTGAACGCGAGTTCGCGCCCGTCCTGCCACACGAAACGCCAGGTGCCAGCCGCCGTGATGCGGTCGCGGAGGCGGCCGGCCTTGGCCGAGCCATGGACGAGCGTGTTGGCCGGGATCACGAGCTCGCCGTTTTGCCAGACATCTTCCAGCAGCATCGCGATGACTGGCGTTTCGAGGTTCGCGCTGTCCACGGTGTTCACGAGCTTGCATTTGAGCAACGTGCCGTAGGGCACGAAACGTTTCGGCGGCGGCGGTTCGACGTGGAGCGCGGGCGGCGGCGCTTCGTAACTCGCGAGCAACGTCTGATAGCGAATCTTCCGCGGCTGTTCCGCCGGCTTCGCGGCGGGGTGCTCGCCGGCGGCTGCCGCGCGTGAGACGGTTGCAGCGACCGGGCGAAACGGCACGATACCGCCGTTTTTGTCTCCTTTCGCGCCCGGTGCCCGGACTTGCTGCGGCACGCCGTCTTCCAGTCCCTCCGCCAACGGCGCGTGCATCTCGCCCAGCTCGACTTTTTTCGCGCCTTGCGCGGCGAGTCGGGCGGCTTGCCTCTCGCCCGCTTGATGGTGACCGTAAACGAACAGGCCGCTGAACAGCACCGCCAGAAACACGACGAACATGCCGAGCTTGCTCGTCAGGAAATTTTTTAGTCCGCGCGGGTTCATGATTGCGGAGTCCCCTTCGGTGCCGGCGTGACTGCCGCTGCGGCGGCCTCGTCGCGGCGCGATGTGTTGACGAGAATGGTGAACGCGTTGTCGGCGCTCAGATCGTTGCGTGTGCCGTCCGGCATTCCGACGATGGCAAATTCCGCCTCGGCGGTTTCGCCTGGACGCAGGGTCCGCGGCGCGTTCGCAATGGACTCGTCGAACTTTTCGTCGCCCACGCGGGCGGCGAAGGTGCTCGGCGAAATTTCGAGCACGCGGTCGGTCTTGTTGCGTAGATTCAGCAGGAACACGACCGCGTCTTCCTTGGAAAAGCGGTAAACTTCCTGCACCTCGATTTCGAGATCGGGCAGGACCACTTTACGCCCCTGCGCGCGCAGCGTGACGCCTTCGACGGCTTTCGGCAGTGACTTGACCAGGACGGGATAAGCGCGCGCCCGGTCGAGAATACTGAACGCAACCCGGGGCGAGAATTTCACCGGCTCAGGCAGGTGATCGATCTTCGTCGCGCCTTCGACTGCCGGGCGCTTGAAGATCGCGCTCGCGACCGGATTCGTCGCGACCGTGCGGAGTTGCAGGACATACGCCGCGCCGTCGAAAATCACTGTGAGCGTGCCCGCCGCGTCCGGCTGCAAGCTCTGCACGAGGAGAAAATTCGCGCCTTTGACGTGCGTCACGTGAAAGCGCAGTGGCGTGCCTTCCTCCACTTCGACGGCCGCTGCGCGCCCGTCGTCGATCAGCATGTCCGCGCCGGCGACGGCGGTGATCGCGCCGGGCAGCGTGACCGCGGTTACTTCCCGTGACACCGGCAGATCGACCGTCTTGCGCGGGTCGAGCGCAAATTCGCTGACGGATTGCGCCGCGAGCGCCGACAATGCGGCCAGGAACAGTCCCACGCTTTTCCACATAACTCCTCCCTATGTTTTTCCGACCGGCTCGACTTGGAATGCGGCGACGGCGGTCGGAAAGCGGCCGTTGCGCGTGAGATCGGGGTTGAGCAGGAATTTGAATTTCACCCGGTAGCGCAGCACCTCCGTGATCGGCGCACCCTGATACGCGCCGACCCGGATCAGTTGCACGTCCACCGAGGTGTAGAAGGCGTTGTCTCGCGTGCTCAGAATTTCCGGCGTGCCGGTTTCGACTTTCTGATGGAGCGACTTCGCCTGATACTCCGCCTTGTTCTTTTCTATGGCAGCCAGCGCCGCTTTTGCCGCGTCTTTGAGAAAGAGCAGCTTGAACAGTTCCGGGTTATCCAACCCTTCCGGGTTGCGCTCGAAAAGCGCCTTGCACGCGAGCTTCGTTTGCAGCGCGTGTAGATCCTTCGCGTGCGCGACGTCCACGACGGGCGACACATAGTAGGTGCCGAGACTGTCGATGACGACAACCTCGCGCTTGCGCGTCAGTTGTTCGACCAGTGCGTGGCGATCCCATGCCGCCCAAACCCAGGCCGCGACCGCGACGAGGAACCAGACTAACGATTGCCGCCGCTGCCGCGTGAAAATCGCGAGCAGCGTGGATTTCGGTTGGCCGAAGCTGGAGGCGAGCGGCGGAAGCCGCGTCGCAGTGCTTTCGGCGGGTGCGACCATGACTCTATTTTTTTGGTGGTTGTTTTGGAGGAGTGACGTTGACGCATGGACGCGAAGGTGGTGCGCCGCGCTCGGCCGTCGGGCCAAACGTGCGCTCCAAAAAGGTAGCGCGAATTTTTTCTTCGGCTGCTTCGATTCGTTTTTGAGCCGCTACCCAACGCGTGAGCGCAGCACCGTATTTGTCATGTAGCATGGGATTCGATGTCGATGGCGGCTTGATTCGGATCAGGGTGGTGCGGTTGATGTGGGAACTTACTCGCCTGCCGTGAGCTTTGACTCGCACCGCCCGCATAGTGTGCCGCAAATTGCTCTGATGCGGCAGCGCGGCGTGTAGCTGCATTGGCCATTTCCCCCATTGAAGCAGTTTGCTGCCGCATGAAACGGCCGCCATAGAATCCGGACATACCTCCCGTTGCGGTAGCCGTGGTGCGTGCGGAACCGCCACCTCGTGCGGCCGACTCCGTGCCCGCCGCCATAGCCCCAAGCGCGGCAGCAGTAACAACCGCCGGTGCAGCAGCACCGCCGGTCACGGCGACAGTCGCGGCCCCAACGCCCCCAGCCAGCGCAGATTGAGCAATACCCGCGAGGCCTTGCGCAAACGCCGCCGCGGGATTAGCCCCGGAGGTAAGAACGCGATAGAGCACATAGGGTGCGAGCGCCGAGCTGAGGAGCATCCATGCTCCGATCATCAACACTGTGAGCACTGGCGCAACCGATACGCCGCCGGTCACAACGACAGGGAGTAGGCTCGCTGTCGCCGCTGCCTGAAGCATGGCGTCCGTCACGACGGATGCCATGACCCAGCCGAACGGCCAACACACCAGCGCCACGAGCCCGAGAATATATTTGAGACCGACGCCAGCCATCGGACGAAGCAGAAAGAAGGAGAGAAAGAGCGGACTTAGCGCCCAGCCCGCCGAGAGCAAAATGTCCCCAACCAGCTTTACGATGAATTGCACGCCGTATGAGAACCAGCCGAAGAGCCACAACATCGCATAGGCAATGGCGGTGCCAATGGAGCCCGTATCCCAAATCACATCCCATGCGCTGGCGTTCGGTTGCGACGGCGATGTGCCCGAAAGGAACCGTATGAATTTCTCGTCCACGTTGGTTGGATCAACGTTGAAGACATTACCAAACGCCGTGACGACATCGCCGAGCCGCAGCAGCCACTCCCGGAGGAAAAGCGTCGCGAGCCCAATCAAAAGCACCTTCGTGACGAGCCAGATGAGCGTGACCGGATCGTTCCGCTTCGTCCAACCAGCGAAAGCGAGTCCTGCTGCCACAATCGATGCCGCAACGTAAGCGGTCGCACCCCACAATTGGGAGAGCCCGTCGAAATACGACGCCGGAAGAATGCTGCCTGCGGGAGCGCTCATGGTTTCTTTGCCGGATCAGGATCAGTTGCGGCGGTTGTGGAGTTCGTTTTCACCGGCTCCGGTTCGAGTCGCTTGCCATCGTATCGCGGCCGAAAAACCTGCGGTAGGGTTTGCATTTCCTTTCGCGCGGCCTCAGCCCGCGCTTTTGCCTCCGCCTCATGGCGAGCCTTTTCTTCAACGGCCTTCTTGTCAGTGCATCCAGCCAGGGCAGCTCCAATCAAAAAGAGAAAAAGAGGGTGAATCGTCTTCATGGCGGCTGTAACGTAAGACCTTTTACCTCGGCATCCGTGCCGACCTACGGGCGAAAAGGCTGTTCCTTCACGTAGAGCAAAATGTGCTCATAGATCGGCTTGAAGGTAGTGCCGATTTTCGTGGCTTCCTGTTGCGCGAGCTTTCGCCGCGCCTCAGCATCCGCCTCGTTTTGCGCGCTCGTCATCGCGGTGGACTCTGCCGCCTTCACCTGAATGTCCGCTGCGCTCAACGTGACCTCGGAATCCATCGCCGCGAGCTGGCTGTATTGCGCGCTCAACACTGCTTGAAGTTTCTTTTCCTCGGCGTCCGTTTCGGCGGCTTGCAGCGCATCGCTCGTTTTCGCGATGGCCTTCCTCAATTCTTCGCGGCGGGCATACACGTCGTTTTGAACGTCCTTGAAATTATCGACCGTGCTCGTGATTTCTTGCGCTGGCTTATAGCCGGCAGCATCCCGCGCAACCGCCGCGCCATCGAAGTCCGGGAATTCGTTGGCGACGGCGCGATAAATCCCGCCGCGCGAGTCACCGAACAGGTTTGAACCGTTCACCCCCGCCAGACCGTTGGCCCACGTTTTTATTTTAGTCGGCAAACTCAGGTCCAACTTCAGTTCGGGGAAACCGACGACGGCCTTGATGTCCGCCATATTTCCCATGCGCTTCAGTTGATCCTCGAATTGTTGAATCTGCCGCACCTGGTTGCTGATTTGCTCTCCCTGTTTGGCGACCTGCTGAACCATTGCGGCGTAGTTCGCGGCACTCTGTGAAAGGTTCGCCGCATCGAGGACGGCCCACTGACCGAAACACCGGCTGCCGACCGCGACTCCGATCAGCACGAGAACGAATGCTCTTTTCATGGCCGTGAGTCCTCCCGCGGCATCACCACTCGAATGACTCGCTTCGTCGGCTCGCGACGCACGCCGTCACGGTCGCTCTGCGGCACGTCGATCTCATAGAGGCTTTCTTCGTAACCGTCATCGGTGCGCGCGTGCTGGTTATCTCGCGCGATCCAATACTGCTGTTTGACCGCGTTGGACTGCCCTTTCTCATAGCCGGCAAGATACGCTTCGCGCTGCGCCTTGTTGTTGAAGAAATTGATCGTCTCGCCCGCGACGAATCCTGCCGCGGCGCCGATGGCCGCGCCCTTCGCCTTGTCGTTGGCGTTGTTCGCACCGACGTAAGCACCACCAGCCGTCGTGGCGGCGGTGATTGCGAAATCTCGGGTGCGACCGGCCGAGTCGGCGCCGGTCGTCGCGCAGCCCGGCATGAGAATAATCACGACGACCGCAAAGAAGAGTGTGACGAGGTAAGGCTGTGCGAAGGCAAGATTGTCGAGAAATCGGTTCATGACGTTGGCTCCTTTCGTGGGTGAAAATGTTTATTCGGGTCAGGGTTGATCGATCGCGAGGCGTTCGCCGGGCCGCGCGACCACGGTCTCACGCACCGATTCGCCCTCATAGTGGCGTTCGACGACATCGGTGATGAAGTCGCTCGGCCTCATGCGGCCTTCGAGAAACTCCACCGCGTTGGCGCGGACACGCAGGCGCGACGCGGGCGAAAGCTTGCTGGCGCCGATGACGGCTTCGACTTCCGTTAACGCCGTGCTCATTCCGTCGCAAAATCCGACTTCTTCCAGTCGGGCGACGATGGGGGTGAGGGACTCCGCCAGACACTCCTCCTCCCCTATCCGGTAGCCTTCGCTCAGCACGTCGAGCACGTCATCGCTTTGTGCGACCGGGACGACCCCGAGGCTCTCGACCCCTTCCGATGGCTCCGCCTCAAACTCCTCCTCAACGAGCCTGAATCCAGGCTTCTCGTCGCGGAATTCGACCTCGATGCGCCGCGCCATCCGGCGTGTTTCGGTCATTTCAAAATTTGGTCCGCGGCTAATCGTCAACGTAGTGTCCGGAAAACGAAAAAGCACGTGAGGGGCGAATAGCGGGGCGCCCCCGGCGGCTTCACCGGCATTACGCTGCCGTCCCTCTGTCCAATACTGCCGTCCGAGTTGTTCCAGCCGCCGCGCTTCCTCTTGAATTTCTCGGTGCGTTTTCATGCGTTGGCGACGATTGCATCCACGACGTTGGCGTGACCTTTGATTTCTTTGGCGCGCTGATCATGGTGCGCGCCGGAACTGGACGCGCAGTAGAGCATTTCCCGCGAGGCGACGTTGCGCATGGTCACGATCAGCGGCCGGCGCTCGTCGGTGTGATAGTAGGTGAACTGGGAGTATTTCTGGCCGACGAGTTTCTCCGGCTCCGGGTGGCTCATCACCGCATCCTTCACCGTATCGGGCACGGG